>NZ_BAJX01000055.1 GCF_000613925.1 Prevotella histicola JCM 15637 = DNF00424
GAGTCCTTGGCATAATTCATGAATGTACCATCGCCAAGGTTAGCAGCACGTTCAGTTGTCTGTATACGGGTAATAGCTTTTCCACTTCCAAGAGACCATATTGCCTGCTCCTTTTCGCCATATACCTTACTTACGCCTATATAGGTAAGTCCAGCACCAGCAGAGACACGGACAGAGGTAGAATCGTGTGACCATACCATTGGCTTATCTACACCACCAGGGGTCTGAGCAGTAGCAGAAAGAGTGGATAGAAAGAAGAAAACTGCTGTGAGGTATTTATGTTTCATTTAAAGACCGTTTTAATATGATTGTAGTTATGCTGCTTATTTAGCTTTGCCAATAGGAAGACTGTAACCAATGGTAAGGCTGACAGTCTGAAGATTATTCATACGCTCCTGATAGCCATAGTCATTGGCACTGGTGCGGAGCATATCATTAAATCCGAAACCGTATTCCAGTCCTGCCTCAAGACCGTTCTTTATATCAACATAGCCAATTTTTATAGTAGGAATGAAT
>NZ_BAJX01000054.1 GCF_000613925.1 Prevotella histicola JCM 15637 = DNF00424
TGCCTTGATTTTTCCACATACACTGGCAGTGCCTCTGGCTTGTTCTCAAAGAAGCAGTATGCTGTAAGGGCAGAACACAAGTTCATGATAAAGTTGTGTATCGAGCGGTGTCTTGAGTGAACAAGGTTGGCTTTGTTCTTGAGTAGTTCGTTAATGCACTCGATAATGTATCTTTTCCTCAGCATAATCTTGTCCCACATAGGCATCAGTTTGTTCTTCATCTTAGCCTTGAGCCCATGAACGAGTTGGATACCTTGACTGAACAGACTATCAAAGAGTTCCTGCTTGATGTACCCTCTATCAGCAAAGATCTTCCCAAATAAGACCTTTGCAAATACCGTCCATACCCTGCTATCTCTGTCATCCACATTTGCTCCTGTAAGACAGAACGTTATCACTTCACCAGAATCATTGCATAGCAGGTGCAGCTTGAATCCATGACACCAGCCCATGGTACCCTTTCCGTCCTTGGCGAGGCCGGCAAAGACTTTGTTGTAATATCGTCGTACATTGTGACATACGGGTATCATTGTGCTGTCAACGAAT
>NZ_BAJX01000053.1 GCF_000613925.1 Prevotella histicola JCM 15637 = DNF00424
ACAACGTCATATAGAGAAACTAGATAAAATAAAAACTATTATGAGATATTTAATTTTATGCTTCATTTTGTTTATAACAATGAGTTGTATTTCTGATCAAAAGAATAGTGAATGTCTAAAAACGAATAATAAAAATAAGTCATCGATGGTGACACAATCATTATCTTTTAGACATGCTCAGAAGAAAAGAGAAAGTTCTTTAGAAGTATCTTATTTGATGGAGAATGACACATTAATACAGATGATAAGAATCCACTATCTTAGTCAGAGTGAAATCCTTTACAAAATATATGTAAAAAATAAGAAGCGTGGGCTTCAAGATAGCATATCAGGAATAGCAAAGGCTCATTTAGATTATGATCCAGAAATTGATGAAGATCTAGATGGTACGGCCTATCCTGCAATCGAATTTGATGATGAACGGAGAGACTATATATATATCAGAATCGAGGCGATTAAGAGGAACAAGATTCAAATAAATGCAAATGACAGTTTGTTTTCAAAGTATCCTTTATATTGCCCTTTTAGTTCTCAGAGTATACTTTTCAAAAGTAAATTAAAAAAGAAATAGA
>NZ_BAJX01000052.1 GCF_000613925.1 Prevotella histicola JCM 15637 = DNF00424
AGGGGGTGGTATGCTTGATGTCTTTCGTAGTTGTTACGCCAGTTCGGGATAAGGATTTGCTTAGAAAAGTTCCAATTGCCTAGTCTTTTCAATGCGCACGGGAAGTGCCTCGGGCTTATTCTCGAAGAAACAATATGCAGCCAATGCCGCACAGAGATTCATGAGAAAGTTATGTACGGAGCGATGGCGTGAATGGACAAGGTTGGCCTTGTTCTTGAGCAGTTCGTTGATGCATTCTATTATATATCGCTTGCGCAGCATCATCTTGTCCCACAAGGGCATAAGCTTGTTTTTCATGTTTGATTTGAGCCCGTGAACGAGATGGATGCCTTGGTTGAAGAGGTTCTCAAAGAACTCTTGATTGATGTAGCCCTTATCGGCAAATACTTTGCCGTAGAGCACCTTGGTGAAGACCTGCCACACCCTAGGGTCCCTGTCGTCCACGTTTGCGGGAGTTAGGCAGAACGTGAGTACATCGCTCATCTCGTTGCACAGCAGATGAAGCTTGAAACCATGACACCACCCCCATCGTTCCCTTTCCGTTCTTGGCAAGTCCATCAAACACCTTGTTGGATTTCCTCCTCATGTTGTGGCATACGGGAACCATCGTACTGTCCACAAAACTAATGCCCGTGCACTTTCCAAAACCTTGGATG
>NZ_BAJX01000051.1 GCF_000613925.1 Prevotella histicola JCM 15637 = DNF00424
TTTACCAGTTTCACCCGATCATTATGCTTTTCTGTAACCGTATAATAATATAAATATATATAAACGGATTAATTTATTTACTTTTTTTTATAGCTTTAATTCTTATGTTATTTATTCGTTTCTTTAAAGATGTATATAATTAAAAACATGTCTATTTACTTATGTTGTTATGTTTATACTTGAAAGAATATAAACGTAAATATATAAATACATTGTTGTATGCTTATTTATTTGTTTCCTTATTTATATCTATAGTTATTTATATGATAGTATAAAAGAATAAATAATTAAATATATACTATATGTTTGTATCTTGTTATATCGATATAATATATAAATATATAAATGAGTAATATTTTGTGTTTGGTGTTTATTAAGAATCTATTTCGTTCTGGTTTAATTCCTTTTTCTTTTCTTCTTCGTCTTTTTTTCTCCAGCCTTTTTGGCTCATTATTGAATCGTTTATATGTGTTTTATGAGTGTTTTACAGTTTAATACTTCTCTTTTCTTGTTTTCTGCCTACTTGTTTTCTCTTCTTCTTGTTATATAGTTGCGCCTAATTGGACTTAAATACTTGACTACGTGTTTTATATATAATAATATGTATATATATTTTATTGTGCGGTTTTAAGGTCTTTCCCGTTCTAATAGTATTGCTTTTTACTACTTCTCTTGTGCTAATCCCTGACTTCTCGGATGCTCTTTCTTTTCTCTCTTTGTTCTGAAGTGTTTGCTACTTTAGTCTCAATGATTACCTGTAAAGTGCTCTTTATTAATATATTATATATTTA
>NZ_BAJX01000050.1 GCF_000613925.1 Prevotella histicola JCM 15637 = DNF00424
AACTCGAAGAGGGCGACCGAAGGGAAAGCCAAATACAACATCTTCGATGAACAGAAAAGGATATAGCTCCTCCTCTCATTACCGCATTAACCCTGTGGCTGAAAAAAGTGAGCAAGTGTTGGCAATTAAGTTTGTACAATGGGACGTTCCCCCTTTGGAGAGCCTTTGTAATAGCAAAGTATATCTCCTACGTGTGAAACTCTATTGTGGCGAGCGTATGAGCCGTGAGGAAAAGAATTGGCTATGTGAAGCAGTGAACTCTAATACCTACTTCCGTACTGCCGTTCCCCTACAAGGCTATCGCTTTGACTTCTTTGATGTACTGAAGAAATATCTTGTCAATCAGTACGGACAATGGACAGAGTATTACGCACCCGACAGAACAAGCCTAAGAGCCTACCTGTATGGACGTATCAATCAAATAGTTGAAATTCCCAAGTATTAACAACATCAAAACATATACGACAATGAAAGGAACAGAACATTTCACACGGACAATAGCCGAGTATCTTAATCAGCGTGCTATGACAGACCCCTTGTTTGCCCCTAACTTGATGAAACCGAACAAGAATATCGAGGAGTTGGAAAAGCCACACTAATTTGACCCACCCTGGCAAAGTATTTTAGACCCAGTAAAACGATTTATTATTGACCCACTAAATGCCTGGTCGGGTGGGTCATTTTATTTCGCTATTATTTGGTAATATTCTTTGCTTTTATCTTTCTAAGACTCTCTCCAGTTAGTTCTATTTGATATGAGGTATGCACAATTCTATCTAGTACAGCATCTGCCACGGTAGGGTCGCCTATTGCATCATACCAGTTGTCTACAGGAAGTTGAGAAGATATGATAATCGACTTCCTTTCATGCCTATCTTCTATAATTTAC
>NZ_BAJX01000049.1 GCF_000613925.1 Prevotella histicola JCM 15637 = DNF00424
GTGTCTGTAACTACAATAGTATCTACCTTGAGCGTATTGGAAGTATTCAGACGACAAGTGTGATGCAATACGGGGAGTCCGTTTTGATCATGTAAAGTAAGGTAAACAGTAGTAGTATCTGTGTCATTCTTTTTATCTTCACGTACAACGGAGAGTGTTGGAACAATGAAAAGTTTAGGACGGTATTTCCTATTTAATACGGTAACACCCTGTTTCAACACTTTGCTCTCTGCTATACTAACAGGCTTGTTGAACATCCTACGAGATGCTACAAAACGTACACTTTCTTGGTCATCTTCATAATTATAGCTACCCGCCCATTGTACTTTTGTCCAATCAACTGGGGATGTGGTTGTAATTTCAAAGAAGAATGAAACAGAATCTTTCTCATTAATGTTACCAGTATAATCGTAGGAGCCATTGACTACACTATCAGCTGAAAGTTTAAGTCGTTTTACAATCGTTTCACCATGATGATCCAATCGTGTGACGATAAGTGTAACATCATCAGAAGTCTTCCCCTTCATATAAGGAGCGTGAAGCGTAACCTTACCAGTACGATTAAAAAACGCAATATTGTTTTCACCCTCTATATAATCAGCCTTGCTATTATATGTTTTTAAGTCTTCTGACAGATACCGATCCTTGCCAACAGGTAAAGAGACATAAGTAATTATAGGATTCCAAAGAACCTTATCATCCTCACCATCATATCGGGACTGAAGACGAAAGAATATTCTGTCTCCTGCTTTTACATCACAATTAAGATTGTTGGTTTTGCTACCAGCTTGTAATAAAGAGTCGCGGACCATAAAACCATCACTCTCATGTTGAATGCTGTAGATGATACCATCACCTTGATTGCTAAGTTTTTTTATAGTACTTTGTATGTTGACCTTGCCAGCAAAAGGTGCGCACCACATCCGGACGGCATCATTCAGGGGATATTCCTTTTCCAGGGAGTCACGGATAACCTTATAGTCT
>NZ_BAJX01000048.1 GCF_000613925.1 Prevotella histicola JCM 15637 = DNF00424
TTATTATTGTTTAGGGATTAAAGCAGGGGTCAAGGGGGTGCAGCCTCCTGCCCTCGGAGAGCCCACAACTCTGCAAGGGTTATAGTGGGCTATAACCTGTACACAGAGTTTACCTGCCAGCAAAGATATAAGTTGTTTTTTGATGTTTATCGAGATAATAAGTTAAATAAATAAAAAATGTAAGAAAGAACACTTTTTTTTGATATATTTGCAACATTATCATAACTAAAAACTTAATCTTATGAAAAAATTGACTAATTTTTCTTTTTGTAAGTTCTTATTTGTATTAGGATTTGCAACTTTGTTGGCAGCTTGTTCGGAAGAAAGTACAGACAAAGTAAATAATGTTGTTAATTCAAGTTCCATTAAGGAACAAGTTCAAATTACTCCTAAGGTACAACAGGAAATAAACAAGTTTGAGGAGACTTATTTTAAACAAATGAACGTTACGGATAATTCCGTAACAATGGTTGGATACAGAACTATGCCTTTATCTGGGAAAAATAAAGAGGTAGTGAAGTGGCAATTTGAAAAGTATAAAAAAGAAATAGAAAAAAGTAAGGGTATATTTATAGCTTCAGATTTCTCTTTTTATAGAATATATTCTCCGATGCACACAGCCATTGTCGATATTAATGGCAAAGAATATAAAGCAAATGAAGTAGGAAGTATACGTGGGATGCAATTAACAAGAGCGACCCCATCCAGTATAGCGATTATAGGGAGGGTTAAAAGTGAAAAAGTTGCAGGATGCAGTAAAAATATAATACTTCCTAATAAAATACTACTCAAAAGCAAACTTATTCCAACTGAGAATAAAAAAGGATTCTATGTTTTTGATTTAGGAATAATTGAATGTTGTCAGAAAGAGACGAGGGGAGTTCGTTCTACACCTTGTACCCAGAATCATCCTGGTTATGCAAATTGTAGTGATGCTTTTCAACTTTGGGGTGGCAATTGTGTACAAAGAAGAGATGTCTGTATGGATTT
Organism: Prevotella histicola JCM 15637 = DNF00424; assembly: GCF_000613925.1. GTDB lineage: Bacteria > Bacteroidota > Bacteroidia > Bacteroidales > Bacteroidaceae > Prevotella > Prevotella histicola. The sequence continues at coordinate 991 of NZ_BAJX01000048.1, forward strand.
TAATGGTTGGGGAAGTGATTGCGTAAAAGGACCTAAAACTTATTTTCTTGGAAGCGATTGTCAGAAAGCAATGACACTTGGTCATTGTTGGAATGAATATATGTAAGTTTCATGGTGTGTAATTTTTATATTTTTTTTAAGGGAGATATGTTGCTCGTAAGTATATTTACGGCGACATATTTCCTTTATTGTTTTTTTTATGGCTGGAAAAAAGAAAGTGGAA
>NZ_BAJX01000047.1 GCF_000613925.1 Prevotella histicola JCM 15637 = DNF00424
TGGTGCAAGATACATGAATCCTATGGCAAGTATTTGGTATGGTGTGGATCCTTTAGCAGAGAAATACATTAACATTGGTAGTTACATTTATTGTCATAGCTCTCCTATTATGTTGATAGATCCTACAGGTGAAGGCGATTATTACAATAAAAGTGGAAAGTTACTAGGAAATGATGGAGTGAAAAATAATAAAGCTTATCTTGCCACTTCCGTTATAACAGATAAAAAGGGTGTTGTCACAAGTGCAACGGATAAAAGTTTATTACCCGTTACTAATGATGTCTTAAATCAGTACGCGAATACAGTGGCACAAGAATCGTCAGGTAATAAACAGGAGTCGTATGCCTTGGCAAGTGCCATATCTAATTTATCTAAATATAAGAAAAAGAGCATTCTTGCAACATTAAAAACCGAAGGTATTTACGGGTTTAGAGATGGTGGATACAAAACGGATTATGAAGGTAATGCCGAATACAGTATGGAGGCTGTAATAAATGCCTTAACTAATGGTAAGGATTACTCTAATGGCGCAATTAGGTGGGATGGCTTTGATCTTGCTGCGAGAGGTTTTAATCATCCTAAGCCTAAAACTGCTGGTGTAGAAATTAGTCCTGCAGATTTTATGCATTTTAAGGCCGCGTGGCCAGCAAAGCTCATTAAGGCCTATAGTGCTGGAAAGTATACGAGTTTCTCTTCTAATTTTCATTCAGGAAGTCATCCTGCAACATATGGATCGAATAAAGGGTATGTACTATATTCATCTTCGGCTGCTTATGGTAGGACTATGTTTTGGAAGGCCAATTTAAATGCGACAAGAAAAGTCGCTGGAAAAATAGAGACATACAAACATACATACTAAGTTTATCAATATGAATAGTAAGTTTTTTGTAATAGTGTTTCTTCTTAGCTTGTTCTTTGCAGAAACGTTTGCACAAGATAATATACCCAATAATATATTATTGGATAAAACATGTAATGTAAAATATAATAAGCGGAATGATTCTACTTTAGTAATGACCGTGTCAATTAACGGTCATGCGTATAAAGACTCATTCTTATTTGTGGAAGGTGTTCCATATTCAAAGTATTTACCAAAATACTTTGGCCGATATAAGAAGAGCTTAATATTTATTAATGGAGAATCAGTTAATTATCGTCGTCTAACGGTTTATGAGTTGAATGGTTGTAAAATTAGAAAAGGTGTGTACGAAATGGAATTATGCTCAAATAGAAACAGCTCCGTAGAGTACTATTTGTTCTTTTACAATAATCAGCCAATAAAGATAATTTCATCCTTGGATAAGACTCTATACAAACCTTTAAGTCTTAGTGTAGAAATCGAATCAGACAAAATATCTACTATAGAATCTTGTAAAGGAAAATTTAAGATAAGGATGGTAAAGGGGAAATGCTACTCTTTAAAATAAAATAGAACTAAAATCATAAACCGAACTTGATAGTGGCGGTTTACCTCCACTATCATTTTTGAGCTATGTGCAATATAATCATTAACAGTACGTTATAAGTATATGCAGGACTATCTTTGCTCATACATCTGTATCGGTAATGGATCGTTAC
>NZ_BAJX01000046.1 GCF_000613925.1 Prevotella histicola JCM 15637 = DNF00424
GCAGTACAAGAAGAAAAACGAACCAAGGTTCTTTTTCAAGTCTTGATATTACCGTCAAATTACAAACTGGTATACTTAAGAAATCATCTCAAGATACTCGTCATTATTCAACAGATAAACATCCTCTCCAGAAAGGAGGTGTTCCAGCCGCACCTTCCGGTACGGCTACCTTGTTACGACTTAGCCCCAATCACCAGTTTTGCCCTAGGCCGATCCTTGCGGTCACGGACTTCAGGCACCCCCGGCTTTCATGGCTTGACGGGCGGTGTGTACAAGGCCCGGGAACGTATTCACCGCGCCATGGCTGATGCGCGATTACTAGCGAATCCAGCTTCGTGGGGTCGGGTTGCAGACCCCAGTCCGAACTGGGACCGGCTTTCAAGATTGGATGCAATTTACATTACACCGTCCCTCTGTACCGGCCATTGTAACACGTGTGTAGCCCCGGACGTAAGGGCCGTGCTGATTTGACGTCATCCCCACCTTCCTCACACCTTACGGTGGCAGTATCTCCAGAGTGCCCAGCTTAACCTGATGGCAACTAAAGACAGGGGTTGCGCTCGTTATGGCACTTAAGCCGACACCTCACGGCACGAGCTGACGACAACCATGCAGCACCTTCACAGAGACCCCGAAGGCGTCATTATCTCTAAATCCTTCCTCTGCAATTCAAGCCCGGGTAAGGTTCCTCGCGTATCATCGAATTAAACCACATGTTCCTCCGCTTGTGCGGGCCCCCGTCAATTCCTTTGAGTTTCACCGTTGCCGGCGTACTCCCCAGGTGGGATGCTTAATGCTTTCGCTTAGCCGCTGATACCAGGTACCAACAGCGGGCATCCATCGTTTACTGTGCGGACTACCAGGGTATCTAATCCTGTTCGATACCCGCACCTTCGAGCTTCAGCGTCAGTTGCGCTCCCGTCAGCTGCCTTCGCAATCGGAGTTCTTCGTCATATCTAAGCATTTCACCGCTACACGACGAATTCCGCCAACGTTGTGCGTACTCAAGGAAACCAGTATGCGCTGCAAGTCAGACGTTGAGCGTCTACATTTCACAACACACTTAATCTCCAGCCTACGCTCCCTTTAAACCCAATAAATCCGGATAACGCCCGGACCTTCCGTATTACCGCGGCTGCTGGCACGGAATTAGCCGGTCCTTATTCGTATGGTACCTGCAAACAATCACACGTGACTGACTTTATCCCCATACAAAAGCAGTTTACAACCCATAGGGCCGTCATCCTGCACGCTACTTGGCTGGTTCAGGCTCTCGCCCATTGACCAATATTCCTCACTGCTGCCTCCCGTAGGAGTTTGGACCGTGTCTCAGTTCCAATGTGGGGGACCTTCCTCTCAGAACCCCTACTGATCGTTGCCTTGGTGGGCCGTTACCCCGCCAACAAGCTAATCAGACGCATCCCCATCCATAACCGATAAATCTTTACTTCACATCTGATGCCGTCAGTGAAGACCATAAGGTATTAGTCTGCCTTTCGGCAGGTTATCCCTTAGTCATGGGAAGGTTGGATACGCGTTACTCACCCGTGCGCCGGTCGACGTCCAAAAAGTGCAAGCACTTAATGCCGTTTCCCCTCGACTTGCATGTGTTAAGCCTGTAGCTAGCGTTCATCCTGAGCCAGGATCAAACTCTCCATTGTAAAATATGGTTTGGTGATAAGTGAT
>NZ_BAJX01000045.1 GCF_000613925.1 Prevotella histicola JCM 15637 = DNF00424
TTTCAGTGTTTTACATTATTTTTTATTCGGGCGCAGCCTCTAAAAAACCTATACTTTGTTTATAGTATGGTATGTTATATGCATATCAACTTTTGTAATAAATTGAAAACCAATAGCTTAAAGTACTAATATATTACTTTTGGAATACTAATATATTACTTTTGGAATACTATTTTAACGGTTTATTTATTACTTTTGGAATAGAATATATACCTTTTTCTTGCGTAAGTAATAAATTGTTTGTATATTTGCATTGTAATTGTAAATCAAAGACTTATGGACAAACGATTTTTTGAAGCACAGCTTAAAGCTGCAGAAGTTCAAACACTTCTTGCGCATATCAGCAAGAATGTAAACTACAAGCAAGATTTGGAGGAGTTGGCAACACGTAATATCGACGTGATAAACGCTACTCTTTCAGAGGTCTGCCAGATGCTCGAAAGACTAAACCAGGAACTAACAAATCAGTAATAACAAAAGACAATGGCAAGACCTATTGAAGAAAACAAGAATGTTATTCAGTCCTATATGCTTACGGCTGCTCGATACGATTTTAGCGTATATGAAAAGCGTATCTTATACCGCCTTGTGGAGTTGGCACAAGCAGAATTGCAGGGTAAAGACTTTGTGGAATGGATTGGTATGAAAGTAGAAACAAATCTATTCGGGGACAAAGATATAACAATGCCAGTGCGTTGTATTCTTGCCAATGAGGAAGACAACAACTATGCAAAGGCAAAGAAAGCCTTTAAAGCTATGTCAAGCCGTACTATCGAGCAGACTAAAGGAAATGTCTGGTATCTCGACCACATGCTGGAGAGAGTAAGGGTAAATTTGGGTACTGGAGTAGCAAAATTCCGTGTATCTCCTAACGTCTGGAACATAGTATTAGACTTCACAAAGGGGTATCGTAAATATGAATTAAAAACTACGATGCAGTTTAAATCTGTCTATTCGATGCGTTTCTACGAGTTGTTAAGCGGACAAACAAAGCCTTTAACTTATCCTATAGAGGAACTTCGCAAAATGCTTTGCCTTGAAAAGAAATTCCAACCAATTCCGAATTTAGAAAAAAAAAGTCATAGATATAGCCCAAAGAGAACTTGACGAAAGCAGCCCTTATTCGTTCACTTGGGAAAGGCAGGAAGTTGCATCGAGGGGGCGCAACGGAAAGAAAGTTGTCGGGTACACGTTCTATCCAAAGTATATTCAGAAGAACAAAGACCCACAGCTTGAACAGAAAGAACTGCAAGCAAAGGTCGGCAACATTGCAGGTGCTTATGGAATGCTTGACAGGGCTGTATCTGATTATCTTCTGTACAATCTGAATATGACCAAAGAAGAAATAAACGCTAACAAAGCTTTGTTCTTGACGGCTCAAGAGACATTGCCAAACCTTGTCGAACACCTTGCAGACCTAAGAGAAAGAGCTGCACGAAGTGGCAAAGGCACTGGCTGGATCATCAACGGACTAAAGGGAAAGATAAAACAAGTAAGAAAACAAACATTCAACGAGGACGGTCAAGAACCGCATCGGATATATAATCAATATTATAAAAAAAAGAAAAACGTAGAGGGTTAATCTCCTTAAATATAAATATTTAAGTCTTACATAAGACTAAAGTAATGCCATATAATAATAAAAAGATAAAATAGTACATAGCAACTAAATAATAATAATAATAATCTTCTTGTTTTTACCCCCAACTTTGTTGGTAAAAGAAGAAGGATAATTGTGATAGTGGGAATGATTATAAATCTTGCAATACCTCTTATATCTTGAATCGAAAGAAAAAGTGATAGTAAGAAAAGAAAATAGT
>NZ_BAJX01000044.1 GCF_000613925.1 Prevotella histicola JCM 15637 = DNF00424
ATCGAACTCACGTTATAATAGAGTGGTTTGCTTAATCGTGAAGTTGAAAGGTGAATAGATAGTGAGAGAAAAGAATAAAAATAAAACAACGAAATAATGAAGAAATATCTGTTACTCCTACCCATCTTAATTTTATTTGGCTGCAAAAATAATCCAAGTACAAAGGAAAATAATCCTGATAACAACGATTCGACTAAGGTGCTTAATACGGAGAACAAAACCTCTTTGCCTTTAGCAATTCAACAACAGTTGGGAATATCGGAAGATATGATATTGCCATTTGATTCTATAAGAATGGATTCGCTAATACAAGATTATAAAATTGCTTTATCTGATGATTCCGAAGGCGATGATTATGAAGAGCCAGAATGGTTTTCTGATAATGAACAGTACATAAAAACTTTAATTCCTTATGCTTTTAACGATTTGATAAAGCGAGGATTTGTGCCTTTGTCTGCAATTCAATTTCAGAATAAACTAAAAACATTGGGTTTGGAGATGCAAGAAAGAAAGAAAATCCCTGTAATCAATGAAAAGAAGCATTATTTTACTATGCCTTCTTTTACTTATGAGGCAATCGATGATATGGCATCAGATGGCTTAGACAAAAAAGAACTTAACTATATCAAATATGGAATGTCGAATGATATATTTGTAAAAGGCTACAATTTTATTTTGCCAACAACATATATTACGGATTACTTAAAGGAAAAGAAAGGAAACGTCGTATTTAGTTTAAGCGACGAAACAATTCATCTGAATAAGTTTTTATTAAACAATGATAAAGCAAGTCTTGCGTGGCTAAAACAGAATAGTCCGTTATCATTGATAGCTCTTCTTAAGACTTATGGTTACGATACCAACGAATCAATCAATAATATCGTTCTGGCGGATATAGCGCATCGATATTTACAAGATGGAAGCGCATCTTACATGCTAAACACATTCATACGTAAAATATTCTTTAATAAGCCACATATGGAGATTAGAGAAGGATTATTAAAGTCTCTACTACGCTTACCCGTAAATGAAAAGAATAGTATATGGTTAGCAATGCTTGATATTTATATAGATTTCCTTATTAAAGATGCAACCAAAGACACCTATTATTGGCATTCTTGGTTTACACAAAAAGAACGTTACAAGGCTGCAGCTTATTTCGCATATTATTTGTTTAAGCTAAGAGCAAAGTATAAAGAAACGAGCCCAATCTTTTTTTCTCATGAGCTATATTACAATAAAAACTTCTACAAATATCTTTATGAACAGAAGTATTTCAATCTTCCTAAATTCAAGGAGATATGCGATTCTGTCTACGAAGAATATGATGTAGATGTTAAAACGTACCTTAATAGGGTGGGGAATAATGGATGAACAAAAGGAAAATCCCGAAGGAGAAATACGTTTGGCAAGTCGGGAAGATACTGTAAAAGTTCATGAGTTGGCTGTATGTCATTGTGCAAAGATATCTTTATGTTATTCTGTCTATAGAATGGAGACTCTATTAGTGACTGGATAGGGAGAATTGCAAGATTAGGATGCTGAAAGCTTAAGGATTAATTTTCAAACAGACAGAAGAGCTTTTCCGCCGATCCATCTCCCTATATAATATAAGGTGTAATCCACTTTAGAGCCTCCCTAAGGAAGAAAAATAATATTTTTATTAAAATTTTCCATAGAAACGTTTGGAGGTTTGTAGAAAAGTCCATACCTTTGCATTGCTTTTCGGATATAACGTGATATTTAATCTAACTATACGATAAGCCGGGACATCTCGGAGTGAGAATTGTCGCCGATAAAGAAAGAGTTCTTTGAAAAGATTTACATAAACAGAGAAGTAGTACAAGAAGCGTCTGTTTGATTTTATATCAGATAGATGGGTAAAAGAAACGAACCGATCAATTCATTGTCTGTACTTTAGTAGTATTGCTACGAAGTATGGATCAAAGAAAAAGGTGCTTTTTACTTGATATTATTTAGGATAAGCGTTCTGAAACAGAGATTATTCGGTGAAA
>NZ_BAJX01000043.1 GCF_000613925.1 Prevotella histicola JCM 15637 = DNF00424
ATCCGCAATTCCTCTCCCTCAAATCCTTGCCTTATCCTTATCCCTAACCCGATCATAACCAACTCATCCAAAAATACAATACATCCAAATATACAACACATCCAAGACATACAGCTTTTCTTCTTTGTACGGATACATTTACAAAATAAAGTTGTATATTTGCCTTAAAATAACACATGACATAGGAGTCTGCGGACATTAGGTCTTACGGTGGAGGAGGTGTTGTGGTGTAGGAGATATAGATCTTTTTTGTGCTGTGATGAGGGTCACGGTAGGGACAGGTGTCTCTCGTTTCTTCCTACAATCTATGCCCTGAACCCACCACATACACTACTCTGAAGCTCTAGTGTCATGGAATGACCCGAGCAACCCTGATGATCCTCAGGCTGGATATGGTTATATTCCAAATGACACTACAAAAGAAGAAACCTTCTTCTATCACAGTGATCACCTTGCAGTACGTCTTACATCATGGACGACCACGCCAACATCATCCAGTATGATGCTTACTTACCATACGGCGAACTCCTCGTTGATGAGCACAGCAGCTCCGAAGACCTGCCGTATAAGTTCAACGGCAAGCAGTTCGATGAGGAGACAGGCTTGTACTATTACGGTGCAAGGTATTTGAATCCTATGACAAGTTTATGGTATGGAGTAGATCCGTTGGCGGAGAAGTTTCCCCTTATTTATGGATATTCTTATTGTGGAGGAAGTCCCATAATATTACGTGATAAAGATGGTAGGCGTCCTACTGGACACGAGACCGTTTTAATGGAAGGGCTGTCTATAGAGATGGAAATGAAAAGAAAGATCTAAAGGAATTGGCGAAGGCAGGTTGGCTCATATCAAATATTAAAACCTCTATTCGTTCTAATATGAACTATATAAAATTAGGCGAGAATGGTTTGCAATCAACAATCTTTCAACGTACGAATGCAAAAACTGGAAAAACAGAATATGCCTATGTGTTTGCCGGTACAAACTCTATAGAGGATGGCATAGAAGATATTTCACAAGTTACTTTAGGAGCACCACAATATAATGTGGCTATAGATAATGCCCGAAAATTATCTAATGAGTTGAAAGATTCTGAACTCACATTTGTAGGGCATTCTTTGGGAGGAGGATTAGCTGCCGCTGCAAGCATGGCAACGGGAAAAGCTGCAATCACTTTCAATCGGGCATCGGTAAGTGATCGGACGAAATCTATAAATAATCTTGGAACACTACAAAATGTTACAGATTATCAAATAATTGGAAAAAAAGCCCTGTGGGGGCTAATACGTTTAGGCGGAGATCCCCTAAGCAATTTACAAGATAATATTGGAATAGGGGCAAAAGGAAGAAGGATTCTAATAGAATCACATGACTATTTATGGCATCATTCTATAGATAACTTTGTTCACATTAAACTTCCAAATTAATTAAGTTCAGATGAAAATAAAAAAGTATATCCCATTAATGGTATTATGTTTAATATCCTGTGGGCTTCCATATTGCAAAAAGACACATCTTTCTGGAGAAGAGATGAAGTGGATTAATATCTATGATGGAAAAGAGAACATCCGATTTACAGATGGTTTGTCAATAGATTCTTTTGCTTTTATTGAAAAAAAAAGTTTGTAATAAAAAAGATATTCCAATTACAGACTTAAAATCATGTAATTGGTTAGAAGGACAATATGAATATATAGCCAATGCATCTATTGATTTCAAAATTAAGCATGATTCCAAATGGTGGAAAGGCGTATTTATAATAAGTAAGAACATGGATTCTACGTTTGTCGCAGAAATCTCTTTCGGTGGGTTATATTCAAATGAAGTATGTTTGAATAGAGCTGCCACCAGTATTTCCTTCAAAAATGGGGTTAATTCAGAACAAGGGAGCAATCAACCTTTATTGGGTATAGATGAAGTGATATGGGATAAAGGAAAAGGTATAGTCTCTTATAGATTACAAGATGGAAGAGTTTTCCATTTGATAAATGAGTGAATGTACATACTTTATTTCCACTTCTTACCTACAGAAAACGGCTCCAACACAGATTGGTCACGACCATTACACCTACGATTCCAACGGTAATCCAATGCTGGTGACAAATGACAGTACCAACACAACGAGGGAGATGTACTGGGATGAGGACAACCGACTCATGGTCTTAAGTGATAACGTAAGACAAGTAGTTACACTTACAATGCTGCCGGTGAGCGTATCATGAAGAGCTACGGTACGATGGAACAAATAGTGCTAGTTCACAGTCTTGGTTGACATGGGGAAAAAGAATTAGTAAACCTGTTTATGGGTGTATCGCTGTTCTATCGTATGGTGGAGGACATGGGCATGTTGCATTTGTTGTTGGGATGAATGCACGAGGTAATATCATTCTTTTAGGTGGGAATCAACACGATCAAGTTAATCTTTCACCTTTCAAAGCAAAGATGACTTATGTCTATCCTAGGGGATACACTCCTAGCAAGGAACCACTACAAGTCTTACCAATAAACGGACGC
>NZ_BAJX01000042.1 GCF_000613925.1 Prevotella histicola JCM 15637 = DNF00424
GTGGTGTAGTACTGAAATGCGTTTTGTAAAGTCTATTTATCGTAGCTTTCAATCATTACACCCAGCTTTTTAAACCCAAATCAATTGTAAGACCACTAATCACACAATTGATGTTGCTTACATTTCATCCAGTTTATCTTTTGTTGGCTTGTCGGCATCTTGCCTATGATATTGTTTGAGCGTAGTGCACCACATTTTCAATGACAACATCGGCAATGTGTCCAGCAATACACAAAATCAAAACAACTCTACCCACTGTTTTGGGGTAAAAAAGACATAATACCTAGTACGAAAACTTCACCCCAAGAAACAAACTGCGGGGTTGAGTAGGTCCGTAAACATAGTCGGAGGCACGCGAAGCCCCTTTATCCAAATCCTTTTGGTAAGCATCGAGCATGTTTTGCACCCCCGCACTAGCCTCAAATTTCACCTGCTTAGTTATGTAGAAATTATAGGCAAGCTTCAGGTTAAGCGTGAGAAACGCGGGAGTGTGCTCAATGATAGCAAAGTCGTTGGTGCGCTCGCTCCCCCCTTTGGGGTGGCCAACATACATTCTACCCGTGTAAACGCCCGATAACGATAGGGCAAAATCGATGGTGGGATGCACAGTGAGGGTGAAATATCCGTAGGTGTTGGGCGTTCGCAGCAGACGTTTAGTGGTTTTAAACTCGGGAGCAGCATCGTCGTCCCATTCTTCGGGCGTGCGATAACGGCTGCTTTGCCAAGTAAAACCAGCTTGCAATTGCGCCCACGACGAGAGCGAAGCCTTGCCCTCGAGGTTAATTCCATACACCGTTGCACCGTTAGAATTGAAGCGTTCTTCAACACGTGCGCCATCAATAATCACATCATCAGCCAGTTTGCGTGTAGCAAACATGTTGTTAAGGCGTGTGTAAAAGCCCTCAATAAGAACGTTGGTTTGTACTGTTCCAAAACTTTTATAGAGGTCGGCCGATGCACTAAAGCTGTGCGAACGTTCCTCTTTCAAATCCTTAGCCAACGTAATTTTCACACGGTCGCCATCAGCAATACGCGTATGAAGGTCTTCATCAAAAGCCTGTGGGGCTCTAAATCCGCCAGCGTAAGTAAGTCGGAAATTGGTGTTGGGCGTGGGATTGTAGCGCAGATTAACGCGCGGACTAAAGATAAGATGCGAGATAAGGTTGTGTTTGTCTAGTCGTCCGCCCAGAAGCAAGCCCCAATGGTTGTTTTTCCATTCGTTTTGAGCAAAGAAGCTACCAATATTCACGCGCTGTTCCATCAGGCTGTTGTAGCCCAGCGAGTGGTCTTTAATGCGGTCGTAGCTATATTCGGCCCCCACAACAAGACTCGAAGGCATGAACCACAGACGGTCGAAATTGTGCACATATTGCGCACCAGCTATGTAATTGATGTTATGCGTAAGGTTATAGGCTCGTTGTGCTTTGTCGTAGGCTTGCGCATCGGCCAGCGTTTGTTGTTGGTTGGCGGGCAGCGTGGCGGCATCGTCTTCGCTCATATCGAGGTTAAGTCCCAGTTTATAGGCTTCGTTCAAGGCCTTAAGTCCATCGGCAGCGGTGGCCAGTTCGCCCAGTCCGCCGTAATAACTCTTACGGTCAACGTTTTGAAACGAGGCATAAGCACTGAAATGTCCCTTACTATTAAGGCTAAAGAGGTCGTAGCCCAAACTTCCGCCGTTGATGGTATGTTCGATTTGTTCGGCAATATTGGCCTCGTGAGCAGGCAAGTAAAGTTTGTTTCCGCCACGTCTATACTCCTTCAAGCCGTGGTATTTAAGGGTTATTTTGGAGTAATCGGTGAGTCGGAAGAAAGAGCTAAGCCCCACGGTTTTATTATCTAGCGTGGGAAGGTCGGTGTAACCATCGCCATCGCGGTCGTAAGCAGCGCGGTGTCGGCTTTGTCCATAGAGATAAAACCCAGCTCTATTATTGGTTGTAACAACCGATAGGTTGCCCGTGGTGTTGTTGTCGAAAGCAGTAGAGCCATTTGTTGCGCCTGTGATGGTGTGCGCCACATCGGCCGAATTTTCGCTAGGTTCTTTGGTAATGATGTTGATGGTGCCACCAATGGCCGAAGCACCGAAGAGCGCCGAGCCACCACCGCGAACAATTTCAACACGTTGCACCATGTTAGAGGGTATCTGTTCGAGTCCATAAACACCTTGAAGGGCAGTAAACACGGGTCGCGAGTCGATTAATATTTGCGAATAATGACCATCAAGCCCATTGATGCGCACCTGCGAGAATCCGCAATTGGTGCAATTATCTTCGGTTCGCACGCCCGGTTGGAAGTTTAAACCCTGCACCAAGGTTGTAGAATGGGTAGATTCGAGCAACTTCGTGTCCAGAACATTCACAACCACAGGCGACTCACGTCTAAGTGTTTGACTACGATTGGCCGACACAACAACCTCGTCGAGCGCAATATCGTCGGGTTTGAGCATCACATTCAGCTCATGGGTATTATTTTTTTGCGTTGTTACCTCTTGTTTGTAAGCCCTATAACCCGCTGAGCGTACCTCCACAATCACCTTTCCCACAGGCAGATTTCGCAGCATAAAATGGCCATCGGCATCGGTGGTGGTAGTGATAACTGTACCCAAAACCAGCACGCTCGCGTGCGAAAGAGGATGTTGTGTTTTACTATCCACAACGCGTCCCTTAATGTTGGCTTCGGTATTAACTTTCACTTCGTTCTCGTGCCTTGCGTAAGTGGGCAGCGAAAGAACGAACGTAGCGGCGAAAACAAACGCTGATTTACATAAAATCTGTTTTACGGTTCTTTTCTTTATCATTTTAAATTGTTTTAAATTCAGGCATGTTCTGTAAATCTTCGATATAGTCACAGCACGCCCCATAGGGCTTTTTGTGACCTTATCAATGATTCTAGAGCTCGCCTTTGATTTGTTAATGCAAAGGTAGGATGTTGTAAGGAATAGTGCAATACCTAGAAGTTGGGAAAAAGCCTCACCCCTCTGCCCCTCTCCAAAGGGGAG
>NZ_BAJX01000041.1 GCF_000613925.1 Prevotella histicola JCM 15637 = DNF00424
ACCGAAGAAAGTTTCGGGCAATTAGTAGTGCTCGGCTTTGACGTCACCGTCTTTACACCTGCACCCTATCAACGTCATCGTCTATGACGACCCTTATGAGGAGTTCTCATCTCGCGGATGGCTTCGCACTTAGATGCTTTCAGCGCTTATCCAGTCCAGACTCAGATACCCAGCGGTGCACCTGGCGGCACAACTGGTAAACCGGAGGTCTGTCCATCACGGTCCTCTCGTACTAGTGACGGCACCACTCAAAACTCCAACGCCCACGATAGATAGAGACCGAACTGTCTCACGACGTTCTGAACCCAGCTCGCGTGCCACTTTAATGGGCGAACAGCCCAACCCTTGGGACCTTCTCCAGCCCCAGGATGTGACGAGCCGACATCGAGGTGCCAAACCACCGTCGATATGAGCTCTTGGGGGGGATCAGCCTGTTATCCCCGGAGTACCTTTTATCCTTTGAGCGACGGAGTTTCCATACACATCCGCCGGATCACTATGCCCCAGTTTCCTGCCTGCTCGGGATGTCTCCCTCCCAGTCAAGCGCCCTTATGCCATTGCACTCTGTAAGGCCGGTTACCAATCGGCCCGAGGGCACCTTTGGAAGCCTCCGTTACGCTTTTGGAGGCGACCACCCCAGTCAAACTACCCACCAAGCAGTGTCCGCACCTCAGGCGCGTTAGACCTCAGACAGCCAAAGGGCCGTATTTCAAGGATGGCTCCACGAATGCTGGCGCACCCGCTTCGAAGCCTCCGGCCTATCCTACACATCGGATGACCAAGGTCAATGCTAAGCTGTAGTAAAGGTTCACGGGGTCTTTTCGTCCCATCGCGGGTAATCGGCATCTTCACCGATACTACAATTTCACTGAGATCATGGTTGAGACAGCGTCCGGATCATTACACCATTCGTGCAGGTCGGAACTTACCCGACAAGGAATTTCGCTACCTTAGGACCGTTATAGTTACGGCCGCCGTTTACTGGGGCTTCAATTCAATGCTTCCCATTACTGGTGACATCTCCTCTTAACCTTCCAGCACCGGGCAGGTGTCAGGCTGTATACGTCATCTTTCGAGTTTGCACAGCCCTGTGTTTTTGTTAAACAGTTGCCTGGACCTATTCTCTGCGCCTCATTATACATGAGGACCCCTTATCCCGAAGTTACGGGGTCAATTTGCCTAGTTCCTTAACCATGAATCTCTCAACGCCTTAGTATATTCTACCCGACCACGTGTGTCCGTTTGCGGTACGGGTCGCATAAACATTAAGTTTAGCGGATTTTCTCGGAAGTATGATTACCTGCACTCAAGTCGTCCCGAAGGACAACCTGTACTTTCATCCTTCAGCTCGGATGGTGGATTTGCCTGCCATCCTCATAGCCTACAGACTTAAACGCCCTATTCCGTCAGGGCGCGGCAGTGTCACTGCTCCGTCTCCACATCACTGAATATGCGAGTTGCGGAATATTAACCGCATCTGCCATCGCCTTCGCCGTTCGGCTGAGACTTAGGACCCGACTAACCCCGGGCTGATTGGCATCGCCCGGGAAACCTCGGTCTTTCGGCGAAAGGGAATCTCACCCTTTTTATCGTTACTTATACCTACATTTGCTTTTCCATAAACTCCAGGATCAGTTACCTTCACCATTCAACGTCGATGGAATGCTCCCCTACCGATACTTTTAATTTACATTGCTATCCCGCGCCTTCGGTATCTGACTTATACCCGATTATTATCCATGCCCGGACCCTCGACTAGTGAGCTGTTACGCACTCTTTGAATGAATGGCTGCTTCCAAGCCAACATCCTAGCTGTCACGGGGACCAGACTTCGTTAGACTAACTTAGACAGAATTTCGGGACCTTAGACGGCGGTCTGGATTCTTCTCCTCTCGGGGACGGACCTTAGCACCCGCCCCCTTACTGCACATCTGCTATCCATAAGCATTCGGAGTTCGTCAGGTCTCGATAGGCGGTGAAGCCCTCTTGACCTATCGGTCGCTCTACCTCTCATGGAGATCGATGCACGCGGCACCTAAATGCCTTTCGGGGAGTACGAGCTATCTCCAAGTTTGATTGGCCTTTCACTCCTACACTCACCTCATCGGGAAGCTTTTCAACGCTTATCCGTGCGGTCCTCCATCCGGTGTTACCCGGACTTCAACCTGGGCAAGTGTAGATCACTTGGTTTCGCGTCTACCCCATCTGACTCGACGCCCTGTTCAGGCTCGCTTTCACTGCGGATACGTGACTAATGGCACTTATCCTTGCCAGACATGGTAACTCGTAGGTTCATTATGCAAAAGGCACGCCGTCACTGAATTAACAGCTCCGACCGCTTGTAGGCGCATGGTTTCAGGAACTATTTCACTCTCCTCATCGGAGTGCTTTTCACCTTTCCCTCACGGTACTCGTTCACTATCGGTCTCACGGGAGTATTTAGCCTTACCGGATGGTCCCGGCGGATTCGCGCAGAATTACACGTGTTCCGCGTTACTCAGGATACCACTACGTCTCATCATGCTTCGGATACGGGATTATCACCCTCTATGATTATACTTTCCAGTATATTCGCCTCACAATCAAAGTACGACAGCGTGGTCCTACAACCCCTGCGGCGCATTGCTACGTCACAGGTTTGGGCTCTTCCCCGTTCGCTCGCCACTACTAGGGGAATCATTAAATTATTTTCTCTTCCTGGAGGTACTAAGATGTTTCAGTTCCCTCCGTTCGCCTCACTGCATTAGCAGTGATGACAGGCCTTCAGCCTGCCGGGTTGTCCCATTCGGAAATCCCTGGATCAAAGGTTATTTGCACCTACCCAAGGCTTATCGCAGCTTATCACGTCCTTCATCGCCTCCGTGAGCCAAGGCATCCGCCATGCGCCCTTTCTTACTTTCTTCGCCTTCTCTGTAATTCCTTACAAAGAATGTAGCTCATACTTTCAGCTGTTGTGTGATTCTAATTTAAAGAAGTAAAACCTCTTTTAGAATACTGGTCTAAAAAAAAGACCAGCTCTACATTACAGTCTTGCTTGTGTCAATATGTCAAAGATCGGATAAAGGAAAAATCGAAAATGAATAAGGAAATACCTTAAAAC
>NZ_BAJX01000040.1 GCF_000613925.1 Prevotella histicola JCM 15637 = DNF00424
CCAAAGGGAAAGCAAGCAGCCCCTTGGGGGGGGGGGGACATAATATATTACGATTTTATAGCGTGTACACAAATAGGTACACAAAAATAGTACTTTTTACTTTAGTTTTTATATAACTCACATTCCTCACATTCAAAATCTCAATTTCCTTTGTATGGTATAAGTACTGTGTATTGTCTATTCATGAAAGGGTCGCCATTATTTCCACTTCTGTCGTAGAATGAGAATTCGTTTTTAGTTAGTTTTACAATATCCCAGTAATGTTCTCTGCCAAAATAAATAGTTCTAAATTTTGAATCACTAAATGACCATAGTCCATTGATAGTAACCCCTTTTTTATTTTCTTTATTTTCTATTTTTATATTTGTCTTTGTATATGTGCCGTTTTTGTTGAATTTATAAGCAGTTTGCCAAACGCTTCCATTTTCGTCGGTTACTTTCTCACTTGCCCACGTTATGTCACAAATTTGTGATATAACACTTTCTTTTCCATAATTTTTATATCCTTGTTCTTCAACACATCTAATGTTTGAAACAATAAAAAAGAATGCTATTGAAATAAGTAATGATGTTTTTATCCGATTTTTATTCATAGTTAAATATTTTATATACAATGCAAAAATAAAATATTTTTTATATTTTTGTGGCAAAATCCTAAATTATTAACTTAAATGAAAGGAAACATATGAAAAAGTTATTATCTATGTTTGTTGGTCTATTGACCATTTTTGGTATTTGTTCATGTACCGATAATGAGGTAATGGAACCTGTGGTTAGTGATTCAGAATCGGATATGGAAATTTTATCTCGTTTTGTTGATGTAAATGAAACTACAAATGAGTATTACATCAATGAAAACAAGAAAACCAGGGCATTATCTTATGTAACAGGCTCTGATTTGCAGAAGTTAGAAAAAGTTAGTCCTTTGAGTATTGAAAAATATAAGGCTAACTTACGCTCTTTAAATGCTCAAGTGGCGAATGCAATTTCAGATCCTAATACTGCTTATATTGTTTTTTCTGTAAATGGAAAAACTTTGGTTAAGCAGGTGAGGGAAAACGCAAGTTTTAATATTTCGGTATCAAAAAAAGATGCAGTAACAAGGGCAAGAGGCAGTTTCCCTTCTTTGAGTATTAACGGAGGGTCTCAAAGTTCTACTGGGGTTTTTTATGATTCCAGCCGAACTCTAAGAATGCAAGTTAATTTGGGCCCTTCATCGTTTTCTACTTATTATTTCTTTGAGATATTAAATCCTAATGCTAAGCCAAGTCCAGACGACAATATAACAACACCGGAAAGTGTTTCTTTTAGTGGAATTGGAATGTTGCCGAATAACAACTTTACTTGGACTTCTTATTGGGATGCAAATGTAGCAGGTAAAGGTTTCAAGTGGGAATTTAGAGGAAAGGGTAATAATCCTTCTTATGGTTTTATAGCTAATTGTACTTTTAGTTATTAAAGCGTTTCTATGGTGTATCAAACTATTTTGGGATAGGATACATTTAGGACTAAACCATTAAAAGTAAGAACAAAGCCATATCAGACTATATATTCAAGTGCTGATATGGCTTTTTATAGTTCATTTAGTAATATAGAATCGTCTTTAATTTAGTTTGGCATATTCTATATAACTTATTCGTGTACACAAATAAGTACACAAAATATTTGGAAGTTTGGAAAATAACATCTAACTTTGCATCAAACATTAGAGCCATAGAGCCATGCAGATAGTTACTACAAGAGAATTTAGAGCCAATCAGAAGAAGTATTTTGAGTTGGCGGAACGTGAGACAGTCTTTGTTTCTCGTAAAAATGCACGTCCGATTTTAATTAGTATAGCTGATGATGACGACTTTCTTTCAAAGGAAGAACTCTTATCCATTCAGAAAGGGTTGGAGGACATCAAAAACGGCAGGACGACAAAGATTAAAGACATCAACAATATATGGGAAAGTATTCTGTAGAATTGGTTGGGACATCAAAAGAGGATTTGCAGAAAATCCATAAGTCAGGGAATAAGGCAGTTATAAAGAAAATAGAAGCCTTGTTCCTTGAGCTTTCAGAACACCCACAAACAGGCACAGGAAAACCAGAGCGACTTAAGAATTTGCCCGATATGTGGTCAAGGAGATTAGACAAGAAAAACAGGCTACTTTACACGATAAGCGAGGATATTGTTGTTGTCTATGTTGTCTCCCTGCAAGGGCATTATGATGACAAGTAGCCTTTATAGATGCCACCCTCTGCCCCTGCTTTGGTGCTGTTGTTGCCAGTTCTCACCCCTTGCCACTTGCTCGACTTTCCATTGCAGCGTACTTAATTGAGTAGCGTTATCATCATATCCAGGGTATTGAGCATGCGCCAGTTTCACAAGGCATCTGCCACGTTCTTCCCTTTCTTCGATGCTACTTGCTCCCCTCATGGCTTTTTCTATCTTTGCTATATCTTCCCTGCTGAAATCAACATTAAGATGGGGCAAAGACAGATAACGGCATAGTACATTAACAGCGTCCACAGCTGCTTCCCATAGGGAAAAAACTATATCTTGCAACATATCTCCCCGCTTCTTTTGTGTTTTTATCGATTGTGAACTAATCTTTGTTTGTTTATAGGCTTCGTCTCTTTGCCGTCTTGCATCTGCGAGTGCAGCCGAATACTCCCTTTCTTTGGCATTGACGGCTTTCTGCGCCTCCTGCTGGATTTGTCCTATGGTTTGTATGGATTGTGCTTTGCTGTTGATTTGAAGCTGCTGGAGGTCGTTTATTTGCTTTCTAAGGGCTTTTATCTCTTTATCCTTGGAACTCTGCCCAAAAATGCCCTTTACGCCCTCAGAAAGCGTTTTTGCGGTCTCTATGGCTGCTTCCTTGCGTGCCTTGGTTACCTTGAAACGCTCCAATTCATCTTTCATCTGCTTTTCTTTTCTTGCCTTTTCTTCCTCCAGTTGCTTTAATTTGGCTTCCTCGGCAAAAGATTTGTATTGCTGTGCTGTTAGGTGCTGCTTGTCGCTCGATACTCCCCTGTCCATTTGCAAGACCTCCGCAGTAATTGTCTGCATTTCCACCATGTCTTGGCGGTTCAGTTTAAGACTTTTTCCTGTTTCTTGATTAGTCCAATCAAAAACTAAATGTGCATGTAGGTTTGGCTTCCACTCTCCCTTTGGATAACCCTCGTCCTTGTGGATTGCAATTTGAAAAGTGTCTATTCCGAACCGCTGGCGGTACGCATTAGACAGCTTTTTCAAATCTTCCATTGTAGTTTCGGATTTAATGACCACGACCGCTTCACGTATCGGGGTGGCTTTGGCTTGCATTTTCTGACCTGTCGATTTGAGGTATCTCACTTGATGTTTTCAAGTCGAGCCGTCTGTGTGTCCTTCTCCCAATACTCGTTGAGGTGGGAGAGTTCGGGACGAATGTAGTCGAGTTCTTTTTCCCTCTTGTTATGCTGTTCGCTTCCACTTGACGGGCTGCACATGGATAGATGTTTGTTGCTTCATTG
>NZ_BAJX01000039.1 GCF_000613925.1 Prevotella histicola JCM 15637 = DNF00424
GGGATAAAATGTTTATCAATAGGAGCCCCTTCGCCAATAATAGGATTGGCAGTTACACTACTTGCTGGACTAAATACTGGTTTCCCGTCTACAATATGATTAAAATATACCTGACCATTGACAGCTATGTCCGTAAGACCATCACTGTTGAAATCATAAAGATAGGTGGTTGTCTTGTCTTGATCTTTTGAGTGTGTATAAGAAATTCCAACAGAGGCTTTAAGTTTACCTATAAGACCAACTTCAACAGCTGCATCAGCATTAAGAGAGCGACTGGTACTATTACCATCAGAGAAAGAGTTTACTCCTGATATCAATATTGTTTCTCCAAAGAGTAAATTCTTTCCATCTGCGCTCATGTTCTTACGATAGTAAAGTTTGTTACCTCGTTTGAAGAGCTTATCTGGCAACCCGTCACCATCAATATCTACAAAAGCAATTTTACCTGAATTTGAACTCTTACTATTAGAGATAGATGGACCTATATTTACTGTTCCAGCAGCGAAGCCAATACCTACCATTGTTCCATAACCCGTAGTGTGGCTTTTTGAAGCTCCACCACCAAGAAGACTTAGATTGTCATCACACCCACGAACCGAATGGCTGAGGAATGCCTCGTAATCTTCTCCTTCGGCCTTCCATACCTCTGCTTTAGAAGAGAAAAGTCCATTTCTAAGGTCATTGTAATAGTCAAAGGATTGTGTAGCAACCTTACCATCCCTACTATCGTTCTGATCAATGCTCTTTAGCAGTATTTTTCCAAACGGCCCTTCTTCATAGTTTAAGGTATAGCTGCGGAGCTGCTGACCATTATTCTTCACAGTGACCTTGCGGAGTAGCCCTTTGTCCTTTTGCATAATGCCAAGTCTTCCACTACTCGTTACATCTTTTCGGTCTGTGGCTATAGAGTCAATATCGAACTCAATACTATACAGTCCTTCCGACTCTCCGAATCCTGTCCAGGTATAGCGTTCCGGATAAAGATTATTGCCAGACTTCATGTAATGGAAAGCAGCAAAGTTTCCGTGAACATCGGTAACACGGTCAAGTGCCCATTTGATACGGTTACCCTTGGTGTCGGTAAGAGAAGTAGCATCACTGACATGACCACCATGACCACCATAACTGTAGACTGTACCATCCTTGCCTGTCACTTCCCAGTAATAGTTCTTCGGGCTGTTACCCTTTCGGATAATCCTACTGAAACCCCCTTCAGTCATTGGATAGAACTGCTTGTCAGCTTGTCTTGCCAGAGAATCAGTCCTACGATAGAGTCGGTCACTGAGCTGCTGTCCCATGAGAAGATAGCTCTCAGTCTCTGACTTATCATCAAAACGTGGCACACCCCATCGGGTCTCTATGTCAATGCTTTGTACAGGAAGACTCCATCCATAGCCAACAAAGCTACTACCACCCTCACTGCTGTACTGTAAGCCGGCACTTACACCAATATCATTACGCCCTGCAGGAACTTCGAAAGGATAGGACAGTGTTGCCGTACCATTCTGATTAGCTGATGGGGCTTCGATCTGCTGAATACCCGCTGCTGGGTCAGCAGCCTTCAGTTCACTGATACCTGTAGGGACATAATTCTGTGTTTCGGGACTCTCAGGAACTTTGATGATACCATTGATGACATCTGTAAAGTGAGAAGTCTCCGCCATTGCCACTTCACGTTTAGTATCAATACCTTTTGACTGGAGCATTGTCCAGCGTTGGTGTAGTTCATCATAATAATAGGTGTGGATATCATCTACGGTATAGCCTTTCGGTATCAACGTGCTGTCGTAAGGTACTGCGATACTTGCCAGATGATGGACGAAATGATTGCCATGAGGTAAGAAGCGATAACCTGACACCGTATCTGTTCTTGCCATCAATGTATCACAACCACCTGTAACGTTCACCATACCAGTAGGCAAGGTTGGTAGTTCACCTTTTCTAAGTGGTGTAATACTAAGAACTTTACCCTTTGCCATAGCCTCACGTGGTACGGCAAGCTGGGCTCGTCCAACATTGAGCGTATCGCTGTCGGAATTGGTAAAGAACTTACTGACGGTACGTTTGCCTAAGTCTGCAAAAAGTCTTGCAGATTTCCTGTTCGCCTTGTGAGTATCTACACGATTCCCCTTTTGATTTCTTACAACTTCCTTGGAGAATCTCTTCACAGAAGAGTTCTGTACACTGTCCTTGACTTGTGTTCGTAAGGAAGTAGCCTTTCGGGAAGTGCTATCTTTTTGTACAGAAGAGACTGTATCACTGGATAGAGAGTCACTGGTTACAGTTTCTTTAGTAGAACGATTACTTCCACCATTACAGGAGTTTAGTATGATTCCTGCTAGCAACAGGAACGGAAGGAGGAGTGAATGTGTAGAATACTTCATTATTCTTGCTATTTTGTTTCAGGCCTAAAGGTCCTCAGTATATATACTTGCGTTGGAAAATTTTATAAAGGATAAAAAGAGAATTACTTTCTCACCAGTTTAAATGTCCTTTCTTTGCTACCACTTTGCAGTGTCAATAGGTAAACACCCAGCTGTGGAAGATAGACTTTAGTGGAGAAATATGTATCTGGCATATTGGTCTGACGACTGACAAGAGCTCCACCCGTCGTATAGAGTGCCATGTCCAATGGGGCTGCTTCGCTCAGTTCCACCTGGACACCGACATATCCATTCGCCGTTGGATTAGGACTTACACTTACATTCGCAAAGAAGTCACTATTTCCATCGGAAGGATTCATGGAAGGAATTTCTGTGATACCCGTCTTAGATATCTGAAACTCATTCTCAGACTTATTGCCCACATGATCTGTCGTTGTAAGAAGGTATTTCCCTTCTATGAGTCCGTCAGCAGACTGTATGCTGTCACTTGTGGTACGATTGAAAACAGACATGTGTTCTCTCTGTAGGGTCATCTTGTAAGGGGCGATACCACCTGTTACCCTGACAGAAAGTGTTCCTGTGCTGCCGCTTTTCTCCGTTGGCTGCTTTACTTCTATTGTTGTAAACATATCTTTGGCAGCTCGTAGCGTGAACACATCACGTTTGCCTAACGGTATATTCTTAAAGACAATACTGTCACCAACAGTCGTATTTGCCTTATGATAGCTTAGAGTTTTGACAGGAAAGCTACCCGTTCCTGTAGGGTCAACGGCAAGATAGTAGCTCTCACCTTCTGCAAGAGGCTGTATCTGGCGTAGTTGCTTACCATCAGCTACAATATCAACATTAGGCTTGTCAACCCGTGTTGCTGCATTCATCCATCGTCTACCTAGCCACTTACCGTAGGCCTTACTCTGGCGGAAAGAAAGTTTGCCATTGTTGTCACCCCAAAGAAGACTCTCACCATCTTCAAGAGGCTTGCTCATACTGATTGTAAGGAAACCATCTTCCTCACAGCTCTTGGCTCTTGTCTTATGTAGGGCAGAGGCTTTGTCTGAGATAAGACCAGCTATACGGTGGCTATAGTCCTTGTTGGTATACCCATTCCAAATAACCTCGCTCCTTGAATTAAGGTAACTGCTGCGAAGGCTCACACCATATTTCAAAGCAAGATAGCTTTCCACACGGCACCGTTCTGTATCAGAAAGGCGGCGATCGAAGACTGTATATTCAACAGTTCTACCTTCAAGGTTCCTCACAGGCAACTTAGCGTTCCCATTCCGACCGATATGCAAAGTCTGACCATTCCCCATATTGGAAGAGGTCGTATAGCTATAAAGTCGCATTTCAGGCAAT
>NZ_BAJX01000038.1 GCF_000613925.1 Prevotella histicola JCM 15637 = DNF00424
GTTGCCTGAAATGCGACTTTATAGCTATACGACCTCTTCCAATATGGGTAATGGTCAGACTTTGCATATCGGTCGGAATGGGAATGCTAAGTTGCCTGTAAAGAACCTTGATGGTAGGACTGTTGAGTATACTGTCTTCGATCGCCGCCTTTCTGATACAGAACGGTGCCGTGTGGAAAGCTATCTTGCTTTGAAATATGACGTGAGCCTTCGCAGCAGTTACCTTAATTCAAGAAGCGAGGTTATTTGGAATGGGTATACCAACAAGGACTATAGCCACCGTATAGCTGGTCTTATCTCAGACAAAGCCTCTGCCCTGCATAAGACAAGAGCCAAGAGCTGTGAGGAAGACGGTTTTCTTACAATCAGTATGAGTAAGCCTCTTGAAGATGGTGAGAGTATTCTTTGGGGTGACAACAATGGTAAACTTTCTTTCCGCCAGAGTAAGGCTTACGGCAAGTGGCTTGGTAGAAGATGGATGGATACAGTAACACGGATTGACAAGCCTAATGTTGATGTTGTAGCTGATAGCAAGCAGCTACGCCAGATACAGCCTCTTGCAGAAGGTGAGAGCTACTATCTTGCCGTTGATCCTACAGGAACGGGTAGCTTTTCTGTCAAAACTCTAAGCTATCATAAGGCAAATACGACTGTTGGTGACAGTATTGTCTTTAAGAATATACCGTTAGGAAGGCGTGATGTCTTCACGCTACGAGCTGCCAAAGATATGTTTACGACAATAGAAGTAAAGCAACCAACGGAGAAGAGCGGTAGTACAGGAACACTTTCTGTCAGGGTAACAGGTGGTATCGCCCCTTACAAGATGACCCTACAGAGAGAACACATGTCTGTTTTCAATCGTACCACAAGTGACAGCATACAGTCTGCTGACGGACTCATAGAAGGGAAATACCTCCTTACAACGACAGATCATGTGGGCAATAAGGCAGAGAATGAGTTTCAGATATCTAAGACGGGTATCACAGAAATTCCTTCCATGAACCCTTCTGACGGAAGTAGTGACTTCTTTGCGAATGTAAGTGTAAGTCCTAATCCAACGGCAAATGGATATGTCAGTGTGCAGGTGGAACTGAGCGAAGTAGCTCCATTGGATATGGCGCTCTATACGACGGGTGGAGCTCTTGTCAGTCGTCAGACGAATATGCCAGATACATATTTCTCCACTAAAGTCTATCTTCCACAGCCGGGTGTTTACCTATTGACACTGCAAAGTGGTAGCAAAGAAAAGACATTTAAACTGGTGAGAAAGTAATCCTCTTTTTATCCTTTATAAAATTTTCCAACGCAAGTATATATACTAAGGACCTTTAGGCCTGAAACAAAATAGCAAGAATAATGAAGTATTCTACACATTCACTCCTCCTTCCGTTCCTGTTGCTAGCAGGAATCATACTAAACTCCTGTAATGGTGGAAGTAATCGTTCTGCTAAAGAAACTGTAATCAGTGATTCTACATCCAGTGATACAGTCTCTTCTGTACAAAAAGATAGCACTTCCCGAAAGGCTACTTCCTTACGAACACAAGTTAAGAATAGTATACAGAACTCTTCTGTGAAGAGATTCTCCAAAGAAGTTATAAGAAATCAAAAGAGGAATCGTGTAGATACTCACAAGCTGAACAGGAAATCTGCAAGACTTTTTGCAGATTTAGGCAAACGTACCGTCAGTAAGTTCTTTACCAACTCCGACAGCGATACGCTCAATGTTGGACGAGCCCAGCTTGCCGTTCCACGTGAGGCTATGGCAAAGGGTAAAGTTCTCAGTATTACTCCACTTAGAAAGGGTGAACTACCAACCTTACCTACGGGTATGGTGAATGTTACAGGTGGCTGTGACACCTTAATGGCAAGAACCGATACGGTGTCAGGTTATCGTTTCTTACCTCATGGCAATCACTTTGTCCATCATCTGGCAAGTATTGCAGTACCTTATGACAGCACGTTGATACCGAAAGGCTATACTGTAGATGATATCCACACCTATTATTATGATGAACTGCACCAACGCTGGACAATGCTCCAGTCGAAAGGTATTGATACTAAACGTGAGGTGGCAATGGCAGAGACTTCACACTTTACGGATGTTATCAATGGTATCATCAAAGTTCCTGAGAGTCCCGAGACACAGAACTATGTCCCTACAGGCATCAGTGAGTTGAAGGCTGCTGACCCAGCAGCAGGTATTCAGCAGATTGAAGCTCCATCAGCTAATCAGAATGGTACGGCAACACTGTCCTATCCTTTCGAAGTTCCTGCAGGGCGTAATGATATTGGTGTAAGTGCCGGCTTACAGTACAGCAGTGAGGGAGGCAGTAGCTTTGTAGGCTATGGATGGAGTTTTCCGGTGCAGAGCATTGACATAGAGACCCGATGGGGTGTACCACGTTTCGAAGATCAGTACGAAAGTGAGAGCTATCTCCTCATGGGACAGCAGCTCAGTGATCGACTCTATCGTAGGACTGATTCTCTGGCAAGACAAGCTGATAAGCAGTTCTATCCAATGACTGAAGGTGGTTTCAGTAGGATTATCCGAAAGGGTAACAGCCCGAAGAACTATTACTGGGAAGTGACAGGAAAGGATGGTACAGTCTATAGTTATGGTGGTCATGGTGGTCATGTCAGTGATGCAACCTCTCTTACCGATACCAAAGGTAACCGTATCAAATGGGCACTTGACCGTGTTACCGATGTTCACGGAAACTTTGCCGCTTTCCATTACATGAAGTCTGGCAATAACCTTTATCCTGAACGCTATACCTGGACAGGATTCGGGGAGACGGAAGGATTGTATAGCATTGAGTTTGATATTGACTCTACAGCCACAGACCGAAAAGATGTGACGAGTAGCGGAAGACTTGGCATTATGCAAAAGGACAAAGGGCTACTCCGTAAGGTCATAGTGAAGAATAATGGTCAGCAGCTCCGCAGCTATACCTTAAACTATGAAGAAGGACCGTTTGGCAAGATACTGCTAAAGAGCATTGATCAGAACGATAGTAGGGATGGTAAGGTTGCTACACAATCTTTTGACTATTACAATGACCTCAAAAATGGACTTTTCTCTTCTAAGGCAGAATTATGGAAGGCCGAAGGAGAAGATTACGAGGCATTCCTCAGCCATTCGGTTCGTGGGTGTGATGACAATCTAAGTCTTCTTGGTGGTGGAGCTTCAAAAAGCCACACTACGGGTTGGGGAACAATGGTAGGTATTGGCTTCGCTGCTGGAACAGTAAATGTTGGTCCATCTTTCTCTAATAGTAAGAGTTCAAATTCTGGTAAAGTTGCTTTTGTTGATATTGATGGTGACGGACTACCCGATAAACTCTTCAAACGAGGTAACCAACTTTTCTATCGTAAGAACATGAGCGCAGATGGAAAGAATTTACTCTTTGGAAAAACTATATTGGTATCAGGGGTAAACTCTTTCTCTGATGGAAATAGTACCACTCACTCTTTTAATGCTGATGCAGCTGTTGAAGTTGGTATTTCAAGTAAACTTAAAGCCTCTGCTGGAATTTCTTATACACATTCAAAAGAACAAGACAAGACAACCACCTATCTTTATGATTTCAACAGTGATGGACTTACAGACATAGCTATCAATGGTCAGGTCTATTTCAATCATATTGTAGATGGTAAACCTGTATTTAGTCCTGCAAGTAATGTGACAGCCAATCCTATTATTGGTGAAGGAGCACCTATTGATAAGCATTTTATTCC
>NZ_BAJX01000037.1 GCF_000613925.1 Prevotella histicola JCM 15637 = DNF00424
TATAAGTAAGTCAAGTGTACGTATTATCTTGCGTTTCTCCTTGCTAAAAGCATATCTTTTCGTAACATTTATCTCTGGAAGGAAAGGTGAAAGTGGTAATTGGAAGAATGAGTGGATTGTCATTCCTCCTGCATTGATTGCTGCAACACCTGTTGGAGCAACGATAAGACTTCTCTTTGTGCTATGTTTTTTGACGGCACGAAGGAAGGTTGTCTTTCCTGTTCCTGCCTTTCCTGTCAGGAAAACGCTTATTCCTGTGTGTTCAACAAAGTCCCATGCGTTACGTGAGTCTTGGTTTCTTTCCATTATAAAGTCTCTCCTTTTTATAGAAAACAAAGGTAACTTAAATTATTGATAACTGCAAGTTTTGCGTGCTTGACGTATGTCAACCTACTTGATACATCGCAAAAAAGAACCAAGAAAAGCGTGTTTGATATAGTATTTCTTTGCTTGTAACAACCATTGTCACTATCTTTGCACTCGTAAAAGATTAAGGATAACATTAAAGAATCGGAGGCAAAGGGTCTCCACAAAGGTAAAAAGATTATGATTTCAGTAGTATTAGCAGCTGTAGTATTAGCAGCATCAGTAGCAAAGGCAGTAAGTATTAATAATAAGATGGCTGCCTAATCTTAAGCATGATTTAGAAATTTGAGAGTAAACGACACAGTCCTGGCTTCACTTTGTGGGGTCAGGACTTTTGCTTTGTTAATGGTTTATGCCATATCCAAAGAGTGCGAAGTCTGCTTTTAATGGGTCATCTGGGAATACTTCCCGAAGTTTTGAAGTTAATTTCTGTGCTGAAGCCATCGTAGCAGACTTGCTTGTGAGGAGCTTAAGGCGCATGGCTTGTTGAATGACATGCGTGTCAAGCGGCATAATGAGCGACCGTTTATCAATCAATTCGCCCCATATTCCTAAGTCAACAGGAGAGTCTGTTCTTACCATCCATCGTAAGAACATACATACTCGTTTGCAACATGACAGTGTATTCTTAGGAATTATTCCTTTAACATCATGTTGATAGAAATAATGACACAATGCTTCTATGGCTGTGAAAGCACTCTTTGGTTCTGTTTGCTCTGACGTTTCAGCATATCTACGTATGTAGTTTTCCATGTCACCGTATTCCTGATACATCTTTTGTAGTGCCTGAAAGAGGTCTATCATCATACTGTTTGTGTATAAACGATAGTAGCATCTGTCATCATCAGGTATATCCAGTCTGTATTTTCCTTTGAGAATCCATTCATATGGTTCAGCATGTGAACAGTCTAAGAGGTGCTGAATGCGTGGGAGAAAAGCCTTTCTTGCTCCATAACTCAAACAGGAGGCGATGAAAGCCATCGTCTCCTGATTTCTTTTTCCTACCACTTGGTGCATGAACCATGCAGGATCACCTTGTAGAAAATCAACTGTCTCGTATTGATCAGCCAGTTTATTCAGCAAGGATTTGTGCCGCATGATCTTTTGTCTTTATCTGTTTTGGTCCGATAATACGCTCAATGATTCCATCTTCATTGATGATAAACGTGGTACGGAATGTCCCCATATAGGTGCGTCCATACATCTTTTTCTCACCATATACCCCAAAAGTCTTAACTAATTTCAGGTCAGTGTCAGCGATAAGTGGGAACGGAAGCTCATTCTTCTCAATGAATTTCTTGTGTGATTTCTCATCTTGTATGCTAACACCAATAATGACATAGCCCTTTTTCTTCAGCTCTGTATAGTTGTCGCGCAGGTTGCATGCCTGTGCTGTACAGCCTGAAGTGAGGTCTTTAGGATAGAAATAGAGTGCAATTTTCTTTCCTTTGTAGTCACTCAACTTTATCTCTTTTCCGTCTTGGTCAGTGCCCAGAACCTCTGGGGCCTTATCTCCTACGTTCATATTTATTCTTGTTTATTGATTAATACTTCATCCGCAAAGATACGGAAAGATTTGAAAAGATTACAAGAAGCAGGACTAAAACATTCTAAAAATTATGCCTTGAGCCATTCTTTGATGCGACGCATAGCTTCAATACAGTCGTTACGGTCACCGAAACTGGTAAGACGAATGAAGCCTTCACCAGCTAATCCGAAGCCAACACCTGGTGTGCAGACTACTTGAGCACCATATAGCATCTGTTCAAAGAACTTCCATGATGGTGTGTTTTCTGGTGTCTTAACCCAAAGGTAGGGTGCATTTTCACCACCATATACCGTCAGCCCAAGTTCTGTCAACCCTTCACGCATGATCCGTGCATTCTCCATGTAGTATGCAATGGTCTGTTTTATCTGTTCTTTTCCTTCTGGAGTATAGATTGCTTCAGCGGCACGCTGTGAGATATAGCTTGTTCCATTGAACTTCGTACATTGCCGGCGGTCCCAGAAAGGAGCCAGTTCAACACGCTTACCATCCATTGTTGCAGCCGTCAGTTCCTTAGGAATGACTGTATATCCACAGCGTACACCGGTGAAACCGGCGGTTTTACTAAAGCTATGGAACTCTATGGCAACTTTCTTTGCACCACGAATTTCGTAGATAGAGTGTGGAATTTCAGAGTCTCTGATATAGGCTTCGTATGCTGCATCATAGAAGATGATGGAGTCATTCTTTATGGCGTAGTTTACCCACTTGCGTAGTTCATCCTTCGAAATGACTGTACCTGTTGGGTTATTAGGGTAACAGAGGTAAATCATGTCAACCCTATGGTCTGGAATCTGTGGTATAAACTGATTGCTTTCATTGCATGGCAGGTAAGTAACGTTGCTCCATTTGCCGTTTTCGAATACCCCTGCACGACCATTCATTACGTTAGAATCGATGTATACTGGGTAAATTGGGTCTGAAACAGCCATAGAGTTGTCCCAGCGCACAAGTTCTCCAATGTTACCTGTATCGCTTTTTGCACCGTCATTTACGAAGACTTCACTGGGGTCTAAGTGTATTCCACGTGCTAGATAGTCGTTCTTTACGATGGCTTCACGCAACCACAGATAGCCTTGCTCTGGTCCATAACCGTGGAAATGTTCCTTCGTTGCCATGTCATCAACGGCTTTATGCATGGCTTGGATCACTGCTGGGGCGAGCGGTTGGGTAACGTCACCAATGCCTAAGCTGATGACGTTGGCTTCAGGATGCGTAGCCTTGAAGGCATTTACTTTCTTTGCAATGTCGGCAAAGAGATAATTCTTTTGTAGTTTCAGGAAGTGTTCGTTAACTAATGCCATATTCTTTTTGGGTTATTGGGGGATGATTTAATTCTAAGTCTATCCGTAGATGATATTATTGTTATAGGAGAATCTCTCCTTCATAAGCAAATTCGGCTGGCCCACTCATATAGATATGATTGTCGTTTCTCCATTCTATCGTTAGTGTTCCGCCATCCATTTCAATTTCAACAGGCTTCGATTGGTCAGCGAGATGATTCATTATTGCTGCTGTAGCCGTGGCACAAGCTCCTGTCCCACATGCCATTGTGATACCGCTACCACGCTCCCATACGCGAGTACGGAGGTGATTGTCTGCCGTAAGACAAGCAAATTCAATGTTACAACGCTCGGGAAAGGCTGCATTATGTTCAAGTTCTTTGCCGATGGTGGTGAGTTCTTCGTCTGTAAGAGACAACGTTTTACTCTTTATTTTATCCTTATCGAGGAAAACAACAAAGTGTGGATTGCCCATACTAACAAAGGTTGGGCGTATTTGTTTACTATCAGCCAAAGGCAGATTGTATGTAGAGAGGTCTGGTGTTGTACCCGTAAATTGCTCGGGAACATCCATATGAGGCTCCAGCATGTCAACCGTTACAGAGGCAACGTGCTGTTTGTCAGCTGTCAGATGCAGGTTGAGTATTTTTATTCCTGATGCTGTTTGCAGACGGATATTTGTCTTTTTAGTGAGTCCTTTCTCATAAAGATACTTTCCGATGCACCTACTTGCATTTCCGCACATCATGGCTTCAGACCCGTCGGCATTGAAAATACGCATGCGATAGTCGGCTTCTTCTGTCGTTGGTTTGCCTATCAGGACTAATCCATCACTGCCTATACCTGTGTGACGGTGACTCCATGCTATTGCAGCGGCGTTGGGATCAGGGATATCATACGCTAATGTGTTAACGTAAATATAGTCATTCCCTGCACCATGCATCTTTGTGAACTTGATAGTCTTTGTCATTTTCCAGTCTGTTTACCTTATTTTCTATACCTGTGCTGTTATCTCATGTGCAAATATACGATGTTTCTATGAAAAACAAAGTAAAAGAAAAGTGATATTACTAACGATTTGTAGGATTAGGTTAATTTGTTAGTTTATTGCTTGCTTTGGTATGTATGTGTGTGATTTGGTAATATTTTAGTTAAGATGTGTAGTAGCTTGTCTGTGCTTTGTGCGGCTGGTGGCAGTGTTTCTTATA
>NZ_BAJX01000036.1 GCF_000613925.1 Prevotella histicola JCM 15637 = DNF00424
TTAAACGATTAAATACAGGTAAGGTGACTGCTACTTTTGCAATAAGTAATGAATTAGCTAAATCTACTTATGCTAAAGTTAGTTTCTTACGTGATAGCCTTTCTTACCAAAGTGCCACATCCACAGTTGTTATTGCTGAACAGCGTGTTCTTGTGGATACGTTAGAGGCTTGTGTATTCTCTGGGTATAACTCTGTTGATTATGGAAGGCTCTACCGAGGATGGGGACAATTCGCCTATAATGGCAATAAGGCCTATGCCACCCAGCCAATAGAAGTATCAGCACTGACCATTGACAGGGATAAATATAAGGATATAGCCGAGCATTATCATTCTACCCACGATGGGAACAGACTTGCAGAGAGTCTTACTCCTGTCAACGAACAGCGCTTCTTTGTTATGGGATATGATGCAAATAAGAGGATGTATGTTGGTGGATCTGAGCATGTCTTTGTCTCTTTAGATACAATCTGTAGTTCTCGTATCGGCGAGGATGCTATTATAATTGACAGTGTTCATTATGCTAAAAATGCGGGCGAATTGTCTGCACCTGTACTTATGAGTGAGTCAAAGAGTAATGGCTATGGTGTAAGCGGTGGAGTCTCTTATGCAGGACTCAGTGGCAGTAAGAGTACACAGACTTCTTATAGCAAGGTGGCTCTAATGGATATCAATGGTAATGGTTATCCTGATTGGTTAGAGGAGGTAGATGGCAATATTGTTACTCAATATACCAATGCAACTGGTACACTTGGAAAGGTCGCATGAAGTTAAATGTCAATCGACCAAAATTTAAAGCAAGTTCTTCTACTATAGGAGCAGATGCTAGTCTATCAAAACGGGCTTCGTCAAAGAGTGCTTTAGCTATCAGTATCAACCCTAAACCACAAGACGATGAAACATCAGGCGGTAGTGATGGACATAATTCATCCAATGGTAATGCTATCTCCAGTGTGTCTGTGAGTGCAAGTGGGAACTTTACTTCTGGAACCTCTCATACAGAAAGTGATTGGACTGACCTTAATGGTGACGGACTTCCTGATATGCTCTTTGGTGATAAAGTGAAGTTTGGTCTTGGATATGACTTTACAAATGAAGAGAATAGCGGTGTTACGTCATTGGAGTCTTCTGAAAATAGCACATGGGGTGCAGGACTTGGTACATCCATTGAAGTTCTCGGTAATGCCGATATATCTTTTGGTGTTAATGGAACGAAGACAACAACAAAGTATAATGTATCTTTTATAGATGTTAATGGCGACGGTTTACCTGATATGGTAACTCGTAATGCTGAAAAGTTCACCATAATGCTGAATACGGGTTCTGGATTTATTCCTTATTCCGAAGAACAACAAGGTCGTTTCAATGAGTCATTGGCAACGTCCGTTTCTCAATATGGTAATTTTGCTGTTTCCATTCCAATACATATTCTGTTTTTAAAACTAAGGTTTACAGCTAAGGTTACCAAATCTTGGTCAAGTGGAGTTAGCCGTACGAGTGCTGCCTTAAGGGATATAGATGGCGATGGAAGACCTGATCTTATCATATCTGACGGAGGAAAGCAGCTTATTGTTTATCGCAACCTTACGGGAAGAACGAACATGCTGCGCTCTGTGACGCTTCCTTTCGGCGGACATATCAATATCAACTATGAGCAGACAACTCCAAGTTACGACTTGCCGGGACGTCGCTGGGTGATGTCATCGGTTGAGACGACAGGTGGATACAAGGAGAACGGAGCGGTACGAAGCAGGAATACCTTCGAATATAATGGTGGCTATCGTGACCGTCGTGAGCGTGACTTCTATGGTTTCAAGCAGGTACGTACCAATCAGATAGACACAGAGAACGGTGACAGACTCTATCGTTACTCGGTACAGACCTATGGCAAGAACAGGGATTACTATGCACATGGACTTGTTACGAGTGAATATCTCTATACCGCTGATGGAAAGAAACTGCAGGGAGCTGTCTATGACTACGACCTAAAGACACTCGCCGTTGGTCATAACACGGCTGATGCTGTTGTCTTCCCTGCCCTAAAGACGCTTGTTCAGAGTAACTTTGATGAAGCCAGTGGAGACAGTCTTTCGGTTGCTGTCAGCAATACTTACGATGACTATGGTAACCTACAGGGATATAAGGAGACTACAACGGGCTATAGCTTAGAGGCAGATATCAACTATCATAAGATAGCCGACAAGTATATTGTCAGTGTTCCGAGCCATATCACTGTCAGCAGTGGCGGTAAGACTTATCGTGAACGCAGCACGAAGGTGGACGGTAACGGTGAGATAACGGAGATCGTGCTTCATAATGGTGACAAGCCTTCTGTCTATAACATGACTTACGATGGCTATGGTAACATCACACGCATGACGAAGCCGGAGAACTATAACCATCAGCGTATGTTCTATGCTTATACGTATGACGACCGCTATCACAGTCTTGTGACAAGTGTCAAGGATGCATACGGCTATAGCTCCAGTACGGCTTATGATGGTCTTTGGAATGCTCCGTCTGTAACGACCGACCTTAACGGGCAGAAGATGGAATATACTTACGATGCCTTAGGACGTCAGCAGACAATCCGTGCTCCGTATGAGATAGAGAGCGGTCAGCCGTTTACTATCCGCTTTGAGTACTTCCCTGCAGAGCGTAAGGCACATACCATTCATTATTCTAAGGAAGGCAACATAGATACCTACACCTTTGCCGACTCGCTGATGCGTGCCGTCCAGACAAAGCAGACAGGTGTGGTGTGGTCTGGTGGCAGCAATCAAAAGGTCTCCATCGTCAGTGGAAGGGCTGTTATCGATGCCTTCGGACGTAATATTGCGACTTATTATCCAATGACGGAGAGCCATGGTAATATTGGTACTTACAACCATGCTACAGGTGATTTGCAGGCAAAGACAGAGTATGATGCGCACGACCGTACCATGAGTGTTACGCTTGCTGATGGCAGTGTGACACGCACAGCCTACAGTATCGGCAACCATGACGGTGAACCAATGCTCCAGACAACAGTCACGGATGCACTGGGACGACATGCGGAGAACTATACGGATGCCAAGGGACGTAACCGGGAGACGGTGCAGCATGCCCGTGGTGAGGATATCACGGTGAAGTACAGCTATGACCCTGTCGGTCAGGTGATGACAGTTCAGCATCCTAACGGTAGGGAGACGAAGTATGCCTATGACTTGCTTGGTCGCAAACTGATGGTGAATCATCCTGATGCAGGTGAGACGGATATGACTTACGATGCGGCGGGTAACCTCCTGACGAAGCTCACGGCAGAGCTTAGGAAGTCGATATCTGACAAGGGCTATATCTCTTACACCTACGACTTCGAGCGACTCCATGAGGTACTTTATCCAGAAAATCTCTTTAATCGTGTTACTTATACCTATGGTAAAGCTGGCGATAAGTATAATCGCGCTGGTCGTCTTGCCCTCGTAGAGGATGCGAGTGGCGGTGAAGCCTATTACTACGGTCGACAGGGTGAGGTGACAAAGACCGTCCGTACGGTCATGGCGAGCGTGGCGGATATTAGGACTTATGTCTATGGTGCTACCTATGATAGCTGGAACCGTGTGCAGTCGATGACTTATCCTGATGGTGAAGTAGTTACCTATCACTACAATGCTGCTGGACAGGTTGAGCGTCTTACGAGCAATAAACAGGGACGTCAGAGCGTTATTGTTGATAGGATAGGTTACGACAAGGAGGGTCGTACGGTCTATACGAAACTCGGTAATGGCACGGAGACTACCTATACCTACGACAAGCAGCGTGAACGTCTGCAGGTGATGAACCTTACAGCGGACGGTCAGACTGTGATGGAGAACAGGTACCAGTATGATGCTGTGGATAATATCCTCGGTATTACGAATGCTGCCAACCCAACGTCGCTTACAAAACTCAATAGGGCGAAGTTAGGAGGAAGGAGTTCGCATACGTATGAATATGACGAACTAAACCGCCTTATTCATGCAAGCGGTAAGGCTAAGCGTGCATCGTATGATATGGTGATGTCGTTCGGACGGATGAGTGAGCCGCTGACAAAAGTTCAGAAGGTGGACTCAACGAGAACTGCCAAGTCTTATAACTTTGCTTATAAGTATGAGGACAATAACCATCCGACGGCTCCAACGCAGATTGGTAACGACCATTACACATACGATTCCAACGGTAATCCAACACTGGTAACGAACGATTCGGCGAACACTACCCGTGAGATGTATTGGGATGAAGACAACCGTCTGATGGTTCTCTCTGACAACGGTAAAACAAGCCGATATACATACAATGCTGCTGGTGAACGCATCATGAAGAGTTACGGCACGATGGAAGGTGTGTATATCAACGGAGCACCACAGGGTATTACCTTCCACGAGACGGACAACTTCACACTTTATCCTGCAAGTATCCTCTCTGTAAACAAGAATCGCTTTACAAAGCATTACTTCATTGGTGACAAACGAGTTGCTTCAAGGATAGGAACGGGTCTGTTCAATAACGTCTATGGGCGTAACGGCTCATATGTAACGGCTGGTCAGCAGGACTATGCTGAACGCATGAATCAAATACAGAAGCAGAAAGAGGCTTATTATAAACAGCAGGGCATTGCCCCTGGTGTACCTACAATGAAGGGTGCGTATGGTGATCCAGAGAATACGGGTGTAGGGTATAATGCCGTCCTCACCGAACTCGGTAACCATGATGTGCCACAGGGTTGGATTCAGACTCCACGCCCCAACACCACACCAAATACAACCCCCGGTCCACCTGTAAGCTGGAATGACCCAAGCAACCCTGGTGACCCACAGGCTGGTTATGGTTACATTGCCAACGACACAACGAAAGAGGAAACCTTCTTCTATCATAGTGACCACCTCGGTAGCACATCTTACATCACAGATGATAAGGGTAACATCACCCAGTATGATGCCTACCTGCCGTACGGCGAACTCCTCGTTGATGAACACAGCAGCAGTGAAGACCTACCGTACAAGTTTAACGGCAAGCAGTTTGATGAGGAAACTGGCTTGTACTATTA
>NZ_BAJX01000035.1 GCF_000613925.1 Prevotella histicola JCM 15637 = DNF00424
GTAAATATAGGTCGTGTGTTTTTCGGTGAACACCTTTTATGTATTGAGTTTAAGGATGAATCGAGGAGAAAGTTACTGTCAAAAAAGCATTAGTTAACTGCAAAACATTGCATATTACAGGATAAAATCCTATCTTTGCAGCTGACTTAACAAGCTCAAAGAGCAAAAGACAATACTAACCTCAACCAATGATTTATCAGTAAGAAGAACTTTATTGATTGTTGGTTCCTTAAATGTAAACTATTATTCTCTAACTGTTTTAACATGAAAAAGAAAGTAAAAATAGGGCTCTTGCCACGAGTTATCATCGCAATTCTTCTTGGGATATTCTTTGGTTACTTCATGCCCACGCCATTAGCGAGGGTATTTCTGACCTTCAATGGTATTTTTAGTCAGTTCTTAGGCTTTATGATTCCATTAATTATCATAGGCCTTGTGACACCAGCTATTGCTGATATTGGGAAAGGAGCAGGTAAACTCTTATTAGTAACAGTAATCATAGCTTATGTTGATACGGTTGTTGCAGGGGGATTAGCTTATGGTACAGGCTTATGTCTGTTCCCTTCAATGATCGCTTCTACAGGAGGAGCAATGCCACATATTGACAAGGCTACCGAATTAGCACCTTATTTCAGTATCAATATACCAGCTATGGCGGATGTAATGAGTGGATTGGTGTTCTCCTTCATGCTTGGTTTGGGTATAGCTTATGGTGGATTGACGGCAACAAAGAATATTTTCAATGAGTTTAAGTATGTCATTGAGAAAGTAATAGCAAAAGCAATCATTCCTTTGTTACCGTTATATATCTTTGGAGTGTTCCTCAATATGGCGCATAATGGCCAGGCTCAGCAGATACTCTTAGTCTTCTCACAGATTATTATCGTTATTCTTGTTCTGCATGTATTCATCTTGGTATATCAATTCTGTATTGCTGGAGCTATCATAAGACGGAATCCTTTCCGCTTGTTATGGAACATGATGCCGGCTTATCTTACCGCTTTAGGGACGAGTTCATCAGCAGCTACAATTCCTGTCACGCTTGAACAGACCATGAAGAATGGCGTGGGGAAGGAGATAGCAGGCTTCGTAGTACCACTTTGTGCGACGATTCATCTCAGTGGTAGTGCGATGAAGATTACGGCTTGTGCTCTTACCATCTGTTTGTTGGTTGGTCTTCCATATGATCCAGCACTCTTCATCTATTTCATCCTTATGCTTTCTATTATTATGGTAGCTGCTCCAGGAGTTCCAGGAGGGGCTATCATGGCAGCATTAGCTCCCTTAGCAAGTATCTTAGGCTTTAATTCTGAAGCCCAAGCATTGATGATAGCACTGTACATAGCTATGGATAGCTTTGGAACAGCATGTAACGTGACAGGAGATGGTGCAATAGCATTGGTGGTAAACAAAATGTTTGGTAAAAAAGAAAGATAATCTTTGTAGGGTAATCATG
Organism: Prevotella histicola JCM 15637 = DNF00424; assembly: GCF_000613925.1. Classification (GTDB taxonomy): domain Bacteria; phylum Bacteroidota; class Bacteroidia; order Bacteroidales; family Bacteroidaceae; genus Prevotella; species Prevotella histicola. The sequence goes on from NZ_BAJX01000035.1 coordinate 1,457, forward strand.
CTGATAATATGTTTAAAAAAATATATAGCAAATCCCTATCATTAGTAAATTTAAAAATTAAATTGTATCTTTGCAAGACATACAACTAAATATCCGTACATCATGGAAATAGTAGAAAGATTCATAAATTACACTAAGTTTGATACACAATCGGCAGAAGACTCCGATACAGTACCAAGTACTCCGAAGCAACTTGTCTTTGCTAAATATCTCAAGGAGGAACTTGAACGTGAGGGAATGAAGGATGTCGAGATGGATGAGATGGGCTATATCTACGCCACACTTCCTTCTAACACCAAGAAAAAGGTGCCTACTATCGGGTTCATCTCCCACTATGATACTGCTCTTGATGCGAGTGGTGCAAATATTAAGGCACGAGTTGTGAAGAATTACGATGGTGGTGACATAGAGTTAAACCCTAATATGATCAGCTCGCCACGTATGTTCCCAGAGCTTTTGGAGCACAAAGGGGAAGATCTTATAGTTACTGATGGTACAACTTTGCTGGGTGCAGATGATAAAGCAGGTATTGCTGAGATCGTTCAGGCAATGTGTTTCCTTCGTGATCATAACGAAATAGAACACGGAGACATCCGCATTGCTTTCAATCCAGATGAGGAAATTGGAAAAGGAGCACATCATTTCAATGTTGAAAAGTTTGGATGTGAATGGGGTTACACCATTGATGGTGGTGATCTTGGTGAACTTGAATATGAAAATTTCAATGCTGCTGGAGCTAAAGTCCTTATACATGGTGTGAGCGTTCATACAGGATATGCTAAGGGAAAGATGGTCAATGCTAGTCGTTTGGCATGTGAATTCAATGCAATGATACCATCTGATGAAATCCCTGAGACGACTGAAGGCTATCAAGGTTTCTATCATCTTATTGGTATAGAGAGCCGTTGTGAAGAGGCAAAGCTTAGTTATATCATCCGTGACCATGACCGTGACCACTTCGAAGACCGCAAGCGTTTCATGGAAAACTGCGTGAAGAAGATGAATGAGAAGTATGGTGAAGGAACCGTAGAACTGAAGCTGAATGACCAATACTATAATATGAAGGAGAAGATAGACCCTAATATGCATGTTATAGAGTTGGTTCTTCATGCTATGCAGCAGGCTAATGTTGCTCCTAAAGTACAGCCTATTCGTGGTGGAACGGACGGTGCTCAGCTTTCGTTCAAAGGACTGCCATGTCCTAATATCTTTGCTGGTGGTGTTAATTTCCATGGCCCATACGAGTTCGTTTCCGTACAAGTAATGGAGAAAGCAATGCAGGTTATCATCAATATATGCCGATTAACAGCGGAGTTTAATGATTAAGCTCATGTTTGTCTTTAGATAAAAAGTACTGAGGGGGGACTAAACCTAATTTCTTATACATGTAGGTTTAGCCCCTTTTTCTTTAACAATGAAGTGCTTTATGCCTTTTTCCAATCTGAAAGAAAGGCTGGAAAAAGATTTTTTCGGTATAACTTCTCTAACTTCTTTAACTCCTTAAACTTCTCTAACTCATCCCATTATGGCAGAACTACCATCACTTGTTGAAGATCTTGCACTCATCCTTGTAGTAGCAGGATTCGTAACATTATTATTCAAAAAGCTAAAGCAACCATTAGTATTAGGATACATCGTAGCAGGTTTTCTGGTGTCACCTCATATGCCTTATCTGATGAGTGTCGTAGATAAAAGCGATATTCAGACTTGGGCTGACATAGGTGTTATCTTTTTGTTGTTTGCATTGGGACTTGATTTCTCCGTCAAAAAGATTCTGAAGATGGGCTCTTCTCCCATTGTGGCAGCAAGCACGATAATTGCTTGTATGATGACATTAGGGATGATTGTGGGCTATTGTTTTGGGTGGAAGAAGATGGATTGTATCTTCCTTGGAGGTATGTTAGCCATGAGTTCTACCACTATTATCTATAAAGCATTCTCTGATATGGGGTTAACTCAGCGGAGTTTTGCTGCCACAGTGATGAGTGTGCTTATCCTTGAAGATATTCTTGCCATTGTAATGATGGTAATGCTTAGCACTTTAGCACGTGATGCAAGTCCTAATGGTATGCAGATCTTGGTGAGTGTAGCCAAGATTGGGTTCTTTCTTGTACTGTGGTTTGTGATTGGTTTATTTGCTATTCCTCTGATATTACGTTCCGTTCGTAAGTTTCTCAATAGTGAGACGCTTCTTATAGTGTCATTAGGTCTCTGTTGCTTGATGGCTGTTCTCTCCACACAAGTAGGCTTTAGTGCAGCTTTTGGAGCCTTTGTCATGGGTAGTATATTGGCAGAGACGATAGAAGCAGATAAGATTATCCGTCTTGTTGACCCTGTAAAAAACCTTTTTGGAGCAGTCTTCTTCGTCTCTGTAGGTATGTTGGTAGACCCACAAGTCCTCATTGATTATGCTCTACCGATTTTGTTTCTTGTCTTAACCATCCTTATAGGACAGGCTCTTTTTGGTACATTAGGCTATCTTCTCGGTGGTCAGACACTTAAAAATGCCATGCGATGTGGATTCTCTATGGCTCAAATAGGTGAATTTGCTTTTATCATTGCCTCTTTAGGTCTCTCCCTTCATGTTATTAGTGATTATCTTTATCCTGTTGTTGTTGCTGTTTCTGTCATAACAACGTTCCTTACTCCTTACATGATCCGGGCTGCTGAGCCTATGTATAACTTCCTTATTAAACATCTACCTAAGCGCTGGGTGCGTCGACTTACGCATATTCAGGATAATGATTCTGGTGAAAATGCAGCATCTGAAAGCCAGTGGAAGAGTCTTTTAAAGAGTATGTTGGTCAATACACTCATCTATGGAATACTTTCTTCTGCGGTTATTGCGCTTATGTTCTCTATCGTATTACCTATCTGTAGGAAGTTTTCTGTTGAGTGGACGGGGAGTCATTGGGCGGGTAATGCTGTCTGTGGACTACTTACAGTAGCCTTTATTTCACCCTTCTTACGTGCTATTGTGATGAAGAGAAACCACTCTGAAGCCTTTAAAGCCTTATGGACTGACCGGCGTATAAACCGTCTTCCGCTGATAGCTACGGGTGTTGTACGTGTCATTGTTGCAGTTAGTTTTATCTTTTATATCTGCAATTACCTGACACGCTTCCAAAATGCACTGATGATTGCCATTGCTTTTGGTATACTCACACTTATAATTCTCTCCCGAAGGTTGAAGAAAAGGAGCATAAAATTAGAACGTCTCTTTGTTCAGAACCTGCGGAGTAGAGAGATAGAGGCACAAGTACATGGGCGTAAGAAACCATTGTTTGCTGACCATTTGATAGACCGTGACATACATATTGCCAACATTGAAGTGCCAGAAGATTCTTCATGGGCTGGAAAAACATTGCAAAGTCTTCGCCTACGTAACCGATTTGGTGTGCATGTGAGCAGTATTCTTCGTGGTTCTGTTCGTATAAATATTCCTAATGGGGGTACAATTGTGTTCCCAGAAGATAAACTTCAGGTCATTGGTAATGACGAACAGCTCACGGCATTCTCAACAGCCGTGAAGTCTGAGCTGATACCTGAGGATATACATATAGAAGAACGTGAGATGAAACTGCGCTGTTTCAAACTCTCTTCTACGAGTCCGTTTATTGGAAAAACGCTGAAAGAGAGTGGTATCAGAGACCAATATAACTGTATGGTAGTAGGTGTTGATGAAGGGCAGAAGAACCTTACACTAATCACACCTTCACGTTGTCTGCAAGCAGGAGACGTTCTTTGGATAGTAGGTGAGGAACATAACTTAGAAACTATTCAAGCTTTGGGATGATAGGAGAGTTAGAATGGTTTGCTGGTAAGTGGTAGATTGTAAAATATGAAATGTCTTTACAGAAAACAAAAGCAAATTTACTGTAATGTTGGAGGATATGCATAAATTGCACTTCTGTATCTATCTGTAAAACAGAACGTTATGAATGGCAATGTAAAAGACGCCCTTTTGCATTGCAAAAGATGCCCTTTTAGCATGTAAAAGGGCATCTTTTGTTTGGTAAAAGGGCACCTTTTAGAATGTAAAAGAGCATCTATTAAATCTTAAATGCGAATTAATCTTACATTAAATAGTAGATAGTGGTAGCTCTTGTGGGCACATGTAACCTGTCACATTATTTATAATAAAAGAGAGAATTAAGTATAATAGCACTTAATTCTCCCATAATGATAATTTCTTAGTGACTCCGTTGGGATTCAAACCCAAGACCTTCAGAACATTTTTCTGACCTCATTCGA
>NZ_BAJX01000034.1 GCF_000613925.1 Prevotella histicola JCM 15637 = DNF00424
GTAACTTTATTTTGTAAATGCGTCTTTAGAGTATGGGAAAACGAGGATGGATAAGGGTGTTGTGTGTGTAAATATAACCAAGAGAAAAGCATCAAAACCCCTAATTAAGTTTAATTTTTAGTTGCTGTCACTTTTAACACTTCGTGTAATAGGTTTATATTCAGATGATTAAAGGCGATAACGGAGTGACAGAAATGACAGCAAAATCAAAAATGGTATACGGTAGGCTTTTGTTATTGGATGGGAAAGGGCGACTGATAGTTATAAGATACGCCTGTTCATGGTAAAACGCTCCAGAGCAGGTTCGTGTAAACTTACCCGTTCCTCCACATACCTCCGCACCATTACGGAATAATCAGAATTATGTTTACAGCGATTTGAAACTACGTGTCCACAATATCAGGAGTTATGCAAAGCTTTCAGACTTGTATACCATTCTCTATCAAAGACTTACAAAAGCCTTTCTAAAAGATGCCCTTTTACGCTGCAAAAGGGTGTCTTTCACACCTCAAAAGAGCACCTTTTACCATGCGAAAGGGCATCTTTTGCCGTGTCAAAGTCCATCTGCTATTTTCAATTTATGAATCTTTATTACAACCCTTCTTATGCCCTTGTTCCTTTCATAACAAGAGAGTATCTCTCCCTCTGCATTATTATAACAACACCATAAAACGACCACCTCTCAATTTTCCTGTCACTCCTGTCACTTTTCTCCACATCACAACGCATTGATAACAAAGCATTTATGTGAAATGTTAAAAGTGACAGCAACTAAAAACAAAAACTATGTTAACGTGAGTTCGGCGAAGTCAGAACAATGTAAGCCGTGTGTCAATGGTTCTTTGTAAATGTTTGTATATTAGCTCCTTAATATTACAACAAATTTCGCTAATCACTAAATTTATAGACGCTTATAATTCGTCGAACTCACGTTAATTTACTATTTTGTTCAAATATCCTTTTTAAGATAGGTCATTTCAGGATATGATTCCAATACAACATGTCATCGCTTTTCATCCCGTCACGCCACTTTCGAATATCTCTATTATATAAGAGAACTATGGCATCACGTTTATAAATATAATAGAGCAGAATATTTGCTGCATAGTCTGTTGTTTCGTCATTGAGCATGTGTATCCACTCTTTTTTCTTTAGCTTTGCTATAAGGCTTTCTTGCTTTGCAGATAACTTTACCTTTACACGATAGCCTATATCAATTATCGGGAAGCACGAATCGCAAGCTACCTTTTTTATTGAAAAATCAATATTTTTATTGTTTATAAAAGACAATTGCCTTGTAATAGAATCTTTTTCTTCTGATTGAGGTGTTTTGTGAGCCCCACAAGATGATATAAACATTACTAAAATCATTAATATTAATAATTTTGCTTTCATTTCTTTTTTCTCCTTCTATTTTGATATGCTTGTTGTAACATTCTTCCGTTATTTGTATATGTTGAAATATGCTCTGCAGAAGGCTCCACTATCCTTCTTAGATTCATATTCCTATTTTTTGAGTAATAATCAATTACCTGATTGAGAGTCTTATATTTACTCCCAGGGTATCATTCTTTCACGCAATCATTATAAAAGAGTAGACAACTTACCAAGTGTCTCATTGATTATTTTTAATATTACGGTCTCTTATTGGTGGAGCATGAAACTCAACTCTCTCTTTCAATAGGATTGTATCAGATCTTTCTGATATTCTTATTATAGTTCCATCATTCTGACTCTGGTATGCAGAAGCTTCCTTTAGGAAAAATGCGATGTTATCATCACATTTATCAATATTCGTTTTGTTTTTATTATAAGTCTTTAGAATATTCGATTGCTCATAAAGAAGGCCAGAAGATGACTGGATAAATATTAGTTTATCCTTATAATACTGCAATTGGGAAGGATATATTCTATATTTTGAAGGTAAACAATCCAAAGATGGACCAAGTAAAAAAATTATATTTTTACGTTTATATCCATTTCTCCAATTGTATTCAAAGTCTGTAATAAAAATCAAAGATTTGTATTTAGGATGGCGCTTTGCGTATTCATCAACTACAGATTTTACTTGACTACTGATTTGATTATTCAAATAGCCTTGTTGTTCCGGTCTACATGCCGTTAAATTTATGACAAGAAGTGATGCCAATATGTATAGAATTTTTCTCATATTCATTCTTTAAAAGACCATGTATTATTTGCAACATAAGAAGAGAAACTTTTATTAGATCTCAGAAATGTCGAAACTTTATTAAAAGGTTTAGGTAAATCATCTATAAAAGCTTGATGTTTGTTATTCTGAAGAATACCAGTAACCTTATTATCGTGACCAAGTACAAAGACGGGAGCCCTCATATCTTCTGCAAGCTTCCCATCGTATGCGTCATCCATGGAGTAATAGGATGGAGTTGGGTCGCCAGATGTATCTTGGTGCGTATGAATTTGTGCAACAACATGGTATACAACATTCCCTTTACTGACGGTATGATTCCCTATTTTATATCCGTATGCAGAAATTTTCGTCGTTCTACTGTCATTATTATAATCTGGTAATACAAGCACACTTCCGTTAGATAATAAGAAGCCTCCAACTTCTTTTCCTTGTGGATTACGTGGAACCTTATATAAGTTATTAGCATTATTCCACATATGGTTATAAGCATCCGACTCATGGCGGAATAAAATACTGCCATCATTCCTATATGATATCCCCCGTTTGTCATTCTGATAAGTTTCTCCCAGATATTTGAAGCCTCTCCGAGCATCACGTACACTTATATCCTTCTGTGAATGAATACTAGGATTATAATAAATTCCTTTTTTTGTTTGTATCCATCCTCTACCGTCAGGATCTTTTAAAACTATTGGATTATCACCACAATAGACATAGGCTCCTGTCATAAGATACTTCTCTGCCAACGGATCTACCCCATACCATAAACTCGTGACGGGATTCATATATCTTGCGCCATAATAGTACAGACCAGTCTCCTCATCGAACTGTTTGCCGTTGAACTTGTACGGTAGGTCTTCACTGCTGCTGTGCTCATCAACGAGGAGTTCACCGTATGGCAAGTAAGCATCATATTGTGTGATGTTGGCTTTATCATCTGTGATATAAGACGTACTTCCTAAATGGTCACTATGATAGAAGAAGGTTTCCTCCTTTGTAGTGTCATTTGGAATATAGCCATAACCAGCCTGTGGGTCATCAGGGTTGCTCGGGTCATTCCATGAGACAGGGGCACCGGGGTTGGTGCCTGGTGTCGTATTAGGATGTGGAGTCTGAATCCAACCCTGTGGCACATCATGGTTGCCGAGTTCGGTGAGAACGGCATTATAACCAACGCCCGTGTTCTCTGGATCACCATATGCACCCTTCTCTGTAGGTACGCCAGGTGCTACACCCACCTTCTTATAATATGCTTCCTTCTGTGTCTGAATCTGATTCATACGTTCAGCATAGTCCTGCTGACCAGCAGTTACGTATGAACCGTTACGTCCATAAACGTTGTTAAACAGACCCGTTCCTATCCTTGAAGCAACTCGTTTGTCACCAATGAAGTAATGCTTTGTAAAGCGATTCTTATTGACAGAGAGGATACTTGCAGGATAAAGTGTGAAGTTATCTGTCTCATGGAAGGTAATACCCTGCGGTGCACCATTGATATACACACCCTCCATCGTACCGTAACTCTTCATGATACGTTCGCCGGCAGCGTTGTAAGTGTAACGGCTTGTTTTACCGTTATCGCTTAAGACCATCAACCGGTTGTCCTCATCCCAGTACATCTCACGGGTAGTATTCGCCGAATCATTCGTTACCAGTGTTGGATTACCGTTGGCATCGTATGTGTAATGGTCGTGACCAATCTGTGTTGGAGCCGTCGGGTGGTTACTGTCCTCATACTTATAAGCGAAGTTATAAGACTTAGCAGTTGTCGTTGAGTCCACTTTCTGAACCTTTGTCAGCGGTTCACTCATCCGTCCGAACGACATCACCATATCATACGAAGCACGCTTAGCCTTACCGCTTGCATGAATAAGGCGGTTCAGCTCATCATACTCATACGTATGCGAACTCCTTCCTCCCAGCTTCGCCTTGTTGAGTTTCGTCAGCGACGTTGGGTTGGCGGCATTCGTAATACCGAGGATATTGTCCACAGCATCATACTGGTACCTGTTTTCCATCACAGTCTGACCATCCGCTGTAAGGTTCATCACCTGCAGACGTTCACGCTGCTTGTCGTATGTATAGGTGGTCTCCGTGCCGTTACCGAGCTTCGTATAGACCGTATGACCCTCCTTGTCGTAACCTATCCTGTCAACAATAACGCTCTGACGTCCCTGTTTATTGCTCGTCATGCTCTCCACCTGTCCGGCAGCATTGTAGTGATAAGTCACCACTTCACCATCAGGATAAGTCATCGTCTGCACACGGTTCCAGCTGTCATAGGTAGCACCATAGACATAAGTCCTGATATCTGCCACGCTCGCCATGACTGTACGGACGGTCTTCGTCACCTCACCTTGACGACCATAGTAATACGCTTCACCGCCACTCGCATCCTCTACGAGGGCAAGACGACCGGCACGGTTATACTTATCACCAGCCTTACCATAGGTATAAGTAACACGATTAAAGAGGTTTTCTGGATAAAGTACCTCATGGAGTCGCTCGAAGTCGTAGGTGTAAGAGATATAACCCTTGTCAGATATCGACTTCCTAAGCTCTGCCGTGAGCTTCGTCAGGAGGTTACCCGCCGCATCGTAAGTCATATCCGTCTCACCTGCATCAGGATGATTCACCATCAGTTTCCGACCAAGCAAGTCGTAGGCATACTTCGTCTCCTTGCCATTAGGATGCTGAACAGTCATCACCTGTCCGACAGGGTCATAGCTGTACTTCACCGTGATATCCTCACCACGGGCATGCTGCACCGTCTCACGGTTGCGTCCCTTGGCATCGGTATAGCTCTCCGCATGTCGTCCCAGTGCATCCGTGACTGTTGTCTGGAGCATCGGTTCACCGTCATGGCTGCCGATAGAGTAAGCCGTACGTGTCACACTACCGTCAGCAAGCGTCACACTCGTGGTACGGTCGTGTGTATCATACTCCGTCTTTGCCTGCAGATCACCCGTAGCGTGGTTGTAAGTTCCGATGTTACCATAGCTCTCCGTCATTGGGTAATAAGCTGTAATGTTACGTCCGAAGGCATCGATGACAGCCCTTCCACTGACAATAGAGACTTTCTGATTGCTACCACCAGACCACACTACACCCGTCTGCTTCGTCTGGACGGCACGCATCAGTGAGTCGGCAAAGGTGTAGGTATCTATGTTGCCTTCCTTAGAATAATGAATGGTATGTGCCTTACGCTCTGCAGGGAAGTATTCAAAGCGGATAGTAAATGGCTGACCGCTTTCAATCTCATACGGAGCACGAATCGTCTGCTGACGTCCTAAGGCATCATAGGTGTATTCCATCTTCTGCCCGTTAAGGTCGGTCGTTACAGACGGAGCATTCCAAAGACCATCATAAGCCGTGCTGGAGCTATAGCCGTATGCATCCTTGACACTTGTCACAAGACTATGATAGCGGTCGTCATACGTATAAGCATAGAACATACGCTGATGATTGTAGTTCTCCGGCTTCGTCATCCGTGTGATGTTACCATAACCATCGTAAGTCATGTTATAGACTGATGGCTTGTCACCGTTATACGTTGTCAAACGGAAGTGTACAACTGCAAATATACAACTTTATTTTGTAAATGCGTCTTTAGGATATGGGAAAACGAGGATGGATAAGGGTGCATTGTATGTTTAAATGTAACCAAACGTAAACCATCAAAAACCCTAATTAAGTTTATTTTTTAGTTGCTGTCACTTTTAACACTTCGGGTAATGGGTTTATATTCAGACGATTAAAGGCGAGAACGGAGTGACAGAAATGACAGCAAAATCAGGAATGGTATGTAATCGGCTTTTGTCGTTGGATGGGAAAGGGCGACTGATAGTTATGGGACACGCCTGTTCATGGTAAAACGCTCCGGTGCAGATTCTTGTAAACTTATCCGTCCTTCCAGATTCCCACTGCACCATTACGAGCTAATCAGAAATATATTTACAAGAGATAGAAGCTATGTGTCCACAAAATCAAAAGAAATGCACAGTATTCAGACTTGTATACCATTGTTTACCAAAGACTTACAAATGCCTTTCTAAAAGGTGCCCTTTTACCGTGCAAAAGGGCATCTTTCACACCTCAAAAGAGCACCTTTTACCATGCAAAAGGGCATCTTTTACCGTATCAAAGCTCACCTGCTATTTTCAATTTATGAATCTTTATTACAACCCTTCTTATGCCCTTTTCCTTTTCATAACAAGCAAGTACTTCTCCCCCTGCATAATTAGTCGAACATCATAAAAACGACTGTTTTTCAATTTTCCTGTCACTCCCGTCACTCCTTCCCATGTCACAATACATTGATAACAAAGCATTTACATGAAATGTTAAAAGTGACAGCAACTAAAAACAAAAACTATGTTAGGAGTTTAGAGTAACAATGGAGCACCTAGTTCATTTCTTTGCATAAATAACGCCTCTCCATTAGTGAACACCAACAACATTGTAAAAGTAAGGATTCAACTTGCATTATCACTTAAAGCCATCAAGCGGTTGTCTTCATCCCAGTACATCTCACGAGTAGTATTCGTTGAGTCGTTCGTTACCAGCATTGGATTACCGTTGCATCGTAGGTGTAATGGTCATGACCAATCTGCGTTGGAGCTGTCGGATGATTACTGTCCTCGTATTTATAAGCGAAGTTATAACTCTTGGCTGTGTTCGTAGAGTCTACCTTCTGGATCTTCGTCAGCGGCTCGCTCATCCTGCCGAAGGTCATTGCCATGTCGTAACTGGCGTTCTTCGCCTTGCCTGTAGCATGAATCAGTCGGTTTAACGCCTCATAGATATAAATGCGTATTGGTCTTTCTCCAAGAGTAGTTTCTTTACCTTGTACTTGACTTTGGTTCTTCTTCATTTTTTAGTTTCCCTGTGGAATCTGTCTGATAATATTTGACACCATACACTCTTCCCATTCCCATGTGCAAGACTCTATATCGAGTGTTGGGTTTCAATACGGCACGCTTTGGATTATTTACAACCGTATCAATGTTAGGAAAGCATGCCTCCACTTGATATTTCGAAGAAATATTATTTAGATCAAGTGTGTCAATTCCTTTTTCTTTCTTTTTTTCTTTTAACTCTATATCATAGGAATAAAATAATTCTTTTTCGCCATCAGGCTCAATATAAAAACTTAACATATCATACACGTAGAAAGTCTGTTTCTCTTCGTCAAACGTGAAATCATGATTGTCGCATGCACAAAGTGTAAACACTATTGTTACCAATATTATTCTATTTTTTATTGCTTGTCTGTTTTTTGAATTCATTCCACCATTTATTGATTTGTTCGATTTTGTCTTTCTCCTTCAGTTTGTCATTCTTAAACAAATTCTCGACAGATGCTTTGAAGTGTGTCGTAACGAACTCGCGGAAATCGTTATATGTTTTAGTCCCTTGCTCAGCCTCTATTTCGCGAGTAGCATCGTCGTGGTTGCCAGCCTTAATATAACCTGCTATTGTTTTAAGCAAATATTTTGTCAGATCCTTATCGCGCGCAATCTGCTTAATGTGTCCCACCTCGTGCGAGAATTGGCGGAACCAGAGGCCATAATCCTGCCCACCTTTGCTATTATCAAGATAATATGGCCCCACAAGGATTCGTGCATTATTGGGAGAGCTGCCAACTGTAATGCTATTGCCTTCGGGTTGAGAAATGAATTCTTCAAGCCTTGCATTCTTCACATACGTAATGGGAACGTTCGCTACCAAAGACAATAAGTGAGCGGCTGATTCCGTAAAGGTATAGTATGTTACTTCATGGGGTATCCCCATTAACGTATTGGCGGAGCCTACTGCTTGGTACAGAACAACGGTTTCGACATGTTTTACAACAATGCCCTTAGGGAACATTCCCATAACATCGATATTCGCAATTGGACTCCCGTTACAATATGTATACGAACTTACCGACACATACTTTTCTGTTAACTTATCCACCCCATACCAAATACTTGCCATAGGATTCATGTACCTTGCACCG
>NZ_BAJX01000033.1 GCF_000613925.1 Prevotella histicola JCM 15637 = DNF00424
CTCCAGGGGAGGGGATGTCAGATAGGATACAGTGGTTTGTGGTGGGAGTTTGGTTCTTAGAGTTGTTAAAGGAGATAAGGTATATATCATAAGGTATATTTCTTAAAATGCTTAACCTTTGTGATTACATATTTAAACATTAACTTTTGCAGCTGAAGCATTGGTTGTTTCATTTTCTCAACTCCCAACACTACATCTCCCGACAGACATATCCACTCCACCGAAGAAGCTTGAGGAGACTGTCCCTCCCCCACGCTTCATCTGCACAGTCTTGCCTTCTGAGGGTCGGGGAAAACCGTTTTGGGGTGCTTGACAGGCTGTTTTTACCTCCCAATTTTGCTTTTTTACCTCTCAAAGCCTAACTTTTCATTTCTCACTTCTCGTACAAGTAAATTGCATAAATTGTCATTTTTGTGCAATAAATAGTTTAATTCATTAATTAATTTCAAATAAATCTTAATAACGTTTGCTTTCATTGGGGAATTTTAATATATTTGCGAACAACTCTATCATGAGTCTTGAAAAACTCTTTTGTGAGTCTTGAAAAACTCAATTTTGAGTCTTGAAAAACCCTTATTATTAATTAAAACCATCAAAAGATGAGTAAAAGATTTACTAAACTTATTGCAATTTTCGCTGCAGCCATGGCAGTATTGCAAGTTTCCGCACAAGTGAAGCAAGAGGGAAAGAAGCCATTCCTCATTGCAAAGTCACAATCTGGACAGGAAACAGAACAACAGAAAGTAGACCAACTCAAGGCTTTCCCTACATTATTAGGAAAGACACTGCCCAAGGAAAGCCCATCGCCGTTCTTCACTCCTATGGTGAACATCCGCCAAAAGATGCCGAAGAACCTGGTAACGGTTAACCCTGAGGCTATCATGTGGGCTAACATTGTATCAAAAGACCTCGGTGGTATGTTCTCTTTCCACCCTGTAGAGCCTATTAACTTTACGCAGTTGGCTGACTACTCACAGGCTTTCTTCAACGGTGGTAGTGGACTCGTCGGCAACGAACTCCACGGTATGTTCCTTGATACCAGTATGTCTTCACTCGGTATCATTCTTCTTAAGCACTTCGCTTTCAACATTACAAACTGGCAGATAACGGAGGAACCAGCGTATGTAAGCGACTTTGCACTCCTCGCTCTTGAGACTGCTAACGATCCAAAGACGGGTGAAGTGTTCGGCGAATTCTATACTTCTGACCTCGATCACTTCGAGTGGGGTGTGATTGATTACACCAACCTGACCCGTACAACCATTGCTACTGCACAGCATTCTTACGTAGCACTGGGTATTGCCGATGATGGTTTCGCATACGGTATCAGCAAGGAAGGCGACCTTTATCAGATTGATCGCAAGACAGGTGCCGAGACTTTGAAGGGCTCAACAGGTGTGAAGGTCACCGATGATGATGGTCGTTACTATCATCAGAGTGGTGAGTTCGACACCCGTACCAATGAGTTCTACTGGGCATCTACAGATAAAGACGGTAAGTTCCAGCTCTATACGGTCGACCTCAAGACGGCTCATGTGACACCTGTTGGTAGTTATCCAACACCGCTTACACTCATGGCACTGAGCTTCCCAGCCGTTCCTACAGCCAGCGGAGCACCTGCTGCAGCAGACAGTCTGCGCACAGAATTCACAGCAGGAGCACTCTCTGGTAAGGTGAAGTTCAATGTTCCAACCAAGAAATTCGATGGTAGTACACTGACAGGTAACGTTGATTACGTCGTCTATGCCAACAGTTCGGAAGTGGCAAAGGGTACTGCCGAGCCTGGTAAGGAGATATCAACTGACGTAACAGTTGATGAAGGTGTGGTTAACTTCATCGTCATTCTCAACAATGAAGCAGGTAAAGGACCACGCGCGAAAGTATCTATTTACGCAGGAAACGATACGCCTGACATCGTAGACAGTCTGACACTGACACTTGATGATGCTGGTCTTGCCACCGTAACATGGAAGGCTCCAACAGGAGGTATGCACAATGGATACCTCGGTCAGCTTACTTATGACGTCTTCCGCAACGTAGGTGGCAAGTCTGAAAAGGTTTCTTCAGGTCAGACAGCAACCCAGTTCAGCGAGACAATCACCAAGGGTAAGCTCTCATCTTACTCTTATTCCGTACAGGCTATCAACTCAACGAAGAAGAGTGCATTGGCTACTACCGACGGAAAGATATATGGTAACGCATTGGAAGTACCGTTCTTCGATGACTTCACAACACAGGAGAGCTCTAAGCTTTACACCATTATCGATGCTAATAATGACAATAGCACATGGTACTGGAGCAACTCAAAGGGTGGCGTCTTCAAGTGTAAATACCACTCAAAGAACCATGGTGACGACTGGTTGATCACTCCTCCAATCCACATGAAGCCTGGTAAGACTTATAATGTGTCGTTCAAAGCAATGGCTATTGGCGGCTCTACTTATCCAGAACGCCTGGAAGCAAAGTGGGGAACGGACAATACTGCCGAGGCAATGACAGGAGAAATTCTTCCTCCAACAGTACTCAACAGCAGCAATTACAGAACATTCACGGGTAAGATAAAGGCTACTACCGACGGAAAATACTATGTTGGCTTCCACGGTATATCAGATCCTAACATGTTCTCTATCTTCCTTGACTCATTAGAGATTGAGGCTGCAGCTGACGAAAGAGCGCCTCAGATGGTTCAGAACCTCACCGCTACGGCTGATCCTACCGCTGCTTTGAAGGCTACATTGAAGTTCAATGCACCTACAAAGGCTGTCAACAAGACTGATTTGACCAGCATTACGAAGATTGTTATCCGTAGTAACGAGCGTCTTGTTAAGGAGATTGCTAACCCAACACCTGGTAGTGCACTGGAAGTTGTTGATGATTCAGCTGCTCAAGGTGTGAATACGTACGACATTGTGGCTTACAATGATGCTGACTTTGGTGAGAAAGCAACTGTAACAGTATATGTTGGACAGGACATTCCAGTGATGGGTAAGATCGCAACAACCGACCTTGTGACATCTGCTAATCTCAAGTGGGACGTTCCAACAGGTGCCCATAAGGGTGTGATACTCCCTGATGAGGTGACCTATCAGATTAATAATGTGACCGACGATGGCGACCTTGGCGACGAGCTTGCTAAGATAAAGGGTCAGACGGAGTACACGGTTACGGGTCTGAACACCAACGAAGGTGAACAGAACTATAAGCACTGGGCTATCAAAGCATCAAACGCTGCAGGTGAAAGCAAGTGGGTTGCTGGCGGAATCGTCGTTGGTAAACCTTACACATTGCCATTCCATAACAGCTTCAAGAACGGTTCTATCGAAGGACAATTCATTGGTTTGGAACGCTCAAGCAGCAGTACTTCATGGTCACTGACCAAGGATGTATCCTGTGATGATGACAACGGAGCACTCATCTTCAACCCTTCAAAGCCTGGAACATCAGCACTCGTAACTGGAAAGATCAGTCTACACGGAGCCGATGCACCGAAGTTGGTATTCTACTATCGTGCAGATAAGGATGCACAACAGAAGGTTGAACTGCGCTTTACCAAGAAGAATGGTGAGGTAACAGACCCTGTTTGGACCAGTGAAAAGGCTAATGCCACCACAACCAATGGTGAATGGAAGAGCTTTATCGTTGATGTTCCTTCTGAATTGACCAACGAAGACTTCGTATTCCTGCGCATCATAGGTATTGCTGACAGCATTACTAAGGTGCCAGTGTACATGGATAACATCAACATCGTTGACCCATTGCAGAAAGATGCGACCGTTGAAGTGTCTGCAACAGACAATGTTAAGAAGGGACAGATGGCAGAAATCAAGGTTAAAGTGACCAATATCGGTCTTGATAAGCTGGAGAATGCCAAGCTGGAGCTCACCGTTAACGGTAAAACAATCAAGGAAGAGAACCTTGATGGGCTCAATCTGCTACAGAAGAAGGAATATAAGGTGGACTACAGAACCACTACTCTCGACAAGTCTGACGCTCTTAACGTGAAGGCTTCGGTTACTTATGAGGACGATCTCGACCCAGATAACAATGAGTCAGAGGCTGTTATCAACTGTACAGCAGCTGATGTTGCAGCACCAAGGAACCTCAAGAACGTCAAGGTTGACGACAATAAGGTGAAACTTACATGGGATGCTCCAACGTCAACCATCGAACAAAAGACCGACGACTTTGAGAGTTACGAGGCTTGGAGTACTACTTTCGGCAACTGGACTACCGTTGATGAAGATCATGGTACTGCTGCTCCGCTTGCCAAGGGAGCTGAATACAAACACCAAGGTGAGCAGTTCGCATTCATGAACTGGCAGCCTTCAGACATATTCAAGACTGGTCAAGGCCTCGATCCACACTCTGGTAACAAGTCACTCGTAGCCATTTACCAGACAGGAGCAGACAAAAAGCTCACTGCTTCAAGCAACTGGCTCATCACTCCAATGCTTTCTGGTAAGGCACAGACCATCAGCTTCTGGGTTAACAACGTCAACTCAAAGGATAAGTCATATGGTAAGGAGAGCTTCGATGTCCTCATCTCCAACACTGACAACCAAGTAGCAAGCTTCCAGAAGGTGGGAGAAACACATGAACAAGGTGATGCTAAATGGAATGAAGTGAAGGTAGATGTACCTGAAGGGACAAGATATTTCGCTATACATCACAACACTTCTAAGGACCAGGCATTCGTCTTTATGATTGATGATATCACCTTCGAGAGCAGCACAGGTCCTGTTTCATACAACATCTATCGTGATGGTGAATATCTATCTAACAGCATCAAGCTGGAGAGTGGTGATGTTACCGTTGACGGAACAAAGCATAACTACAGCGTAACTGCCGTATATGCTGACGGAGCAGAGTCTGATCCTGTTTCTGTTGACGTGACAACGATCATCCAGAAGGTAGGTGCTAACGGCGAGATTCTATATGATGTCTACACACTCGACGGCAAACAGGTTCTCAAAGATGCGAAGAGTCTGAAGTCATTGGGCAAGGGCGTCTATGTCATCAACGGCAAAAAGACCATCATAAGATAATGAACAGAACGCGATCCATACAACAGGATTGATAAAAACGGAGCCGGAGCCTCACAAGGGTTGCGGTTCCGTATCTGTGTTTTTATATACATTAAGTAAGAGAAAAGCTGGCTTGTCACCGGACAATGATTATCTTTCAGCGTGCTAAAGACACCGAAGCCAGACATAACAAACAACCATACGATATTATGGACTTCAAGAAACGATTATTTGTAGGACTGCTATTCACACTCACAGCAGCACTCACAGTAACGGCAGCACCGAGATCTAAGGCTGCCATAAAAGCCATAGCAGCCAAAGTCTTCAAGCAATCACCAACGCTGATGACGACACGTGCAAGTAAAGATGAGCCCAGAGCGCTCCTCGCAAACAAGGCTTTCACAGTCATGGGATACGACAATGGTGGCTTTGTCATCGTCAGTAACGATGACCTTCTGCCTGATGTCATCGCCTATTCAAACACGGTTTTCGACAAGAACACAAACAACGAGAACTTCAAATGGTACCTCTCGGCAGCGGAAGAGGCTATCAAAGACATTGTGAAATCTGGTAAACCACGCACCATGGTACCTCCCGACCAGAGCAAATATGCGGCTGAAATACCGTCATTCCTCACTGCTCGATGGGGACAAGAGAAGCCTTACAACGACCTTTGTCCTGAAGGTACAACGTCAGGAACGGGTAGTTGGCAAGGATATGGCAGCACTGGACGAACCTTAACGGGGTGTGTTGCCACCGCAATGGCGCAGATCCTGTATTACATTGGGTGGCCTGAGCATGGCATTGGGACCCATTCCGTAAACGTAAAGCAGGCTGATGGCAGCAAAAAGAAGTTAACTGTCAACTATGAAGAGAGTGTTTACGACTGGGGAAACATGATAGACAGCTACAGAGGACACTACTCTAAGGAGCAAGGTGAGGCTGTTGCCAGACTGATGTTGGACTGTGGTGTGGCAGCAGACATGAATTATGCCACCGATGGTTCGGGAACTTTCACCGAGAATGCCTGCCAAGGACTAAAGAGAAACTTCGGTTTCCCAGAGACAATACAGATGTTGAAGCGCCGCAGATACACCGAAAAGGCATGGATGGACATCGTATACAACGAGCTCAATGAGCGTCGTGCCATCCTATATACGGGTGTTGACCTCAAGAACGGTGGTCATGCCTTCGTCATTTGTGGATATGATGAAGCCGGAAAGGTATGGGTCAACTGGGGATGGGAAGGCTCTGCCGACGGATTCTATGACATTGCACTCCTCAATCCACGATCAATGAAGTTCTCAGATGACCAGGATATGATCATCGGTCTTGAAGGTGAAAAGGCTGAACTCGTGCAGGATACCGTCACAGTTGAGACTCCTGGAACACTCGACACACTCATTGCTGACAGCACAAAGAGTATGATTTCTCTGTTGAAGGTCAATGGTAAGATCAACTCTTCCGACCTCCGTACCATCCGCCAGATAGCTGGTAACAATGCAGACGGGACTATTCAGCGCAGCTCTTTGGCTACACTCGACCTCAGCGATGCCGTTATCGTAAGCGGTGGAGAGCCTTATATCGTTGACGGTAAACGCGAGTTGACAACGAAAGACAATGAGATTCCTGAGCGGGCATTCTTCAATTGCAGGTCAATACGTAACCTTATCTTACCGAAAACAATCACTTCCATCGGCGATGGAGCCTTCGGAAGACTGAGCAGACTCGACTCTTTAGACATCCCAACAGGTGCTGACAAGAGCTATCTCTTTGATGGTAAGGCGCTGACAACAACCGATGGGACTGAGGTCATCGCTGTTCTGCCAAACAACAAGGGCGACTATGCTGTGGCAAAGGGCATCAAGAAGGTTCATGACTATGCTTTCTCTGGATGCAGTAAGCTGACGAAGATTGTCCTCCCGAACACCATTACAACCATTGGTGACCAGGTTTTCTCTGGCAATAACGCCCTCGCTATCATCCGTCTTTACAGCAAGACAGTACCTACATTGGGCCGTAATGCCTTCACAGACATCAGCAAGAGCGAGGTGAAACTGCAGATTCCTTCTGGAACAAAGAACCTCTACAAGCGCAATGCACAGTGGAAGGACTTCGACATTGTTGAGTTTGGCACTACAGTAAAGGCTCGCAGCACCGTTCGTCCATACGGAAGTGAGAATCCAAAGTTCGGTTGGCAGCTCAAGGGCGACTATGTTGAAGGTACGCCAGAACTGACATGCGAGGCTACAAAGACCTCTCCTGCAGGTAGATATACCATCGTTGTGAAGCGCGGAACGATAACGGAAGAGCAAGTGGAGTTCTCCAATGGCTTCCTCATTGTGCAGAAAGCATTGGCTGAAATGCATGCTAAGGACGTGACGATAGAGACCGGTCAGACGCCAACATTCGGATATACCGTGGACAGTCTGCAGAACAATGAGACGACAGTCACACTGACCAAGGAGCCAGTCTTCACCGTTAAAGACAGCGAAGGCAAGACGATTACTACCTTCGATGCACCAGGTAAGTACACCATTGAGGTGAGTGGAGCTGAAGCAAAGAACTATAAGTTCAACTATTCTCCTGCCGTTCTCACCGTTAAGTCTACTGCCAACGGCATCAACAGCACATCACGCAATGCGACAACGGCTACCTTTGATGTCTATAGCCTCAACGGTACCTGTGTTGCCAAGGGTGTAACCAGCCTCAAAGGCCTTGCCAAGGGCGTTTACTTCGTCAATGGTAAGAAGCTGATAGTTAAATAACTCAAAAAGCACTTCCCCACCCCCTGAGAAGGAGATGGGGAAGTTTTATTGTAAAACAAATTCACGATTAGAAAACAGAAGACGCCCTTTCGCATGGTAAAAGACGCCCTTTTACCATGCAAAAGAGCATCTTTTACAGTGCAAAAGGGCACCTTTTACAACCCTCTTTGTAACCTCTTGTATTCCAAAAGGTTACAAACCCGAAAATAACACATAATCACTTATATGGCAGTAAACCATCAAAGAAAAACCGTAAAGATATTTCATAATAACAGAAGGATCCTTCTTCACACACGGAGACTCCGTCGTTTGAACCCCATAACAAAATTATTCAACAGACATAAAATAATGACTGAAAGTGTTTGCGTCCATCACGGACTTTTCATATATTTGTGAATGAATCGATCATGAACGCTGAAACGACCTTTCTATTAATTAAAACCATTAAATATGAGTAAAAGATTTACTAAGCTGATTGCATTGTTTACTGCAACCATGGCAGTATTTTCAGCATCTGCACAAGTGTTGCCAGTAAACAGAACACCACGTTATA
>NZ_BAJX01000032.1 GCF_000613925.1 Prevotella histicola JCM 15637 = DNF00424
ACGTCCGTTTATTGGTAAGACTTGTAGTGGTTCGTTGCTAGGAGTGTATCCCCTAGGATAGACATAAGTCATCTTTGCTTTGAAAGGTGAAAGATTAACTTGATCGTGTTGATTCCCACCTAAAAGAATGATATTACCTCGTGCATTCATCCCAACAACAAATGCAACATGCCCATGTCCTCCACCATACGATAGAACAGCGATACACCCATAAACAGGCTTACTAATTCTTTTTCCCCATGTCAACCAAGACTGTGAACTAGCACTATTTGTTCCTCTAATGCCAGCCTCATTAAGGCTCCAATTCACAAAGCTGGAGCACCAAGGTGTGGCATCTGACGTAGAACGACAAGTCGTCGCATGATAAGCTACAATCTGAGGATTACTCTTATTGCCAGGGATTTCTGATACTCCAATTTGAGAAGTTGCAATATCCATCCAGGGGGTATTAGCACTACCAGTATCCGTAATCTTATTTTCATTCCCATTCCCAGCTTTTGCGTGTCCTAAACAGACTACATCTGTTAGTATGTTCGATATAATTTCTTGTCCCTCTTTTAAGCTAAGGATTCCCTTCTTATTTATTGTAACTCCATTAGCAAGTAAAATATTGAGAGATTCCTTTGCTGTCACGCCAATAAATTCAGCTAATGTTTGAGCATTATCACCATGCTGTGCAACAAGATTTCCATCAGAGTTTCTCTCCCAATTACCATCAGGATCAATTAATAATATAGGATTCTGTAAGCAATACAAAGAACCCCCATAATTTGGTTTTAATTCTACTTTTGTATCTATGCCAAGAAATAAACTCGTGACTGGATTCATGTACCTTGCACCATAATAGTACAGGCCAGTCTCATCATCGAACTGTTTACCATTGAACTTATATGGTAGCTCTTCACTGCTGCTATGCTCATCAACTAACAGTTCACCGTATGGCAAGTAGGCATCATATTGCGTGATGTTGGCTTTATCATCTGTGATGTAAGACGTGCTGCCGAGGTGACCACTGTGATAGAAGAAGGTTTCTTCCTTTGTAGTATCATTAGGGACGTAGCCATAACCAGCCTGGGGGTCATCAGGATTGCTCGGGTCATTCCATGAGATTGGGGCACCGGGGTTGGTATCTGGTGTCGTGTTTGGATGTGGAGTCTGAATCCAACCTTGTGGCACATCATGGTTGCCGAGTTCCGTAAGAACAGCATTATAACCAACACCCGTGTTCTCCGGATCACCATACGCGCCCTTTTCTGTCGGTACACCAGGAGCTACACTCACCTTCTTATAATACGCTTCCTTCTGTGTCTGAATCTGATTCATACGTTCCGCATAATCCTGCTGACCAGCGGTGACGTAGCTTCCATTTCTTCCGTAAACGTTGTTAAACATACCCGTTCCTATCCTTGAAGCAACTCGTTTGTCACCAATGAAGTAATGCTTTGTAAAGCGGTTCTTGTTAATGCTGATTATTGAGGCTGGGTAAAGCGTGAAGTTATCCGTCTCGTGGAACGTAATACCCTGTGGAGCACCATTGATGTACACACCCTCCATCGTACCGTAACTCTTCATGATACGCTCGCCGGCAGCGTTGTAAGTGTAACATGGGGTTTGTCATAAATGTTATTCACAACTTACTTCCTTATGTAAGGTTTACTTATATCTGGAGACTTAAAATCGTAGTTTACAATTATAGTATCCCCTTTTTTAAGTAAACCAAATCTTCCAAAACGTTTTTCGGACCCTTTGAATCTTTTTCCATTAACTTTATATGTGTAAGAAAAGTAGGGAAGATAATGTGCATAATACAAATTATCTACAACTCCCAAGGTCACAGATGGCGTCTCTGAAATCTTATAATCTTTCCACAAATGATATATTGGAATCGTAAGGAAAGCTAAAAGAGCGCAATATGATATCACTTTATCATCCTTCTTCATCTGCGTCATCTTATGTTTAAAGGTTTTTGGATTCTTGTATTATCTTGCCTTGCCTCATTTACTCCCCAAGGGGTTTTTAGAGGGGCTGATGGGCGATAAGTAAAAGCACCCCATAACTTACCAATCAAATTATCAAAGCTTTGGCCAACGTATCCTCCTTGAACCCCACCAAAATATTTATCCATATTTCTTACCAAAGTGCGTGTTCTTGCAGAAGTTGCTAATTTTCTTTCTTGTTTTAACTGCTTTTGAACAGCTTTTGTAGAAGTTTTATAATGCCTCATATCTCTTGTACTACTGTGAGAAAATGATCTGCGTACTTTCTCAACTGGTCTTGTTAAGGTTGATCTCAATTTCCCACCAACAGGTGTATTCATATATACATCGAGTGGACCATGAGGGCCTTCTATTTCTCCATTAACATTTATTGTTATCATCGCATCTACCATACTAGCATGTTTAGCAAATTTTGTGTTGCTAAAAAATGCAGCATTAGCTACACTCGTAACATCAATATTACCTACTGCATCTGGCAAATCCTGTCCTTGAGATACATTCACTGTAGTTTGTACAGCTGCACCAACTCCACCATTTATAAAAGCAGATTTAATATATCCCACAGCTTTCCTAAATAAGCTTACCCCCTTCTTCAACAAACCAGGTGGAATTCCTGCAAAATTACCATCTTTATCACGTAATATAATAGGATTCCCACTACAATATAGATATGGTGAAATAGAATTTAACAACTCAGTGTACATATCCACTCCATACCACAGACTTGTCATAGGATTCAAGTACCTTGCACTGTAATAATACAAACCAGTCTCCTCATCGAACTGTTTGCCATTGAACTTGTAGGGCAGGTCTTCGGATAATGGAGATTCGTCAAATAACTGTTTGGAGCGCAGATTAGTGTGTGTGGTGAGATTAAGCCATAGATTGAAGGAAGATATGAGAGACACCTGTCCCTACTGTGACTCTCCATCACAGCACAAAAAAGATCTATATCTCCTACACCACAACACCTCCTCCACCGTAAGACCTAATGTCCGCAGACTCCTATGTCATGTGTTATTTTAAGGCAAATATACAACTTTATTTTGTAAATGTATCCGTACAAAGAAGAAAAGCAATAATAGCTATACAATGCCCTTTGATAGAAGCTAAACACAAAGCTGATGTATTTCATTTTAAATTGTACCTGCACCCGTTCATAGGTTCAAACAATAAAGATGGAGTGCCTTTAACTTTCCTGTCACTCCTGTCACTTTCCCCCATGTTACAATACATTGATAACAAATCGATTATGTAAAGTGTTAAAAGTGACAGCAAATGAAAAACAAAAAAATATGGTAATAGAGTAAATATAAAGACCGCAAGTTGATTGGATGTGTTGGATGAGTTGTATATTTAGATGACTTATATATTTGCATGTGCCGTATATTTGGATGAATTGGTTATAATAGGGTTGGGAGATCAGACCCAGGGCTAAGACAAGGATTTGCGGGTAGAGATTGCAGATAGGATAAGCCAAATGAACGGGCTTCATCCAAAGTAAAACAAAAAGAGAGAGCCTTGAAGATTTCTCTTCAAAGCTCTCTCTATAAAAGAAGGCGGCTACCTACTCTCCCGCATTGCATTGTAGTACCATCGGCGCAAACGGCTTAACTTCTCCGTCCGGAATAGGAAGAGGTGGAACCCCGCCGCATCATAAGTCATCATTTATTTTTCATTCTTAAGCTCCTCTCGATCACGAATCCTTTTGATAAATTTTAGACAGCACGAATATAAACAGACTATCGCAAATAAAAAAAACAACATCCCATAAAAAAGGCTCTATAAGTAACTTATTGTATGGAAAAGTGGAATCATATTTTGCACTCGTTAAATGGATAAAAATAAAAGGTAAACCAATATCTATTTTTCCATCACTAGAAAAAGAAAATATATTGAATAATAATGATAGAATATTTATCAAAACATATAGGGCAATAATAAATACAACCTGTTTCATAATTTCTTATCTGTTTACTTTATTATTTCTAAAATTTTCAAGAATTATGCTAATCTGCTCTGGATTAATATCAGTAGATTTGTAATCATTTGTATATTTACTATTAGCTCCACTAAACATAACATTATATCTATTTCTTTCTTGTTTGTAACTATCATAGTATTGACTTCGTCCAAAAAGTTCTTGAAACCAAGCATCAGCTCCATCAACATGCAATAAACCTAAAGAATGGCCAAATTCATGAGGTAATGTATTTCTGTCTTTACCATTAATTATATTATTTACATATCGTTCATTAAGAAATACTACTGAGCCACCTATTTTATTTACTTTTCCATAAACACCTCGAAGTTGTGAAGCAGGCAGTATATTCAATAGATGTTCTCTGTCTCGTAATTCCGATTTATTACTAATGACGCGAAATCTAACTGAAACATTGACGTTTACCTTTCTGAATTTCGTTGGCAAAGTTCTTGCAACATAAAGATTATCCATTCCTTTTTGACTAACAGAGTTCTTGTAATTCATACCTTCTACATATGAAATTCCATAAGAACTTTGTAATTGGCTGGACAAAACATTTCCTAGTTTCTTCAAATCAAATTCTTTATTACTTGAATTTAAAATGGCAACTGTTAAGGTGAGATTAATAGTAACATTCCCGTTCTTTTGTGTTACAGAAGACTCATCCCACTTTCGTCCATCCAAATCAATCATCCTGATGGGATTATCAAGTGTATAGATATATCCACCCGTTGTGACGTATTTCTCTGCCAACGGATCCACTCCATACCAAATACTTGCCATAGGATTCATATATCTTGCACCATAATAGTACAGACCGGTCTCTTCATCGAACTGTTTGCCATTGAACTTATACGGCATTTCCTCACTTGAGGAATGTTCATCCACTAACAGTTCACCATACGGCAAGTAAGCATCATACTGGGTGATGTTGGCTTTATAATCTGTGATGTAAGACGTAGAGCCAAGGTGGTCACTGTGATAGAAGAAAGTTTCTTCTTTTGTGGTGTCGTTGGCAATGTAGCCATATCCAGCCTGTGGGTCATCAGGGTTGCTCGGGTCGTTCCAGCTTACAGGTGGACCGGGGTTGGTATTCGGTGTGGTGTTCGGCTTCGGGGTCTGAATCCAACCCTGTGGCACATCGTGGTTACCGAGTTCTGTGAGGACGGCATTATAACCAACGCCCGTGTTCTCCGGGTCACCGTATGCACCCTTTTCTGTCGGTACACCAGGAGCTACACCCACCTTCTTATAATACGCTTCCTTCTGTGTCTGGATCTGATTCATACGCTCTGCATAGTCCTGCTGACCTGCCGTTACGTATGAGCCGTTACGCCCATAGACGTTGTTAAACAGACCTGTTCCAATCCTTGAAGCGATTCGTTTGTCACCGATGAAGTAATGCTTTGTAAAACGATTCTTATTGATGCTGATTATTGAAGCCGGATAAAGCGTGAAATTATCTGTCTCGTGGAAGGTTATTCCTTGCGGTGCACCATTGATATACACACCCTCCATCGTACCGTAACTCTTCATAATACGTTCGCCGGCAGCGTTGTAAGTGTAACGGCTTGTCTTGCCGTTGTCCGACAGCACCATCAGCTGGTTCTCCTCGTCCCAGTACAGTTCTCTCGTCTCATTCGTCGAGTCATTCACCACTCGGATAGGTGTATCTTTAATCACTTTACTTTTTAAAGTTCAAAATTTCTTTAGTACAAACCATATATGTAGAATCATTTTTAAAGATTATATAATAGTTTAACTTTTCATTTTCTTTTTGATTCTTTTTAAAAATCACAGAATATTTACCATTTAGAATACTTTTAGATACTTCTATCTGAATGGAATCTGGATTAACACTAATTATTTTCCAGATTCCTTTAGCCTCTTTTTCTAGTCTATCTAATTCTTTATAATTTCCTTTTACATCATCATTGGCTGTTACTATAACAGGAAGACTAATCTTTTGTTTAGTAATGAAAATATTGTTTTCTAAAGGATGAAAATCCGTTTGACGACAGAAATACGATTTGCTAAAATCTATATTACATACACCTTGCAAATTATCATACAGAGGAGTATGCTTTTTGATCATAGTAAAAATACAAAAGATTGCTATTATAACAATCACCGTTAAGAAAGCACGCTTTTTACCTTTTAATAAAAGGTTTGTAAGTCTTATTTGTCCTATCATATCTCCCAGATTTTGATAAAATATTTTGTCCTATTTTGTCAATGTTTTTATCTTTTGTTGTATTTTCTCCTTGAAAAACATAATTTAGAATTGCGCCCATCTTATTAGTGTCCTTTCTGTAATTATCGGGAATTGAATTCATTTGGCTATTTACCGCTCTTATTGCTTTTCTGAAAGAGGTCATTTGATCGTCAAATGCATTACTATCCCAAAAGGTCGAAAGTGTCATATATGTATCTACCGCATAATTTGCAAAGTCTAGTATGGCAATCGCTCCAACAGCCTTAGCTGATCCTCTTACAGGCATAGGGTCAAAACTATGGAATCTTCTATCTTCTTGGCCAGTAGATTTCGCAATTGGTCTCCTGATTCTTACATTCCCATCTTTTGGTCTATACCAGCTGGTTTACGCCCTATGGTGAAACTTTTATGTGCATAATTGTCAACAGAAATTTTTCCGATTTCTGTGTTTATACCAAGTTCTCCTGGTCTCCAATTAGCAGGATTATTATCAGCTCTTTTGAAATTGGATTGCATAGTTTTGCTAAAATTTTCTATTCTTATTCCAAACACCCCATTACCACGGTATTCAATGAGTGATCCTCGTTCCCATGGCCAGGACCAATTACCATTCGGATCTATTAATCTCACAGGATTATCCAAGGTATATACATATCCACCTGTGGCGACATATTTCTCTGCTAGCGGATCCACCCCATACCACAGACTGGTAACAGGGTTCATGTACCTTGCACCGTAATAGTACAGGCCAGTCTCATCATCGAACTGTTTGCCGTTGAACTTGTATGGTAGGTCTTCAGAGCTACTGTGCTCATCAACTAACAGTTCACCATACGGCAAGTAAGCATCATACTGGGTGATGTTGGCTTTATAATCTGTGATGTAAGACGTAGAGCCGAGGTGGTCACTGTGATAGAAGAAAGTTTCTTCTTTCGTCGTGTCGTTGGCAATGTAGCCATATCCAGCCTGTGGGTCATCAGGGTTGCTCGGGTCATTCCAGCTTACAGGTGGACCGGGGTTGGTACCTGGTGTGGTGTTGGGGCGTGGAGTCTGAATCCAACCCTGTGGCACGTCATGATTACCGAGTGTGTCAATGATAGAGTTATATCCTCGTTTTGTATTCTCTGGGTCACCATACGCACCCTTCTCTGTTGGCACACCTGGAGCTACACCCACCTTCTTATAATACGCTTCCTTCTGTGTCTGAATCTGATTCATACGCTCTGCATAGTCCTGCTGACCAGCCGTTACGTATGAACCGTTGCGTCCGTAAACATTGTTGAACATACCCGTTCCTATCCTTGAAGCTTTTCTTTTTTACTATTGTCAGGAACTAAAATAATTAGGAAATGCTCTCCTGTCTTCATATTTTATTTATTTGCTTGTATTTTCTTTTCCAAACTGATATATTCAATTATATATATTCCTCTTATAGGTTCTTTGAGTTCCAATAAAACATCATATAATTTAGTCATATCTTTATCTGCAATTAGAGAATATTGGGGTAAAGAATGAAATCTACCAAAATTATGCCCTTTGAATGTGAATAAAATTTTGTCTACTCTATTGTAGGTGTAACCATTCAAAGGAAGCCTATAAGTTTCCGTCTCTCCATCAAACTTTGCTATAATAAAAAGTATAGAAAACAAGAAGAAATATAGGTGTACAATTGTCTTGGCAATAGAAGTCAGATTAAATTTCAAATTCAAGGTGAAATATAAAACTAAATCAATTAACAATGCTACACATAGGATAACCAAATAATACCAAAGATGAATTACAAGTGTGCAGTAGTAATAATAAGCACAAATAAAGATAATGAGAGAAAATATAATTTTCCGTATAGTTAATTCTTTCATTTTATTTATTATTTTTATTAGACGTTTCCTTATCTGGCCTTTCAAATGCTTTTTCTGATGCCAAATCAGCTCCTGCTACAACAAGATTCTTTTTAGTAACCGCTTTTGCATATTTACGAACATCTCCTCTATATCTATCTTTCGCAATTTTTACCCTAGACGCATCACTCTTCAGTCGAGTTTCAGATTTTCCTGCTTTTTGATTTCTTTTCAACTTATTAAGCGCAGTATATAATTTTTTATTGCTGCGTTCTAATCCACTGAGCAACTCATTTGCTCTTTTCTCCATTCCTTTGTATAATAATGTTGAGAAAGTAGCAGAAATAAACTCTTCAGTTAAATCTATTTTATTAAAGTCTTTCCCTTTTTCAATGTCACCAATGATATTGGTAATCATAGTCCGAGCAACATCTATTGCAAATCGTCCCGCTTTACTATTTGCAATTTTTCCTATTGTTTTTGTTGTCCCTGCACCATCAACAAGCAAGGAGATAGCTGCCGTAGAAATACCATCAAAAGCTGCAGCTCCCCAACGGACATGGCTAGAAGCTGTTTTATAATCCATACCCTCAAAAATCCAGTTGGAAAAAAATCTACCCCATCGGACACAACAAAGGCACTAATGCCTTCCACCGCAGCTCCTATTGGTGAATTACCATCAGGATCAAGAAGTTTTTTAGGATTATTAAAAGTATAACAATATCTAGTAACGTTAGGATATTTTTCTGTCAAAGCATCCACCCCATACCAAATACTTGTTACAGGATTCATATACCTTGCACCATAATAGTACAAGCCTGTTTCCTCATCAAACTGTTTGCCATTGAACTTATACGGTAGGTCTTCGGATAATGGGGATTCGTCAAATAACTGTTTGGAGCGCAGATTAGTGTGTGTGGTGAGATTAAGCTATAGATTGAAGGAAGATATGAGAGACACCTGTCCCTCCTGTGACTCTCATCACAGCACAAAAAGATCTATATCTCCTACACCACAACACCTCCTCCACCGTAAGACCTAATGTCCGCAGACTCCTATGTCATGTGTATTTCTAAGGCAAATATACAACTTTATTTTGTAAATGTATCCGTACAAAGAAGAAAAGCTGTATGTCTTGGATGTGTTGTATATTTGGATGAGTTGGTTATAATCGGGTTAGGGATAAGGCTAAGGCAAGGATTTGCGGGGGGAGGGATTACGGGTAGGATATAAGACGGCTGACCGGATT
>NZ_BAJX01000031.1 GCF_000613925.1 Prevotella histicola JCM 15637 = DNF00424
CTACTCTTTCTACACATCTTTTTTAAGACTTGTATAGAAGCAATAGTCCGTTAAATATTATGCTGCATCATCAGCGAAACTAAATATATCATTAACACTTTCTTTATTTAATGGCGTGTTCGGGTTCTTCTCGAACACGTCAATAATTCGTTTGGCATAGTATGCATTGATCATCTTCGCTTTAAGGCGACCGATGGACGTACCAAGTTCCTTGCACATAATTTTCGCCACATTGAGTGCTGTGAATGAAGAGTTAAAAGCAAATTCAAGTTTTTTCTTGTCGCGTGCCTGACAATCTGTAAGGCCGAGGAACTGCTTTGCGTCGCGAAAGCAAAACTCCTCTTGGAAACGTGTGGTGTAGTACTCCACCACATCGCGTCCGTCCATACTCTCATCCGTACAGAAATACAAGCGCCGACTGCCATTAGGTAACTCGTGGATGACAAGTGACACGACCCTATGCAAGGACTTGCACCATGCCTTTAGCGCATAGGCTTTGCCTTCGGTCTCTCCTAAATCAAGCTCATTGACTTTGGATATGTCGATGTTCCTTACGTCAATCTTATCACCTTTGACACGAGGACGGCCAGGCTTTCCTGTAGGTTCCCCGTCCCACGTGTAGAACAAGGCTGCGTCATGACGCAAGCGGCTCACAACATGGAAGCCCATCTTCATTACCTTGTCGATGAAAGGTCTTTTGGAGAAGGCTGAGTCGGCGACAAGAACCTTGCTAATACACTGTAAGGCTACCTTGTCGTCCTCCAATACTTTGGCATACCAGTCGTATAGGCTCATCTCTTTTTTCTCCTCGTCTTTTTCCAATGTGGTCTGCACAGCCTTCAGCATCATACACTCATGCAAATCCACGTCTATCACACCGATGCCGAGAATCTTAAGACCGTGCTTTACAGCACCTGCACAGCCCGACCAAAACGTACCCACGTATGGGGTATGCTTCCCAGCCTTCTTGATGAAGCTTGGATCAATAACGATGGCAGTGCGACCCTTACCCTGCTTGAAGACGAAAGCACTCAGCCACATATTCATTTCGAGCCAGTTCACGCTGCGCTCTGCCGTCTGCCGATAGCATTGTTCGCCACGCTTTCCATAGCGTCCCATCTGCGTGAAATTGCATTTCCTTGGGATGACCATCAAAAGAAAAAGCATTTCCATGACGTTTGTTTGAATACTTTTGTTTAACTTTGCTCCATCGCCAGCACTAAATGCTGCTTTGCAGAGCTTCATATATCGGCTAATCAAGTTGGTTATCAGCATAAACTTTATTGTCTTTTTACATCTATAAAGTTACTGAAATTCAATGAGATAGCCGATTATATTATGTTATATTTTATTACCTAATTATCTCTTTTTTACAGACCTGTCATGTTTTCTTTCTGCCACAATACCTGTTAGCTTAGGGACGAAAGATTCGCAAACCACAAAATTTTAACGGACTATTGATTATAACAACACCATAAAAACGACCATCTTTCAATTTTCCTGTCACTCCTATCACTCCTCTCCACGTCTCAACGCATTGATAACAAAGCATTTATGTGAAATATTAAAAGTGACAGCAACTAAAAACAAAAACTATGTTAGGGGTTTAGAGTAACAATGGAACCTCTCGTTCATTTTTCGGCATAAATAACGCCTTTCCATTAGTGAACACCAAAAACATTGTATGAGTAAGTATTCAACATGCATTATCACTTAAAGCCATCAAGTGGTTGTTCTCATCCCAGTACATTCTCCGTTCTATATTAGGAATACTATCCTGGTTGCCGTTGGCATCAGAAGTGTAATGCTTAGAATCTATCTGCATAGGTGTGAATCATTGAGCTATAAGTATACCTCAGAAAATATTAGAGTTATTTCTCCTTTATCAATATGTCCATATATCTTGCCTCTACAGAAATAAAAGGATATAGCTTTTTGTATTTCTCAAAAGAATCTACCCATAATTTACTCTGTTTTAGCGCACTCGAAGTTGCTGCTGAATAAGTGATCAGTTTAGAACTATACATATGGTTACTTAATTCACTGTATCCATCACTATATGGTTCTACAAATATATATAAGCTATCTTTAGGTACTAGAAAGATATAGGCAGTACCAATATTAGATAGTTTGAGATAATTCTTTTGAGGTGGAAGAATCCCATAATACGAATATGGTATGACAAAACATCCACTATTCGTTTTCCAAACGGTTAAAGTTCTATCTCCTATCTTATAGAAGTGTCTAGTTTCATAAAAAAATATCAGGGCTCCTATAAATATAGTTATAAGACTAATATGTTTTCTCATTTTATATCAACAACCTATTTAAAGACAGACTTAAAAAAATCAGAGATTCTTTTCCAAGTATGTTCACGCCCTTGTTGTAAAATTCTCTGTACATCGTGTTGTTCTTGCCAGTATACTTTAATTCCTCTGTTATGACCAGCCTTTTCTGCAAATTGGCTAACCATAGCTTCTTTACTTGGTATACCTTGCTGAAGACTCTCCAACGCATCAAAAGCTTTACGTGAAGCAACCCAACCTTGCCCTGCTGTTCCAGCTACGTACCCTGCGCTATAATTACCGATGTCACGAGCTGTAGCATAATAGATTCTTCCATCTTGATCCTTAAAAGGCATCCCTCTATACATATATTGATCAACACTCTGTTTGCCTCTATTAGCTATGCCTCTTTTCTTAAAATCTAACGGTCTATTTCCATATGCATTACGCATATACGTTATGACATCAATATGACTTGAAGCTATTTCAGAATCAAAGAACTTTTGTCCAGAATGATCAGATGGGTTGATTACTGCCCCATAGACAACTTTATTCTCACTACTAAAAAAAGAGTACTTGGTAAGCATTTCACCTAAAACACCTACTCTCCTGCCATCATTAATTATATATATATTCCGATCTTTGTTAATTATTCCTCCTACGACTGTATATGTATTTTTTTTATTTTTTGTAACCATTAGGGATGGGAAATGTACAACTGAAAGCGTCTTTATGGAAAAGACCA
Source organism: Prevotella histicola JCM 15637 = DNF00424 (assembly GCF_000613925.1). GTDB lineage: Bacteria > Bacteroidota > Bacteroidia > Bacteroidales > Bacteroidaceae > Prevotella > Prevotella histicola. The sequence goes on from NZ_BAJX01000031.1 coordinate 3,031, forward strand.
TACAGTGTTGTGTATTAATCCCAATAGATAGAGTGTGGATTGAGTTTCCTTGTTATTTTAATCTCCTTATCTACATCGGCAACTAACATTCCATTAGGTTTTATGCTATAGATGCCATTTGAATAACATAATAACATGGTGTCAATCCATAACTCTAATGAATCATAAATCATAATAGGATCTACAGATAATGTTACTTGTGGACTATAATAATATAGTGCTCCAATGGTTTTACTTTTCGGCGACAAATCAATCAGTATGGGATCTTCCATGATACCATTATAAATAAAAGGAAGCATCTTTCTATGTGCAAAAAAATTATCTGTTGTTACATCTAACATGTACAAACTCGTAGTAATTGAAACTTTTGCGGGATTCCCTATTGTGGAAAGTTTTACCTGATTATTTATATTAAAAAGAATATTCTCATCTGCCCCTGTAGCCCAATCATAAAAATCAAGTACCATTTGAAGAGGGCACATTCCAAGATTTGTAAGCACATGAGCAGTTTGATCTCTGTCAAAACCATCATTACCATCTCTTAACAATCTAAGAATGGGACTCTCTATTCGAGTTAATTCATCTTCCAGTAAATTTAATTTCTCCTTTAAGTTCATCGTAAATTATCATTATATTGTTGATACTGCATTTCTATACTCATTGATATTGTTGGCGGAACTATTATTGGAGTTACAGTCCTTGGAACTATCTTTTCAGCAATTGTGCCTATACTTTTAAGAATGCTACCACAGTTGTTCCTATTGCAATATTCTTAACAACATCTCGGTTGGGATGTATTTTCTCAGTGACAGGAACTGTAGAACCAATAGGAATATGCTGCTTTTCTTTTTTACTATTGTCAGGAACTAAAATAATTAGGAAATGGTCCCCTGTCTTCATATTATTACTTTTCACCAAAGTACTCAGATACTATCCATGAGATCGATTCTCTGATCTTGGAACTTGCATAACAGAAGCATTAGATCCACCTTCTTCTGTATGTGCATATGGGTATTCATCCCGATCTACTTGTGAGGAAGAAGATATTCCGCTGGCTTTCAATGCAGCAGTTCTTCTAGCAGCATTTATATTACTTGAATCATAAGTTAACAGCGTTGGATTACCTTTCGCAATACCTCTTTTATGATTCATGTATATATACTTCCATTTCTTTTCAGAGATATATACACGGACAGTTTTATTTCCTCCTTTTGAATTATTAGCATTCTCTCCTTCTTTACCAATAAGATCAATAAATCTTATAGGATTATTATCACAATATATATAGCTTGATATATTTGGATTCTTCTCCACCAACGGATCCACCCCATACCACAGGCTCGTAACTGGATTCAAGTACCTTGCACCATAATAGTACAAACCTGTTTCTTCATCGAACTGTTTGCCATTGAACTTATATGGCAGTTCTTCACTGCTACTATGCTCGTCAACCAACAGTTCACCGTATGGTAAGTAGGCATCATACTGTGTAATGTTGGCGTGATCGTCTGTGATGTAAGACGTTGAGCCGAGGTGGTCACTGTGATAGAAGAAGGTTTCTTCCTTGGTCGTGTCGTTATCCACGTAGCCATAGCCAGGCTGAGGATCCTCGGGATTGCTTGGGTCATTCCAGCTTACAGGTGGACCGGGGTTAGTATTCGGTGTAGTGTTGGGGCGTGGAGTCTGAATCCAACCCTGTGGCACATCATGGTTACCGAGTGTGTCAATGATAGAGTTATATCCTCGTTTTGTATTCTCCGGATCACCGTAAGCTCCCTTCATTGTTGGTACGCCAGGGGCAACACCCAGCTGTTTACCATAACCCTCATGCAGAATCTCGTTCTCGTAAGAAACATTTATAATAGATAATTTCAAATTTTATTTGTATGGTGTTTACACATGTTTGATGCTTTTCCTCTTGATCATTCTTCCTTTGTAATCTACATAAATATGAATTGTATCAGGCGGAGTCCTACTAGAAGTAATACTTATTATGTCATAATTTTTATTTGGTTTCAAAATAATCTTATGTGTACGAACTGTATCACCTTCTAACAGACATCCACTTAACACGAAATAGTCATCTGAAATATCTTTAATGTTTATATAATAAGCACCTTGTTTTGTTTCTTTTCTTTCTATTGAATAACACTCATCACCATCCTGACTATAAATTAGAATGTTTTCTATTTGATCATGGGTAACTGAGTAAACATACTGCCTCTGCTCACTAAGGTCTATTTTATTAACTTGATCTTTACAAGCATATATAATACAAAGCGCAAGAAGACTTATTATTTTAATAAATCTACATTTCCTTATTTTATGTACCATATAAATATTTTTTCATCAATAAATATTTATTATCTTCTTCCATTTTTGAATAGTTGTAAGATATTTTTAGGATTGAATTGATTCCACCACACATCTATCATTTTAATCTTTTGTGAATCTGTCATTTCGGTATTATTTATCAATGCAGATAAACCTCCTTTGTATTTAAGAGTTTTTGTAACAAAGTTATTAAATCTCATGAATACTTGTGATTTACTTATAGCCTCCTTTTCTTCAGGCACTTTGTCATGACCTGCATTAAAACTTCCTTCTTTAATAAAATATTTCAGATACATTTTGGCGAATTTACCTGTATATTTAAAATAGGATCCTGCCTTCTCTATATGTTTCAAGTGTCTCACTTCATGACTTAATAAATATAGCCATTCAAAAGTATTGTTAGAAAAATCGTTTTTCCCTAAGCTTTTATCTTCTTCAAAATAATTTCTAGTCATTATTGTGGATGCATACTTCGGATTGTCACCCAAAGTAATCGCACCTCCTGCCTCATCTGCTTTTGAAGAAAGAGGATACCATGGAAGTTCTTTTCCTAATCCTTTTTCCATTACATGAAGGTTTTTAACATATTCTTCTTGTACACCGCTAACCAAAGATAAAAGGTGTGCTACCGGCGCTGTTAACGTATAATAATCAGGGAGATAAAAAGGTGTTTTATGAAAGATAACCACATTTTTTGGATAAAGCCCTTCTATATCACTTAACTTTACCGGATTATCCAGTGTATACACATATCCACCCGTACTTACATACTTCTCTGCCAGCGGATCCACTCCATACCACAGACTGGTAACAGGGTTCATATACCTTGCACCGTAATAGTATAGACCTGTTTCGTCATCAAATTGTTTGCCGTTGAACTTATAAGGTAAGTCTTCACTCGATGAGTGCTCGTCTACAAGGAGTTCGCCGTATGGCAAGTAAGCGTCATACTGTGTGATGTTGGCTTTATCATCTGTGATATAAGACGTACTGCCGAGGTGGTCGCTGTGATAGAAGAAGGTTTCTTCTTTCGTAGTGTCGTTGGCAATGTAGCCATAACCAGCCTGTGGGTCATCAGGGTTACTCGGGTCATTCCAACTTACAGGTGGACCGGGGTTGGTATTCGGTGTGGTGTTGGGGTGTGGAGTCTGAATCCAACCCTGTGGCACATCATGGTTGCCGAGTTCTGTGAGAACGGCATTATAACCTACACCCGTGTTCTCCGGATCACCATACGCACCCTTCTCTGTCGGTACACCAGGGGCTACACCCACCTTCTTATAATACGCCTCCTTCTGTGTCTGAATCTGATTCATACGTTCTGCATAGTCCTGCTGACCAGCCGTTACGTATGAGCCGTTGCGTCCGTAGACGTTATTGAACATACCTGTTCCTATCCTTGAAGCGATTCGTTTGTCACCAATGAAGTAATGCTTCGTGAATCTATTCTTGTTAACAGAGAGGATACTTGCAGGATAAAGCGTGAAGTTATCCGTCTCATGGAATGTGATTCCTTGCGGTGCTCCGTTGATAAACGAAATATTGTACCAAAAGGATTGAAATAACTTTCTTCATCAGAATTCGTATATATCTGTTTATGTAACTTCCTGATGTTCAATATATAGTTTATACGCCTTATTGCCGAATAGTTACCAGATTAATTTTCGAGTCACCTGACTGTTAGATTGTTAACAGCTTCACCTTCTTTAAATAATTTATAGCCATCAGTAGCATATCCTCGCCCTATATATATAAACGACTCTGAAGAGACATCTTCCATAATATAGTCCTTAAAATAACATCCACCAAAGTCCATAGCATCCTCACAAACAACCCATAACGGATAATAAACATGGTACGAGTCTTTCGCGTACCCTGTATTTTTACATACCATGAAGCTACTTACATCAACGCCCTTTAGTGCTGGCATCGTTGTATGTAAATATATTGAATCTCCATAGCCCCCATAAATGCTGTCACCTATTCTGGTATAACCATCTATAGTTTCTCCATTTTTTAAGTGGACCCATTCTCCTTTGCTTTTATAGTTATATTTCTTTTCTTTGCAAGAAACTAAGAAAGCACATAATATGATAATTATAATGTAAAGTCTCATCTGCTTAGTCTTTTATATGTATACATCTTCAAAAATGAACTAGTCCAACTCATTGTTCCAATTCTGATACCAATATGGTTACTAATTGGAGAACGTCGATTAATTTGCCCAGTATTATAGTTATGAATAATACTTTGTATTTGAGAATCCTCAAGCTTACCTACATTTGCATAATTATGTACATGATTGTGTCTTAAATACCCAGTTTGAGTCATAAGATTACTATATAAATTAACAGTTCCATTATTTTCTATGTTTGCATCATCTAATCCTGCAGAATGCCCTAATTCATGGGGGATGGTCCGAGTGTTTGAACCATTTAGTAAACCTTTCACAGCTCTTGGTCCTACCCTAATATGTAATCCGTTTATATCACTATTAGCTAATATGGAATTACTTTCAAACCTATTTTGATCAACTATTTCGAAAACATGATCATCTTTTTGAATATCTTCAACAGAATTGACAACCCGTAAATTAATATTAGTTTTAACATTATATTTTTTCGAGGAGAAAGTATATCTCGATTCTATTTGTGCTTTTATTTGATCTCTGACTTTATTAATATTTATTTTCTTATCACTGGAGTTATTATAAACTACTCCTGTAACAGTTATAAGTACATTTGTTTTACCATCTTTATTTTTCGAAGTGTGGATATCCCATTTATTACCATCAGAATCTATTAATTTAATAGGATTATCTATACAAAAGACATAACCACTACTTTCAACATACTTCTCTGCAAATGCATCCACTCCATACCAAATACTTGCCATAGGATTCATGTACCTTGCACCATAATAGTACAAACCTGTTTCTTCATCCATCTCCTTGCCGTTGAACTTATATGGTAGGTCTTCACTGCTACTATGTTCATCCACTAACAGTTCGCCGTATGGCAAGTAAGCATCATACTGCGTGATGTTGGCGTGGTCATCTGTGATGTAAGACGTGCTGCCTAAGTGGTCACTATGATAGAAGAAGGTTTCCTCTTTCGTAGTGTCGTTGGCAATGTAACCATAACCAGCCTGTGGGTCGTCAGGGTTACTCGGGTCATTCCAGCTTACAGGTGGACCAGGGTTAGTATTCGGTGTGGTGTTGGGACGTGGAGTCTGAATCCAACCCTGTGGCACATCGTGGTTGCCAAGTTCTGTGAGGACAGCATTATAACCAACACCCGTGTTCTCCGGATCACCATACGCACCCTTCTCTGTCGGTACGCCAGGTGCTACACCCACCTTCTTATAGTACGCTTCCTTCTGTGTCTGAATCTGATTCATGCGCTCTGCATAGTCCTGCTGACCAGCAGTGACGTATGAACCGTTGCGTCCATAAACATTGTTAAACAGTCCCGTTCCTATCCTTGAAGCAACTCGTTTGTCACCAATGAAGTAATGCTTCGTGAAGCGGTTCTTGTTGACAGAGAGGATACTTGCTGGATAAAGTGTGAAGTTGTCCGTCTCATGGAAAGTAATACCCTGTGGTGCACCATTGATATACACACCTTCCATCGTACCGTAACTCTTCATGATACGTTCGCCGGCAGCGTTGTAAGTGTAACGGCTCGTCTTGCCGTTGTCAGAGAGTACCATGAGCCGGTTGTCCTCATCCCAGTACATCTCACGAGTAGTATTCGTAGAGTCGTTTGTTACCAGTGTAGGATTACCATTAGCATCATATGTGTAATGATCATGACCAATCTGTGTTGGAGCCGTCGGGTGGTTGCTGTCCTCGTACTTATAAGCAAAGTTATAAGACTTGGCAGTTGTCGTTGAGTCCACTTTCTGAACTTTTGTCAGCGGTTCACTCATCCGTCCGAACGACATCACCATATCATACGATGCACGCTTAGCCTTACCGTTTGCATGAACAAGGCGGTTCAACTCATCATACTCATACGTATGCGAACTCCTTCCTCCCAGCTTCGCCTTGTTGAGTTTCGTCAGCGACGTTGGGTTGGCAGCATTCGTAATGCCGAGGATATTGTCCACAGCATCATACTGGTACCTGTTTTCCATCACAGCCTGACCATCCGCTGTAAGGTTCATCACCTGCAGACGTTCACGCTGCTTGTCATATGTATAGGTGGTCTCTGTGCCATTACCGAGCTTTGTATAGACCGTATGACCCTCCTTGTCGTAACCTATCCTGTCAACAATAACGCTCTGACGTCCCTGTTTATTGCTCGTCAGGCTCTCCACCTGTCCAGCAGCATTGTAGTGATAAGTCACCACTTCACCGTCAGGATAAGTCATCGTCTGCACACGGTTCCAGCTGTCATACGTAGCACCATAGACATAAGTCCTGATATCCGCCACGCTCGCCATGACCGTACGGACAGTCTTCGTCACCTCACCCTGTCGACCGTAGTAGTAGGCTTCACCGCCCGAAGCATCCTCAACGAGGGCAAGACGACCGGCACGATTATACTTATCGCCAGCTTTACCATAGGTATAAGTAACACGATTAAAGAGGTTTTCTGGATAAAGCACCTCATGGAGTCGCTCGAAGTCGTAGGTGTAAGAGATGTAACCCTTGTCAGATATCGACTTCCTAAGCTCTGCCGTGAGTTTCGTCAGAAGGTTACCCGCTGCATCATAGGTCATATCCGTCTCACCAGCATCAGGATGATTCACCATCAGCTTCCGACCAAGCAAGTCGTAGGCATACTTCGTCTCCCTACCGTTAGGATGCTGAACTGTCATCACCTGACCAACAGGGTCATAGCTGTACTTCACCGTGATATCCTCACCACGAGCATGCTGCACCGTTTCACGGTTGCGCCCCTTGGCATCCGTATAGCTCTCCGCATGTCGTCCCAGTGCATCCGTGACTGTTGTCTGGAGCATCGGTTCACCGTCATGGCTGCCGATAGAGTAAGCTGTACGTGTCACACTGCCGTCAGCAAGCGTCACACTCGTGGTACGGTCGTGTGTATCATACTCCGTTTTTGCCTGCAGATCACCTGTAGCATGGTTGTAAGTACCAATATTACCATAGCTCTCCGTCATTGGATAATAAGCCACAATATTACGTCCAAAGGCATCGATAACAGCCCTTCCACTGACGATAGAGACTTTCTGATTGCTTCCACCAGACCACACCACACCCGTCTGCTTCGTTTGGACGGCACGCATCAGCGAGTCGGCAAAGGTATAGGTGTCAATGTTTCCTTCCTTAGAATAATGGATGGTATGTGCCTTACGCTCTGCAGGGAAGTACTCAAAGCGGATAGTAAACGGCTGACCGCTTTCAATCTCATACGGAGCACGAATCGTCTGCTGACGTCCTAAGGCATCGTAGGTGTATTCCATCTTCTGTCCGTTAAGGTCGGTGGTCTCAATCTTCTAGTTTATGGAAGACTCTTCCATCTTTTAATTTGTAGCAAATGATTCCTTTTTCTTTATCCCATATTATTTCCTCTATACCTAATAACGGTTGATTGCTCCCCTCTTCCGAATTAACCCCATTTTTAAAGGAAATGCTAGTGTCAGTCTTATCCAAAGCTACTTCATCAGAATATAAGCCGCCAAAAGAAATTTCAGAAACAAAGGTAGAATCCATATTTTTACTTATTATGAAGACACCTTGCCACCATTGAGTATTATGTTTAATTTTGAAATCTATAGATGCATTAGCTATATATTCATGTTGTCCTTCTATCCAGTTACAAGATTTCAAGTCTGTAATTGGAATGTGCACCTTATTAAAAATATTTTTTTTTATAAAAGCAAAGGTATCTATAGACAAACCATCTGAAAATAGTATATTTTCTTTTTTACCATAGATATTAATCCATTCCATCTCTTCTTCAGAAAGACGTATCTTTTTACAATATGGAAGGCCACAAGAAACTAAGCATAGTGCCATTAGTGATATATACCTGTTAATTTTCATATAAGCTTATTTAATTTGGAAGTTTGAGGTGGACAAAGTTGTCTATAGAATGGTGCAATAAATAGTCATTCGATTCTATAAGGATTCTTCTACTGTACGTTGTCAAACAAAAGTGTACAACTGCAAATATACAACTTTA
>NZ_BAJX01000030.1 GCF_000613925.1 Prevotella histicola JCM 15637 = DNF00424
GTAGACAATAATCACTAAAAAACGTCTTTGTAACCTTTGGAGTATCAAGCAGTTACAGATAGGCTTGTAAAAGGTGCCCTTTTGCGTTGTAAAACATGCCCTTTTACACTTCAAAAGATGCCCTTTTACATTGCAAAAGGGCATCTTTTACTATGCAAAAGGGCCTCTTTTGTTTTCCGAATAGGAATTTATCTTACAATCACCCCATATCTTCCCTGCTTTCATTGGATATCCATCGGCATTGGAAACACCCTTTCCTGCACTGCCAAAGAACAGCTTCGCCACTCCCCTATATTATATAATAAGGTGTAAACATGAAAGAATATCCCCATCGTATAGTATGATATTTAAATTTAATTCGTATCTTTGTGCATTCTTTAGGGAATATAACTAACGAAAGAAACATAATATATAAACATCACATAGAATGGGAAAGATTGCTCTTATCACTGGCGTAACTGGTCAGGATGGCTCTTATTTAGCAGAGTTATTACTCAGTAAAGGTTATGAAGTACATGGTACGATTCGTCGCTCATCGGTTGATTATCGTGAACGTATCGCTCATCTGGAAGGAAAACCACACTTCCACTTGCATTATGCCGACCTTGGCGACTCAATGAGTATCCTCGGTGTGATCAGCAAGGTACGCCCAACAGAGATTTACAACCTCGCTGCTCAGAGCCATGTTCAGGTTAGTTTCGACTCTCCAGAGTTCACTGCTGACGTTGATGCAGTGGGCGTTCTGCGTATCCTTGAGGCTGTTCGCCAGCTCGGAATGACGGAGAAATGCCGCATTTATCAGGCTTCCACATCCGAACTCTATGGTAAAGTGGAGGAAGTTCCACAGAACGAGAACACCCCATTCCATCCCTATAGCCCTTACGCTGTGGCTAAACAGTATGGCTTTTGGATTGTGAAAGAGTACCGTGAGGCTTACAACATGTATTGCTGCTCAGGTATTTTGTTCAATCATGAGAGCGAACGTCGTGGCGAAACCTTCGTTACCCGTAAGATAACACTTGCTGCTGCACGCATCAAACAAGGGAAGCAGGATAAGCTTTATTTGGGTAATCTCGGTTCACTTCGCGACTGGGGATATGCCAAAGACTATGTAGAATGTATGTGGTTGATACTCCAGCAGGACAAACCAGAGGACTTTGTGATTGCTACAGGTGTGCAACACAGTGTACGTGAGTTCTGCTATCACGCCTTCAAACGTGTCGGAATAGAACTCGAATTCAAAGGTGAAGGCATGGATGAGAAGGGTATTGACAAGGCAACAGGTAATGTTCTCATCGAGGTAAGTCCTGATTTCTATCGCCCAACTGACGTGGTGAACCTCTGGGGTGACCCAACAAAGGCAAAGGCAAAGCTTGGTTGGAATCCTAACAGTACCAGCTTTGAGGAGCTTGTCAACCTGATGGTAGACAGCGATATGGCTAAGGTCGCATCTGAAGGTGCCGCTGAAAAGGTTAGAACGAACCTTGAAGAGTATCTGGAAAAGGGTATCGTGAAGTAGCAATAAGGCTCGGAGTGCAGCCCCATCCCTCCCCTTTGGGAGGGTGATGTGTTGGGGTATGGACAGTTGAAGAGTAAGAAACAGAACACTTCATTGGGCTCTTTTGTCTTCAGAAGAAGATGATGATTGGAGTCGATGGAGGGGGTCATACAGGCAACATCAGACTGACTCAGATAGCACTTCGAACACATGTAAGTTTTAAACAATAATATAATAAGGTATATTCCGCCATCTTTCCGCTTCTGATATAGAAGGTTACAGCACCTATATATGGGACATTCGTAAAGTGAAACCACATCCCCTTAGGCGCTTTCTCCCCACAGGGAGGGTTGAGACGGGGCTTTTTTCTTATGGATAAGAATAGTAAAATATACATTGCTGGGCACCATGGGCTGGTTGGATCAGCCATTTGGAACAACCTAAAGCAAAGAGGTTACACCAATCTTGTGGGCAAAAGCCACAAGGAACTCGACCTGACTGATCAGCAGGCAGTAAAGAAATTCTTCGATGAAGAGCGTCCTGACGCTGTCGTTTTGGCTGCAGCCTTCGTCGGAGGTATCATGGCTAACTCGCTATATCGCGCTGATTTCATCATGCAAAACATGAAAATGCAGTGCAATGTCATTGAACAAAGCTATCTACATGGCGTAGAAAAGCTGCTATTCCTTGGTAGTACGTGCATCTATCCTAAGAATGCTCCACAGCCAATGAAGGAAGATTCGTTGCTCACATCACCTCTTGAATATACCAATGAGGAGTATGCCATTGCAAAGATTGCCGGACTGAAGATGTGTGAAAGCTATAATCTGCAGTATGGAACGAACTATATCGCTGTCATGCCAACCAACCTCTACGGTCCGAATGATAACTTCCATCTGGAGAATTCACATGTTATGCCAGCGATGATGCGCAAGATTTACCTCGCAAAACTTATCCATGAGCATGATTGGGAGGCTATTCGTAACGACATGAACAAGCGTCCTATCAACCCAACTGACAAGCTTCGGGCTGAGATTGGAGAAGGAAATGTGGACGGAAAGAACACGGAAGAGCGCATACTAAAGGCTCTTGCCTTCTACGGAATAGAAGATAATAAGGTGACATTGTGGGGCGATGGCAGTCCACTTCGTGAGTTCCTGTGGAGTGAAGACATGGCTGATGCCAGCGTACATGTGCTGTTGAATGTCGATTTTAAGGACATCATAGGTATCGAGAAGTACTCAAGTGTCTTCTATGGAGCAAAGATTGACGGTGCTGTAGACCGTAATAACTCGGAAGGAAGAGGGGGTGCTATCCCTTCATTGGGCGAGATCCGCAACTGTCACATCAATGTTGGAACGGGTAAAGAACTGACCATTAAGGAGCTGGCAGAACTTGTTAAGAAGACAGTTCACTTCACTGGAGACATCATTTGGGATGCAGATAAGCCCAACGGAACGCCCCGTAAGCTCATTGATGTTGAGAAACTCCATCGCTTAGGGTGGACACATAAGGTTGAAATAGCCGATGGTGTGGAGAAACTTTACGAATGGTATCAACAAAGTTTGAAGTAAAATGAAGTGTCTTCCATCCTTTTTCATCGCATGAGAAGGGGTGGAAGACATCTTGTTTTCATACTTTTCATGGTGTTTCTGATGGGATTTCTCATTGCCCAAGCACATGAAATACTCGACAAAGTATTGAAGTTGCGAGTGTTACTGATGGGATTTCACAATGTCCACACACATGAAATACTCGACAAAGTATTGAAGTTGCGAGTGTTGCTGATGAGCTTTCTCATTGCCCACACACATGAAATACTCGACAAAGTATTGAAGTTGCGAGTGTTGCTGATGGATTTCTCATTGCCCACACACATGAAATCAACCCTCTCTTACAAGGGAATACGATGCTTTTCAATGCCGATAATCATAACATCTACCTATAATTTCACAAAAACTATTACTATTATGAGAAAACATCTATTGTTAACAGCGGCAATATTAACCGCAACAAACATGGTAGCACAGAAGATTATTTATCCTCAAGCACCCAAAGATGGCACAGTAGATACGTACTTTGGCGTGCAAGTTCCTGACCCTTACCGTCCTTTAGAGAACGATAGTTCACGCGCAACTGCCGACTGGGTGAAGGCTGAAAACAAGATAACACAGGATTATCTGTCCCGTATTACCTTCCGTTCTAAGCTCCTTAAGCGCATGAAAGAGCTTGTAAACTACGAGAAAGTGTCTGCTCCGTCTTACATAAAGCAGACTGGTAAGTGGTATTTCTATAGGAATAGCGGTCTACAAAACCAAAGTGTGATGTACGTTATGGACCGTTTGGGCGATGAAAAGAACGCCCGTGTCTTCCTCGACCCTAACAAACTGTCAGATGATGGTACGGTAGCTTTGAAGGGAATCAGCTTCTCTCACAACGGGAAATACGCTGCTTACAGTATCTCACGCAGCGGAAGTGACTGGCAAGAGTTCTACGTTATGGATGCAAAGACGGGCAAATTACTTGATGATCACATTGTTTGGGCGAAGTTCTCAGGTGCTTCCTGGCAGGGAGATGGCTTCTATTACAGTGCTTATGACGCACCACAGAAGGGGCGAGAGTTCAGCAATGTCAACTCAATTCAGAAGATTTACTATCACAAAATAGGCACTCCACAGTCGCAGGATGTCCTCTTTTATCAGAATCCTGCTAACCCAATGCGCTTCTATTCGGTGTATGTAAACCAGGAAGAGACGATGATGTTCCTCACGGAAAGCGGTGCCGGATCAGGTAATAACGTATATGTTCGCGACCTACGCCAGCCCAACAGCCAGTTCATTCAGATGACATCCAACCTCGATCTACAGTATAGTCTGGTTGAAACCATCGGAGATAAAATGTATTTCCTTACCAATGACGGTGCTCCAAAGAACCGTTTGATGGTTACAGACCTTGCTCATCCGGGCTTCAACGAGTGGAAAACGCTTGTTCCAGAGGCTAAAGACATGCTTGAAAGTGTGACGTTTGCCGACGGAAAGATGATTCTTAACTACATGAAAGACGCTTCAAGCCACGCTTTTGTTTACTCTTTAGATGGTAAACAACTGTCGGAAATCAAGTTCCCAACCTTTGGTAGCGCGGGCTTCTATGGTGAAAAGGACCGTAAGGAAGTGTTCTTCTACTTCTCATCCTTCACCGTTCCAGGTTCAATCTACCAATATGACCTCGCAACGAACACCAGTAAGGTGTATGTTTCACCGAAGGTTAAGTTCAATGAGAGCGACTATGTCAGCGAACAAGTGTTCTATCCAAGCAAGGATGGCACACGTATTCCACTCTTCATCACCTATAAGAAGGGTTTGAAACGCAATGGTAAGAACCCTGTTTATCTATATGCTTACGGTGGATTCAACATCGCTATGCCTCCTCATTTCTCATCAAATCGCATTCCTTTCCTTGAGATTGGCGGCATATATGCCCAAGCTTGTCTGCGTGGTGGTAGTGAATACGGAGAGGAATGGCACCTTGCTGGAACGAAGATGAACAAGCAGAACGTCTTTGATGACTTCATCTCAGCTGGCGAATGGCTGATAAAGAACAAATATACAAGCAAGGATTACCTCGCTATCGTGGGTGGTTCGAACGGCGGATTGCTCGTTGGAGCCTGCATGACACAGCGTCCTGACCTCTTCAAAGTATGTATTCCAGAGGTGGGAGTAATGGATATGCTGCGCTATCATAAGTTCACCATCGGTTGGAACTGGGCTCCTGACTATGGAACAAGTGCTGACTCGAAGGAGATGTTCGAGTATCTGAAGGGCTACTCCCCACTCCATAACCTCCGACCAGGCACTCATTATCCTGCCACACTCATTACTACTGCGGACCACGATGACCGTGTTGTACCTGCACACTCCTTCAAGTTTGCAGCTACTTTACAAGCTGATAATGCAGGAAACACACCAACACTCATCCGTATTGACACCAAAGCAGGACACGGAAGTGGGAAACCTCTGTCGAAACAGTTGGAGGAACAGGCTGACATCTACGGCTTTATCCTTTATAACATGGGGCTAAAGTATTGATAAACAAGTGGAAAAGGAGTTAGAGAAGTGAAAGAGTTTAAGGCTTAAAAAGAAAGAAATGCAAATCATACTGGCATCAGCAAAGATAATGAACAGCACCACTGAGGTGCAAGTACCCAACACTCATCAGCCTTGTTTCCGACAAGAAGCGGGACAATTGGCGCTGGAATTGGGTGAGATGTCAGCAGAAGAGCTTGCTACAGAGCTGCATTGCAACAAGAAGATAGCCGTGGAGAACAAGCTGCGATGCCAGGATTTCTTCAACGAAAAAGCGGCTTTGCCTGCAATATTGGCGTATTATGGACAGGCATACAAGTGTCTGAAGGCACAGGAATACAGTAAAGACGACCTTCGTTATGCTGATTCTCATCTTTGGATAACGAGTTTTCTCTATGGGCTGCTGCGTCCTTTAGACCTTATTCATCCCTATCGGCTGGAAGGAAAGACGAAACTTCCATCGGCTGATGGGGCCAATATGTTTGCTTATTGGAAACCCCGACTGACGGATATGCTGATTGATGCGGTGAAGAAGGACGACGGAACGCTTGTTCATCTGGCTACGGAGGAGTTTCAACATCTTTTCGATTGGAAAAGAATCCTGAAGGAAGTGCATGTCATCCAGCCGCTTTTCATGGTCGACCAGGGTACTCGGTTGAAGCTGTCAGCGTCTATGCAAAGAGTTGTCGGGGAGCAATGACGAGCTTCATCCTGCGCAACCGACTCTCCTCACCTACTGATTTACTGGGTTTTGAGTACGAAGGTTTTACGTATCAAGCCAACTATGGCGATGCCGAACACCCACATTTCATCTTAAGAGCATAACAGATTCCAACCGCAAAAGTCAATTCTTAAATATCAATTCACATCATGTCAATAGAAGAATATCGCCAAGAAATCCTCTCAATACTCCTCAATGTAAAGAACAAAAAGGGCGAACCACGCTTTGATGAAGCATCAGCTAAGGAGCTTCTTCGCCAACTTTCAGATGAAGAACTGGAGGAAGGTATGCTCTTTAATACGCCTGAAGACGTGGCTGAAGTGCTCTCCGAGGTGGGGAAACTCTGACAGTTACGATTGCAAGGGAGCTGTAAGACTCATCTTCATGGCTTGCTCCTGAAAGAAGAAAGATATGCAAATGGTGTTTTTGAAATAACCTTACATATTTCAACTCGCCATTGATTGAAAATCAGAGTAAATCCTATTAAAACAGACTTTGTAACTATCAAGGAATCAAAAGGTTACAAAGAGGCTTGTAAAAGGTGCCCTTTTGCGTTGCAAAACATGCCCTTTTACTCATCAAAAGGTGCCCTTTTACAATGCAAAAGGGCACCTTTTGCATTGCAAAAGAGCATGTATTGGTTAGCATACCATGAAATTCTATTACATACACTGTCCTTCCTCGCTCTCTGGTTCTATATAAGCACGAAAAGAAAGGAGCAACCTCCGCGATGAATTTGTCAGTTTCTTGCTTTACACTTTCGTTCTTTTTGAGTCTAACAGACTGGTACTTTAATATCTATAGAATCATTATAAACATGGATAATCTGCGTTATTTATAGCCCATTTTCCTCCCTATTTTTTCTAATTCTATACTTGCAAATATTACAAATAATACGTAACTTTGTAGAGTCTTACGCAAGACACTGGATAACTTGAAGATAGTAGATTACCTGAGACATTAGAAAATGTAAAGAACTCTCTTAGACATTAAGATGCAAGGGATTATCTAAAACACAATTATAATTATTAAAAACAAACAGGTTTCATGGCAACAAGGATAGCTTTTTTCGATGCAAAATCGTATGACAGAGAGTCATTTGATGAGGTAAACAAAGATTTTAATTTCGATATTCGCTACTACGAGGAGCGTTTAAGTATCAGTACTGTACCCTTGGCAAAGGGAGCTGACGTGGTATGTATCTTCGTTAACGCTGAGTGTGACGCACAAGTGATTGACGAGTTGGTGGCAAATGGTGTTAAACTTATTGCACTTCGTTGTGCTGGTTTCAACAATGTTGACCTCAAAGCAGCCGAGGGTCGCATCAGAGTAACACGTGTTCCTGCTTATTCACCACATGCTGTTGCAGAGTATGCAGTGGCATTGATGCTGAGTCTGAACCGTAAAATCTATCGTGCTGTGAACCGTACACGTGACGGAAACTTCACCTTGCACGGTCTGTTAGGCTTTGATATGTACGGCAAGACGGCTGGTGTCATCGGTATGGGACGCATTGCCAAGGAGCTAATCAAGATTCTTCACGGCTTCGGAATGAATGTGATGGCGTACGACTTGTACCCAGATGAGGAGTTTGCAAAGCAATATGGCGTGAAGGTTGTACAGTTGGATGAACTCTATGCCAATAGTGATATCATCTCATTACACTGTCCGTTGACGCCAGATACGAAGTTCTTGGTCAACAAAGACAGCATCGCCAAGATGAAAAAGGGCGTGATGATCATCAATACTGGTCGTGGTCAGCTTATTCATACAGAGGATCTTATCGAGGGATTGCGCACAAAACAGGTTGGATCAGCAGGTCTTGACGTGTACGAAGAGGAGAAAGAATATTTCTATGAGGATAAGAGTGACAAGATGATTGACGATGATGTCTTGGCTCGTTTACTCATGGTTCCAAACGTGGTTCTCACCTCTCACCAGGCATTCTTCACCAAAGAGGCTCTCTATAACATTGCCGTTTCAACGCTCAACAGTGTGAAAGAGTTTGAAGAAGGTAAGGAACTGAGCTGTGAAGTGAAGCATTAAGAGTCTGAAGAAAGCAGGGTTCTAAACTCGAAAGGAAGTGATTGAAACTTCAAGAAGATAAACTTTCGGACTTGAAAAAGAGGTATTAAGAACTCCCTAAAAGCAGGGTTCTAAACTCGAAAGGAAGTGAACGAAGCTTGAAACGGACTGTTCTTTGGGTGCGAATCACCGCTTCTTTCAACAGATTCGTTGCACATATACATAATGTATCATCATGCATATATATAATAAGGTGGGCACATGCAGTATGGCAAAGTGCCCACCTTATCACGTAATACACGTAAAGCATTCGTATATGTAATCACCTTAGATAACGATAATAAATACTATTTAACGCGCAATTCTTTGAAGATTATATTTATTACTATATCTTTGCCCCGTTTTAAAGAGTAATAAGAAATCAGTAAATTGTATTCATTAGATATTTACTAAACTAAAAAAAGAAAGTTATGAAAAAGGTTTTATTTGCAGCATTGATGATGTTTTCATCAGTAGGAGCATTCGCTCAGCACGCAGTTGGTTCATTTAATCTTCAGCCAAAGATTGGTGTTAGTATCGCAAACCTTACTGATATAAAGGATTCTGACCCACGTGTAGGTCTCGTTGCAGGTGTTGAAGGAGAGTATCAGGTTAGCGATATCTTCTCAATTAGCGCTGGTGCACTCTATTCTATGCAAGGTGCGAAAGGCACATCAGACTTTATTGTCGCATCAACAACAGCTACTACGAAGCTTGATTACATCAATGTACCTATCATGGCAAACGTTTATGTTGTCAAAGGTCTTGCTGTTAAGTTGGGTATTCAGCCCGGTTTCAAGGTTAGTAGTTCTGTAAAGACAGACACTAGCACTCCTTTTGGCACAGGAACTGGTAGCCATGACATCAAAGCACAGTCTGTTGATTTCTCAATTCCAGTAGGTGTTTCTTACGAATACAGCAACTTCCAGCTCGATGCTCGTTACAACTGGGGCCTCACAAAGGTATTTGAGAACGGTAAAGATAAGAACAGTGTATTCCAGATTACACTTGGTTATAAGTTCGATTTGTAATCAAAATTACACATCATAAACCATAAAAGAGGGGACGATTTATCGTCCTCTTTTTTGTTTTTAGTCAATGAATAACACACGAATGAGACTAAATAAGGCTCTATTTGTATGAAAATACAGTTTTTTTTCGTACCTTTGCGGCCGATTGTATCAGTCCATTTAAAATTAACTTTATGAGCTATCAGTTTGCGAAATACGCAACCCACTATCGTAATCTCACTTATTTAGGCGTCCCAATCATCATTGGTCAGCTGGGAAACATCATCCTTAGCTTTGCCGATACACTGATGATCGGGCATCATAGTACGCAGGAATTGGCGGCAGCAGCCTTTGTTAACAACATGTTCAACCTCGTTATCATCTTCGCTTTGGGCTTTACTTATGCCGTAACAGCGCTTGTTGGCAACCTATATGGGCAGGAAAAGACGGGAAGAATTGGTGAATTGATGAAGAGTGCAGTAGCTGCTAACACGTGTATGGCACTGATCTTGGTAGCGGGAATGTCCCTACTCTACCTTAATCTGCACCGTTTAGGACAGCCGGAGGAGCTCCTTCCGCTGATGCGTTCCTACTTTCTGATACAGTTAGTGTCGCTACCTTTCGTGTGTTGGTTCAATACTTTCAAGCAGTTTGCTGATGGAATAACCGACACAAGGCTCCCTATGTGGGTACTGATAGCAGGAAACGTGATGAACGTATGCGGCAACTGGGTGCTTATATATGGTAAGTTCGGCTTCCCAGAGATGGGACTGGACGGTGCAGGACTATCCACTATGGCATCCAGAATCATGATGACTGTCGTGATGGCTACGATCTTTTTCTTTAGTAAAAGGTATAAAGAATATCACAAGGGATGGCAACAAGGCAAGATTAACCGTACTGATTTCAGACAGATCACATCTATCGGACTACCGCTTGCACTGCAGATGGGTATGGAGACGGCAGCCTTCAGCCTGTCAAGTCTTATGGTTGGATGGATCGGAACGACGGCTTTGGCTGCGCATCAGGTGATGTTGACCATCTCACAGTTGGGTTATATGATCTACTACGGACTGGCTTCTGCTGTGGCAGTACGCGTCAGCAACTTCATGGGACAGCGTGATTATGAAGCCGTAAGACGCAATGTCACAGCTGGATTCCACCTTGTTCTGCTACTTGCTGTGGCTACTTCGGTCCCAATCTTCCTGCTCCGCAACAGCATTGGAGGGTTGTTTACCGACAATGCAGCCGTTACATCCATGGTGTCTTTGACCGTTATACCCTTTATGGTATATCAGTTTGGTGACGGATTGCAGTGCAATTACGCCAATGCCATGCGTGGAATAGCCTATGTGAAACCACTGATATGGATTGCTTTCATTGCCTTTTTCATTGTTTCCCTACCTTAGGTTACTTGTTGGGAATACAGTTAGGCTATGGATTAGTAGGTATATGGTTTGCCTTCCCATTTGGTCTTACGACGGCAGGCGTGCTCTATTACCTCTATTATAAGAAGGGATTAAGACAGATTGAAGCACGATAAAACAATTACCCCCAGCTCCTCTCCGAAAGGAAAGACGCTGGGGGTAACTGTTTTCTGACGGTTTTAACCCTTGTAATGGATTGCTTCCATGAACCGTTGGATGACTTCTGGCTTACCAGTATGCTTGCCATTGTCCTCTGATATCTTGCAAGTATCGTTATAGAAAGGCCATAACTCCGTTATTTTCACCGACACCAGCTTGATAACAATATTCATTGGCTTCACGTGAGGGAAGTCATTCGTGAAGTGAGTACCGATGCCGAAGGATGGTTTCACCTTACTTTCAGCATACTTCTGTATCTCTATCGCACGGTCAGTGTCCAACGCATTGGAGAACAACACCTGCTTGTCACGGGCGTCAATACCGAAGGATTTATACTTATCAATGATCTTTTCCAACTGCTCAATGTTGTCTCCAGAGTCAACACGAAGCCCTTTGAACTGGTTGGCAAAGTCCTCTGAGAAGTTATAAGAGAAGATATCCCACCCGAAAGAATCGTAAAGATAAGTTCCAAGTGCACCACGATAGGTCTTACGCCATGCTTCCATAGCCATGTAATTCGCCATTTGCGGACCGAACATACCACCGATTGCACAGATAAACTCATGCGCCATGGTGCCGACAGGCATCAGATCATACTTCATTGCAAGGTGGATATTACTCGTTCCAACGAACCTTCCCTTCCACTGACGGCTCTCATAGCAGTCTTTCATAGCACGGACGGCAGTGTCTTCAGCCACTAAACTGGCACGACGACGTGTACCAAAGTCGGAGAAAACACACCCTGCTTCAAGCAAACGTTCAGCCTTATGATAGGTCTTATCATATAGTTCCTGATAATCAAAGCCTTGTGCTTGCTCATTAAAGAGGTAAAACAACTCTGAAACAATAGCCAAAACCTTCACTTCAAGTAGGATTGTATCAGCCCATAAGCCCTCAAACTCAATGTGCAAATGGCCTTCTTCGCTTTGCCAAACCTTCACCCAATCACGTGAAAAGCGGAATCCTCGGAGGTAAGTAAGGAACCATTCTGGAAGATAATTGCATTTTCTGCGGAGGAAACGGATCTCTTCATCGGTGATAATGACGGACTCAAGCAATGCTATCTGGTGTTCCACTTCACGCGCAAAGCCCTCTGGATAAACCGTATCATCACGGTCTACGAACTGATAACATACGTGTGCACGTGGGAAATTGTCAATGACGGCACAGCACATGGTCAACTTGTAGAGGTCATCATCTGTGAAATATTGGATAATTTGTCGCATAATATGTATTCTTTTTCAGGTGTCAAAAGTATAAAAAAGATATGGAAAGACAAAGCGTTTTATGGAAAAATGCCGATTGATGGGCTTCTTCCACAGATTATATGACACAAAGCTACATGCTGTAACATTGCAGAAGACAGCATCGGATGTCCTGCTTTCAATCGGCAGACAGGAGTACCTGGCAGGGCGGGAAGAAGACATTATGTAATAAAAAATCGTAGTGTATAAAACAATACATGCCCTTTTGCATTCCAAAAGGGCATGTTTTGCATTGTAAAAGGTGCCCTTTTGAAGTGTAAAAGGGCACCTTTCGCAGGTCAAAAGGGCGTCTTTTACAACCCTATTCATAACCTACTGATAGTCTTAAAGTTACAAATCAGAAAATGAACGCTTTCGTTTGATTTTAGAATTTATATATATGTTAGTTTTGTAAAGGTAATTCTTAGCACAACAATACTTAGCTTAAGTTATACGTATGTACACTCACACCCTGTGCAGAAGGAAGGTAATTGATTCCCCACCAGCACATCTGAAGCAGACAGAAGGCAATGATAAGCACCCACAACGCAGGACGAATGTCGCGTGAACGGTACTGACGATAGTGTACATAGACCAGATAGGAAAGCCAGGTGATGGCTGCCCACGTCTCTTTAGGGTCCCATGACCAGTAATGTCCCCATGCTTCTTTCGCCCAAAGGGCACCCATGAGCATGCCAAGGGTCATGAAAGACAATCCAACATAGGTGAGATTATCAGTAATCTCCATCTCTTTCGCAGTGTCATCGCCTTTCTTGAAGAAGAGCAGATACACTGACATGACCACCGCAGCACCCAAAAGTGCATACGCCATCATGTAGACTATGACGTGAGGAGCAAACCATGGACTCTGCAAAGCAGGCATAAGGGTCTTGGAATGAATCTCTGGTTTGAAGAGATTGACGCATACAAAGACGGTTGCAAGGAGTGTTGAGAAACTCAATATCCACTTGTATTGCCAACGACTGTAGACAATGACGCCTGCCAAAGGAAGGAAGAAGCTGTACCAAAGACGCGTCTCGCCCATCGTACGGAGCGGCGGACGCTCCAGAGTTATCCACATAATAAGGATGTAAGCAAAGAAAATGGCGAGTCCAAAGCCTGTGGTGGCAAAAGCCAAAGCACGACGATTGCGCCATGCAGCCCATGCGCCTGTTGCCCACAAGACTACTGATACCAATGCGAAAATAATGAAATAACTCCAGATCATGGCTCTACCTCCTTCTTACGACTTGCTGTCAGGAACATCCCAACGGCACCTATTAATAACATGAATATACCTATATAAACTACTGGTAACCAAGGATCGGTCACTAATTCGAAGACACTCAGATTGCTCCATTTGCCCATCTGCTCGTTATAACTGAGCTGATAAATCTTCCAACCCTCAATGGTGAAAGGCTTGTTGACCTCTATCTCCGTCTGAATGTTTTGTCCACTTTGGGTGTAAATATTAACAAGTGAAGCGAAACGACGTGGTTCGCGGTTGGGCATGGCTAACATTCGGCCGTCTTTCAGGCGCAATGCTTGATAAGGGAAGAGGTAACTGCCACTGGTAATCCAGCCTGTCACAACTTGCTTCTGACCTTTTATCAGATTCGAATCACTACTGCCGTTGGCATTGACACCTCTCGTCACTCTTACCAATAACGCACAAGCTGAACCGGAAGCATCACTGGCAATGTAGCCATCCTTGTTCCTTGCCTGTCCTAAAGAGTCCATACGGATGTTACCCATCATACCTTCGGGCATCTTACCGATCATCTTACTGAGCATAACAGGTACTGCATTGTCAATACGTTTGAGTATATCTATCTTGCAATCAAGCAGTTGTCCGCTCTTCATTCCATTATCAACAAGTAGGTTCTCGGGCTTGTCCTGAGGAAGAGGACGCCCAGTCTTGTCAATCAACATGAGCTTGGGAGGATACTCATCAATGGTGAACTTCTCCAGTTGTATAGCCACAGGAAGCTGATGAACATTGTTAAACGCATCCAAACCACGCCACTCTGGCTGACCAGTTTCGCAATACATCTTCACACGAAGCATGTCTGCACTACCGAGTGTGCCGCATGTCAGAATGAGAAACAGTCCGACATGGCTTACCAATGTAGGGAAACGACGCCATGAGAAACGTGCTATCTGGTTGATAGTAACCTCTCCTACGATAGCTGTCATCCATACATAGACTAAGATAAATGGCCAGAAACTGAGCATTTTCGTTAGTCCGACAGGATCCATAGGACGCTTTCCTTCTGCCACTTGCTTGGTAACTCCCATGATAAGAGTGAGTATTGCCGCAGCTGCAATAGCAGGTATCGCCGCTTGCATGGTGGACATGAAGAGGCAGAAATACGACCGCTTACGTAACAAATATGCTACGATAAGAAGGAAAACGAATAAGATGAGAGTGATAAAATTGGCCGGCCAAGCGAAGAGTCCCCACTCTAAGGGACCTAATGTTACCTGTAATAATCCGCCTGTAACCAATAATCCAGCGACGATTGCTGTACCTTCTTTCAGAGTATAAGGCTTATTCCACATAGATACTATTGATATTTGATACTAAAATGTTCACTGATAAAAGTGTTGAAAACCCTTTTCTAATATTTTAAAGCTCATGCCCCAACCCGTTTATAGCCCATGGTTGGCACCTGATAGCTTATCTTTTAAACCATTTAAAGCCCACGGTTGGCATGCATTTGCTTGTCTTTTAAACCATTCAAAGCCCGTGATTGGCACGGGATTACATATCGTTTGAGCCGTCCGAAGTCTATGGTTAGTGTCCGATAGCTTATCTTTTAAAACGCTTAAAGCCTATGACGGGTATGGATTTGTTTGTCCTTTAAACCGATCAAAGCTCATGGTTGGCACCCGATTGCTTATGGTTGAAACTATCTCAAACCATGTGATTAACATGTAATAGTTTACCATTCAACCCCCTAAAACCTCGCGGTTACCATGAATTTGCTTGTCCTTTAAACCACCCGAAGCCCATGATTGCCATGGAATTACATATCGCTTGAACCGCCCAAAGTCTATGGTTAGTGTCCGATAGCTTATCGTTTAAACCGCTTAAAGCCTATGACTGGTATGGATTTGTTTGTCCTTTAAACCGCTCAAAGCTCATGGTTGGCACCCGATTGCTTATGGTTGAAACTATCTCAAGCCACGTGATTAACATGTAATAGTTTACCATTTAAACCATCAAAAACCCACGGTTGGCATGCATTTGCTTGTCTTTTTAACCACCCGAAGCCCGTGGTTAGCACTCGATTGTTTATGGTTGAAACTATATCAAGCCATGTGATTAACATGTAATAGTTTACCTTTCAAACCACCAAAAGCCCACGGTTACCACGAATTTACTTGTTCTTTAAACCGCCCGAAGCCCACGGTTGGCACGAATTTGCTTGCCCTTTAAACCATTCAAAGCTCATGGTTGGCACGAATTTGCTTGTCTTTTAAACCGCCCAAAGCCTATGGTTAGTGCCCGATAGCTTATCGTTTAAACCACCCAAAGTCTATTTTGGCATCTAATTGCTGACGGTTGAAACTATATCAAACCATGTGATTAACATGTAATAGTTTACCTTTCAAACCACCAAAAGCCCACGGTTAGTATGCATTTGCTTGTTCCTTAAGCCACCCAAAGCCCACGGTTAGCATGGATTTGCTTGTCCGTTAAACCGCCCGAAGACCACGGTTAGCACTTAATTGCTGATGGTTAAAACTATATCAAGCCATGTGATTAACATGTAATAGTTTACCATTCACCCCCCTAAAAGCTCGCGGTTACCACGAATTTGCTTGTCCTTTAAACCGCTCGAAG
>NZ_BAJX01000029.1 GCF_000613925.1 Prevotella histicola JCM 15637 = DNF00424
CCAATATCAACCAATATCACAAAAACTGACAGAAACTATTTTATCCAATGTAGTTTTGTTGTTTAAGTGTTAAATATATGTTAAATTTTAGGTTAACATACTGATGATTAAGTGTTTAATTGTAAAAAGGGCAGCTTCCTGTTGCAGGAAGTTGCCCTTTCTTTTCTGTATCTGACTCTAATAATAAGCAGCTTTTACACCTTATTATATATAATGTCTTTGAGATTACATGATATGTAACCAGCGAAGGATGTCATTTAGGTTGGCAAATACCATTAGAATTATCAATAATGTAATACCAATATATTCTGCTCGAACCATAAATTTCTCTGAAGGCTTGCGACGAGTAATCATCTCATACAGCAAGAATACAACGTGTCC
The DNA here is from genome assembly GCF_000613925.1 of Prevotella histicola JCM 15637 = DNF00424. GTDB lineage: Bacteria > Bacteroidota > Bacteroidia > Bacteroidales > Bacteroidaceae > Prevotella > Prevotella histicola. The sequence continues at coordinate 382 of NZ_BAJX01000029.1, forward strand.
GCCATCCAATGCAGGGATAGGAAGAATGTTCATGAATGCAAGAATAATGCTAAGGAAGGCTGTCATAGACCAGAACATATACCAATCCCAGTAAGGAGGGAAAAGACTTCCGATAGCTCCGAAGCCTCCTAAGCTCTTTGCACCATCAGCAGAAGCAAGATAACGGAAGTTCCCGATATAGCCGCGCAGTACGCCCCATCCATGCTTTATACCTGCAGGGAAACTCTCAAAGAAGGAATAATGCTCCTCTACAGGCTTATAGTAAGTGGCTAAAGTAGACTGGTAAACACCGAGTTTCAAGTCTGGTGTCATGAGAACTTTCATTGTATCAATTTTCGTTTCCCCCTTATGTTGTACTGTCAAAACGACTGTTCGAGCCATGACAGAGTCCTTATGGGTATTCTTTACAGCCATTACATCGTTTAAAACACCCGTCTGATAGTTAACGTCAGTCCATGTTGAAACAGGCTTTCCATTGATAGATTTTATCTCATCTCCTGCTTTTATACCTGCTTTCTCAGCTGGTGTACCTTTCATTACACTGTCAACTTGCGCTGGAATATATGGCTCAGCGAAGAAAGGACGTGTCTTTATCATTGGCAACATGTCCATATCGCCAGATAGTTTTATGCTGACCTTCTTGCCATTTCGTAACACATCAACACGCTTTGCTTGTGCTATCTGGCGGAAGAAGTCACCGTTTACATTGGCATACTCACGGAAAGGACCTTGGTCTGTACCAAGCATTACGTCATGATCATGGAATCCCAACGCCTTAGCATCTGCATTAAAGCGCATGCCCATCTTCATATCTGACACTTTAAAGTAAGTATCTCCCCATGTAAACATGATCATAGAATAGATGAATAGGGCCAATACGAAGTTGACAAGTACGCCACCAATCATGATAAGCAGGCGTTGCCATGCTGGTTTTGTGCGGAATTCCCAAGGCTCAGGGGCCTTTTTCATCTGTTCAGTGTCAAAGCTTTCATCAATCATACCAGAGATTTTGCAATAGCCACCTAAAGGTAACCATCCCATTCCGTACTCTGTATCATCTTTCTTTGGTTTCCAACTGAAGAGCTTTCCCTTCCATTTTCCGATGCTAACATCGAAGAAAACAAAGAACTTTTCAACACGAACGCCGAAGAGTTTAGCAAAAAACATATGTCCGCCTTCATGCAGCAGGACCAATAAGGAGATTGCCAGAATAAACTGAAGCAATCTGATCAGAAATGTTTCCATTGACTTTTATATTCAAAATTTAGTGTTCATAATCTCCGTTGCCACACGTCTTGCTTCAGCATCCGTGCGAACGTATACATCATAATCTGGATTCTTATCATAAGAAACCTTGTTCATAGTCTCTTCTATGATATCTCCCATAGCGAGGAAAGAGCATTCTCCTTGTCGGAAACCAGCATTGACAATCTCATTTGCTGCATTCACTATGCATGGCATATTACCTCCTTTGTTGATAGCTTCGTAAGCAAGTGCGAGACACTTGAACTTCTTTACGTCTGGTTCGAAGAACTCTAAAGGCTTGTCAAACAGGTTGAGTCTGCTGCCATTCAGGTGTAGACGTTTCGGAAATGAGAATGCATATTGTATTGGAAGTCGCATGTCTGGAACGCCTAATTGGGCTTTTATGCCACCATCACAGAATTGTACTGCGCTGTGAACGATAGACTGAGGATGTATCAGTACCTGTATCTTTTCTGCTGGAACGCCAAAGAGCCACTTCGCTTCTATTACTTCAAACCCTTTATTCATTAATGAAGCAGAGTCTATGGTAATCTTTGCTCCCATGTCCCATGTGGGGTGTTTTAATGCATCTGCAGCAGTAACGCTCTTCAGTTGCTCATCTGTAAAGTTCCGGAATGGTCCTCCTGAGCATGTAAGAAGGATCTTCTCAATTTCGTTTTCTTCTTCTCCAACAAGGCTTTGGAAGATGGCACTGTGTTCACTATCTACTGGTAAGATAGGAGTATGATACTGTTGTGCAAGCTGAAGGATCAACTCTCCTGCGACAACAAGTGTTTCTTTGTTTGCCAAACAAATCTTTTTTCTGGCTTTTATAGCATGTATGGTTGGGGCAAGTCCCGAATAACCAACCATAGCAGTGAGTACCATGTCTATCGATTCGGACTCTACTATCTCCTCTAAGGCTTTGCTTCCGCTATATACCTTTACGTCAGGCATGTCTGAAAGCTCATGTGTCAAGGCTTCGTAATAAGCCTCATCTGCTATGACTACAGCTGCAGGATGGAAACGACGTGCCTGTTCAGCAAGTTCTTTCCAACGATGATTTGCCGTAAGAGCATAGGCTTCATAGAGGTCAGGATGTTGTGAAATAACATCCAGGGCTTGCGTTCCTATGCTGCCTGTGGAGCCTAATATGCAGATTTGTTGTTTCATTGTTCTTTCTATGTAATAAGGATCAGAGGTCGAGTAGTCCCTCTGGAATGTTTATGGTGATGGTCTTTTCTTCTGAATTGATAGCTGTTATCAATTCATTACTTGCTGGAATGAGTAGTTCATCACCTTCAGGTGAGTTGACTTCAAAGAGTGTATTGACCGTAGTTTCATCTACCGCAACTATCGTACCAACGTCTTTCTTGGTTGTATTGTCAATCAATGAGTAGCCAACAATTTGTGCCCAGGACAGTTCATTAGTACCTTCTTCTGCTAATTTCCGTGGAAAATAAACTTCAGAACCTGTCAGTTCACGTGCTTGGGCTTCTGTATTGATGTCACAAAACTTTATCAAAACGATCTCATCTGAGCGGAATCGGTACTCTTCCATAAAGAAAGGTACAAGAATTCCATCCACATTTAATAGTAGATAGTTGGCATCAACGACATCAAAGACGTCATCAGAGTATTGCATTTGCACCTCTCCATGAACGCCATGTGGCTTCCCGATGCGTCCTATTTTATAGACATCCTCTTTCTTTATCATTGTCTCTACTTAAGAATTGTGGGACTAAAAAAGTCTTTTTTATGATCTCTTCAACTTCTAGTAAGCCTACCCTTTATAGCTTTCTCCCAAAAAGTATATACCTTTTGGTCGAAAAGTATATACTTTTTAGCTGAAAAGTATATACTTTCTTGTCGAAGACTTTATCCTTTTTATCTGATAGTTGAAATGCGATAACCTAATAAGCCGATGAATGTTTCTTCTTTTCTATAAGGCTGATAAGCACTAAACATCAACAGACTAACAAATTTCTACTCTCTGAACCTTTGCACCAAGAGCGTTTAATCGCCCTTCTATATTCTCGTATCCACGGTCAATCTGTGCTATATTGTCGATTCTGCTTGTGCCTTCAGCTGTTAAAGCAGCAATTAATAGGGCAATACCTGCACGTATATCAGGGCTTGACATGCGTCCTGCACGTAGCTTTTTGGCGTGGTCATGCCCAACTACTACTGCACGATGTGGGTCACATAGGATGATTTGTGCACCCATGTCAATAAGCTTATCAACAAAGAATAACCTGCTTTCAAACATCTTTTGGTGGAAAAGCACACTTCCTTGTGCCTGTGTAGCTACAACAAGTAGAACAGAAATGAGGTCAGGTGTTAGTCCAGGCCATGGTGCATCACTGATCGTCATGATAGTCCCATCAATGAAAGAGTCTATGACATAGTGATCCTGACGTGGTATAATAAGGTCATCTTCATCTTCAATAATCTGTACACCCAGCCTACGGAAGGTGTCAAGTATCAATCCGAGGTTCGGGATAGACACATCTTTTATGCGTACACCATCCCCAACCATGGCTGCCATACCGATAAATGACCCGACTTCAATCATGTCTGGCAGGATACGATGCTCTGCACCATGCAATGATGTCACCCCTTCTATGGTTATAAGGTTACTTGCAATGCCAGTAATCTTTGCTCCCATAGCATTCAGTAAATGGCATAACTGCTGTATGTAAGGCTCACAAGCAGCATTATAGATGGTCGTTGTCCCCTCAGCCATGACAGCTGACATGATAATATTTGCTGTTCCTGTAACAGAAGCCTCATCAAGTAACATGTAATCTCCAACCAATTTGTCCGCTTGTATCTCATAAACGTCACGATCTTCAATGCGAACAAAGCGTGCTCCCAGGTTTTTGAAACCAAGGAAATGAGTATCTAAACGGCGGCGACCAATCTTGTCACCACCTGGTTTGGCAATGGTTGCTTTCCCAAAGCGTCCCAATAAAGGACCAATCATCAGAACACTACCACGGAGAGATGAGCACTTCTTCACGAAATCAATGCTCTCAAGATAATCCAACTTTACCTCATCTGCTTGGAAAGAGAAATCATTAGCCCCCAATTTCTTTACTTTGACGCCGATATCCTGCAGAAGTTTGATAAGGTTATTTACGTCAAGAATGTTTGGAATGTTACGGATTATGACCTCTTCAGTTGTCAATAGTGTTGCGCAAATCACCTCCAAGGCTTCGTTCTTAGCACCTTGTGGAGCTATCGTACCACTTAGCCGATGTCCACCTTCTATAATAAAGGACTCCATGTTTCGTCGTTATTTCTTCTTTCTACGTGACTGTGTGAACTCTTTCTCGTTTATCTTATCAAACTTGAAAGTATCTAAATCGAGTTGTATCTTCCCATCAGTAAAGCGAGCTAAGTCTGATGCTACTCGCTCATCATCGCTTGATCCATGTCCCCATTGTAGAAGACTACGCTTCATTTGGTTGGCTATGGAGCGCATAAAAAGGTCTCTACGTTCACCTGGTTCCATTGTTTTGAGCTCTTCAAATGCCTCAAACAACAGTTTACCATAGTGTTTAACAGGGATGTTAGTCATAGGATAGGTCATTGGGTCAGGCTTTGTTGCTATTTTCAAAGCATCGCTGACATCATAAGGATAGTCGATATCTAATTTGAAGTTTGCCATTAAAGCCAAGTGATCCCACAGCTTTTGTTCATAACCAGCATTCCCTCTGTTCTGAGGATTCATGCGGTCCATGATGGCAATAATAGACTCTGCGCAGCTTTGGCGCTCTTCCTTTGTAGGGAGAGATATGGCATAATCTACCATATTTTGTACTTCACGCCCATACTGTGGTAGTATGAGCCGTTCACGCTGTGTGTTATAATCTAATCCTTCTATATTCATTTTCTTCTATTGACAGGGGTGTCGTGGGATATGAAAGGTGAATGAGAAAAAGTGTCAGTACTGTTATTTACCATTCACTATTCAAACTAACTTCTGGTTTATAAATACTAGTTGTATGACTCAGAGTAATGGTTTAGCCTCCTTGGCAACAAAGTCTTTGAGGTAGAAAGGTACATAATATGCGACATCCTCAAACTTTTCCTCTGCGATTCTCTTCTCAGCCAATGGTAACATGTTCTTTGCAAGGGCTTCAATGCCTGTTATCAGATGGGCATTAGGGTGATTGATTACCTTCATACATTTCTCAGCTCCATTGCCAAAGAAGTAAACTGGCCCTTTGTCAAGGTACTCTTGATAAGTGTTTTCATCAACGATATCTGCATGAATGGGACGAATTGTCTTCAAGCTACGGTCAAAAACCTGAGCATATACTTCCATTCTGCGAGCATCAATCATTGGAACAATCAGAGCATTTTCTTCTATCTCTTCGTGATGAAGAAGGACTGGTACGGCTAAAAGTTCCAAGGTTGGTATTGCCAATAGCTTTGTATTACGACCATAGCATATACCTTTTGCCATGGATACTCCTATGCGTAAGCCCGTGTAAGAGCCTGGACCACCACTTACTGCTACTGCATCTAAATGAAGGTTATTATCATCTATGAAGGACAAAGCCTCATCAACAAAAGTTCCTAACTTCTCTGCATGGTTCGGACCACTGTGTTCTTCCTTGTCAAAGACACAGCATCCATCATGACTAACCGCTACTGAACACACATTTGTGCTAGTATCAATGCTTAATATACAAGACATAAAAAAGTAATTATGTTCTAAATAACATGCAAATATACGCCTTTTTTTCTGCATTTTTTGTACATTTGCAGAAATTTAACGCGAAAAGCTCATGATACTATCAATGACTGGCTACGGAAAAGCTGTCGTAGCCTATAAAGAAAAGAAAATAAATGTTGAGGTTAAGTCGCTAAACAGTAAGTCACTCGACCTTTCTGCACGTATAGCCCCTCTCTATCGGGAGAAGGAAATGGAGATTCGGCGTCTCATTGCACAGAAGTTGGAACGAGGAAAGGTGGACTTCTCGCTCTGGGTTGAGAAGGAAACGACTATTGATGCTACGCCTATAAATGCTGCTCTTGTAGAGAACTATTATCATCAGATAAAGTCTATAGCTGCTAATACAGGTATCCCTGAGCCTTCGGATTGGTTCACAACTTTGCTCCGTATGCCTGATGTAACAACGAAAACAGAAGTTGAAGTGCTGGAAGAAGAGGAATGGCATGCTGCCAAACAGGCTATTACGGAAGCTCTTGATAAGCTTATTGAGTTTCGAACTCAGGAAGGTGCTGCGTTACAAAAGAAGTTTACGGAGAAAATTGATAATATCTCTGCTTTGCTAAAGAGCATAGAACCGTTTGAAAAGAGCAGGGTTCCTAAGATAAAAGATAAGATTATCGATGGTTTAAAGCAGATTCCTGAGGTTGATTATGACAAGAATCGCTTGGAACAGGAGCTCATCTATTATATAGAAAAGCTTGATATCAGTGAAGAGAAGCAGCGTTTGAGCAATCATCTTAAGTATTTCCGTGAGACAATGAACGAAAGTGGACACGGAGTAGGCAAGAAATTGGGGTTCATCTCACAAGAAATGGGACGTGAAATCAATACTACTGGCTCAAAAAGTAATCAGGCTGAGATGCAGAACATCGTTGTCAAGATGAAAGATGAGCTGGAACAAATCAAAGAACAAGTGTTGAATGCTCTATAAATTCTTACTTAATCATACAAGATGGCAGGTAAATATTTAATCTTTTCAGCACCTTCTGGCTCAGGAAAAAGTACTATTGTACAATGGTTGATGGAGGAACATCCAGAGTTAAAGTTGGCTTTTTCTATTAGCTGTACCACACGTGCACCACGTGGTACGGAGCGAGATGGAGTGGAATATATATTCCTTTCACCAGAAGCTTTCAAGGAAAAAGTTGCTAAAAACGAGTTCTTGGAGTATGAAGAGGTGTATGAAAACAGGTTCTATGGTACGTTGAAATCACAAGTAGAGCGTCAGGTTGAAGCTGGGCAGAACGTTGTTTTTGATATTGATGTGAAAGGAGGTTGCAACATTAAGAGCTTCTATGGAGCACAGGCTTTGAGTGTTTTCATTCAGCCACCATCGATAGAAGAGTTGCGGCGTAGGTTAGTTGGCAGGCAGACTGATGATGCTGAGGCTATTGAAAGACGACTTGCAAAAGCCTCTTACGAGCTGACTTTTGCTGAAAACTTTGATAAGATTATCACGAATGATGACCTTGATAAGGCTAAGCAAGAGGTCTATGAGACGGTCAAAGAGTTTCTTGAACTTTGAAAAAGATTGGTATCTTTGGAGGGTCATTTAACCCTATCCATAACGGGCACATAGCCTTGGCTAAGGCTTTCCTTAAGGAAGAGAAGCTGGATGAGGTGTGGTTTATGGTTTCTCCACAGAACCCTTTCAAGGTTAATCAGCATCTTCTCTCCGACCATCTACGCCTTGAGATGGTGAGAAAGGCTTTGGAGAATGAGTCTCAACTGGTTGTTTCCGATTACGAGTTCCATTTACCGCGACCTTCATATACGTGGCTTACGTTGCAGCATCTAAAAGAAGATTATCCCCAAGACAACTTTACGTTGCTTGTTGGAGGTGATAACTGGGCTGCTTTTGACCGATGGTATCATGCAGATGATATTCTTTCTAATTATCAAATAGTTGTTTTTCCGCGTCGGGGAGAGAACGAATCAACTGTAAATCTTACTCAAGGAGTTCATTTTCTCAATGCTCCTCTTATTGATATTAGTAGTACGGAGATTCGTAGATATGTACAGGAAGGACGGGATATATCAGCTTTCATATCTGCTTCTATTCAAGACGATGTCCTACGCTATTATCGAAAGCCATGAAAAACGCATCTTTTATTCGATGATTTCTTTGATATTTATTTCTGTTCTTATTGTCCTTTCTTTGTGAAACGGTCCTTTTAAGAGGCTTACAGGCATGTGGATCGTTGTGCCCATGAGGGCAGAAAAGAAATCATTAACAAGTTATTCCCATAGTTCAGCCTTGTTTTATAGGTTTCATTAGTTTTACTTTTTAATATTGATTGTTCATAGTCTGTTGTAAGAACTTTTCCTCTTTGAAAAGTAAGAGGTGCTCTTTTGCTTTGTAAAAGGGCATATATTGCATTGCAAAAGGGCATGTTTTACAATGCAAAAGGGCATGTTTTACAACGTAAAAGGGCATCTTTTACAAGTCTGTTTGTAATGGTTTGATTTCCTGTTTGTTACAAAGCCTAAAAATCAGTACGATATTCTGTATATTGCTTTGTGGTGATGTTTTTATTGTAAGATTATTTCGTAACAAATAAAAGCTCCCTTTTTCTTCTTTCTTTTGTCGTTAGTTAAGACTGATATTTCTTAGTAAAGAAGTATCAGTCCTGCAAAAGCTGCATAAAGAATCATGCGAATAGGGTTTATCTTCATCCACATTGTTCCAATGAAAGTCGCCAAGAAGATGAACAGACTAATGAAGAATTGCCATGGGTTTATGCTTGGTTGGGAGAAATTATCAACGTTGCAGAGTAGCAATGTTGCTGCAGCCAACAGCCCAACAACCACTGGACGGAGACCAGCAATAATGGATTGTGTGATAGATGTATTCATATATTTGAAGAACATCCTACAGATGAGAAGCATAATGATGAATGATGGGAGGATAATAGCAATGGTAGCAGTCACGCTTCCCAGTACAGCCATCATCCCATTCATCCCTGCATTGTGTACAGCAGTATATCCACAATAGGTTGCAGAGCTTATACCTACAGGGGCAGGTGTCATCTGTGATACGGCAACAATGTTGGTAAAATCTGCTGATGACAGCCAATGGTGGTTCTGAACAGTTTCTGTTTGTATCAGCGATAACATACTATTGTCCCCTCCGAATCCGAAGAGTCCGATAATAAAGAAGGTATAAAATAGTTCTAAGTATATCATAATCTTACTCTGTGGGCTTAATGAATTTACCATAAAGATAACCGCCTATCGCCGCAGCGATGATGACAAAGACAGGATTAACACCTAAAAGCCAAATCAGAAGGGCAGTGATAATAGGTATCCAGCAATTGGATAAGGTTATATGTGATTCCTTTGCCAGCATGAAAGTAGGTACTGCTATGAGTGCAACTACGGCTGGTCGCACCCCACGGAATATGGCTGCTATCCATGGAACATCCATGAACTGATGGAAGAAGAGTGTTATGGCTAGGATAATAAGGAAGGAGGGAAGCACTGTGCCAAGGCATGTACAGATGGCGCCAGGGGTCTTTCGGAGTTTAAAACCTATGAGAAGGCTGATGTTTACGGTAAAGATACCAGGGCAACTCTGTGCGATGGCGACGATATCAGTAAACTCTTCCTGTGGAATCCACTTCCTTTTCTCAACGATTTCTTCCTGAATTATCTGTAGTTGGGTGTGCCTACCGTTCAAGGTTGAGGCTCCTATCTTGAAAAAAGTCTTGAAGGCTTCTTTGTAGAAATTATCTTTTGCTGCTGATATTTGTGTGTTGTCAGTTGTTGTTATCTTATCTTTCTCCACTAATTAATCGATTTTTTCAGAGGTTATCATATATAGAGAAGAGTGTGTCAAGGCGTGATGACACACTCTTCTTCTTGTTTGTGTCAGTGATTATAGCTTGCTTTCAACCCACTTACGTGCATTGACAAAGGCTTCAATCCACGGTGTTATCTCGTCATTGCGACGGTCACGTGGATACCAACCTAACTGCCATGGGAAGATAGAACGTTCCAAGTGAGGCATCATTGCCAAGTGTCTGCCGTCAGCAGAGCAGATACCTGCAACGTTATAATCAGAACCATTAGGGTTGCCAGGATACTCTGCATAGTTGTATTTTGCAACGATGTTGTACTTATCCTCTGCTTCTGGTAGATAGAAACGTCCCTCACCATGAGCTACCCATATGCCGAGTTTGTTGCCACTCAGCGAACCAAACATTACACTTTGGTTCTGTGGAATGGTAAGATTCAGGAATGAACTCTCAAACTTCTTGCTGGTATTGTGGCAGAGGTGAGCACGATGCTTGTGTTCTGGGTTGATAAGGTTCAACTCAACCATCAACTGACAACCGTTACAGATACCCAATGAAAGTGTATCTTCGCGTGCATAGAAGCGGTCGAGTGCCTGCTTAGCCTTTGGATTATAGAGGAAAGCACCAGCCCATCCCTTTGCAGAACCGAGAACGTCAGAGTTTGAGAAACCACCGCAGAAGACGATCATATTTACTTCTTCCAAAGTCTCACGGCCAGTGATGAGGTCGGTCATCATGACATCTTTCACCTCAAAGCCTGCCAAATAGAGTGCGTAAGCCATCTCACGCTCACCATTGGTACCCTTCTCACGAATGATAGCTGCCTTTGGTGTTTGGTGATGGGTGTTAGGTGTTGAAGTCTTCCAACGGTCTGCATCGAGGCCATACTGCTGAAGTGTACCGGTGAAGTCTGCATTAAATTTCATCTCGATTGGCTGCTTCTTATAGTTCTGAGCACGCTTCTTAGCCATGCCATTCATACTCTGTTTGCGGTCGAGCAAGTACGAAGTCTTATACCATGTCTCACGCATTGCATCAATATCGAACTCTGCCTTCCAATCGCCATCAGCGATGCTGAGCGTGCGCTTATCAGGACTTGGTGTACCGATACGAGCAAATCCGATACAGTTCTCAGTCAAGAACTCTTTGACTTCTTCCTTATGTTCATCAGCAACCTGGATAACAACACCTGGATTCTCTGCAAAAAGTTTCTTGATTACATCGTCCCCCTTGATATCATGAAGGTTGATATGCAAACCACCTTCAGCATTCGCAAAGGTCATTTCAAGCAATGTTGTAATCAAACCACCTGCAGAAATGTCGTGTCCAGCAAGTATCCATCCACGGCGAATCATCTCCTGTACGGCATCGAAACAGTCGCAGAAATACTGTGGCTCTTTCACTGTTGGAACGTCACTACCAATCTTGCCGAGGCTCTGTGCAAAGGCAGAACCACCAAGACGCTGCTCGTCAAAACTGAAGTCGATATGATAGAGGCGTGTGTTCTTATCATTCACAAGTACTGGAGATACCACCTGACGAACATCGCTTACCTCACCACCACTGGTAACAATGACGGTTCCTGGAGAGATAATCTTATCTCCATTAGGATATTGCTGGGTCAGAGAAAGTGAATCCTTACCTGTTGGAACGTTCACACCGATAGCACAACAGAAGTCTGACAAAGCCTTAACAGCACTGTAAAGACGTGCGTCTTCACCCTTCTGTGAGCGACAAGGCCACATCCAGTTGGCTGAAAGACTCAGGCTATCCATGCCGTCTGCCAATGGTGCCCATACAATGTTGGTCAATGACTCGGCTACTGAAAGAACTGAGCCTGCCTCTGGTGATGCGAGTCCTGCCTGTGGAGCGTGACCGAGTGCGGTAGCAATACCCTTATGACCACGATAGTCTAAGGCTACAACACCACAGTCTGAGAGTGGCAATTGAATCTCACCTTGATACTGCTGACGGGCTACCTTACCTGTAACAGAGCGGTCAACCTTGTTCGTCAACCAGTCCTTACACGCCACAGCTTCCAACTGAAGTACACGCTGGAGGTATTCCTCCACCTTATTTAAACTATAAGAAACATTCTCATATTTGCGTTCAACGGTCTCATCCTTCATGATTGTCTTTGGAGAATGACCGAACATCTGTGCTACGTCTAAGTCGAATGGTTTTACACCATCGCCCTGTACAAATGAGAAGTGAGCATCACCTGTAGTCTCACCAACAACATACATTGGTGCACGCTCACGCTCAGCAATCTTCTTCACGTGGTCGAGGTGCTTCTCGTCAATGAGCAAGCCCATGCGCTCCTGTGACTCGTTGGCAATGATTTCCTTGGCACTCAAAGTCTTGTCACCGATAGGCAACTGTGACATATCAATCTTACCACCACAGTCTTCAACAAGCTCACTCAAACAATTTAGGTGTCCAGCAGAACCATGGTCGTGGATAGAAACAACTGGGTTGTTATCTTCTTCTACCAATGCACGTACGAGGTTATAAGCGCGTTTCTGCATCTCTGGGTTAGCACGCTGTATGGCATTCAATTCAATACCATTTGAATAACGACCAGTATCAACTGATGAAACAGAACCACCACCAAGTCCGATACGATAGTTATCACCACCAACGACAACTACCTTGTTACCAGTCTGTGGTTCACCCTTCAGACAGTCGCGCTTAGTACCATAACCAACGCCACCTGCAAGCATAATTACCTTATCGTAAGCATACTTCTCACCATTCTCTTGATGTTCGAATGTGAGTAGTGAACCAGTAATTAATGGCTGACCAAACTTATTACCGAAATCACTCGCACCATTAGATGCCTTAATCAGAATCTGCTCTGGAGTCTGGTAGAGCCACTGACGGACAGGAAGGATGTCTTCCCAATCACGTAAGGCTGGAGTTGTACCGTCATCTTCTGTCAAACGAGGGTAAGCGGTCATATAGACTGCTGTTCCTGCGATTGGCCATGAACCAACACCACCGCCCATACGGTCGCGAATCTCACCACCCGTACCTGTCGCTGCTCCATTGAATGGCTCAACGGTAGTTGGGAAGTTGTGGGTCTCGGCTTTCAGAGAGATAACACTCTCAATAGGCTTTACTCGGAAAAAGTCAGATGTGCTCTGGTTTGCTGGCGCAAACTGTTCAACCTCTGGACCTTGTGCGAAAGCTACGTTGTCTTTATAGGCTGAAAGAATCTTACCTGGATACTCTTTTGTAGTCTTCTTGATGAGGCTGAAGAGGCTGCTTTCCATCACCTTACCATCAATGACGAACTCTCCACCGAAAATCTTATGGCGGCAATGCTCAGAGTTAATCTGGGCGAAACCGAAGATTTCAGAGTCGGTGAGTGGGCGGCCATTCTGCTTCTCAATCTTGTGGAGATATTCCATCTCCTCTGGTGAGAGTGCCAAACCTTCTTCTTCGTTGAACTTCTCTAAGTCCTCCACACGCTTGATAGGTTCTGGAGAATGGTTGACTGTGAAGATTGTTTGGTCTAAACCGTCATACATACGCTGAAGCATGGGGTCATAATCTGCGTCCTTATTGCTTACAGGATAATACTCCTCTATACGCAAAATGCCGTTAAGACTCATGTTTTGAGTAATCTCAACGGCATTCGTACTCCATGGAGTAATCATTTCACGGCGTGGACCTACATAATATCCTTGCAGTGTTTGCTCCTGCATATAGGTGGCATCACCATATAACCAACAAAGTTCTTTGATTTCCACATCGGATAATGCATGATTAACTTCTGTCGCAATCACGCTTTTGGACTGAGTTCTGAAGAAAAGAATCATAGTCTGTATATAAAAATTGGTGTTACTTCTGCTTGCAAAGATACGATTTTATTTTGGATATGATATGGCATAATGGGTGTTTTTTACCCTTCTTTATAGTTTGTAATGGAAAAACAATAGTCTTACTGTTTCTGAGTAAATGCGTTTATTTAGTCAATGGTTTTCTCTTGTTTGTGTATGCTATTAAAGGTGTCTTTCGTAACTTTATCCTTCTTTTTTATGCTCTGTTTGCTTGTGATGGGTATGTAGCACTATATGTGTTTGGCTGCAGCACTAATACTGTTTGCCTACAACACGGATGGTGTTTGCCTGCAACACAAAACCAAAATATTAGTGCCTTGTATGTAATGGGGATCTTCTAATATTATTTTAGAGGGTAGAAGTGATGAGAGTCTATCGTGGGGCGTAGGGTATAAAGCTTAGAATATACCATTAGTATTGTAATTTATGCCATTTAATTCTTTCTGTCTTTTAATGAATTGTTCTGTATATAATTCTCAATTTATCCCAGGAAAGCTGTCTTATACGTTAAATATGTCTAAAGACCTTGCCACAACTTACTCTTTTACACGTCTTTATAATATCTTTGCATACAAGTGTATAAACCATAAATAAAATGATTATGAGAAAGAATCTTTTTATTGTAGCTTTGGCTGCAGGCATATTAACTTTTAGTAGTTGTGCCAGTAAGAAGGATTTGGAGAATTGCCGAAATGAGAATAATCAATTGACAAATGATTATCAGAATGCCAAGGAGACAATAGCAGCAAATAATGCTCGGATTAAGAGTTTAGAGGATCAGCTGGCTCAAGCTAAGGAAAGTGCAGCAGCTTTGCAAGGCAGTCTAGACCGAAGTTTGAATAATGCTAATTCTAACAATATTAATATTTCAAAACTCGTTGACCAAATCAATGAGAGTAATCAGTATATCCGTCACTTGGTGGAAGTGAAGAGTAAGAGTGATTCTTTGAACCTTGTTCTTACGAATAATCTGACACGTTCACTTAGTAAGGATGAACTGAAGGAGGTTGATGTTCAGGTTTTGAAGGGTGTTGTGTACATCTCTTTGGCTGATAATATGCTTTATCAGACTGGTTCTTATGAAGTAAATAGTCGTGCTGAGCAGACTTTGAGTAAGATAGCTAAGATTATTTCTGATTATAAAGACTATGATGTGCTGGTCGAAGGTAACACGGATGACGTGCCAATCAATACGTCGAATGCAAAAATGAAGAATATCCGAAACAATTGGGATCTCTCTTGTCTTCGTGCAGCATCGGTTGTGCAGTATCTGCAAGATCACTTTGGGGTAAATCCTAAGCGTCTGACAGCTGGTGGTCGTGGTGAGTATAACCCTATAGCATCTAATGATACAGAACTGGGTAAGCAACGTAACCGCCGCACACAGATTATTATTACTCCAAAACTTGATCAGTTTATGGATCTCATTGGTGAGGCTCCAGAGACAAAACAAGCGAAATAGTCTTTTTGACTAGATATAAGATCTAATATGATAATCCTGTCTACTGATTCTACGTAGGCAGGATTATTTTGTTTTTTGTCGAAGGAGTGGATGTGATTTTTTAAATACTTGCAACGTTGGTTGCTATTGAGCATATATATTTAGTTGCTATTGAGCATATATATATAATGTGTCTCGAAACGTTTTTCCAGTTCGAAAGTAACTACGTGTACGTTATAATATGGTAAGGGATGGAGTAGGGCGCTCTTTGTTTATGACTCTTTTAAGGAACCAGGGGAGGTATAATCTTCTTTTGTCAGTACTCTTTTCAGTCGCAATTTGGATTAAAACTGATGTGCTGGGGGCGAGAGTTTTGCTTGGGTACGTGCACATTGGCGCTGTTTCTAATGGACTGATAAGTGGTCTAAGGATAATTTAAACTAAAGAGGGGGTAGCTTTTTTAGTTATACTTTATAGTTTTATTTTGATGTGAAAACTGTGTTTTTGTAAAAAGTGATTTTCGTTTTAAGCTCTGTTTGTTGTTTTGGGTGGCTTTTACTTTGTGTTTTGCGATATGGCGAGTCTTGTGGCTTGTAATTGCTTTTATGCTTTGTTTTAGTATGGGGTGTGGTGTCTTGTGGTGCGAAATATAAACTTTTTGAAAAATATTCTCCAAAACATTTGGTGGTAAAGGAAATTCTGTATACCTTTGCACTCGCTTTTACGAAATGAGCCTTTTGGCTTGTAAAGATGAAGCATAAAGAAAGAGTTCTTTGAAAAGATTTACATAAACAGAGAAGTAGTACAAGAAGCGTCTGTTTGATTTTATATCAGATAGATGGGTAAAAGAAACGAACCGATTAATTCATTGTCTGTACTTTAGTAGTATTACTACGAAGTATAGATTAAAGATAAAGGTGCTTTTTACTTGATATTATTTAGGATAAGCGTTCTGAAACAGAGATTATTCGGTGAAGTGTTTTGGTTAGTGGTATTCATTGTCACTATCATTC
>NZ_BAJX01000028.1 GCF_000613925.1 Prevotella histicola JCM 15637 = DNF00424
GAAGAGTAACATGAAAGGAGCGTTAATGAGCGTTTCAGACAGACTTTTACTTAGAAAAAGAGCCATTATTGAAACAGTGAATGATGAACTTAAGAACATTGCGCAGGTGGAACACTACAGACATAGATGCTTTGACAATTTCATCGTCAATTTATTAGGGGCAATTGCTGCTTATTGCCTGTTTCCAAAGAAGCCGTGCATCAATGTACAAAGGACCGTTGACACACAGCTTGCATTGTTCTGAATTCGTCGAACACACGTTAAAATACAAAGTAACATAAGAACGTTTTTGTGACGAGTTTTTGAGTGCACAAGTCAGCAAGTAGACAAACAACTCGTTAACTTGTCCACTCGTAAATTTGTTACTCAAAAGAACTTTGTTCCTCTGTTACTTTGTCTCTCTATTACCCTGTCTTTCTTAGCAAGCAACTCGTCAACTAAATACGTTCATCAGTGGTATCAATACGCTTTCTTGCAATGTTTTTTTGTCAATAGCGGGGCGCATCTCGTTGCCTATGATTTTAAATGATGGGGTAATACAAAGGATGTAGACACTGCCGTTTATAAAGTATGGAACAGCATACAAGGGTGCCTTGCATTCTTCTATCATGAAATATTCTTTGTTGAAGGTAGTAAAACTCCATCCCGCCTCTGCTGACTCCAAGGCTATGATTGTTACTACTTCTTTTCGTAGGCTGTCTTTAAGCAACCTTACATCCTTTGTTGTAATCGAAAGAGGATGTTTGAGCCATTTGGCATCCAAGCCTTTCACCACAGCCTTGATAAGCCATGTATTTGCTTTGTCTTTGTGAACACCAGTAAAAGCCTTACCAGTCCATCGTAGTTTATAAGTGTTCTCTACAGATATAATGCTGTAAGTAGGGGTAGATTCCTGCCCTTTGGCGTTTTGTTGCAGTTGCTTATTCTGATTTTGTTGTGTATTGTCTTTTGCCGACGATAATACTGTTTGCGCCGTACAATTACAAAGTATGCAAACCAGACCTGCGAAATATAATGCTAATCTCTTCATATTATTGTTATATTTTAAACCTATACCGATTTGACATTGGAGTAATAGAAGGCTTTGGAGCTGCCTCAATCTCTATATATAACTTTCCTGCCTTTGTCAATCTGTGAATAACTTCATCGCTCGGCAAATATCCTCCTATTCCCGATACAGTCTTGATATCTTCCTTAAATTCGGAAAAATCTCCAATAATCTCAACACATCCAGCACTTCCCCACCCACTATCCTCCAAGGTAGGAGGACCGCTATGAATAAGAAAACTATTCTGGATTTGGATTGCACCTTTATGAGGGGAATAACTGTTTCTAGTTCCGTATGTCGCATCGTAATATGCTACCTTAAAGCGTTCTTTACCATCACTCAACCCTGCAACCGTCCACTTTCGCAACCTATAATGGGGAGAGGGTAAGACAGGGTCGTTCCAATAAGGCATGAATCTTAAGCATTTCCATCTGCGCTCAATAGATGGAGTGCTAATATTGATAATATTAATGTAATAAACGGGAACAGCATATAACTCCCCCCAGCCATCATTGTCATAGTCATTGTCAGGATAAGATTTTGCTAAATAACTATCGCCTGTCTGCTCTCCTGTTATTCTAATAAGTACTTCATTCTTCATAAGTTATTGGTGTTAAATTATTATTTAAGCGTAAAGATAGTCTTTCTCTTACATACAAAATGTTTTTGTGCATTAATTATTCTTAATTGTCTGTTTTCTTGAGGTTTTGAAAAAGAATAAACCAGTTAATAGTAAACAAAGCATATAACAGTTAACTTATCAACTGGTTTACTTGTTAACTAAAAACTTGTTCATCTGTTACCTTGTCTTTCTATTACCCTGTCTTTCTTAGCAAAAACTGTGACCTATACGCCAAAAATGTAGCCGAAGATAAGAAGTGTTAGTTAAGATTTTATAAACATAACCTTTATTGTCTAAATTATAGAGAAAAAAATTATTTATCTAAAAATTTATAAATACCTTTGCCCTACCAAATCGATGACATCTATTAATAAATAATGTGATTTACAGAGATGCCACATGTAGATTAGAGAGGATATAATCATATAAAAAAACAGATATGCAAAGAAAAAGTTATGTAAAAAAGGAATACTGTCGCCCCGAGCTTTCAGTTATTCCTGTATTGGCAGAACCAATCATGGGTACAAACTCACCCTTTAAGTCTGATCACGAAAAGGCAGATGATGACAACAGTAACACGTTTGATGTTGACCCAGATTAACTCAAAATAATTATCAATAAGAATTATGAAGATTAACAAGTTCACAAGTTTGTTTGCTACATGCTTGCTTATGGGGCTGACGGCTTGTTCTAATGACAATGTAAGTGACGCGGATTCTAACAATAGTGCTAAGGATAAGGATTTAACAGGTAAGACTTCTTTCTCTATTACTTCAGAGGCTAAGACACGTACCTCAGGCGTTTATGATGGCTCAGGGGTAGATTTCTACTGGACTACAGATGACAATATTTGGGTAAATAGTGGCTCTACATCATCTCCTACACTAACAGCAAGTAGTTCCAACGATATTACATCAACAACAGCTTCTGCAAAGTTCTATTTCGATGGAACTTATACGGCAGCGAGCTATCCTGTTAGATACACAGGGAAAGCAAGCACTTCAGGTAACACTGTTACAATAGCAACAAGTCAGAATCAGGACGAAGCCAACAATGCGACTCAGTTAGGAACTGTTGGAGACTGCGGTGTCGGTACTGCAACACGCAAAACAGATGGATCCTATAAGTTTAATCTCAGTCATAAGGCTTCGTACATAACATTTATGCCATACTACTCAAAAGAGGAGTTGGCTGCTTCTGCTGTAGTAACACAAATCAATGTTACAGCGGCTAATGGTGAAAGCCTTGCTGGAACGTTCAATTTTAGCGACAACGGTTTAGGAACTGCAATTAGTTCTTCTTCTTCTAACAGTGTAACCTTGACTTTGAACGGAACAAGTTCAACAACTGGTTTCCCTATTCCTACTACCGCTACAGCATCTAAGAATGCAGCCATAATGGTTGTAGCTCCAGGAACTTACTCAACCTTTAAGGTTACTTATACTCTATATGATTCCGTAACTGGTACAAATAGCACTATTTCATATACATATAGTGGTATAACATGTACTGCTGGAAAGAATAAGAAAATCAGTACTGACCTTGGCATGGCGACATATACTTCTCGCAAGACCGATTATTACATGTGGGATGCAAAGAGCAATTATTGGAATGGGTATGAGACCAGTCAGCCTTTACTCAACAACGCTGCAAATACAAACTATGCAAAATCATCAGCGGACTCAAGATGGTACAATACTGCATTCACGAAAAATGTCCAGACAAAGGCTATAAACTCATGCAAGGATCAGCCGACCTTCGAAGCACTTACATGGTATGTTAGTGAAGCAGCATCTCCACAATTGGATAAAACAACTTTATGGGTATTTGCAAACCATCTTTATGTAGGAGGCATCTGGATAAAGAAACAGAGCAAAATTTTTAATTTTAGTTCTGCGATGAGCTATCCAGGTACATTTACGTGGAATTTAGGTTTAGATATTCCATTTAGTGTAGATATCTCTGGCAAACCAGAAGCATCAGTAAGAAGTAGTTATTTCTATCTTCCAGCACTTGGAAAATACACTGATGGGAAATTAACCGGTTTAGGAGTTAGTGGCTATTACTGGGCAAGTACACCAAATCCAGTTAACAATGGTGACAGAAGTGCAGGTTATGGTAAGGTCATATCAGCCAACTGTCTTCGCTTTACGATAGATGAATCGGACATAGATAATGTCTATGTACGTAGTTACTATGAACGTTATGTAGGCATGCAGGTACAGAAATTTGAATAGGTCCCCACAATAATGTAAGTAAAAGAGAGGCTGGAAACAATACCAAGCCTCTCTTTTTTCATCTGGAACCTTTATTGAATAAGAATGTAGAGAACACATTTATAAAGAGAGTATAATATAAAAATCATCTAAGATTATGAAAGTAAAACAATATGTACCAAAAGGATTCAATATAAACACGATATCTATACAGTATTTGGCATATATACAGAACAAATTAATAGGAGACCAAGAGAAAAATTAATGTTTAAATCACCAACATTTGTTTTTAACAAAAAGATTCAGTAAATTCGCAATTGGTACTTGAATCTACCCAGTCCAAAAACTTTGAATAATTTTCATCTCTCTTATTTTTATTTCTTAATATCCGGCAGGCGATTCATTTCGCTGTTATTGATATTTACATCCGTTCGTTTGGCTTTATGCTTTCCAAAATTATACGTTAACCCTACACGTAACGAAGTATTGTCATTATCTATGTTATTTCTGAACATATAATCGTTGTATGCCACTCGGTTATGAGCTTTGGTACCTCCAAAGATATCCTGCGCCAGAACATTCAGCAAGAGCTTATTCTTTAGGAGATTGATTTTGCAGCCCAAACCTAAGCAATCGATATTCCCGGTATGAAAAGATTCTTCCACTCCTGGAAATACATGATAATAATTTGCAAAAATGGTCATAGCCTTGTAGCGATAACTAAGATTTGCAGAGAGAGTCGTGTTCAAACTCTTCAAATCCGAATCATCCAGTTCTTCTGCCATAGACTTGGCCTTCAGATAGTACATAGAGGCACTTGTATACAAGTTGAATTTACCCCACGAGAAATTATAACTAACATCTCCGCCGTAGGTGTTTATGGTTAGGCAGTTCTTGGGATAATACTTGGTATATAAATCATCAACCACTTGTCTCAGGCTCTGTATGGCGTCAGAGGTGTGATAGTAGTACAGATCTACATTAAGGTTTCCCTTAAAGACATAGTTAAACTCTAAATTATCCATGATGGACGGAACAAGCCTGTCATTTCCTTCCGAGTAAGAATAAGTGTCGCTATAAACCTTTGTGGGATCCATATTGTTCATACTTGGCCGGTCGATTCGCTTGCTATATCCTAAAGAGAAGGAATGGTCGTCGGAAGGATTATAGGAAAACTCTGCGAACGGAAACCAATGATGATATTTATTGGAAACGGTTAAACCGCCAAGCGTTATCCCATTATTGCTTGTATGCTCATAGCGCAACCCTGCCTTGGCATAAAAAGGACCAAAGTTCCGGTGAACATCTGCATAGAGGGCCGTTATTGTTTCCTTGAACAAGAAACCATTGCTGCCTCCGTAATCCGAAATGTTGCTCGTTCTGAAATGGGAGTACTTGCCACCCACCTCAAAGTTCAGCCACGTAAAGGGAAGGTTTAAGTCTGCGCTGAGAGTATTCACCACATTACTGTAATTGTCCCAACTGCTCGAAAAGAGGTGAGCCGAGCCAGAATCGTACACTTGGTTGACATCATCGCTTAAATGAATGTAATTATAATTCAGCGTTAGCTTCTTACCTATGCTGTCCAGCTTCCATTCCACATAAGGGGAAATCGTTTCCAAACGATACTTGTCGTGAGTCTGCTCCGAATAGGTGTTCGACGGATAAGAACCATCACTGAAGTTCATTTCGCCCCTGTGAAAGCCTTATTACGGGAACGGTTGAGAGTGGAAAAGAATCCTATTTTTACATGCCCTATTTGATAGCTGCTATTAAGATTCTGGCTCAATATGTCAAAGCGGTTAAGGGTATAATCGTTCGTAACACGTGTGTATGTCGGATAGATGTAAGAACTTTCCATCTTCTGAGGGCGTTTCTCGTTGGAGTTGTCGACTTTGTACTCTACCGAAAAATTACCTGATGAGAACGACAAGTCAGCTCCCTCCTCGGCTGCAAAATGAGTGCGTTGTGTCAGCAATGTGTGAATTTTTCCATCAAAACCTACTGGCTTGCTCTTTAGGATAATGTTCAGCACTCCGCTGTTACCCGCAGCATCAAATCTGGCAGAAGGATTTGTAATGAGTTCTATTTTACTAATGTTCTCAGAGGGTAACGTACGCAAATACATATCCAAATCCTTTCCCTCCAAATTAACCCTGTGTCCGTCCACCAATACAAGAACATTGCTCTTGCCTATTATCTTTATCTCCTCGCTTGTCGGGTCTATGCGAGGGATATTATGAAGTAAATCGCGTGTACTGAACCCCTGGGCAAAAGGACTGTTCTGAACTAAATATACAAGTTTTCCGGCTTTCTGACTAAGCATTCTGCGCTGAGAGGTAACCGTTACCTCCTTCATTGTGTATTTCTTTATTATTAAAGGAATATCACCCAAATCGGTGTCGGCTTGCACATCGAGGGTGTCGGTCTTTAGAATATCGCCCAACTGTCGGTATCTGAACACATACTTGCCCGAAGAAAGCGAAAGAGCAAACCTGCCTTCTTCATCCGATAAGCTGCAGGAAGTGACATCCCCGCCAAGAGGGCTTACTAATATCTCGGCGGCATCCAAAGGAGTAGTCCTGTTGACCTTCTCCACCAGCCTCCCCTTCAGCTGCCATTGCTGGGCATACATAGGCTGGCTCGATAGTAAAAGAAACATAAAACTTATAGGTGTGAACTGCAAAATTGAATGTAAAGATTTTACCATTATCATATTACATAGTATTTTTATATTAGGTTTATAAAACATATATTATACTAAGGTACAAAAGTAGTAAAAAATATCAATAAAAACAATATGTTGCTGTTTTTACGTCATTTTTTATGTTGAGTTGATAATTTTATGAGTATGGAGTTTACAAGTTGTTTGTAGACAGGGTAAATAAAAGACAGAGTAACATAAGAACGTTTTTGTGACGAGTTTTTGAGTGCATAGGTCAGCAAGTAGACAAACAACTCGTTAACTTGTCAACTGGTTTACTTGTTAACTAAAAACTTGTTCCTCTGTTACTCTGTCTTTCTATTACCCTATCTTTCTTAGCAAGCAACTCGTTAACTTGTCTACTCGCATTTCCCCACCCTGAAAAAACATTACACTCCCTTAAACAAATCACTTTAAAAAGCATACAAAAAACAGTTAAAGAGCGACTCTACAACCAACAGAAAATCAAATAGTTATAAAACCGTAAAGCAAAAGGGGCTTTATTGGACTTCAAAAGGGCGTTAGTAAGCGTCTTAAAGGGCATCTTTTATAAGCGAAAAGGGCGTTAATTCGAATGGAATTAACGCCCTTTTGATTTTTAGATTATGAAATTATCTGACAAAAGTTAACGGACCAGTCCGCCTTATTGAACCTTTGTGAGTTCATAAACCAGATATCTTCCTGTGAGTGGAATTCTTGTGGTTTGAAAGGTATCATAATATGGTATTACGTATGCATTGTAAGGAAGAAGATAAATTTTGAACTTACTTGTTTTTACATTATAATATCCGTAGCCGTTAAAATAAGTTCTAAGTATCCTATTTTTTTTTGTTTTGTGACCTCGGTCTATAAAGGCAACTATCCCTCGTGATACTTCAAACCGATATACGCAACTGTCTTGTTGGTTGCGACTGCTGAAACGAATTCCCTCAAGTCCTAAATAATTCTTTTCGTCTCGT
Organism: Prevotella histicola JCM 15637 = DNF00424; assembly: GCF_000613925.1. Lineage (GTDB taxonomy): Bacteria > Bacteroidota > Bacteroidia > Bacteroidales > Bacteroidaceae > Prevotella > Prevotella histicola. The sequence continues at coordinate 7,550 of NZ_BAJX01000028.1, forward strand.
TTAGTATATATTCCTGGTAGTGTATCGTTTATCCCAGTTTTGTCAATATTGTGTAACCGCTCATACGTGTCGCGTGGCAATGTTAAAAGGCTATAGATAACTCTGTAGTCATCGTATATGATTAGAGAGTCGAGGTCAAGCCTTGAATTGGAATAATAATTTTTCTTGGTTGAAGGGTCGTAAACATGCACATTACCTCTATACTTACCGGGTAAAGAATTCTGTATTTTAACTGCTTCTTCTCTACTGATAGGTGCAAAATTAGAGGTGTTGTCTGTCGTAGCGTCATCGTCTTTCGTACATGAAACGGCAAAGCTGCCTACCAACAGTAGAAAAAGAGCGAAAAGTAGGTTGTATTGATTCTTGTTATTCATAATCTATTCTTTAATCATAGTTTATTCTTTTTGTAAAAGGGAAATTAGTTTATCCTATGCTGCCTTCTTTAATTTACATATAAAATAAACGTCGTTGAATTCGGCTTTTATTTTATTGTTTTTAACCATACCGTCATGAAACAAGGCACCCGAAGGCTTTATGTAAACCGTTAATTCTTTCGTTGTATTGTTGATAGTTCCACAGATATTAAAAATCAATCGAACCAAGTCATAACGATCCTGCTGGATATAGAATGAATGTGAGAATAACATATATGGGTCATACAATTGGAATGCCACTTCTGAAGGATTTTTCTTGTTTCTTCCAATGAGTATTGTGGGGTCATCACGTAGCTTGTCTTCCTTCCACCAAGTTTTATTTTTGATTATTTTGTATAGTATGTCATAAGCATATTGGTCCTTCTTTAACGCATATAATGTAAAAGGAAGTGGAACAGGATTCAGTTTAAACTTATGTAAGTCTAATTCGAGTTGGACGCTTACATGATTATCAAAATTAGAAGGAATTACCTGTTTGGTTTTAGGGTCATAAACGGTTAGCGTACCCTCGTATGTGCCCACAGCCTTAGAATAGAAATCGTCAGCATCGTCTCTTTGGATAGGAATTGAATAATTAATATTAGGTTGCAGGATATCAGCTGTGAAATCATGATGTTCGATAGGAACAAAAGGCATGTGGTCGTTTGCGTTTTCTTCATCTTTTGAACATGAAGCAAACAAAAGTGGAAGGACTAAACATGCGAGCGCAATAAATAACTTTGATTTGGGATGTTTCATCATTTTTGTGTTTCTAATTTAATAAATAATAGGAAGAGGGAGGTTATTTCACGTAAAGTGTTATTTGTTTTTCGCTAATAACAGTTCTGATGCTTTATCAGATAATATTGTATTACCCAGTGGTCTTTAACCCTTAGAAGCTGATAATCTTCAAAATATTCGGTCATCAGAACGCCTATTTTATGTTGTAAAAAGTTATTTGGTTTATGTGTACAAAGGTACAGATTCCTTTTTTTATGTACTAAGATTTGCAGATTCATTAACTTGCTTTTCTCTTTATTAAATTTATCTATAAAGTTAAACCCAAATCTCTAAGTTTGTAATTCATATTGCAAACTTAGAGATTTGGGTTTAGGAAAGACATTAAAGCAGTAGTGTTAACGTGAGTTCGATGAATTATAAGTGTCTATAAATTTGGTGATTAGCGAAATTTGTTGTAACTTTAAAGAACTAATATACAAACAGTTACAAACAAAAATCGCTATGATCACCGAGGACAAAGTTACTGAAATATTTTGTATGGCAGACGTTTTCTGCAAGTTTTTTGATGCAATGACAGCAAATACACGCTAATACCTACCAGAAAAAGGAAATATCATCGTAATTCTATGATGTCAAAGGTAGACGTTATGCAGACAAAGGCTACATCAGCAAGAGCCCTTTCAAAGGCTTTCCGCTGATGGAATACAGCTTATTACCAAATTGAAGAGTAACATGAAAGGAGCGTTAATGAGTGTTTCAGACAGACTTTTACTCAGAAAAAGAGCCATTATTGAAACGGTGAATGATGAACTAAAGAACATTGCGCAGGTGGAACACTCCAGACATAGATGCTTTGACAATTTCATCGTCAACTTATTAGGGGCAATTGCTGCCTATTAGCTGTTCCCAAAGAAGCCGTGCATCAATGTACAAAGGACCATTGACACACAGCTTGCATTATTCTGAATTTGTCGAACTCACGTTAAGAATTAGTCAAATAATAGGAGGGATAATGCCTAAAATGATCGTTTTAAAGGCAATCTTTCTTATAAAATGGGAAGAAGAAAAAAGTTTTATAGGGCAGTTGTAAAAAGAATATGAAAATTTGGAAGTTTGATTTTTATTACTTACATTTGTCAGCAAATACAAACCTGTTTTTCAAAAAACATAATTCAAAAATGGAACAACAAAATTTAAATAACATGAAGAAAAGTCGACTAAAAGGTCTTTCGCAAATTGCGATTGATAACCAACTTTTTACCAAACTACTGTAATAATACAATAAATATGGAAGTGATATATACACCATAGAATTACCTCCACTTTCGAACTCGGCAAAGAGAAAACTTTCGAACAGAATAATTCCCCAAAAGGCAACAGAGAATATTACTTCTATTAAAGTATATAATTCTAATGGTTTCTACCTGAAGACCATCAAAGATATTAAAGAAACCATAAGTATGTCTTCTGGCATATATATATTGAATTTCTATAATGGAGATACACTAGTCAAATCATCAAAGCTTTTGAAATGAGATTTTTTATTCTTCTCTCTTTCTTTATATATTCTATAGTATCTAGTGCCCAAGTATTAGACAGATATATAGTTGTCAATAATGTCGATAAGGTGACTTCAGATCATGCATTTCTTGATGGAGATTTGCTGTCTTTTAAAATTAAACCTGATAGTGAAGAAAATTACAACTTAGATTGGGAATTATGCATAGAGTTGCAAGATAATAGATTCGCACCTTTAATGAAAGAAAGTGTAACAAATGATTCTTTTTACTTTACGATAACTCCATCGTTATTCAAACAAAATGATTTAATATATAGGCGCATTGAAAGTAGCAAAGATTCATCCATATATTATCATGCAGTGATTTTTTTGTATAATAAATCTGTTGTTGTTGATAGTATGTCAATATTTGTAAATGTATTACCATCTATACCTAAAATTATTAGATCCAATCTTGAAGGCACATTCAACTATGAACAATGTTGCTATAATGATCAGGCAAAACTAACTGTATCTTTTACCTCACATTCAATGGACGAGTGCTTCTTAGTCCGAATTCAATCTACAAAAGATAGTTTATTTCTTAATACATTTCCAGAAGATTATACATTAGTATATATTCCTATCAATTTCGCAGATAATGATAGTGGATACTCAATTCAGTACAATGAAGCGGACTGGGGACAGTATTACAAAATTATGAGTCTTAATAAATATGGAAGTGTTTTTTCTATGGATACAATACATACTACAGAATTGATTAATGATTCTAATGTTATATCTGCAATAGAACATTTTAACCAATCAACAAATATAAAGAGTTTGAATTATGATGCTGTATATCATATCATCTCGTATAAAAATAATAATATATATATCAATACAAATTCTGGATTTGGAATTCCTATAAAGATCTTTTCTCCAGAAGGTCATCTTGTCCTAAGTGCTACAATTTCAAATTGTATTGATATTTCTTTTTTACCGAAAGGATTATATTATGTAAAAGCTTTACTTACCACAGGGAAGTATGTTTCATGTAAAATTATCAAAAAATGAAAAAATCATTATTCTTATTGCTACTTACGATGTAAACAATAGCATCACAGGGGCAAACTAGTACAGAATCTGATTCGTATGCCTTAGACCAATACATTGAAAAACGTACAGATGTGCCTATTGTACGTCAAATTAACGGTGGTACAGTGTTTAAAGTAACTTATGAACCCGAAGAACTTTGGGATAACTCTATGAGAGGTGCATTTGAATATGCATGTAAGATATGGGAAGAGCAACTTCCAAACTCTTTGCCTATAAATATTCTCGCCAAAATAGGCAATATTAGAGGGACTAATAACATGAATTTACTTTCAAAAGTACAATCTACAACATATGACTTTGCCAATTTCGAGACTTTCCTGTCAAGTAGAATGAAATATGTTCTTTTAGCTGAGCATTATAGTGGGCATAATGTAACTTATGTTGATAGTATTACCAATGTTGATTTTTTTTAATAAACCTGATATTGTCATAACATACAATGAAAGGAGCGTTAATGAGCGTTTCAGACAGACTTTTACTCAGAAAAAGAGCCATTATTAAAGCGGTGAATGATGAACTTAAGAACATTGCACAGGTGGAACACTCCAGACATAGATGCTTTGACAATTTCATCGTCAACTTATTAGGGGCAATTGCTGCTTATTGCCTGTTTCCAAAGAAGCCGTGCATCAATGTACAAAGAACTATTAACACACTGCTTGCATTGTTCTGAATTCGTCGAACTCACGTTAATATTAGTTATACAATAATCAATCAGGGATCACTTGATAATGTCTCTTCCATCGAAACCATAACTTCCTTTTCTTTATTTCAACTGCGACGTAATCTCCTCTTGCGTCAATAATATGACGTGTTATACATCTTTTTACTTTCACCTTATCTCTTTTATCGTATAAAATATCACCAACTCTTAACTGAATATCTAAGGATAAAAGATACCTCTTCGTAGGTAAGACTGTAAAAGGACTATTTGTTTTTAATATTTTCCAATCATTACCAACCCTAACAAGGACCTTTCTGGTTGGTGATAATTTACAAAAGAAGACGTAAATCATTAAATCCGGATAATATGAGACCGCATTATCCCTATCTATTTTCAGACACGTTGGTTCATTGCCATTCCTTGATCTTAATTCATCAAACAGAGTTCCATCTAAATTAAGAAATGTATATACGCTATCAGATGATACGTAACTGCCGTTTTTTAAGTAAAGAACAGCAACAAGGTTATCACTCCCCTTAGATATCAAGGGGAGTGATAAAATAATCAATATAAGGAGTGTTTTTTTCATTTTCGTTTTCCAATAACAACTACTTCAGGAATAGCATTTATATACTCTACTGTTTTTATATTGGGTTTGAATCCTTGTAAGTGCAAATGATTGGAATGATTACTTCCTATTCTCCTATCTCTTGCAGAACTTGTATGAGGCAATAATTTATTACTGTATTTTTCTGAAATCATATCCTTCCAGCCAAACTTATGGAGCGCATTTGTTAATGCTTGTTCTATGTTCTTTTATTTATCGTTAGCCACTGGAATGTTTGCAATAGATATTGTCTTCGCCTCATGGGGGAAATGCGCGATTATATCTATATACAATTACCACTTTAAATTGTAGGAAACTTATTTATCGTTATATTTATGAAAAACATATTCGTCTCCATCATCTTGATTTAAATATATAAAAATGTTGTGAGGTATCTCCTCTTTAAAGTTTATTAAATTGAGGATTCCAAGAACAGGCTGCCCATTCAAATCTTCTTCCATCACATCCTTTATATGTAAAATATTATCTTCAACTTTTACAAAAAAACCTTTGGAGAAATTTGAGTAATAACCTTGTCTTATTCTATTTTTATACACAATAATATTTCCAGATGAATGAGGACTTTCTTTTAGCCCAAATGTATCTTCTTTTTTTAAAAAGGATATAGTGTCATTATCTGAATTGAGAATACTCCCCACAAAAAGAATTTCTGACTTACAGATATTATTTCTGTCTTTTGCTATTATAACAACCTTTTGTTTTATATGATTAACAATTTTATTTTCATATCTCACAACGGTCCTATCATATTTTTCAAAGGTTGTATAGATTGTGTCTCTTACAAAGCCCTGACTTATATTGTGCGATAAGCCTTTTGCATTATAATAACTGTTGATGCCGCTTATAAAACAAAATAGTAAAAAAAATCTGCACATATATCTTCTTTTATAAGAGGGTGTGTCAAAATTGATACATCCTCATTGCCCGTTACCTTTATATGGGTGTTGGAATATACCCTTGTATGGGTAAGTGTAAACTATATATATAGTTATAGACTTGCAGTTTTAATGTTATACATTCTGTTTTCTATAGCTATTGTGGCTTGCGTTTTCGTGCCAGGTTTGTTGTTCTTTTTATTTTGACAACTCCCCATTTGGAGCATTACCAAAAATCGTGTGTTATTTGTTTTCATATATAATTTCTTTTGTTTCATAGTGTCGTCTATATATTTTTTCTAATTTTACTATTCGATTATTTTTATCATAAGTAAATACACATGTATATGAAATAATGACGTCAGACATATTGGGCTTGTAAGTATAACTATATTGGGTAATAAGACTATCCTTGACTATAATGTTAATACTAAATACATAGTCAACACTGGCATCAAGGTACGTGTAATACTTATTGATATCTTGTATAGAAATCTTTTTTCGCTCCCCTATAGGCTTTGTAAACGATAAGATTTCGCTTGGGTCATAACTTGACAAAATATCAGCAATAATACACGCATCTTTATATATGACCTCGGGATATTTTAGAATTATTCCATAATCAATCAGGCTATAAGATTGATCTAAAAATATCTTTTGATATTTGATATCATCTGCGGACAATTTAACCAATCTACCTCGTTTATTATACACCCCGATTTTTTTTTTCGTTTAGAAATAAACTTCTCTCTACCTTACAACCATTGCTTAAAATTTTTACAACAGTTTGTGATTTCAATTCTAAACTATTTAGAATTGAAATCACAGAAAGTATCAATATAGCACAAAATCTCATTATTAATCTTTTATTTAGTTTCTTTCCAAAAAATAGTTCTTCCGTATACAGCTGTTGATTTTAATCTTGTTTTTCCAGCATTCATATTACGTTTTTTCTCACCAGCAAGATTCATTGGAGCAACGCGAGTTTGAGGTGCTTTAAAAGATTTTCCAACATTTTTCTTCCATTTCGTATAATGTTCATTGGAGATTTTCCATCCCATAGTGTTCATATGAATTTCAAAACGTCCAGTACTTCTACGCATGTTCTTAATTGTTTATGGTTATCAACTATATAAAACACTATTCTTTCCTGTTTATTGCTTACGGCTTTTAATACCCATATAAGGGTATTGCCCGTTACCCTTATATGGGTGTTGGGGCAAACCCTTGTATGGGTAAGTTCAAACAATCGATATATGGTTTACCATAGTCTTGCTGTTTTAATATTATACATTCTGTTCTCTATTGTGATTGTGACTTGTAAAAAGATATTTCCTTTATAACTTTTTTCTTAGGTAAATCACGAATGTCATAGATTGTAACCACAATGGTATCGGGTGGAACTTGCCTTTCAAAATAATAATTAAGCGTGTACGGTGCTTCAAATGCAGGAATGTTATCTATTTCCCAAGTTTCTCCATAACCTTTGCTTTGCAAGTTATCACTACCTGATAAAATAATTATAAATTGGTAGCTATCTCTATCAACTATTAATGCTTCACTATTGTAATCTCTGTAATTATACGGATGTTCTACAAATGATCCTTTTATGTGAATACATATACTATCAAATACTATTGTAGTTCTATCCGTTTTATATATAGACACAAGCGCACCTCGCCCTTGAGATTCTGCTGCAGATATACTATTAGCAATTCTTAAAGTCTTTCGTTTATAAAAACAATTACATGAAGACAAAGCATTTATAATTAATATTATCAAAGTAGTCGATAAAATAATCTTCCTCATAGTATACAAATTGAATAACACTGCCATAACTGATTTTTGTACATAAATAACGTGAGTTCGACGAATTATAAGTGTCTATAAATTTGGCGATTAGCGAAATTTGTTATAAATTTAAGGAGCTAATAAACAAACAGTTACAAACAAAAATCGCTATGACCACCGAGGACAAAGTTACTGAAATATTTTGTATGGCAGATAACTTCTGCAAGTTTTTTGATGCAATGACAGCAAATACACGCTAATACCTACCAGAAAAAGAAAATATCATCGTAATTCTATGATGTCAAAGGTAGACGTTATGCAGACAAGGGCTACATCGGCAAGAACCTCTTTCAAAGGCTATTCGTTGACGGAATACAGCTTATTACCAAATTAAAGAGTAACATGAAAGGAACGTTAATGAGTGTTTTAGACAGACTTTTACTCAGAAAAAGAGCCATTATTGAAGCGGTGAATGATGAACTTAAGAGCATTGTGCAGGTGGAACACTCCAGACATAGATGCTTTGACAATTTCATCGTCAATTTATTAGGGGCAATTGCTGCCTATTACTTGTTTCCAAAGAAGCCGTGCATCAATGTACAAAGGACCATTGACACACAGCTCGCATTATTCTGAATTTGTCGAACTCACGTTATTTACGAGGATAAGATAATATCCAATTCAATTTCCTTAAATCCTCAATATTCACATCTATCCTTTGCAACACAGCATTATAATCGTATCTTTTGTTCGTTTCCAATATGTTAGCATCAAAAACAAATAACATCAGAGTGTCCATCTTTCCATTTTCATGGATTCTCAGTGTCTTTTCATAACAATCGCGAACTTCTAATGCAGTCTTATTGTAATCGTGCGGTGCTATTTTATAGATATCAGGTAAACCTAACACATGGTAATTGGGAACATTTACTGTATCAGGATAATCCAGAGAAGGGGATATATAAACCTCTTTATCGGAATTGTTATAGAATGTTATAGTATAATGGCAAAAATCGCCATCGTGCTTGCAGCTTGAAAATATACAGCAACACATAAGCACTATTGTAGTTAATGTTTTCATATTTATTGCTTTAGTTGATAAATATCTATTATGCCTGGTATTAGAAGTGATGGTCCGAACAGATAGTCAGCCCATCCCAATGAAAGACTTCCTGCACTTAGTGCTTTCTTGTCACTATTAATACCACAATGCCAGTCATATCCTAAAATAACGTGAGTTCGAC
>NZ_BAJX01000027.1 GCF_000613925.1 Prevotella histicola JCM 15637 = DNF00424
TTTGAGGAAGTGAAGTAAAAGTGCTAATAAACGCTAATTAAAAATAAGTAAATCCCAGTAACATAATAAGTTACTGGGATTTTTATTTCTTAATAATAATTAAATCTTATCGTTTTTAATCGTTTTTGTGCTTATATTTGTACCATATTTGTGCCGCGACTTAATGGGAGATAAAGTGCGACTTAATTTAAAAGATAAATTGATAATCAAATAGATACAAATAGTATGGCGAGTGCAAAATTTCAAATAGAGCGGAAATGCGGAATTTGTGGTAAATCTTTTATTGCAAAGACGCTAACCTCCAAATACTGCTCTAAGAACTGTTCTCAAGCAGCATATAAGCAAAGGAAAAAGAAAGAACAGTTGGATGCATTGAAAAGAGAAAAGGCAGCGAGAGTTCCGAAGAACCAGCCTTATCTCTCAATAGCTGATGCAACTGCATTATTTGATATTGGACGAGATTCCCTTTATCGCTTAATCAGGAATAAACAAGTCCGTTATTATAACCTCGGACTAAGGATGATACGCATTTGCAAAGCTGATTTACAAGAACGCTTTAATCTACGTCCTTACGATGAAAGAAGGAAAGAAAAACAATCGGCACTAAAGACTTATCGGCTTGAGCCTGAAGATTGTTATACGATTGGAGAAATAGCCAAAAAGTTTGGCATCCATGATAGTACTGTATATCTGCATATTCGCAAATATTCTATTCCAACAAGGCAGATTGGTAATTACGTCTATGCGCCAAAATCAGAGATAGACAATTTGTATAAACACTAACCCACGACATACAATGAGAAAGGAACTTGATAATACAAAGGCAACAGTACGATTGCGAAAGAGTGCCTATCGAAAAGAATGGTACCTGTATATAGAAAGCTATCCTGTGAAAATAGCTGGAAAAGATTCTCCACAAAGAGTGCGTGAGTATTTAAACAGAACAATCACTACTCCTATTTGGGATAAAAGCAGAACTGCTCGTACTACCGAAGCGACTCGAACATTCAAACCTAAACGGGATTTGAACGGAATTATCTTGTGCAAAAGTGAGATAGACCAAGAGGCCTGTATTTATGCAGATAGTGTTAGAAAACTACGGCAGCGTGAATATGATAATGCAAGCTTGTATAGTGACACAGAAACAGCACAAGCAGAACAGAAAGAACGATTGCAACAAAATTTCATCAAGTACTTTGATAAAGTGGCAGACAAGCGACACAGTAATAGTTCCCTTTCAATTCAAACAAACTGGGAGCGAGTACATGCTTTATTGAAAATGTTTGCTGGAGACACGCTACTCTTTTCACAGATAGATAATAGATTGGCAGAAGATTTCAAGTTTTTCTTGTTATCTGCTCCTTGTGGTGGAAGTAAAAAAGGGACAATATCACGAAACACAGCTTCCACATATTTTTCTATTTTTAAGGCTGCACTCAAACAAGCATTCATAGACGGATATTTGACCATAGATTTATCTGCAAAAATCAAAGGCATACAGGAACAAGAATCCCGAAGGGAATACTTAACCCTTGATGAACTTAACAAGTTAGCTAATACCCCTTGTGAACGTGATGTACTTAAACGTGCAGCACTATTTTCAGCTCTGACAGGATTAAGACATTGCGATATTCAAAAGCTAAAATGGAAAGAAATTGCCATAGAAGGTAACCAAGCTAAACTTCTCTTTACTCAGAAAAAGACAAAAGGGGTAGAGTATATGCCTATTTCAGAGCAGGCTTTTAAACTTTGTGGAGAACCAAGACAACCAGAACAACTTGTTTTTGAAGGATTACCAAATCCTTCTTGGATTTCTCGCCCATTAAGGGCATGGATTGAGAAAGCTGGTATTCAGAAGCACCTCAGCTTTCATTGTTTTAGGCACACATTTGCTACCCTTCAACTTGCAAACGGAACAGACATCTATACTGTAAGCAAGATGCTTGGGCATACAAATGTCAAAACAACTCAAGTATATGCAAAGGTTGTCGATGAAAAGAAAAATAAAGCAGCCAATGCTATTCAAATAGATATTGAAAATGATAAAACTTAATTCGGCAACATAATATGAATACCAAATATTTTGAACATATTGTAGTATATCTGTCCGTTCTTGTTGTTTGTGTCATCATTGCGTTGTTTTCAAGAGTGGTTGCCTTACGTTTAGGGGTTGATGAATTTACTGCACAAATAGTCTTTTGGAGTGTTGTTGCCATAGGCATCATCATTTATTCTATATTGTCTATTTTGGTAGAGGGACTATTTACGGCATTAGTCAAGTTTTTCTTTCCAAAGAAACAAGAAGATAAAACAAATGATAAAGCATCCGACGCTGAGGCTGGACAAGTAGTAGACAGTGTTGGCAGTCCATCTTCCGCACAACAGCAACAATCAATGGACTTTGACTCAATTCGGCAACAGCAACAAAAGTTAATGGATCAGAAAGTACAAGATAAACGTGCTATAGCTATTAAATATACTCAACAGCAATTTGCACCTTATGTTTCAGATAAAGATTTGCTCAAGCTTTGTGAATATATAGAATTGTACTCCGCTAAGCTTCCCTTATTACACGTAGAACCAATTAATATCAAAGGTTTAGTTGCCTTAGACCTGTTTCATTTTGGTTGGAATATATGGAACCATTTTAGAGTTGGCAAACAAGATGAAATTTCGCAGTTCCTTAAGCAGGTTTTTGCCATCACATTCAAAGATGTGGAAGTTGGAAGCATAAAAAGTCACCTCCGTGATGATGAGAAGAAAGGCACTATACCTATTGTACAAAGCCTTTCAGACCACCAAATAACAGAATAACACACAAACCTATTGTGTTTTTATAGTGTTTCTTCAGTGTCTTAGGACACAGAGGAAACACTTTTTCATTTGCACCGTAAAAATCAATAACAAGTATTATGGTACAAAATGAAATCACTTTTGAGAACTTGCCAAAGGCAGTTGCTCACTTAGTCAGCGAAGTTGCTGAAATCAAGAATTTAGTATGTAAAGGACAAAAAACTATTGTCCCTCCCAAACGTATTCCTATTGGAATAGATGATGCGTGTAAACTAATAGGGAAAGCCAAGCCAACAGTTTACACCTTAGTACGAAAACGTTTACTACCTTGTTATAAGAATGGTAAGCACCTCTATTTTTTTGAAGATGAGTTATTGGCATGGATTGAAGGAGGTAAGAAAAAGACTGTTGCCGAAATCAACGAGGAGGCAAAAACTTTTATCTCTGAGAAACATTCTGATTCTTCCCTTTTATAAATATATTTATTATGGAAAAGGAAAGAACTGAAGGGCGAGCCAAGCAATCTAAGAATGAACGCATAGAGCAATTCTTGAAAGAGCATTATGCTTTTCGTTTTAATACAGTTAAAAGTAGAACAGAGTTTCGAGAACAAGATTCTAATACTTCATTCCGTCCTCTTACTAAATATGATATTAATTCTATGCGTCGGCTGGTAGATGGGACTTTGGGAATATATACTCCAGCAGATAATATTCGAGCAATATTGGAGAGCGACTTTTGCAATAAAGTTAACCCAATTCGTGAGTATTTGTTGAATCTTCCAAAGCCTAAAGGTGAAGATAAATCTGAAATTATAAGGTTGGCAAATTGTGTTGTGGTGAGAAATCCTGATAAATGGAAACACTACTTTGTAAAATGGCTTGTTGCTGTCGTAGCCAATGCTATGGATGATTTACAGTGTCGTAATCATACATGTTTAGTTCTTACAGGTGAACAAGGAAAATTCAAAACAACTTTCCTTGATTTACTCTGTCCAGAAGAACTGAAGAGTTATCTTTTCACAGGAAAGATTGACCCACAAGGAAAAGATGTACAGACACTGATTGCGGAATATCTTTTTATCAATATTGACGACCAACTAAAGGCACTCAATAAGAGAGATGAAAATGAATTGAAAAATCTGATAACGACACCAAGAGTAAAATATCGTAGACCATACGACACTTACATTGAGGAGTATCCTCACTTAGCAAGCTTTATGGCATCTGTTAATGGTAATGATTTTCTAACAGATCCGACAGGCAGTCGTCGCTTTCTACCTTTTGAAGTTGAACACATTGATATTGACGCAGCTAAAGGGATTAATATCAACAAGGTGTACTCTGAGGCAGTTGAATTGTGGAGAGTTGACTATCATTATTGGTTCAATGAAGAGGAAATAGCTGAACTACACCAAGAGAGCGAAGGGTTTCAAGTGCAGACTGTTGAGTATGAAATGCTTCTTAAAGGCATGGAAAAGCCAGCAGCAACCGAAGAAAGTTATATGACCACTTCTGAAATCCTAAACTATTTGCGTGGATATACAACGCTTAACCTAAGTGAAAGGAGAATGGGAGAAGCCTTGAAAAAGGCTGGCTTCTTGCGGAAATCCAAAAGGATAGGTGGCAATCCAATGTATGTCTACCATATACGCAAGATTGTTCCCAATCCCTTTATTCAAAGTTACAATACTAATTATTAATACTACTTTACTACAAAGAGAGATAAAGCATTGAAAGAAAAAAGGTTAGACCGTAGTAAATAATGATATAAGGTATTACTACCTCATTACTACCAACCTGGCATATACAGATGCAATGATTACTACAAAGATAGTTAGTACTACATATTTTTCTTTCATTGTCAATGACTTACAAAACAATAACATTGTAGTAAGTAATAGGTTTAAAAGTTACAAGTATGACAATAAATGAAATTAAAGCAATATCAATTAAAGATTACTTAGGTAGTATGTCTATATACCCTATAAAGAATTATGGCTATTACGGAATGTATAAAAGTCCATTTCGAAATGAACATACTCCAAGTTTCAAAGTTGATTATAACCAAAATCTATGGTATGACTTTGCACTTGCTGAAGGTGGGAGTCTTATAGATTTAGTTATGAAATTACATAATTGCAGTTTAGTACAAGCTATAGAGTTGTTTAATGGCAAACAAAATAACCTACCAAAATTCTCCATAGCTAATAGCAAAACAATTTCTCCAAGTCAATCACGTATAGAGGTTATCGGCTCTACCAACTTATGTCATCCAAATCTCATAGAATATTTCACACATAGAGGAATCAATCTGAACATTTCGAAAAAATATTGTAAGGAGATTCATTATAGAATTGGTGATAGAAGTTTTTACGCAATAGGCTTTCCAAACAATTCTTATGGGTATGCGTTACGCAATCCATACTTCAAAGGGTGTTTGCCTCCTTCCGATGTGTCGTATGTTCCCAATCCTTCAGAACAAATCAATTTGTTTGAAGGTTTTATGGATTATCTCAGTCTGCTTACGATGAGTCCAGATGAAGAGAAGAAAGCTGCACTGATACTTAACTCGATTAATAATATCAAAAAGTCAATATTTTTTCTTTCAAAGCACAAGCTCATTTGTTCATATTTAGATAATGATGAAGGAGGAAAGCGAACTTTAGAACAACTTAAAAGAGATGGTTTTACTGTCCAAGACTGCTCTTCCGTCTTCCAGAATTATAAAGACCTAAATGAGTATTTATGTGCTGAATTCAAGCATTCAGAGAAAGCAGAAATCAAGAAAAATAAAGGGATTAAGCTATGATTATAGGAATAGTTTGGCATAATCTGTTTTTCGGGGAGCAAGTTTATGTTTTGGGCATACCAAAACCACTTGCTCCACCTCCTGACAGTCGTTGCAGAGGATTATCCCGCTGGTCTCCATCAAATCAAATTAAAGAAACAAGTATGATAAAAACAGAATATAAAAAAGGTGGTCGTCCAACCAAGGGCGTAGCCGAAAAGAAGAAATACCGTATCACGGTGAAACTGAATACGCAGGATTACTATACGCTCAAAGGCAAAGCCAAAAGCGCAGGAGTAACCATGAGTGAGTTTGTAAGAAGAATTCTTGATAAAGGAAATGTCATTGAACGACTGACCGTAGAGCAAGCAGACTTCATCCGCAAGCTGTGTGGAATGGCAAATAATCTTAATCAGTTGGCACATCGTGCCAATGCGGAAGGGTTTCATGTCATTGCTCCTTTCCACAAAATCATCATTAGCAAGATTGATGAAATCCTAAATCTGATACGGAGATGATTGCAAAGATAATGAAAGGTTCGGGCTTCAAGGGTGTTATTAATTACATCCTTGACCCGAAGAAAGGAACGGAACTCATTGATAGTTCCGGAGTGAGAACGGAGAGCATCAACCATATTGTCCAAAGTTTCATCGACCAGACAGAACTGAATCCACGAGTAAGCAAGGTTGTGGGGCATATCTCCCTGAGTTTCTCGGCACAGGATTCTTCCAAGCTCAGTAATGAATGGATGGCGCAGATCGCTCGTGAATACATGGAGAAGATGGGGGTTAAAAATACGCAGTACATTATCGGTCGCCATTTCGACAAGGAACATCCACACGTTCATATCGCTTTCAATCGCATAGATAATAATGGCAAGACTATCTCTGACCGTAACGACAGACTCAGGAGCGAGAAGATTTGTAAGGAACTGACCACAAAATACGGTTTATACTTTGCCGATGGCAAGGAGAAAGTCAAGGAGCATCGCTTGAAAGAACCCGATAAGACCAAATATGAAATCTATCAGGCATTGAAAGCAGAAATAGCTCGGTGCAGGGATTGGACAACTCTCCTTAGTCATTTGGAAAAGCAGGATATTGGTGTCCGTTTTAAGTATAAAGGCAACTCACAGGAGGTTCAGGGAATCATCTTTGAAAAGAACGGTTATCATTTCGATGGCTCTAAAGTGGATAGGGTTTTCAGTTATTCCAAGATAGACTTTGCCCTGCAACAGAATAACAGGGAACACGAACATCAGACACAAGGAATGCTAAACCTCATATCCAATGTTGCAAGTGTTACGAGCGAAATTACCAACAACCTCATAGAAGGAGGATTGGATTTGTTTCAAACTCATAGTACTGTTCCTGCGGAAGTTTACAACACACTTGACAAAAAGAAGAAAAAGAAAAAACGTAAAATACATTTATAACTATGGCTAACAATAATACATTTGTCCTCTTTGAGGAAATCAAAAACAAGCTGGAGACAATTTACAGGGAGCTAAAGGAGTTGAAAGAAAAGGAGAATGGTTCTGTTTCCCTCCCTGTTCAATCTACACCAGCACAAAGTGATGAGCAGAAAGAACAGGAATTGCTCAATCAGTATGAACAGCGAACTAAAGAAGTGATTAACAAGTATATTGGTGTACAAGTGCGCATCAAGGACGAGGAAGCTAAATCCATGGACAAATTGGTGGCAAGTATCTTGACCATGTTGCACGAATGGCAGGAGAAGAAAGAGCATCCAATACCGCAGGAACATATTCACAGGCACAGCTTTGACATCAAATCCTCGAAAGTCTTTACTTATATGGTAGCAGTATCTGTCCTTTGTTTTGTTTCTTTGGTCGGCAATTACTTCTTGTGGCAAAGTAAACAGCAATACAAGGATGATGCCTTGAAATTCCGTATCATCAGGGTATGGAGAGGATGTAGCCCAAAGGAAATCCTGTGGCTAAACGAAGTGTTTGATATTCATCGCAATGAAACAGCAATCAAGAACATCAAGAAGGAGATAGATGGTTATGATTTGAGGTTGAAACATAAGGTTGATAGCCTTATGCAGACTAAGCTTCATGAATAATAGAATAATCTTTTCGCATTGTAATAAAAGAGGATAAATAGCTTCTCTTTTATTTTGATTGTATAATAAAATTTTCTATCTTTGTAGCAGATAAAGAACTTATGGCGATTATTTCTAATGCAGAAAAAATCGATTAGATAACAAATTTTGTTATTTGCATAGTTAACGTAATTTTATCACTCACTTAAACAACCTTTCTAAAGTTACAAAGATGAAAATTTCGATTATTCAGCTGTCTGATATTCATATAAAATCTAACGAAGATTTTATTATAACTCATATTGATGAATTTTGTAAATCGTGTAAACAATATATAAATGAAACTTCCAGAGTTGTAGTTGTAATCTCTGGTGATATAGCTTTCTCAGGGACTGCAGAACAGTATGACATAGCATATAATTTTTTGAAGAATTGCGAAAAGTTTTGGAAAAAAGAAAATAAAATTTGCAATTTCGACTATGTCATAGTGCCTGGTAATCATGATTGTGAATTTAAGGATGATGCTATTCGAGAGGTATTAATAAAGGATGTATTACAAAAGGGGGATGTAGAGGATAATGCAATAATAGAGCACTGTTTACATCCCCAAAAGAACTTTTGGTGTTTTTACAAAAAACTTATTGATGCTCAAGAGTCTTCCATCTCATGGCTTAGGGAATTAAAGATTAAAACAGATTTTTCTTTATACTTTCAGTGTTATAATACAGCATTCTTGTCTACTCTTCATGAAGATGTTGGCAAATTAATGATACCTCAACGCTTTTTCTTGCAATGTAATAAGCCTAATAATTTAAGTATAGCTGTCTTTCATCACAATACAGGCTGGCTAACTCCAAATAATAGTGCGAATAATAAAAAGCAGTTTGAGAAGCACTTGTATGATAATACTCACATAGTCATGTGTGGGCATGAGCATACAGAAAGTGATAAGATTATTGCAGATTTAGGCGATTGTGATGAACTAGTTTATCTAGAATCCTCTGCATTTCAATATGATAAAAGCTCTAAATTTAATTTTTATCATTTTGATACAGAGTCATTCTCTTTGTCGAAGTATTCTTTTCAATATAATAATACCTCTTATGTAGAAATTGAACAAAAAGATATGCAGATAAGACCATATCGGAATAAACTGCAATTAAATAATACTTTTTTAGCCTCTATTCAAGAGATAGCTTTGCCATTAAAGCATGAGAAGAAGTTTGATTTGATGTTGTCAGATATATTTGTTTATCCTGATCTGGAGCCAATGCAGTATGAAAAGGATTCTTTTTCTCCTTTTGTAGATTCTGAAAATATTTTAGAAAACCCTCAACTGGAAAAAGTCATGATATTAGAAGGTGATAGTCAGTCAGGGAAAAGCTCTTTATTAAAGATGCTCTATATGGATTCTTATAAAAGTGGGTTATACCCTCTACTGATAAAAGGAGAAAGGTTATCTACTCATTCGAAGCTTAACAAAATTATGAAAGAATCTTATGAGTCTCAGTATGATAATAGAAAATACAAATTCGACAAGTATGCACAATTGGAAAAATGTAAAAAAGTTGTGTTTATCGATGAAATCAATAAATCTAGTTTCTCTAAGAATGAAAAAAGTGAGTTTGTTAATAAGTTGATGGCTAATTTTGAGAAGGTTATAATTACTACTTCTGAACAAATAGCGATAGATGCTTTGTTAGAGCAAAGCGTTACAGAATCAGATATCAAAAGGTATAAGTTATTACCATTGGGTTATTATAAAAGAAATCAGCTAATTGAGAAATGGGTAAGAATAGGCAGAGCCGGTGAAAATTTTTCTCAAGAGGCTATTGGTCAGGAAGTCAAATTAACTTTTGATCAGATTACAGGTTTGTTAGGGCAGCAACTAATACCATCGTACCCTATTTTTGTTTTATCACTTTTGCAGGGATTAAATCAGGCATTAGGTCAGTTCGATGTAGAACAGACCTCATATGCTTATTGTTATAATTCTTTAATAATAGCATCTTTGGTTAGAGCAGAAATCCCAAGAACTAAGATTAATGGGATGCTTAATTTTTTACAAGAATTTGCATATTATTTATATAAAGAGCAACCTACCCATAAGTATTTCTCGAAAGAAATATTTGAGAGAATGTATGATACATATATTGATATATACAATGATTTTTATACTTGCTCTACTTTGCTTTCCAAAATGGTTAATGCAAATCTGATCCAAAAAATAGACGAGGATTCATATTCATTCTCGTACAAATATATATTCTATTTTTTAGTAGCCTCCAAAATATCGACCTTGATCGATGATGGATGTGGCGAAGAAATTGTTAAAAAGTTATGTTCGGAACTGCATAAAGAAAGAGAAGCTAATATTTTAATCTTCTTGATATATAAAAATGGGGGGAAAAAGCAAATTGATGAACTGCTATTTGCAAGTTGGTTGCCATTTGAAGATATATCTCCTATTACACTTGCTCAAGATGATAAACTTTTCGTAGAATTGTCTAAACTTGTAAGACTGATTAAAACAGATGTTATCAAGGCAAACATTGACCCAAGAGATGAAAGGAATCGGGATTTACGGAAAGCTGATGAACTTCATAGAACATTGCCCCAAGAAAATTTCACAGAAGAAGATTTTCAGGACAATGTGACGTTACGTGATCTAAATGACACTTTTAAGGTTGTTAAAATCATGGGGCAGATTGTTAAGAATCAGAAAGATTCATTAGATAAAGGAAAATTGTTAGATATTATAGAAAGTTCGTATAATGTTTGTTTTAGATCTATATCTTTTTTTACACAGATTTTAGATGAAAGTCAGCAAGAAATAGTTGATTTTTTTATCAATAAAAATAAAGGTAAAACAAATGAGGATGTTATTAAATCTAAGATAGAACAACTTCTACATCTTATGTTATTGCGTGTTTGTTTAGCTACCTTTAGTAATTTATCTGTGAGTGTGGGGACTTCTGACTTAGGAAAAATATACGATGAAGTTGCTCGTCGAATAGGGACACCTGCTGCTAAAATAATCTCTTTTACAATCAAAACATATTATAATAACATGTCTATGAGTGAGTTAGAGTCTATATTGTTTGAATTTAAAAATAACCCTGTGGCTTTAGAAATAATAAAATATAGAGTGATAAAGTATGTTTATAATCACCATTTGTCTTATGACAAACGTCAAAAAATAAGTAGTATATGTGGCCTAAAATTGATAAATAATGTGGGTCTTCAGAATAAAGCCAATAGATTGTAGAAATACTATTATGACAATAATAACAAGAGTCAAAGAGTCTACACATGAGCATGTTCTTAAGCACATAAACAGCCAAAGACCACATGAAATATTTCAAGATTATCTGAGTAGTCTTTGATAATTGAGCTGTGGAATTTTATTTCTGATTGTGTAAACTCATGAACTTGATGTTTTATTGTTAAGAATTTAATTGCTACGAAATATTATAAACAGTGCTGATTATCATAATTTTGGAATAAGAAATGTTAAAATAGGAATAATATGGCAAAGAAGAATACTGCGGAAATAGGATTTGAAAAAGAGATATGGAAAGCTGCCGATTTGTTGAGAGGTAATCTTGATGCTTCTGAATATAAATCAGTAGTGTTAGGTCTTATCTTTCTAAAATATATTTCAGATCGTTTTGAGTCCAAATACCAATCTTTGGTAGAGGAAGGGGATGGCTTTGAAGAGGACAAAGATGAATATACATCTGAAAATATTTTCTTTGTCCCACACGAAGCACGGTGGAGTGTGGTAGCAAAAGCAGCCCATACACCAGAAATAGGTACGATAATCGACAATGCCATGCGTCTTATTGAAAAGGAGAATCTCCGTTTGAAAGGCATTCTGCCCAAAAATTTCGCCCGACCAGAATTAGACAAAAGGCGTTTGGGCGATGTGGTAGATTTATTTACCAATATTCAAATGAAAGAACATGGAGATTCCAAAGATATATTGGGACGTACATATGAATATTGTCTTTCTAAATTTGCAGAAGCAGAAGGGAAATTAGCAGGAGAATTTTATACACCTGCTTGTATTGTTCAAACACTTGTCGAAGTTCTGAAACCTTATCACGGACGAGTATATGACCCTGCTTGCGGATCTGGTGGAATGTTCGTACAGTCTGCCAAATTCATAGAAAGGCATCAAGGCAATATCAAAGATATTTCTGTCTATGGCCAAGACAGCAATCCTACGACATGGAAGATGGCTCAGATGAATCTTGCCATTCGAGGCATTGAGGCTGATCTGGGTAAGTTTAATGCAGATACATTCTTTGACGACCAACACCCCACATTAAAAGCTGATTTTATCATGGCTAATCCGCCTTTCAATCTCAGTGATTGGGGAGCAGACAAGTTGCAAGATGATGTGCGTTGGAAATTTGGCATTCCACCATCTGGCAATGCCAACTTTGCATGGTTGCAACACATGATTCATCATTTATCTCCCAAAGGGAAAATAGGTATGGTATTGGCAAATGGTTCTTTATCTTCACAGACAGGAGGGGAAGGAACGATTCGTGAGAATATCATCAAGGCCGATTTAATAGAAGGTATCGTTGCCCTACCCTCACAGTTGTTTTATACCACAGGTATTCCTGTTTCTCTATGGTTCCTCAATCGAGAGAAGAAACAGAAAGATAAAATTCTGTTTGTAGATGCAAGAAACATGGGAACAATGGTTACCCGCAAACTTCGTGAGCTCCAAGAAGCAGATATTAAAAAGATTGCAGACACTTTTGATAAATATAGTGATGGTACACTTGAGAATGAAAAAGGCTTCTGTGCAGTTGTAGCCCTTGGCGATGTGGCAAAACAAGACTATATTCTTACCCCTGGACGTTATGTCGGCATTGCAGAACAGGAAGACGATGGTATTCCTTTTCAAGAGAAGATGGACAAACTCACAACTGAATTGTCCGATTTGTTTGCCCAATCTCATGATTTGGAGGATGAGATACGAAAACAGTTGGCAAGCATAGGATTCATTATCAAGTAAATGACCGCATGTTCTTCCATATTATCAATTCATTAATATAGAAGAACATGAAAGAAAATTTGATTTTAGAAATTAGCAATGCAATGGCAGGTATATTAAGTGTAGAACAAATGGCACAACTCAATGGAGTATTATTGCAAGTAATTAGTAACTACTCCATTACGGCAGACGACGAGCTGATGCAGGAGAACAATGCATCTAACGAACGTCTGTTAGAGATATTCTTGTCAGCTAAGCAAGTTGAAGGTTGCACCACACCTACCATAAAATATTATGGCTCGACCATCAATCAGCTTTTCAAGAAAATGCCTAAAAAAGTTACGAACTATACAACAGAGGATATTCGTGCTTATTTGGCTGTATTTCAACAGAAACACAAATCGAGTAAAGTTACAATAGACAATATCCGTCGTATCTTTTCATCTTTCTTTTCATGGTTAGAGGATGAGGATTACGTCATTAAAAGTCCTGTACGTAGAATACACAAGGTTAAGACAGGAACACATATTAAGGAAGTCCTTACTGACGAAAATTTGGAACAACTGCGCGATAACTGTTCAAGGGTACGAGATTTAGCAATGATAGACCTATTGGCTTCTACTGGTATGCGTGTTGGAGAACTTGTAAAGCTCAATCGTGAGGATATAAACTTCAACGAGCGTGAGTGTATCGTTTTCGGTAAAGGCAACAAGGAACGTATCGTGTATTTCAATGCTCGTGCAAAGATTCATTTGCAGCAATATCTCGCAGAGCGGAAAGACAGAAACAAAGCATTGTTTGTGTCTCTTGCCAAGCCACACAATCGATTACAAATATCAGGAGTTGAGACAAGACTAAGAAAGATTGGGAGGCTTTCAAAGATTGTCCGTGTTCATCCACACAAGTTTCGTCGAACACTTGCGACTATGGCTATAGATAAAGGTATGCCCGTGGAGCAAGTACAAAAACTCCTCGGGCATGTTAAAATTGATACAACCATGCACTATGCGATGGTCAATCAGACAAATGTCAAACTCTCTCACCGCAAATTCATCAATTAAATCAAAATGCAAACAGCATATCACACATATAGCTCATATCAACCGCTATTTCATAAAAATAGGCGGATAAATGATAATTTAGAGCAGCAAGCACAAGTGTTGTTCAACCATTACTTTGTAGATACTCCTGAAATTTTAGGAGATTGTACAGTGGGCAATCTTACAGATATAGCTCTTATCTCAATGGATTAGCTATGCAGAAATATCGTCCAACAGCAAATGATACTGGAATACCTGTATTGAAAATAAAAGAGTTAGGTCAAGGAAAAGTTGATGAACATTCTGACCAATGCTCTGAAAATATTGATAGTCAATATAAGGTGGATAATGGAGACGTTATTTTTTCATGGTCAGGCACACTTATGGTTAAGATATGGTGTGGAGGTGAATGTGGATTAAATCAGCATTTATTTAAGGTGACATCCGAGAAATATCCAAAATGGTTTTATTATTTTTGGACATTGCATCATCTAAAGAAGTTTATTCATATAGCTCAAGATAAAGCTGTAACAATGGGACATATAAAAAGGAGTGAACTTGAAAAGTCTGAAGTATTAATTCCAAGCAACAAAAAGTTGATAGAGATAGATAAAATAATTAGCCCTTTGCTTGCAAAAATAATTGCTTTACAGACCGAATGTCGGAATTTAACAGCATTACGTGATACCCTTCTCCCTAAACTTATGTCTGGTGAGGTAGAAATTAACAAAATAAACAACTAAATTCCCATTTATGGAAGAGTGGAAAGAATATAAAATTAGTGATGTCTGTAAAATAAGACATGGATTTGCTTTCAAAGGTGCATATTTCACAAATGAAAAGCAACCATATATATGCGTAACTCCTGGCAACTTTGATATAAAAGGCGGATTCAAATTATCTAAACCCAAATATTATCATGGCCCGATTCCTAACGACTATATTTTAAATAAGGATGATTTGATTGTGACGATGACGGATCTAAGTAAAGATGGAGATACTTTAGGGTATTCTGCTATAATACCACAAATTAGAGATATAACATTTCTACATAATCAACGCATTGGCTTAGTAGAGTCTATTGCTTCAAATATAAGTAAGCATTTTCTTTATTGGGTGATGCGCACTCCCGAATATCAAAAGTATATAGTAAATTGCTGTTCTGGTAGCACAGTGAAGCATACTTCTCCTAAATTAATTGGCACTTATGTTTTTAAGGCACCAGATCCTGAGACCCAAGAAGAAATAGCTTCTCTCTTGAATAATCTTGATGCCAAAATCGAGCTGAACCGCCGCATAAATGATAATTTAGAGCAGCAGGCACAAGCGTTGTTCAAATCTTGGTTCGTGGATTTTGATCCATTCAAAGATAGAAAATTTGTGGATTCGGAGCTTGGAAAAATACCTGAAGGGTGGAAAGTAGGTTATCTTAGTGAAATTGCAGATATTATTATGGGACAATCACCTAATGGATCCACTTATAATGAAAATGGTGAAGGGATAATCTTTTATCAAGGTCGTGCAGAATTTGGAACTCGATTCCCTTCTATAAGATTATTCACGACAAATCCAACACGAATTGCACCTGCAAATAGTATTCTTATTAGCGTTCGTGCTCCTGTTGGTGATATAAACATCACACATAAGGAATGTTGTATAGGACGTGGTCTTGCTTCTGCTGTGAGCAGAACAAATAAAAGTGCGTTTTTGTTATATACTCTTTTTTCATTGAAATCTGATTTAGATAAATTTAATGCAGAGGGTACTGTTTTTGGTTCAATTAACCGTAAGGCACTTGAAACTCTGAAGATTTTGATTCCTACAAATGATATAATATCAAAATTTGAAGCTATTGTAGCTTCAATGGATCAACAGATTCTTACATTACATTTAGAATCAGAAAACTTGAAAATACTGCGTGATACCCTTCTCCCTAAACTAATGTCTGGAGAAAGAAGTGTTATTCATAAAGAAAATAATGATGACTGATTTTGAAGAATATATCCGACAGAGCGAACCGCATAAACGAGAGAAAGGTTATGCGTGGCAGACGGCTATTGGCTTGCAGGCTGTTGATGGCTTGAAAACTTCCAACTATCTGCGTGAGACGGCTCGACAGCATATTGAGGGCGACATCACGATTGAGGAGGTGAAGCAGCTCGTCAATAGCTACTATGAATCAAAGGTTGCCCGTAAGGATATAGAAGACAGAACAGAAGAAGCTGATAAGGTTTCGGCTCGTATCACCGAACTGCTATCCGAGCAGAGCTTTACGTTCTCGCCATTAGAATATATTTCTATTCATCGCCGATTGTTTGAAGGTATCTATGAACACGCTGGTAAGATAAGAGATTACAACATTACGAAAAAGGAGTGGGTGCTGAATGGAGAAACTGTGCTATATGCAGGTGCGGATAGTATTCGTGAGACGCTGGATTATGACTTTGCTCGTGAAAAGGAATACAATTATAGACACCATGACACAATGGAATCCGTGAATCATATTACTCAATTTATTTCAGATCTTTGGCAAATTCACCCTTTCGGTGAGGGTAATACTCGTACAACGGCAGTCTTCACTATCAAGTATCTGCGCACATTTGGTTTTAACATCAGCAACGAAACCTTTGCCCACTATTCGTGGTACTTCCGCAATGCACTGGTTCGTGCTAACTATAACAATATGCCTAAAGGGATTTTTGCGACAACACAATATCTTGAGGCGTTCTTCCGTAACCTGATATTAAATGAACAGAATGAATTGAAGAATAGATACCTGCACGTGTCGGCAGAAAGTCAAAGTGCAACAGATAATGACCCAAAGTGCAATATTTGCACTTTGAATTGCACTTTAGAAGAATTAGCATTACTCAACTTTATTAAAGAAAAACCAAATGCAACGCAAAAAGAAATAGCTGTGCATATCGGAAAATCAGAACGAACGGTAAAGACGATGACCGTAAAATTATCTGTACAAGGTATTCTTGAACGCAAAAACGGTCGGCGCAATGGCTATTGGGTTATAAAAAATAGTAAAACGAACAACTAAATTCCCATTTATGGAAGAGAAGAAAGAACAACATAAGAAATCAATTCGTTTCTTCAACGACCGTGAAGTACGTGCCGTATGGGATGAAGAAAATAATTGTTGGTGGTTTTCTGCAACAGACATTGTGCGTGCCATTAACGATGAGCCTGACTACACCAAAGCAGGTAACTATTGGCGTTGGTTAAAACGTAAGTTGAAACAAGAAGGCATTGAACCCGTGAGTACTACTCACAGCTTTAAATTTGAAGCACCAGATGGCAAGATGCGTATTGCAGATGTCCTTGATAGTGAAGGAGTGACTTTATTAGCAAAGCACTATCCTAACAATCGAGCAAATGAGTTCCTTGATTGGTTTACATATAGTGATAATACATTAGATGGTCAAAGTCGAAAGAAAGCATATCAGTTATATGAAAGTGGTTTGCTGAAAAGTCTTGAGCCAGGCAGCATACAATGTTTACAACAGATTCATGCTTATCTCTTTGGAGGTTTGTATGACTTTGCTGGACAAATCCGCACGAAGAATATCTCCAAAGGTGGCTTTACCTTTGCTAACTGTATGCACTTCCCTGCTACGCTACAAACGATTGAAAGAATGCCAGAAAACACCTTCGACGAAATAATGGACAAGTATGTCGAAATGAACGTAGCTCATCCATTTATGGAAGGTAATGGACGAAGCACTCGTATCTGGCTTGATCTCATGTTGAGGCGTTCTCTCAAGCGATGTGTGGATTGGAGCCAAATAGACAAGAACGAGTATCTTTCAGCCATGCGTGAGAGCGTGTCTGATAGCACACATATCAAGGCTTTAGTACTACCAGCTCTCACTACAAAGATTGACGACAGAGAAATGTTTATGAAAGGCATAGACTATTCATATTATTATGAACAAAATGATTGATTTTCATCATGGAAGAGTGGAAAGAATATAGATATACAGATCTCGCAACAATTATAGGCGGCGGAACACCTAAAACATCCGTTCCTGAATATTGGAGTGGAGAAATCCCTTGGTTGTCGGTGAAAGATTTTGTGTCTGTTACCAAATATGTTTATGATACAGAAAAGCATATTTCAGAATTAGGATTATTAAATAGCTCGACAAAGTTATTAGAAAAAAACGATATTGTTATCTCCGCAAGAGGTACTGTTGGGGCTATGGCGATGATTCCAGACCCTATGTGTTTCAATCAATCATGTTTTGGTTTAAGAGGAAACAATATTGTTGATAAGAACTTCTTATATTACCTAACTCGAACTAAGGTCGATGAACTTAGAAAAACAGCTCACGGTAGTGTATTTGATACTATCACAAGAGAGACCTTTGATAATTTACGGTGTTTGGTCCCTCCTCTGCAAACACAGCAGAAGATAGGAAATATCCTTTCTTCTCTCGATTCTAAGATTGAACTCAACAAACGGATAAATGATAATTTAAATTAATATTAATTATGCGGTGGACAAGAGAATATATTGCAAAAGAACTAAGTCTTAGGACTTTTGAAACGCATATTTCAACAATAGAAAACAATGTTGAGATTAATCCTTCTTTGTGCGTTGAAGTAAGTAAAAGTCTAACTGAAGCACTTTGCAAAACAATTCTCACTAATCAAAATACAACATACAAAGATGATATTTCATTTAATAGTTTAGTAAAACAGACCTTAGAACATCTTATAAAACAGACTGGAAAAGAAATAGTTGGTCTATCTGAACTATGCCGTAGAATTTCTACTGTCGCTCAATCGATTGCAGAGATACGAAATAATGCAGGATTTGCTTCACATGGTTTGGATGTTTTGCATCCTCAGATAGACAAATCATTATCCTTACTGATATACAAAACAACAGATGTACTCTGTGGGTTCATTTTACATTTTTATTTCAGTTATGCCCACCACGCTAACCAAAGATTAATTTATCAAGATTGTGAGTGCTTTAATTATTGGTTTGATGGAGAAAATCCATTAGAAGTAGGAGGCATACACTTATCAGCATCAGAGGCTCTTTACAACTTAGATTATCAAGCTTATAAAGCTAACTATATAGATTATTTAGAATTTCTTTTAGAAATGAATAAACAACAAAAATAAAATACAATGCCCTTCACAGAAGATAATTACGAAAAAGCACTAATATCCCTCTTTGAGGGTATGGGCTATCAATATTTGTACGGTCCAAATATTGAAAGAGACTACTATGTGCCATATTATGAAGCACAATTAGAAGAAAGTCTGCAAACTGTTAACCCAAAGAAACCACATGCAGCCATTCACGAAGCGATTATCAAACTACGCAATATTGATATGGGTAGTTTGGCGCAGCGTAATGAAACTTTTACAGACTATTTGCAGCATGGCATAGAAGTCTCTTATTTCAATGGCAAGGAAATGCGCAATGAAATGGTTTATTTGATAGACTTTGAGCATACGGACAAAAACACTTTTCAAGTTATCAATCAATGGACATTCATTGAAAATGCAGAGAAACGTGCCGACATCATTGTATTTGTGAATGGTTTACCATTGGTGGTTGTAGAATTAAAATCCCCTTCTCGTGAAGAAACAGATGCTTCAGAAGCATATCTTCAACTCCGCAATTATATGAAAGATATACCATCGTTGTTCGCTTTCAATATGTTCTGTGTAATGAGCGATATGGCTCTTTCCAAAGCTGGAACAATTACTAGCAAGGAAGATCGCTACATGGAATGGAAAACAAAAGATGGTAATTATGAAAGTACGGAATTTGTCGATTATGATACATTCTTTGAAGGAATATTTCAAAGGGAACGACTCTTAGACATAATCAAGAACTTTATCTGTTTTTCCAAAGAAGAAAAAGGGAGTGCCAAGATATTAGCAGGGTATCATCAGTATTTTGCAGTGAAGAAAGCCATCGAACGTACTAAACATGCTATAGTAAGTAATGGTAAAATCGGTGTGTTCTGGCATACGCAAGGCAGCGGAAAATCATTGTCAATGGTTTTCTACGCCCACTTGTTGCAACAAGAGTTATCACAACCCACTATTGTTGTGATTACCGACCGCAATGATTTGGACGATCAACTTTATACCCAATTCTCTAAATGTAAGGAGTTCTTGCGTCAAACACCAGTGCAAGCCAATAGTCGTGAGAATCTAAAAAAGCTATTGAGTGGACGAGAAGCTAATGGCATTATCTTCACAACCATGCAGAAGTTTGAGGAGTCTGACGAACCTTTGTCAGAGCGAAGAAATATTATCGTGATGACTGATGAGGCACATAGAGGACAATATGGTTTTGAGGAAAAAGTCGACACTACTACAGGTAAAGTCTCTATCGGCACGGCAAGAATCATTCACAATTCGTTGCCCAATGCTTCATATATTGGCTTTACTGGTACACCTATCTCTACTAAAGACCGAGATACCGTAGAGGTTTTTGGTGATTATATTGATATTTATGACATGACGCAAGCGGTTAATGACGGTGCTACTTGTCCTGTATATTATGAATCCAGAGTTATCAATCTAAATCTTGACGATGCTACCTTGCAAGCCCTTGATGACGAATACGAGCTGTTGGCTGAAGAAGGTGCAACGACAGAACAGATAGAGAAAAGCAAGAAGGAGATGTCACACTTGGAAGAGATACTCGGTGCACCGGCTACCATCGATTCTCTTTGCCAAGACATTCTCAAACACTATGAGGAAAACCGTCAATATGAATTGACAGGTAAGGCAATGATCGTGGCATATTCGCGTCCCATAGCCATGAGCATTTATCATCGACTACTGGAGCTTCGCCCAAAATGGACGGATAAAGTAAAAGTTGTCATGACGGGCAGCAACCAAGACCCAGAAGAATGGCACGACATTATCGGAAACAAGCAGTATAAGAAAGAACTTGCCAGACGATTTAAGGATGACAACGACCCGATGAAGATTGCTATTGTGGTCGACATGTGGCTCACAGGCTTCGACGTTCCCTCATTGGCAACTATGTATGTTTACAAACCGATGAGCGGACATAACCTAATGCAATCCATTGCACGAGTGAACCGTGTATTCAATGGTAAAGTGGGTGGATTGGTTGTTGACTATATCGGTATTGCCAAAGCCTTGAAAGAAGCCATGCGTGATTATACGGGACGCGACAGAAAGAACTTTGGAAACCCAGATATCAAAGGCATGGCTTTTACAAAGTTCAAAGAGAAGTTGGAAGTGTGCCAAGACTTATTTCATGGTTATAATTATAGTAAGTTCCACACAGTGACAGATGCTGACCGTGCTAAATTAATCAAAGGTGGTGTAAACTTCATGTTGGCAACCGATAAACAAGAACAGTTACCGCTCTATATGAAAGAAGCAGCATTGCTGCACAATTCCATAACTCTTTGCCGAAGCCTGTTGAATGAAGAGCAACGCTTCTTGGCTACATTCTTTGAGACTATACGCACTTTACTCTCCCGAATGACAGGCAAAGGAAAAGTTACGAAGAAAGAAATCAATGCTCGTATTAGCGAGTTGCTGAAACAAAGTGTAAAAAGTGAAGGTGTAATCAATCTTTTCTCTGATGTTAAAGCCGAGTTCTCCCTCTTTGATACAGCCTTCTTAGATGAAATTTCTAAGATGAAAGAAAAAAATATAGCTGTAGAACTGCTTAAAAAGTTATTAGCAGAGAAAGTGGCACTCTATCAAAAGACCAATATCGTTCAGTCAGAGAAATTCTCTGACCTGCTCAATCGTTCTTTATCCAACTATTTGAAAGGATTACTCACCAATGAAGAAGTTATCCAAGAACTTTTGCAGTTAGCAAAAGAGATTGCTTCAGCCGATTCAGCAGCTAATGAACTTGGACTCACTCCTGAAGAAAAGTCATTCTATGATGCCTTGACCAAACCGCAAGCAATCCACGACTTCTATAGTAATGAAGAATTGGTTGCCATGACAAAAGAGCTTACCGATTCCCTTCGCAAAAACCGCACTATTGATTGGCAAAAGAAAGAGTCAGCCCGTGCCGGTATGCGCAGAATGATTAAACATCTTCTGAAGAAATATCATTACCCTCCAGAGGAAGCTGCCAATGCATTGGAAACTGTCATTAAGCAATGCGAGCAGTGGACGGATAATGAACAAGAGAATTATTCAACAAAATCAACCAAAATGTATGAAATCCATGAGGATGATATACTGATGGCAGCAGAACCATAACTACTATAATAAGAAAAGACAATCAATTGATATGAAGAAGATTTCTGCCAATGTTTTAATGGCATTGAAAAATGCCTTATCTCATATATTCTGGTATAAGAAAGACCTGAAAGATTACCTTTATATGTCAATAGAGCATAAAGAGGTGCTTTCAATGGTGAACTGGAGTGATTATAAGAGAAATATTGCATCACAGGTTGTAAATATTCTTGAGCGTAACGAACAAGCTGTCCAAGGGGATTTGTTAAATTTAATAATATCAGTTGCAACTTTTAATGACTATAGTAGTATGAAAAGAGTTGATGATGCTGAGAAAAAGATACATGATGCGAAAATGGCAGTAAGTGTATTATTCCAACTGACGAAAGGCTTTATCAATTACAAAGAAGAGGAAGAAGTTATCAGAAAGCGCAAACAAGCAAATAAGGATAAAGTAGATTCCTTGAATAGAGTTAATCAAATCCTCAGCGAACTTAAAGAAGAATTTATTGGCTTATCTATTGATAATGATAACCAAAAGCGAGGCTATGCCTTAGAAAAATTTCTAAATGGTTTGTTTAATTTGTATGACCTCGATGCTAAATCTTCCTTTAAGATAGTTGGAGAACAGATAGATGGTGCATTCTCTTTAGATAAAGATGAGTATTTATTAGAAGCTAAATGGCGTAAAGAACCTACGGCGAATGCTGACCTATATGCATTTGAAGGCAAAATAAATAGGAGATTGGATAACACTTTAGGCTTGTTTATTTCTATAAATGGCTTTTCAGAAGATGCCATAGCAGCATATTCAAATGGCAAAAAAATAATGTATTTGATGGATGGTATGGACTTAATGGCTGTTTTGGAACAAAGAATACCTTTACCTGATTTGCTGAGAAGAAAAAAGAGAGCTGCTGTACAAACTGGAAATATATATTTAAAAGTATCAGAAATATTATAAAAATATTGGAGTAATGGATATATCTATTAAAGAGTTAGATGCGAAAACATGCATTTTAAATATCGCAGAGATAGATAATGTTTTAAATTGTGTCAATAAATTATCTAATAAGAATAATTATTACAATCGTAAAAAGTTATTTGTTGCCTATACTAATTTTTTGGATTGGTTTATAACATTTACAGATGAAGAACGATTGTTTCGACGTCAATATAGTCTAGATGAAATTGTGAATATATTATTTGCTAAGAAGCAAGTACTGAATACTCAATATATCAGATTTTTACTTTTTTCTGCAAAGCTTTATGCTGAAAAATTGAAGAAAAATGCAAAGAGGACTTGTGTTAAAAACTATCTTAAATCCATTTATTTTTTCATATATGATGTAGAAGAACTTGTTTGCATTAATGAAATTTATAGAAAAAAGCGCATAACCCAGACTATATCCCTCAGAGGAGGGTATAGTTCTGATATTACTCCGCAAGACATTAAAACTGCAGCTAACGAATTAGTATTCCTCAATGAACATATTTATGTATCCGACATAGACTTTCGCAACATTTCTCCATGCTCTTCTTTGTTAATAAGGCAGTGTATAGAATTATTAGGAAAAAATATGCTTGGTTTTAGTTCCATACATAACTCTCAAGGTTTAATTAAGAAGATGACACAAATCGCTTGGAATTTCTTTTTTGAGAAGGGGCTACAAGGTCCAGACTGGACAGTGACATTACCCGTAGAACTTTCAGCAATTAAAAAAATAAATCAATGGGCAAATAATTATGTGCATAACCCTTGGATTGATAAAAGTTATATCCGATTTTTAGGGTTGGAATTTTTATACAAACTAATGCAACCTGTGCAAACAAATGTTTCTTGTTATAACGGAAGATCTTATTGGAATTCAAATTATGGAGACTTTCGAATTAATAATTATAATAATCTGAAAAGGGATTTTGAATCATATGTTAATTCAAGAGATTCTACAGCAATAATTGATTGGCTTCCTTTAGATCAAGTCGGAGCTTATATAATTTCATTATAATGATTTAAGTGATAACATCCAAGATGTTTTCTAATCAATACTACTCAAATTGAGGAAACATTTTTGTACCATAAGAATGTAATACGCTGATAATCAGCACAAGATATA
>NZ_BAJX01000026.1 GCF_000613925.1 Prevotella histicola JCM 15637 = DNF00424
CACCACAAACCACTGTATCCTATCTGACATCCCCTCCCCTGGAGGGGCTTGGGGAGGCCGCTCCTCTTTGGTGCTTGCCGCCCTCTCTTTGTCAAATTCTTTCCCTTCTGCTTTTCAATCTACGCCCTTTTGCCTTCTAAAAGACGCCCTTTTACATTGCAAAAGGGCATCTTTTGACGTGTAAAAGGGCATGTTTTGCAATGCAAAAGGGCACCTTTTACAAGCCACTCTGTAACCTATTGATATCTTGATGGTTACAAAGTCTATTTTTTCATGTTTCCTTTGATTTCGCATTTTATCAGCCCTTAAATTTGTAAAGATACTTCATAGTTCGCAAGATGAGGCTGAATGCAGCATTATGATATAAAGACATTGCGTATAGTGGAAGCTGATTTCTGTTTGCACATGTATGGAATCCATAGAGCCTTTGCAGATGATAGAGCACTCAAGACACCAGCATACTTTTGCTAATGCATGGTATTGATGCCTGCGATATGTGTCGATAGCCAGCCATTTATGAGCTCTCCTTGTAGCTAAAAAGGCATCTGTTGTACATGTAAACTCAATCTTATAGGCGTAACTTGGTAGCTACTTCCCTCTCCAATCATAGAGGGATTGGTGGTGAATCCACCTCTCTTTTTTCCTCATTCACTTTGTTTGTTAAGGAAATAAAACGTATATTTGCGGAAAAACTAACTTTGACAATATGTGGAAATGGCAATGGAAATGGCTGAAAGAACATATACAACGTAGGGAACTATCTATTGTAATGGTGATACACCTTGGTTCTATGCTACTCTGCGGACTGATTTTTGAGCTTTTGCCAGACGATGTACACCTGCGTTGGGGACTGACTTACGGACTGATATGGGCTGCACTATTGTCGCCTATCGCCCTGATGATTGCCGCACGGAAGAGTAGACGGAAACTAGTTATACGTCTTTACAGTGCGTTGATAGGGATAGCACTGTGGCTATTGGCTGTTTTCCTACAACTTATAGGGGGTGATATTTTTCTCCCTGCCACCTGTTTTTGTAAGGATGGCGACTACCTTGTAAGGCGAGAGTTTGACTTCTTCGACAATAATATGATAGGGATTTACAAGGTGTGGGGACCCATAGAGAGGCGAGTTTCTACCTACAGTTATCATATTCCCGACTCTATTAAGGTGTACGAGTCGCTGAATGCCATTGTCCTCTACTGTCCTTCTTACATAGTGGAAGACCCCTTTGTCAGAGATACGATAGGTCCTGTCCGTGTTATCGAACAGCTCTATGACAGTCCGATGAATCCTAAACAGATGAAAGAGGTGGAACAACTTGCCCACAAACTCAATCTTGAACTTGGCTACACGTTGAAAGATTACAAATTAGAAAATAAACGACAATGAATTGTCATGTACTTAAATAGCGTGCCTACCTTGAAGTGTCACTTCTCACACAGACCCTTCTCGGCAGTAGTTTCAGAAGTGGTAAGGCGGATACGGACGAATCAATAAGCTGCTGAAGTTCGACTTAAAGAAGAATAGAAAGCATAGTGAGCTGTTTACATGCTTTATGTTTTCACTCCTCTGTCATTGTGTTTTTGTCTTTATGTCATTCTGTCTTTAATCTTATGTCCTTGTGTGTTTATCTTTATGTCCTTCTATTTTTGTCTTTATGTCATTCTGTCTTTAAACCTTTGTCATTCTGTATTAACCATTGAAAAAGCAACGTAAAGGGTTGTTTATATCGTCAAAAAAATGTATTTTTGTACGAAAATTATTGAAGAAAGCAAAGACAATGAATGAATATATACACAAGGTGAAGTACTACGAGTGCGACAGAATGGGTATCACACATCACTCTAATTACATCCGCATCATGGAAGAAGCACGTGTTGACATGCTCGACAGACTGGGCTATGGGTTCGAGAAGATGGAGGCGGAAGGCGTGGTGTCACCAGTGATGGAGGTGAAATGTCAATACCGTAAACCCACAACCTTCCAGGATGAGATACGTGTGGAGATACATTTAAAGGCGGTGTCAGTCTTTAAGTTCACCTATGGTTACATCGGCAGAAAGGGTGATGACATTGTCTTTACAGGTGAGTCAACCCACTGTCTGACGGAGAATGGCCGTCCCTTGAAGCTGCGTGAGCGTTATCCGAAACTGTTTGTGACGGATTAAACCATCGTCTGTAGACCGACACCTGATAACTAAAAACAAATCATTTAAGTAACGAACAATAAACCATGGATTTAAGATCTTTATTACTATCTGTCTCCTTGTGTGCAGCGACATACGGTGTGGGACAGGCTCAACGTTTACAAACCAACCCGTCTGATACCACTGTTAGCACCATCGTACGGATGGATATTCAGCAGAATAAGGTGAACTATGCACCGGGTGAGACGGTACGCTTCACGCTTGAAGGGACTCTCCCTGATGGTGCACACGTGCGTTATCGATACGGAAACACCATCATCGGAGACGAGACACTCAGCTGTCCGCAATGGACATGGACACCACCAAAGGATGATTATCGTGGCTATCTCGTTGAATTATATACGAAAAAGGAGTCGGGCGAACCCACCGTCCTTGCCACAACAGCCGTGGATGTGTCGAGTGATTGGGGACGATTCCCACGTTATGGGTTCGTGTCAGACTATGACAAAAGCAAGACAAAGGACGTGATTGAGCGGGAAATGGCATTCCTCAACCGCTGTCATGTGAACGGAATACAGTTCTATGACTGGCAGTATAAGCAACATTCGCCCCTCGGAATAAATAAGAAAGGAAAACTCTTCACAACGTATAAGGACATAGCCAACCGACAGATTGTGACACAGGTGCTGCAGGATTACATTGCTACACAGCATGCTTACGGCATGAAAGCAATGTATTATGACCTCTGTTTCGGTGCTTTTCGGGATGCAGCAAAGGACGGAGTGAGCGACAGATGGTACATCTTCAAGGACAAAGAGCACCGTGTGAAGGACGGATATAACCTGCCGAAGGATTGGAAAAGCGATATTCTGATCGTCAATCCGGGGAACAAGAGTTGGCAATCTTACTTTGCCGACCGTAGCAATGACGTCTATCAGCATCTTGATTTTGATGGTTTCCACATTGATCAGTTGGGGAAACGCGGTGATGTTTATGATTATTACGGTGAGCCGGTGGACCTCCCTGCAGGCTATGCCACCTTCATTGAAGCCATGAAAGCAAAGAATCCCGACCGCCGACTGGTGATGAATTCCGTGTCAAGCTTCGGTGCAAAGGAGATTGCCGAGGCTGAAAAGACCGACTTTTTGTATAATGAACTGTGGGAAGAGCAGGATAAGTTCAGTGATATTCACAACGTTATCAAGGCAAATAGTGACTTCAGTAAGGGCAAGAAGAACACCGTTCTGGCAGCATATATGAACTATCGGAAGGGCTTTCCGTTCTTTAACACACCGGGAGTGCTGCTAACGGATGCGGTGATATTCGCCCTTGGAGGTGCACATATAGAGCTGAGTGGTGATCATATGCTCTACAGTGAGTACTTCCCCGACCATAAAACGCAGATGGACAGTGGCTTGCGCAAGGCTATTGTGGGCTATTACGACTTCATGACAGCCTATCAGAACCTGCTTCGTGACGGTGGAAAGGAGACAAACGTGGATGTTTCGGCTGCTGATTCGGCAGTAAGTATCAACGCATGGCCCCCTCGTCAGGGCGCAGTTGCTGCCTATGGAAAGACATTTGATGGTAAGGAAGTCATCCAACTGCTGAACTTCCGACAGGCAAACAGTATGTCATGGCGTGATCTTGACGGTACAATGCCTGAACCACAACAGCTTCAGAACCTCACATTGCGCATCAAAACAACAGGAATGATGAGCAAAGTGTGGACCGCTTCACCCGATGTCAACGGTGGATCACCCCAATCTCTCGACTTCCATCAGGCTGATGGTTACCTCACTGTCACCCTTCCGTCCCTCAAATACTGGACAATGCTGGTGTTGGAGAGGTAGGATTACAGGTTCACTACCATCCCTTTTAGAGGTTCACCCCGTTCCTTTTAGAGGTTCACCCCGTCCCTTCTCCGAGTGGAAGGGGGAGTAATCGGCGAAAATCCCTAATGTTTTGGAGTGCGAAATCAACTCTTCGAATTTGAATTCGAGGGTTGATTTCTCATTCTTCCGTATCTTTATCCCTTCATTCCTGCATACTATCCATCTCCACTTGGTTTTTTATCATTTTCAATTTTCCTGTCATTTCTGTCACTCCTCATACCTTTCTAACCCGTTAATCACCAATAAGTTGCCTGAAATGTTAAATGTGACAGCAACTAAAAAACAAAAATACATAGGGGTTTAGCGTTGTTTTTTGAGGCAGATGAGAAGTATCTATGATTATAAAACCAGCTTTCTTTTTCATTGCTTGAGAAAAAATCGATAACTTTGTAGTTAGGTTTTACACATAGAAATGCTCCGTTTCAATATTTATTTGTGTGGGATTACTGCAAAAGAATAGGAGAAGAACCGATTAACAAAGGGCTCCTATGCGTGTGTTTATAAGATAATATACGAACAAAAATAGATATAAGATGAAGGAAATAGATTACAAAACGATGAAGTTTAATCCGTTCAATCTGTTGGGAAAGGAATGGATGTTGGCATCAGCAGGGAATGAAAAGGATGGTTGTAACACCATGACTGTCAGCTGGGGACACCTCGGTTGTATGTGGGGACATAATGATCCAACGGCTGTTATATACCTTCGTCCGTCAC
Organism: Prevotella histicola JCM 15637 = DNF00424; assembly: GCF_000613925.1. GTDB lineage: Bacteria > Bacteroidota > Bacteroidia > Bacteroidales > Bacteroidaceae > Prevotella > Prevotella histicola. The sequence continues at coordinate 4,760 of NZ_BAJX01000026.1, forward strand.
GTTACACAAAGATTTTCGTGGATAAAGAGGATTACTTCACGCTCTGTGTCATGGATAAAAGCTTCAAAAAGCAGATGGCTTACCTGGGAACAGTGTCTGGAAGGGATGAAAATAAGATAGAGAAAGCTGGGTTGACAACGGTGTTTGCCGATGGAACAGTCTACTTCAAAGAGGCGAAAATGGTGCTGATTTGTAAGAAGATGTATGCTGCCGAACTGCAGGAAAGTGGCTTTTTCTATCCCGAAACACTCGATGAAAGTTATCCAAACCGTGACCTCCATACCATGTATGTTGGTAAGATTGAGAAGGTCTTGGTGCGTGATGACGAGTATGTTGGGTAATATTTCTACAGACGACTATAAACAAACAATGAATATTTTGTGAACAATAGGTATATCTCTCATCTGCTTTCAGGATACAACAACGCCTGAAAAGACAGAAGAAAGATATACCTTTTTATTTTAAAGTATTTGCTTTACGTAATAATATAACAATAAAAGAATATGGAAAATGCCGTTAATCTACAACTTGGTGTTACGACTATTGGGGATTTGTTGGTGCATAAAAAGATATCACAGAGCCATAATGGGAGTTCGTTAGAGGATGTTGAACTAAGAATACCAGACTATCAACGCCCTTATAAGTGGACAGCACGTAATTCAATTCAGCTTCTTGATGACATTATCGAGGCTCGGAATAATAACAAAGAGGTGTACCGTGTCGGTACACTTATCCTGCATAGAGAAAAGAATAACGATGGTAAGACAATCTATAACATTGTTGATGGACAGCAAAGAACCATCACTTTCTCCCTCTTACTTCATGCTCTACATGAACTTGATACCAAAGAAGAAGGTTTTAAAATAGACCTTTTAGAGCAGGAAGTCTTTGATAATGCTTTCAGTAGGCATAACATTCCCAACAACTTAAATGCGTTTAGACGGAGAGTTTATAAGGAGAATAGAGAAGAAAACATTGACTTCATTAGAGATATGAAGCGTTTACGGGACTACATAGAGAAGCAATGTGAACTGATTGTTGTCATAACTGATAATCTATCAGAGGCTTTCCAATTCTTTGATTCACAGAATGCGAGGGGAAAAGCGTTGTATCCTCACGACTTATTAAAGGCGTATCATCTGCGTGAAATGACAAATATTGATGATGCGAAAACCGAACAAATCGTTAAAGGATGGGAGAAAATTCCGCAAAAATATTTAGCTGAATTCTTCGGCGATTACCTGTATCGAATAAAAGAATGGGTCAATGGTAATTGGGCATATACGCTGAATGAACATAACATCTACAAGTTTAAAGGCATTACGAAGTCGGATCGTACTCCTTATTCACAGTTCTATAAGAGTGCATTCTCCTATGCAGAGCTTGTCAATTCATCAGCAATGCCTTTTGTTTCTGGTACAAGAGAGGTCAATGCTTTCCAACTAAACACACCTATAATAGCCGGAAAACCATTCTTCGATTATACTAAACATTATTATAATCTCCTTGCAGACATACGAGATAACAGTCAATATGAAGGCTTTTATATTAAAGGTGACACGATAGTCAAGACCTTAGATAAGTATTATTCAAGAGGAACTGGAAACCAAATAGCGCGCTTGTTATTTGATACAGCTTTGCTTTTATATGTTGATCGGTTCTGTCCTGCTACCTATCCAACAAAGGTTGATACAGAATTATTCCAACAATTTGTTCTTTATACATTTATTTGGGCATACTCACTGCGTGCTCAATACTATCATTTAGGATGGCTTTCTGCACAAAACTACATACTTGGTAGAGGCGGTAAAGGCAATGTAAACTCCTTAAACATGTATAAACTCATCGCAGATTCAGATACTCCTGTCTCCTTATTAAGTTTGTTGGCAGATAAATTAAGACCCTTATCAGATGGTAATCTCAGTAAGAATGTAGCGAAAGGGATTGCAGAAAGGACTGTTGATCATATAGAAGGAGGAATTTATACTGACTATTTTCATTTCTTTAAAGCAAATACTTTTTATTCAAAATAACCTTATGAGCAATACATTACCACTTGAAGAGTGTTCTATCAATCAGATTTATTTAGATAGTTCAGACGTAAAAACCTACATGATTCCCATCTATCAGCGTAATTATGCATGGGAAGAAGATGAGATAAGAGCGCTGATTAAGGACATCCATGATTCTTTTGTGAAGGATCCAAAGGCACCTTATTATATAGGAACCTTGGTGACTTATAAGCGGGGAGATACAGAATATGAGGTAATTGATGGTCAGCAACGCCTGACTACCATCTATATCATCTTGAAAGTATTGGGCGTTAATAACCTGACAAACAAACTTACCTATAGTGCCAGACAAGTATCTGCATCAACAATAGCGAACTTAGACAACTACCCTAACTTGGGAGAGAATGTTGATGATGGTATTAAGAATGGCTATAAGTATGCTGAAAACGCTTATATTGAGTTTGTTGAGGATTCCGAGCAGGATGCTTTTAGACAGTATTTCCTCAATAATGTACATTTGATACGTTATGAAGTACCTAAAGATGTAGACTTGAATCATTACTTTGAAGTGATGAATTCTCGTGGCGAACAGTTAGAAAAGCATGAGATTGTTAAGTCTCTTCTCAGTAACTGTTTGAAAAATAAGACGGAAAGAGCAACGTTTAGTCGTGTATGGGAAGCCTGCAGTGAGATGGATATGTACATACAACAGTGCTTCTCTGATAAGTCGGTGTTTGGTAATTCTATGCGTTATTTCAAGATAGAGGACTTTGAAGGTATCCCAAAACAAGAGGGTTCAGAGGGTAAAAAGTCAATTTCGAAATTTCTAAAAGGCACAATCGATGAGGCTGAAGATGATACTTATATAGAAAGAAATGATAAGTTTCAGCCAATAATTGACTTCCCTAACTTCTTGCTGATAGTCTTAAAACTTACGAGAATGAGCTGTGATAGCTTTGATCCAACAGATTTCACACTTGATGATAAAGAGTTACTCAATGAGTTTAAGAAGGCTATTGATAAAGTTAAAAACAAGACTGAGTTTGCTAAATCGTTTTGTTTTAACTTGCTGAAGGCTAAATACTTCCTTGATAATTACGTTGTTCACCATACTCTTAGTGCGACAGAAACGGTGGGAGATAACCCTTGGAAGCTGCAATACTATTACAAAGAGTCAGCAGATAGGCAGTATCCTAAGAACTTATCAACTGATGATAATGATGTACAGAAAGAGCTTGTTCATCTGCTATCTATGTTTGAAGTGTCATTTACTCCTAAGCAACGCAAGAACTATCTCTTCTATTGTATGTTGTTCCTCTTTGAGAATTGCGAAGTAAAAGACTATTTAGCGTTCCTCCAATATCTTGCAGATAAGTATTTCGTTGATGTCTATATGAATCCTGATAACCTTACTGATAGGAATCAACCTAAGCCAAATGCGTTTGATTATGCTGTGTTGAGAGATGGTGAATTGAATGTATATGACTTTGATGGAGCTGGTTATAGAGAACGGTTTGAGAAGATTTATCAACAAGGTAGGGCTGATATACCTTTGTTTGTGTTTAACTTTACTGATTATTTGATATGGAGGAAATATGCAAATGATATTCGTGGAGAAAAGACAAAGAAAGATTCTTTGAGTCGTAAGAAGTTCTTTAACGCATTGGGATGTAGTGATTTTGAACTCAATCCTTTCAATAATTTCTATTTTTCACGTACTCGTAAGTCTTTAGAGCACTTCTATCCACAAGCGAAAGTTGGAGATGATAAGCCTCTTACGGCCGATGATATCAACTGCTTTGGCAACTTTGCCATGATAGGAGCTGATGTAAACAGTTCTGGTTCATGCTGGGATCCAAGGGCAAAGCTCGATCATTATAGTGACAGTAGGGCTAATCAGATCAGTGTTGCATCGTTGAAGTTTAAGATAATGATGCAGATGTGCAAAGATAATTGCAACAAAATACTTAGCAAAAAGTTAGAAAGGCCTGATGGGATGGAGTGGAATAAAGAAGATATGCAGATCCATCAAGAGAATATGCTTGATATAATCTTTGCTGGAATAGAATAAAGCGCCTCCTTATTTACCAATACAGAAGTGCTGGAAGATGTTGCCGAGAACCTCATGGGTGGTGATTTGACCACCCGTGATGTCGGCAAGTTGGTCGAGACAGATACGGAGATCCTCACTGATAAGGTCGCCACTGAGTTGCATGTTCATGCCATCAATGACACGAAGGATGGACTCGTCGGCACGGGTGAGGGCTTCATAATGGCGGGCAGAAGTGATGATCACACTGTTTTCGTTGATCTCTGGGATGTCAGCTGCCTCATAAATAGCCGTCTCCAAAGCATCAATGTTCTGCTTCAGTTTGGCTGATATATATATATAAGGTGTAACCTCGTCTGATGGTTGAGGCTTTTCTGTCTTGTTATCCATCTTATTGAATATCGCAATCAGCTTCTTTCCTTCCGTGAGATGTTGCATCTCTGCCAGTTCTTCAGCCGTTGGTTGCTGGTCAACGACCCATAGAACGATGGCTGCTTCATCCATTTTCTGATAAGCACGTTCGATACCTAACTGTTCAACCTGGTCGGTTGTGCGTCGTATTCCGGCTGTGTCAATGAAGCGGAAGGTGATGCCATGGATCTCGGTTGTGTCTTCAATGACGTCACGAGTGGTACCGTGGATATCAGAGACGATGGCTTTCTCTTCATGAAGCAGGCAGTTGAGCAGGGTTGATTTCCCCACATTTGTCTTACCAACGATAGCTACTGGTACTCCTTTCTTCAATGCATTGCCTGTTTCGAACGACTTTCTGAGCTCTGCGATACGCTCATGAATGGTCTCGGCAAGCGCTTTCAGTTCCGAACGGTCGGCAAACTCCAGCTCTTCATGGTCTGAAAAGTCGAGCTCAAGTTCGAGTAATGAGGTTATTTTCAGCAGTTGTTCGCGCAATAAGGACAACTCTGAGCTGAAATGTCCTTTGAGTTGACTCATCGCTACTTGGTGTGATGCACGGTTAGAAGCGCTGATGAGGTCGGCAACAGCCTCTGCCTGACTGAGGTCCATCTTTCCATTCAGATAGGCACGTTGCGTATATTCACCTGGGAGAGCCTGTCGGCAACCAGCGTCGATGAGTGCTTTCACAACCTGATTGAGGATATATGCCGAGCCATGACATGCTATCTCCGTACTGTTTTCGCCCGTATAACTATGTGGAGAGAGGAACACACTCACCAGGACATCGTCTATTGTATTGCCCGTTTTGTCATGTATCTCCCCGTAATGTAGCGTGTTGCCCTTGGCACTGGTCAGTTTTCTCCCGCTTCTACTATGGAAGATCCTGTCCGTAATCTCTATTGCCTGCTGACCACTCACCCTCACAATGCCTATTGCGCCACCCGGTTGTGTAGCAAGTGCACAGATGGTTTCGCCCACAGTCTGGCGTGTTGTTGAAATGGTTTGTTGTGCCTGTTGTGGGGTAAGTGTCTCTTTTTTCATTCTTTTTGTTTATGATGATTGATGTGACGGAGCGTTTATATTCTGTCAAGCACCGTCTTAACGAGTCCGTCAATCGTGTTTTTATATCCTGCATTTGCCTTCTTTGCCAGTCGGTTTGCAATGACCATGCAGCATGTTACAGCCCGATGTCCCATGAGCGTAGCCAGTCCGGCGAGTGCAGAAGACTCCATTTCGAAGTTCGTTATCTGTAACCCATTGTAGGAGAACTTCTCTATTTTCTCGTTCAGATGTGGGTCTTGCAATGGCAACCGAAGCTCCCTTCCCTGTGGACCGAAGAATCCTCCGCAGGCTATGGTGACACCTCTCACCATGTCGTCCTGTGCAATCTGCTCGGTAAGTTGCTCATCAGCGCAAGCCACGTATGGGTTTCCGAGTTGTGCATCCCACTTCACTTGCCGCTTGAATTCTGCTTCAAAGTCAAGGTCGGAAGCCTTGTCACGTCCGGCATAGAAGTTCAACAGTCCGTCGAAACCAATGCTTTTTACCGATGCAATGTATGTTCCTGTCGGCGTATAAGGCTGCAATCCGCCACAAGTACCAATGCGTACGAGGGTGAGCTGCCGCAGTTGGTCCTTCTCGGTGCGTGTTTCGAAGTCGATATTTGCCAACGCATCCAACTCATTGAGTACGATATCGATGTTGTCACAACCAATGCCCGTGCTCACAACCGTGATGCGTTTGCGGTGATAGGTTCCTGTAATTGTTCGGAACTCACGGCTTTCCACTTCACATTCTATGTCCTCAAAGTGGGAAGCTACGAGTGCTACGCGCCCCGGATCGCCCACGAGAATCACCTTGTCTGCAAGGTTTTCTGGTTTCAGATGCAGATGAAAGATACTTCCGTCCTCATTGATAATCAGTTCTGACGGTGCAAAATACTTCTTCTCCATAGGTCTTGAGATATTTGGGTAAATGTGTTCTTGTATAATGTTTAGGAGACAAAGATAAGAAGAAATATGCAGATGACCAAATGAAGGAGAAAGAATGATTGTAAGATAAATTCACTATTGATTTAAGAACAAACGCAACATTGAGGACAACAACTTACGCTATGAACGAAAAATAGATGATGAATGTATAAACATTTATCACAAACGCATCTATCGCATAACAACCTCGTTATCAACGCTTTCGTAACGCCAAAGCGCAGTTATCACTTTTTTATACTATTATCTTTACAAAACAAATGGTAAATCTTGCTCTTCCCAATCTATTTTTATCTACAAACTGTTGCTAGTAGTAGGGGTGCTATTTATCGCATTCATCACAGCAAATCTATTGCTTCGTTCGGAGATATAAACGTGAAAGGACACTCCCCTACCCGCATTGTACATTAACTGCCAAATCACTATAATAAAGATATTATAGCTTTACAGCAAAATATCAGAGGGCATATTAAAACTAAAAGAGTTGTATCTACCTATACCCTCAAGTAATGATACGACTCTTTTCATTATTCTTTTAATAAATTTTATCAAAGCCTTAAGCGAGTGCATCTATGTCGTTCATTAAACGCATAACAGCACGTGCCACTGCCCACGACAAATTTACAGGAACAGCATTGCCTATTTGCTTATACTGTGCTGTCATATTACCAGCAAATTGCCACTCATCGGGAAAAGTCTGAATACGTGCATACTCTCTTACCGTTAGCGGGCGAGTTTCAATTGGGTGGCATCGTTCTGTTTGTTTTTGCGCTGGTGAGCAAGTTAAGGTGAGTGATGGTTCGTCCATTGAGAGACGGCGAGCCATTCCCGTCTTACCTCCACCAAGAAGATAGCTTCCTCCCATATATTCTCTTGCTATATCATCAGGCAGATTGCGCCAATCACCTCCTTGCGGAACAAGGTCTAATACTCGTTCTTTCTTCTCAGGATACTTCACGCCTATGGATTTTGGAACATCAGTAAGATATAATTCCCCTTGTTTGAAAGCATCGTTTAAAGTCATTATACGATAGTAAGGAGCTGGCCATCGAAACGAAACTCTTGGTGCAATATCATTACGAATAGCCACAAGAACTATACGTTCTCGCTTTTGCGGAACTTGATAGCGTATGGCTTTTAGCACTTGAGGTTCTACAAGGGTATAGCCCAAATCAGCTATCACATTGCGTATAACAGAAAGTGTGCGCCCTTTATCGTGCGAAGCAAGCCCTTTTACATTCTCACAGACAAACACTTTTGGATTTATTTCGGCAACAGCTCGTGCCACTTCAAAGAATAATGTGCCACGTGTATCTGCAAAACCACCTTTATTGCCCGCATAACTGAAAGCCTGACAAGGGAATCCACCTGTCAGTAAATCTATTTGATTTCGCCATTGAGAAAAGTCTATATTGTGCACATCATCTTCCAAAACATTCCAATGAGGGCGATTTAAACGTAAGGTTTCACAAGCATCGTGATTAAATTCGTTAAGCATAATATGGTGAAAACCAGCCTTTTCAAATCCCAAAGCCAATCCACCTGCTCCAGCAAATAATTCTATGGAAGTAAATACTCGCTGTGGGATAGTATTCATTTCTATTTCCCATGAACTTTCTATCATTTCTTTTACTATTGGAATGGTGCGCAATTGTTCTAAACTAAAAAAACATTGACCATTTATCCGCTCTATTGGAATGTATCTTCCCTTGGCAACCCAGTTCTCAACTGTTCGCCTTGACACACCCATTATATTAGCAAAATTATTTAAAGAAATTGTTTCGGGCATAGAACTATTTTAAATTATCAAACCCTTCGTATGTCTTAAAAGCCAAAAGATAAAGACTCTTCAAAAAGTCTTTCTTATCCAATTTGTCATAAACATCATATTTTGTTGCTATTGATGGTTCTGCTTTTAATATATCATCAAGTATCTTGGGCAAAGCTATACACAGTTTAAAGAAAGCCTTTGAATCACCAAAAACAAGTTCATAAAACTTATCAATAGACATACGCCGTATTCTTGAATTGTTGAACTTCTCCTTATCAACCGTTACTTTCCATGTTATATCTTGCGATTGTCGAGAAATCACTTCTACAAGTATACAAGTAGCCTTATCATCACGCAACAATTTATTTTGCATCTTCATATAGGTTTTTGCTGCTGAGGAACTATTCATTGTATTATGCTTGTTTTTCATTTCGGCATAAATATGCAACTCGTCATTAACAACATCAAAACCGCCTTTCTTTCCATTTGCAGGTACCTCCCAATTATTACCAGCATACTCGGACAAAAACTGATGAAAATAACCTATCCTATTATTATTCGTCTTATCAATCTGTCTGATACATTCCGACTTAATAGTTTCCTCTATCGTCTGATTGTATATTTTAGAATCGAAAGTTAATTTTATAGGGTCAATAATATTTTTATTAAATTCTTTTATATTAATACTTCTGCGATATTGCATCACAGTAGCTCGAACATGGTTATAAATATCTTTATCGGAAATAAAACCTAAATTATATCTTTGCATAGTTGTGATAGTGTTTATATATGTATAATATTTGTGTATACAATATGCAAAGATACAAACAATAGATGAGGAAAAAGAAAATAAGTAAATAAATAAGGTGGAAACTTCAATAAAGAGTTTCAAACGGTGCTCTTTTGCCTTCTAAAAGGTGCCCTTTCACATTGCAAAAGGGCATCTTTTGATGTTCAAAAGGGCATCTTTTACAACGCAAAAGGGCGTCTTTTACAAGCCTGTTTGTAACCTCCTGATATACTATGGGTTACAAAGGCAGTTTTACATGGTTATTGTTTGCTTTTCGGTCTGCACCTCTTCTGCTTCTGTAAAGTTATTTCGTTACACCTGATTGTCTGTGATCAGGTTCCTTCACAGTGCTCTTTCCCTCGATGCTTCTTCAGCTTCTGTATCACGGAAAGCCTGAAGCGGGAAGGGTAGTGGGCGAGAGTCGGTTGGCAGTTAGCGCTTGGTTATTTGTCTAAATATGTAATAACATATTTTCTTATACCATAATACACATCGTTCTCCATCAACTCAATAGGGCGTCCTTTATCATCAAATTTATAAGAATCGGTATTTGTTTTCCCCAATTTATTATCATAAAAGACGTGCCTTTTGGCAACAAGATGCGCAGAACGGATGCCCGTTTGGGTTGTCCATATACCTTCATTGCGGTTGAAAATAGACGGATACACCCGGAAGATGTTTAAGTCTGGGAAGGTTCTGTTGGGCACATTGGTATATTCGAAACGAACGAATGTATTTCCATATGTTATCTTCCCTTTTCCTCCAACGGTAGCTTTGACGAGGTCATTGTTCTCCCACTTAAAGGTATTCTTTAAGTTTATTTCATGAATATAGGATGAAGTCAGGTGTCCGTCGGCGTCATATATAAGACTATCCTTTGTGTGAGGCGCCGTTACAGGCTCATCTGTCAGAGGGTCTTTATAAGGAGCTTCGTTGATAAACTTCGTTGCTCTGCCTTGTTTATCTAAGTACATAGCACCTCTATGGTCCTCAAGAACGATCCTACCGATGATGTATCCCTTTGTTGTATACGAGTAGATGGAGTCCGTATAGGTCACCGTTGCCACTCGAGGAGGCCCATATGTGTTGTGGAACAGGTCGTTAGAAAACGTTAGAAGGCGCTTCTGATTGTCATAAGTGAAGACATATTCCCCTTGCTTATAGCCCTGGGGATAGACGTAAACCTCAATCTTTGAGATGTAATCGTAGCCTTTTTTCGCAAGAGTATCAGACGAAGTATCCACCTGATCATCGCTTGAACAGGAGAAAAACGCAAAAGAAATCGCTAAGAGTAGAAAGAAATGTTTCATTAAAACCTAATTTTTTATGTATTGAGGTGCAAAGGTAAAAAAGATGAAAGAAAATACATGATGGTGAAAGTTATAGTCTGTAATTAAAAACAAACACATCGAAAGTTATATATATAAATCCTAAAATCAAGGTGAAAAGCAAGAGTAGATGCCTAAAAAGTGTAAATTGTGAAGGGGAAAAGGACTTGCTGAAAGCGCTAATCATACACCTATTAGCAACTTACGAAGCATGGGAAAAGTAGGACTGAAAGGTGTTTTTGAGGAAGAAAAGCATGGGTAAAAGGATTAGAAAGGGGAGAAAATCGCATGAAGAAGATAGCCTTTTAGCACTGATTCTGTCCGATATCGGTGGATATTCAGTACGTAATAAACACAAAAACGGCGCAGTGCAGAGTTGCACTACGCCGTTTTTTCTGTTCTAAAAGAGACGCTTTACTTTCGCCAAAAGCGTGATGTTATGTCTTCAAACGTACCGTCTGCGCATCGCCGAAGCATCCGTTGATTGGTCCGAGGAGAGTTAAGTGCACCGAGATGCTTGAGGTATGGACCTATTTTTATGTAGTCGAAACGCTCCTGATGGATATGAGGTGATACGGCAGTACGCCCTGTGTACCATCCAATCTTCAGTCTGGGATGCTGCTTGCGGATATGTTCTGCTAACTCATCAACCCTCTCCGGGGCTATATCACCTCCCATAAAACCCACGCAAGTGATGGGATTTCCTGCTTCAGAGATGAGCTTGTCGAGTGTCTCAGTGGTCAGATCGTTGCCTTCATCCTTCCAAAGAAAACTGCTATGGCAGCCCGGACAGCGACAAGGACAGCCGGAAATGTTGATGGCAAGCGTCACTTCGTCAGGGAATTCCTGAAAGACTATGTCTGTGTTGATATAGTGTAGCATCTTAATTGGTGGCGGGTGACGGTGTTCGGGAGCCTTGTTCCTTCCTCTCCTGTCACCCGCTTGCTAATCATTATGCCTCCTGTTTGCACTCTTTCGTCTGTTTCCCAGCTTCGGAAGGAGCAGTAGTCTTTATCGTATACTTGTTCTGTCCGGCATAGAAACGACGGTGTGCCTCATCCTGACGTGGTGCTGAGAAGTTGCTAACACGCTTCATGTAGCCAATGACACGTGTGAGATAATCCACGTTTGTAGAGTGACAATGAGGACATTCGTGCAGATAACGCTTGTCGATATGCCCGCAATCGTTACATACAGTGTTAGGAATATTGAACGTAAAGTAGTTACATCCCTCCTGTGCTGCCGTACGTAAGAGCTGTCGATACTGTGCTTCTGACAGGTGTTCCTCAAGGTTCATGTGCAGTGCAGAGCCTCCTGTGAGGTGCTCGATATAGGGTGCACCATGCAATTTGAACTTGTCGAGAATGGTCAGAGAGTTGTCTTCTACACGATAGAAGTAGCTGTTGTAACAGTCACGTGGTACGAAATAGCCGTCCTCACGGTCCCATTTTGCGTGCTTCACACCGACGTTTTCGGCAGGAATCATCTCACAATTAAACATTGCTTCCTTGGTGCGGAAGGCCTTGTTGTGCTTCTCTATCAGTCCGAGAACACCCTGAACGAACTTCTTGTAATCCTCGTTTGGTGTGATATCGAGTCCCATGAACTCTGCAGACTCAACCAGTCCGTTGATTCCAATGGTGAGATATTGACGGTCAATGTTGATGTATCCCGCATCAAAGAGTGGCAACATGTGGTTGCGCAGCAGCTCTTTGAGGTTCTCATTGTATGCCATCTGCACCTTATGACACAGTACGATGACGTGCTCAAGGTATTCCTTATAGTCTAAATCATGGTTAACAGCGTACTGGATACAGCGGTTGAGGTTGATAGTCAGCACACTCTTTGAACCAGTTGACACACCTCCGGCACCTAAAGTATAGGAGAATCCGTTGTCTTGTATCTCATTACGGAGTCGGCAACATGAACTCAGAGAGTCGGCATTGTCGCTCATGTAAGTGAAGAAACTGTGTCCTTCAGCATACATCTTAGCTGCATAATCGCCCCATTCCTTGTCCTTGCACTCTCCGTTTTCAGCTAACAGCGCCATCGTTTCGACTGGGAAAGTGAGCACAGTCTTGAGTCTTTCCTGGTTAAACCACTTCATAAAACGCTTCTGAAGCCATGAGAGACTCTCCCAGTCTGGCTGTGATCCATCAGGGAAATAGAAGTTTCCGAAGAGTGATTCGAAGTAAGGACGGTCGTAATAAGAGATGTTCCAGAACACAGCCTGGTAGTTACGAGCACCTGTTGGTTGGTTAAGTGAATAGACAATCTGCTCGAAATCGTCCGTGATAACCTTATCTATTGTACGCTTTCTGAGGCTGAGGTCGACCACTTCATCAGCTCGTTTCCAGTAGTCTTTACCGTATTCTTTCTGTATGAAGTAGTTCATGTACATCAGGAACTCTGGTGTTGCACAGGCTCCGGCAAGCATGGATGATACCATGAAGACCATGTTGATAAACCCACCACAGAAGCTCTTGAGGTTGGTTGGGGCTGTAGAGTTACCGCCAATGGATGTTGTTCCACCAATGAGCCATGGGTACATGGTGATAGAAGCACAGTAGTTGGCAAGGTTCGTCTCGTCATTCTTATATATAAAATGGTGGGTGAGGAGGTTGATATATTCGTCAGCCAGTTCCTTACCATACATCTTTTTGATACGATCTACCAGCATTCGACGATTCAAACGGATGAAACCTTGCTTGGGAAGTTCGCCGATAAGCGTCGCGATATTCTTGTTTTCAACGTTCGCATTGGCGTCAAACTTAGAACCAGTTGCTGCATTCTGCGCTACACAATAGTCTGTGAGGAATTTTATTTTCTCAACTGTTTCGCGGTCTTCTGTGTGCTGTTGGCGATATACAATGAAGCTCTTTGCCACCTTATAGAAGCCCTCTTTCATCAAAGCTTCCTCAACTTGATTCTGTATATCCTCAACTTTTATGTCGTTATGTATGTTAAGGTCAGATAAAATCTTCGATACCATACCGAGGTCGGTAGGCTCATTGACACTCTCGAATGCTTTTAAGATAGCATTCATAATCTTGTCGAGGGAGAACTTTTCCTTCGAACCGTCACGCTTAGTGATTGTAAAGTTTTTGATTTCCATTGCTATATTTTCTATGTCTTTATTGTTGTTTTAAATTAAATAGCTCATAGCTCATAGTCTTGATGGTCTTTTGATGCCCTGATTTCAATGCTCAAACCACAAGGTTAGTCACGTTTTAGCTTGTGTGAAGTTATCCGTTTTGGGAAACTTTTTTCTGTTTTTAATCTTCAAAGTTGTCCATTTTGGAAAACTTTAGTGGTGCAAAGATAGATAAAAGGATTCACTTTCCCAAAGATAATCTGGTTAAAAAAGAACTAAATTTTCTGCTGTTTTTCATCGTATATTCTTATAATCTCCTATCCCATTGTCATTTATAAATGTCTGGTTTTAGTGCCACTTTATTTCCTGGTTTCATCCCCATTTCTTTCCGTTTTGTCTATGACAACCTTTGCCTTTGTCTTCTTTCCCGTTTATTTTCCCATAGCACTGTACCATTGTCTGTCATAGAAGGAACCTCCAGTACCTTATGTCTGGATTCAAATGTGCTTAACAGTCTTCTTCCGTTCAGGGCAAAATAACTTTTTTGTACAGCCCCTCTCTTCTGTACGTCTATATATATAATAAGGTGTAATGGGATAGAAAGAAAAGTAAAGTTACCTCTTTAAAGAAAGTTTTCCAGTTATGTATATGGCTATTTTTGATAGATTAGAAAGTTAAGTATTTGCTAGAAACTAGAAGGGTGATCGTCTATTCTTGAATATGTATACAATAAAAAAAGCCCCGTATGGTAGGACGAGGCAACCTAATGTTTTCACATCGGAATAATCCTTATTGTGAATTGCTTTAAATTAGTCTTTTGCAAAGATATATATTCCTATAATAATAAGCAAGTTTTTTAAATGATATTTTGAATTTGTTACTCCTTTTTTGTATCTTTACGCAAAATTTTAAATAATCAATTCAACATGAAGAAGATTCTGGGATTAGACTTAGGGACTACAAGCATTGGTTGGGCCTTAGTATATGAGAGTGAGAATACAGATGAAAAATCATCTATAGTTAGACTTGGTGTGAGGGTTAATCCTTTAAGTGTAGATGAAAAAGGCAACTTTGAAAAAGGCAAATCTATTACAACTAATGCTGATAGGCAGCAAACCCATGGTGCAAGGATAAACCTCCAGCGCTATAAATTACGTAGAGAAAATCTTAAAGATTGCCTACAGAAACAAGGTTGGATTGGAGCAGAGGCATTGTGCGAAGAGGGGAAAGCGTCAACTTTTGAAACCTATATGTTGCGTGCAAAAGCTGCAGAAGAAGAGATATCATTACATGAACTCTGTCGAGTTCTGTTTATGCTGAATAAGAAACGTGGCTATAAGAGTAATCGAAAGGCAAATAATAAAGAAGATGGAAAGCTTTTTGATGGAATGACTGTCGCCAAGAAACTCTATGAAGAGCACTTAACTCCTACAGAATATTCACTCAAATTACTTAGTAGTGGGAAGAAGTTTAAGCAAGAGTACTATCGTTCCGATCTAAAAGAAGAGTTCGATAGAATATGGAATGAGCAGCAGAAGTACTATCCTGAGATACTTACGGATGATTTTAAACAGCAGTTGCAAGGAAAATCAAAGGGAAATACAAGTAAGATTTTCCTTGGTAAATATGGTATTTACTCTGCAGATTTAAAAGGTCTGGATAGGAAGTTACAACCTTTGAAATGGAGGGTTGAAGCGTTGAAACAGCAGGTCAAAAAAGAGGTTTTATCTTTTGTTATTAGTGATTTGAATGGGCAAATAGCCAGTATAAGTGGACTACTTGGAGCTATTAGTGACAGAAGTAAAGAGCTCTACTTTAATAAACAGACAGTTGGTCAATACCTATGGACTTCTTTAAAAGAAAGTCCACATGTAAGTATTAAGAATAAACCTTTCTATCGTCAAGACTATTTAGATGAATTTGAAAAGATCTGGGAGACGCAAGCAATCTATCATAAGGAACTAACTCCTGAATTGAAGCAAGAAATCAGAGATATAATTATCTTTTATCAGCGACCATTGAAGAGTAAGAAGGGGCTGATTTCAGTGTGTGAGCTTGAACAGCGTAAGGTAAAAGTAACTATTGATGGGAAAGAAAAAGAAATATCTATCGGTCCGAAGGTTGCCCCTAAGTCTTCTCCAATGTTTCAAGAGTTTAGAATTTGGCAGAACCTAAATAATATACTACTTATAGACAAAGGAAATAATAGTAATCGTCCTCTGTACGAGGAAGAGAGAAATTTATTATATGAGGAACTAAGTGTTAAGGAGAAACTTAGTAAAGCTGAGGCTCTAAAAGTATTGAACAAGAATAGTAAACAATGGGATCTGAATTATAAAGAAATAGAAGGTAATCGTACCCAGGCTGTCCTCTATAACTGTTATAATCGAATTATTGAGATGACGGGACATGAAGAATGTAATTTCAAAAAACTAAAAGCCTCTGATATTCGCTATTATGTTAAGACGAGATTCAAGAATTTAGGTTTCAGTACAGATATACTAGACTTTGACTCATCACTACAAGGACATGAGTTGGAAAGACAACCTTCGTATCAGCTTTGGCATCTGTTGTATTCTTATGAAAGTGATAACTCTCGAACAGGTAATGATGCTTTATTAAGGAAGTTGGAGACAGCATTTAGCATTCCTAAAGAATATGCAGCAGTACTTTCTGATGTGGTCTTTGAGGACAGTTATGGGAATCTTAGTGTGAAGGCAATGCGTAATATCTTACCACATTTGCAAGCAGGATTAGATTATAGTCAAGCATGTGAAAAGGCAGGATATAAACATTCACGTCGCTCACTTACGAAGAATGAACTGGATAAAAAAGAATATAAGGAGAAGTTAGAATTATTACCCAAGAGTAGTTTACATAATCCTGTTGTTGAGAAGATACTCAATCAAATGATTAATGTGATCAATGCAGTTATTGATGAATATGGAAAGCCTGATGAGATAAGAATAGAATTAGCTCGTGAACTGAAGATTGGAGCTGCAGAGCGAGAGAATATGACACGAAGTATTAATCAAGGTAATGCAGAGAATAAACGTATTCGTGAAATACTCGAGAAGGAATTTGCACTTTCATATATCAGTAGGAATGACATCATAAAATATAAGTTATATGAAGAACTTAAATCGAATGGCTTTAAGACTTTATACTCTGACACGTATATATCAAAAGATAAACTCTTCTCAAAAGATTTTGATATTGAGCATATTATTCCGAAAGCTCGTTTGTTTGATGATTCACTTTCAAATAAGACAATCGAAGCACGTGATGTAAATATTGCAAAGAGTAATAAGACAGCTTTTGATTTTATTTTTGGGAAGTATGGTCAGCAAGGGATTGAGGCTTATAAGAAGAAACTCGATATTCTTTTGCAGGATGGTTCCATTAGTAAGGCAAAGTACAATAGATTATTAATGAAGGAAGCTGATATTCCATCGGGATTCATTGATCGTGACCTTCGAGATACCCAGTATATAGCGAAGAAAGCGTATGAAATATTGAGTGACTTAGTTAGGAATGTTACACCAACAACAGGCGCTGTGACTAGTCGTCTACGTGAAGACTGGCAGTTAGTTGATGTCATGAAAGAGCTTAACTTTGAGAAGTATCAAAAGTTAGGTTTAGCAGAAGTGATAGAAGATAGGGATGGTAGGAAGATAAAGCGTATAAAGGATTGGACCAAGCGTAATGACCATCGTCATCATGCGATGGATGCATTAACAATTGCTTTTACGAAACCAAGCTATATTCAATATCTGAACAATCTTAATGCACGAAGTGATAAGAGTAGTAGTATTTATGGCATAGAAAATAAAGAACTACATCGTGAAGATAATAAACTTCGCTTTAATGCTCCTTTGTCTATTAATGAATTTAGGGCAGAAGCTAGAAGACACCTTAAATCTATCTTAGTCTCTGTTAAGGCAAAGAATAAGGTAATGACACAGAATGTAAACGTGATAAAGACAAAACATGGAGTAATTAAAAAGGTACAACTTACGCCACGTGGAGAATTGCATAACGCTACATTTTATGGAACAAAGAAACGTTCAATAATAAAGATGATTAAAGTTGGAGCTGCATTAGATGAAGCAACAATTAAGAAAGTAAGTAGTTCCTTTATTCGTGAGGCGTTGCTGGATAGACTCCATGAGTATAATGGTGATGCAAAGAAGGCTTTTACAGGAAGAAATTCAATAGATAAGAACCCTATTTATATAGATGAAGAGCACAAAAAGACTGTTCCATCATTGGTTAAAACGATAGAGTGGGAGATGTATCACCCTACTCGAAAGATGATATCACCAGATCTTAAAATTGACAAAGTTATAGATAAAGGTATACGAGAAATCTTAAGAACTCGGTTAGCAAAATTTAATGGTGATGCCCAGAAGGCCTTTAGTAATTTAGATGAAAATCCTATTTATAAGGATGAAGCAAAGAAGATAACCTTGAAGCGAGTCAGCCTTGAAGGAGTTTCAAGTGTAATTCCGCTACACAAACTTAAGGATATGGGAGGAAAGCCAGTTGTTGGAAAGGATGGGAAGCCGGTATGGGGTGATTATGTTCAAACAAGTAACAATCATCATATTGCTTTTTACATGGATGAGAATGGTAACCTGCAAGATGATGTAGTAACCTTCTTTAAAGCTGCGAGGCGTAAATCACAAGGAGTACCCGTTATTGATAAGAACTATAATCACGATAAAGGTTGGCATTTCCTATTTACAATGAAGCAAAACGAATATTTTGTGTTCCCTAATGAAGCGACAGGGTTTATTCCTACCGAAGTGGATTTAATGGACGAAGCCAATTATGACATGATAAGTCCAAATCTATACAGAGTTCAAAAGATGTCAAAAACAAAACAAGGCATAACCGACAAGAGGGATTATTGGTTTAGACATCATTTAGAGACAGTACTTAATAACGATTTAAAAGTTAGGAACTCTATATTTAAACAAATAAATTCATTAAAGCCTTTAGAAGGTATTGTAAAGGTGCGCATCAATGCTATTGGCAAAATAGTGGCAATAGGAGAATACGATTAACATTCTGAATCTATGATAAAGAAAACATTATGTTTCAGTAATCCTGCATATTTGAGTTTGCAGAATGCGCAGCTGGTAATTCGTTTGCCAGAAGTAGAGACTTGCAATAATTTGTCTGATGGTTTTAAAAAGCAAACCGAGCGTACAATTCCAATAGAAGATATTGGAGTTGTACTGCTCGATAACAAAAGAATAACCATTACTTCTTCTGCATTAGAAGCTTTAATAGAGAATAACTGTGCAGTAATTACCTGCGATAGCAAGAATATGCCCATTGGACTTTTACTTCCTTTATGCAGTAATACCTTGCAAAGCGAACGTTTTCGCACGCAAATAGAAGCATCGTTACCACTTAAAAAACAATTATGGCAACAAACCATTAAGCAGAAAATATGCAATCAAGCCAAACTCTTAGAAAGATATACTAAGGTTAATACTGGTTGTATGTACGTTTGGGCTGATAAGGTTAGGAGTGGCGATCCTGATAATCTTGAGGCAAGAGCAGCCGCATATTATTGGAAAAATGTTTTTTCTGATATTCCTAATTTCATAAGAGGTCGTGAAGGGGAACCTCCTAATAATCTTTTAAATTATGGTTATGCTATATTACGGGCTATTGTAGCACGGTCTTTAGTTGCCAGCGGATTGCTTCCAACTTTAGGCATTCACCACCATAATAAGTATAATGCTTATTGTCTTGCCGATGATGTAATGGAACCTTATCGCCCTTACGTCGATGGATTAGTGTTAGATGTAATGGCTTCAATGAACGATTATAGCGAACTAACTAAAGAAATAAAGATGAAACTACTTGCTATTCCAGTGCTCGATACAACAATTGGAAACAAGAAAAGTCCATTGATGATAGCTACACAACAAACAACCTCTTCGCTTTACAAGTGCTTCAATGGCGAATTAAGAAGAATGGCTTATCCAGAATTATAATGCAAATGAGTGGAACAATATAGGTTTAGTCAATATAGAAGCATGTGGTTAATGGTGTTTTTTGATTTACCCACAGATACAAAGAAAGAACGAAAGGCTGCTACTCTCTTTCGTCAGAACCTATTAAAAGATGGGTTTACAATGTTTCAGTTCTCTATTTATATACGCCATTGTGGAAGTAAAGAAAATATGGAAGTGCATATAAAAAGAGTTTCCACCTTTATTCCAACGTACGGAAAAGTTGGAATAATGAGTATAACTGATAAACAGTTTGAAGAAATTAAACTTTTTTATGGCAAGAAACCGCATAAGCCAAATGCTCCTGGAGTTCAATTAGAGTTGTTTTAGAAATAAATAAAGTTCCACTTCTAACGGTGGAACTTTATTTATACTTGCATTTTTTCTTTTCTCAAAGTAGGTGTTACGGTGTTGATAACCAACTTCTTACGCTACTTCAGTTGTGTCTGATAATGCAAAGATACTAATTTTAAAGCAAATCACAACTTTCTTCGGATAATCTTAAAAAAGCAGTTAGTTGTGTCTGATAATGCAAAGATACTAATTTTAAAGCAAATCACAACTTGCTGAAGATATTAAGAATAAGCGCGTTGAGTTGTGTCTGATAATGCAAAGATACTAATTTTAAAGCAAATCACAACTTACCGTTGCAGGTATGCAAGCTGCTGGTGTTGTGTCTGATAATGCAAAGATACTAATTTTAAAGCAAATCACAACTATCCTCAATTAGGTTATTTTGACCGTATTGTTGTGTCTGATAATGCAAAGATACTAATTTTAAAGCAAATCACAACATGGTTCAGAGGTAAAAATACCTAATAGTGGTTGTGTCTGATAATGCAAAGATACTAATTTTAAAGCAAATCACAACTAGATAAGAGTTCTTCGAAAATGGTCTTCTGTTGTGTCTGATAATGCAAAGATACTAATTTTAAAGCAAATCACAACCAAGCTGCTGCTAATTTTGTTACTTCTGAGGTTGTGTCTGATAATGCAAAGATACTAATTTTAAAGCAAATCACAACACTCCTTGTTATACTTTGATTAATTCTATAGTTGTGTCTGATAATGCAAAGATACTAATTTTAAAGCAAATCACAACATGGTTCTGTAGTTAAGATACCCAATAGTGTTGTGTCTGATAATGCAAAGATACTAATTTTAAAGCAAATCACAACACGCATCATAAGCGGGAAAAATATCAGAAAGTTGTGTCTGATAATGCAAAGATACTAATTTTAAAGCAAATCACAACTATTAAGAGGAGGTTCTGGTTTTTCTCTTGGTTGTGTCTGATAATGCAAAGATACTAATTTTAAAGCAAATCACAACGTACCAATCTAACCCGATATTCAAGGGCGCGTTGTGTCTGATAATGCAAAGATACTAATTTTAAAGCAAATCACAACTAGCTGAGGACATTAAGAACAAAAAAATTGGTTGTGTCTGATAATGCAAAGATACTAATTTTAAAGCAAATCACAACATGCTCCCTCTTATATGTCAGAAGGTGT
>NZ_BAJX01000025.1 GCF_000613925.1 Prevotella histicola JCM 15637 = DNF00424
TATTATTATACGGTTACAGAAAAGCATAATGATCGGGTGAAACTGGTAAAGAATAAACATAGGAAGAAGGAGAGCAAGAAGGTATTAGGGGATAGAGAAGAGAGGAAATAAAAAGTAATGAATTGGTCGACAAAAGCATCAGCTGCTGCAGTGAAGGACAAAAAAGGGGTATTTTGACGGAAAATAACGTGCTCATATTTTCAATATTTGAGAGCAAGTGGGGGAGTGGACGGAAATATTTGAAAAATGAAAGGAGAGCATCCCCAAGCCCAAAGGAGAAAAAGAAAGGGGGAAAGAGCGGCCTCCCCAAGCCCCTCCGAAGGAGGGGATGTGCCTGGCAAAGTAGGTTGGGAGTCGTGGTTTGCTGGTGATGAGTACTGGAGGAAGCGATGTTTTTCACTTGTTGAAGGGGATATTTCAGCGTGATGGACGACAAAGAGTGAGGAAGTTGCCGTTTTATATAGTAGTGGAGAGGAATAAAGGAAAGGGGGGATGGGGTCTCCCTAAGCCCCTACGAAGAAGGGGATGTACCTGGCGGGATGTGGTTGGGGACGATGATTTACTGTTAAAATACTTGTAAGTTCCCTATTGAAAAAGGAAGAAGGATGAGCTTGTACTGTGCAAAAACTTTACCAGAAAAAAGGGGCTGAACCGTAAATAAGTTCAGCCCCATGATGAAATAAGCGTGAATTATCGCAATACTACGGCATAAGAGACAAAGAATACTGCCTTATCCTTATACAAATCACCCCTGTAATCATTGTATCTAACGCCCAATCCTATCTCAGAACGGACACGGTAACACAGAGATGATAGTGTATATAAATCGAAATGAGAAAAAGAAAGGACAAAATTACTACTGTAAGATGAAGGAGGGAAGTTGCTGTTGTGGACTGCTATGAGTAGGTGAGGATAAACGGTTGGAATGCTTTTCAGTACGTTTTGGACAGTTGAAAGGGGCTATTGATGACAAGATTTTTCATGATTGGTTTTCAATAGATGCCCTTTCGGGTTGTAAAAGAGCACCTTTTGCACGGTAAAAGATGCCCTTTTGAGATGTAAAAGACGCCCTTTTGCAATGCAAAACATGCCCTTTTACAACACCAACTGTAACTCATTGAGAATCTAAGGGTTACAAAGAGAGAAAAAGAAGGGTGGGGGAGGAAGAATAAAAAATAAGGGGGAGGAAATGTAAAGATTGTTCAGAAGGAACGGCCCAAGCCCGAAGAGCGGCCTCCCCAAGCCCCTCCGAAGGGAGGGGATGTACCTGGCGGGGTGTCGTGAATAGTCTTGGGAAAAGAAAACAAGGAGAAATGGAGGTTTGGAAGACTGTATTTTCCATCTGAAATAAAGGTTATTTTGCATGTAATTCGTATGATCTAAGAACCATAAATAGGGCAGTTCTTGATAAAATATTGCGAGAAGTAAAGTATAAAATAAGAGGAAATAAAGGTTAAAATTCAATTTTGTAATGTCAGAAATAAAGGCTTATTTGTTCGCAAGTCGGGTGAATTTAGACACAAAAATAGGGCTGATCTCGATAACATATTGCGAGAAATAAAGTATAAAATAAGGAGAAATACGGGGTTAAAATTTAATTTTTAGCGGCTGAAATGAAGGTTATTTTGCATGTAATTCATGCGATTTTAGAATCAAAAATAAGGCTGATACTAATAAAATATTGGGAGAAATAAGAGATAAAACAATGAGAAATGGAGGATTGAAAATCAACTTTTAGTGTCAGAAATGAATGTGATTTTACTTGTAAGACGGGTAATTTTAAACGCATAAATAGGATTGATCGAGATAGATTATCGGGAAAAAAGAGGATGAAATAATAAGAATTTGCTGCAAAAAAATCAATATGTAGTTTCCGAATTAAGAGCCAATTTCACACAACGCGTATGAGAATCAAGCCCCAAAAGTAAGGCTGAAGAAATTGAAAACACCAAATGTAAAGCCATAAAATCAGGGTGTATTTTACTAATTTCGCCGCTCTTTTGCAGAAAGAAGACGGCTACTGGGCAGCAGTGCGACGACATATTGGGAGTAAAAACTCTATGGATAAGAAAGCAGAAAAGCGACAAAAAGGGAGTGTTTTTTAGGAAAGTGAATTATAGAGTGGGGCAAACTATGCGACAAAATAGGAACATGTTTCGGGCAAAAGGGATGTGCGACAAATAGGGAAGTGATTTTATATAATTATAGAAAGATGATAAATGATTGAAAATCAGTATATTTACATAGTGCATTAAAGACGAACGGCGACAAAAAAGTGACAAGTTTTGTTTACAGTTTAATCTTTCATTCAATCAGAAAGATATAACATTCGAATTATCAAGTACTTAAATTATAGCATAAAAGGGTATTTATGAGTCTATATGTTCCCTTTTTGTCACCATTGAAGGATGTAAAACGGAGGATAAAAAGGTAAATTTCAGGGGTTGAAAAACAGAGAAACGACAAAAAGGGAGTAAAAACTCAACAGCAAAACAACGTAGATTAGGACCCGAAAAAGGGGTGAATTGGTGGACGATAAGAAGACTAACGTACGGCGCAAGTCGGTCAGTCGTTTTACCGATGCAGCCCACTCAGCCTGTCAAACGATTTTCATTGTACTGCCCATCATCGACAATGGCGCAACCCGCTGGCGCATAAACCAATAAGCACCATAGCAGAGGGAGCGACAACGTACGGAAAAACGAAGCGCAAAAGACAACTGCGACAAATAGGGAGGGTCGCACCAAAACCTCTTAGTTAAAGTCATCATCCCACACAGAAGAGAATCTCTTCTCTCTTAAAACACAAAAATTCTTCTTCAGATTAGATTATCATTAGTATATCTTTATAAGATATTATTTAGGAGGATGTAACTCTTTTAAGTTCAGAAAGTTACACAGACGACTAACGACACAATGGGAAGTTAGCGACGACATATTAGTAAGTATGGTGCGACAGATAGGTAAGTATGGTGCGACAGAATGGTAAGTGTTAGGGGGTATGGTGCGACATGTTGGGAGTTTAGGTGCGACGGATAGGGAAGGAGTTGGCTTATTAGATGAAGAAAGTAGACAAAATACATAATTTTTACGCTTTTTCTCTCCGCAATCTTTAGTTATCTAAAGTGGAGTAGGGGTGAATGCGCTGATTTTTCATGGACTTTTATTTTGTAAATAAAAGTATATATACTGTTGATAATTAGTATTTTACATTATTTACAGTACTAAAGCGTTGACAAAAAGGGAGGGTTTTGTGCAGGGAATGTTGCGCCATTGGACGACAAGAAAGGAGGGTTGAGAAAAGAATTTACATATAATAGGAGGAAGAAGGATGGAGAGGAGGGGCCTCCCCAAGCCCAAAGGGGGAGCCTCCCCAAGCCCCTCCGGAGGAGGGGATGTACAAATTGGGTGTGGTTGGGAGTCTGTTGTTGTTGGCTTGTACACGTTCTTCGAGTGGTGGGGATGTGCCTGGTGGGGATCTGATGTTGGATGTTGGGATAAAGGAAAGGGGAAGGAAAATGGATCAAAGTCTAATGTTTAATGCTCGAAACTTTGAAGGTTAGTGGGCAGGGCGATGGCATTTGGCAGATAGTTCGGTTGCTTGTTAAGTTGATGACTCGTGTTCTGTGGTAGGTAAGTTGGTCTATTGAACACATAAGTTGGTTGCTTGTTGACTCGAGAACTTGTATCCGATAACACATAACTTGTTCTCCTGGACACATAAGTTGGTTGCTTGTTAAGTCGACGACTTGTATTTTGTGGCAGGTAAGTCGGTCGGTTGTCAATTCGATGACATATATCCTATGGCAGGTAATTCGGTTCATAGAAAACACAAGTTGCTTACTTGTCAGGTTGAGAATTTGTGTTCTGTGACGTGCAAGTCGTTGAGTTGTCAATTCGTAAACTTGTATCTTATGGAACGCAATTCATTTGCTTGTCAACTCAAAATTCGTCTACTTGTCAGCTCAATGTCTTGTCAAATAAAATCTCATTCTTTGTTTTTCCTGTCACTCCTGTCACCTTTTTGTGTTCTGGAGAGGGTTGTTGATGAGAGAGTTATCCGAAAAGGCAAAAGTGACAGCAAATGAAATAAAAATAAAATAGGGAAAAAGTATTACTCCCATACCCCCTTCGGTTGGAGAGGAGAGAGAGGGTTGAGCTATGGAAGACGAGTTGTTATGACCTGAAAGCATCCCACGTGGTTGTCAGTTTACCCACAATTACGATATGTCGGATATGAGTTTTAATGAAGTTTTAATAGTGTAACGCTTATGAAACTATTACATTTTTATACGCTTTTGTGCGCAATGTTAATTAATAAATTTTATAAGTAAATTTAAAACTCCATGTATAATTATTACTTACCTTTGCACCGTGATTACTCATGTAACCCAAAGAAACGAAGACGACTGGTCTTAGTCACCATGCCAGCTCATCCCTTGTAAAATATGAAAAGGGGCAAGGCAAGAAAGAAACGAGGTGACGGAATGATCAAAACAAGAAGGTAATAACTCCTATTGTATGCCACTTACCACTAATAAAGTCGTATAACGACCGACATGTGACAAGTAACGATAATCATTCTACCATACAAATTGAGATATAATTCAAAAGATTAAAACCATAAAGTTACTCAAATGGAAATTAAAAAGTATTTGAAACCGTACATTGAATGTACGAAAGTTGAAACGGAGTGTGCACTATTGACTAGTACCGGTGGTGGCAATAATGGTGGATTTACCCCTGGAACTGGTGGTGGCGGTGGTGGTCATCATGCCAAGACTAATCCTTTTGATTATGAGGATGATCAAGATGAAAACGAAAATGAAGAGAATTAACTATATGTTTAATTAATTAAATTCTAAAACATGACCATTAAGACTATCTACTCAGCCCTAATTAGCCTGGCAGTTCTCGGCTTGGCAGCATGTTCAACCGAGGTGAACAATGAACAATCTCAGGTGATAAACCCAGAGACATCATCTACTCGTGCATTCACGCTTACCCCTAAAGAAGGTCCACAAACACGTACGGACGTGAACATTTCAAGTCGTAATAAGTGGACGGCTGGCGACCGACTCATAGCTTATAACATTACAAATCCAGAGGGTTATGACTATTTGACGGCTACAGACGACAGTATTTATACTAAGTTCAAAGGTGATATCCATTGGAAAGAAGGCGATGAATTGGCGCTCTTCTATCCGTTCCGTTATAACACGAAGGAGACTCCTATGGGTATTGTTCCGCTTGGTTTGAAAGAGAATACCATTCTCGTTAATGGTAAACCTGTTACTGGACATCAGAACGGAACGATAGCAAACTTCAAGTACTTCGACTACATATGGGGTAAACTGAAGAATATCCAGAGTGACGGACACAGTGCATGGGAAGACTTTACGTTGAATAAGCAGTACTGTTTTATTCGCTTGAACATTATCTTTAATGGTAAACCCATTAAGGATATGACACAGGTAACGATCAAGAACATCTATACTGACGGTGACTTTAACCTCTCAACAGGTCAGATTACCTATACAAACAAGGGCGAAATGACTGTTACAGCAGACAAGCCACTTGAGTATTTCGACATTGCGTTGCTACCTGATGCGCATCTCAGAGCCAGCTTTATCATCCAGACCAAGAGTGGAATAACATTCCACGCTACTATGGAGCAGGAGTATAACTACGAGAAAGCGAAGTATTATCCTTACACCATCACTGTAAAAGACCCTGATCCATTCATTCCAATAGACGGTGTGAAGTGGGGAAAGTACAATCTTCAGTACGAACCAACAGAACATCAGAATGGTTGGGTAGAAGGTTATCGCCTCGCAAAGAATGCTTGGGACTACTTCTATACGAACAATGACCCATTCAATCTCTATCCAGAGTTCCTCCCACGTGCGTTCAATTGTGTTGCTTTCGACCACTTCCGTTGGGGAAACATCGCTTATGCGCACAACTATAGCCATGATGCAATGCGTTATTACTCAACTTATACGGGTAATATCCAGGGTCAGCAGCTGAACGACTGCTATGGTGACCTTGCTTATTATGCATCAAAGGGTGACTGGAAGTTGCCTACAACGAACGATTTCCGTAAGCTGATGGCGAAGACAGGAGAGTATCTGGGATACTATATTGACAATGGAAACGTTGTAGTAGGTGTGCTCTTCGATCCTACAGTACCTGAGCATCTCAAGGGAAAGGTACTTGATAAGAACGGAAGAGTTATCGGTAGAACCAATCAAACGAATGCTATCTACGTTGGAGACTACAGAAAAGCAAACTGTACACGTATGAAGCACTTCACAAAAGAGGATATCGACAAGGGCGTATTCCTGCCATGTGCAGGTGCATACACCGAGTATAATGACGGTGCACCACGCCTCCAGCGTCCAAGTTCTCAGGCTCTTTACTGGACATCTGACGGCAAGTCATGCGACTACAGATTGGCAACAGCTTCTCAGCTTACTATATGACGAACGGTTGTTTCTTCCCTGGAACAGTCAGCGGAAGCCGTAGTACGAACAATCCTAAGTGGAGTATGTACAGCATTCGTCCTGTATATGCAAAATAAAAGGTAATCGGGGAGAGTGCACGGGGATATGGAAACGGTCCCCTTCAGTTCTCGAAATGTGACTCTCCCCCTTGCCCTTTCATCGTTGAAGGGAGAAGAATTACCACGGAAAAACGATAGTTATGGGAGTCAGAGGATATACTATACCTCTGGCTTCCATTCTTTTTACCGTTTAAGAAGCATCAGACATATCGTAAAGGTGCGCAGCAGGCTTGCACTGTCATGCTATCCTTTCCGCTGAAGCAGCATGTCTTATGTTGTAAATACAGCCCCCAGCTTGTTTTAATCACACCGTCCTGTTGGTCAGATAGCGTGCCTTTTCCTGTTAAAGCCAGCCGTTTTATCAGTCAGATAGCGTGCCTTTTCCTATTAAAGCCTACAGTATTGTTGAGCAAGAAAGCGTGGTTTTTATATTAAACCTTACTGTATTGTTTATGAGAGCGTGCTGACCTCCCTGTTTATCCCTATCGTTTTCTTTATCAGGAGGAGATGGTTCTCATATCCAGCCCCATGGTTTCGTTTGTCAGTGTGTGCTGAATTTCATTTCAAAAGCTACAGCCTTGTTTATGAAGAGTGGGTAGTTTTCATGTTAAAACGACCCCTCATATTTGTTAAAAGGTGGTTGCTTCGAAGTTAAAATTTACTGTCATGATTGTTAAAAGAATATAGTATACTTAACAAAGATATCCAATTTGTTTGTTAAAATCGGGTGGGTTGAGTGTTAAATAACACCATCTTTTTTGTCAAAAATTAGCACTTCGCTACTTATATCCCATCCTTTCACTTGCGAAACAACCCCTGATGCTGTGTCGGATGATGGTGAATCGTGCATCAGACGGTGCTGAAATTGTTTTTCGTGTGGCTTGGTTGTGATCAGTAATACCATTGAACAATGCCGAAACCCAATTGCTTCAGCGTGTTTATTACCCTTTCCGTCTACTTCCAACACCCCTTCCGTCCCCTTAATGAATAAGGTATGCAGAGGCATATGCTGCAAAGTACGAACGGGAGAAGTACCCATAAGGAAGTTGTCCATTATTGATACAAAAGTTTTATTAATGTTAAAAGAAAGATTTTAATGCTTTTCGGGTACGTATTAATATATCTATAGTTGTATTAATAGTACAGTGAGTTATTTTTTTCTTGTGTAAAACCGATACACATTTAAAACTATTTGACTCTAAATGGCCACTATAACTAAGACGGGCGCACCAGTTTACTGATGTGCCCGTTTGTTTTTTTCTGTCTTTTTTGATGTGTTTATGGGTTTACAAGTTAACAGATTGTGTTTCTTAAGGTGTTGGCTTGAATGCTAAGCACAGCCCTTTGCCCTTTTACTATTTCACCTTTTTACTTTCCCCTGAGGCTTTTTTCTCTTTCCTTTAGGGCTTCTTTCTAATTTCCCTAAGACTTCTTTTTATTTTTCCCCAGAGATTGTTATCTCCCCAGCGATGGCTTTTTTCATGTATTGGCGTATGGTTTCAGGGTCATCATAGAGTGCCTGAAGATACATAAGCTTCGTAACAGCAGCCTCTACCGTGCTATCGTAACCACTGATAACACCTGCATCCTTCAGCTGATAACCCGTATCGTAACGGCTCATCTCAACCTGTCCGCTGATACATTGGCTGATATTCACCACGACAATACCCCTGCGTGATGCCTCTTTGAGCATGTTCATCAGCCAAGGCTTCTGTGGTGCGTTCCCACTTCCGTATGATCTCATGACGATACTACGCAGTTCCGGAGCGTCAATGACATGCTTCACGATGTCATCTTCAATGCCTGGGAAGAGCGAAAAGATAACCACATTCGCGTTAAGATCCGTATGTGGAATCATCGGACGTGTATAGTCGGGCTTCAGAATACGGTGTTCGTCAAAGGTAAAGTTCACTCCAGCCTCACAGAGATGCGGATAGTTGAACGAGTCGAAGGCATTGAATTCATCTGCATTCTGCTTCGTTGAACGGTTGCCACGCAGCAGATGTCCACTGAAATAGATGCACACCTCCGGTACCATTGGCGTCCCATCGGCATGATGAGCAGATGCAAGTTCGAGGCTTGTCATGAGGTTTTCCTTCCCATCCGTGCGCAACTGTCCGATAGGAAGCTGTGATCCCGTGAGGATAATAGGCTTGGTGAGGTTCTCAAACATAAACGATAGCGCCGAAGCAGTGAATGCCATGGTGTCCGTACCATGCAGGATTACGAATCCGTCATAGTCATCATAGCGTTCAGAGACGATGTTCACGAGCTGTGCCCACCGTTGTGGCGTCATGTCAGAAGAGTCTATTGGAGGGTCAAACTGGTAAGTGTCCACTTCAGTTGGTATCAGTCTGAACTCAGGAACGTTGTCAACAAGGTGGTTAAAGTCAAGTGGTTCCAGTGCTCCTGTCACCTTATTATGACCCATACCTATGGTTCCTCCAGTATAGATTAGCAGTACTTTGTTTGTTCTCGTCATAATGTATCAGTTTGTTATTTTGCAAAGATAATAAAAAAATATGCACCGTTCTTTATTCTATATATACTTTTTTCTTTTCCTTATTATTAGGCTAATGATTTCTGTTACATAATGTTACGGAAATTAAATGGCATTTGTTAAAATTAATATACGCCCTTAAAGATTTAACATTTATTAGTTTTGTAGATGTAAAAATAGTAGTAATTTTGCACCGAATTATCCACGTAATGTGTAAGTTTTCAGCTACTTAGCAGTGCAAGCCACTTAAAAATAAAAGAATTTCTATTGTATTCTATTTGTAAAGAGATAACTTATTTAATAATTATTTGATATGAGAAAAAAGTATGTAGCACCCTCAATGAGGGAGTTTAATGTGCCATGTGAGGCTATCATCATGGCAGGTTCAGGAACAAATCCGACCTTTAACCCATCCGTAACTCCGCGTGTAGATGGTGGAGAAGAGGACTTAGATGGCGACACTTATGATGCATCAGGTAGCGATACCAGCACACCACAGCCATAAGTAAGTAGGAGAGTTACTAACAAGCATTAAGAAAACGACTAACAAAAAATGAATTCAAGAAACTTATTCACACGTATGATGTTAGGCTTAACAGCCCTGACATCCAGCTTCCTTGTGGCATGTAGCGATGTAGACACTGCCCAGGACCCACAGAAACCAACTGATGGTATCACGTTCAACATGAGCGATGTGCAGGACAGGTCTGATGCTTCACTGCCTAAGACCAAAGCTCCTGAGGTTTATGAGAACCACACTGTAGCACTGCAAGGTGCTGATGCCAAAGGTTTTGTGCTTGAGGAGAGCACCGTTGAGGGTGTTAATCCTGTGCAGCAAAGCCCTGCTACACGTGGTACGATGAAGACTTCTATCGACGGACAGTTCACTGTTTTCGCATGTAAGAACGGTGGAGTGTCACCTGACTATATATATAATGAGAAGGTGAATGCCAACGGAACGATGGTAACACCTAAGAAGTGGCGCAAGTCAGAGGCTTCAACGCTGAAGTTCTATGCCGTTTATCCAGCTGCACAGGACGCTGACCAGCAGATCAGTCCAGCTACTTACAGTGCATCACAGAGCCCTGTTATCAAGTTCAGTCCTAAGAGTGACGTGAAGCAACAGGCTGACCTCATGGTGGCAAAGACCGCTGATATGGCTTACGACACTTATGTTAGCACACCTGTTCCATTGCAGTTCACACACGCCACAACGGCTATCCAGTTTAAGATAGGTAACGACCTCTCTTATAACCAGCAGGTACAGAAGATCGAAATCCAGAACGTTTACGGTGAAGGAACATACGATCTCGCTACCAAGACATGGACTCTTGGCACAACAAAGAAGAGCTATACGCTTACGTTGAACCCTACTTTCTCTACTGCACAGAACCCTGGAACGGTGATGAACGGCGGTGATGGTACGTTCTTCATGATTCCTCAGACCCTTCCAGACGATGCTAAGGTGAAGATTACCTTTGCAAGTGGTAAGTATTGGGAAGGAAAAATCGGTGGAACGGGTAAGGTTTGGGCTGAAGGAACCACAAAGACTTACACCATTTCAAACTCTAAAGACCTCTCTGACCGTGACTTTATCCTGACCGTTACACCAACAAACGGAACAGAAAGAGAGTACAACCAGTTCGACCTTCCATTCACTGTAACCAGCTATAGCCACTTGAAAGGCTATACAGGGACCGACCGTGACAAGGCAGAAGCATGGCAGATTGCGAAGTATGAGACACGTGAAGGAACTTACAGTGCAAGTGAATCAGAGAAAGGTTGGCACGATGCTGGGACAACCTTACCTGCTTTGGCAACTGCAATCCTTAAGACTTCTGGCAACGGAGGTACAAGTGCTGAAGCAAATAAGTTGACCTTTAAGGATGACTATAAGGCTGATTTCGTTGCTTATAGAAATGCTCAGTTGAAGTCAGCTACGCCTGAAACGAACAAAGACCTCTCTATGATCAATGGCAAACAGAACACTGCTAACTGTTATATCGTCTCTGCTCCAGGTACTTATAAGTTCCCATTATACTATGGTAGCAGCCGTGTGGACGGTCATGATGTCGCTGCTTCTTTCTGGAATCATACACAGGATGGTGGCGCAAATGACATGACATTGGGACAATTCAAAGATGGTATCGGTCCTATTAATTATTCATATATTGAACGAACCATAAATGGTGCTGAAGTAATCTGGCAGAGTAAGACTGGCATGATCAAGAATGTTACCGTCTCAGGACAGGGCAGGACGGGTTATGTTAGCTTCGAAGTTGATAAGAATAACATTGAGACCGGTAACGCTATCATAGCTGTAAAGCAGGGTTCAACGATTGTTTGGAGCTGGCATATATGGGTAACTGGTTCTGACGTAGCCGACGTTCAGTCACAAACCTTCCTGCATGAGCCAATCGGTTTCATTCCTTCAAGCTGGAAGCGTACCACCTATTCAGAGAATCGTGAGATTAGAATAACATTTAAACAGCCACGTTCTGGTAAGACGTCATCTGTTGTATTTACTCAGAAACCGCATGTTGAGCAGGCTCAAGGACGCGCAATGTACTTCCAGTGGGGACGTAAAGACCCATTGACAGCGGCTACTGGCTTTACCTCTTCTCCCTGGGGACATAACGTAGGTATTAGCTTAACGTATGCTGCAAGTCATCCTATGGTTATGGGTAACTACCGTCGTTTTAATAATCATTTTGGTGCAATGCCTGATGGAAAACTGTTCTGGGCTGATTATTTTAACTGGAATAATGATCCAAATGAACAACGTACGTATGTGAACCTTTGGGATGCAGAGGCTAAAACGTTTGAAAGTGATTATACACACACTACAGCTTATTCTGGTCCATTCACCAAAACGATTTATGACCCAAGCCCTGCTGGCTTCCATGTTCCAAGATCTGCAGACTTCTCTAAGCTGACTTCCGATCGTAGAAGAGCAGCCTTGCGTATGGGATGTTTGAACCCTGAGGGTGGTTCTGCCTATAATACGCCTGTCTTCTCTAATGCTGGTTATGGGTATTATTGGACAAGTGAGAAGGCATTTAAGTTAAATAATAATGTTTCATGGGCTTATTATAGCATCCATGCTTTTGCTACATCTGATGATGATTTGGAGATACAAAGACACGCACAGTATTTTACTAATCCTGGCTTTGGTTACAATGTTCTCCCAATCAAGGAATAAACAGATGCGTTCCTGCTATTAGGAACAAGATAATATCAGCGACTGCAGACTCTTCGGAGTGTGCAGTCGTTTTGTTTTAGGGGCTTTGTGGGTTACGTTTTCTGGTGGTTGGAGGGAGTGATAGGGGGTGATGAGATAGGGGAGGGAGTGGAAGGGAACAGGAGAAAGGGTGGAATGAGACAGGGGATAGGATGAAATGGGACAAGGGGAGGGGGTGAAGAGGAGTGTATGAATTATCCTTACATAATCTTAACCCTGTTTGTTCTGGTTTGGGTGGATTGTGGTTGATTTTCGGGTTTGTAACCATTGGATTATCAAGGGGTTACGGATGGGGTCGTAAAAGGTGCCCTTTTGCGTTGTAAAACATGCCCTTTTACACTGCAAAAGATGCCCTTTTACGATGCAAAAGGGCGTCTTTTAGAAGGCAAAAGGGCGTAGATGGGAAAGGAAGAAGGAAAGAAATTGACAAAAAAAGCCTCCCCAAGCCCCTCCGAAAGGAGGGGATGTGAGAGGAAACGGGGGGGATAGAAGACGGTTGACCACAGCTCTTCGAAGGAGGGGATGTGCCTGTCGGGATACGTGTTTCCTAATGAGGGGTAAAGGTTTTGGAGCTGTTTGAGTTGTTGAAGGGACAGAAGTCGTTAGAAAAAATGGGGTATTCAATTCGTGAACTTGGGTTTTTAATGCCTGGTTTGTCGGTTTTTCAACTCGTAAACTTGCGTTTTTTAATGCCTGGTTTGTCGGTTTTTTGACTCGTAGAACCTGTTCGTTTAGCATGTAGCCCAATGGCTTTTCAATTCGTAAAACCTGTTTATTTAGCATGCAGCCCAACGGTTTTTCAATTCGTAAACGTATGTTCTTTAAGATGTGAATTGTTTGCTAAGCGCACGGCTTAAGGGCGTGTTTATGTGTCAGGATATATTTTATGATGGATGATTTGTTATGTGTCATGCCGTCAAGTTGTTGGGTTTTATGCTTCAGGGGGGCAAGAAACGGCGGGAAAGATAATAATTTTTCCATGGAACGGTTTTCTTTTGCTATTTTATCGTGTTATCGATTTTTTTCGTAACTTTGCTCTCAGAATCAAAATTATAAAGGAAATTATTATGCTTACATTAAAGCTCATCAGTGAAGAGACCGAACGTGTAATCAAAGGATTGGAGAAGAAACACTTCAATGGGGCACGTGAGGCAGTTGAGAAAGTACTGGAATATGACCGTCTGCGTCGTGAGACTCAGCAGAAGCTTGATACAAACAAGCAGCAGCAGAACCAACTTTCGAAGCAGATAGGAGGGCTGATGAAAGAAGGAAAGACCAACGAAGCTAACGATATAAAGGAGAAGGTGGCTGAGCTGAAGTCGGCTGACAAGGCGCTACATGAGATCATGGAGACGGCGCAAAGGGAGATGACGGAGGTGCTGCTGACCATTCCTAACGTTCCGAACGATGATGTTCCGGAGGGAAAAGACGCCAGTGACAACGTCGTTGTGAAGGAAGGTGGCGAGAAACCGAACCTCCCTGCTGACGCACAATGCCACTGGGACTTGCTGAAGAAGTTCAATCTTGTTGACTTCGACCTCGGTGTTAAGATCACCGGAGCAGGCTTCCCGCTATACATTGGTAAGATGGCTCGCTTCCAAAGAGCACTGGAAGCATTCTTCCTTGACGAGGCTCGCAAGAGCGGTTATCTGGAGGTGCAGCCGCCATTGGTGGTTAATCAGGACTCAGGACTGGGCACTGGACAGCTTCCAGACAAGGAAGGTCAGATGTATCATGCCAACCTTGACGACCTCTATCTTATCCCTACGGCTGAGGTTCCGGTGACGAATATCTTCCGGGATGAGATTCTTGACGAGAAGGATCTGCCTATCAAGCGTTGCGCTTATTCGGCTTGTTTCCGTCGTGAGGCTGGTAGTTACGGTAAGGATGTACGTGGATTGAATCGTCTGCATCAGTTTGATAAGGTTGAGATCGTACGCATTGACAAGCCAGAGCATTCCTATGCATCACTTGATGAGATGCTCAACCATGTTGAAGGACTGCTGAAGAAGCTGGAATTGCCTTATCATATCCTGCGCCTTTGTGGTGGTGACATGAGCTTTACATCAGCCATCTGCTACGACTTTGAGGTGTGGAGTGCAGCCCAGGAACGCTGGTTGGAGGTGTCAAGTGTTTCAAACTTCGAGAGCTATCAGGCGAATCGTCTGCACTGTCGGTACCGTCATGCAGAGGATAAGAAGATTGAACTCTGCCATACTCTTAACGGTTCGGCGCTTGCTTTGCCACGTATCGTTGCCGCAATCATTGAGAACAACCAGACGCCAGAGGGCATCCGTGTGCCGAAGGTGCTTGTTCCTTATTGCGGATTCGAGATGCTCGACGACAAGATGGACTAAGAATAAAACCCTCTGCCGTCCTCTCCTGATAAGTGGAGGGGTACGGACAGAGGGCTTTTCATTTGCTAATCCCGAAGTGGATTCTACACATCTGTTTATTACTACGAAAACCTACAGAGCTTAGAACAAGGGCTCAACAAATAACAAATCATCATACTAACATATCACAAAGACAGTATTCCGCCATCTTTCCTCATACCGAAAGGGGCACGACGTGGGGTCTGTCGGATAAAAAACAACAGTATATCATGAACAAGATTATCAGCAAGAAACAGTTTTCGGAGAAGGTTTTCTGCATTGAAGTGGAAGCACCTCTCATCGCAAGGAGCTGCCGTGCAGGCAATTTCATCATCGTACGCGTTGATAAAAACAGTGAACGTGTGCCGTATACCATTGCTAAAGCTGACCCGGAGAGGGGCACACTGACAATGGTTATACAGGAGGTGGGGCGTTCATCAACGAAGCTCTGCGACCTGAAGGTGGGTGATGAGGTGGCTGATATCGTTGGTCCGCTCGGTACTCCGTCACATATTGAGAACTACGGAACGGTGGTCTGCGCCGGTGGTGGTATCGGTATTGCTGCCATTCTCCCCATCCTCACGGCACTGAAGAAGGCTGGCAACAGAGTGATATCCGTCCTTGCGGGTAGGACGAAGGAGCTGGTTATCATGGTGGATGACGTGAAGGAGTATTCGGATGAGGTGATCATCATGACCGATGACGGCTCATACGGCGAGAAAGGGGTTGTCACGGTGGGCGTAGAGAAGGTTATTCAGCGCGAACATGTGGACAAAGTGCTGGCGATAGGACCTCCTGTGATGATGAAATTCACGTCATTGCTGGCAAAGAAATACGGTATTCCTAACGACGTGTCATTGAACACCATCATGGTGGATGGTACGGGAATGTGCGGCGCTTGTCGACTGACGATAGGCGGAAAGACGCGCTTCGTCTGCATTGATGGTCCTGAATTCAACGGTGATCAGGTGGATTGGGACGAGATGTTCAAGCGCATGGGGACATTCAAGAACGAGGAATCACTGGCTAACAGGCTGCAGAACCAGGACACGCTGCTGCCGATCAGGGGAAGAAAGACGGTGAGGAATGTGCTCTGGGATCTGATAAGAAGGCGTCGGAGGGTGTTGCTGCTGCCGTCAATGAGACTGAACCCGAGGCGTTGAAGCCCAAGGAGAGAGTGGCAATCCCACGTGTTAAGATGCCGGAACTGGATGCTGAATATCGTGCCAAGACCCGTTTGGAGGAGGTAAACATCGGCTTGACACCCGAGATGGCTATGCAAGAGGCAAAGAGATGTCTTGACTGTAAGAAGCCATCGTGCGTAGAAGGTTGTCCGGTAAACATCCAAATACCAAAGTTTATCAAGAATATCGAACGTGGAAACTTCCTGGAAGCAGCGCGCGTTCTTAAGGAAACATCAGCTCTGCCAGCCGTTTGCGGACGCGTTTGTCCACAGGAGAAACAGTGTGAGAGCCGTTGTATACATCTTAAAATGAAGTCGCCAGCTGTCGCTATCGGCTATCTGGAACGCTTCGCAGCCGACTATGAGCGCGAGAGTGGGCAGGTTGCACTGCCTGAAGTAGCACCATCCAACGGCATCAAGGTGGCTGTTGTGGGTTCAGGACCATCTGGTTTGAGCTTCGCAGGAGACATGGTGAAGCGTGGATATGAGGTGTATGTCTTCGAAGCACTGCATGAGATAGGTGGCGTTCTGAAGTATGGTATCCCTGAATTCCGCCTCCCTAACAAGATTGTTGATGTTGAAATAGATAATCTTCGTCGGCTTGGTGTACACTTCCAGACTGATACCATCATTGGTAAAACTATCTCTATCGATGAGCTGAAGGCAAAGGGTTTCAAAGGAATCTTCGTTGGTTCGGGTGCAGGATTGCCTAATTTCATGGGTATTCCGGGCGAAAACGCCATCAATATCCTATCAAGTAACGAGTATCTTACACGTGTTAACCTCATGGATGCAGCCAATCCGGATACGGATACACCTATTATAATAGGTAAGAAGGTGCTCGTCATCGGTGGTGGTAACACTGCAATGGACTCTTGTCGTACGGCAAAACGACTCGGTGCTGACGTCACTCTGGTCTACAGAAGGTCTGAAGCGGAGATGCCGGCACGCCTTGAGGAGGTGAAACATGCCAAGGAAGAGGGTATCAACTTCCTGACATTGCACAATCCGAAGGAGTATAAAGCGGATGAAAACGGACGCGTCTGTGCTGCAGTATTGGATGTAATGGAACTCGGAGAACCTGACGCAAGCGGTCGGAGACGCCCTGTTGAGACGGGAAAGACCATCACCGTGGACTGTGATCAGGTCATCGTTGCTGTTGGAGTATCGCCCAATCCGCTCGTTCCTAAGTCTGTTGAAGGATTGGAACTGGGCAGAAAGAACACCATTGTTGTCAATGACAACATGCAGAGTTCCCGTCCCGAGATATACGCTGGAGGTGATATCGTACGTGGTGGTGCCACCGTTATCCTCGCAATGGGCGATGGTCGGCGTGCCGCAGCCAGCATGGCTGAACAGCTGAAGGCGTAAGAACAACTTATCATATAGCGTGAGCCCTGTATCATTCTGCTCCCTATTGTCGGGTAATAGACAATGGGGTGGGGGAGACACAGGGCTCATTCGTGATGCTTTTATCCGTCATTGATTGGATTTCTCAGCCGGTTTTCAGGTGTCAGAAGCTCTTCTGTAGAATGCAAAAGTAGCTTGGGAAGACAGTAAATGTTTGCCGATGAGGCTGAATAATACGGTCTTCTCATGCTCGAACTCCGTGTTTATTAGCGGTAAACAATTCCCAATAGGGCAAGACTGCAGCTTGTTTTGTGTCTTGATGAGCATGTAAACAAGTAGTACATCACCGCAAACCAAACGAAAAAAGTGCCGAAAGCATGACGCCTCCGGCACTTACCTTATATCCGTTGTTGTAGCTATCGCATGGGAACCAACACCCATGTCAACGGTCTTATAATGTTTTTACAACCTTAGAAGTTGTTCTCCTGGAGCTGGAAGAAGCTCTCTGGGTGGTTACATGTTGGGCAGATCTTAGGAGCATTCTTGCCGATCTCGATGTGACCACAGTTACGACACTGCCAGATTGAATCACCATCACGTGAGAAAACAACCTTGTCATTGATGTTCTTCAACAGCTTGCGATAACGCTCCTCGTGGTGTTTCTCTACCTGACCAACCTTGCGGAACTTAGCAGCAATACCTGTGAAGCCTTCCTCCTGAGCCTCTTCAGCCATCTTAGCGTACATGTCTGTCCACTCATAGTTCTCACCTGCTGCAGCGTCAGCGAGGTTATCTGTTGTTGTTGGAATACCACCATCGTGCAAGTACTTGAACCAAAGCTTAGCGTGCTCACGCTCGTTGATTGCTGTCTCCTCAAACAAAGCAGCAATCTGCTCATAACCATCTTTCTTTGCTTTTGAAGCATAATAGAGGTATTTTGTGTGTGCCTGGCTCTCTCCAGCGAAAGCATTCTTGAGGTTCTGCTCAGTCTTAGTACCCTTCAGTTCTACACTCTTGAAAGCCTTGAACTTGTTTGCTTTAGCATGACAAAGTGGGCACTCCTCTGGTGCTTCAGTACCTTCATAGATGTAACCGCAAACGGTGCAAATAAACTTTTCTTTCATAATGTTTTTGTATTTATATATTAATGTTTTTACGTATATGTCCTTTTCGACGCTTCGATACTGACTATTGATAATCAGTAGGATACGTATTGAATATGTTTCTTGTAATTATTTCAACTTTCTGAGTGCAAAGTTATGAATTATTTTCGATATATTCCAAATCATTTAGCCATCTTTTTACTGAAAACAAGCTATTTAGACGTTGAATAATTAGGAATTATCCATCAAAAAAAGCAGAACTGTTAGGAATCAAAAAGCTTTAAACTATTGACTATTTGGGGGCTTTGCCATCCCTGTCCGTCGGCTCATAAGACCTGTCCGTTTGCCCATAAGAAAGGATATAGTCCTCAGATGAGCAAACAATGATAATCCTTGTGCCCTGTACTCACAAAAGAACTAAAACCTAAGGGGGTTCTAGAAGAGACCTAGGAGCCCTAGAACAAAAAGCCTAGG
Organism: Prevotella histicola JCM 15637 = DNF00424; assembly: GCF_000613925.1. Classification (GTDB taxonomy): domain Bacteria; phylum Bacteroidota; class Bacteroidia; order Bacteroidales; family Bacteroidaceae; genus Prevotella; species Prevotella histicola. Next base: position 18,791 of record NZ_BAJX01000025.1, read on the forward strand.
AATCCAAGATTAACCCTAAGACCCCTAGAATAAACTCCCTAGGAGCTCTAGATTAACCCCTAGTCACCCTAGAACTAAGGACCTAGGAACACAAGTATAAAGCCTAGGGGTCCCAGAAAGAAACCTAGGATTCCCTAGAAAAAGCCCCCCATAGAAGCCCCATAACTCCCTAAAATAGTTTCGTTTTCATTTGCTGTCACTTTTAACACTTCTCTTAATCACCTCTGTTTTAACCCTTTACAGCCCCATAACGTGTGACAGAAGTGACAGGAAAGTTAGGAAATATGCCCTTCCTTGATGTTAATATCATAGTTCCCGTTTTAACTTCCGTACGTTTCTGATAGACTCCCCAGTTGCAAATGTAACAGCTATCGCATTCTTTCTTTTTAGGATTATTCCCAATATATAGAGTTCTTTCTTGGTAAATATTTTGGTAGGGAGCTATGTTAGATGGAAGATTTGTGGACGAATTATTCTACCGCAAAGTCTCTATTCTCTCCTTTCTAAGAGCAAAAATACAGTCTGAAGGGAACTTATCTGCATTCTTGCACATTGCTTCATTGATGCGATGGGTCCCTACTCCATATTAAAAGGGCAGTGTCAGCATCATTAAAAGGGTAACATCTGTATCATTAAAAGGGCAGCATCAGCATCGATTATAATTTGTTTTCCTTGGACGAAAACAATACTTCGTTGAGCGTTAACAAGCAAAAGGTTACTCAGGCGTTCCTTTTTTCATGATCAGTTGGCTTTTATTTCTGTATGCAAATATACATATTTATAATGTGTATGACAAGAAAATGGGAGGTTAAGATGGGCTGTACGGAATCTTTTGGGGGACAGAAGGAAAAACATTTATTCCTATAAACATGGGAATATATATATATATAAATGGCGACAAAAAAGTGTAAAGTTTCGTTATTTTCAGCAAACTCCATATTTGTCGCATATAGATGGAATGCTATAAGGAAACAATACTACTAATTTGTCGTAGTGGTTTATAACCCATTAGGGTACAGATGGTTATGAAGTACACAAAAGATTGTAATACAGAAAACAAAGATTGAGAAGTGAGAGAAAGACAAAGAGAAAATGAATGTTTTGTAAAATAAAACGAACAAAACACGAGATTACCTCCCTATTTGTCGCCCTCTACCTCCCAATCTGTCGCAATAGGTGGGAAAGACCCTCCCTTTTTGTCGCACACACCTTACTTGATTGTCGGAAGAATGTTCCTTAGAAGTCGGCTGAAACCTACTCATTTGTCGTGCGATGGCTTTGCAATCACTTGATAGTCAATACCCTATGGCAGCCTAATTAATCTTTAATAAGAGATTACTAACGACTGTCTAACCCCAAGACGGGTTTTGTTTTAGAGGTTTTTTTATCATGATTACTGTGTCATCTGCGTACGCATGAGCCACAGTGTACTATCCTTCGGAGCGTTAAGTGCGGTGTGCGAGCCGATGGGGGGGCGCCTTTCCCTTCGTGTCTACCTACAAGAAGTGACACCCAGAGAGGTTGCGATGGCAGTGATAACCGTCACAGCGATTTGCAGAATGAGTTTCCAAGTTGATTGTTTCATAATTTAAAGCATGATTAATGTCTGTCCCATCCGCCCCAAAGGTGAGTGATGTGTTTGTGTGAAGTCATCATTTTCAATGAGATGCGCCCACCGTTAAGGGGCAGATGACGACAGACGGTTAGACATTAAAGAACTGATTAAGGGTTGTGCGTCTCACTTCCGCCAGCGCCGGGAGTACCTTCTGCGCCCCCTTCAGCCGCCTTCTTCTTCCCTTTCTTCGGTGCACCGACGTATTTCTCCGCCTCCTGCAGCTTCAGATTGCTGAGTAACGTTGCCACACGCTTGTTCGTTCCGACCTTCATTGACGCTGGAAGGAAGAGCACATGAGGACTGAAGATATCCTTCTGAACATTGAAGTCGTCGGCTTTCTCCACCCCATGCGAATGGATTCCCACACGGAAAGTTCCCAATCCGTCGACTTTCACCTTGCTGCCCTGCGTCAGCGCGTAGTTCATTTCAGTCACAAGTGCCGAGATAACAGCCAGGATGTCAGGCTCAGTCACCGTACAGCTGTTGCTGATGCGGGCTGCAAGTGCCTTGATATCAACGCAGTTAGTCACTACAGTACGGGCGTACCAATGCCCCTTTTTCTTACTGTTCTTACGATTGTCTTGGTACAAACGATAATTGATTGACATAAAATTAAAGATTTAAAAATGTAAATAAATAAAGAAATGAATACATATATATATAACACAATGATTATATATCACCGATAATCTGGTGTCTATTCTCCCCGTTTCGTCGATGGCTGATATGTATCCATCGTTTCAAATGACTGTCGAGAGGTTCGAGAATCATCTGGTCGAAGTCGGTATGTTGAAGAATATTGACGTACTTCTGGCACATCTGTCGCCCCGAAACGTAGATGTCAGCAGCCTCTCCCGAGAGGTGTTGCGACTGCTCCGAGCCTTCAAGAGCACGGTTCAGCGCCGTACAACGATAGCCACTTGTCACAATAACCTTCCCAATTTGTCGTCGCAAAGGCTCCAAAACCTTTGTACAAAGGGCTTGCAAGTTGCTGATAACGGTCTGTTCCGACAGTCCCGGCTGGCAGGGATCACACCCCGGAAGGTTCTTTATCCGTAGTCTTATGGCAGTCCCCGACCGTAGCATCTCACCCACTGTGAAGTGTTCAGAGAGCTGTTCTTCGTAGTTTATGTGTTGCATAATGATGATGAAGTTTAGTTTACAAAGCAATCAACGGGCAGGGGCTGATTGCCATAGGCGCATCCGTCAGTTTCCCCTTTCCTCCCTATTGACATTGCAAAGGTACTATCTTGCGAAGGCGAAGTCAAGAAAACGTAGGATAGTCAATACAATAGTCTTGGCAATAGACGCCGAAATGCGCCTGAAAAGGCTATATATAATAAGGTATAAGGCACTGCTTCCGTTGCCTTTCTCCGTAGGATCCGATGAGGAGTGGGAACAGAGTGACTGTGGAGCTGGAATAGACTGACAACGATATGGGCGCAGACTGAGTGTGAAGTGAGCACAGAGTAACTTTGAAGTGAGCACATACTGCCCACGAATCGTCCCTCCTATAGCTACCGAATACCCCTGCCGATCATCCCCCGATGGACATAATAAGTACCACGAAATATCCTTACATTCTGTAAACCCAATTTTCTTCCTTTTCCAACTATAATCAATAAAAACCGCCTTTGTAACCATCAAGGAATCAATAGGTTACAAAGAGGGTTGTGAAAGGTGCCCTTTTGCATTGTAAAAGGGCATGTTTTGATGTGTAAAAGGGCATCTTTTGAAGTGCAAAAGGACGTCTTTTACAACGCAAAAGGGTGTAGATTGAAAAGTAAGAAGGAAAGAAATTGACAAAGAAGGGCGGAACTCAGAAGGAAGGCGACCGCCAAAATACGGCCTCCCCAAGCCCCTCCAGGGGGAGGGGATGTACCTGGCGGGATACGTAATGCTGGGTGTTGGGGAAATAGAAGGATGAAGAAATTGGGCTTAAAGTTCTGTGTTTAATTCTTGGAAGTCTACGGTTTATAGTTCAAATGAATGCTTTGAAGCATATAGAAAATGGAAGGATAAAATAAGGAAAGAGGAAGAATTAAACTCAAAGTTTGGTGTTTTAATTTTTAAAGTAGTAAGATTTAGAGTTAAAATGAATGGCTAATAGCTTGCAAGTCATTTATCTTTCAATCTTTAAAATCAAACTTAATAGGCTATCAACAACCGTGTAATGCCTCTAAAACCCAAGGGGAATCCCGCTTATTACGCCCCTCTCCCTTCGGAGAGGGGTCGGGGGAGAGGCTGTGCCGGGGTTGTGTTCAGGCTTTTACGGGTGCTTTAGTCGGTATTGAGAGGTGCAGAGGAAGTATGGAAATGGTTTCATTAAGCCTCTCCAAAGGAGGCGAAAAGTCTGCTGAAACCATTGTTAATATTTATCAAACCACGGGAGTTTTGTTAATTAAACTTTTTTTTATAAGAAAAATATTCATAACTTTGCACCGCCACTTATACGTAAGATGCATAGCCATAGAGGCTTACCCATTCCGTAAGAGGAGGACAAGGAAACGAAATTAAACCCGATAGCAAAGACTATATAACCAATAAAAAAGAATGCAAAAGCATAAATTATCAAATGGAATCCTGCTGGATGAGTTGCATACAGCACGCCATCGCTATGTCACACCGTCATGTTCGGTGATGGCTTTAGATGCCGAATGGTCATTGATGGCTGGCTCAACGGAATTCGGAGCAGGGCATAACAACGCCTATGATCAGAACAATTCTGATGCAGAAGAGGGCGAGGATATTAACTAACACGACCTGATTGTACTGAAATAAACTACGATACGGTCACTAAAAAACGATTTTACAACACGATGAAAAGACTTATAAACAGAGTATTCCTTCTGTTTCTGACTGTTGTTGGACTTGCTGCCTGCTCGTCAGAGGATGCAGAGACAACAGGTAAAGTGCAGCAGTCGCCAGCTAATATGACGGAATTCTCCGTTGGAGATGCGCCAACGCGCACGGCAGGAGAATATGTGAACGGTTCGGGAACCGACCCCAATCACGTTAAGTTCTATTGGACAGGAGACGACCATATATGGGTGAACAAGAGCACAACGGGCGGCACCGACCTCGTGAAGAACGACCGTAGCGACCTCACAGCAGCAGACAAGGTGGAACGAACGAAGTTCTTTTTCAATGAGAACCTGTCTGCAAACACTTATAATGTGCGCTATACAGGTTCGAAATCAACCAAGGCTGATGAGGTGGTTTTTGCCAAAGAGCAGATTCAGGATGCACCGAATGACGCCAGAAAGATAGGCGAATATGGCGACTGTGGTGTGGCTGTAGCAACGAAGACGGCTGACCGTAAATACACTTTCAACCTCACCCACAAAGCCTCTTACCTCGTTCTGAACCCCTACAGTTCAGTACATCAGTTCTCAACTGACGTTGGTGTAGTGGCAGTTTTCGTACAAGCTGACCAGCTTATCAACGGTACTTTCAAGTTTGATGACAACGGATTGAAGTACAATGCACCTGACCGTCCCGTGTCAACCGTCACGAATGACACACGGAAGACAACTATATGGTACTATAAGCAACGCTTTGAGAGAAATCAGTTGGTCAGCAGAACACCCAGCGAAAGCTTACCCATCCCAGCATCAGCAGACGTGACAAAGAACGGAATCATCATCGTTCTGCCACCGGGGGAATACACAAATGTCAAGATAGACTACGCACTTGTTGACCAAGCTACCAATGGTTGCGGATATTATCGGAAGATATATAAGAAGCTAAAGTTGGAAGAAGGCAAGACATGTCACCTTGAACACGACATCAAACTGGCTGATTTCTCAAGGGATGATTACTACACTTGGGATGCACCTGTGGGTGAATACTTCTGGAAAGGACATGAAGACAAGCAGCTTCTGCTCCCTGTTAAAGACCCAGTGACGCAGACTGAAGGCTTCCCTGATGCTGATTCAGATGCCAGATGGTACAATGCCACACCTGGAGCAAACACAAATGTTTATCAAAATGTCGCTACACGCAGCGCAAAGGATGCCATGACGGCAAACGGAGCCATGTGGCTTGCATGGCAGGGGACACCTATCATAGACATGGGAAAGATGTATGTCATCCATCATCATCTGTATAATGGTGGCGTATGGTTCGATACTTTGGAAGCATTAAGGCAGAAAACGGGTAGACCAGCATCACATTTCACAGACTTCGGACCGACAAAAGCCTATGGAGGACCAATGATTGATTACCGCAAAAAGACCGAGACAACCGACTTGGCAACCGTCCCTCTGAACAGATCTTACGCTGATAATGAACGTACACCAGGGATCAATAGCAATACAAAAAGGATATTCCTCCCAGCAAGAGGCTATTATGACTTCCTTTATAGGAGTGGAACCACACAGCTCGAGACACCCCATCAGGTTGTAAGTCCTTTCTTTAACACACAGGGAATGTACTGGACTTCAACGGCTTTTGCCGGTGCTGACGGTAAGAAAACAGCCCTTGCACTGATCATTGACTTGGAGAATCACAAGCTAATCCTGCGCCGTATGGACAAGAGAGTTGGTGCACCACTACTGAAATGATGATATGATAAGAGAGAGAAGAGCACGCCTCGGGCGTGTTTTCCTCTCTCTTTATCGTTTTAACCCTGTTTGTCAGCCTCCTGCCTCCAGCCCAAACTGCATCGCTATCACGCCCCATCTGATGAGGACAGAGCGAGGAAACAGAGGCAACAGCATACAAACCGAGTAGCATATAAGCCTATATAGGCGGATGGAAGCATCCCTTATGCCCCTCAATCTATGTACAAATCAAAACGAATATTAACTAAATAAACTATTTTATGATGAGGAAAATAAACCTATTTTTCATTTTGCCAGTAATGATTCTATTACTATGCTCAACGCGTTCTATGGCACAAGGACAGGATGCCAACTACAAATGGGTGGGTAATGAACTGTCAACAGTGATTGGAAACAGCAATGCTGACATGAATGCAGTGTACTTGTACAATGTCGGAACAGGCAAATACCTGAACGTTGGGTCTATCTGGGGAACCAGTATCTCAGCCTATAACGTTGGTATGAGACTAAAGTTAACGAAGATTTCAGCCGATACATATCACATAGAAGGCGTCCTCGAAACGGACGATGGACACATGTTGGGATTCCCACATGTACTCGCTGGAGATGTAGTACCTGATAAACAATCAAGCTGGGATAGGGTGTTCTGCGACCGAATAAGCACCAATGCCTATATTGATTGGACCATTAAAGAAACAAGTTCGGGCAGTAAGACCTATACTTTATACTGCAAAAACGATGCAACACCAGCCATTGTGCATGGCAATCGTTATCTTGTTGTTGATCCAACAGCGTCAGGTTCCAACCGATTGAGCTTCATTTATCCTACAGACCCAACCTCTTACGGTGCCAATGCACAATGGAAATTCATCACACTACAGGACCTTAAAGACGCTTTCAAGGCTCAATTTGCTTCGTCAGAGGCTCCTGCCGATGCTACTTTCCTACTGACTGACCCTGATTTCATGCGCAGTCACAAAGGAATAGGTAAGTGGGTAGTGTCTGGTTTGCAGCAAGATTACCTCTCAACGAAGTATGCTTTCAATCAAGCACAGCCTAATACGTATTACGTTGGTATGGGTCAGATGAACGCTTGGCCTGATAAATACACCCGACAGTACGGAAGTTACTGGATAGCATCTATCCGAAACCTGGGTAATAACGCCCATGCAAATGGCTCCGTAACGCAGAAAGTGAACGTATTGAAGAAGGGTTGGTATCGTGTTTCATGCGATGGTTTCTACAGTCCAGGTGCTGGAAGCAATCTGAAAGCAAGTATTTTCGCTAATGTTACAGGCTCTTCCGATGGTCGTTCAGTGGTTTCTAATGATTTGAATGTCTTTGGAAAGGAGTTCAACTACACCAAAGAAGAACTGACAAAGACGTATAAAGCGGTTGATGTAGGGACTGAAAGCCCTTACATCAAGGCTGCTAAACGCTTTGAAACGGGTATATATAACAACGCAATCCTCGTCTATGTCCCTGCTGATGGTGACGAATTGAATATCGGAATCAAGGTTTCAGGCTCTGATAAGGAACTCGATTGGACAGCTTTTGATAACTTCCAGCTGAAGTATTGTGGTGATAATGATATGGTATTGGATGAGATGCAGACCTCACTCGACTATCTTACCAAGCAGGCTCTTGTACCAACAAATGCCTATACTCTTATCTTAAAGCGCACTATCAAGACGGGATTGTGGAGCTCTATCACACTTCCCGTGTCGCTTACTGCTGCTCAGTTCAAGACAGCCTTTGGTGAACAGGCAAAGCTGGCACGACTGAAAGGACAGGATACAGCCATCCCTTCACGTATTGATTTTGAGAAAGTCGACCTCTCAAATAACGATGCTACGGTAATAGAACCCTGCAAACTCTATATCATGCAGACTACTCGTAATGCGAATGTTGAGGCGGGTAGCTATTCGAAAAGGCTGAATGACGGGTCGCAAGTGACGGTTCAGGCACCTTATTACACCATTAATAATGTTGTCCTTCCTACTGTTCCTTCCCCCATCTTCCGAGAGAATGCACACCAGACGACAACCGTTTCGGGTGATATTCAGTTCTGTGGAACACAGATTAATCAGACAACCACCATCATTCCTGCCCACTCTTACGTGCTGGGAGCTAAGGATGGAAAGTGGTATCACACCGCAAATGCACTCCCAGTGAAGGGCTTTAGATGCTGGATAGCAACGAATGTGAATGCGGCAAGTCCTGCCAAACCACTCACTTTCACCATTGATGGTGAGCTGCAGGGCAGTACGACAGCCATCGAAGGCTTACACATCGAGGGCACAGAGGCTCCTGCTCATGGTGCTGTCTATAACCTGCAGGGACAGAAAGTGGCTGATGATGCATCACAGATGGGCGTCTTACCACGAGGAATCTATGTTGTTAACCACAAGAAAATAATGATCAAATAAGGAGGAACAGTCATGAAAAAGATATATGTAACACCCATAACAGAGGAGATGGAGATAGGTGTAGAACGCTCACTTCTCATACAGTTCTCACAGGTAGACAATGACGGTGACGGTACAACCGACCAACGTCCTATTCACGAAGGAGACCCAGAAGACGGCGTAGGAGCCAAACCGGGCTGGTTCGACCTTGCTGATGAAGGCTATAATCCTTGGGAACATTAAGTCTTAAAGGGTGTATCCGATGACGCCATAGGTACATAAAAGCTAAGCAAAAAGCAGATAAGTCCCTATCCTTAGGGCACCGTCTGACGAACCATAAGGCATCTTTTGCATTGCAGAAGATGCCTTTCTTCATTGTTGGGAGGAAGAGAATAAGAAGCAGGAAATAACCTTATGCCAGTTCGGGATAAGAAAATTCCCTAAAAAGTTGGTAATCTCGCCATTGCTTTGCAACTTTATGTCTGAAAATCAACAACTTACAAATATG
>NZ_BAJX01000024.1 GCF_000613925.1 Prevotella histicola JCM 15637 = DNF00424
TATATACTGTAATATCAAACGGAATGAATTCTAAAAATAAACCGATTTCTATCCAAAAGATTATTAAAGAGAAAAAGCCTTACCGCACCACAACAGCACAGTAAGGCTTTTTATGGTTATGAGAGATAGGCTGTTGCCTACTTCACAATAATCAATGAATAGTTCTTTTTGCCCTTCTGAACAAGCAGATACTTGCCATCTATAAGGTCATCAGCAGTAACCGGCTGGTCGAAAGCAGCAAGTTTTTCTTTATTAAGAGAGACTCCTCCACCCTTAACGAGCTTTCGCATCTCGCTCTTACTTGGGAAAATCTGCATTCCTTCTTGGTTAAAGACATCCACAGCAGGCTGACCTAACACGTCTTTTGATACCTCATAATGTGGTACATCCTTGAACACATCAGCAAAAGTTTGCTCATCTAACTGAAGTAAATCATCCTTTGTACTCTTGCCAAAGAGGATATTTGAAGCAGCAATAGCCATGTCAAGATCTTCTTGAGAGTGTACCATTCGTGTCACTTCCTCTGCCAATCGGCGCTGTAAAGTGCGTCGTCCTGGGTCCTGACGATGTTCTTCAATGAGACCATCAATGACGTCCTTCTCCAAAGAAGTGAAGATCTTGATATACTTTTCAGCATCATCATCACTGACATTCAGCCAGAACTGATAGAAAGCATATGGTGTTGTACGGTTCCGATCAAGCCATATATTGCCACTTTCTGTCTTTCCAAACTTCTTACCATCAGCCTTTGTAATGAGTGGACAAGTAAGACAATAAGCCTCAGCTTCGCTTCCTAAGGTACGACGAATAAGCTCTGTACCTGTCGTCATGTTACCCCATTGATCGTTACCACCCAACTGTAACTTGACACCATACTTCTGATACTGATACAAGAAGTCGTAACCTTGTAGCAACTGGTAGGTAAACTCCGTAAAGCTAAGCCCATCACGAGCCTCACCATTCAGGCGTTTCTGTACGCTATCCTTAGCCATCATATAGTTGACAGTGATGTGTTTACCAACCACACGGGCGAAGTCGAGGAAGGTAAAGTCCTTCATCCAGTCATAGTTATTGACCATCTCCGCCTTATTAGGCTCATTCCCATCAAAGTCAAGGAACTTACTTACCTGCTTCTTGATAGCTTCCTGGTTATGATAAAGCGTCTCTGCATCCAGCAAATTACGCTCCTGACTCTTGCCAGAAGGGTCTCCAATCATACCTGTAGCACCACCAACAAGGAGGTAAGGCTTGTGCCCACAACGTTGTAAATGGCGCAACATCATGATACCACAGAGGTGTCCGATGTGCAAAGAGTCAGCCGTTGGGTCTGTTCCCAGGTATGCTGAGACCATCTCTTTTTGAAGTAATTCTTCTGTACCTGGCATTATCTGTGCCAGCATACCACGCCAACGGAGTTCTTCTACAAAGTTCTTCATTTATGTCTTTATATTTGAAAGTTAAAGGATTTGCAAGAGATTGGTTCGTACACCATCATCTTTAAACCCTGAACTCAATATTTATATTCAATATTATTATGGCACTGGATCATATCCACTACCACCCCATGGATTGCATCTAAGTATACGCCAGATGGCAAGAGCTAACCCTTTAATAGGTCCATGTTTAAGAATTGCCTGTCGCGCATACTCCGAACAAGTTGGAGTAAAGCGGCATGAAGGTGGGGTGAAAGGTGAGATGAACTGGCGATAGAACAATATTGGAAGTATCAACAACCATGATAACCCACGTGATATACCATGTATAACAGTTAAAAGCACATCCTTAATGCCTCTGTTCTTCTCCTTTTGCATCTTACTCATATACGTTCTTCTATGCGATGAAGCAAGTTTGAGACCCTTTGTTCTACGATTATGGAATCTGATAGTTCATCAGAAAGCCATATGAATGCCATCAGGAGTTGCTTACCAGATAGTCTTTCAGCCTTCTTTGTCAGGATGTTTTTATGTTTCCTGTAGGCTTCACGCACCTGACGTTTCACCCTATTGCGCTTTACAGCACGCTTGAAACATTTCTTAGGAACACTGATTAACATCTGACTATCTAAAGGAACGGATTGTTCAAGTGATCCTTTCTCACCCTCTGTAGCGACGACATCGACCAAACGATAGACCACTTTAAGTGGGAAAACAGTGACAGCACGACTTCCACCAGTACTGAAGAGCGTGTCGATTAGCTTCTTGCTACACAACCGTTCTTCCTTTTTCAGTCCTTGATCCTGTGCCTCCATACTGTTATGTTACCAACGTCAGACTATTACTCATCCCTCTATTACGAAGGTAGAGTTACCATTATGATGGTTAAACCTTACTTTTCTAAATAAGCACGAAGCGCACCTGTCATCGAAGGATACTCCTTTGAAGGTGCCTGTAAGTCGAGTTTCAACCCCTGAGCCTCAACCTCTTTGGCTGTAGCTGGGCCAAAAGCAGCTATCTTTACGTCCCCTTGAGTGAAGTCAGGGATGTTCTCTTTCAGCGCTTTAACGCCTGTTGGGCTAAAGAAAACAAGCATATCATAATCAAATTCCTTTACTTCCTCCTCTGTAAGGTCATTGCTTACCGTACGATACATCACACATTCTCTGTGCTTTAGCTTGTTTGCATCCAACAAAGAGGATACTGCATCAGTATGAACAGAGCTTTGAGGGACGAGGAACTTCTCTCCTTTATGCTTCAACATGGTTGGTATCAAACTGTCAATCTTGCCCGTTGTACCGAAAAACACTTTGCGTTTACGATACTGAACATACTTCTGAATATACAGTGCTATCGTTTCAATGACACAGAAATACTTCATATCTTCAGGAATAGTGATACGCATTTCCTTGGCAAGGTTAAAGTAATTGTCAACAGCATGACGTGAAGTGAATACCACTGCAGTATAGTCTAACAGGTTAATCTTCTGCTGACGGAACTCTTTTGCAGATAGTCCTTCTACCTTAAAGAATGGTCTGAACACCATTTTTACCCCTAAATCCTTCTCGATATCGTAATAGGGCGACTTATCACTTGATGGTTTTGGCTGTGAAACCAATATCTTTTTTATCATCGTTGTCCTAAAAGTTTTTTATCAAATAGTTATCTGTAATCATCAAAACACCCCATAATGCCAACGCCGGCATCACTTCGAGCGCACAAAAGTACAAAAATATTTGCAGACTTGCCCCTGATCTCTTGAAAAAGATGGCGTAACACTTATAAAAGGAAAGCATTTTAATAAAGATTATTACAAATAATGTATAAATCAATGCAGCCTGTAGTGAAAGGGAAAAGTAAACCTGCAACAGTACCAAAGGGAATAGTAGAACACCTTCCAGAGAGGTTAGGAAAAGCCATGTCTTCGACCATTTCCCCCTATCTTTCCGACTAAAGAACACCCAATTAACAATACCATAGATGATATTTTTCAGTATGAAGTAAGCTATAAAAGCTGTAAAAAATACTCCAATCGTCAGTAACTGGGAATCAGAATCTAATCTTCCGCGTTCTCCTCCACGTGTAAAGAAGTAATAAATAATACTCAACAGCAATGAAGTCTGCATGACCAGGAACAGATGAAAACGCACTTCATACGTTGTTTCTGTGACATTTGCATTGCTTCGTGATACATGGAAGAAGCTCTTTATCTGCTTAAGGATGAAGTTTCTCGATACCGAAAACGCTATCATTGCCATCACAAAGCACCCCAGAAGCAAAGCTGTCACGGTGTTATCATTACTCACGGCATAAGGAGATGGAGTCCCTAAGACTCCATCAGTATGCCTATTTCCAGGACTCATCTTGAAGTATTTACTCCCTTTAAAGTATCCTTCTTCTTCAAAATGAACATCTGTAAGCCGAAAAGTCTTCTGCTTTTTCGGACGCAGCAACCCTAACGAGTCAGGTTTCTGACTTGTTTTCGCCACAGAATCAACTGTCGTCTTCTGCCCTTTCGTGAGTGTTGACCTCAACAAAAGAGAAGGACGAACTATGGTATCGGTTGCTGGCATGCGTTAAATCAGAGCCCGAAAGCCTTCTTTATGTCCCCAACTCGGTCGAGTTTCTCCCAAGTAAAGAGTTCAACATCAACCGTTTTTGTCGTATGATAACGGCTTGTAAAGGTCTTCTTCACCACTTCATTCGCACGCCCCATGTGTCCATAAGCTGCCGTCTCAAGGTACATTGGCTGACGAAGTTTGAGGGTTCGTTCAATAGCCTTTGGTCGAAGATCAAAGAGTTGCTTTATTTTCTCTGCTATTTCTCCATCAGATAAGTTCACCTTTGAACGTCCATAAGTGTTTACATAGACGCTAACTGGCTCCGCAACACCAATGGCATAAGCCAACTGTACGAGGATTTCGTCACTCACACCAGCTGCAACCATGTTCTTTGCTATGTAACGTGTGGCGTAAGCAGCCGAACGGTCAACCTTACTAGAGTCCTTTCCAGAGAAAGCACCACCACCATGTCCACCTTTACCTCCGTAGGTATCCACGATGATCTTACGTCCTGTCAGACCAGTATCACCATGTGGTCCGCCAATAACGAACTTACCTGTAGGGTTAACAAGATACTTAATACCATCCTTAAACAGTGCCAATACCTTCTCAGAAGCAATCTGTGCCTTCACTCTTGGCATGAGAATCTCTATCACATCCTTACGAATCTGCTCCAACATCTCAGCATCTGCCTTCAATTGTGCCTCACGTGAGTCATCTTTTGGCTGTATAAAGTCATCATGTTGGGTAGAAACAACTATCGTATCTATGCGCTGTGGGATATTATCATCACTGTATTCCACTGTCACCTGACTCTTTGAATCAGGACGAAGGTAAGTCATTTGCTTCCCTTCCTTACGTATATCAGCCAACGTTCGCATAATCAGATGTGCCAAATCGAGCGTAACTGGCATGTAATTGTCCGTCTCATTACAAGCATAACCGAACATCATACCCTGGTCACCAGCCCCCTGGTTCTCATCATCACCATTGTCAACGCCACGGTTTATATCATCACTTTGCTCATGAATAGCCGAAAGAACACCACAGCTATTACCATCAAACTGATATTCAGCCTTGGTATAACCGATGTTATTGATGGTCTTACGTGCTATGGTTTGCAAATCAACATACTCTTCAGAGCGTACTTCGCCCATGATGATAACCTGCCCTGTCGTATTAAAAGTCTCTATAGCGCAATGCGCATGCTCGTCATAAGCCAAGAATTGGTCGAGCAAAGCATCACTTATCTGGTCGGCAACCTTATCAGGATGTCCCTCTGATACAGATTCCGATGAAAACAAATATGCCATATTTTATTCCTTATTTAATTATCCACATTTAGTTTAAGGGTGCAAAGTTACTGCAAATTAACGGGATAACAAAATAAGAACTTAAGATTTATACATTATTATAAAGAGGATTATAAGCCACTATCAAGGGCACATAAGGGCTTTATCAAAAGAGAAAAAGGAGTGATTTGTTACCCGACAAACACTCCTTTTTCTCCTATAACAGCAGATATCTAACGTTCCCAAGCCTATTTTACAAGCATGAATCCTTCTGTTGTGAATGTGCCACAAGGAAGACCTTGCTCGTTAATAAGGTTAGCCCGTGTGAAAGGTTGCCAACCATAACGGACATTTATAGGCTCTTTCACCTTGTCTATACTGCTAACATCCACCGTATCAGGTCCACTTATCACAGCTTGTGCAGGATAGAAGATACCGTCTGCGCCTGCTATTTCAAACCCACACAACGCTCCTTTCCGTACAGAAAGGGCTTTCGCATGCGAGAATTGGAGTCTAAGACCACCGGGAATCTTCGACATCTGAACTAAAAATGGACCTTCCGACTCTACAGAATGACCATAAGTATGATTCAAAGCCTGCAGCGCAAGACGTTCTCCCACAGGTGCTTTATTGATGTAATGGACATCCAGTGAGTCTCCTAAGTCACTCGTTACAGCCATCCACGTTCGTGGTTGCGTCTGAGATAAAACCATTTGTGACTGTCGGAAACGCGGCCATGACCTACGATTCAGACTTGACAGCTGTGCAAAATAGAAGGGAACATCTGCAGAAAGGAACCGTCTCCAACTCTTTTCAAGCAATGAGAAGAGTCGTTTATGTAGCTCCACGTTATGTGCATTCGACTCTCCTTGATACCAGACAACACCCTTAACGGTGTAACCTGCCAATGGTAGCATTGCCGTTTCAAACATATAGGCTGGTACATAAGGGTGACGTTGCAACGGATTGGTACTTGCACTAATATTCCGCAATGCCCTTTCACGTGCCCATTTCATCCCAAAATCACCATGATACCAATCACGTAGGACGGCAGGAAAGTCCCATTCAAGTGTATGACGGTCTATCCATGACTCTGTAGTCGTTCCTCCTACGGCATTACAGATGACTCCTATTGGTACTTTTAGACTATCTGCCAGCATCTTTCCAAAGTGATAAGCCACTGCAGAAAAGCCTGATAAAGACTCACGAGAGCAGCGTTCCCATGGACCAATGCGCATGGATTGATGACGATTCATCGAGTCACAGACCGCAGCCGACCACTGTACGCCATTTGTTGGATAGAGAGCTGACATCTGAAAGAGATGTAACAACGGCTGATTATCCGCCTCTGCCAAATCTTCTTTAGCGTTTTGTGTTGCAGAAACAGGCATCTCCATGTTCGATTGTCCTGAGCAAAGCCACACCTCCCCCACATAGATACCCTTCAGTTTAATGGTCTTTCCCCCAGCTGTTATCACTGCTTCATACGGTCCTCCTGCCTCCATCTTCGGCAAAGTGGCAGTCCAACGCCCCATACCAGAATACTCCACAGTAGCTGTCTTGCCCGCAAACATCACCTTCACCTGCTCCTTTCCGTTGACTTTCCCATGAAAAAGGATGGGCTCACCACGCTGAAGGACCATTCCGTCAGTATACAATGGCATCAGACTCAGCCCACCATAGTCTCCCGTAATAGCCTTAAACACGGTCTGGGCTATTATCCCTGCACCTTCTGCATTGGGATGAATAGCATCTGCAAAGAGGTCGGGACGACTGTAAAGGGGTGTATGAAGATCTATCAATCCTACGCTCTCAGCCTTCGCTATCTGCTTGACATGCTCCTGAATCAGCTCCTGCCAATCACGCGTACCACTCTCAAAACGAGCATGTCGGTCGAAGATTGGTGTCAATAGGCACACGTAAATCTTTGCTTTGGGGTTTGCTTTTCGGAAAGAATGGATAAGATTGATATAATCTTGATTGAACTCTTCTGCGTATTCAGGCCAGTTACGAGGGTCAGTATCATTCAGTCCGAGGTGTATAACAACGACATCAGCCTTGAAATCCAACGCTTCCTTATATTCTTTCTGTTCCACATAAGGACGATGCCCGTGCCTTAGCAGTGTTGCTCCAGAGTGTCCAAAGTTGCGCACCTCATATCCTTTCCCCAACAAACGTTGCAACTGAGCAGGGTAACAAGCCGTCTCTCGGTTTTCGATTGTCAGTCCCCACGTCACACTATTGCCCACACATGCCACCTTGACCTTGCTCCCTGCCAGAGCCGTCAACGTCATCATGAAGAGCCAAAACACGAAAAATAAATTCTTCTTCATAAGCATTTTTTCATCAATAAGGTCATCCCACCTCAATTAGTAATACAGTTTATTTGCAAGAATTACTTAATTTGTCAGCAAAAACAAGTATAGAATAAAAGTCATTAGGAACTGTCTACAAACTGTATCTATACTTTTTTTGACGCATTCAGCATCAATGATGCAAAGTAAAGTCCCAGCCTGAACAAAAACTTTCCCATCATTGAGGCATTACGAAATAGTATTACAAAACAAAAGAGTCTATTACCTCTAAAACGAACAATAATTATTAAAAATGCATTTCGTAACACATAGATTATCAAACAGTTACAAAGAGGCTTGTAAAAGACGCCCTTTTACGTTGCAAAAGACGCCCTTTTGATGTGTAAAAGATGCCCTTTTGCAATGCAATATATGCCCTTTTACAATGCAAAAGAGCATAGATTAAAAACCACTTGTGATTTTATTTGACATTAAGAGTTACTTAAAGCTGTTCTGAATGATACGAATTAAGGCTGAATTCCCTATAAGGAATTCAGCCTTAACCTACGTTTTATCAAAGAATATCGTTGCTATGAGCAATCATTCCATGTGATATTGCTTACTTCGCTGGAGTCATAACAACCTCAGCATGGTTGCCTGCACTAACGAGTTGCTTAAGATAAGCAGCGATCTTTGCTGGCGTCAGCGCCTCAACAGCAGCCTTATAACCACTCTGGAAGTCGATACCTGTCCACACATACTCGTCAATAACATCCATCCAATGGCTGTTGCTCTTTGCGGAAAGCTCAGCCTGTTTCAACATGAAGTCCTTCACTTTCTGAACCTTATCAGCATCCATCTTCTCACAGTTCTCCTTCATTCCTTCAGCAAGAAGCTTCAAAGCTAAGTCTGATTTATTAGGATCCATCGGGCAGAAAGTCTGAATCAAAGCATAAGCCTTGTCTCCACGACGCTGCAAAAGACCACCTGCACTCACAGAATAAGCAGCACTTGCATCCTCACGAATGTTCTTTAAGTAAACCATTGAGAGCACTTGACCAGCTGCATCAGTGAGAACATCATTCTCAACAGTGTAAGGCATTGGTGCAAACCACTGTTCGAAAGCTATTGCCTTTGGTGTTTCTGACTTACGAGTGAACTTGTTTTCGAGTTTACCTGTTGCATAAGCAGGCGTCTCTTTCCAGTCCTCAGCCTTTCCCTTAGGCAGACATCCAATGTATTTCTCAATCAAAGGACGAAGTGTAGCCTCATCAAAGTTACCAATAAAGTAATAAACAAACTGACCAGGACTTGCATATCTCTCTTTCCATATCTGCAGGATACGGTCATAATTCACGCCTTTCAACGTATTCAAAGACATCGGTGCGTAACGTGCTTCATGCCCATAGATGGTGTTGGTAAGTGAGTCTGAGAAGACACTCTCTGGTGAAAGATCCTTATTCTTCAGTGCTAATTCCAACTGAGACATCATTGCTTTATAAGAATCTTCATCCTTTGAGATAGCTGTAAAGTTAAGATAGAGAAGCTGCATCATCGTCTCTATATCCTTTGGAACACATGAACCTGACAGCATCTGATAGAAGTTCGACATAGCACAGTTGACAGAAGCCTGCTTTCCTGACAGTGCTTTCTGAAGGTCTTGGTGTGAGAAGTCACCCAATCCGCTATATCCCAAGACACCATCAAACAACTGTAGATTATCATAATCAGCCTTTCCGTAAAGACTCTTACCGCCCTTTGATATAGCTTGGAACAGCACTTCATTGTCCTTGAAGTTAGTCTTTTTCAGGATAACACGTGCACCATTGCTTAATGTCAGTTCCTTATAACCGAGTGTATTGTTCTCTTTTACGCCAACAATCTTACCTGCTTTAGGGAGTTTCTTCTCATCCAACAGTGGCTCTTGCTTCACGTTGTCAACGTAAGGTGTTAGCTTCTCTGCACGAACAGCCTTGATAGCTTGCGCCATCTGAGCCTCTGTAGGATAAGTCTTTCCTGCTTTCTCCTGCTCAAAGATAAATGCAACAAAGTTGCTGTCATGGTCTGTTATCAGCTCCTTTGCATAGTTATTGATGACGTTCACATTCAGTGCAGGCATCTCAACGAGCTGTTTCATGATCTGATACTCATCCTCCTTGCTTGGAATAGGCTCATTGGAGAGATAGTGATCACGCAGTTCATCACCATACTGACTGTTCTTTATCTTGTTACGATTGACGTAATTAGCTTCCAATTGAGACAAGTATTCAGCCTTCATACGAGCAAACTCACCAGCAGTAAAGCCGTATTGACGTACGCGCTGAGCCTCACGATAGATGGCAGCCAGTGCTTCTATGTCCTTACCTTCCTTAGCTGTTGCATCCATAGAGAAGGCATCTTTTGTCTTAGAGAGTAGGTATGTACCGTCATCAGCTGATGCATTGACGAAAGGACAGTCTGCTTTCTGTGACAATTCCTTCAATCGCTGATTCAGCATCATGGCTATAATGTTCTTCGCATACGAGTCAATGAAGTAACTTTGATCGTTCTTCATCTCGTCAGGGAAGACGTCATGCTTCATAGCGAAGCCTACATAGCTATATGGCATCTCCTTGTCTTTTCCGAAAACGTAGATAGCATCCTTGGTGTCTGGCACCTTTTCATCAACTACCTGTGCTGCATTGGCTGGTACGACAACACCATTCCAAAGCTTCTTTATCTCCTTTTCAACATGGTCAACATCCACGTCACCTACAACAATGATACACTGATTGTCTGGACGATACCACTTCTTGTAGTAGTCACGTAGGTCTTGATAAGGGAAATGGTCCACAATACTCATCAAACCGATAGGCATTCGGTAACCATACTTAGAGCCTGGATAGAGCTTTGGGAGAACTTCTTCGTAGATACGCATGATAGGTGAACGGCTCAACTGCCACTCTTGGTGAATCACACCACGTTCCTTGTCAATCTCCTTGTCGGCAAGTGTAAGGCCGTTTGACCAGTCTTTCAAAATCAACAAGCATGAATCAAGAGCTGTCTGACGCTTTGTTGGCACGTCACAGATGCGATAAACGGTCTGATCAATGCTGGTATAAGCATTCAAGTTATTACCAAACCCAACGCCTAAGGAGCGTGTATACTCCAAAATAGTAGAGTCTGGGAAATGCTCAGAACCATTAAATGCCATGTGTTCTAGGAAATGAGCCAAGCCACGTTGCCTGTCATTCTCTTGAATAGAACCCACACGCTGAGCTATATAGAAGTTTGCTACGTGTTCAGGCCAGTCATTGTGGAGGATGTAGTAAGTCAAGCCGTTGCTAAGCTTACCCTGTCTTACGTTCTTGTTGACTGGTATTGGCCCCATCTGCTGGGCATATGCCATACCAACAACAAATAGTAAGACGATAAAAAGTAACTTTCTCAGTTTCATTTTAATTCTTAATTTGATATTGAATATTAATTATTGTGGCGCAAAGATACATAAAAAAATATTACGCTCATTCGTTTTTCATGGTTTTTATGTATTGCTTTTCCTAATTGAAATGGTTTTTTAATAGCACCAACATAGGCTGTCCACAACGTAACTTTAGCGTGATAAGGACACCAATAGTACAGGTATGAATATCTCGGATATAAACTCTAAGATCGTAGAACAAGGATTAGATGACACACATGGATAACTAAAAAAGACGGAATACAGAATGAGAAATGCTATCCTAAGACCAGTCTAACTCCAACGAAAAAGTTCCATAAACACTTACTTAGGATAGCTATTTTACAATAAATGAAGCACAATATTATTTGAAAATAGATTATTTATTCTAAACAATTTGGCAAGAACAAAGGGAGAGAATATAGCCTGTCTGCCCCGTAATGACCCTATGCTTAAAGTAACGGAACACCCTTTAGGAATAGGTTTATTCTGACTCTTCTTCATGTTCAAGCTTGTATTGGATGTTGCGAGGATGATGTTCCAGTATCTCCTGACGAAGAGTAGAGGTGTCTATATGGGTATAAATCTCTGTAGTACCAATGCTTTCATGACCTAACATAGCCTGTATAGCACGTAAATCAGCACCTCCCTCAAGCAAAGAAGTGGCAAAGGAGTGTCGAAGAGTGTGTGGAGAGATGGTCTTTTTAATACCTGCTTCAGCTGCATAACGCTTGATCATGATGAGAATCATCGTACGTGTGAGGTGATGACCACGCCGATTAAGGAAGACATAATCCTCTTCCCCAGGTTTTATAGACATCTCATTGCGCATGGAAAACCAATAATTTAATTCTTCCAAAGCACGTGGAGATATCGGAACAAGGCGTTCTTTAGACCCTTTTCCCATGACACGAATGAACTGTTCATCAACATAAAGATTGGAAAGCTTTAGGTTTATGAGCTCAGAAACACGCAGTCCACATGAGAAAAGAACCTCGATAATAGCACGATTGCGGTGCCCTTCCCATTTAGAAAGGTCAATGGCCTGTTCTAAAAGGTCAACTTCTGCTGTCGACAACACCTCTGGTAGATGGTTGGGTTGCTTAGGTGACTCCAAGAGTTCGGTGGGATCGTCTTCCATATAACCATCAAGAACTAAGAAACGATAGAACTGTCGCACCCCACTCAGTATGCGTGCTAACGAACGAGGTCCAATACCAAGATCGGAGATGGAAGCTGCAAAATGCTCCAACTGTTCCAACTTCACTTCTGTTACATGAACCTGTTCTGCAGCAAGATAGCGTACGAGCTTATCCAGATCACGCATATAGGCATCTAAAGTGTTGACGGAATAACCTTTTTCCAACTTGAGATAGCGCCTGTAACGACTGACAATATCCTTCGAATCCTTGCCTGTTTCCATTTAATTTCTTATTTTTGCATACTGTTGTATAACACAAAAAAGCACCACAAGACCAATGTGGCTTGATGCAAAGGTACATCAGAAAAACAATATTTCAGAAGAAAGAGACATGAAAGTAATCATTATCAATGGTCCAAATCTTAACTTACTTGGTACTCGTGAGCCAGGGATATATGGTACAGAGACCATGGAATCATATCTGACAACACTAAGGAAACGTTATCCAAGTGTAGAAATTGAATACTATCAAAGCAATGTCGAGGGGGAACTCATCAATAAAATGCAGGAGGTTGGTTTCTCTTATGATGGCATTATACTAAATGCTGGGGCTTATACTCATACAAGTATTGCTTTACTTGACTGTATCCGAGCCCTCCAGATACCTGTTATTGAGGTACACATAAGCAATGTAAACAATCGAGAAGAGTTCCGCCGACACTCCATAATAGGTCCAGGATGCAAGGGAACTATACAAGGATTTGGACTGGACAGTTACCGATTGGCTATCGAAGCACTCTTGACTCTTAACCCATAGAGCTTATTCCCTAAAAGGAAACAACACGATATGACTACTCTCAACACGTACACTCCACTCGAAGAAGAAGCTGGGGCAGATGAATATCTTGCAGCACATATAGATCCAGAAGGTGACTATCTGTACCGACTTTACCGTGCTACGAACATTCATACGATACATGGACGCATGGCAAGTGGGCATCTTCAGGGTCGACTTCTGAAGATGTTAGTACACATGATACGCCCAAAGAACATTCTGGAGGTTGGAACTTTCAGTGGCTACTCTGCCATTTGCATGGCTGAAGGCTTGGAGGAAGGTGGGAAACTATACACCTTTGAGATCAATGATGAGATGGAAGACTTCACACGTCCGTGGATAGAAGGATCGCCAGTAGCCGACAAAATAGACTTCAGAATTGGTGATGCTGCCGAAGAAGCACCTAAGCTGGGTATTCTGTTTGATATGGCTTTCGTAGACGGAGACAAACGGACATACGCTGAAATGTATGAGAAACTGTTGCCTATCATACGTCCTGGTGGATATATTCTTGCTGATAACACGCTTTGGGACTGGCATGTTATTGACCCAACATACGATCATGACCATCAAACTATTGGTATCCGACGATTCAATGACCTTATTGCAAAGGACAAACGGGTAGAGAAAGTTATCCTTCCTCTACGTGATGGACTTACATTAATACGCAAGAAACCTGGTGCTTTTACAGATTCTAACGAATATAAAAAGAGGTAATTTGCAACACATCAGCATATCACTGTCAATGCTTATTACTATTTAAAGTTTGCTGAATAATCAAACTTTCAGTACCTTTGCAGTAAATATAAGATAAATAACAACGATGCAAGAAACAAGACAACACCGTATATCACGACTCCTACAGAAAGAGTTGGCAAGTATATTCCAGACACAAACACGCCTTATGCATGGTGTTCTGGTCAGTGTGACAAACGTAAAAGTTAGCCCAGATCTCAGTATCTGTACGGCTTACCTTAGTATCTTCCCCTCAGAAAAGGGTGAGGAACTGCTAAAGAATATCAATGCAAACGAAAAGACAATACGTTATGAACTGGGACAACGCATACGTAATCAAGTACGTATCATCCCAGAACTGCGCTTCTTCATTGACGACTCACTCGACTATTTAGAGCATATTGATGAGCTTCTGAAGAAGTAATAACTCTCTTATCATCGTATAACCAGCTGAAATGAACTTCCCTTTTTTCATTGCCCGACGCTATCTCTTCTCAAAGAAGAGTACACATGCCATTAATGTTATTAGTCTGATCTCTGTCCTCGGAGTGGCTGTAGCAACAATGGCATTGGTCGTTGTATTGAGTGGATTCAATGGGTTCTCTGATCTTGTTGCGTCCTTCTTCACTAACTTCGACCCACAACTGAAGATTGAAGCAGCAAAAGGGAAAGCTATGAAGGCTAACGATCCTTTATTAATTAAGGTGAAACATCTGCCGGAAATAGAAGTAGCTACAGAGTGTATAGAGGACCAAGCACTGGCGGTTTATCACGATAAACAAGCTATGGTGACCGTAAAAGGTGTACAAGAGAACTTCGATTCACTGACACATATCAGTAATATCCTTTATGGAGATGGGGACTTCACACTACAAGTAGCCAATCTACAGTATGGCATTCTGGGTATCCGACTGGCACAAGACCTTGGAACTGGAGTGACATGGCCTGATTATTTACAGATATATGCACCACAAAGAGAGGGACAATATGACGCTTCTGATCCAACAAATGCTTTCGTAAAAGACTCATTAGTGTCGCCGGGTGCATTATTCCAAGTAAAGCAAATGAAGTATGATAAAGGCTATATCATAACGTCATTAGCTTTCGCTCGCCATATATTCAACCGACAGGGGGAGATTACTTCGCTTGAGTTACGTATGAAACCTGGCGTGGATATCGACAATACAAAGAAGGAAATACAAAACCTATTGGGCGATAAATATAAGGTGTTAGACCGATACGAACAACAAGCTGACACGTTTAATATCATGCGCATTGAGAAGCTTTTTGCTTATATCTTCTTGACGTTTATTCTCATGGTTGCCTGCTTCAACATCATAGGATCACTCTCTATGCTCATCATCGACAAGAAGAACGATGTGATAACTCTGCGCAATCTCGGTGCTACCGATGGACAAATACGTCGTATCTTCCTATTCGAAGGTAGAATGATATCAGTTGCCGGAGCTATAATAGGTATTGCTCTCGGACTTCTACTCTGCTGGCTACAGCAGGCATATGGACTTGTTCAACTTGGAGATCAGGCTGGGAACTTCGTTGTCAATGCTTATCCTATCAGCGTTCATCCAGAAGATATTATAGTAATCTTCGTCACTGTCATTCTTGTTGGTTGGCTCTCCGTATGGTATCCCGTACGTTATATGAGCCGCAAGTTCACGAAGGAGTAGGACATCTCTCGCCTATTGACTAACAACTATAAACCTAAACAATATGACTGAAAACCTAAACGACAAAATAATCATCTATCAAAGTGAAGATGGTAAGACCCAACTTGATGTAAAGTTGGAAGGAGAGACCGTGTGGCTTACACAGGCACAGATGGTTGAACTCTTTCAATCCAGTAAAGCAACGATTAGCGAGCATATAAAACACATCATAGAAGATGATGAGCTCGATGCTAACTCAACTGTTCGGAAATTCCGAACAGTTCAACAAGAGGGCAAACGGCAAGTTTCTCGTATAGTCGCTTATTACAATCTTGATATGATAATATCCGTGGGATATCGTGTAAATACAAAGCGTGGTATCCGTTTCCGTCAATGGGCAAACTCTGTTCTTAAGCAATATCTTGTCAAAGGCTATGCTATCAACGAGAACATTCGCAAACATCAGATTGCAGAACTGCGCCAACTCATACAAGTATTAGGCAGAGCCATTCAGCAACAACCTGCAAAGACGACGGACGAAAGCAATGCGCTCTTTGATGTTGTAGTAGACTATACCTACGCACTCGACACACTCGATAACTATGATTACCAGCGACTCCATATTGCTAAGACAACGAAAGAAGAACCCTTCCATGCCACATACGAGAATGCTATGCACGAGATAGATGTTCTTCGACAGAAGTTTGGTGGTTCTGCACTCTTTGGTAATGAGAAGGATGAGTCCTTCAAAAGCTCTATCGGACAAATCTATCAAACCTTTGATGGCACGGAACTATATCCGAGTGTGGAGGAGAAAGCGGCTATGCTTCTCTATCTTGTCACTAAGAACCACTCTTTCAGTGATGGTAACAAACGCATTGCAGCCACCCTCTTCCTATGGTTTATGAACAACAATGCCATCCTCTATCATCCCGATGGCACCAAACGAATTGCTGACAACACACTCGTTGCCCTCACCCTAATGATAGCTGAGAGTAAAACAGAAGAAAAGGATATAATGGTAAAGGTAGTGGTGAATCTTATCAACCAAGCCAATTAGTAAATACAGTAAGAGAAATACAGCACAAAGCAAAGCTATAATATAGAGTCTATTATATGCTTTTTCACCCTAAACTAATAAAATTATAGTATAGAAACGGGTTGTTGAAGAAAGTTTTTTATATATTTGCAACAGAGAACAAAAGTACAAGCCAATGAGTTGACAAGAACGTTCCAATTACTAATTATAACACAAAAGAGAAACAATGAAAAAGACTATTACAATCGCACTACTCGCTGTAGCAGTAATAGGTGCAACATTTGTTTTATCATCATGCAGTAACAAAAAAGATGATGACTGGATTATTGAACGCAGGCCAGATCCTGTAACAATTGACCTTTCAAAGGTATTTACTAATGGCATGCCTAAAGAGGTGGATAGTATGACTATCCAAACAGATGACAGAGGATTGGTTACAGGCATTAAGACTAAGGATGAAACGGTATCTTTCAAATACAATAACACAAAAACACGTGCTATTGTAATCCCAAATGTCTTCATGAAAGTAGAACGTAATGGAGATACAACGGTCTACATAATGTTCCTGGGCAAAAATGGATTTGTTAGAGGATGCATGAAAGAACAAAAAGAAAACACAAAGGAAGATACATGGTATTTCACTTATAACGATAATGACCAGCTGACCAATATAACCCATTCAGCAGATATAAACAAAATCTTTACATTGACTTATAAAGATGGCAACATCTCTGAAATAGAGACAAAAACTATCCTCTCTCCAGCAACGACAAAACAAAAAGACACTTGCAAAGTTGCTTATACGTCAACAGCCACTCCTACTCCTATAGTGAACAAGGGCAACATTATGCTTTTTAATACAACGTTTGGAATTGACATGGGTGCAATAAGATACGCCTACTATGCAGGATTACTTGGAAAAGCAACAAAGAACTTGCCTGTACAGCTTATTGATAAGAACGGCAACAAAAACAACTTTACGTGGACTGTCAATAGTAATGGTTTCCCAACAGCAATGACAAGTGGTAGCCATCAATACAAGTTCGGGTGGTAAAAAACGAGTTCTGTATCATTACATATAATTATCATCACCCTTCTATATAGTACACTCGGAAAGTAATTCTATAGGGGGTACTTTCAAGCCATAGCTCTCAGACCATACACCACACTGGTCTGAGAGCTTTTCTTTTGCTTTCTACTCCCCAAACTCATATCTTTACCCACGCAAAAAAGTATAAATACACAGATTACTACATAGCTTATCCTTGCAAAGCGGACAACGAACCAGTATCTTTGCAGCAGGTATCACGAATGATTTTCATGAAAAGAAAATCATCAACATTGGCTCACGTTATCGCAAGATGTTTAAAAAGGCATAAGCAGAAGGCAGTAAACATATCGAGGGAAATGGCACATTACCATTGTAAATTAGATTAAGCCCGGCGATAATTCAATAGCATAGAAACACAAAAAAGCCATTCCCAACCCTTTACAGAGTTTAGGAATGGCTTTTATTTATTGATTAGTCCTCAGACTGTTTTTATCCAATCCACTTCACATAAGCGAAGTCCTGACGGTGTGGCAATAAGTCGTTCTTCGGGAACATACGTACAGCCCACTTGTAAGCACCAGCCTCACTAGCTTCAAAAGTAGCCTCGAAGGTGTAGTTATTACCTTCGGTTTTCACCAGCTTGAACGGTATTACCTTGTGAATGTTAACATCATCAATTGGAGCATTGTTCAAGAAAACAAGCTCAAGACCGATAGCATTGTTCAGTCCTTGTTCGTCAATCGTGTAGCTAACTTTCACCTTATGGCCTGTTGACAAATCTTGTAGAGCATCCTCATTCTTTGATACTACATAGATACTGTCCCAACGTTCAGCAACAGATTCTTTCCAAGCAGCAATCTCCTTGGCAAGTTTATTGTCATTAGCCTCGAGCTTATGAGAACGCTTAGCCTGACTCTCATAGAACTTGTCATAGTAGTCATCAAGCTGACGCTTCATTGTATAGTGAGGAGCGATAGTTGCAATAGAGTTCTTTACAACCTTCACCCAGTCTTCTGAGTAGCCCTTCTTCTTATCCTTATTGAAATAAAGTGGAGCTATTTCATTCTCAAGCAGACTATAGATTGTTGCCGCATCAAGCTGATCCTGATAGCCCTGGTTCTGATAGGTACGCTTCTCTGGCAATGCCCAGCCAGCACCCTCGCGATAACCTTCAACCCACCAGCCGTCGAGAACTGAGAGGTTAACAACACCGTTCATCTCTGCTTTCTCACCAGATGTACCACTTGCCTCGAGTGGACGAGTTGGTGTATTCATCCAGATATCAACACCAGAAACGAGACGACGAGCCAACTGCATATCGTAATCCTCAAGGAAGATAATCTTACCGAGGAACTGAGGCATACGTGAAATCTCAAAGATACGCTTGATAAGTCCTTGACCTGCGCCATCAGCTGGGTGAGCTTTACCAGAGAAGAAGAAAAGAACAGGACGCTCTGGGTTGTTAACAATCTTCTCCAAACGATCAAGATCAGTAAAGAGAAGGTGTGCACGCTTATAGGTAGCAAAGCGACGACAGAATCCAATCATCAAGGCGTTAGGGTTGATCTTCTCAAGAATTGATACCACTTTAGCTGGGTCACCTTGGTTGCGGAGCCACTGCTTGGTGAATTTATCACGGATATACTTGATTAGCTTCTGCTTCAATGCCATACGTGTCTCCCAGATTTCAGCATCTGGAACATTGTAGATAGCATGCCATAATTGCTCATTGCTCTGGTCGCTCATGAAGCTCTTATCGAAGTATTTATCGTAAACCTTACGCCATTCTGTAGCTGTCCATGTTGGGAGGTGTACACCATTGGTTACATAACCTACAGTATTCTCCTCTGGGAAATAACCCTTCCACAATGGAGCAAACATCTGCTGACTTACCCAACCATGAAGCTTTGACACACCATTGATATCCTGACA
Source organism: Prevotella histicola JCM 15637 = DNF00424 (assembly GCF_000613925.1). GTDB lineage: Bacteria > Bacteroidota > Bacteroidia > Bacteroidales > Bacteroidaceae > Prevotella > Prevotella histicola. The sequence continues at coordinate 19,420 of NZ_BAJX01000024.1, forward strand.
GGTGTTACAAGCAAAGGTACTCATACAGAAACGTTCGCTGTGATCGTCTGGATTGGTACGACCCATACCGATAAACTCATCCCAAGAGATACCGAGTTTAGCAGGATAATCACCCATATACTTGCCGAAGAGCTCTTCGTCGAAGTAGTCGTGACCTGCTGGTACTGGAGTGTGAACGGTATAAAGTGATGAAGCACGTACAAGCTCCATAGCCTGATTAAATGTCAGGCCTCCGTCAATGTAATCGCAAAGACGCTGAAGATTACAAAGTGCTGCGTGACCTTCATTGCAGTGGTAGATATCTTTCTTGATACCAAGTTTCTGCAAAGTAAGGATACCACCGATACCAAGCAGAATCTCTTGTTTCAGTCGGTTTTCCCAATCACCACCATAGAGAGAGTGAGTGATAGGACGGTCAAACTCTGAGTTCATATCGTTATCTGTATCGAGTAGATAGAGTTTGATGCGACCAACATTCACACGCCATACAAGTGCATGTACCTGATAGTTACGATAAGGTACGTCAACAACAACCTGATTGCCGTTCTCATCAAGCTCGCGCTCAATAGGAAGAGAATTAAAGTTCTGGGCATCATATTTTGCAATCTGCTGTCCATCCATAGAAAGACTCTGTGTAAAATAGCCATAACGATAGAGGAAACCAACAGCACAAAGATCTACGTTTGAGTCGGAAGCTTCCTTGATATAGTCGCCTGCCAAGATACCAAGACCTCCAGAATAAATCTTTAGAGCCTGATTCAGACCAAACTCCATACAGAAGTAGGCAACAGAAGCACGCTTCTTATTAGGCTTAACAGCCATATAAGCACGGAACTTCTTATAGACGTCATTCACCTGTTTCATCAGTTTCTTGTCCTTTACGATAGCTTCTTTGCGATCATAGCTGAGACGCTCCAGCAATAGGACAGGATTATGACCAACCTCCTCATAAAGCTCTTCATCAAGAGCCTTAAACATATTACGAGCTTCGTAATTCCAAGCCCACCACATATTATGGGCAAGTTCGTCAAGACAAGCCAGTTCTTTTGGCAATGTTGACTTTACGTTAACCTCTTTCCACTGAGGTTCGTTGGAATAATCTGATTTAATTTTCATAACTTATTTAGTTTGACTGTTATTTGTTTATCGTAATAAAAAGTAATTCCTTAAAGTGTGCGTGACGCTGCCTTATGCAATGCTATGTCGTATGACTGCTCGTAGTATTTGATGAACTTACTCCAAAGAGCTTTCTTTGAGAGCTTCACGGCATGTGAGCGACACTTATCCACAGATGCTTTCGGAAGAGCAGCATACCTTATTATTGTATCCTTGATACCATCAGAAACGTCTGAATAATTATAATCTGTACGGTGTAACACCTGTACGCCGTCTTCGATATCACTGTCTTTACCTTTCTCATCATTGGCCCATAAACCGAAGCCAGCAAGGTCTGTTGTGATGCAAGGAACCTTAAAGGCTATAGCTTCTAATGGTGTATATCCCCATGGCTCATAGTAAGAAGGATAGACACAGAGGTCGTTCCCTATAACAAGGTCATAATAACTCATATTCAAGACACCATCGTCTCCTGTCAGATAACATGGGATAAAGATGAGTTTTACCTTATCGTCCTTGGCATTATTCATTCCCAATGAGCGCATCATACTCAACACATTGTCATTATCCATGTTATGAAGCCAATGGGTAAGCATAGGCATTTCCAAAGGAGAATCAAAATGTTTACCACTTGCAATACGCTCTGCAAGATCTTGACGTGGACCGGCTAACCAACCAGGAACCTCGATGAAGGCAACAACTTGCTTGTTCAGCCTATCATCAAAGCGTAATCGGTTTATTGCTTCAATAAAGACATCTATACCTTTATTGCGGAATTCATAACGCCCACTGGTAGATATAATCAGCGCATCATCCGCAACATCTGATCCAGTCAGCGCATTGGCAACACTTAACAGTTTCTTTCTGGCAGCAGAACGCTTCGCTGTAAACTTTGCTCCTTTGGGTACAAAATCGTCTTCAAAACCATTCGGAAGAATAACATCAACGGACTTATCCAAAAGCTCTTGGCACTCCTTAGCTGTTATATCACTCACCGTCGTAAAGCAATCAACGTGATGTGCAGTCTGCTTTTCTATGGAATGTTTACTCTCCATATTCAACTCTCTTGCCATCTGGTCACCGTTGTATGCCCAAAGATACTCATACAAGGGTTTATTATTGCCCGCTATGCTACGCCCAATACATGTCGCATGGGTAGTAAAGATAGATGCAATCTGGGGGAGACGACGCTGAAGTTCCAATACTGCAAAACCTGTCTGCCACTCATTAGCATGAAAAACAACCTTATCTTCCTCTGATAAATAAAACTTATAGAAGCTTTCTACAACCAAGGCTGTTGCATAAGAAAACATCGCAGAGTCGTCATAATCACCGTAAGCATGGAGACTGTCCACCTGATAATATTCCCATAGCTTACCATATATATCATCCTTCTGCTGGAAGTAGGATTGGAAATCAACAAGAATGGCAATTGGTTCACCAGGAATTGTCCAGCGACCCACCTTTATCTTCAAACCCTCTGCTGCTGCAGTATGTTGCCACACAGAGAACAGAGACTTGTCTTCTCTGAAATAAGGAGAAGAGGTATCATCCCAACAATCAGGGCCAATGAAAATAATATGGTCTTTTATCCTGTCCTGTAATGTCTTAGCTCTTGTGGAAAGTACGGTGTAAATACCACCAACTTTATTACATACTTCCCAACTGGTCTCAAAAATATAATCCGGAAACAACATCCTTAGCTTTATAATAATCTGATATATATATCAATTGCAAAGGTAATACAAAAACTATAAAACAAGAATATTAAACTTTATATTTTTAGGTACATCTAACAAATAATTGATTAAAAACATTAACTTTGCAAATACCAAACATTTACATGGATATGAAAAAGAGAATAATATTATCAATCTTTGCACTTGCCATTTTCTTAGCGCAGGGATATGCACGGACAACAATACACAGTGATAAGAATACACTCCAAGGAGGTGTGAAGACTACTCAAAAGGGGGATTCTGTATTTAAGGCCCACATAACAAATGACGAATTCCAGGTATGGATGGATATAGATTTCTATAATAACAATATCATCGTACCACGACAAGAGATATTTGGGAAAGTTCCAGGATACTTTGGGGCAATACGTGACACCCGTAAATGGATAGTATCTGACGCTACAATCAAAGGTAACAAAGCCATTCTCACCATCATCAACGACTACGGTAGCGAGGACCTTAAGGCAGAACTACGCTATAACAACGATGGCACTTACACTTTGACTCGCCTCGATGGTAGTACAATGAAGATTGTTGTTAATAACAAATGGGTGAAGATTCCCAAAGAGATTGTCTTTAAACGTAAACCATAGTCTGCTCTCCTCTCAATCAAAGAAGAGTTTTTAAACTCATAAGAGGGTGTGTTCAAAGCCTATGAACACACCCTCTTATGATATGTAAACCCCTAATTAAGTTATAATTTCAGTTGCCGTCACTTTTAACACTTCGTGTAATGGGTTTATATTCAGGAGATTAAAAGCTGAATAGAAGTGACAGGAATGACAGCAAAAAACGGAAATGGTATGCAATCGGCTTTTGTCTTTAATAGGAAAGAATAGACCGTTTTTATGGTTCTTCCGTTAAATGCGTAGACGCCTATCATGCAATGCATATAGCCTTAATGTGAAGTATTCCTCATTTCTGAATCCATATATCTGTCTTTTCAGAACCTTTATTTTATTGTTAATGCCTTCAATTGTTCCATTTGTTATATAATGGTCATACCATGCTAAAATGTATGTCTTGTATGCTCTAATAGTTGAAGCCATTTTCACCAATGGCTGTATTTTAGATTCTATAGCTTGCTTTACCCATTCATCCAACACAGCTTTAGCTTTTTGCTTACTACACTGATTCCATATTTCCTTAAGATCTTCTTTGAGATAATAGGCAATCATCAGCGGACGGTTTAGGCTCAAGGCATTCTCCAGTCTATTTCTGTGTGCATAATCAAAAATATCATTTCCATTTCTGAGTATTATGACTTCCACATACGGGACAACATAGTTTTTCCTTTGGAGTTTGGATTTCTAAAACTAAGTTATTATCTTCGTAGCGCGAATTCTGAGGTCTTGTTGGAAGACGCCTAAGGGGTTTTGCATTATGCTGGTATCCATGTTCTTGAAGTTTGATCACTACAAAGATACATAATACCAGCTTTTTTTTATATAACTTATGAGATATATCTATCCATTTAACGGAAGACCCAAAAAATATCGTTATCCAAAATACCATTATATCACAAATAAACATTATTTTTGCACCAAAAACAAAGCGTATGGACACAAAAAACAAACAAACACTGTGGCAATTAGTTAAGCGATGCTTCAATATAATGCCCGATAGAGTCTCTGAAGACAACATAATAGCACAGATAACCGAAGGTGTAAACTTCAAGGGAGCACCCTTATGGATACTTATTCTTGCTATCTTCGTCGCTTCCTTAGGACTCAATGTCAATTCAACAGCTGTCGTTATCGGTGCTATGCTCATCTCGCCACTGATGGGACCAATCATCGGAATTGGATTAGCGATTGGAACAGCCGACCTGAATTTGTTCAGGAAAGCTATCATCAACTACCTCATTACCACCATTCTCAGCGTTGTTACAGCTACCGTTTACTTTTTACTTTCGCCTATCACAGAAGCACAATCAGAAATTCTTGCACGCACATCGCCCACACTTTACGATGTGTTGATAGCACTCTGTGGCGGTGCAGCCGGTATTTTGGCAGTAGCTACAAAAGGCAAAAACAACGTGATACCGGGTGTTGCGATTGCTACTGCCCTAATGCCACCACTCTGTACGGCGGGCTACGGACTTGCAATGGGCAACACATCTTACTTCTTGGGTGCCTTTTATCTTTACTTCATCAATACTGTTTTCATCGCTTTCACCACCTGCGTGGGCGTTCGTTTAATGCACTTCCATCGTAAAAAGATGGTCAATCAGGAGAAGTTGAAGCGTGTAAACTTCTATATTGCAAGTATTGTTATCATCACAATGATACCTGCTGGCTACATGACATGGCAAATTATTAAGCAGAGTGTCATCGAAAATAACGTAGAAAACTTCCTGCGCAACGAAATAAAAGACAATGGAACTTACATTCTTTCGCACACTTTCGACAAAGAAAACAAAACGTTGGATGTTATTACAATAGGCAATTCTATTTCTAATAGCGACGTTAAGAAGGCACAGGAAGCCCTGTCCGACTATCAGTTAGCCGACTATCGACTTCGCATTATACAAGGTGCTAATGCTGATAGTCTTATGGCTATGCAGCAAAAGAAGCGCGGTTTGGTAGCAGTAGGAGAAGAAACGTCTTCCGATTTGAAGGAACAAGTGTACCAAAACGATGCCTTACAGAAGCAGTTAGCGGCTTATACACGTTATCCAGAGTTGGCTAAAGAGATGAAACAAGAGCTGAAAGCCATTTGTCCGGAAGCTAAAAGTATAGCTCTTTCGCACACTTCTGAAGTCTTTGTAGATACTGCTCTAACTAGAAAATACGTGCTTGCGGTGGTTAAAACCAGCAAAACACTTCCTGCAAACGACAAGCAACAGCTTTACAAATGGCTTAAGGTGCGCATAAAAACCGATCATCTTCAGTTGGTGGTATTGCCACAATAGGTTGCTACAGAAGCATAACGAGAGCTTCGAAACAACTTTTTTTTTACCCCCTTACACCCCTTGCGTAAAGATGCAAGGGGTTGTTTTTGATTTATTATCTCCCAAATATTGAAATCTTAGCGTTTCTATATTGTTAAACAAGTTTACCCCTTCGTCTTCCCCCCTTATCGCTCTACCATAACGTCACATCATTTCTTTCATTTACCGCTAATTTCCTTTTCTTTGTCGTAATAACAGCTTTTTTTATATAACTTATGAGATATATCTATCCATTTAACGGAAGAACCAAAGAATTTATCAAAAAGATAACCAAGAAAGTTTTGCAAGGCAAAAAGAAAAGGTGTCATTGATAAGCTCAAAAGACATATTGATGTTAAGTATAAAGTAATTCAATAGATGAAAACATTATTTGTAACTATTATGTGCTTATGTTTCAACGTATCATATGCACAGAAACCTGATACTACAAAAACTTCGATTCAGGCCAAAGAACTTGATGAAATAGTTGTCAAGGCATCTTACCTTACCCGAGAGGATGATCATATTCTTGCTATTCCTACAAAAGAGCAGCGTAAACATGCTGTAACTGGTTATGACCTGTTGAATAATCTCATGATCCCAGGAGTGTCCGTTGAACGTTCGACAGGAAGTGTAACAACTCCATCCGGGGCTGCAACTCTCTACATTGATGGACGTAAAGTAGATTTCCGAGAGGTACAGTCATTGAGACCGAAGGATATTGCTCGTGTGGATTTTTTTGATGTGCCGACCGGTAAATATGCCAAAGACGCATACGCTATAAATATTGTAATGAAGCCACTCAACAATGGTGGCTACACACAACTCGATGCGTTTCAGGGTATAGGATATCTTAATGGTGATTATAATCTTGTTTCAAAATTTGTCACAGGAACCAAAAGTCTGAATATTTGGGCGGGATATTCATTGGAAAATCCCAAATCATCAATGAACGAGAATGAGGTTTTTAATTTCCCAGATTATCAGTTGAATAGACAACAGTTTTATAATAATGCCGGGAATAGGCATACGGAAGAATATGTGCAGGCATCAATAAGCAACCGAGGGAAAAAATATATTTGGATGTTTCGAGGTGGTATGGCATGGAATGACATAAGAAACAACGTTAATAATGGAATGACGGACTATTGGCAAACAAAAGCATCAGTCAAGGATGGTAGTATTTTGAATATTAACAGTAGAAACAAATCTTATCGTCCAAGTGTTTATTTCTACGGACTGCACACTTTTTCCGATACAAAGTCATTGGATTATGTATTTGATGGATATTATTCTCGGAACGACTACAACCGTTTTTATAATGAGGATGATAAGTCATTTCATTCACTTGTCAAAGAAGATTATTGTTACGTCAAAGCGAATGCTAACTATTCAATGGCATTCAGTCATAGGAACAAATTGGCTTTCAGCTTATTCGAGTTCATGAGAATTAGTGATTCGGAATACACGGGGACTTCGACATATAATCAAAATTTGCATTCTTCGGAAACAATCCTTTTTGCAGACTATTCCCAGCGTTTAGGAAGATTTTTCTTTGATATCAACCCTGGATTATCTTTTCTTACATATCGTTTAAAGGGGATGGAGTCTATCAATCACCTTACGCCAAGACTTCAGACAAGAGCAGTATATAAGATAGATAAAGTACAGCAACTTCAATTTACATTTGCTTTGGGAAATACTTATCCGAGGATTAATACTATTAACAATGTCGAACAACAGATTGATCCTATCATTATTCTTAAAGGTAACCCGGATATGGACAACTCAATTCTTTTGAACCCACGATTAAGTCATACAGTGAATCTTAATAAATTCGCTTTACAAACAGGAGTGTCATACTTCTACCAAAATCATTCAATAATTTCGGATTACTACATACGGGACGGACACCTCATCAGCACTTTTAGAGATGATTGTATCTATCATCGCCCCAGTGCAGATATATCTATGACCTATAAACCTTCCAGTTCACTCAATATGAAATTATCCGGTCAATGGATTGAACATTTGGTGCGGGGAGGGACTGAAAATCGTAGCTTGTCCTCAATCTCAGGATCTGCTATGGTAAACTACTATATCCAGGATTTTTCTTTCAGTGTATCTTTGGCGACACCGTCCCAGGATTTAATAGACAGTCAGATTCGCAGAAAGACTTTCTGGCAGTACCAACTGTCGGCAATGTGGAAACATGGGAATTGGGCTATCGAAGCTAATGCAAACAACTTATTCATGATGAAGAATAATATAGTGGATGAATTGTCAGCACCATATTATTCCTTCAAACAAATAAATCAAAGTCGCAGTTACAACCAGTATGCAACATTAAAAATTGTTTATAGTTTTGATTACGGCAAGAAGACACCCCAAACACCTGATTATGAACATAAAAATAGCGAAAGTGCAATCTTAAAATAAATTACAATAAAAAAAGAAACAGGAATAGAATTACGCTCTGAGAAAGTTCGCAATCTATTAGGCGAAGTTCCACCTGCATTAGTTCGATGGGGGACGGTAATAATCATTGCCATATTCTTGATACTATTATTAGTGGTATATTTCATGCCTTAGCCTAATTCTAAAGGGGACAGTATTCTACAACATATTTATTGGACAGTACCAAAAAACTGTTGTCATAGTGGCTCACCGACTAAGTACTGTAAAGAATGCTGACCAGATCATAGTACTTGATAAGGGGAAAGTGGTAGAAACAGGCAACCATGAAGTACTTACGCAGAAGCGAGGTGCATACTATAACCTCGTTAAAAATCAGTTGGAATTAGGGAATTAATAGAAAAACAGATACAATATGACAGATGACAAGATAGAGCTTCGCAGTGAGAAAGTAAGGACAATCATCGGTGAAATACCTTCACGGGTCGTTCGCTATGGTATAATAGTTATCACTATTGTTATATCAGGTTTACTGGCTGCTGCATATTTCATTCCCTATCCTGAGACCATTGATGCCAAGATTATGATAAAAAATGAGACGCAGGGGACTATCGCTATTCCATACAAATACATAAACACAGTAAGAAAAGGGATGACTGTCAGCATAGAACTAGAAGGGTTTGATAGGCAAAGATATGGAATGACTAAGGGGTCTATCGTCTCTATACGTAGAAGACCTAAACGGACTACGGAGGGTAATGTGTTTATCGGGGAAGTCAGAATTAATGATAGCAAATATAAAATAATTAGTGGAATGACTGGCTCTGCTACATTCTCGCAGACAATGGCAGTGTACTGCAACAGATTATGGGGCACACAATAAGCTGCCTGTAAATGTATTCTTCATAAGGCAAGCTGTCCTTTATATCAGAAAAGAAATAAAGATAGAAAGTAAGCAGTAGACGCTCCTGATGTGTTAGAGCCCCCGCACCATTGGTGCTACAGCTCAACACCATTAGAGTTAATAGTCAGCACCACCTGTGCTGAAGGTAGACCTTTAATATAAAGTGTAGGCATAATTTTATAATAGAGTGTAAACATGAAGATTGCCTATTATTAAAAGAAAATAAAACAGAACTGTATCTGACTCATATTAACTGTTTATGTCACAACAAGACCTTAAAACTCGAAAGACACTAAAATTGTATATCTGTGTATCCCTCAATTCACTGAACTGCATTGAAGAAATGAAGTAGATTATAATTTCCTGTCACTTCTGTCACTTTCCCCCATGCTACAATACATTGATAACAAATCGTTTATACAAAGTGTTAAAAGTGACAGCAACTAAAAACAAAAACTATGTTAGGGTTTTAGAGTAATAATAAACCATATAATATCAAAAACTGTGTCCGAGGAAATATGTATCTTTCCTCATGATTCTTGGCGTTCTTTACATTGAAACAAAGAAAACAAAAAGACTGAACCCCCTCAATAGGGATTCAGCCTTAAATAATATCTAACAAATTTACCAAGCAGGAACTATAGATTTGATAAACGAAGTATCAAATTGTTCCAAGGTATCTTTTTTCCTTTTATATATAAGTTTCTCGTTACATTTTTTTAAGCTGCCTAGACAAAAGGTATTACTATCTAATGATAGTACTAAATCTCTAGTACAATTATTATTTAAATCTTTTAGATATAAAGAATCCTTGTGAACCTTATATCGTAAATAAATAACAGTATCTGTCAGGCAATCAAATATGGCTGTAGAATCTTTATAAAAAGACAAATTTATGTATTCAATCGGTTTAACATCTTTACTAACTAGTTCCCAGCATCCTGTTATTGCTTGAGGATCAATTTCTGTCTTCGATTTACAAGAAAAAAACAGGAACAAGGATAATGTTAAAGAAATTAAGATATAAAATTTAATCCGAAACATGCCCAAGATAAGCTTTTCCATCTTTGAAATTTAATTTATTAATATTCAATTGATCAATATCTTTTTGTGTTACCTTTCGTTTTGCAGGATTTAACGTACCTCCTTTTGAACCAGGCTTGCTCTTATTGGTTTCATTAGCCAGGTTGGGAGTAGTAGCATTCGTAATATCAATGCATATCAATCTGTATTGTTTGTTTAATAATAACATTTACTTTTTTATGATGGTATTCTCCAGGTGTCCAATTTTGAACTTTTTCTAAGGCTTCAAGTACGGCTTTATCAAAACAACTTAAATCCTTATCCTCTTTATTAAAAATTCTAGCACCAACCAATCTTCCTTTTTTGTTAATAACATATTGTACTACAATATTTGTTTGAATGTTATTGTCAATTTGGTTGCTATATTGAAAATTAGCTGAGAAATCATGTAAGAAAGCAGTGTATCCACCCCTATAACTTGGCATCTTATCTGTAAAAGAACAAACTTCAAGATTTGTTCTTTTGTCGTATTTAACGTTTGGGCCAGAGGATAATAATATAGAGGAATTACACGAAAGTAACATAAATACTAGAGGAAAATATTTAAAAAAGTTATTTCTTTTGTACTGGATACCCAGGCCACTGATCTTGATCCCAATAATTAGTAAAATATTTCGAGTATAATTCTTCATTTTGGTTATTTGTTAACTTGTTGTTGTATTTATAAATTCCATATCCCTGTTTCCGAAGTTCTATCTCTTTTAACATCAAGTTCAGTTGCCCTTTTGTCAAAGCATTCTGTGACGTTGATGTCTTACCATCAATAGTTATCATAGGATAGTTCATAACATTATTTCCAATATTTGATGCTGTTGAAGGAGTGGAAATATAAGAATTAGGTCCAACTCTTAATAATTTCGTATCAGCAGTTTGTGTTCGTTCAAACGGATGAGCCAATCTCAATGTATGTAAAAGCTCATGAGAAACGTCTGTAGCAACAATTGCATAATCTTTTAATGCACCATTCTTATCATTGACATTTACCTGTGAACTCATATATGTCGTAGAACCAGCAATAATAGAAGACTCGTCGCTCGTTAACACTAAAGACTGAACAATATCTTTATTATTAGTGTAAAACTTAATAACTCCCGACATTCGTCCATCAGAAGCATCTGAAATCATTCTGTTGAATTCGCTCGAGATGGTAGTCTTGTAATTTTCCATCTGAGCGGCACTAAAATCTCCGTTAAATGATAAATTTAAAGAAACAGTTATAACAATATTTCCATTCTTGTCTGTCGTTTGTGTCCATTCTCTACCATCTACATCTATAAATTTCACGGGATTATTCAATGTATAGACATATCCACCAGTAGTTGTATACTTCTCCGCCAACGGGTCTACACCATACCAAATACTTGCCATAGGATTCATGTACCTTGCACCATAATAGTACAGACCTGTCTCGTCATCAAACTGTTTACCATTGAACTTGTACGGTAAGTCTTCAGATGAAGGATGCTCATCAACTAAGAGTTTAGAGGGTAAGAATAGTGTTTGTGGTGAAGTTAGAACATAAATATGAGAGACACCTGTCCCTACTGTGACTCTCCATCACAGCACAAAAAAGATCTATATCTCCTGCACCACAACACCTCCTCCACCGTAAGACCTAATGTCCGCAGACTCCTATGTCATGTGTTATTTTAAGGCAAATATACAACTTTATTTTGTAAATGTATCCGTACAAAGAAGAAAAGCAGTAATAGCTATACAATGCCCTTTGATAGAATCTAAATACAAAGCTGATGTTTTTCATTTTAGTTTGTACCTGCACCTGTTCATAGGATCAAAGCATAAAGATGGAGTACCTTTAACTTTCCTGTCACTCCCGTCACCATTTTTCATATTACAATGCACTGATAACAAATCGTTTATACAAAGTGTTAAAAGTGACAGCAAATGAAAAACAAAAAGATCCAATAGTAGAGTAAATATAAAGACTGCAAGTTGGTTGGATGTGTTAGATAGTTGTATGTGTTGGATATTTGGATATTTGGATGTGTTGGATATTTGGATGTGTTGGTCATGATCGGGTTAGGGATAAGGCTAAGGCAAGGATTTGCAGGTAGGGATTACGGGT
>NZ_BAJX01000023.1 GCF_000613925.1 Prevotella histicola JCM 15637 = DNF00424
CTTGGAACTTTTTTCATACTAAACTTATCCCGAACTCAAGTATACTAATAAAGATATAGAAAGGAAAGAGAAAGGATTTTACTTGTGCTCTCTACGATTATTAGAGGTAAGAAATAAACTGCTGATAGATGCCCTTTTAACCTCTTATAGCTACACTCCAACGAATTATTTACATGTAAATAATTTGCTCAAAAGTTATTGTAAGCATAAAAAAGAACCATTATCAAGAATACAATTAATACCATAAAACAAATAAATTTATGCCTTTGATGTCACCTTCTACAAACTAATAACGTTATACAAGTGAATCGGTTCAGAAAGAAAACCAAATGTATAACATATTAAAAATAAATGATTATGAATTATGTAATATTAATATCAATTATTGAAAGTCTCGTTCCGATAGCAATTGTAGTAGTTCTTCCAATCGTAATAGTTTGGTTCTACTATAGAAACAAACAACTTGAAGCGACCAAAAGGAGTGAGATTATAATGGCTGTTATTGAAAAGAATCCTGAGGTTGACATACAGGAGTTCCTCAACAAACTGAACTCTCCCAAAAAGTCATATAAAGAGCAACTGATGACAAAAATGCATAAGGAAATGCTTTGGGGAACAATATGCCTTATCGTAGGGGCGACAGGCATCTTGGCTATCATAGTTCTGAGCATCCTGCAAGGCTTTTACAAAGGAAATATCGGTATAGGTTTTGTATTTGGCGTTGTCCCATTGGCAGTAAGCTGTGGGCTGTTGGTAGCCTACAACAATGCCAAAAAGACTTTGGAAAACTTGAAAGACAACGATTAGGTTATTATGACAAGAGAACAATTCGTCGAACAGGTCAGTCGGGAACAGGCACATCTACGCCGGTTCCTGACGGCTTTATGCTGCGGCAATAGTGCTGAAGCTGACGATATTGCTCAAGAGGCTCTCATCAAAGCCTACCTTCGCAGTAGTCAATATGACGAACGTGGACAGTTCTCGGCTTGGCTAATGAAAATTGCTTATCGTGTCTTCATAGACTCTCGTCGCAAACAGAAACACCAACAGGAACTACCCCTTGAGAAGGCTATCACGCTCCAAGGAAACAGTAAGAGTGATGAAGCCTTCCGCTATCAAGAACTACACACTGCGTTGGCAACGCTCTCGGAGACAATGCGCACAAGTATCCTGCTTCATTATATGCAGGGTTATCAGATAAAAGAGATTGCAGAGATAACCGAAAACAGTGAGGATGCAATTAAGAAACAACTCTCACGTGGACGGCAAGAACTTAAACATATTTTGGAAAGATGAACGAAGATAAATTCTTGAAAGACTTGCTCTCGGACTATCATCCACAACTATCGGATGACAATGCCTTTATGCAAAGACTGCAACGACAGATGGAACTCATCGAAGAAGTCAAGGCATATCAACGTGCGGAGAGCCGAAAGAACAAACTGATGTCGCTTAAACTGCTTGTTGTTGGGGTTGTTTTGGGCTGTATTGTGACGCTTGCAAGTTTCACACTGCCTAACATCTTTGACAGATATATCAATGGGACTGAATCGGAATTCATCCTTACTTTGCTTCACAACATTCAGTATATCGGACTGGCAATAGGTGCAGGCTTCGTCACACTCAGCCTATTGTTTACCACGAAATTAGTAAATCTAAAAGACGAAGTACCACTTCAATAGTGGTTTCTTTGGGCTTTGCTGAAGTTGACATAACAGATAACGCGATTACAAAAAAGGTAGACCTTTTTGGGCAAAAAGGTCTACCTTTTTTAAAGAAACCGTCAACCTTTTTGAAGAAAGAGTTACCCTCTTCTGAATATATCCAATTATAAGACAGGAATAAGTTTGGAGAAATAAAAAAGGAGATGTGCTGTTATAACACATCTCCTCTTTCTTATTTTGTATTTTATGATTATCTAACCTGAATAACCAAGTATTTACTTGTGCTCCAGAAGGTCTGTGGATCAGAGATACGAAGTACATACTGACCGTTAGTATCCGTTGTAAGTGAGTAACTGTTGCTCGGGTGAGAAGTCAAAAGACGCGCACTCTTACTGTAAAGTTTAATCTCCTTAGTAACACGGATATCAATCTTTGTGAAGTAACCTTTGTTGAATGAGCCCTGCAAAACCTTACCTCCATCGAGGATTCGCTGTGCTTTCAGCTCGCTCTTTGTACCGAATACGTACCAACCAGTATTCAGTTGTCTATCTTGAGTATTGATAGTTTCAGTCTTCTGGTTGCTCTCTGTCTGAAGATTCTCTTTCTCCTTAGTAAGGTTTTCCTTCTCAGTTGTCAAGTTTTCCTTATCGGTCTTCAGATTCGTTACGTCAGTATTTAAGCCTGTAATAGTCTCATCAAGTTCCTTAATGTGAATATTCTTTGAATCAAGCTCAGCACGAAGTTTCTTCAATTCAGCCTCCTTCTGGCCCAACTGAGTAGTCAATTGTGCGAGAGTTTTTCTCATAGCCTCACCCTTAAAGCCAGTCTCACGCAACTGCTGCTGTAGCTTTTTGATGAGTTCACGGTTCTCTTTCATGCGCTGAGCAATGAACTGAATGTTCTCTTTTACTTGTGCTGCCTTATCTGCACGTTCGCCATCCTTAGCGATTGTTACACGATTCTCTGCCGCATTAATATCAGAAAAGCCTTGCTGAATATCATTCAGCGTACTCATCATGTCATTAATTTCATTATCACGTGCGTCTATAATAGCGCGTAAAGAGTCATTTTGAACATCAGCTGAGTTAAGAGCTGACTTCTTGTCTTGGTTGCAGGATGCAAGTGCAAAGACACCACATGCTGCCAAAATTAATAGCTTTTTCATAATTATTCGTTTTTATCAGTTCTCTTCTTTATTATCTATTTACTTTGTTTTTATCAGAACTTTTAACCTTTTCTTTGCCTGCGACGACAATAACAAACTCACCACGCGGTTCTGTTTCCTTGAAGTGAGCAATGACATCAGCCAACGTTCCACGCACACTTTCCTCATGAATCTTTGATATTTCCCTACAACAACTAACCTGTCGTTCGGTTCCAAAGACCTCAGCAAACTGTTCTAAGGTTTTCACTACACGATAAGGAGACTCATAGAAAACCATTGTTCGCGTTTCATCTACCAGACTTTCCAACTGTGTTTTACGTCCTTTCTTCTGTGGCAAGAAGCCTTCAAAGCAGAAACGATCACATGGAAGACCACTTGAAACCAATGCTGGAACAAAGGCAGTAGCCCCTGGAAGAGTTTGAACAGTGATACCATTGGCAGCCGCTTCACGTGCAAGAAAGAAGCCAGGGTCACTGATTCCAGGCGTACCAGCATCCGAAATGAGCGCAATCGTTTCCCCTGCTTTCAATCGATTGACTATTCCTGCAGACGTACTGTGCTCATTAAACTTATGATGAGACATCAGATGATTCTTTATTTCGAAGTGTTTCAGTAAGATACCAGAGGTCCGCGTATCTTCACACAAAACTAGATCAGCTTCCTTAAGGATTCTGATTGCACGGAGTGTCATGTCCTCCATGTTTCCAACCGGCGTCGGTACAAGGTATAATATTCCCATATATCGGCTGCAAATGTATAGTAAAACACAAAGAAGCCAAAATAAATTAGGCTTTTTTACACAACTATCAAATCCCTTAGCAAAGCCTTTTAATATATAAATAAGGCAATAAAAAACTACTCATTAGTCATTTAACCTCGAACAATTAACTGTTCTTAGGATTTTTATTTATCTTTGCATGACATATGATATCTATGGATAATTTAAATGGAGAGAGACGTCGAAGGGGACGTATAGAGGTTATTTGCGGGAGTATGTTCTCTGGTAAGACAGAAGAACTCATCCGACGTATGAAGCGAGCACAGTTCGCTAAGCAGAGAGTTGAGATCTTTAAGTCATCAATTGACACACGTTATTCGGAAGAAAACGTTGTCAGTCATGACCAGAATACCATACGTTCAACTCCCATTGACTCCTCTGGTAACATTCTACTCCTTGCTTCAGACATTGATGTTGTGGGCATAGATGAAGCTCAGTTCTTAGATGATGGGCTGATGGATGTATGCAATCAATTGGCAAACAATGGTGTCCGCGTCATCGTAGCAGGACTGGATATGGACTACAAAGGTGTTCCTTTTGGTCCAATACCTGCACTTTGTGCTGTTGCAGATGAAGTAACCAAGGTACATGCTATCTGTGTAAAGTGTGGCGCATTGGCCTATGTCAGCCATCGACTCATAGCTGATGACCATCGTGTCATGCTTGGAGAGCAACAAGAATATGAGCCTTTATGCCGAGAATGTTACCAAAAGGCCCTCAAAGAAGAGAAAAAATGATTTTAAAAGGATAATACTTTATGCCACAAGTTATCACATTCGATAAATTCATTCGATGGTCATTGATGGCGCTTGCAGCCGTTGCTGTGTTTTTGATTATCAAAGGACTATCAGAAGTTTTACTACCATTTTTCATTGCATGGTTCCTTGCTTACCTGCTCTACCCTATCGTAAAGTTCGTACAATACAAACTACACGTACCAGGAAGAGCAATAAGCATTATCGTAACACTTGCCTTTGTTGTAGCTATCATCACGGCAATCTTCATGTTTATCATACCTCCTATGCTCGATCAGGTGGACCGTTTCACCCATATCATCAACCGATATGTACATGAAACAGCCCATACAAGCAACATTGCAACTATCATTCAACGGTGGATCTTAGAGAATCAGGAACAAATAGAGAAGTATCTGAAGAGTCCAGACTTCACAAATACCATTAAAACTGCCATGCCCAAGCTGTTTTCGGTAATCGGTCAGACGGCAAGTATAGTCATTTCTATCATCGCATCGGTCATTACTTTACTCTACATGTTCTTTATTTTGCTCGATTATGAGACACTAACAGAGAACTGGATAAAGATATTTCCCAAGAACGTACGCCCTTTCTGGCTGGTTTAGCAAAGGATGTTGAACGTGAATTGAACAACTATATACGTGGACAAGGATTGGTTTCGCTATGTCTGGGAATCCTTTTTTGCATCGGCTTTACAATCATTGACTTCCCGATGGCTATCGGTATGGGAATCCTTATAGGTATTCTGAATCTTATACCTTATCTCCATACCTTTGCACTTATCCCTACTGCGTTTCTTGCTTTACTAAAGGCTGCAGACACAGGGCAGAACTTTTGGATCATATTTGGCTCTGCTTTAGCCGTCTTTGCCATTGTTCAAGTACTGATGGATATGGTGATAACGCCAAAGATCATGGGTAAGGCAATGGGCTTGAACCCTGCTATTCTGCTTCTTTCCCTTTCTGTTTGGGGTGCCCTGTTAGGCTTTATTGGACTTATCATAGCCCTACCTCTAACAACACTCATCATTGCTTACTGGCAACGTTACGTCACTAAAGAGCACAAACTGAATGAGGTTGAGGCATCTTCTGCACCCACTGAGGCAAAAGATGATGATAAGAAATAAGGGAAAATAGCCGTAACAGGCAAGGAAGAATAGTACTTTGACAAGGTACAAATCTGCTAATTTCAACCCATAAGTTGATTAACAAGACAGAGATACTACGTGGTTTATGTAAAATAATATCACAACCTGCTTTTAAACGATGCTCTTTTGCGTTGTAAAAGGTGCCCTTTTGCAACGCAAAACATGCCCTTTTGATGTGTAAAAGATGCCCTTTTGCAACGCAAAAGGGCATCTTTTATTTTACCTTTAATAACTAACTGGCATTCTGATGGTTACAAAACAAGATTTTAAACATTATCTCCTACTTTCCTATCGTAGCCAAAGTAAAAACTGTTAAGATATTTCCTACAACCCTAAACTTGGCTTTCAAACTATCAAAAGTAG
This sequence comes from Prevotella histicola JCM 15637 = DNF00424, assembly GCF_000613925.1. Classification (GTDB taxonomy): domain Bacteria; phylum Bacteroidota; class Bacteroidia; order Bacteroidales; family Bacteroidaceae; genus Prevotella; species Prevotella histicola. Next base: position 5,873 of record NZ_BAJX01000023.1, read on the forward strand.
TGAGTAAGAATCCAGTTTTACACATAAGACTCCAGGAACTTGATTGTTCCAGAGACCTTCACAGTTGTCATTGTAGCTGGTAAAAGAACACTTTCGCCTGCCTGGAAAGGAGTAACGTTCCCTTCAGCATCCGTTATCTCGCCACTACCAGACAAGCCTACGAAGATTACAAAGGAGTCTAAGTCACTATAATCTATCGTCATTGGTTCCGTAAGATCGTATACAGACGTGGTGAAATAAGGACAACGAACCAACTCAACTGGCTCATCCTTCCGTGGTTCATACTTTGTTCTGTAGTCTGGATAGACCGTATAATCTATACATGCGGCAGCCTCTTTCGTGTGCAACTGTCGATAGTTTCCTTCTTTATCCTTGCGTTTGAAATCGTAAATACGGTAAGTAATGTCGCTTGTTTCCTGTATCTCAGCCAAGAAACAACCAGTACCGATAGAGTGAATACGCCCTGCAGGAAGGAAGAACACGTCACCTTCTTTAACAGAATACTCAGCCAGAGCATCTGTAATGGTATCGTTCTCCACCATCGCTGTATACTCTTCAGGGGTAATCTGCTGCTTCAAGCCACTTCGTAAAGAGGCATCAGCATCTGACTTCATAACGTACCACATCTCCGTTTTACCCCTACTCTTACCCAAAGCCTGTGCCTGTTCATCAGTTGGATGTACCTGAATAGAGAGTTGCTGACGTGCATCGATAAACTTAACAAGCAGAGGAAACTCATTACCAAAGCGTTCGTAGTTCTCTTTTCCCACTAACTTATCCTTCAAAGAGGCAACAAGATCATTTAGTTTCCAGCCTGCATAGTCGCCTTCAGCAACTATACTCTCATTGTCTTTCACACCTGAAACTTCCCAACTTTCGCCTACTTGCTTCTCATTACTGTCCAAATGTTTGAACGGAACAATCTTTTCTCCGCCCCAGATGGTTGTTTTCAGCAGTGGCTTAAACTTAAGTATATTCATAAATCTTCGCTATTTGGAATTACTTTAAATGGTTCTGTACCTTAAACAGATACACTTTTTTTATATGTGCAAAGATACACTTTATTCTCCAAACAACGTCTACCATTCTAACAAAAAAGGACTTTCTAAAAGCACTATCGATGGGTAATACATTCTCTATATGTGTAAACTTATCAGTCTATAAGCCCCGTTTTCTCACTTTTATTTGCTAACTTTGTAGCCAAATGCACAGTAAAGTATGGACATAAAGACACTTCTGAACGACGGTACTACGGAGAGGCGTTTCTCATTTGAGGTATTACCACCATTAAAAGGCAATGGTACCGCATCGCTCTTTCGCAATATTGACCAACTCAAGGAATTCAATCCACAATTCATTAACATAACAACACATCACAGTGAATTCGTATATCACGAACGGGAAGACGGACTACTGGAACGACAAAGCATACGTCGCCGACCAGGAACAATAGCTATTGCGGCAGCTATTCAACAAAGATATGGTATCCCAGTCATCCCACATGTCATCTGTTCGGGTGCCACAAAAGAAGATATTGAATACGAATTACTTGATTTACAGTTCCTCGGCATTGACACACTCATGCTCCTTCGTGGTGACAAAGCACGTGAAGACCGGCAGTTTACACCAACCAAAGGAGGACACAGGCATACAACTGACCTGATAGAACAAGTAAAACTGTTTAATGATGGTAAGTTCATTGATGGGTCAGAGATGAAACATCCAGGTAATCCTTTCACCTATGGAGTAGCCTGTTATCCCGAGAAACATGAAGAAGCGCCTAACATTGAACAGGACCTTCAGTACTTAAAAAAGAAACAAGAGTTGGGTGCTTCCTTTGCTGTTACGCAGCTTTTCTACGATAATCAGAAGTTTTATGACTTCCTACAACGTGCCCGCAACATGGGAATTACGATCCCTATTGTGCCCGGTATCAAGCCTTTTGCTAAGCTTTCACAGCTGAATATCGTTCCAAGGACATTCCACTGTGACATTCCAGAAGAGCTTGCAGGATTAGCAAGGCTCTGCAAAAATGATGATGAAGCACGTGAACTGGGTATTGAATGGGCTACAAGACAAGTCAAAGATCTCTATGCTCACGGCATAAACAATGTACATTTCTATACTGTTTCAGCTGTTAACAGTGTGCATGAAGTGGTCAGACGACTCTTATAAGACTGTGTACCGGACTTTAAGCAACACCTAATTAGAGTACAAGAAAGATGGATTTCTCAAACGTTATAGGACAAGAACCTGCCAAAGAGAGGCTCATACAGATGGTAAAAGAAGGCCGTCTGCCTCATGCTTTGCTCTTCTGCGGACCAGAAGGGGTTGGCAAAATGGCACTCGCTATGGCTTTTGCAAGTTATCTATTGACGAACCCTGACGGTGAAGACAATGGTTCTATAGATACCACTAACGCACTTGCAATGCTGCGAAAGTGGGAACATCCTGACCTGCACTTCTCCTATCCGACCATCAAACGCCCTAACATGAGCAGTGATCATCAGCCAATAAGCAACGACTTTGCGCAAGAATGGCACGAAATGATCATGCAAGGAACCTATTTCACCATGAATCAATGGATGAAACAGATGGGTGCTACAACACAACAGGCCATCATCACAGGAGCAGAAAGTGATGAGTTATCTCGCATATTGGCACTGAAATCAAGTCAAGGAGGCTATAAGATTGCTATCATATGGCGTCCTGAACGCATGAATCTCACCTCTGCCAATAAGCTATTGAAGCTATTAGAGGAGCCACCACACAAGACAATCTTCCTTATGGTGTGTGAAGAACCAGAGAAACTGCTTGAGACTATCATCAGCCGAACGCAACGTATTGACGTAAAACGTATTGATGATGATGCTATAGAGCAAGCTCTCATCACACAAAGAGGTATTGATCACGATGCAGCACACCGCATTGCACGCATTGCAAACGGCAGTTGGCTGAAAGCTTTAGAGACTCTTGACACTGGAAATGAGAACCGCGAATTCCTCAATATGTTCCAAATGCTCATGCGACTTTGCTACATGCGCAATGTAAAAGACCTAAAACGATGGAGTGAAGTGGTGTCTGCCTATGGTAGAGAGAAGGAACGTCGGATGCTCACTTACTTCCAACAACAAGTGCGAGAGAACTTCATTTTCAACTTCCAAAGGCCTGAACTCAACTATATGACACTTGAGGAAGAGGGCTTCGCAAGGAACTTTGCACGCTTCATCAACGAAGCAAACGTCATAGAAATCAATGAACTCTTTGAGAAAGCGAACCGAGATATCGGGCAAAATGCAAATGCTAAGGTTGTTTTCTACGACATCGCACTGAAACTTATAGTGCTTTTACTGAAAAAATAGAGGAACAATCAAGTCAATAGAGACTCTGATAAAGAAGTGCTTCGGAGATATAAAGGCAGTTCATCCTCAACCTTTCAGCAAGTAAATTCAAACCATTTAAGGAATAAGAATACAAAGGCGGCAACGCCCTACAATATATATAACAAACAAGTATACAATCAATGGATTATAAAGATATGAAATTCAAGGTCTGGCATGGCTGTGACAGAGGGTTATGTCACAAAGGTTGTGGCAGGCAAGACCGCCAGTTAAACACCTTTGACTGGCTGGCAGACGTGCCTGGAAACAACCAGACGACCGACCTTGTAGAGGTTCAATTCAAGAATACCCGTAAGGGTTATTATCACAATGTCAATAACCTTGACCTCAAAAAGGGGGACATTGTTGCAGTAGAAGCTAACCCTGGACACGACATTGGAGTAGTTACACTGACAGGAAGACTCGTCAAACTACAGATTAAAAAGGCATCTGGAATAAAGTCACCTGATGACATTAAGCGTGTATATCGGCTTGCTAAAGATGTTGATATGCAGAAATATCAAGAAGCAAAAGCACGTGAACACGCCACAATGATAGAGAGTCGACAGATAGCAAAGGGCTTAGGACTGAAGATGAAGATTGGTGATGTGGAGTATCAAGGCGATGGAAACAAAGCAATCTTCTATTATATTGCTGATGAACGTGTTGATTTCCGACAGCTCATCAAAGACCTTGCAGCTGCATTCCACGTACGTATAGAGATGAAACAGATTGGAGCACGACAGGAAGCAGGGCGCATTGGAGGTACAGGACCTTGTGGTCGGGAGCTCTGTTGTGCTACTTGGATGAAGAATTTCTCAAGTGTTTCCACTACAGCTGCCCGTATTCAAGATATATCCCCCAACCCAACCAAGCTGGCAGGTATGTGTGCTAAGCTGAAATGCTGCCTGAACTACGAGGTAGATGACTACATGGAAGCAAGCAGAAAGCTACCAAGTAAGGAGGTTTTGTTGGAAACAATGGATGGTGAATACCACCTTTTCAAGACAGATATCCTCAGTGGTCAATGCACTTACTCTACTGACAAGAACCTCGGTGCTAACCTTGAGACTATCAGTGCAGAGCGTGCTAAGGAGATTATCGAGATGAATCGACGTGGCGAGAAGCCTCTTTCTCTTCTTGAAGATGGTAAGGCGAAACCTGCAAAGAAGTCTGCTGACTTGCTTGCCGGTGCTGATCTAAGCCGATTTGACAAGGCTAAGAAGCGCAAAAAGAACAACCAACAGCGCAACTATAACGGTCAACAAGGTGGTAGACCACAACGGGAAAATCGCCGAAATCAGCGTGATCAGCAAGACAATAGCCGCCAACAAGGTGACAACAGACGACAACCAAACGAGAATCGTAGGCCACAAAACAGTAACCGTCGCCCCAATAACGGTCCTCGTCCGGTACAACAACAGAGAGAAGGAGCAACTCCTAACGGTAGAAACGAAGGCAGACAACCTCAAAAAACGGAAAGAACGCAAGAATGATACGTAAGGTTTCCACCTTATTATATATAGTAGTACTCATGATTATCATCATGGGCACTGCTTCATGTAATGACCCTCGCACTTACGATCACTATGAAAGTGTATCGCTTCGTGGCTGGTTACGTAATGACACTCTTACCTTTGACATTCCGCGCCAGTGGGAAGGCAACTATCAATTAGCCCTTGGCATACGTGCAACACAATCCTATCCTTACCGCAGTATAAGTATGATCATGGAACGAAAGGTCATCAACTACAGGCACAGGAAGAAGCATGAAACGACCTATCATGATACGATTAACTGTGAGATCGTCACCGATAAGGGGATGTTGGCAGGACAAGATGGCGTCAGTAATACTGAAATACGCCAGAGAATCAGTTCGTTTCATCTAAATAGAAATGACTCTCTGCATATTACTATACACCATATCATGAGTCGTGATGCCGTTCCTGGTATCAGTGATATTGGTATTCAACTCCGGAAGAGATAAGAGTTTGAATATGATCAGCAAAGAAAAGCAAGCCAAGAAATATCCTTACAGAATGCATTCCCATACAAGATGATTATTGATTAAGACTCGTTCTTTTTACCATTCATAATCATTTGGATACCAAATGATTACAAAAGCAAAAATAAAAGGTGCCCTTTTGCAATTCAAAAGGGCACCTTTTACGTGTCAAAAGGGCATGTTTTGCAATGCAAAAGGGCATCTTTTACAACGCAAAAGAGCATCTATTGATTTATAGATGTGAATTTATATTACATTGAATACTAAAAGACCGTCTTATTGACGGATAAGATTACGCCCTGCATCAATGCGTAAGAAAATAAAGAGAAGTAAGGTAAAGCCCCATAGAGAGGAGCCTCCATAACTGAAGAATGGTAACGGAATACCAATAACTGGAGTCAATCCAAGCACCATCCCGACATTTATAAATAGGTGGAACAGGAAGATTCCTGCTACACAATACCCATAAACACGCCCAAACTTAAAGGGTTGTCGCTCCGCAAGGTACATTAAACGCAGAATAAGGAACAGGAACAAGACAAGAACTGAAGCTGAACCGAGGAATCCTTCCTCCTCTCCTACTGTACAGAAGATAAAGTCTGTATCCTGTTCTGGTACAAATTTCAACTTCGTTTGTGTACCATTGAGGAAACCTTTGCCCTGCAATCCACCCGAACCAATGGCTATCTCACTCTGATGAACATTATATCCAGCACCCGCAAGGTCCTCATCTAATCCTAAAAGTACATTGATACGCACCCTTTGGTGAGGCTGCATGACATCGTTCAGTACGTAGTCAGCAGAATAGAAGAAGGCAATTGAACCCAAAGCAAACATTGCTATATACAAGTAATTGCTGAAGCGCGTATTCATAGCATTATAGATAAGATAGCCAATCATACAAGCAGACAGAACCAATTGTATCCAAACGACATCGAATGGTATCACGAACTCTGAGAACAAAAGGGCTAAACCAGTCAAACCAAGTACGTAAGTAAGCAACAGACGTGTGCGCTCTTTATCTCCACTATATACCCATACCATGGCTGAAGTGAAGATCTGTACCAGGAGCAAGACTACAAACTTTCCGACGGATGTTGGCGTATCCCATAACAAAACATTCTCATACTTTATACCCACAACGAAATATATCACCATGGCTAAACCTGTAAAAAGGAATGAACCCGGCATACCTTCGCGATAAAACATGAGAAAGAATGAAAGATAAACCAATGCAGAACCCGTCTCCCGTTGCCCAACAATACACAGCATTGGTAGGAAAATAATGCCACAAGCACCTGCAAAATGCTTCCAGTTCTGGATTGTAAAGCCATAAGCCGACATGAATTTCGCTATTGCTAACGCCGTTGCGAACTTCGCGAACTCAGCTGGTTGCAGGCGGAGAGGCCCCATAACAATCCATGATCGAGAGCCTTTTATACTATGAGGATTGAAGATTGTGGCAAAAAGCAATAGCACTAAAAGTCCATAAATGACGTAGGCAAAAGTGTCATAGAACCGATCGTCCATCATCAACAGAACGAATCCCAAACATATAGAGGTACCAATCCACACAATCTGCATACCCGAACGACTGGCAAGTGAGAAGATCTCAGTATCGCCATAGGTGTAACTGGCACCGCAGACGCTCACCCATCCAAAGGTGAGCAACGCTAAATAGATTCCTATCGTCCACCAATCCAATGAACGAAGAACGCCTGGTTGTCTGTCTGCTGTATAATTACTTGGCACGGTTTATTGTCTCCTTACTTTTCGACTTGTCCTTGGATTGCCCTTTAGATTTACTTTTTTCGTGCTCCTTCGACTTGTCTGTACCCTTATTTTTATCTTTACTTTCCTTTCGGGAGTCCTTATTGTCTTTATTCTTTTCCTTCTCTTTCTCCTTCTTATCGTCCTCCTTATCCTTCTCTTTCTTGTCCTGTTTAATCAATTCTTCAGGTTCTACACGGATAGCAGGGTCATTTTGAGGTTGCTTTTTCTTCTCTTTCTCTTCCGCTTCTTTCTTCTTCTGCGCTTCTTTCATACGCTCTGCTTCTGCCATATCTTGCTTCTGCCGTACCAGCTTCAACGAGTCTTTAATCATATTCACACGCTTAATGGAATCAAGACGGAGAGAATCTGAATGCGTCAATGGGTGCTTGAAGGCATAAGAGATATGACGTTTCTGCAATGCATCTGCCTGAGCTGCATCACCAGGAGTCAGTTTCCCATTGATATACTGCTCAATCATTAAAGAACCGATAGGCACACCAAAGTCTGCTCCAAACCCTCCATTCTCTACATAAACAGCAATAGCTATCTTCGGAGTATCGACAGGTGCGAAGCCCATAAACACCGAATGGTCCTTTCCACGGTTCTGTGCTGTACCCGTCTTACCGGCCAATGAATAGCCAGGATGGAAAGCATGTGCACAAGTTCCACCACGTACAGAGGAGATCATACCCGCTATCACCTCTTGATAAGCTCTGACACTACCTTTCGTGCGGTGGTGTTCCATGTACTTCTTGTCCAAGTTCTTTCCTTGTATATGGCGTACAACATGTGGTGCTATATAGTAGCCCCGATTGGCTATCGTTGCTCCGAGGTTAGCAATCTGCAAAGGCGTAAGGTTCACTTCACCCTGTCCAATGGAGATAGAGATAACAGAAAGTGGGTTCCAATGCTTAAAAGCATGATCATAGAACTGCGCATTAGGAATCATTCCACGCTTCTCTCCAGGCAAATCAATACCTAATTTATACCCAAAGCCCATCGAAACCATGTAGTCACGCCACACATCCATTGCGTCATCAAGGGTTTTATACTTGCGACGATTAGCTAACATGTGATACAATCCCCAACAGAAGTAACTGTTACATGAGGTACTTATTGCAGGAACTATCGAGACTGGAGAGGCATGAGCATGGCAACCAACATGGAGTCCTTTGAAGTAAAAGCCATGATGACAGGGGTATCTGGTAGAGTCAGATACTATACCTTCCGTATAATAAGTCACTGCTTGGCCCGTCTTAAAAGTAGATCCCGGAGTATTGTCCCATAATAGCACGGTTAAGTAACGGCTTAGCAGGGTCGAGTGTCATCTCATGTTGATGCTTTCCACGTAGCTTACCAATCATAGCACGTGGATCAAATGTGGGAGAAGAAACCATCGCTAAGATCTGACCTGTCTTAGGTTCTATAGCTACTACAGCACCTAACTTCCCTTCCATCAGTCTTTCTCCCAGAGCTTGTAAGTCGGCATCAAGTCCAAGTTGGATATCTCTTCCAGGTCTAGGCTTTTGGTCATACTTGCCATTCTGGTAACGTCCTTTTATCTGTCCATGGGCATCACGCAGGAGAATCTGGACTCCTTTCTTACCGCGTAAGTCTTTTTCATACTCACGTTCAACGCCCATTTTCCCTATATAATCGCCTGGTTGGTAGTAGTCATCCTCCTCAACATCACTCTGACTAACCTCCGCAACATCACCTAACACGTGTGCTCCAATAGGTCGTTGATACTGTCTGACACTACGTTTCTGCACATAGAAACCTGGAAAACGATAGAGTTTCTCTTGAAAAGCACTGAAATCTTTATCACTCAACTGGCTTAAGAACAACTGTTGTGTGAACCTCGAATAACCCGGATTCTTGTTCCGGTCTTTGATATCGAGCATTCGTTTATTGAAATCTTGCCGTGTAATATGAAGTGCTTTACAAAACTCAAGTGTATCCAAGTGCCCTGCCATTTCATTAGTTACTACCATAATATCATAAGCAGGTTGGTTATACACTAACAGTTTTCCTTTCCTGTCGGTAATAATACCACGGGAAGGGAACTCTATTTTCTTTAAGAAAGCATTTGAATCTGCACTCTTCCGATAGTCGTCACTGGCTATCTGAAGAGCAAAAAGACGAATAATATATATCACCACTATGCCTATTGCAACAGCACTCAGCACAAGGCGACGCTTCTCGAGATCATAGTTCTTCATTCTTAACGCCTCCTAACGTTCTCTACAACAAGAATGAGAATCAATGTAAGTAACGAACTTCCAATGACACATTCCAGCCACTCCAACACATTAAAGAAGCTGAACATCTCCAAAGAGAAGAACACTACATTATATATAAAGGTGAGAATAGAAGCGTACCATGTATATTGTGGTACGCCAAGGGTATCCATTCCTGGTTGAAAATCATCACTACTATCCCTCGGAATGAATGGTTGAAGGACGAAAGGCTGCACTGCTGCAATAAGAGTCAGTGCTCCAGCCGCAACTCCAGGAGTATTTGAGAAGGTGTCAATAACGACTCCCATGAAGAAACCCCATAGCATTGAAGCCCACTGAGGATAGTTACGATGGAGCTGAAGGATAAAATAAATATAGAGCAAAGGTGTGGCAACAGCAAACAGATGGATGTGATTAAGTACAAACACCTGCACTACTATCAATACAGTAAACCACAGCAAACGCTTTAAGAAATCTATATTCATTCTCTTTTCTTATCATTCTCAAGCTGTAAAACCATTATTTCTAAGGTTTGAACAGCCTCCTATTACCATATAAACACCTGCTTAAACAACTTATTGTCCTTGGGTTGCATTCTGCTCTTCCAAAGGTTTGATAGAGTCCTGTGCCGCCTTTATAACTTGACGTTGCTCACGAATAGAGGCATCATCTATGACACATACATCCCTAAGATTGCCAAAATCAGTAGACAACTGTACTGCCAAGCGGTAAGAAAGACCATCTTCAGAATTGTAGACATGCTTGATTTTACCAACTAATACACCTGCTGGAAATACGGAGGAATAACCACTTGTAACAATCCGGTCACCCAACTTGAACTTAGCATGGCGTGGTACATCATCCAAATAAGCCATATTACTAGCCCCACCGTTCCAATGAAGATAGCCAAAATAGTTACGTCCTTGGATAGAACAACTGATATTTGACTTTGAATTCAGCACAGGAATGACTACAGCGTAGTGTATTCCAGCCATATATACAATACCGACGACACCATTTCCACAGGCAACTCCCATGTCTTTTCGTACTCCATCCCATGTTCCTTTATTAATGGTTATGAAGTTATCTGGCCTATCAAGAGAGTTAGAGACAACCTTTGCCTGTATTAAACGGAACTTTGAAAGGAAGTGATATTGCCCTTTCTGAAGATATATGGAATCCTTCGTCTTATCATAAAGTTTCGAAGAGAGTTCTCTAACCTGCTGTTCCAGTTCTACATTACGCTTAGTCAGCTTCTCGTTCAGTGCTCCCATTGACAGATAAGAAGTCACTTTAGAAGTCGCTTCATAAGCCACACCAGTGACATAATTCGCTGATGTGAACCACACACTGCCCTGATAGTCATTGAAACGGAACAAAAGAACCATACTCAAGACTTCCAGGGCAACGAACAAGAACCAGTGCTTGTATTTAGCAAGGAACTCTGTCAGATTGTGCATGAACGTCGATTGTTATCTCATCAAGAACGAGAAACGGTCTACGTTCTTCAATGCTATGCCAGCACCCTTAGCCACACTGTGTAAAGGATCCTCAGCAATATGGAATGGAATGTTAATCTTATCGGTCAAGCGACGGTCTATACCACGCAGTAAAGCACCACCACCACTGAGATATATACCGTTCTTTACGATGTCAGCATAAAGCTCTGGAGGAGTATTCTCCAATGCGGAGAGGACCGCATTCTCAATTTTCGCAACGGTTTTGTCCAAGCAATGCGCAATTTCCTGGTAACAAACAGGAACTTCCATTGGTAAAGCAGTGATTCGGTTAGGACCATGTACGATGTAATCTTCAGGAGCTTCCTCTCCGAGATCCGTCAAAGCAGAACCTACATGTAGCTTAATACGCTCAGCCATACGCTCACTTACCTTTACGTTATGCTGACGACTCATATATTCCTGGATATCTGCAGTAAGGTCATCTCCAGCAACACGGATAGAGTTATTACAAACAATACCACCTAAAGAGATAACAGCAATCTCAGTACTACCGCCACCTATATCAACAATCATGTTACCTTCAGGGGCCTCAACATCAAGTCCCATACCAAGAGCTGCAGCCATTGGCTCGAAAATCAGATAGACATCACGTCCATCAGCATGCTCAGCTGAATCACGTACTGCACGAAGTTCTACTTCTGTAGAGCCTGAAGGCACTCCAATCACCATACGTAAAGATGGTGAAAAGAAGCGATTACCACTATGTACCATCTTGATTAATCCACGCATCATCTGCTCACAAGCAGTAAAGTCAGCAATAACGCCATCATGCAATGGGCGGATAGTACGAATATTTGGATGTTCCTTCTCGTACATCATCTTAGCATCACCGCCCACAGCTATCATCTTATCTGTACGACGATCCAATGCAACAACGGACGGTTCATCAACAACAATCTTATCACCACTGATGATGATTGTGTTTGCTGTCCCCAGGTCCATAGCAATTTCCTGGATAAATGAAAATAATCCCATTAATATTTATTTTGTAAAAGTTACTTTCTTATTACGAATTACCAAGCTTATTCCGCTGCAAACCAGCTATGAATAGCCGTATCATAATGACTACTTACACCGAATGCACGCTCAGCAAACATCTTACGGTCTTCGATATCAGTCTCAGCACCTTTGGTATTGAGAAGCTGAAGGAGTACTGGATACTCTGCTTTGCTTGGTACTATTACAACATCCTTGAAGTTTTTAGCACCGGCACGAATCAAAGAGATACCCCCAATATCAATCTTTTCTATGATATCCTGTGCACTTGCGCCACTGGCAACAGTCTGTTCAAAAGGATAAAGGTCTACAATGACAAGGTCAATTGCTGGGATAGTATACTCTACCATCTGCTTCTGATCCTCTTCATTATCACGACGAGCAAGAATTCCACCAAAGATCTTTGGATGTAAAGTCTTCACACGACCGCCAAGAATAGAAGGGTATGACGTTACGTCTTCCACCTTTTGGCATTCATAGCCTAATGATTCTATAAATTGTTGGGTTCCTCCTGTACTCAGGAACTGAACTCCTTCTTGGTCTAACTTCTTGAGTAAATCATCCAGTCCATCCTTATGAAAAACCGAGATGAGTGCGGTCTTAATGCGTTTTGTACCAGCCATTATAAAACTTTTTATGGATTCGTTCTGCAAAGTTACTAATTATAAGCGACTAAACAACATTTTTACTTCAAAAAAACACAAAAGACTGCCAACTATCTTCACAAAGTTAGATAGGTTGGACAGCCTGTTTATTTTATCACTATTACATCTTAATGCCTAAAGCATCTAGGATTCCTTGTAACTCACCACCAGCACCAAGGACCTTATCTACCACACCTTCCTTAGCACCTTTCACCATATAACGTGCACAATCACCCTCTAATTTACCTATACGTTGGCGTTCTGCTGCCGTATAATCAAAGCGTGAAATATTCTTACGTATCTTTCCGAATCTGTTAACGGCCTTTTTCCACTTCTTTACCGTATAATACTGACTGTTATCTCTCAATTCGTATGAGAAATTCTGTAAGTCATTAATAGCTGACTCACGCGTTGCACATGAGCTAACTGTTATGGCTGCAACTACGAAAGCAAGCCCAATGAATAGTATTCTGAATCCATTTCTCATCTTTTTTTATAATCTCTAATTTAAAATATATAATCATTTCCCGAAAATAGTTATCAAGGCAAATGTAGGAAATAATAATGGTTCTGACTAGAAAAGTAGACTTTTCTTTTCATTCTTTTTCTTCTTTTTAACTACCTTTGTCGTATGAATTTCTCTACAACTCTTCTTCAATGGTTCGCAAAGAATGGTCGTTCACTACCTTGGCGAGAGACTTCTGACCCTTATGCGATATGGCTCAGCGAGATTATCCTGCAGCAAACTCGTATAGTTCAAGGGCAATCTTATTGGGAACGTTTCATGAAACTGTGGCCTACTGTGTCCGATCTTGCCCATGCAACAACAGATGAAGTTCTGAAGGCTTGGCAAGGATTGGGATATTATTCACGCGCAAGAAATCTCCACACAGCTGCCATGCAGATTGTTGAAAGGGGACAATTTCCTAAGACATACAAAGAGCTAAAGACGCTAAAAGGGGTTGGAGACTATACCGCAGCTGCCATTGCATCAATCGCTTTTGGAGAAAATGTTGCCGTTGTTGACGGAAATGTCTATCGTGTCCTTGCCCGTTATTTTGGGATTGACACTCCTATTGACACCACAGAAGGCAAGAAACTGTTTCAAGAACTTGCACAATCACTTATCCCAAGTGACCAGCCTGCTAATTATAACCAGGCTATCATGGATTTCGGAGCAATACAATGTACTCCGACATCACCACATTGTGACACCTGCCCTCTTTGCGAAACATGCATAGCTTTTCGTGAGCAACACATTGATACGCTACCCGTCAAAAGCAAAAAGGTGAAACAACGCGTACGCCATCTCACCTATATCTTTATTCAACACCAAGGTCTTACTGCCATTCACCAGCGTGGTGCAGGGGATATCTGGCAAGGACTATGGGAGCTTCCACAAGCAAAACACCTTGATTCTATTGGAGAAGACACTTGGAAAGGGCATGCACAACTGGTCAGCAAAGACGTAAAACATGTTCTGACACACCAGATTCTTCTTGCTGACCTGTACCTTTGGACACCACAAAACCGACCTCCACTACCAGAAGACTTCATCTGGAGCCCGACAGAAGCACTTGAAGATTATGCGTATCCCAGGCTTATGGAGATTCTATTGCAAGCTATAAAGAAGTACTAAAGAGACCTCCTTTGTAAGAAAAAATCAACTATCGCAAAACAATCTACGCCCTTTTGCAATGTAAAAGGGCGTAGATTGCAATGCAAAAGATGCCCTTTTGACGTGTAAAAGACGCCCTTTTACAACGCAAAAGGGCGTCTTTTAAAAACGATTTTGTAACTCTTTGATTATTTGAGGGTTATAAAGCCGAAAATACTAGTAAATCCTTTAAAACATCAGAGATAATCAATCGGCAAACTGTAAAGACTTTTTAAGTACAAAGAAGACACAGATTACTTTCTTCCAAAGCCGGCATCAATCTTCAACTGATGGGCTACTAAGAACGGGAATACGCACACAATCATAACGATAACAAAGAACCATTCATAGCCAACAAGCTCCGACAAGGCACCAGCAAACAGATTTGGAATCATCATTGACAATGCCATGAATCCCGTACAGAGTGCATAATGACTTGTCTTATGCTCACCCTGACTGAAATAAATCATGAAAAGCATATACGCACTGAAGCCAAAGCCGTAGCCAAGATTCTCTATAAATACAGCTATACTTATAGCTACTATGTTCTGAGGGAGCACATAAGCAAGATAAACATAGGCTATATTGGGTAGCGTAATGGCAGCTGTCATGGGCCAAAGCCAGCGTTTCAGACCGTCACGACTAATCATCATACCACCTAAGATACCACCTAAAAGTAGCCCCACAACGCCCACTACCCCATTTACCGTACCATATTCTATCTCAGAAAGCGCCAAGCCACCTTTCTCTATAGGCGCCTGAAGGAAGAGTTGGGAGATAGGTGTAATAAGAGCTTCGGGTAAACGGAAAAGCAAAAGGAAGCAGATTGTTGTCAGAGCCTGCTTCTTTTTGAAGAAAGATACAAAGGTTTGGGCAAAATCTATCATGAGTTGGCTGGCTGAAACCTCTTCCTTATCAGTATCTTCCGTTGGTCGGGGAAGAATAAAGAAATGGTAAAGTGCCAGACCAATGAACAAAGCCATAAGTCCATAAAAGACCAACATCCACGTTATCTGTACGTTGAATTGCTGATGAAGGAAGCCTGCAACGGCTATCAAGCCACCTTTCCCAACAACCATTGAGATACGATAGAACGTCGAACGGATACCAACAAAGAACGCTTGATCGTGCTGATTAAGTCCCATCATATAGAATCCATCAGCCGCAACATCATGTGTCGCACTACTGAAAGCCAACAACCAGAAGAAACAAATGCTTCCTTGAAGCCACAGAGAGGTATTTATGGTAAACGCTACTCCCGCAAAAGCCGCACCAAGAAGCATCTGCATGATAACAATCCACCAACGTTTCGTCTTCATTAAGTCAAGAAGTGGACTCCACAAAGGTTTTATGACCCATGGCAAATAAAGCCATCCTGTATAAAAAGTAATCTCTTTATCCGAGAGTCCCATCTGCATGTATACCTGTATTGACAGTACCATCACAGCAATATAAGGTAACCCCTCCGCGAAATAAAGCGATGGAATCCATGCCCAAGGAGTAATTTTTCTTTCTGGTTTCAAAACTTAATCATTCTTATATTATTATACAATGCAAGGCATCCACTTATAAATAGATGATTGTTCAAGCGAAGACAAAGATACACAAAATTAACAAAAGAGGGTATATCAGTTATTATGAAATGGAACAAAAGCATAAAAAAAGCACAAATTAGGTAGTATTTCTCTCTCAAACCCAAGTTCTGATGAGCTTTTAGAACACGCTTTACATCATTCAATATATGAGAAAGAAGACGCTCAACATAATCTTCATGTCTCACAAAATACCGTCCATCCCCACTATTTTTGCTCCCTATTTGCTGGCAAAAAAACAAAAAAGCCTTGTGAATCGTTGATTCACAAGGCTTCATTTGTAGCGGGGGTGGGACCCGAACCCACGACCTCCGGATTATGAATCCGACGCTCTAACCAGCTGAGCTATCCCGCCATCATTCAACTTTCATCCTTGAAAGCGGGTGCAAAGTTAGGAAAAATAAATTATACTGCCAAACATTAAATACACTTTTATTAATTATTTGAGAAAAAAGGAGTACCTTTGCAGGCGAAAAGAGAGGCGAAGTTACTGCTAGATAACAGTAATATTATATCAGTACTAGACTCAAAAGCTAAATAACATCCCACAAAAAGAACAATTCAAAAGAGCAATTAAAGCTACAAAAAACTTTAAAAGAAACAATGAAAAAGAAGGTTGAAATGGAGTATGAGTTAAGGACTCGCTCAGGTAATACAGTGTGGACACTCATCAGTACACCTATGGGACTTATGAAATGGTTAGCAGATGACATAAAAATCGATGGTGACAAAGCAACTTTTTCATGGGGAGATCCACTTCGCGAGCAGGCCACACACCATGCAACTATCCTCGAAGAGGCAAAGAATAAGTATATCCGTTTTCACTGGAATGACACAGATCACGACGTGTACTGGGAAATAAAGATGCAGAAAAGTGAGATTGCGGGGAACTATCACCTACTCATTACCGACTTTGCTGAGGAAGATGAGATAAACGATCTGAAGCTACTCTGGAATCAAGATATTGACCGATTACTGCAAATAACAGGATAGACAAGATAGCATACTACTGGTAACAAAAAGTCTGAACAGGCAGAAAATTAAAGCAAATATTATAACTCTTAGAACCTTATCTAAAGAATAAAATTACTAAAAAAGACATTTACTCTGATATTTTTATGTACTTTTGCAGAAAGTAAAAAGCCCAGAGTGAATCTATGTTTGCTATCAAGAAATTAGATATTTTCATAGCCAAACAGTTTGGCATGCTCTTCACTGGAACATTCTTCATCAGCTTATTTGTACTGATGATGCAGTTTCTGTGGCGTTATGTTGATGATTTAATTGGCAAAGGATTGTCTCTTGACATTTTAGGTCAGTTCTTTTGGTACATGAGTCTCATGATGGTACCACAAGCACTACCATTGGCTATTCTGCTTTCTTCCCTCATTTCTTATGGAAACCTTGGTGAAAGTTCTGAGCTTACAGCCATTAAAGCAGCTGGAATATCACTGATTCAATCATTCAGAGGATTGATTGTCATAAGTATTCTCATTGCTTTGGGGTCATTTTACTTCCAAAATAATGTTGGTCCAAACGCACAAAAACATATTGCGCAACTCCTGATCTCCATGAAACAGAAGAGCCCTGAACTGGAAATACCAGAGGGAATCTTCTATGATGGCATACCACAAACAAACTTATATGTAGAAAGAAAAGATCTCAAAACAGGTCACCTATATAATATAATGGTGTACCGAATGACAGATAGTTACGAAGATCAAGCAATAATTCTTGCTGATTCGGGTATGCTACAGTCAACTGCTGAAAAGAAACACCTCATATTAAACCTATGGAATGGGGAATGGTTCGAGAATATGCGGTCGCAAGAAATGGGTAGTAGTGCCAGTGTTCCATACCGTAGAGAGACCTTTGCACACAAGCATATCGTATTAGATTTCAACGGAGACTTCAATCTTACGGACATGGCAGGCATATCAAATGATGCGCGAACAAAGAGCTTAGCCAAGATCAGTAAAGATAAAGATTCCCTCGTACATGTGTATGATAGTGTGGGAAAAGCATACTACAAAGATGCACAAACAATCTATTACCCTAGTCCAAAGCTGCAACCTGCACAATTGGCAGAGGCAAAAAAAATAGCAAATAATAAGAATATCAATATTGATTCACTCTTCCAAAAGCTACCAGCTGACCAACGTCGCATGGTTGTTGACCAAGCTTTATCCACTGTTCAGCAAGAAGTCAGTGACTTGGAGTTTAAGAGTATGATTACAAGTGACGGAGATAAGATGATCAGACAGCATGACATCGAGGCCATTAACAAGTTTACTCTGTCACTCATCTGCATAATTTTCTTCTTCATTGGTGCTCCTCTCGGCGCAATCATTAGGAAAGGAGGACTGGGATTACCAATAATTATTAGTGTAATTGTCTTCATTATTTATTATATCCTTGACAATACAGGATACAGAATGTCACGTCAAGGCACATGGGCAATATGGTTTGGTAAAGGATTATCACTGGCAGTACTCATTCCAATGGCTATATTCTTTACCTACAAAGCCAACAATGACTCTACTGTCTTCAATGCTGACATGTACAAAAACATGCTTATGAAGATGTTTGGAATACGTATCAAGCGTAGTATCCAAAGCAAAGAAGTAATCATTAATGACCCAGATTATGCGAAAGATACGCAGATTCTTGAGGAGATAAGTACCAAGATTACGTCCTACTCACAGTCACGTAATCTTAAATCACCACCAAATATCATAAAAGTTTTCTTCCGTTATCATCCTGATCACACGATAGAGGACATCTACGAAGAGCTCGAAAAGGTAATAGAAGACCTGGGTAACACACGTAATAGGGTAATTATAGCAGAGTTAAACAAATACCCTATACTTGCTGTTAAGGCCCATACACGACCATTTGACCACAGATGGCTGAACATTTTGTCTGCTATTATCGTACCAGCAGGAATCTTTTTCTACTTCCGAATGTGGAGATTCCGACTTCGTCTCTACCGTGATTTACGTACAATCATTGCATGTAATGAAGCAATTACAAAAGAGATCGTTAACAAAGGGATGGACACGAGAGGACTAAAATAAATAGAATAAATCAGTAACAAGATATGGAAGAATTTAAACTTAATAGCATCGAAGATGCACTCAAAGACTTTCAAGAAGGAAAGTTTGTCATCGTTGTAGATGACGAAGACCGAGAAAATGAGGGTGATCTCATTATGGCTGCAGAGAAGATTACACCTGAGAAAGTAAACTTTATGCTGAAGAATGCACGTGGAGTCCTCTGTGTTCCGATAACAATGTCTAGGGCAGAAGAATTGGATTTGCCGCATCAGGTATCGGACAATACCTCCATGTTAGGCACACCCTTTACTGTTACAGTAGATAAACTGGAAGGCTGTACGACTGGAGTATCTGCTCATGACCGTGCAGCAACTATCAAAGCACTTGCTGATCCTACATCTACTGCACAGACTTTCGGCCGCCCGGGACATATCAACCCACTCTATGCCCAGGACAATGGTGTGCTTCGTCGCTCTGGTCATACGGAGGCTGCCGTTGATCTCTGCAAGCTATCAGGCTGCTTCCCTGCTGGTGTTCTCATGGAAATCATGAATGAAGACGGTACAATGGCACGTATGCCAGACCTCCAAAAGCGGGCTAAGGAATGGGGAATGAAGATTATCAGCATCAAAGACATCATTGCTTATCGACTAAAGAAAGAGTCAAGTATAGAGGTTGGAGAAGAGGTTGAGCTACCAACAGAGTATGGTTCATTCCGCTTAATACCCTTCCGTCAACCCAATGGACTGGAACATATGGCGCTTATCAAAGGAACATGGATGGAAGATGAGCCTGTTCTCGTTCGCGTACATTCGTCATGTGCTACAGGAGACATCCTTGGTAGTCAGCGTTGCGACTGTGGTGAACAACTACATAAAGCAATGCAGATGATAGAGAAGGAAGGAAAAGGTGTCTTGATTTATATGCAACAGGAAGGAAGAGGCATTGGTCTTATGAACAAGATTGCTGCTTATAAGCTACAAGATGAAGGCTTGGACACTGTAGAAGCTAATATTCACCTTGGCTTCCGACCAGATGAACGCGACTATGGGTGCGGTGCTCAGATGCTAAGACACCTTGGTATACACAAGATGCGTTTGATAACCAACAATCCAACAAAGCGCGTTGGATTAGAAGCATACGGCTTGGAAATAACAGAGAATGTACCTATTGAGATTAGTCCTAACAAGTTTGACTATCGCTATCTTAAGACAAAGCGTGACCGTATGGGACATAATCTACATCTATAAAAGAACAAATCAGAAAGAAATTAATAAAGCTCCGAATGCTAAACCCATTCGGAGCTTTATTTGTTTATGTACTTATTGGAGTCCTATCGTAGCAAGATACCAAATGAAAGGGTCTTGAATTTAGGTCCATAACCATTACGTAACAAATCACAAGGACTATACTTTACGTAGAAATCTGGTCCACCGTAGATGTTTACAGAACACATAAAGTCAATGGTTACGGGATTCACTCGAACACCAGTACTTTCATCTGCTATCTTGTGTCCATCCATCTTATAACGAGTCTTCAGGCTACTATAAGTATTGAAATTGACAACTGGTCCAACACTAAACCCGAAGTATTTCCCATCATATTCATAGGTAAGGGGGAAGTTTACACTGAAGACTTTGATGCGAGAGAACTGTGGATTACTATTAGCAGGGTATGCATCAAATGTTACAACACGATTGTTCTGCACGAAACGCTGGTCACCTGTTATCCGATAATTGCGCCAATCGACTCCCACACCTACAGAAAAAGCATGATTATTACGCCATGGCTTATAGACCCAGTCGGCTATAACCCACCAAATTTCCCATGATTTGAAAGGTTGTAAATCTGCTTCACGAGGCATTCCTGGTGCGTTATTGAAGCCAAAGGCTAAACGCATAGCAAACTCTACTTTCTTATTACTACTCTTCGATTTGTTGAATCCAGCAATAGAAAAGTCCCAAGTCTTCTCGTTAATAGATGATGTACTCACATAATTACTATCAACTAATTGAATAGTATTCACATATCGATAGGACGGATTGTCCTTACTCCCCAACACTTCTATATGCTGCAGAGAATCATTTGTGATGATTTTCACTTGACGCGGAGATTCTACTATTAAGGTGTCGTTGTCATTTACTGTTGCAAAAGCTGAAGAACTAAACGCTAATGCCATACCGAGTAGGATTGTTTTCATAAGCTTTGTTTTTTATTGTATTAATTTTCTAAGTTCAGTTATACTTGCTACCTTCCCCTCCATATATACTAATGTGATAACAAGAGTGTGCCCTTTCTTCTGTGTAAGATAACAGAGATATTTATGTTGAGTACCTTGCTGAGGCAAAGCAAGGATAAGACTCTGGTTGTCTTTCTTCGTTTTCTGCTCTACACCAACTGCGTTTTTGCGATCTTTCTCAACCAACTCGTTCACCATAGCACGCTGTTGCTCGGAGGCTTTGAAGCGAATACTATGATAATAATCTAATCTGTATTTGCTGATAGCACGACCTTTTGCCCGAACATCAACCATATCTCCACGCGGAACTATTTTACCTTGGAAGACCGGAGAAACATTTAAATCTTGCTGTGCACGGGCTATCAGCGTTGCTAATCCCAGCAGTATTGTCAAGCATAAACGATGTTTCATAATACTATCTTTATTTATTATTGATTGTTCCTATATTCAATTAAAGATGTCATGTAGCTGATTGTCTACATCGGTTGCTTCATTTTGATGTAGATCTTGCAACGTTCCACTTATCTCTTTCATCACTTGTTGCTGGTCTGTCACGTGCTTACCATAGACATAAGCTTCACAATAATCTTGCTGCTGCACGTGCCAGACCATACTACCAACAGCCAATAACAGTGCTATAGAAGCTACCATACCCAGCAATGTCTTGTACATAGGAATCTTTCTGGTACGCTTTTCAGTGCTTTCTGCTTTTTGTTCAGGCTCATTTAACAAGCTAAGAGAACAAAACATCTCCTTCAGTGGAAGCAATTCGGCATCCACTTCTCCACTATTAAAATAGCGATAAAGCACTTTTTCCTCATCAAGAGAAGTCTCACCTTCCATGAAACGACTCACTAACAGCTTTATATCTTCAGATTTATTCATTGCTATTGAGTTTTAAAAATTGTGTTTTAATAGCCTGACGAGCACGACTCAAAGCCTTTCTTACTGTTGCTTCCTTGCTATCTATCAGATTTGCAATATCACTTATCTCCATTCCCTCCATGTGACGCAGACGCATTATGGTTTGCTGCATCGTTGGCAAAGTATCAATAATAGCTATCACCGCCTCGTACCGGTCATCATCTCTCTGCTGTTCATCTACGATAGAATCCTTCACCTCTACCATATAGCGGTGCCGACGAAGAACATCTATACAACGATTCTTCACAAGCACTGAGGCAAGAGGCGACATTGGCAGACGTAAAGTTTCGAGCAGTTGCCAAAGTTTTAACAGTACATCTTGTACCACATCCTCTGCTTCATCATTGTCTCTAAGGTAACTCTGAGCAATGAAAAGCATCTGTGGGCGTATCTGTTTCACCTCTTTCTTATACTCATCGATAGTCATTGTTTTCTCTGGCTTTGTCTTTAATACGTATTAGTTTGCGATTTGTGACATCAAAGGTTCAACTTTTTTTTCATTCACACAAGTAATTTATAATGTATTCCACAAAGAAAAGTGTTTACGATTAGATCTACTTAGCAGCTCCCATCAATGTAGCTCTATCCAAACTCATCATATACCTCCCTACAAAACAGAACCAACTTTTGTAAAAAGTATTCACAATCATAAAATGAAAGATGCCCTTTTGCATTCTAAAAGATGCCCTTTTGCATGGTAAAAGGTGCCCTTTTGACATGTAAAAGACGCCCTTTTGCAACGTAAAAGGGCGTCTTTTAAAATCCCATCTACAAACTTTTGATTATCAACGCATTACAAAGACGATAAAAATAGATTCATGCGTATATTTCACGTTACTTGCTATTTTTATTTGTAAAATCTATTCCAAATACTCAAAAGAAAATGTTTCGAATACCAATATTAAGATTAATCACAGTTCAAACATCATAACATAAACTAATCAAAGCAAGAAACTACGCAAAAAGAACACAATACAAACAGTTTTTACCCACCGATAACAATCATAAAAAGGAAGTTTAAGCGTTATGATTTTGCTGATATACAAGCATACAAAATGTTACCAATTAGACAGATAAATATATAATTTAATAAAATAAAGTAATATAAATTGCAATATAAGAATATAAATGCGTACTTTTGCAAGTGAAACTTACACACAAAGAAAGACAAGTTTAATATGGCACAACTATCAGACCGTCTGAACAGACTGGCACCATCAGCAACACTGGCGATGTCACAAAAGAGTAGCGAAATGAAAGCGAAAGGGGTTGACGTTATCAACATGAGTGTGGGAGAACCAGACTTCATGACCCCTGAACCAATAAAGGAAGCTGGAAAGAAAGCTATTGATGACAATTTCTCAAAGTATTCTCCAGTATCTGGCTACCCAGCGCTTAGGAATGCCATCTCAAAGAAACTTAAAGCAGAAAACGGTCTTGACTATGCCGCTTCGGAGATTATTGTGGGTACAGGAGGTAAACAAGGAGTATGCAATACCATCATGGCGTTGGTAAACCCAGGTGATGAAGTCATCATTCCTGCACCTTACTGGGTTAGTTATCCCCAGATGGTAAAACTGGCTGGCGGTAATCCCGTCATCATTTCTGCAGGTATTGAACAGGATTTCAAAATCACAGCTGACCAATTAGAGGCTTCTATCACACCTAAAACAAAGATGATTATCCTCTGTTCGCCCAGCAATCCAACAGGTAGTGTATACACAAAAGCAGAATTAGATGAGCTTGCAAAAGTGGTCATCTCTCATGAAGACGTATTCGTTCTATCTGATGAGATCTATGAACACATTAATTATATAGGGAAACATGCAAGCATTGCAGCGTGCCCAAACATGAAGGAACGGACAATAATATGTAATGGTGTGAGCAAAGCTTATGCAATGACAGGATGGAGACTCGGATGGGTGGCAGCACCAGAATGGATTGTCAAAGGACTCAATAAACTACAAGGACAATACACTTCAGGTACAAGCAGCGTAAGCCAAATGGCTGCTCTAGCAGCTTACGAGGGGAATCAGCAATGTGTAGAAGACTTCCGTAAGACTTTCCAACGACGCAGAGATCTGATTGTAAACTTAGCAAAAGGTATACCAGGACTTGAGGTTAACATACCACAAGGAGCCTTCTATCTCTTCCCAAAATGCTCAAGCTTCTTCGGAAAGAGCAACGGAAAGTATACCATTAATAACTCAACAGACTTAGCAATGTACCTTCTTGAAGAAGGACATGTGGCAACTGTCGGAGGAGATGACTTCGGTTCACCAGATTGTTTCCGAATGAGTTATGCAACAAGTGACGACAACATCAAAGAAGCACTTCAACGTATCAAAGATGCTTTGTCAAAACTGAAATAATACTTTTGGGCAACAGACTGTAAGAAAGAGTAGGATTATACTATACATTTCCAACTGTTAAATGTTATTAATCATAGTTTTAGTTGCCCATTAATTGCTATCTTTGCGGAGATAAGACCGTTCGACAGATAGTCTGTTGCAACGTTGTTTTACTCAAACGCTTAGAAATCAGAAAGATATTAACAATTCAATTCATTAATAACCTAAAATTAAAATTTCATCAAATTATGGCAACTACACAACAAAAAGCAGCCCCACAGAAAAAGTCTGAGGGCTTCACAGGAGTAAGAGGCGCATTCTGGATCATCATCGTATGCGCTGTCGTTGCATTCACATTGTTCTACACATGGTTCGCAAATGACATGCACTTCCAGGATCCAGGTACTAACGAACACCCTGCAGACGTTTGGGGTACTATCTTCAAAGGTGGTGTCGTCGTTCCTGTTATTCACACATTGTTGTTGACCGTTCTCGCAATGTCTATCGAGCGTTGGTTGGCTCTTAAGACCGCTTTCGGTAAGGGTGCTCTCCCTAAATTCGTAGCAAACATTAAGGCAGCTCTTAACGCTAATGACCTTGCAAAGGCTAACCAGCTCTGCGATCAGCAGAAGGGTTCTGTAGCAAATGTTGTTAAAGCGTCTTTGAATGCTTATGCTGACATGGAGCATGGCGCAAACGCAAACCTCAGAAAAGCTCAGAAGGTTGCTAAGATTCAGCAGGCTCATGAGGAGGCAACTCAGCTCGAAATGCCAACTCTGACAATGAATCTTCCAATCGTTGCAACGATCGTTACCCTCGGTACTCTTACCGGTCTTCTCGGTACTGTAACCGGTATGATCAAGTCATTCTCTGCTTTGTCTACAAGTGGTGGTGCTGACTCAACTGCACTTTCTGCTGGTATTTCTGAGGCGTTGATCAACACCGCATTCGGTATCGCAACATCTTGGTGTGCTGTAGTTTCTTATAACTACTTCTCAAACAAGGTTGATAAGTTGACATACGCCCTCGACGAGGTTGGTTATTCTATCGCTCAGACATACGAAGCAAACCACACAGACGAGGCTTAATTTTTGCTAACCCTTTAAATATTTATCGCTATGGGTAAAGTAAAAATTAAGAAGAGTGACGTCTGGATCGATATGACGCCT
Source organism: Prevotella histicola JCM 15637 = DNF00424 (assembly GCF_000613925.1). Taxonomy (GTDB): domain Bacteria; phylum Bacteroidota; class Bacteroidia; order Bacteroidales; family Bacteroidaceae; genus Prevotella; species Prevotella histicola. The sequence goes on from NZ_BAJX01000023.1 coordinate 31,419, forward strand.
ATGTCAGACGTTATGACCCTGTTGCTTACCTTCTTCATGCTGACATCTACATTCGTAAAGAATGAGCCAGTAAAGGTAAACACACCAGGATCAGTGTCTGAAACAAAGGTGCCAGAGAATGGCGTCTTGACAATTCTCGTAAGCCCTCAAAAAGGTCCTAACGGGAAACCTACTGGCGAAGGCCAGGTATTTTTGAGCTACGACAACTCTACTGAGTTAGCACAGATTGTCGATAATATGACAACACTGACACCTGCACAGAAGAAGACATTCGTATCTGAATCTATGTTCGGTGCACCACTCGACAAGCTAGCAGCTTACCTTTCTAAGCCAGCATCAGAGCGTAGCAAGGAACTCCCAAAGATGGGTATCCCTCTCGACAGTATCCAGGGACAGGACATGACAGAATTCCAACAGTGGGTTAATGCAGCCCGCCAAGTGAATCCTAAAGTAAGACTGGCTATCAAGTCAGATGCTGACTCTCCCTATGGAACAGTAAAGAAAGTAATGAGCGAACTCCAGGATATGGACGAAAGCCATTACTACATGATCACACAGTTGGACGCTAAAAAGGCTGCTGATGCAGCTAAAAAGTAAGGAGGTCAAAGAATGGATATGATGGAAACAGGAAAAGGAGGCGGCAAACAGAAGAAGATGACCGTACGCGTAGACTTTACGCCTATGGTTGATATGCTTATGTTGCTGATTACCTTCTTCATGCTTTGTACCTCACTTAGCAAGCCTTCAACTATGGAGTTGACCATGCCAAGTAATGACAAGAACACTCATGAAGCACAGAAGAACGAAGCTAAGGAGTCACACTCTATCACAATTTATCTTACTGATGGAAATAAAATATTCTATGGTAATGGTAAACCAGAGTATGATAATCCTAATTGGCTGAAGCCTGCTGATTGGAGTAACACACCAAAAGGCATCCGTTACGTTCTTCAACACAAGCAGGTCGGTGACCCTTCTACTGGCGAAGCAATTTCACTTCCATTCCAAGATATGGACATAGCAGTGAAAGAACTGAACCGAAAGAGACAAGCTGATCCAAAAGCTTATCCTGATAGTATCTATCAGTCTGAGCTTGCTGCAATCAAGAGTGGTACGATCAATGGCAAAAAGGTATCTACAATGACAGTTATCATCAAGCCAACTGATCACGCATCTTATCGTAACTTGGTAGATATTCTCGATGAAATGCAGATTTCATACATTGGAACTTACGTCATTGACAAGCTGACAGACCAAGACAAGGCACTATTGGCCAAGAAAGGTGTTAAGGCTTAATCACTGATTCGTAAACAATTAAAGAAAGAAAAACAATGGCAAAAATAGATCTATACGATCCTAAATGGGTCGACATGGTGTTCGCCGGTAAAAACAAGGAATACGGTGCTTACAAGCTTCGTAAGACTGTTTCTCAGCGTAACGTCAAGGCTTTAGCTATTCTGCTTGTTGCTGCATTCCTCGGTGGCGGTTACTTAGCATATCAGATTAAGAAGCACAACGACGAGTTAGCTGCCCAGGCAGCTTATCAGGCAAAGATGGAACTTGCAATGCTCGATGCGCAGAAGAAAGCACAAGAAGAGCGCAAGAAACAACAGAAACCTGAACCAAAGAAGATAGAACCGGAAAAGGTTGTACCTGAAACTCGTGCAACAGTAAAGTTTACAGCCCCTGTCATCAAGGATGATAAGGACGTTAAGGAAGAGATGCCTCCAATGGTCAAGATGAACAAGGAGACCAAAGCTATCGGTACAGAGAACAAGGAAGGTACGGAAGATCGTACTGAAACTGCAGCTCGTAGTACCGTTGCTACTCCAGAACAGATTGTACCAAAGATTGAAAAACCTGTTGAGGCACCAAAACCAGAACCAAAGGAAGAGGTTGAAAATAAGATCTTCACAGTTGCAGAACAGATGCCTTCATTCAAAGGCAACGTAAATGCATGGTTAAGTTCTCACATCTCTTATCCAGCTGTTGCAGCTGAAAACGGTATTCAAGGACGTGTTATCGTTAAGTTCGTTGTTGGACGCGACGGTAGTGTAAGCCAGGCACAGGTTGTTCGTGGTGTTGACCCTTCACTTGACCGTGAGGCTCTCCGCGTGGTAAATAGTATGCCAAAGTGGAACCCAGGTATGAACAATGGTCAGGCTGCAAACGTTTGGTTCACTCTGCCAATCACCTTCAAACTGCAGTAAAAGCAATATTTATATGAAAAGATCCAGATTCTACATAACAGTAGGATTGATACTATCTCTTACCCTTCTAATGTCTGCTTGCGGACAAAAGAAGGCTAAGGATGGTAGAACAGATACACCGACGTCAGGGACGATTAAGTTCGCCTCTGACGAAAGTTTTAGTCCTATCGTTGAGGAATTAGTACAGAACTACCAGTTCCGTTATCCTCAAGCACACTTGTTGCCAATCTATACAGATGACAACACAGGTATGAAACTGCTCCTCGATCAGAAGGTTAATCTCTTTATAACGTCTCATGCAATGACAAAAGGAGAAGATGCCATATTACGAGGGAAAGGTCCTATCCCAGAGGTATTCCCAATAGGATATGATGGAATTGCCTTTATTGTCAATCGTTCAAATCCAGATTCATGCATTACGGTTGATGACGTAAAGAAGATTCTACAAGGAAAGATTGCAAAATGGAATCAACTGAATCCCAAAAACAATAGGGGAGCCATTGAAGTGGTCTTTGATAACAAGGCATCAGCAACATTACATTATGTAGTTGATTCTATATTAGGTGGAAAAAATATAAAGAGTGAGAACATTGTAGCTGCCAAGAACAGCAAGTCTGTAGTAGACTATGTCAATAAAACTCCTAATGCTATAGGTGTTATTGGGTCAAACTGGTTGAATGATCACCGTGACACAACAAACACTACATTTAAGAAAGACGTAACTGTTGCAAGTATTTCTAAAGCTACAGTAGCATCACCCAGCAATAGCTGGCAACCTTATCAGGCTTATTTATTAGATGGAAGATACCCATTCGTACGTACCATCTATGCACTTCTTGCCGACCCACACAAAGCATTACCATATGCTTTTGCAAATTATATTGCGAATCCAATTGGGCAGATGATAATCTTTAAGGCAGGGTTACTACCTTATAGAGGTAACATTAATATTAGAGAAGTGGAAGTCAAGAACCAATAACAAACAAAGACTAAGTAGAAGAAGGGAAAATGCTTCTAGTATTCCAAGCATTTAAACCTTAGGGACCTGATACACGTCTCAGTAATATTAGAACTCACTTGAATAAACGATTAAAAAGAGAGAATTATGAATACGAAGAAATATCTTATAGCAGGAGCACTGGCATTAACGATGTCTGCTCCAGCAATGGCACAGGAAGTTAATTACGCAAAGGCTTTGGAACCAATTACAGCAGCTCTCAAGGCAGCACCAAATGACCCTAAGGCAGCAAAAGATCTCATCAAAGAATATCAAAAGACATTTAAGAAAGATGAGGAAGCCATCGTTGCGTTGGGTAATGTATACCTCCTACAGCACAACTTTACAGAGGCAGAAGCCTTAGCAAACAGTGTAATTAACAATAAGAAATTCAATGGTAGTAAGGCGTATGTCCTTCTTGGTGACATAGCAGCAATCCAAGATTCTATTGGTAATGCTGGTGCAGCAGCACAACAATATCAGACTGCCATAAGTCTTGATCCACACAATGTAACTGCTTATGAGCGTTATGCAAAAGTTTATCGCCACGTAAACTCTAAGGTTGCAGTTGCAAAACTTGAGGAGTTACGCAAAGTTGAGCCAAACTATCCAGTAGAAGCTACAGCAGCCGAGATCATGCTGAACGATGGTAAATATAAAGAGGCTCTGGCATGGTATAACAAGGCTAATCCAGCAAACATGTCTGAAGATAACTTCTACAATTATGGTTTTGCTGCATACATAACAAAAGATTATCAAAAGGCTCTTGACGTTGCCAGGCAAGGTTTACAGAAGTTTCCAAACAGTGAATACCTTAGCCGTATTGCAATGATGGCTGCTGTAGAGTTAAAAGACTATCCAACGGCTATCAGTTTTGCTAACACCGTCTTTGCAGGAAAGGGTAAAAAGGTATCCAATGACTACGACGTATACGCAAAAGCTCTTTGCGGTAACAAGCAGTATGATGAGGCTATTGCTAACGTAAATAAAGCACTTGACCTCGATAAGAACAATCTTGAGCCTATGAAGACCTTAGCTGCTATCTACACAGCACAGGGTAATGAAGATAAAGCTTTAGACGTTCAGATGGAATATCTCTCTAAGAGTAAGAAGGCAACTTCAAGTGACTATGCTGCGCTTGCAAGTACATACATTGCAAAAGCAGAAGGTATTACTGATCGTGCTGCAAAGAATGAAGTCTTAGCCAAAGCTATTGCAGTATACGAAGACATGATAACCAAGTTCCCATCAATATCTGATTGGATTTGGTTGAATGAGGCTAATGCAGCCCAACTCATGAATGATCCAGATAAAGTTGCAGATATATACAAGAAGGTAGCAGCCTTTGAAGAGGCTAAACCAAGTCTTGATGAGGACAGCAAGAGCTATCTTGAGAATGTATACTACGGCTTAGGCTACTACAACTCTAAGAAAGGAAACAAGCAGGAGGCTGATGAATACTATAATAAAGTATTGAAAGTTAATCCTAACAACGAGAATGCCAAGAAGGCATTGGGCATGTAAAGAATTAAAATATACACCATATAAAAGGGCGACAGTCGTATGACTGTCGCCC
>NZ_BAJX01000022.1 GCF_000613925.1 Prevotella histicola JCM 15637 = DNF00424
GTTTCTTATGGTCTTTCTGTTTCTTCTATAGCGAACTTTGTAGCTTAATGGGGTAGGGTTCTCATTTGTGTGAAGTTGATATTACGTGCTTCAAAACTGTTTTCTTTTAGTGGAAGAGGCATATAACGTGGCTCATGAAATATACTTACAGAAAAGGAACTGTGTGTTGTTCTTAAACAAAGGAAATCACTTTGTTTGCAGTTTTGTAATATTTTGATAATCAATAGGTTGCGAAACGGAAAGTGAAAGACGCCCTTTTGCATTGTAAAAGGGCACCTTTTGCGTTGTAAAAGATGCCCTTTTGAATGGTAAAAGACGCCCTTTTAGAACGCAAAAGAGCCCCTTTTAAAGTCGAATTGTGAATTTATATTACATAATAGGGATGTTCCTTCTTTTATAGTCGTAATCTATATATGTTCTAATCAGTGGTTAGAGTGGTAACAATAGAGCCCTTTCATTTCTTTAAACACAAAAAAAGAGCATGCCGAAGCATACTCTTTTCTGTTTTATTTAAGTCTGTTGTGCTTACCAGATGTGAGCACGCTGAGCCTGAGGAACGAAGAGTTTATCGCCTTCCTTTACGTTGAATGCCTTGTACCAACTGTCAATCATTGGTAAAGCAGCATTGACGCGGCTTACATTTGGTGAGTGAACATCAGAGTTTACGATGTAAGCAACGAACTGAGGAGCCACGTTGCTTGCCCAAACACGTCCCCATGCAAGGAAGAAACGCTGGTCAGGAGTGAAGCCATCCTTGTCTGTTAATGGGTTCTGTTTCATACTATTCTGCAGTGCACGGTATGCAACGTTGAGTCCACCATTGTCACCAATGTTCTCACCTAGGGTCTTTTCGCCATTAACATGTAGTCCTGGCATAACCTCTTGTTTGTTAAACCAGTCAACAAGGACCTTTGTACGGGCGTTATAGTTCTTCTTATCTTCTTCTGTCCACCAGTTCTTCATATTGCCATCTTTATCAAACTGGCAGCCTTGATCATCGAAACCATGGCTCATCTCGTGGCCAATTACGGCGCCAATAGCTCCATAGTTAGCTGCATCATCAACCTCTGGGTCGAAGAATGGAGGCTGTAGAATAGCTGCAGGGAAGTTGATACTGTTCGTAGTTGGGTCATAATAAGCATTGACAGTCTGTGGTGTCATGTGCCATTCCTTCTTGTCAACAGGCTTACCCCAGCGCTTTGCAATACGATATTTATGTGCTGCTTCCTGTACACCCTTTACGTTTTCGAAGAGTGTCTTTGCATCATCAATGACGAAAACACTATCAATATTCTGCCATTTGTCAGGATATCCAATCTTGATATCGAAGGCATTCAGTTTCTCCAGCGCCTTAGTTTTAGTTGCAGGAGTCATCCATGTGTTCTCTTCAATGCGCTGAGCAAAAGCTTGCTGCAGGTTCTTTACGAGTTCAATCATACGATGTTTGCTGCTCTCTGGGAAGTATTTCTGTACGTAGAGCTTACCAACAGCCTCGCCCATGATACCCTGTACGAATGACAATGCACGCTTCCAACGTGGCTGCTGTTGCTTAACGCCGTATGCAACCTTTGTATATTCGAACTGGCGATTGCTGAAATTGTCTGATAACATACCTGATGCGCTTGATATAACAGCAAGTTCCATGTATGCTTTCAGCGACTCTAATGGGGCAGTTGTGAGGATTTTCTCTACCTCATGTACTGGTTCTGGCTGACCAACATCCACCTTTCCACCATTGTTAGGATATCCATTGACTTTCAAAAGATAGTTCCAGTCAATTGCTGGATAGTCTTTTAAGAGCTTTTCCCATGTCATTGGGTGGTAGTTAGCTTGTGGATCACGTGACTTAACCTGGTCATAGCTAACCTTTGCTATCTGGTTTTCGAGTGCCCACTCTGCTTCCATCTTCTTCTTTGCTTCGATAGGAGAGTTGCCAACCATCTTGAAGAAGTCGTTGTTCAGGCTCTTGTAAGCTGCGACAACAGCCTTCTGCTGCTCGTTAGGTTTGGTGTAATACTCTGGATCTAACCCTATTCCGCCTTGTGATACACCAATGATATAACGGTCAGAATTCATCGCATCAACTGTCATTCCAAAGCCTACAGGGAAGGTACCGTAGCCCTTTGCATCAAGATCATACATCAGTTTGATGAGTTCCTTACGGTTCTTTGCAGCACGAATCTTTGCCAATACAGGCTTGATTGGTGCGTATCCATCGCGATTACGACGTGTACTATCCATATAAAGGTTATAGATAGAGGCAATCTTCTGTGCTACTGTGCCTTGCTTCTGTGGCTTCTTTGCATAGTCCTCTACCATCTCACGGATGCGTTTCTTGTTCAGTTCTTCCAAGTCAACGAATGCTCCGTTCAATGGATGTTCGGCATCTAATGGGTGAGTCTTCATCCAATTACCTGCTGCATACTCATAGAAATTCTCTCCAGGCTTCACTGAAAGGTCCATATTGTTCCTATCAATGCCTGATTTCAGACCCTGTGCCATAGCTGATGTGGCTATGAAAGAGGCCGCTAAGAATAGTGTTCTTGCTTTCATGTGTTTACTATTTATGTATTGAAATCTTATGTTTTCTTCTGTTAACATACCTCGTATAATTTACAAAGATAGTCAAAATTGAGTAATTCTTTTTCCTTTAGATACTCTTTTTGGGTAAAAACTACATCTATGTGTTATACTTTTAAGTATTTTAACATATTGTTTTTGATTGAGTAATGATGTGTTTTGTCTTGCAGGTGGTATCTTTTTGACATAAAAAAGGCCATCAAAAACTAATTATTGATGGTCTAAATCTTTTCTTTTAGCTTCTGAAAGCGTTGCTGACAGTGCTGTTTATAATTGAATTTGAATAGATGTTTCTCAATCTTTCGTATGTTATAGACGAGTGAAAAGTAAATGTTGTCCCACGGTTTGGTTGGTCCATCTGTGTAAATAGAGCGTGGAATACGAACGAAATAGAGGTCAGCAATGGTGTCAAAGGCTGAAAATTGCCGATGATTTCGCTCAAAAAGCCACACTTCTGAGTAGAAACGGTTGACTGAAATGATGTCTTTTTCAAAGTCGGGGAGCGTCTTTAAGTAGTCAGACTTTGCCCACCAGAAGCTGCCAGAGTACATTGTATAGTGTCGGGGAGGCCATCGATAACAGCTATATGTATCGAATCCATCGGTCAAAACGTTGACTGCTACTTGCCATTTGTCGAAGATAAAGTACTCTAACATCTCTCTCCACGCATCAATTTTTTGTTTGAAGGATAGGAATTGTCTGTCGTTTGTGGTGAGAGACTGGTATGATATCCCCTTGGTATGGAAGTAATAGACAAGGCTTTCTTCTCGTTCTGAAAGCCGTTTGATAAACTCCAATGCTGGATATTCGTATCTTTTAGGGTCGGAAATGTCCGATATAATCTCGATTTTATCGCTGTTTATCAGTTGTTTTAGCTGCTCTACATCTGATGGTTTAGCGGCAATACAGCTTATATATAGTGTCTTTGTAGCTGCTAAGAGACCACTTTCTTTGAGATTCTCTATCTGCTTTTTAACTAATGTAGGCCACCCTGTATCCAACATAACATGGTAAACTCCATAGATAGGAAGTGGAGTAGAGGGTGTATGTTCCCATTCTTTTAAGTCCTTACGTTTGTAAACGTGGAAGAGACTTGTCGTTATCCTTTTATATAAGTTGCTCATGTCTACTCCTCTTTCATGGAGGTTATCAGTCGATTAAACATCTCTTTTAACCCGTAATAGCTTCCAACCCAGTTGAATGATACGTTCTGCACTAAGACGAAGCTTTGTTGTTGGTGAATAACCTAAGCCTTCTTGTGGTTGTATTACTACTCTTGTTCTCTCTGGATTGAAGTTTTTTACAACGAATTCAGCCATGTCTCGGATGGAGATGTATGTCTTTTCATTCGCTACATTATATGCTTCACCATCCTTTCCACGCAACAAAACGTAAAGCATAGCAGTGATTGCATCCATCGTATAGCAGTAACACCGACAGAGATTGCCAGTTGTATGCAGGATAATGTCCTCATTATTGATAACACTTCGGGCAAATTGTGCAAAGACACGGTTGTCGTTTTTGCTGACTCCTGCACCGAATGTCTGGGCTAACCGTGCTACTTTAACGGGTGTTCCGTACTCTTTTGCATAGTTATGGCACAATGCTTCAGCTGCTCTCTTTGCTAATGGGTAGCTACTTCGGGCTGACATTGGGTTGAGATAGCCTTGCATATCTTCAGTAAGTGGTCGACTATCATCAGTTACAGTGCCATATACCTCTAAGGTTGATGCTAAGACAACAGATGTCAGGTTTGCTTTCTGAGCATATGAAAGGACGTTTTGCATTCCATAATATACCGTATTCATCGTTTCTACAGGCTTATCTATGAAGTCTTTTGAAGCAGTAGGTGCAGCAAAATGGAATAGATAATCTGCTGAATTGGATGGTAAAAATGGTTCTGAAGAGGAGAAATCGTACTCATAATAGGTTATCTCTTTGCATTCTTCACCAAACATTGCAACAGCTTTCTGTGGGTCTCTTATAACGGCAATGACATGTAATTGAATTCCTTTCTCTCTGTATAAGGATAGCAGACAACGTACCATACAGGATCCTAATAGTCCTGTTGCACCTGTTATGACAATCTTCTTGCCCTCCAATTCTTTGCTTAATGCAAAGCTATTGGCAAACGTTTTAATGTCTTCTTCTAATGTCTTATTATGCGTCATAGCTATGTTGTGGTCCTTTACAACCCAAATATCTGTTGATCTTCGTGGACTTTTACCATTGCACGGAGTACGAAAAAGTCGGTTGGTGTTGTGATTTTGATGTTCTCCATAGGCCCAATGATAGTCCCAAGTCTATATCCATAATGGCTCATCATTGTACATGAATCGATGAAATCGTTCTTTTTTTCATCAATGGCACGCCTATGTGCCGTGAGAATATCTGATAGAAGGAAACTCTGTGGGGCACGTGCTATCAGAGAATCTGCCCGTGATGGGATCTCTAAAGACCCATCATGCTGCTTCACAACAAGAGTCTCTGTGGCAGGAATACATGTGATGCAACTGCCAACTTCATCCACTTTATTGATATTGTCAGTGATGGTTTCTTCCGTGATGAGTGGTCGGACACCATCGTGAATGAGGACGGTTGTATCGTCAGGTGCTACATTCTTACTTTTAATATAAGCTTCTGTTGCACACAAACCATTATAGATGGATGCCTGCCCAGACTCCCCTCCAGGTACAATCTTCACTACTTTGTTTATCTCAAACTTACGAAGTTGTTTCTCAAGGAACGGAATCCAGCTCTCAATACACGCAACAACGATAGCGTCTATACCAGGATGATTGTCGAATAATTCCAACGTATAGATGATAATTGGCTTCCCATTGAGGTCGAGAAACTGCTTTGGGCGTGACTTAGTGTGCATCCGAAGCCCAGAGCCTCCTGCAAATATTACTGCAATATTCATTTTCTTACGAAGTTAAAAGGGGTAAAGAAGTTATGTGAAGTTAAGAGATGTCTGGTTATTAATAAATAGTTTAAACCTTATTTGAATATCACATCCACCTTATGGCGGTCTCTTTTATCCTTTGGTGGTAGGTCCATGTAATTGCCATAAGCAATGCGACAAAGTTCGTCAGGGTCTGCCGGACCTTCGAAAGTGTACCCTTCAAAGACGATATCTTTGTGTGGAATCATGCATCGACGAGGGTTTTGCTCATAGAACCATGCGCCATAAGAGTGCATGTAAAGGTCTGGATTACCAAATATTCTACCAATCCATCGGAAACTTGGAAAGACTATATGGTGCAGGAATTTATAACTTATCTGTGCCAATATAGGGTGTCGACCGGCAAACTTCAGGTTGACATTAACAGAGAGTTTAGCAGCAAGATGCTGCAACCATGGAATCATATAACCTTCATATGGGAAGATATCAATGTGTAATCCTCTGTATTTTTGTGCCTCATGTACATGTCGATTCTCACTGTTGTTGGCTTCATGACTGCGGTTTTCACTCTTTAAATCGCGCAAGCAAGCCCACTCTTTGTAAAAGCCAGGGTCTGTATCATTGTCTTGCAGAACATATTGAGGGTGTGGATGTGCCTTCATATAGTCACAAAGTCGTTTGAAATCCTTTTGACTAACGACCATGTCTATATCATCATCCCATGGGATGAAGCCCCCATGACGCAGTGCTCCCAGTACGTTTCCACCGTCAAGACGGCATGGAACACCAATCTTTTTTGCTGTCTCTTGCAAATAGATAGCCATGTCAAGCAGTCGGAGTTGTGCACGTCTTAGCACAGATCCGTCTGGATTATAATCGTTCCGAAGTGTCTCTTGGGTCTCTCCTGTATTGAAAGTCTCTATCATTCTTTGCTGTTATAGATGTTGCAAAGATAATAAAACTTTATGATTTCCCTTGTTCTTATTACTAATTAAATATGTGGAAGACTACACAAGACGCCTGCGTCAGGCTTAGTAATGGTGTTAACGCTTATGATAAATGCTCATTCCATGTTGATATTCTCGAAACCAATATCTTGTGCAAAGGTGGGAAAAGAACCATGAATAGGAGTATTATAAAGTAGGATTCCCTCATGTTTATGTGTGAAATAACATGGCACTTATTATATTATAGTCTATAATAGGTTAATAAATAGTTTATTACCTGATGCTCTAATAGAATGTAAACTATACTGAAGTAGGGGATTATATGTCTGTTTCAAAGCTATATATCTTTCTTTTATTGATAAGAATCTCCTACTCGTTCAAAGGTGATTAGCACATAGACTTGATAATTATGGCTATCAATAGAATAGTTGCATATACGTTTTCTTGTTGTATACCAAGCTGAGTGAGGCTTGGAATAGTTGTTTCCTCCATCTTCAACATCCCTCTATTTGAATATAAAGATGCATGGGTTATCCTTTCTTTTGCGTGAAGTTTTTCCTTGATAAGGGTGACTTCTTTCTCAGAATGATTCAGAGTTAGCTTCAAGTGGACCATCACTATGAGTATGAGAATTTACTTTACAAAGTGGAGTGGGGTGTAAATTGGCATATAATCTTTTCTGTGTTATTTGTGTCTTTGTAACCTTTTGCTAGTCAATAGGTTACGAATAGGCTTTCAAAAGGTGCCCTTTTACCATCTAAAAGATGCCCTTTTACACTTCAAAAGGGCACCTTTTACAATGCAAAAGGGCGTCTTTTACATTGCAAAAGAGCATCTATTATTTTGCTATTGTGAATACTTTTTACAAAAGACTGGTGTGTCTTACAAGTGATAGTAGAATGTAAGACAATAGAATCATGTCTTTCTCTGTTAGGATTTAGGCTTAAAAGCATGAAAAAAGGCGGTTGGAAACTCATCCAACCGCCTTAGAATACTGTTTCTTATGAATTAAAATATTTCTGAACTCGGGCAAACATTAGTTCGTAATGTGACTTTATAGCCGGCGAACGTGTTGTGGTGATACGCTCTTTAAGTAGCTTTTGTAACTTAAGTGCATAGTGGAAGATATATTCCGATGTACGGTCTATTGTTTCCATCCACATGGTATCAGGCTCTCCGTAACCTGTTCCGAAACCGAGGAAAGCCACATCTTTCTTGTCGTCACGTAGATGCGTACCTTTCCAATCTGCTTTATTTCGTTGACATTTGTAGAGAGTCGGTCCACATATATGCGTTGCATGGCAAGGTCATCATCGTCAAGTGACTCATTGCCAGTCATTGTTTTGCCCCACACATTATTATATATGTCCTCGTTATATTCCAATGGTGAATAAGAAGTGGAGTCTGCATAATAGCTCAATGCTAGGCGAGCAGTGGCAGAGAGTGCCATCTCCTGTATGCCACTAGCCAGTGTCTTATAAGGATGAGAGTTCACTTGTGGGAGTCGATCCTCAATACTTGCTATGCCGCGATGGCCAAATTTATGTGCTTCTTGCAGTAACCACAAAGCTGCTTCACGTTGTTTCTCCTTAGAGACTACTTGATAACGTGGCAGACCAGAGGACTCTGTCGTCTGGAAAAGCTTGATTCCACCTATTACAGCATACACGTTACGTGAATAACCATAGGCTTGCGACACCATCTGACGATAGAGTTTTGCTTTGCGAACACCATCTGCACCATCAGGAATCCACTCGTCGAAGTGGTGAAGTATGTACTCTAAGTTCTTAAGACCGTATGTACTCGACTTCACAGCATCATCACCCAGATCCTCTTCTATGGCTGTTGGGTCATAACGATAGCGTGACTGTTGCAGTCCATATCGATACATGGGGTCATTTTCATGTGCTGCAACCATTGCCTGTAGTGGCTTTATATCGTCACGGAAACCCTTTGAACGAGGGAAAACACGGTATCCCCAGTCGATCGCATACTCATCATACACGCCTAAGAACGGTGGAGTGAGTGATACTCCCTTGTCTGTTGGTTGTGCAACATAGTTGAAACGGGCATAATCCATGATGGATGCCGTTGTTCCATACTTATGTGTGAAGTCTACAGAACGCAGAGAATCGGTCGGAATGGCTGCAGATGCAGCCATGTTATGCATCAAACCGAGGGTGTGACCTACCTCATGTGCTACGATATATTCCAATGTTGACGCAACAATACTGTCGGGCATATCCAGTGTTCTGGCAGCTGGATCAAGCTGTGAAGTCTGTATAAAACGCCAGCTATTGATAACGTTTACAACGTCATTATAGACCAAAACGGTAGCCGTAATAATCTCACCTGTACGTGGATCGACCCATGATGGTCCCATAGCATTCTCTGTTGCTGTAGGCAAGTAACGGATACAAGAGTATTTAAAGTTGTCTGGATCGAAGTTAGGATCATCCGTTGGGAAGTCCTTAACCTGCATAACATCTTTGAAACCGATACGTTCGAAAGCTCTGTTCCATCGTAGAACGGAATTCTTAATGGCCTTCTTCCACAGTGAAGGGAAGTTATTATCGATATAATAAACAATCGGTTTTACAGGCTCGGTCAGCTTTCCTGCAAAGTAAGCTGCCGTGTCCTTAGGTTCAACACGCCACCGGTTGATGAAGCTTGCATGCTCAATCAGTCCGTCATTGACAACAGACTTCGGCGTGAGGAAGTATCCAATACGTATGTCACCCAGGCGTGGTGTCATCTTTTCGTTAGGCAATAAGGCCAAAGTAAACTCTACACCAATGGATACTGGTTGGTTACTGATAGCCACATTACCGCTGTTTCCTGACATGTTAGCAACGTAGTTACGTTCCATTTTGATGCAGGCATTGCTCTCAAATGACTTCAAAGCAGTCACTTTTATCCATTCTGGCTTCAGCTCAGCATCCACTCTATATGGGCCAGCTATCTTTGTTATGACAGGGAAATATTTACTTTCTCTTAGGAAAAAGGATGAAGCATCGAAAAGAATACCCCCCGTTTTCTTGTTTCTTGCTTTGATAGGGAAAGCATAAAGGTCAAGATCCCGATAGTTGGTTGCTTCTGCCTGGCTGGCTTTTGGTGATGGAAGTGCATCCAACAGTTCGGAATTAACCGCCTGCATGACGATGGAACTGTCCTTCTCTACAAAGCGTATGTGTGTTACAGAGCCAGCACGTGTGCCCAATTCTGCGAACTGTGGGCTGGAAACAGATGATACTGTTGCACCGATAAGCATATCACGTCCGATAGATGATGGTGGCAGTTCGACAAGCAGTTTCTCACCTGTTCTGTAGAGAGAGACGAATGGTCCTCTTGCTGAATCAGTCTTTTCCTCAGTCAGGATACGCTCATAGGCATCCTTCTTTACCGTCTCAGTGGTAGTCTTAGTGTTCTTTTTTTTCTTCTTAAAGAACGGGAAAGCCTGTGCAGACATTGACAGACTCAAGAAGCCCAGAGCGATAACAGTTACGTGAACTGATCTCATTGATAATACAGATGCTTTCCTCATTGCTTCACCTCCATTGTCTTATTGAGTTTGAAGAGTAACATTTCGTAGTGTGTTCGTGCTGCTATTGGGAGATTATTCTTCAGACATTTCTCCAATGCAGGCTTTAGTTTCTGCAAGCAATTATAGAAGTAGAGCTCAGAGTTGTCGGCAAGTGTGATGTCAACAGCTGGTACAAGACTCTGTGAAGGGTCTCCAAATCCTGGTGTGGCACCGATGTCTTCATTGTTTTTCAATGCTGCTCCTGATGATGAACCACCTGCTGCGCCACCATTACCTGTAGCCTTTGAGACAGCATTCTGCGCATAGTTCATGAATGTTCGCTGCATAATACGCTCTCCTTGGGATGGTGCACGCATCTGAATGACACTGTTGAAGATAGCATTATACATATCATCAAAGTATTCTTTCTGTGTATAACTGTTTGGATTCAGGTAAGATGTCACTGCAACACGTAAGCGTGCAGCAAGTAAGTCGTACCCCATGAACTCCAAAGTCTGGTCATAATAACTAACAGACAAGAAGCCTTTGCGCTCGTAGTTGCGGTTAGCATACTTGCTAATGCTCATTGCTTGCTGCAGACTCCATAGGAAAGAGCGGCGCTGAAGATCCTTTGGTACGACCTGATACTGTGGTACTCCAGAAGAAATCTTCATATTATTGATGTACATACCACCAACATTGCTTAGCACTTGTTTGAATGCTGCATAACGGTTCTGTGCTATCTGTAGGTAGAGTTTATCTTTGATACGTGTGTCTTCGTCGTTCTTTATCCACTTAGAAAGGTTGCTTTCAACAATAGAATAGTTCTTGTTGGCAAGTTCTGCTGTGGCAATCATGTCGTTACCAAGTGCTCCTGCTTGTACCCGAGGTCCCATTTTCCGTTGCGTTCAGCGTAATAACGAAGACGAGGATTCATCACTTTATTGTCGACAAAAGCCTCAAGTGTATTCTTCTCTTCATTGATTGACACATTATCTGTATCGAAATAACGATAGTTCCAGTTGATGGTGAAGTAGTCATACATACCCAATCCCGTTGGTGTTAGGCGTACACCTCGGTCAGAAGGTTGTGCAACATAATTATAATGTACGTCATCCATGACAGAAGGAGCAAGTCCCATAGTTGTCGTAAAGCGTGCATTACGTAAAGAATCAGTAGGATAAGTGAATGAAGCACCAAGGTTATTCTGTAGTCCAAGCATGCTGCCTGTCTCTTTCATGACCAACATCTTCAGTCCTTCTGCAAACTTCTCGGCTGACAGACGATTGCTTCGAACAGAAGGATCAACGGCTCCTGTTTCAATAAAACGCCACTTATGCAGCAGTCGTTCTACGTCAGAATAGATGAACATAGAGGCATTCATGATCTCACCAGTATTGGGATTGACATGAATATTACTTGTTGGTTCTGATGAAGAACCGCTTGGAATGTAGCGAATGCAGGAATATTGAATGTTATCTGGGTCGAAATCAGATTGCTTCTGAGGGAAGTCTACTACTTCTATTGCGTTTCTGAAGCCAATCTTCTCAAAGGCTTTGTTCCATTCAAGGATACCTTCACGGATTGGTTTCTTCCATGATTCAGGGAAAGTATTATCTATATAGAAACGAATTGGACTGACAGGTGTAGTTAGTTTTCCCTTTGCATAAGCCTTCTTATCACTGGGAATGAGGTTCCAACGGTGAGAGAAGAAGATGCGTTTGGTACTTCCTCCCTCTTTAGGAATACCTAAACGGACAGAATAATCAACACCTATGCGAGAGTCCATGATGCGTGGTCGCATTGCTGACTCTGGTAAAAGTGTTACGCTATAACATACTCCTACTGTCGTAGGGCGCTCTCCTCCGATAGGCATAGACATCAAAGAGGTTGATATTCCATAAGTGAAATCGTTGTTAATAGCAAGGTTTGTATCGAAACTCTTTATGCCACGAATGAACGAAAGTTCTGACTTTGGAGTTGCTTTTATGCTATAATTACCGTTTCGTGTTGGCATTACGGGTATCAGACTTGTTGGTTTACCAACGAGAGAGGTGACATCAAAGACCACAGCAGTACTGTCATTGTTGTATGCTAAGATGTTAAATCCTTGCCAAATACCGTCACGGTAGTTCTGTGATAACGCCCCTTCAAGGTCTTTTGATGGTGCATTGTCTTGGAAAAGAACGTTATTAGGTGTCTTCATCACGACAGAGCTGTCCTGGATATCAAAGTAAAACAGTACTGGATTGGAGCTTGTAGACCCTACTGTGACTGTTGTTGGATCGGTTGTAGAGGTTATTCTCCCTCCAAGTAACATCTGTTTCTTGAGCAATGTACGTGGAAGCTCGAAGTAAATCTTATTGTCCAGCTTGTAAACTGTGATGAATTTACTACGTGCAGTCTCCACCTTCTTGTCCTTAAAGAGCCTGTCATACTTCGTCTCTTTCTTAGGTTTCGACTTCGATTTGTCGTCATCAGCCTTTACAACTGTACTTTGCAATGCAAGGAGAAGCAGTAATGCTCCTCCTATTGTTGATTTCTTAAACGAGAAATTCATTCCTATCATTTGTGTGTTTATTTGTTTCTGTATAGTGCTTTCACAATCTTCTTAGTGATATGTTGCTTCGACCAACGCAGTGCATTGGTCTGTGTATCGTAGCAATAAAGACTTCCTTGCATAGCATTTGAGGAATCATTCGTTGCTATATAGATGAGATTGTCATCGTCAGAGAAGACCATATCAACAATATTTTCCGTACTATTACCTACCGAGAACAGTGGAGCTGTAGGGAAAGTACCGTTTGCAAGGACATTATGAGCATAGACATTGTTACCATTTGTGTAGTAAACTATGTTCTTACTACGTGCAGATCGCACGATAGCCCCATTGCTTATACCTGTTGAAGCAGGCATAGCAATATGGTAAATAACGTTTGATGCGATGCGTTTAGTAGCATCTGATGAGAAATATCCTGGAAGAATATATGTGAAATAGTATGTTCCAGTACTCTTCTGACAAGTGATAAGCGCCATATTACGCTGTTTATTTACGCTACCCATACCCACTAAGGTGTCACCAGTGAAGGTTCCTTTCAGTATTTCAGCTGGTACTGAAGAGTTCTCGATAGCCATTGCCAGCAGTGAACCATGTGCATTGTCGAAGTAAGCATCACCATGTGCATAGAAAAGATCATCCCTCCACCATGGGGTCATGTAGTTAGATAGTGTTACAGAGCCATTAACTGCATTGGTAAAACGTGATGTCTGTGAGAAGATAGTGGTTGAATTCAGCGCTACAGAGTACAGGTTATCGTTCGTAATAACCATAGTCTTGGGTGTACTGTTGTCTGAACTTGCCTCTAATTGTGTTACTTTTTCTCCTACAGCAGTCTTGAACAGAGATACCATTTCATATCCATCAAGCTGATAAAGCGTTGAAGGATTGCCTGCAGCTATGAGCAGAACGTCTTGTTTCTGACTGCCTATAGTCTTGTTCCATGTCATAGAACATGGTTCACCAAAGGTGATATTTGGGTTGTTTTCAGCCAGAATGTCTAAGTGGAAGTTCTTTTGGGTATCTTCAGTCGGTACGTATGACAAAATAGCATGGCTGTTGTCATCAGCCAGAAGATAGATACCTTTTGTGTAAGCGTACTCAACGTTTACCTTGAACTCATATATCTTGATATTCTCTCCGTTGCTGATGCGCAAGCGAGCCGTGTACTCTCCGGAGCTTTTGCATGGATAAACAAGCTTCGTATCGTTCGATATTAACTTGTGGTTTACTTCCCATTCGTACTTCAGAGGTTGCTGACCATTGCTCTGTAACACCGTAGGATTAATCTTCAGTGTGTCACCTTGGTTGAGCGTATATATACTGTTTAAGGGTGTCTGAAGGCTTATTTCAGAAACCGTATTGCCGCCAGTTGTTGAGTCATCCTTGATACAGGACGAGAATAACAAGGCTGATACAGCAAGGAGATATAAATATTTCTTTATCATGATCATATCTTTTCTTGTTCAAGTTTATGGTCTTATTGACTTTTAAAAGTATTGGTCTCGTTTTGTGCTCATGCTTAGCACGTCATGTGCGGGGCGTCATCTCCATTGGTGCGGATGCCCCGCACGGGTGGTGTTCATGCTTAGCACCATTTGTTCTGGTTGCCCCTTAGCTATTTGTTCAGTGTTTCTTTATACATGAAAGATAGTGTAGAACAACGTTAAACAGCAATCCGAAACCTTCAATATACGGATGAATGCATCTATTCTGGGTGTGCTCTGAAGTAAGCTACCACCTTTTGTATGTTCCTGTAAAGCTCAGTCCAACTTCTGTTGTTTCGTATTGCCTTTACCAATTTATTGGCATCTGAGTCATAGAAGGATAATAACATTCTGTATTTTGCAGGTGTATAAGCAGGTAATCCCATAGAACTTAGCAGTGGCATATCCCACCAATCAGGTTTCTCAAGAACGTTATTGAATGCGATAATCCTCTTTGTTTTGTCTGGGAAGCGTGTTCCTAAATCATCAGTTGGCTTGAGAAGGAGTATCAATCTAATGTTGTCGTTCTGTGTCTCACTGAGGTTCTGACGCATCAATACTACTGGGAAAGATGCCGTGAGACTGTCTGCTGGTACAGTAAGAATACTGTCGAGTGCAACAAAGTGTACACCAGCCTTTGCAGAACTACTTGGGTCAACAAGCACTTTGAAGTGCTGTGGCTGTGATTTCTTCACACCAGCAATCTTCACTTTGACGTTTACAGTGTCGGTTGTAACACTGGTTGGCTGCGTTCCAAATGAATAGTTATATAGTGTGTCGGTGGTATTCTGGAGGTCAAAGTACACTTGATTTCCTCCTTCAAAATACCCTTCCTTTGAATATTCTCCGTCATAGTCAATGCCCGAACAAGCCTGACCAACCAGGCTATCAGCCCTATTGCGAAGAATTTTATCATCATTTTCTTTCTTGATTTATTCATAATGATATCCTTTAGACGTCTGTTTCTTATTTGTCTTGATGTTTAGTTCTGAAGTTTATATACTTTTTCGTCGCCGTATTCGTTCTCTCTGTCAGGCCATGGGAGTTTGAATATCGCATCAGAAGGCTGATAAGTGTCGATATTTCTAAAGTCAGTAAAGCTACGGTTGTAATGCTTCAAGGCATAGAACGTTTGTCCCATACCAGGGAATTCACGCATACGTTCACGCATCATCTCCTGTTCAAAGAGCTCACGTGTTGCTACATTTGCAGCATCAACATTGCCTAATCCTCTGCTCTTTCTTACCTGATTGAGGAGATTTATTGCTTCAGTCTTGTCCGTATCATAAAGACTTTCACTCAGAATGTAGTACATCTCTGGCAAACTGATCAATACGAAACCTTTTAATACACCTCTTGTTGCTTCGGCATCGTTCTGAATCAGACGGATAAAGCTGAAGCTTGAAGATGCTCCAGATGCGTTTTCTCTGTAGAAAGCATTGTAACGCAAGTCGGAACTGAGCGCTGTGAAGCGATCGGTCTCATAGAGACTACGCGTGTCTCGACGCCCTTCGGTAAAGTTTCCTTGCCCTGTTGAACGGAGGAACGTTGTACGAATAGAGGTTGAACGGTCGGCTGCATAGACACCGAAAATCATCTCTTTGCTTGCTGGAAAGCGCATAACAGAGTCAATCGTTGTGCTGGTATTCAGCTTGAAGTTCTGTGTTGCATTGATGACTTCACGTGCATTCTGTACCGCTTCGGTGTATTTTCCCATCGCATAATATACACGTGCTTTAGTTGCTTTAACGGCATATTTGTTGAAAAGAATTACACGTCCTTTGTGATAATCACGCTGGAAAGTATTGTCATACGTCACATCATTATCATCTGATAACAGGGAATCTGCTTTGTTCAAGTCCCTTAAAATGAGCGTGAATGTGTCATACAGATTGTAGCGTTGACGGTTCTTTAGATTGAAATCAAAAGAGTATGGCAAGCCAAGAGTGTTATCATTGCTGCGTCTATAGTCTATACAATAAAGGCGTGCAAGGTCGAAATGCATGAAAGCACGCAGTCCATAGGCCTCACCTTTTATGAGTTTTCGTTCCTGTGCAGCCTCACTGATCCCGTCAATGTGTGCTATGATGTTATTAACATTAGCTATGTTATTGTACATATTGCTCCAAACAGCATCTGTCATCAGGCGTGCTTGTTGGTTAGTGTACTGATATCTATTAAGATAATAGCTCACATCTTGTGGGTTATCATAGCCAAATTGCTGGCCTAACTTATCGACAAGTCCCCATGAAAGGTTCTCCCCATAAAGGTTCGAAGTGGCTAATTTGCCATAAACACCAAACATAGCATCCTCGAAACCCGTGATGTCTTCGAGCATTTCACCCTCTGTTAACTGTCCTTTTGGCTGTACATCCAGGAAGTCATTGCAGGAAGTAAGCAGTGTAAAGGCTATGGATATTCCTATGTATTTTGCTATTTTATTCATTGTCATGCTGTTTATTTTAGAGTGAGAAACGTAATGAGAACTCGAAACTTCTATCGTATGGATAGTTCAAACCGCGCTCTCTCTTTGCTGTTGACAGGTAGAAGAGGTCGTTGGTAAGAAGCTCTAAGAACATACGTTTCAGTCCATATTTCTGTAACCAAGTAGTTGGTACCTCATAAGAGAAGGACAAACTGGTCATACGTAGGTAGTTATTCTTCTGTACAAAACGTGATGTTTGATACGGAGTAGCAGTATCGTCAATACGTTTATACTTAGCTTCAGTGCCAGGAGTCTTCCATCTGTCGTTTAATACACGCTCATCAGCATTGTATTTTGGGTTTGCTCCTTCAACCTTTGTTGCCAATGTCTCATTGTAAAGGGCTCCACCGAAAGAGTATTGGAAGGAACAACTAAACGCGAAACGCTTGTAAGTAAGGTATGAATTGATAGCACCAATACCTGTAGGGTTGGTATCTCCGAAGATAACTTTATCATTTGGATCATACACAAAGGTATAGCTGCCATCACGTTTGATGAATATTTCCTGACCTGTTACAGGGTCGATACCAGCTGAAGGTACAACCTTCAGAGCTGTCAATGACTGTCCTTCTTCGTATACAGGGAGTGGAGCTACACCGCCTTTAGCCAGGTTTTGCTCATTCTGTTCACGCAAAGCATTACTGATCTTCTTGATCTTATTCTTGTTATATGCATATGTAAAACCAAGTGACCACTGCCAATCTTTGTTTTGAATGGGGAAGGTACGCAGACGAAGTTCAAAGCCTGTGTTCTGTACTTCACCTATGTTTTCACGTGAAGTGGTCACACCTACAGATGGCGCTTTGGTGATATCGAGGAGTAGGTTGTCTGTATTCTTGATGTAATAATCAGCTGATAAGTCGATACGACCATGGAAAGCAGTGAAGTCAACACCGATATCTGTACTCAAAGTACGCTCCCATTTCAAGTCTGGATTACCAATAGTAATAGGTGTGGCACCTGTTCCTTTACCATAGAAGTAAGCACTGTTGTAACTGTAAGTGGTGAGTGCTTGGTATGGATTGAAGTTGATATTACCTAAATAACCAATGCTTGCACGGAGCTTCAAGAGCTGAACCTGTGAGCCACTCATAAACTTTTCATTGTGAATATTCCATCCTCCACCAACGCTCCAGAATGGTGCGAAGCGTTTATTCTTACCGAAACGTGATGAACCTTCATAACGATAGATGAGGTCAAGGAAGTATTTGTTATCCCAAATGGTATTGGTATTCACAAAGAAACCAACTCCTCTGGTCTCTGTGTCAGAGCCACTTGGATGTGTACCAGCGTCATATGATGTTGCAAAAGCTGGGTGTCCGAGCTTGTCAGAGTAGAAACCAACAGAGCGATAACCCGCTGCATCCGTTGAAGTTGACTCCATACTACTACCTCCCATAGCTGTAAGGAAGAGCTTCTTAAAGAAGTAATTATTGTATGAAAGCATCAGTTTTCCCTGCAATGTAGTGACGTTTGTCCAGTTATCTGACAGTGATCCACGCTGGTCAGCAGCCTTATTACTGATCTCGTAGTAAGAGAATGGAGATGTAAATATTCGTCTGTCTTGCTTGCTACGGTCAATGGTAAAGTCACCATCCAGACGTACCTTGTCACCGAACCACAACTGAAGTGATGTCGTATTCAGGAAGTCTAAGGTGTTAGTCTTGTTATAACTGCCGAGTGATGCATCGTAGAGTGGGTTCGAAATGTCGTGATAAAGTGAAGAACGTAACTTACCATCAGCGTCGTATGGGTTCTCATATGGGTTCATTTTCACCCAGTCAGAGAAGTCACCATAAGGTGATTCGTTGTTTGTTACGGATGTGATCGTAGAACTGTTTGATACAAAGAACTTACCAGAAACATTGTAAGACAAACGGAAGTTGGTTGATAAACGAGTGCGATCGGAGCCTTTCATGACACCAGAATCCTTACCGTAACGTACGCCAAGGTTATATTTGGCGCGCTCATCACCACCATCAATACTCAAACTGTGCGACTGTGAGAAGGCATTGCGTAGTGGTTTTGCCAACCAATCAGTCTCAACACCGCTCTGAATGTTATTATATATGCGTGCATAATCCAAGTCATATTGATACTGACGAGTAGGATCTGAGTCGGTAAACAGACCTGCTAACCGCTCATACTCAAGTTTCTGGCGTGCATTCAATAGATGGTAATCGTGTAAGTCTGGTGTTGACAGGCGGACTGTACCACTGTAGTTGAGTTTCAACTTACCACCTTTCAGGGTCTTTGTTGTAATAACAATGACACCAGCTGATGCTTTTGCACCATAGAGAGCAGATGCAGATGCATCCTTAAGAACGGTGACTGTCTCAATATCATTCATGTCCATGTCGGCAACATACTCTGGTGTGACCTGCGCACCATCAACGACATAAACAGGAGTGTTGGCTTGTCCTTCGAATGTTGCACGTCCACGGATGTTGATTTCTGCTACCTTGTTAGGGTCGGAACCTTTGAGGTTGTCATCGGCAATGACCATACCTGGGACGAAGTTTGCAATGCTTTGCAACACATTCTTCGTACCGACGTTCATTAATTGGTCACGTGTAACAGAAACCTGTGAGCCTGTGAACGAGTTTTTATTTTTGGTTTGATAACCCGTTACAACCACTTCCTGCATCTCTTTTGTGTCCTCGTGCATAGTGAAGTTGGCTGCTGAACCGTTCTTTACCGTTCTCGTAATGGTCTTATAACCAATGTATGACACTGTCAACCGTGCCTCTTTTAAGTCGGTTTGTGCCTGATATTCACCGTTTATGTCTGTTGTGTATCCTCCGTTAACACCATCTATTCGGATAATAGCACCGATGATTGGGTCACCGTTTACATCAGTTACCTGACCGTAAATGCCTTTCTTACGCTGTACAGGTTCTTTCTTTGCAAATGTCAGTGTGTTACCATCAACTGTATAGGTAAATGGCAACTGGTTTGATAAGCTTAGTAACAAACTTGAAACAGACTGATTGCGCACGTCAAGGGTAACACCTGTAAGTGTTTTGACGTCTTCATCGGCAAATTTAACATTCAGTCCTGTCTGTTTTGCAACCTCATTTGCAAATGTTTCTACTGTTGCATCGCGCATTGAGAGTGTAACCTTTGCCCCGTTAAGCTCTTGAGCTGATGTGGGAAGGCAGAATGGACCAAAGCATAATAGGCTCAAGATAAGAGCACAAATCATGCGTTGGAGAAAAGTAGTCTTCTGCATCTTTCTCTTATTTTTGGATTGTTATTTGAAGCAATATGTATAGCCCCTGATGATAATATAATCTTTTTAACCTAATTACTATTGATGAAAAAAGAGGGTGGTCGTCCTCAATATTAATAAAACTAATACCTGTGAATTGATAATTTCGTTTTTAAAAACGACTGCAAATATATAAAAAAAACAAGGAAGATCAGCTTCTTTTTATATAAATTTGAATAATTTTCATATATATCTTGCTCTGTTTTGATTCTTCTTCAACATCCTGTACTGGATGCTTTTTTTGTTATTATTATCTTGATACTTGTGTCTTTCACTATTTTAAAATAAGGTGTTACCTTTTGAAATGTATTTACAGAAAAAGCATTTGAGAGTGTATTGAAAGTTGATTGGGTGTAGATAAAAGTGACTTTGTAAGCTGTTGATTTATAGAAGGTTATAAAGAGGCTGGTAAAAGACGCCCTTTTGCATTGCAAAAGGTGCCCTTTTGAGGTGCAAAAGGGCATCTTTTACTCATCAAAAGGGCACCTTTTACAACGCAAAAGAGCACCTATTGTTTTTCAGTATACGAATTTATATTACATTGTGTCCTGATGGTCCTATTTTGGTTCTTTATGTTTGTTGATGTGAACAGTCATCAGGCTGCAATCATTGGCTTGATGATGAAAAACGAGAAAGCTTCATCTTCAATTCATCTCTTTGCTATTTGCCCATATCAGAATAAAGCGTTATTTTTGCAAACCAATGCTTTTTATTCAAGAAGATATTATATATATAAAGGTGTGGAAAAGGAAACTCTAAAGGAGAAAACTGCCAAAGGACTGTTCTGGGGGGCACTGAATAATGGTACGATGCAGCTCCTGAATATCATAATCGGTGTTTTTTTGGCACGTCTGTTGTCGCCATCCGATTATGGATTAGTGGGAATGTTGGCAGTATTCACTGCTGTTGCTGGTGCTTTACAAGAGAGTGGCTTTACCTCAGCATTGGCAAATATGGAGCATCCTACGGGTAAAGATTACAATGCAGTCTTCTGGTTTAGTACTCTTATGAGCTGGGTTTCCTATCTTGTGTTGTTCTTTTGTGCTCCGTTAATAGCAGCGTTTTTCCATCATGAAGAACTTATAGGGCTGTCACGTTTTATCTTTGTATCCTTACTTTTCTCTGCTATCGGCACTGCTCCTACAGCATATTTGTTTAAGAACATGATGGTTCGGGAGACTACGTTGTTACGAGTTTCTTCACTTGTACTGTCTGGTGTAGTAGGAATTGTATTGGCTTTTCGTGGTTATGCATATTGGAGTTTGGCTTGGCAACAGGTTATTTACATTACGTTGACAAGCTTTGGACGTTTCTTTCTGATACCTTGGCGACCATCTTTCCATATTGATTTTACGCCGATTCGGCATATGTTTTCCTTTAGTTATAAGATTCTTATAAGACAGTGGTCAATACGATAAGTCAGAATGTACTTACATTTATCTTCGGTAGACTCTATTCTGCAAAGGCAGTAGGCAACTTTTCTCAGGCTTTTAAGTGGGATACGATGGCAAGTACCTTTGTTTCAGGAACCATTTCACAGGTCGCTCAACCTGTTTTGGTGGAGGTTAACGGTGATGCTGGGCGTCAAGTGAATGTCTTTCGTAAGATGTTACGCTTTACAGCCTTCCTTGCTTTCCCCGCAATGTTTGGTCTTGCAATGATCTCACATGAGTTTATTTTACTGTTGATATCCGATAAATGGGCAGAGAGTGTCCCTCTTTTGCGTATACTTTGCATCAGTGGTGCCTTCTTACCATTCTATACAATGTATCAAAACCTTATCATCAGCCGTGGAAAATCAGTTATTTACATGTGGTGCACGATAGCTTTGATTGTTGCACAAATCGTGTTTGTCATTCTTTGTTATCGTGAAGGAATCGTGTTTATGGTCAGTATCTATACGCTTGTCACGGTTCTTTGGCTCTTTGTATGGCAGTATTTTGCGGGGAAAGAGATAGGTCTACGATTGTTTGATGTCATGAAAGACATCTGTCCTTATCTCTTTGTGTCAGCTGCAGTGATGCTCGTTACTTACTTCTCAACGGTCTTTATCAGTAATCTTGTGCTGCTATTAGTTGCACGTGTCTTGCTTGCTGGTATCCTTTATTTCGCTATTATGAAGCTGTCTGGGTCACAAATGCTGAAGGAATGTCTTGCTTATTTGCATCGGCGTAGAGCATGATGATACATATACAGTTGCATGACGGGATAGAGCCATGCACGAATCATCTTTATGAAGCTACCACCTGAGGTCTGAAACAACCTTTGGTGGTTTTTTGTTAGTAGGTATTGTAGTCTTAAAAAAGCCCATAATCCTTTCTTCGTTTCAAGTCTCATGATAGCTTTTGCTTCGATGAAATCGTTGTAATTGGTTGTTATTCCTTCCATGAACGTTAACTTTCCTTTGTAAATAGGAAGGGCTATGCTTCGCGCTTGGTGGTAGTGGCGTAGTCCCCATAGCAATTCATACAATCCATTCTGCCATGAAGGGAGACTCCGACTGTAGTCGTTGTAAGTCGTAGCATCGGCATGTCGCCGGAAATTCACCAATACTTTGTTGCAGAAAGCTATACTGTCGTGGCTTGCAGCGAGTATGCTGAGGGCTGCATCATAGAGTGATACGTTGAAGAAAGGATGTGTTACGGGTGGCATCATACGCAATAGTTCTCGGCGGAAGAGCATGGTGTGCCCTGGAAGACCGAGGAACATCATACGGAAAATGCTTACGTTACGTGGTCTGTTATCGAAGTATGCGAAGGAACCATCAGTGGAAAACGGTCGTGTAAGCCCACTACAGAGGAGCTTATTACCAATAGTCGTCATCTGATTGGCTATCTTATCAGCCTCCCAGATGTCATCTTGATCAGCAATAGCAATGAAATCACCCGTCGTTCGATGCATGGCTGAGAGAAAATTGGCATTGACTCCGTGTGTTCCTTCATTGTGATAGATGTGTATGAGAGGATGTTTTTCTTCGTATTCTTCCAATATTTGCCATGTGTTATCAGTCGATCCGTCATCCTGAATGATGATTTCGTGCAATGGATAGGTCTGTGCTAAGATTGAATCAAGCTGCTCCTGCAGATATTTAGCGCCATTATAAGTGCATAAAACGATGGAAACGGGCTTTTTTTCGGTCATAATTAGTGAAGGGATAAGAGGGTTAGAGCAGTGTTATAGCTAATAAGATAAAGTGTAAGGGCACTGATTAAGGTTACTAAACAGATTCTTTTCTTTCCCTTGGTAGTACTTATTAGGTACGCAGAACTTATCGGAATGACATATGCCCAATGGGCAGTCATGATGTAGATTTCGTTGATTCCGAAACCTAATCCTAAGTGAAGTACCATGTCAACGGCAAAGAAAGAGAATGCAAGCCATAGGAATTTACTCCGCTTTCCAGCCCATAAGCCCATAATAAAGAGAAGGATAATAATGCCTTCTACAATATAATTGATAGCATAACTGTATCTTACGATGACTGGACGATCACGCATCACATCGCCAAGTGTGTGTTGTTCGTGTAGTTGGAGTGACTCTCCGAAGAGATTTTCCACAATGGTTGCAGAGCGGGAGGTCGTTATGTCGGTCCAATTTAGGAACCTTTCTTTGCTCATAGGCTTCCCTGAATGTGCGTTTTGGGGCTCTTGTGCCTTCTTTCGTAGCTGCTCTTTTCGATGATTTCGCCATATTTCCTTGAATTTTATGGCTTGCTTGGCACTGTCTTTTATCTGTGTTGTGTCACGAAATGCTGCTAACATTTTAGCTTTATCGGCTTTAATAGCTTGTGCGCGTTGGACTTTTCCCGCGTGAACACTGTCTGCAACAAATGTGTTATATTCCCATTCGCTGAATCCACATAGAACTGCTGCGGGAAGGAGAATGGCTATAAAAAGGTGAGATGGACGGAAAAAAGACTTTCCATTACTGAAGAAACTGGCAAGAAAGACCTTTATTCCGTTGTTGAGTGATACTCCCGCTGTCAGGAAAAAGAGTAGGATAGTCTGCCATTTCTTCATCTTTCGCCCATCTTTTATCTGTTTCCCAGTTATATATAGGACCAAGAGGAGCAGACATAATGATATGATGAAATGGTCAGGAGATATGGCTGCCAGCATCACATAAGCGAAGGAAAAGAGGAAGAATGCTAATATTGAGGATTCAAAACGCGACAGACAGATAAGCTCTTTGCCTATTCTCATCATGAAAAGAAAAGCATAAACAGAGCTAATAAGCAAGACACAGGACACAAGAAACGCCCCACAGTTTATCTCAGTCAATGACATTAACAGCTGATTGATAAGATAAACGGGATAATAATAGAAGGCAAGCAGTGGATGACGGTTCACATCAAACGCTGTTGTCCAGTCTGTAACGACACAAAGGGTCAATGGATCGAAGCCGGAAATGTGGAAATTATCAATGAAAACCTTCCTAAAGTCTTTGTTGATAACGGAGAATTTAGAATAATAATGGCTGATAACGGCAATATGCATTACCATTTGCCATAGAAGAAAGAGGACTACTGGCAGGCGCTCTTCCTTCTTTATCTTCAGAAGGTAATATACTTTCATGACAGAAGATACCTGGCTATATGTCCTGCATTGTAAATCCATAGATACGCAGTGAGAACAAGTAACAGGGCACGCAGTAGTTGTTGAGGCTTGTGGGACAATCCTTTCAACATATATCCATACGCTATTGGGATAATAAAAGCCCATCCTGCAGTCATGATATATACCTCATTAATGGCAAAACCAAGTATAAGGTGGAGTGTGATATCGCAAGCAAACCATGCTAATAGCATTTGGAAGAAACGCTTATGATAACCGAAGACGATACCGATAATGAACAATAGGACGATAATAGCTTCTATAGCATAATTCAAAATCCAGTTATATTTAACAAAGATGGGACGATCCCACGATACATCTTTTAATAGATATTGCTGGTGAAGTTGGATAGATTCACCAAAGAAGTTTTCTATTAATGTCTCGCTACGTGATGTGGATACGTCCATAAGCCTACCTATGGTACTGTTGTCTGCAGCCTTTCCCGTATGACTTCTTAACCATGCATCACGCTGTCTCTTGTGTTCGTTGACTTTCTTGGCATCTCTTTTCTTGTTTACCTGCTCAATATTGTGTACTACTTTCTGCTGTGGAACTTCAAGAAGGTAGTATTGTGACTGCTGGATTCCTAATAATAAAAGGAACGGAAGGATGACACCTATCGTAATAAACTTCCACTTAAAGGTTCTCTTACCATTTGTAAACAGGCCTGCAAGGAGTGTTTTAGTACCGTTGGATGTGGCCATACCAGCTGTGAAGAAGGTAAGTATAAAGGATTGCCAGGCTGTTAATTGTCGTTGTTTCTTAATCTTCATGCCTGTAATGTACATGGTCATGGACAGTAACATCAGGGAAATGATGAAATGATCGGGGACCATTGATGGAACCAAGACATGTCCAAAAGAAAAAAGAAATAAAGTAAGTAGGGTAGAATCAGCCTGACTAAGCTCTATGACTTCGCGGAAAATGCGATACATAAATACTACTGCATAGAAAGCGGAGAAGATGATTATGATTGCCATGAAGTACACAGCAAAGTTATAACCTACGTTCTGTATGAGCCAGGAGTTCAATAGGTAAAGTGGATAAAGGAAGGTTAGATAGAGCGGATGACGTGCTGTCTCGAAGTGAATACGCATACCAGAGATGGTGATCCATGACCAGTTATCATATCCAGACATGCGAAAGTTCTTTGTGAAGATGCTCCAGAATCCTCCTTGTGCCCCCATAGTGTATACATGATAATGGCTGGCTATGACCAAAGCATTAAACACTATGAACACGAAAAGCATGCAGAACGCAAGCAAACGTTCCTCTTTTTTTACTTTGAAGATATTGAATAGTGACATTAAAAACAGTAAATAAC
This sequence comes from Prevotella histicola JCM 15637 = DNF00424, assembly GCF_000613925.1. Classification (GTDB taxonomy): domain Bacteria; phylum Bacteroidota; class Bacteroidia; order Bacteroidales; family Bacteroidaceae; genus Prevotella; species Prevotella histicola. Next base: position 25,693 of record NZ_BAJX01000022.1, read on the forward strand.
TGCTGCAAAGGTACGAATTAAAGAAGATTAAACAAAGAATTACACTTAAGAAGTCACTCTATCACGGTGGAAGGTGTTGTTATACTGGTTCGTGCGGATGCTTAGCACCATATGTGTTGGTACCTCGCACCAGTGGAGCTAGGCTGCAGCACAATAGCAAAAGGGCACCTTTTACCAGCGTGTTGTTTGTAGAGTAAATCATAAACTCATTTCTTTTTCAAGAAGAAACGTACTAAAAGGAAGTTGATAGGTACGCAGATTGCAAACATTGGGACCATTGCGAGTTGTTTCTTTAAGCCCAATGATAGGAAAATATGGAGGGTAAATGTTTGCAGAAGGTAGTTGATTACATGTGAAAAGATGAAACCGGCGCCCCTTTTTGCCGTAGATTGTACGCGAAATGTGTATTTTGTGGATGCTATGTAGTTAAATATGAAGCTGACGATATAGGCAATTGTGTTTGAAAAGAGTGGATGAAGCCATTGTATTAAGAGCAGGTATGTACTGTATTGGATGATAACAGCCAATGTTCCTACAATGATAAAACGGACGATTTCACCGAGTTTTTCATTTTTCTTTTTAGTCTCTGAAGGGCTTAAAATATCCTTTATCTGCATAATTTATCAATTCTTTATCTCCCCGACTGTCACCAAAGGCTGTCAGATGGTAATCCTCTCGTTGAGGATAGAGGCTTTTAATCGGTTTACTTTTTCCTGTCCGTAACAGTTGGCAGTAGTAAACATTCCAGTTAAATGCCCGTTTTTTACTTCTATTTGAGTCCCTTCTATTTGGATTTTATCACCGAATTCATCGAAAAAAGGACACACCCAATTGTCTATACTTGCACTGATAATGATGACTTTGTCTCCTTCTTCAAGGGCTTTTCTAATCCTTTTTATTCCTGCAGGACGAAGGAGTCGCTGTTTGTTGGTGTGCGCAAAGTCTCTACATAGCAAATTAAATCGGTCTATTTCCATGTTATGGAAAAACCAACTAAAGACTTTTTGCTTTGCTTCCTGGTTGGAATAAAGATGTAGTTTCATCAATAATAGTAGTGGAAGGTGCAGGAGAAATCCCGTCATAGTCTTCCTTTGACCATATACATAACGGATAAACTCAACGAATGTATCCTTCTTTGTCAGGGTTCCATCAAAGTCAAATGCACAGATTTTCATCTTAATACGTAGATAATAAAGAGGAAAGCTAAACCGAAAGCTAAGACAATGAGTTGTGTAAAGCGGTCACGGAGGATGACTTTGGTGGGGTCTCCGCTCTTCTTATCCACCACCGCGATCTGTATATAGCGTAATAAACCAACGAGAACAAACACACTTGTGAGATAGAGATAGTCTGTATGGAAGTTCTGAATAGTCTCAGGACTGACCGTATACATGATGTAGCACACTAAAGTGACGCTTGACGTGATGGTAATAGCTTGATTAATGAAGGTCAGATTGTAGCGGATTGTGTTCTGACGTGGGGCATGTCCTGTCTCATTCATCCTCACAACGTCATCTCTACGTTTGGCAAAAGAGAGGAATAACATGAGGAGAAAGGTCATTAAAACAATCCATTTGCTCAGATGAATGGAGGTAGATACACCGCCAGCCAAGACTCTGAGAACGAATCCGAAGGCAACGATACAAACATCAATAATGGCATATTGCTTAAGTTTTAGGCAGTATCCGATGTTGAGTAGCCAATAAAAGGCGATGACTCCAGCTGTTTCCAGCTGATGATCATATAATAAAAAGGTCGAAGCCATCGATAAAATAAGCATTAAAACCATTAGAGTATAACCTTGTGGGATACTGATGGCACCTGAAGCCAACGGCCTATTGCATTTGATTGGATGATGTTTGTCGTCTTCAATGTCAATGATATCGTTCAGACAGTATATGGATGAGGCTGCAAAAGAGAACGATAAGGCTGTTATCAACCTGCATAGATGGCTGATGGGTGTAGTAATGCACCACCAAAGAATACTGGTAGGAGTACAATGAGATTCTTAATCCACTGTTTTGGGCGAATTAATCGTATGAGGTTCTTCATTTTAATCTTTTCTCTATGGGGGTTATCAAACGGTTAAGGCTTGTGTGGAGCAACCATGCTAATGGCAAAGTAATGGCTGTAGTCATAAGGAATGTAGGCCAATAGCTCCAACCTTGCTCTTCAATATACTGCAAAACAAAGTGATCATGGATGAGATATGCTTCTAAACTCAGCGCTCCAACGAAGGATAACATCCTGTTAAAGAAACGAGGTGTACGCCGAAAGACACGGTTAAGGATAAGAATTGTTGTGATTGTCAGTGGGATGTAGAGCATCCTTTCAAGGAAAATAGGGAACTGACCATGCTTTTCTTGCTCTAAAAAGATGCTGGAGGCAAGTGCCATTACAAACATAATGAGAATCATCCATATAGAGGCTCCATCCATTTTCTCCTTCCTTTGTACTGCTGCTGCAATGTTTATACCTAAGAAATAGATAGGTACACGACTCCAAAAGATCTCTAAATGTCCCAAAGTCTCGTGTATTGGCGTAACATATTGGACAAGAATGCACCACATTATCATTGCTACTGGTAGCCAATGGTAGATAGGGTGACGTATAATAAGGTTCATATAGAAGGGGCTAACGAGGTATAAAGCCATGATAGCAGGGATATACCAGAAGGTTAACTCATCGTTTATCCAGAAGTTCCAGTTGATAGTTATATTACCGATGAGATCGATTATATTTGTACTATGCCCACTGTGCCCGACAAAATCGGGACATAGAAAGTCAGGAATGTAATACAAACAGGCAATGATAAACCATGCTGGATAGATTCGAAGGAAGCGTCTGGAGAAGAAATGACTAAGAGAAGGCTTCTTAGTCCATGAGAACCATAATCCCATTCCGCTAAGGAATAAGAAGATATCTACGCCAATGTTTCCGATTCTTCTTAGTCCAAAGAAAGTGTCATCACGGGGAAGTCCAACGTGAAAGAGTATGACGAAGATCATAGCTGCCCCCATCAGCTCACCGCGATAGCGGCTTATATTAGCTAATTCAATCTCTTTTATCTTCATTTTTATAGCGATGGATTGGGTATTTTCTTCATTAATAGTTTGAACAACCATGCCAAACAGATGGAAGAAATAATGTATAAGAGCAGTCCTGTATAGTAGTCACCACCACGGGAGATGGGGATGAAGATCTTTCTTGTTATTGGATGACAGACAAAAAGGGCTGCAGAGATGCTACCCATCCATGCCAATCCGGTTGTTAACCACGTACTGTTCTTGCCGGATAGTGCTGGTATTGTACTTAGAATCTTGACAAAGCTGATTGCTGCAGAGCATACTGCCAGTGGTACAAGATACCAACTGAGATAGGTAAAGCTCATCAGGAATACCGCAATAGTAGAGACAATGAACACGACAATATGCGTGCTCATAGACCAAGGACGCATATAACGCGCATAAAGAAGTCCTGCTCCAAAAGGTAGAATACCCCCAATGCAATTGTATCTCCATCGGTTTAGCGCATCGCTTTCAGGGTCACAAGCCAATTGAATGGCAGCACATAGCAAGATTAAAGCTACTGTCCATGTCCAATGACGACGATACATGAAGAGCCTGTAGACGATATAAAGCTGAATCATTAGACCAAAAAACCAGTAAGGGCCAGGCCATATTATATCATCGGGATGCGGAAGAACATTATTAAAAAGTCCCATTTGACCGATAATATCTATGACAGAATAATGGTGTTGACCAGGCGTTATAGCATCTAACATAGTGAATGCTACAAAGCCAACTATCATCATTCGGAATAGTTTCAGCCAATGATAACGGATAAATCCTGCAATAGGAAGTATTGAAATGGACTTTTGAGGGTTCTGTTCAGGGCTTTCGTACTTCTTGGTAAGCCCATATGCAGACAGGAAAAGGAACACTGGTACACCGTAATGGCCGAAGAAAGAAAGGATATGGAACGGTAGTAGACCAGTCCAATGAGAATGGAGTACCTGGTAGAACCAATCAACATTATGCTTGAAGTATTGATATTCGTTCTCCTGAACCACAGGTCTTAGCCAGTGGCAATAGTTATGTAAGAAGATACCTATGATGGCAATACCTCTCAAGACATCACATTCTGTTCTTGTCAGGAGTTCCTTTTTCATTTCTTTTGTTCGACGAGTTGATCGTAATCGGTAGTATTCTTCAGTAATCTTGGGCGCATCTCGTTATACTTAGGGCTGAGAATGTTATACTCGGGATGATAGTCTTTAGTACTAATTCCTGCTAAGTAAAGTAACATGTGGGGTAATGCGTCCGTCATAAAACGGCGATTCTTAGCCTTAATAATCTCTTTATATATCTCAGGATGCTCTGCTGCATACTTGCGTGAACAGTAAATCCAGAATGGAATCTCAAACTCGTAACGTGCCAAATCATAGTCTATGGCTGCTGAATGGTTCCTACATATAAATCCTCTGTTGCCTTCATAACATTCCTCACCATGGTCAGGCATATAGATAACGATGGCATCTTTGTTCTCGAAGCGTTTGACAATCTGGTATACAATGGAGTCATTATATAGTACGGCATTGTCATAATCTGCCAGAATACTGCGACGTTGTTCGTTGAGATCGGCGCGTTTTTTTGCGTAATCATCGGCTGTGAAGTGCCTACGATCGTCAGGAAAGCGTTGTCTATAGCTCACATGTTGACCGATAAGATGGAAGATTATGAGGTTATGGTCCGTATTTTCCTTTTCAAGATCCTTGTCATAATCATCCAATAGTCCACGGTCGAAACGGTATAGGCGGGTGTTGCGTGAATCAAACATAGCCTTTGACAACTCAGGATGGTTAAGAAAGAACCCTCCACTGAAGTCATAAACAGCCTGTTTAGCCTTAGGAAGGAACTGATTAGTGATGAATGTGACGTGATATCCAGCCTTTCGGAAGAGTTCAGGGAATAGTGGATAGTCGCACCATTCGCCTTTTTCGCCTACAACATGTAGGGAAAAGACGTTTTTAAACACGAAACTGGTCAGGTTCCATGGTGATACGACATCACTGAAAGGTACTAATAAACCTGTTTTCTGCAGTTTTATCTGGCGTGGAGTCGTTGGCATGAAGTAGCCATACTGCTGCGAGTGATGCTTGCCATAGCTTTCACCTATGATAAGAACAATGTTTGGCGATGTGAAAGAACAACTGTCAACTTGCATTTTGTCCTTCGCTTCAATGAGTCTGCCAATCTGTTGTGAGGCTAACTCATTGGAAAAGATACTGAAAGCCAGACGGTAGACTGGAAGATAGAACTGTGCACAGTCTTTAGTTGTTAGCTCATGTTCTACGGAACCAATGGTTTCCATAGAGAACATCTGGATCATTTCACCCTTATTATGTGCTGAACTGCAGACAGACCAAGGGAGAAGAATGAGACATAAGCCGCCTGTTGTTGCTTCTAAGATGTCTTTCATCCTGCTATTAAGTGACAGTCTCAAAGGTGAACATCTCTTTTTTATGATACCAGGCAGGATGGTTGCCAGAATATGAATCAGTATTATGAGCAATATCAGACCTACACCAGAGAATATTAAGTCCGTCGAGAAATAGCTGTTAAAGAACTCACTCGCTTCTCTACCATCGGTTTCTCCTACTAAAAGGAGCATGGACGGATTGAGCGTGGACTGGAATTTCTCCCAGCAAAAGACATCAGCAATGGTCGTAATGTAAGCGATTACGCAGAACAATCCCCTAATCCATGGGCGGATCTTTCTGGGAATGATTGTTAGAAGGGCACATAGAATATAGAGATCGAGAAACAATTCTAACCACAGATTCCCATAAACAGATGCATCAGGGGCATTACTTGGTAACTCAATGTACGAAGCGATGATTCCGATGAGGTACATGAAGAAAAAGAAAGATGCATTTGCTTTTAAGGGCAGACCCACCTTCTTCAATAGGTTAATGACGTTTCTCAAACTTCCCATGTATACATTATTATTTAGTGCAAAGTTAACTTAATTTTATGATATGCCAAGTCTTGGTGTGACAATTAACATTTTAGGCAGGTTGTTATAGGGAAAAAAAGAGAAAAAATCAGACTTAATGTATAAGGAAAGATTTTAACTTTATTGGCAAATATGGCTATGCAGAAGAGTGTTCAAAACTATATTATTTTGCACATGGTTTCCCTTTTTATAATTGTAGAATAGTAGATTTTATTTCTGAAAAGGTCATTTTTATCTTAATATGCTCTGTAAAATATGATGAACTTTTTGGTAGTAAAATATTTTTTGTTACCTTTACAAAGTTGAATTGAACTAAATGAACAATAAAAACAATCTGACAGAAGCCGCAATCTCTAATTTCAAAGATATTGTTTCGTTGATGGAGAGCAACAGAACCACGGTAGAAGGTGAGGTCTATGTGGGTTCTAAGTTTCTTGTTACCATAGGCTGTAATCCTTTTTTCAGACCGATAATAGACGAGCAAAGCCCTGTTTGCATGAATGTGGCACGTGTAGTTATCATAAGAAGTGGATGGTGTGAGCCAGTAATTGGTTTCAAGAAGTATCGCTGTGGACCTGGAGATATGCTCTTTATTAATTGGGGTGTCATGCTGAATGGTGATTCTTTTGGGGCTAATACTACCTTTGATGGTATCACAGTAACGGAAGAATATATGAAGCTTGTCTTTGGTGGAAGGATGCCGGAGGTGTTCCTTTCTCCTGGTTTGTGCTTCTCTGTCCATTTGTCAGAGCGTGAACAAACTGTGTGGAAGCAGTATGTGCGCACGCTGTACAATCTGGCTCATATCCGGAATATAGACCCTGTTGTTATTCGTTCACTCTTTGTTTCTGCGTTGAACTTCACAGAATCAATGTATAAGTCAAAGGGAAGTGATAATCATATAGCATGGTCACGCAACAAAAGAGCTATTGAACGCTTCATTCGTTTGGTAAATGATCATGCTAAAACGGAGCACGAACTTGACTTCTATGCTTCCCAACTTGATATGACGACACACTATCTTGGCATGATCATAAAGAAAGATACGGGTACAACAGCAAAGGAATGGATTGACAAGACGTTGTGTGTTTTGCTGCAATTAGAGCTGAGGCATACAAGCAAACCATTAAAGGTGATAGCTGATGAGTTTAATTTTGTATCCTTAAGTTCGTTTTGTAAATTCTTTAAACGGCGTACTGGGATGACAGCGAGTGCCTATAGATTATTGTCAGATCATGAAGAATAGCATCTTTTAGACAGTTATACTATATTATAATAAGAATCTATCCAAACTTTGTGAGGATAGATTTTTTTGTTTCTTCTTTATTTCTTTTTCTCTATTTTTGTGTGGATGATACTGTAGATATCATCATTTTGAGCTTGCTTTCTTCTTGGGTTACGATAAGCATATGGGTAGGAGAGAAGTTCTAATTCTGTGTTTAAGTAATCGAGAAATATCTTTACGAATAAAGAAGGAGGGTAAAGTGAAAAGCAAAGTAGAAACTATGATTTGCCGTTCTGTAACATCTTGAAGATCAAATACTTATAAAGTTCTTTGTAAAAGGGCATCTTTTGCATTGCAAAAGGGCGTCTTTTACACTCCAAAAGGGCACCTTTTACATCGTGAAAGGGCGTCTTTTGCAACGTAAAAGAGCACCTTCTAAATTGTAGTTATGAATAAATCTTACAAACATAGGTACTTACTGACGGTTTATTACTGGATTTACGTAGATTTGATATGTTTAGGGTTATATGCAAAGAGAGGATAGAATAGGGGTAAAAAAATAATGTTAAATTCGTTTTTCTGTACAAATTGAAATGAAGTCTTTACCTATCTTTGTAAGTATCTTATAGAATGAATATCAAAGATCTGTAACTACTTATTTGTCTATTTCGGATACAGTAAGTTGTTGAAGGGAGTAAAAGTGTGGTTTCTTGATTGCTGTATGCGATGAAAATTCAGTGAGAAATCTGGAGAAATCGCAATAGCATATGAGGGAAAAGATAATCTGATACAGAGAAGATTATCGCTACAGAGAGCTCTTTGTTTATACTTAGTAGGTCAAATATATTATAGAAAAGATACTACTGCCTAAATATTATTCAATAGAGACGATTATGAAGTGTCATAATGTTGATTATATTATTTTATTTATTTTTGCGCTAGTAACATTATTTAATTAATTCTATTCTTATGGTAAATGACAGAGTACCGATGCTATGGCGTACTACTAGACATACTTTAATGATGTCAGTAACAATTCAGCATTACGTTGATCCCCGTAACGGTGTCCATACTTATGTTGTGCGTTGGCGTGATGATAATCTTCCTGATCATGTATCGGATAATTATCTTGCATTTCGTTCCTTTGCATCTTGCATTGATTTTATCTGTACTAATTTTAATGGATAGATATAACTTGCTCAACTTCGTTATGTAAATTGTCCTTTTCGTGATACTATTGGATGTATAGACTTCATGTGTCTTGATTGTCCTGATCCACATGAAACGCTAGAAATCTTTAACTTTTATGAATCTTTAAAATCTTGTAAAAATGAAAATGAACGTCAAAGACTTCGTGAAGAACGTACGCTTTTCTCTCGACAAGAACGGCCGTGCCCTTTTTGAGTTTACTATCGGTGGTTTTATCGCCGTATCAATCGCCTTGTACTTAACCTCTTGTTATTCTTCTATGGATGCAGAAAAGTTCCATTATCATGGATCCGTAGGAAAATCTCAGCATGTTACTAATGTTATAGTACATCCTGATTCAGTTCGTTAATTTGTTTTAGTTTTTAGTTATTATGTTCTCTCGAGCACTCGGAAATATTAATCCTTGTTTACGCCCTCACCGCATTTACAATCGTTATATTGGTGAATTCTTGTATACTAATTGTCGTAAATGTGTTCGTTGTCGTAGTTCTTACGCTTCATCTTGGGCAAATAGGATTGATTCTGAGTGCTCTTTTCATCGTTATTCCTTATTTTTAACGCTTACTTATGATAATGATCATCTGCCCTATTATGCACCATTGTTTAATTTAGATGGTTCTCGTACTGATGTATGGTGTAGTAATCGTGGTTGTGATAATGGTAAGTTTGTATCTTCTGATATTGCTCGACCAATTCCTCCCGTAGGTATGGAAGATACTGTTTGCTTTGCTTATCCATGTAAAAAAGATGTTCAGGACTTTTTCAAGCGTCTTCGTAGTAAAATAGATTATAAACTTAAACCCCGTGGAAATGAATACAGAATCAGATACTTCATTTGTTCCGAATATGGACCTAACACGTTTCGTCCGCATTATCATGCCATTTTGTGGTACGATAGCGAAATACTCCACAACGAACTTAACGTCCTTATACGTGAAACTTGGAAGAACGGTAATACGGACTTCTCACTCGTCAACAGTAGTGCAAGTCAATACGTTGCGAAATATGTTAACGGCGATTGTGATCTACCGTCGTTTTTACGCACTGAATTTACCTCTACGTTCCATTTGGCAAGTAAACATCCTTGTATCGGGTATGGTAAGGATGATGAAGAAGCGTTGTACGAAAATGTCATTAACGGAACTTATGGAAGAAATTGCCTTAATAAGTCCACAAATGAGTTTGAATTTGTCTGCCCTCCCCGTAGTCTTGAAAATAGGATCTTGCCAAAGTGTAAAGGATACCGCCGTATATCTCATTCTGAAAGAGTACGAATATATGCGCTTGCGTATGACTATGAACAAAAAGGCTTAGATTATAAGTCCTTGTTACCATTTGAGTTTGATTATGCTGCTTACCCTCATGTTGATATACATGCTTCTCTTATGTGCCTGGATTTCTGTAAGCGTTTTAATTGGACTCCTGAAATGTACGTGTGTGCATTGGAAGATTACTATTATCGTAAAGATATGTACTTATTAAAAACTCAATATGAATATCAAGTTTCTTATGTAGATAGTGGTAACCCCGTTTGTCACCTCGTAGACTTTGATTTAGACTTAATTAGGAAACTCCCACGTAGGCGTGAAGTTTTCCTTTGTAGTCCTTGGCGTTCTATTATGTCTACTTATTGTCTTGATTCTTCTGTATTGTATGACGCTGATGGTAATTTGAATGGTTGGTTATTCTATCATGTCCGTCAATATGGTTCGCATTTCTACTCTGAAAATGTTGCCCGTTATCAAAAGATACATAATGATTCTCTTAAGAATAAGAAACTTAATGAGATACTTAATAAATATATGTTTGTTTAATTTTAAAATTTATTATTATGGGTCTATTTAAAATGCCTGCTCCTAAACCTCGGCTTGCTCGTAATGGTTTTGATCTGAGTTCACGCAGAATCTTCTCTGCTAAAGCAGGTCAGTTATTACCAATTGGTTGTTGGGAAGTTAACCCTTCTGAACACTTTAAATTCTCTGTTCAGGATCTTGTACGTACAACTACTCTTAATACTGCTTCTTATGCTCGTATGAAAGAGTATTATCATTTCTTTTTTGTGTCTTATCGCTCTTTGTGGCAATGGTTTGACCAGTTCATCGTTGGCACTAATAACCCACATTCTGCGCTTAATGGTGTCAAGAAAAACGGTACTACGAACTACAATCAGATCTGTTCCTCTGTACCTACCTTTGATCTTGGTAAACTTATTACACGTTTGAAAACGTCTGATATGGATTCACAAGGTTTCAATTATTCTGAAGGTGCTGCTAAGCTGCTTAACATGTTGAATTATGGAGTTACCAACAAAGGTAAGTTCATGAATCTTGAAAACCTGATTACTTCTACTTCTTATCTTCCCTCTAAGGACGATAAAGAGCCTTCTTCTATTTATGCATGTAAGGTCTCTCCATTCCGTTTGCTCGCTTATCAGAAGATTTTTAACGACTTTTATCGTAACCAGGATTGGACGCCTTCTGATGTTCGTTCGTTCAACGTGGATGATTATGCAGATGATTCTAATCTGACCATTGAACCTGATGTTGCTCTTAAATTCTGTCAGATGCGTTACCGTCCTTATGCTAAGGATTGGTTAACGTCCATGAAGCCTACTCCTAACTATTCAGATGGTATTTTTAACCTCCCTGAGTATGTACGCGGAAATGGTAATGTTATTCTCACTAATAATAAGAGTGGATCAGTATCATTGGATAGTGGTACTGTTTCTCCTTCTTCATTCAGTGTTAATGATCTTCGTGCTGCGTTTGCTCTTGATAAGATGTTAGAAGCTACACGCCGTGCTAATGGATTGGATTACGCTTCACAGATAGAGGCGCATTTCGGTTTCAAAGTACCTGAATCTCGTGCTAATGATGCTCGCTTCCTTGGTGGCTTCGATAACTCCATTGTAGTAAGTGAAGTTGTTTCTACTAATGGTAATGCTGCTTCTGATGGTTCTCATGCTTCTATTGGTGATCTTGGTGGAAAAGGTATAGGATCCATGAGCAGTGGTACTATTGAATTCGATTCCACCGAACACGGTATTATCATGTGTATTTACTCGGTCGCTCCACAGAGTGAATATAATGCTTCTTATCTTGATCCTTTCAATAGGAAGTTGACCCGTGAACAGTTCTATCAACCTGAATTTGCTGATCTTGGTTATCAGGCTCTGATTGGTTCTGATCTTATTTGCTCTACGCTTGGCATGAATGAAAAGCAAGCAGGCTTCTCGGACATTGAACTTAATAATAACTTATTAGGTTATCAGGTTCGCTACAATGAGTATAAGACCGCTCGTGATCTTGTATTCGGTGATTTCGAGTCAGGTAAATCACTTTCTTATTGGTGTACTCCTCGTTTTGATTTCGGCTACGGTGATACAGAAAAAAAGATTGCCCCAGAAAATAAAGGAGGTGCTGATTATCGTAAAAAAGGTAATCGTTCTCATTGGTCTTCTAGGAACTTCTATATTAACCCAAATTTGGTTAACCCGATCTTCTTAACTTCTGCCGTACAAGCTGATCACTTCATCGTTAATTCATTCTTAGACGTCAAGGCAGTACGCCCTATGAGTGTTACAGGCTTATCTTCACTTTAATTTCTTGCTCTATGAATCATTTAGATAGAATGCCAAAGGATTGTTATACAATTCCAATTCCTCCATTAGAGGTTAATGGCTTAAATAATGGTATCTCTCCTATTGATGATACCTTGTATAATACGCTTTGTCCTATTAACCCGTTAACGGGTCATCGTGACGATATGTTGTCACGTTTGTTCTCTGGTCAGGTATCAGATACTGAAAAACAGTTGATAGTATCACAGTTAGTTCAGATTAAAGGTGTATCTTCACCTAAGGACTTATCGGATGATGATATATTATCTATTATACCATCTCGTTATTTGTCGGATCCTGTAGAACTTGACCGCTATCGTGATTTTGTTGATGATCTACGCAATATTGATGATAGTACTACGTTAGACACTTCGAATAATGTTACTAATGAGCCTGAGCCATCGACTAACGCTCCTGGTTCTCCTGAGTGATATTATTTGATACTGTGTGAATCCGCCCCCTACTCTTGTAGGGGGTAATTTTAATTAAAATAGTAATGTTATGCCATTTCCTATAATTCCCGCTCTTATAGCTGCCGGTTCAGCTATCGCCGGAGGTGCCATGGGCAGTGCTAGTAATCGCAAGACTAACCAAACTAATCTGCAGATTGCCCGTGAGACTAATCAGATGAATTATCAACTTTTCCAGGAATCTAATGCATTTAACGAAAAGATGTATCATGAAGCTAATGCTTATAATACTCCTTCAGCTCAGATGCAACGTTATGCAGAAGCAGGTATTAACCCTTATATTGCTGCAGGTAATGTTCAAACAGGTAATACTACTTCAGCTTTACAAAGCGCCCCTGCTCCTCAAATGCATGCTGCTCAAATGCAGCCTGATGTTAACATGGCTAATGGAATGATGTCAGCTGGTTCTATTATTAATCAGTATGCCCAAAATGAACTTGCACTTGCTCAGGCTCGTAAGACTAATTCAGAAGCTAGTTGGATAGATCGTCTTAATACTGCTTATGTTGGTAATATGAACGCTCATACAGGTGTTTTAAATTCTCAAAATGGCTTACTTGATCTTGATTTTAAGATTAAGCATGATACATTAGGTAATTATATTAAGTTATCTGATCTGTCTGTTGCTAATGCTCAGGAGACTAATAAAAGTTTGATTCTTCAGAATGTTCATCAGGATCTTGAAAACCAGCTTTCTAATATTAATCTTGGGATTCAGGATAAGTATGCTGAGCAGATGTTTAAAGCGCAGTTTAATTCTATTTTAGTACATTCTCTTAGTGAGTGGATGCATATTGGTATTGACCAACAAAATGCTAATACTAATCGTATGAATGCTAATACTAATCGTATGGACGCTAATACTAACCGTATGAACGCTAATACTAACCGTATGAACGCTAATACTAACCGTATGAACGCTAATACTAATAGTTTTGTTGGTAATGCTCAGGTGTTTAATCTTATGAATGGTGCGTTTAAAACTGCTGCTGAGACTGTTGGTGTTAAGATTGATAATTCAAATAAGAATAAGTTATTTAATGTTACTATTCGTGGTTTGAATTTGGATAATATTAATAAAGCAGGTCAAAATGTTATGTTGTCTAATCAGATAGGCGATTATTCTACTGATAAATGGTTTAGACGCCTTGGTATGGCTACTGATGGTGCCGTTGGTGGTGTCATTACTTATAATGCCGTTAAAAATTCAGGTTCTCCACGTCCCGTTGGATTTAAGACTAAACCTAAATCAGGTGGTTTTTTAAAGAAAGTTACTAAAGTTGGTTCTAAAATTGGTTTTAGATGATTCGCAAATTATTAATTGTATTATTGTCTGCTATTTCATTGCTTTTTATTGTCCGTGTTTTGGCAGCTTTGTATTGTTTGTTAATGATTCTCTTTAATTAGTCACTCTTCGGAGTGGCTTTTTTTGTTGTATATCGGTAATCCGTCAAGGTTATGTAATAAGCCTTGACAGCGTAGCCCCCGTGTCCTAACCGCACTCCGTTAGGCGCGGAGGAGCATGCCGACGACCCCGTAAATACTTCTTTCTATGTAATGTGCTGCCGTCCTGTTAATAAATGTAAATTCTATCAGTTTCACGAAGTGTCACGGCTTTAATCATTCTGCCGTGATTGCATCCTCTTGA
>NZ_BAJX01000021.1 GCF_000613925.1 Prevotella histicola JCM 15637 = DNF00424
GTACGTTATCCATCCAGAAATCTGCCACGACAGAAAACGGAAAAACCAACAACCAACCTGCTGAAGACGTTCCCCACCTTGCTCGCAAAGACACTGCCAAGGGGCGAAAAGACTCCTTTCTTCGCAGCTTCTATTCCCCTTCAGACGGCAACCCCAAAGAACCTGGTAAGCGTGAACCCGTCACTCACGATGTGGGGAAACCTCCTGACGGACGATTTACTGGGCATGTACGCCTTCCATCCCACTGCAAACATCAACTTCGAGAGCCTCTCTTCCTTCTATAATGGCTACTTCAATGCAGGAAGTGGACTTGTTGATGGCATCCTGCATGGTATGTTCCTCGACACGAGTTACGCGAGTCTGGGCGTCATAAAACTGAAATATTATGCCTACGACACCAAAACATGGCAGCTCATTGACCAGCCTGTAGAGGTAAACGACCTCAGTCTGACTGCCACAGAGACGGCTGTAGACCCCGTAACGGGTGAGATCTTCGGTGAGTTTTATGCTCCTGATTTGAATGGACATGAGTGGGGTGTGATTGATTATACCACACTGAAGCGCACCACGATAGCCCCTGCACAACACGTATATGTAGCCTTGGGCATCGCCAATGACGGCTTTGCATACGGTGTAACGAAGGAAGGTGACTTCTATCAGATTGACCGTACGACGGGTGCAGAGACGCTGAAAGGCTCCACGGGAGTGGTGGTTTCCGATAACAATGGACAATACTTCACACAGAGTGGAGAGTTTGATCCACGCACAAATGAGTTCTTCTGGGCATCAACAGACAGGGACGGGAAGTTCCAACTCTATACGATCAACCTTGAAAACGGAAAGGTTACGCCCGTAGGAGGCTACTCAACGGAGGCTTCACTCATGGCTCTTACCTTCCCAAAGACGCCTACTGCTCCTGCTGCACCAGCTGCTGCAAGCGGTCTGAAGGCTGACTTCAAGGACGGGAAGCTGCAGGGTACGTTCCAGTTTACGGCACCTGACAAGACGTTTGACGGCTCTTCGCTCACGGGTAACGTCTCTTATACACTCTATGCCAACGAGAAAGAGATTGCGAAAGGTAGCATCGGAGCTGGCAAGCAAGCCACACTCGACATCACAGTCGGCGAAGGTCTTAACAATTTCGTGGTCCTTCTGGCAAACGAAGCAGGCACTGGTCCGCGCAGTAAGATCACTACCTACGTTGGCTATGACACCCCAGAGGCAGTCAGGAACGTGTCGTTCAACCTTGACGAGACGGGGAATGTCAGCCTCAAGTGGGACAAACCGCTGCAAGGAACACACAAGGGTTACCTCGGAACACTCACCTATGACGTCATCCGAAACGTCAACGGACAGAGCAAGACAGTGGCTGAAGGACTGTCAGTAACAGACTTCAGCGAAGTGATTCACAAGGATTCACTGTCAGCTTATTCGTATTCTGTGCAGGCAATCAATAGAGATAAGCGCAGCGTTAAGGTGACAACCAATGGTGAAGTGTTTGGTAATGCGCTCAATGTGCCGTTCTTCGATGACCTGTCGACGGTTAACAGTGCCGACCTCTACACCGTTATAGATAACAACAAGGACCAAAGCACCTGGAAATGGAGCGCTGCCAAGGGTGGGCAATACCAATATAACTTCAGCAAAGAGAATACTGCTGACGACTGGTTGATGACTCCTCCGATACAAATGAAGCAAGGAAAGACCTACAAAGTATCGTTCAAAGCTGCCGCAGGGTTGAAGGATTTCGATGAACGTATGGAGGTTCTATGGGGCAAAGGGAAGACGATTGATGCCATGAAGGGCGTGCTTCTTCCTGCTACTGACATCAAAGGGGCTGACCTCAAGACCTATTCTGGTACCTTAAAGCCCACTGTTGACGGTGATTATTGCATCGGGTTCCATGCCCTTTCGGCTCCTGACAGATACATGATTGTCCTCGACTCCATCGCTGTTGAGGGGGCTGCAGAGGCGAAAGCACCTGCTGCCGCTACCCAGCTGACGGCTACCCCTGACGCAACAGCAGCTCTTAAGGCTACCATTTCTTTCCATGCTCCAACGAAAGCCATCGATGGTTCGGCACTGACAAACATCACTAAGATGGTCGTTCTCAATGGTAAACGCACCGTAAAGACCATCGAGAACCCCGCACCAGGCAGTGTTCTGACGGTTACGGATGATGCTGCTGCGAGCGGAGAGAACACCTATGACATCATAGCCTACAACAGTTTCGACTTCGGAGAGAAAGCTTCTGTCACGGTTTATGTAGGACAAGACGTACCTGTAATGGGCAAAGTAAAAGCTAAGGATCAGACTACTTCAGTTCAATTGAGGTGGGATGTGCCAGCTGGTGTGCACAATGGCGTCATCCTTCCAGAGCAGATTACGTACCGAATCCACAACATCACCGAGGAAGGAAGGGTTGATGAAGAGGTCGGATCGGTAAAGGGTAAGACCGAATTTACCATCACCGGACTCAATACTAACAAGGGTGAACAACGCTATCAGCGCTGGGCTATCATCGCCGAGAACCCTTCCGGACTCAGTAACTGGGTTGCTGGGACCGTACTTATTGGTAGTCCTTACGCCATTCCGTACCATAACAGTTTCAAGAATGGAACCATCGAGAACCTGTTCATAGGTCTGGAGCGGTCTGACAAGAATGCTTCATGGACCGTAACCAACGATGTTTCATCCGATAATGACTTCGGTTCACTCCTCTTCCGACCCTCTGTACCTGGCGTCTCAACCATCCTTTGTGGTAAGATGAACCTACAAGGGGCAACGAGTCCGAAGCTCATCTTCGACTATAGAGGTGATGGAGCACCAAAAGAAAAGGTGGAAATACGATTCGAAAAGAAGGACGGTGAAGTCACAGAACTACTATGGACGAATACCGTTCCATCAACAAATGGGGCTTGGAAGACCCAGGTTGTCGACATTCCTACCGAACTGATAGGTGAAGATTACGTACTCATGCGCATCATCGGAAAGGCTGATGTCATCACGGACGACCCTGTTTTCATTGACAATATCAACATTGCTGACCCATTAGAGAGGGATGCAAGCATTGATTTGTCAGTACCTGAGAAGGTGAAAAAGGGACAGACGGCACATCTAACGGTCAAGGTTACCAACCTTGGAATGGAGAAAATGGAACATGCAAAGGTCACTTTGACTGCCAATGATAAGGTCATCATGGGGTTAGAACTCTCGAAAACGCTCTCTCTCCTACAAGATGAGACCTTCAACGTAGACTACAAAACGACGAGTCTTGAGGCTTCGGACAATCTGAATATCAAGGCAACTGTTGACTATGAGGACGACTATGACCCAGAAAACAACACTGCTGAAGAGAGCATGAAACTGGAGAAAGCCGACGTACTTACGCCTCAGAACCTGCGTGTTGTGGACAATACAGCCGCAACAATGAAGCTTTCATGGGATGCACCATCCTCATCAACAACCGATGTTAACGATGACTTCGAGCAATATGAGGCTTGGGGAACCAGCTTTGGTGCATGGACAACGGTTGATAACGACCATGGTTTCGCAGGAAATCTCGTCGATGGAGTACAGTATAACCACCAAGGTGAGGCGTTCGCATTCATCAATTGGGAACCAGCTGATATCTTCGAGGGCGCTGACAGCAATGTTCTGCCACACTCAGGAGAGAAGGCTGCAGCCGCAATCTACCAGGTTGACAACATGGGTAACGACTATATTGATGCTGACAACTGGCTCATCAGTCCGCAACTGTCAGGAAAAGCACAGACCATACACTTCTGGGTGAACAATCTCCCAGCACAAGACGGAAACTACGGAACGGAAAGTTTCGATGTGCTTACCTCAATGACGAACAACGAGATTGCTGCCTTCAAGAAGGTCGGAGACACACATGTGCAGGGTTCAGGTAAATGGACTGAGGTGGCAGTGACCGTTCCTGAGGGTACAAAGTTCTTTGCTATTCACCACATAACAAAGAAAGATAACGTCTTTGTCTTCATGGTTGACGATGCCACTTTTGAGTCGGGTACAGGTCCAATCTTGTACAATATCTATCGGGATGGCACCTATGTAGGCAAAACCTACACCACCCTTAGCAACGAGATAGCCAACGACGGACAGAATCATCAGTACAGTGTGACTGCCGTTTATGCTGATGGCGCTGAGTCAGAGCCCGTTATGCTCACTGTCACCACGGGTATCCAGAGCCTCGATGGCACCTCTCCCGTTACTTATGATGTCTATACCCTCGATGGCAAACAAGTATTGAAGGCTGCACGAAGCCTACAGAAACTTGCCAAAGGCATCTATGTTATCAATGGTAAGAAAACGATTATTAAATAATCAGACATAGCCAAAAAACCGATTGACCATTAAAAACTTAACCCCGCTTCCCCACCCCCTGCAAAGGAGATGGGGAAGTTTTATTGTAAAACAAATTCACTATTAGAAAACAAAAGACGCCCTTTCGCATGGTAAAAGGGCATCTTTTACAACGCAAAAGGGCGTTTTTTACAATCCAAAAGAGCCTCTTTTGAATTGCGTGTTGTATATTCTTTTACAATATTACCTATTCTTCCTTATTCTGCCACCTTACGATATTGCTCGTAAAGCCACTGCTGTTGCTGCGCAATGGTGAGGTTGCTGTTATCGAGGGTTGTAAGAATCAATATTCATATAACGACATAAAAACAGGTGGAATAAGGAGAAATAATCACTAAAAAAATACAGATATAGAGACTTTTACTTATCTTTGCATATTCCTTGAAGGCTGCCTATAGTTGAAGTCATTTGAATATTGAAGCTTCCTAATTAGCCAAATGATAAAAGAACGCATGCCAAGCATAACTTAGGACACTATGGTTAGATATGATAGTGTTATGATAATATCTAAAAGATTATGGAAAGTAATATCTTATTATACAGTAACGATCATGGTAAGGTCAGTATTCAAGTGCGCTATGAAGATGGTACATTTTGGTTGACTCAGAAGCGAATGGCAGAGCTATTCTCTGTAGATGTTCGTACAATAAATGAGCATCTAAAGAATATTTTCCGCTCAAAAGAACTCTCTGAAGAGGGAACTATCCGGAAAATTCGGATAGTTCAAACAGAAGGAAACCGACAAGTGGAGCGCAATGTAGCTTTTTATGCTTTGGAAGCCATCATTGCTGTAGGCTATCGAGTTAACTCTGAGCAGGCTACAAGATTTCGTCAATGGGCAACAAAGACACTTGATACATTTATTACCAAAGGTTATGTCCTTGACAAGGAAAGGTTGAGACAAGGCGAAAAGTTTGGACATGACTACTTTAAAGATTTACTTGAAGATATCAGAGAGATACGTGCCAGTGAGCGCCGGTTCTATCAAAAAATCACAGATATTTATGCTTTGTCAGTAGATTATGACAAGCATGCACTAGAAACAAAACGTTTCTTTGCATCAGTACAGAATAAATTACACTGGGCTATATCTGGTAAGACGGCAGCTGAGATTATATATGACAACGCTGATGCCAGCCAACCACATATGGGATTGACGACATGGAGACATGCACCTGACGGTAAAATAATGAAATCAGACGTAGTTATAGCTAAGAACTACCTCAATCAAAAGCATATGACAGCTATCAATAGACTCGTTTCTGCTTATCTTGACTTGGCTGAAGACCGTGCAGAGCAGCAAATTGTCATGACAATGAAGGATTGGAGTAATCTTTTGGATGGCTTTTTAACGGTTGCTGGCAGACCAATATTAGATGGTCCGGGGAGTGTTTCAGCATTAGAAGCAAAGATAAAGGCGGAATGTGAGTATGAAACATTCCGCCGTAAACAAGATATTGAATACCTTTCAGACTTTGATAAGGAGATGAAACGTCTGAAGGGTTAAGATAATTGGACCTGCAAAAAGGCTAATGGCTCATTCTGCCACCTTACGATATTGCTCGTAAAGCCACTGCTGTTGCTGCGCAATGGTGAGGTTGCTGTTATCGAGTTCGATCGCATCAGGTGCTTTGCGGAGTGGAGAAGTGGCGCGATGAGAGTCGATATAGTCGCGTTCCTCAACGTTCTTCAGAATGTCATTAAAGTTCGCTTCCATTCCTTTTGCCTTCAGTTCGTCATACCGACGTTGGGCACGCACCTCGGCAGATGCCGTTACGAAGATCTTCAGTTCAGCATCTGGGAAGACCACCGTACCAATGTCTCGACCGTCCATGACGATTCCTTTCCCTGCTCCCATGCGCTGTTGCTGTGCCACGAGGGCTGCACGGACGAAAGGTAAGGCGGCGATGGGGCTAACGTGTGACGATACTTCCATGCTTCGGATGTCCTTCTCCACGTTCTCACCATTGAGGAAAATGTCGGGTTTACCTGTCGTTTTATTCAGTTGGAAGCTGATGTTTATATTCTTCATCTGTGCCTTCAGCTCTTCCTCCCGTATGCTTCCGTCGGCATTGAAGAGGTTATGACGCAGTGCATAGAGCGTTACCGAGCGGTACATAGCGCCCGTGTCAACATAGATATAGCCTATTTCCTTGGCAAGATCCTTTGCCATCGTACTCTTACCGCATGATGAAAAGCCGTCAATGGCTATGGTTATTTTCTTCATTCTGTATACCTTATTAATATAGTATGTTATATGTCATCTTCTTTAGGATGACCACAAAGTTAGTAAAAAAAAGCAGAATGCAGACTGAGAAGGGGTAGAATAAAAGAACTTTCGAAATTTATTGTAATATTACAGTAAATTTCGAAAGTCCTGAAAGATGCTAAAATGAATAGGCTAAGTTGACCAATATCGAACTACTTGTCGCATGATACTTGCCGTAAGCAAGGTTGAGCTTGAAGCGTTCGAGGTTGATTCCTGCTCCAAGACTCAGTCCTGCACCGTGTGCACCGGCGTCATCGCCTTTGCCAATGGTCATCTCTCGGACTTACGGAAGTTGTATCCGCCACCAATCCATATGTTATCAGAGAGCAAAACATCAGCTCCAAGGTTGAGATGATTGATGAAACGATAGTTGTAATGCGTCATATCAACGAGTGTTGCAGACACTCTGACGGGCAGAGCAGCAAAGGTTTTGCTCACACCAAGTTGCAGATCGAACGGCATCTTACCGTAATCTTCCTCGTAAGCCTTGACCTGTCCACCGAGATTCTTTGCTACAACAGACACTGACCATTGGCGTTCAGGCTCATACCAGTTCAATCCGAGGTCTACACCAACAGCCATTGAGTTGTAGTTTCCGATGTAAGAAGTAATGAATTTTGCCGTGATACCACCCACGAGATTGCGTGCCAGCTCATACGAAAAGATTCCTTCCAGAGCAATATCGCTGGCGTTGAACGTTCCCGTCTGTACGTTATTCTCATCCACCTGCTTCATCTTTCCGTAGTTCATGTACAGTATTCCGCCCGCAATCGTGGCCTTTTCGCCAAGCGCTTTGGTGTAAGAAGCACCCATGTAGTTGGCTCCGTGCATGTAATTCATATAGTTCAGCCCCACAGTATTGTCACTTACGGACGATGCAAGGCTGGATTAGAGAACATAAGGGCAGGGTCATCCTCAATAATCGTAATGTTTTCACCACCCAAAGCTGCCGCATGCGCACTCACAGGGAGGCGAAGAAAATTATATTCAGTCTGACTCTCCTGTGCCTTTGTGCCCATAACGAGCAGCAGAGTGAGGAGGGTTAAAACGACTTTTTTCATCTAATCTAAATTAATTTCTCGGCAAAGATACATCTTTTTCCGAATATCTTATTACTTTTGTCTTCTGAAGTTCTGTGCATCAGACGGTCTTTTGTCTGATAAGTCACAGTGATTAGTATAACGGTATTTGCTATTGTTTAGTATCTTATATTGGAAATAAAGAAGTCAAATAGGGCAGACTTGGAGAACAAACGGTGGGTTGGCTTCCTCTTGGGAGTCATTCTGGCACTGTCTATCTTCTTTGTTGCAATGGAATATAACAGCTCTGGGACTGATGATGACAGCAATACGAAGCGTTCATTGCATGATGTCACACTCCACGACATGGAGATGTTACCTGCCATTGACCAGCAGAACCTTGCCAAAACGAAGGATGAGAAGAAGCCAACGGTGGATGATATGCTGAATCTTAAGCGTAGTGACACACCGAATAAGGTTACTCCGCACGATGCAGGAAGCATGAATTCAAATGATAAGAAGACTGCTGCGCCACAGGTTAGTGATGTCCCTATCATCATGCCGACCATCAATACGCTGCCAGATCCGCCTAAAGTGAAAGAAGATGGGAAGAAAGTGACGGAGAAAATGACTGATGACCCGTCGCAAGTGGAGGTGGAACGCTATGATGACAAGGTCAGTAAGCGTATTCTTTCAGAGACTCCTACACCCCCAGGGGGCTGGGTTGAGTTCATGAAATGGCTCACAAAGACCCTGCAATACCCTGCTTCTGCGAAGGAAAACCAACTTTCTGGTACGGTGAACATCACCTTTATCATCAATGTTGATGGCTCTGTGAGCGACGTTACCATCCGAAGTGGGAAGGTACCGGTGCTCAATGCCGAGGTACTTCGCGTACTGAAGACAATGGGAACATGGAAACCTGGCATCGCAAAGAACAAGCCTTGCCGCTCAATGGTGGAGATACCAGTGGTCTTCAAGCTCTCATAGACGAGGTCTGTGGGGATAATAACGAACGAATAAAACAATCTTTTAGCACTTTTATCAATGTATACTGCTGACGAAATACTCGCGAAAGTAAACGCATATATCAATAATCTGACTTACGATCGTAAGCCACAAAGCCTGTATGAACCCATCAAATACGTGTTGGAACTGGGTGGAAAGCGCATCCGACCAACGCTGATGCTGCTCTCATACAACCTCTTTAAGGACGATCCAGAGACCATTCTCTCTCCGGCATGTGCCCTTGAGACCTATCATAACTACACACTTCTGCACGATGATCTCATGGATGACGCACCACTTAGGCGTGGTCAGCAGACTGTTCATGTGCGTTGGGATGCTAATACTGCCATCCTTTCAGGTGATTCTATGCTTGTTTTGGCATTCGAACGCATGGCACGTTGCGGTGATAAACACCTGCATGAGGTGTTGAGTTTGTTTGCTGAGACGGCGTTAGAGATAGGTGAAGGACAGCAATATGACATGGAGTTCGAGCACAGAAACGATGTTCGGGAAGAGGAATACATTGAGATGATACGCCTCAAGACGAGTGTTCTGCTGGCGTGTGCTATGAAAACTGGAGCTATTCTGGCTGATGCACCGAAGGAAGATGCCGACAAATTATATAAGTTTGGTGAACAAATAGGTCTTGCTTTCCAGCTTCAAGATGATTATCTTGACGTCTATGGCGATCCGAAAGTGTTCGGAAAGAAAATTGGAGGAGACATTACTTCGAACAAAAAGACCTACATGCTCATCAATGCCTTTAACAAAGCGGATGCTAAACAGCGCAAAGAACTGGAGCGATGGGTGGCATGTGAGAACTTCAACCGTGATGAAAAGGTGGCTGCAGTGACGGCTTTATATAATAAGATAGGTGTAGATAAGCTGGCACAGGATAAGATAAATCATTACTTTGAGGTGGCAAGTAAGTATCTTAATGATGTCAGTTTACCCGAAGAACGTAAGGCAGAAATGAAGGCTTATGCCGTCAGATTGCTGAACAGACAACGCTAAAAAAGCCTCACCCCAGCCCCTTCAAGCTCTCTTTTTATAACAATGATAATCGACACACACGCACATTTAGATGTTGAAGACTTCAAGGAAGATCTTCCAGAAGTGATCACCCGTGCCCGAGAAGCAGGGGTTGAGAAGATATTTATACCTGCTATCGACCTCCCTTCTGTGGACACGGTGCTGGCAGTATGTCGCCGTTTTCCCGACACCTGTTACCCAATGATTGGCTTACAGCCCGAAGAAGTACGTGCCGACTGGCAGGAAGTGCTTGCCAAGATGCACCGTCGACTGATGGAATCCATCGCACGTAAGCGTGAAGGAAGAACCCAACCGGGTGAGACTTTCATTGCTATTGGCGAGGTGGGGCTCGACTTTTATTGGTCACGTGAGTATGAAAAGGAGCAGTTGGCAGCCTTTGAAGAGGCGGTAAAGTGGAGCGTTGAGACCCGATTACCACTGATGATACACTGTCGGAAGGCACAGAATGAGATGCTACACATCATGCGTCCGTATGAGAAAGAGCTGCCTGGCGGTGTGTTCCATTGCTTTACGGGCAACCAAAAGGAGGCAGAAGCCTTCCTCCGTTTCGACCGATTCTGCCTCGGAATAGGTGGTGTCTCAACGTTTAAGAGCAGTCATCTGTGCGAAGATCTGCCTGCAGCAGTACCCTTAGACCGTATTGTTCTTGAGACAGACAGCCCTTACATGGCGCCCGTTCCTCATCGTGGGAAGCGCAATGAGAGTGCTTTCATTGTTGAAGTGATGCGCACACTTGCCCAAAGCTACGGTGTTGATGAGGCAGAAATAGCACGACGGACGAATGAAAATGTGGCAAGGGTGTTCCTTAAAGAAGTTTAAAATCTGTTGCGTTACTACTGAATTATAAAAGGAAAGAACTAATTTTGTACAACTTTTTAGAGCCCCTCACAGTCCTTACTGCATGGGAATCTATAAGGAAAGATGCTCGAGTGGTTGAAGAGGCACGCCTGGAAAGCGTGTAAACGCCTAAAGCGTTTCGGGGGTTCGAATCCCCCTCTTTCCGCGAAATGTGGTGTATGAAGCCCCTAAGTCATAATGGCTTAGGGGCTTTTTCGTTGTCTACTATATTGTCATTTTAACCTTTTTTTGGTCGGAATTATTGCAGATTTTTCCGACCATAGCAATCAATGAAATAGTAAAGGAAGTGGGATCTGGTTCTGTTTTATGAGCGGTGTTACAGGGAAGGATAAACTTCTTTTATCCTAAAGGTTGTAAAGCAGGAGGTGTAACGAGGTCAGTGAGTTGGGGCAGGTGGGCGGATGCGGTTTTGGGAGGGCTGTTTCTGCGATGGGTTGGAGGGGAATGTGGGCGTATGAAATATCTTTACGGTTTTTCTTTGATGGTTTACTGCCATATAAGTGATTATGTGTTATTTTCGGGTTTGTAACCTTTTGGAATACAAGAGGTTATGAAGAGGGTTGTAAAAGATGCCCTTTTGCGTTGTAAAAGATGCTCTTTTGCATGGTAAAAGGGCATCTTTTGATGTGTAAAAGGGCGTCTTTTACCATGCGAAAGGGCGTCTTCTGTTTTCCAATCGTGAATTTGTTTTACAATAAAACTTCCCCATCTCCTTCGCGTTTTGTAATCCATTGATATACGATAAGTTACAAAGACGGTTTTTCTCCATTATCATTCGTTTTAGCATCAATAGTCCTTTGTTTTTCGTAAGATTGTTTCATGGCAGGCATTATCCGCCCTATCACCACCTCCTCCACCACCCTTACTGATCAGAATAAGAGCCGGTGGACACAGCTTCGATACGTTAGTACAAGCCCAAAACACGTAAAGCAGACTTGGATTTACGTTTATTTAATAAAATATTTTTTATGATTGAACTTCCTGTGCACAACTGTTTTGTATATTTGCAGCGATATTTGAAGTAGCATTTCCCCAGCAAGCTCTTCAGCATATCACCCCTGCTGTCGCCCGTAACTTCTCCTACTGGCCCCAATCTGACAACTGAGTGAAGGCAGCATGATGTACACATTATCATAAAAAGAAAAGCAATTAACGTAGAAGAGTCCTATGAAAATGAAGAAAAACATTGTTTTGAGAGCGTCCGAAGAGTGGACAAAAGACGATGAGCATAAACTCAAATCTATTATTATCGACAACTTCCGCGAACTACTTAACCGCAGCGAGGAGGAAGAATTATACTGGACAGGAACACAACGCGACCTTATTGAACTGGCTCACATCGTATGGGAGAGCGGTCAGATACTGGAAATGAATGGCAATCCGATGTGTTTCAAATCCATTGTTCACCACATCTGCAGGGTGCTTCACGTCAATGAACCCTGCAATCCGTCGTGTGTCGTCTCGGAAGTGAGGTCGCGCAAGAACGTCAAGTCAAGCCCATTGACCCACCGTTACTGCAACCTCATCACACAGGCAGAGATATCCGACCCCATGCGACTTGAGATTCGCAGAGGCAGAAGACGCCGTTTGTGGTGAGAAATGTAATGAATCTGAAATATATTTGACCTAAATCAAAAAAACTTTAAACCTAACATATTATTTAATGTTTCTCTTGTTTAGATGTTAAGTTATCCGTACCTTTGCAATGCAATTCAAGAGAATCAAATACACACAATAAGGTATTACACCTTCAAAGGGTATTAAAGATTGCTCAGGATTATTCGATAAGAGATTTGTTTAGGTTAGTAATAGATTTAGGTTTTTAGTTATATTTTAGGTAAAGATTGTAGAAAGATTGACGTCGGGAGACGGTAATTATTCGGAGATAACGGAAGGGCAATTGCTCAGCCGTTTCTTTTTTTTATACCCCTTAGTATCTTTCCCAACCTCAAAGGTCAAGGTACAAACCCCAAGAAACCCACTCATTTATTTGTTTCATTAGGGAAATAATCATAAATTTGCAGCAAAGAAAGGCAGAAGAATATTGAATTTTAAGCTTCACACATTGCCCTTTGTCCTTTAAACCTTAATATTCATTGCGCCATTACTTCCTTTTCCAACCTTAATCCATGGGCTTGAGCTTTTTTATTCCTCGGACTTTTTTACTCGTATTTTATATCTTCTTTATCCCTGTTATACCTCTTTTTCACGCCTCTTATATATAAGGTAAGAAGCCTTTTAGCTCTTCTTACCCGACCACAGTGCGATGATTACGAACAATCCGGCAGCAAAGATAAAGAGGAAAGAGCCTATAGCACCAGCATAGATACGACCCGTATGCACTTCTAAGGCAAGACTCCACAGTGACATTGGCATGGTTCTCAACTCTTCAGGTTGGGCAGAGAAGAACGTACCATCGTAATAATCAGCCACACATTCCTCACCTGTGAAGTCGGAACTATAGCCTACTACCATCTGACCGGCGGCAGCTGTCCCCGGAATAGTAGCCCTTGCAACCATCATATTATTGTAAGGCTCAATCTGTCCAGCCTGTCTGTTCCACCGGAAAAGCCCATCGAAAGAGCCTACAAGCCACATTCCACTCTCGTCATGTTGCCATACCGTCTGCCCCATCACGCTGACGGGCGGTGCAATGGTGATGGGTTGTGGCTTTGATGTCAGCGAGGATAAGGAGCAAAAGCCCTTTGATGTAGACAGTAACCAGTCGTGATTCTGCTCGTCATAACGTATCATCCGCAGACAATCATACCATGCGTTATCGCTTGCCAAGACAGTTCCAGGCAGCGGATGGGTGTTGTTCATGGTCAGTGGGATCATCACTGGAGGGCGCAAAGCCCACCCTGTTATCGCCGTGAAGAGCGTCAATACGATGGTAAACACACCAATCTTATTATGCCAATTCAGAACGTTCATATGCTTCGGACGCACCCAGAACCACACACCCGTCACACAAAGAGCAATGAGAATGAGTGCTATGAGGTCGACTATCAGCTTCCCCACGGTTCCGAAAAGTCCACCGCTATGCAGCAACCACACCTGTCGGAAGAGTGAAACCTTACCATCATCACCCACAGCAGGCTGTATCTCTACCCTATGGAACTGTCGGTAAGGTGCCGTAGCATAGTAAAGATAGGAACGCGAGAGCACCACCAGCGTGTCACCCCGTGTGGTAATGTCGCTCAACAGATCATCCGAATCCATCTCAGGAAGTGCCACCGACTGCCAGCCATGGTGGGGTTTGAGTTGGTAAAGCCCCATGACACTTGCAGCAAAGACCTGTCCGTTCTTCGTCCGTACCACTCCTCTCATCTGCCGATAATCAGCACCTGAAGGCAATCCCTGGTTATAATCAATGAAGATTGACGCTGCTGTATCTGTCCGAATAACGCCTGCAGCACCATAGATGAGCACCATGTCGTGCCCCTTATCATCCTTACAACGCAGTGTTCCACGCAACAATCCGTTGTTCCAATGCTTGAAATCATACCGACCAGGTAGCACTGCTCTGCTCACATTGATGTCAGCAAAGCACCGACGATGGTTCAAAACGATTCCCGAAAGACAAAACATTACCAAGAAGAAACTGATGATAAGTCCCGTCCATTTATGATATTTGCGCCACGTTCTGCGTTTCATATAAAGTTATATTCTTCCTTATAAGTGTTATTTTCACCTACAAACTTACAAATAAAAAATCACATTCCGCACATCGTCTGTTTATTTAGACGCCGGGAACAGGCGCATTCTTACGATGACATCATAACAGTTGAAGGAGTTAAAAGCAAGCAAACCAGCCGTTTAAGACTAAAAAAATGACGGAATAAAAGAATAAAAACTTAGCCTCAAAGCGCAATGTTCAACGCCCGAGACCTATACTTTTAGCACCCAACCCCTACACTTCCCTGCCCATGAAACCGTATCTATAACAGCCCATCCGTATACCTGTCAAGCAATAAAACCGTATCTATAGCATCCAACCCCTACACCTGTCAACCCATGAACTCACCTACTTTCCCACGTACCAACCCATCTAATTATCTACTTAACAAAATCTTTACACTTTTTATCCACGCCAAATCGAAAAACAACAGATTTCCTCTTATTTTTGGCTTTGTAACTATCAGAGATACAAATGGTTACAGACACCCTTCTAAAAGGTGCCCTTTTACATTGCAAAAGGGCGTCTTTTACACCTCAAAAGGGCACCTTTTACCTCGTAAAAGGGCATCTTTTGCAATGCAAAAGACCATCTATTAAAAAGCAATTGGGAAATTACTTTACAACAAGGAGGGATGATGCGCTCTCCTTTTTATCTATTCCTCTGCTCCACAAGACCCTACAACGGAAGGGCTGTCCTTCCCTTTCAACTGTCTTCTAACCAATAATTTCTCATATACTTTTCCCTTAATACATTATTTTTCGTATCTTTGTGCCATAATATATGGTTTCTAATCACTCCGCCAAGTCCGTGATATAGAACCCATTTTACCAATATTGAATCATATGAAAAAGATAATTATAGACATTCATAAGTTCGGACCTTTACAGGAAGTATCATTCCAGGTAGCACCATTCATGGTGTTTACGGGTATGTCAAAGCTGGGAAAGAGTTACGCAAATTATCTCGTTTATTATCTTTTCACAAACTTATTGGATTTAAAAGAGCGCACAAAACTAATTGAGTCTTTGATAGGTAAGGAATCCTCAGGCTCTTTTACGCTTTCAAGTGATTTACTTTCAACATATCTTCATGATAATGTAGCAGCATTTATGCGCGCATTATTAGGAGATCCGACCATAGAGTGTGACGTTGAATTCCTCTTTCCAGAGTTTGGTGAGCCCCTTCATGTCACATATCAAGAGGTAGCAGCAACAGAAGAGGAGACAGAAAAGAGATTAGGTAATACTCTAAACATCTCAATTAATGGTAAAGAAGCAAACAGAAATATCATTAGAAATACTGCGCTGACAGTAGGGGGATATAGTCTGACGGCACTTTCCCACAGATTACTTGAAAACTTTTATGTCGCTACTTTAATCTTTCCACCTGCAAACGGAGCTTTGATTAATGCCAATTATTCCCTTACCAGCTCTATAAATCCAGAGGGAATGTATGGCAGGTTCTTATTTGATAACGACTATTGCACTTCAATATGGTCTACAGAAGAGCAATCTCCTTATCTTAACCAGATTAAGAAGATAACTGATGGGGATGTTGTTACGGAAGAAGGTAAGGAATTTCTGGTACTTGATGGAGGCGAACACGTAAACATGTCTGCCGCAGCCTCCTCTATAAAGGAGATTAGTCCGCTTTTGTTTCTATTAAAGAATCACCCTGGCGCAAACGCAGCAATATGTCTGGAAGAACCTGAAGCACATCTGCATCCATCCATGCAGATTCAGGTGGCAGACCTTATTGCGGAATGCATCAACAATGGTTTCTTGTTCCATATCACGACACATAGCGATTATTTTATGGATAGATTGAACCAGCTTATCAAGTTAGGTAATATCCGTAAGAAGGATGAAGCAACCTTTAAAGAGTATTGCACCGCAAATGGTTTATCAGAAAAAACGTTCCTTGATGGCGACAATGTGAAGGCATATTTCTTCCATAGAGATGACGAGACAGGTAAGGTTGTGATAGAAGAACTGCCTGTGGAAGAAGGTGGAATACCAATGAAGACCTTCTATGAAACGGTAGAAAAGATGCGTAAACAGGATGAACAGATTGATGAAATGTTGTACTCCCTTAATGCTTCTGACCAATGATAGACTTCTCTGTCCTACGCAATTGCCTTTTACAAGCCTGCTTTTTTAAAGAACATGACGGTAAAGTAACCAAATCTGAGCACCAGACAGAACCCAATAAGCTTGAGCAAGCTACTTATGAACATGATGGAAAAATAATAGAAATAGAGAACCATTTGCTAAAGAAATGTAAGGGCTCTTTTAACAGTGAGTTCCAAAACTGCAGCTATCAGTGCGACTGTGATGGTATCTTCTTACTACAAGTGGGAGATAAGGACTATATCGTCTATTCTGAAATGAAGTCTAATTTTGATGAAAAAGCCATCTGGCAGATTAGTAGTTCAGTCGTAAGAACCAAGTTATTACTTAGCTCTATAAAGGATTTTGGCTTAGAAAATTATCAGGAATTGGGGATAATTATCAGTTATCCTATGCGGGTTGAGATAAAGATTGACGATAATGATTCCTTTAAAACCAACAAGAGGAAAATGATAAGCCCTTATCCTAAGGCTATATATAGATGTAAAGCGGAACTTAAAAAAAGAAAGAGTACCAAGGTAAATGGCTCCGATTTCTCTATGTCTGATGCTCACATTGCAGAACAATACCAACCTAATGATATGATTATCAAGCATGTAGAAGTACCTGAAGGGAACACTTCTTGCTCTGTAAATATAGATAACCTCATCGCGTCATTATAACGTTATCAAGACGGAAGGGCATGTTCTGGACTCCCCTCCCATCCATTTACTTGAACTTATCAAGGACAATTACACTATCAAAACATACTAAAGGGACGTTGCTTGGCAGTCCTTTGCGCCTTCTTCTCCTGCAGAATGGAGAAGGAACTGCCATGTTTCATTTCTGAATTTCCTGTCATTTCTGTCACTCCAAACGGCTTTCTAAGATACTAATAACGTGACACTTACGCGAAATGTTAAAAGTGACAGGAAACAAAAAATAAAACTATTCTTGTATAACAGACTGTATATGAGAGTTGGATAAGTAGTAGGTTATACAAGAAATAAATAGCCTTTCAGAACAAAAGAACCAAAGAAAAACAGTCTTTCCACACGCTATAACACAAAGAAAAGACCTGAATAATAACAAAAGAAATACTTGAAGAAGACCCTTCTCACGCTTGTTAACCAAGTAAACATATACAACAAAGAAGGTTCTGAACGGATGATGATTGCCCCAAAAAGTAGCCTCCAACAGGCGATAGCAAGACGAGTACAGGCGAAAATTAACTAAAAAAGGAAAACATACACACCATCTTATTCGGCAAAATATTATCTTTTCTTGTGATTTTTTTGCTTTTTAGCGATGTATTATCTTTATTTTGATTATCTTTGCGGAAAATAATATAATATTAACTTATAATAACCGTGAAGCAAATGATAAAAGAATGCTACCGAAAGCCTGCCATTTCGGTAATCTCTGTAGAAAGGGAAAGCTTCTTGTTGACAAACGGAGGTTCTGAAACAAATGGACTAACAAACCATATACCTCAATCTTCATGCACAACAATGTTGCATGGATGAGTACAGAGATACGGTAGTTAAGGTCAGGGTGAAGTGGAGAATACAACACAGAAAAGTATTCTTGAGAGCTTTACCAACGACCCATTATTATGATGAGTAACTTTAATAACATAGGCTGCGTGATGCAGCTACGGATGGGAGAAGCGTCTCTCGAGTTTTAATTTTCGTTTCTCCTGCCTCTTTCTCAGAGGAGATCCTGCGGTATTATAGCATTATACGAGGGTTTCCTGCAGACAAAGGGGCAGGTTTCTTTTTGTCAAAACAAAAAGGGAAAAGAGGAAAAAGGTAAGGTAAGGAGGGGAAAAGAGAAGGAGAACAGTTGGGTGTTACCAGTGGTTCTACAGATGAAGAAACTCTCAAATAGCCCCTTTCCAAGGTGAACAAATATCAGAGTGAAACCCTATAGCATAAGCCTTAAGAAAGAAAAACAGATTATCTGAGGTTCTCTAACAGAGGAATTGTGATGATACCACGTGATATGGTAAGCTGAGATTCAGCTTCCATAGCGTTCAACATGTGGGAGACATTAATCCGACTTTGGTGCAGTTCATGTCCAAGATCCTCCATCTTGATGCGTAAAACCTTCGGTCCGGCTTGTGTCATACAGCGGAGACGAAGAAAAGAAATGAACTGATCGCGAATGTCCGTAGGTTGCTGTCGCCATGGATAATGGCTACCTTTCTGGGCTTGCATAGAAACAGTATTGAGGAAATTAAGCCGAAATATAAACGATTCATCCATCAATCGGAGTACCTCTGTCTTATCCAAAGAGAGCAGACTGCAGGCTGTTGCAGCCGAGAAAGTCTTGGTGTGATGCTGAATAAGACCGAAGAAATGTTCCGGTTGTATGACAGCTGGCGCTTTCAGTTGCTCCTCAATACTATACCGATGATTGTCAGCACGACTCAAAACACGCAGCGAACCGCTTACAAGAAAGTAGAGTTGTTCGCATTTTTCATCTTCCTTTACGAGTATTTTACCCTCTGACAGCTTATGAAACCCGAACTTCGTGTTCCCTACAATGTCTGCCAGTTCGGTATTACTGATGCCGATAAACAGGGGTAACTCAAGGAGTTTATTATATATTTGGAGCATAAACGGAGGCTCTCTTTAGAGGATTTAGAACCGTTGAAGGGGCAAATCAACAGTTTAAAATTAAAAAAATGAAAGGGTGAAAACAATGAAAATTAAGGCGCAATGTCCGATATTCAGAACTCAAGACATATGCTTTATAAGCTACAACTCTTTACCTCATCTACCTGAAAACACATCTCTCAACACTTCATCGTGCAAAGATAGAAGATGAAGAAAGGATGAAATGAGGAGTGAAAGAATGAAGATTTGAAGAGAAGGAAGGGCTGATAGTAACCACCAAAGCCCTGATTGCAATCTTCAAATCCCCATTTCTGATCCTCAATGCTTAACCATCAGACACCTGGTGCCTGTGGTTTAAGACCTTCACTATACCATACCTTCAGCTTACCCTTTGCATCTGAATAGATGAAATACGCCATCAGCTCTGGATGTTTCTCAAGAAGTGCACGCGCTTTGTCAATCCCCATCACCATAAAAGAGGTGGCATAGGCATCTGCCGTAGCACAGTTCTTTGCCAAGACAGTGGCTGAAAGCAATGAATGTTGTACTGGATAACCCGTCTTAGGATCAATGGTATGTGCATATTTCTTCCCACCTTTATAATAGAAGTTACGGTAATTGCCACTTGTCGCCATCGCCTTATCCGTAACATTCAGCACGGTTTCAAGCTCCTGATTGTTGTTCAACTTATCGTCAGTAGGCTTCGTAACACCAATCTTCCATGGCAAACGCTGCTCACTATTGCCCATCGTTACAATCTCACCGCCTATCTCTATCATGAAATTATGAATACCATTGCGCTTCAGGAAACGTGCAACAACATCTGAACCGTAGCCCTTAGCAATGGCAGAACAGTCGAGCATGATACGTGGATCAGTCTTCTTAATGGTGTTACCAACAAGCTTAACCTTCTGATAACCAACAATTCTACGTAGTTTATCAATCTCTTTCTTTGATGGATGTTGCCCTGTTTTAAACCCGAATCCCCACAGATTAACCATTGGAGCAACGGTAATATCAAAGGCACCATTGGTCTCTTTCGACACTTTTTCAGCGAGATTGAAGACATCAGCAAACATGTCGTTGACCTTAACAGGCTTGTTTTGGTTGATCTGTGAGATGAGTGAGTTCTTCTCAAAGGTGGAGAATGTCATGTTCACCTTCTGCAATTCAGCTTCAATAGCTGGCTGTAAGTCTTCATTATATTGGTAAGTAATATGATAAACCGTTCCGAAAATCATTCCCGTATTGTGCTGATAAGGCATGGAACGCTGACAACGTACAATCCATATCGAGCCAACGATAAGAATAATAAGGAATGGAATCTGCCAATATAGTTTCTTTTTAATCATAATGTTTGTTTCTTTAGAATTAAAAAAAGGGACTGAATCAGAATTCAAGCAGGACATTGAACGTAGCACCAAGGCGTGACGTACCACCCCGACCATAGCCGGGAACATACCATGCCTCGCCATTTGCACCGGCTTTCTGATACAAACGCGTCTTGTAACGGACACTCCATCCCATGCGCAACGGACCCCATATCTTGGCATCAACCCCTCCAACGGCTTCAACCCACAGCTGATTATTGCTGACGCCATTGGCTTCGTAAGGTACCTGAACATGCCAAACGGGATCGAAAGTACCGGGACTTGTCACGTCATATTTAAAAGATGTGTAGCCCAAACGGCCTCCTACAAGGAGCCGATAGATGTCATGTTTGTTCTTCAAGACATTGAAATCGACACCCACACGGGCATAAGGAGCACTGGTCTTGAACCTTACACCTGTCGTTTCATCGGTTTTATCAGCCTGTCCGACACCTATTTCAACGATGGGATAGTACCGATCCTTGATGTTTACACGTACCATTGCTTCATATTGACCGTAATTGGCAAGCAAACGCATGGCAGGTCCAACCACATCTGTACCTACTGCAATACCCCGAAAGAAGGCAATGCTGTCTTCATTCACCGTCGCAACGGGCTTCCGACGCTGTGCTGAAGCTACCGAAGGAAGCAGCAGAAGACTGCTAATGACGACTAATATATAGGTGGAAATTCTCTTTCGATCCATCATAATCTACATTTGGATTGTTGATTTCTATCCTGTTTACGATCCGTCCTGTCGTTGTTGCACCTGTTATGGTATGGAAGAAAACAGGCTGACAGTCAACACTTTCAAAGTGACTGACACTGGTTTTCGCAATGGTTAACGTGTCAACAGTGGTATGACCCAGTGTGTCTGTAAAGACAAAACGCAACTTATCGCTTGCACCAGCATAACTCATAGGTAGCTGGAAAGACTTACTTCCAACCAACCGATTGACCAAAACGGTATCAGTCAGCCCATCACGGATGGCGGATATGGTAAGCGTGTCATGCAGACTGTCGCCTTTCAGCACGTATTTGGCTGACACGCCGTTGGTAACAGGACAGTCTATGTCCGAACAAGATGTGAAAAAGAAGGGAGAAAGGAGCACTGCGAAGAGCAACAGAAGCTGTACTCTACTACCTCTAAGCATCGTGAAAACACGTGATTCTCCGTCCTTATTCGTCCCTGTTATCTGTTTGATAAACTGTTGATTCATGTTTTATTCGTTGTTTAATAATAGTGAGGCGTAAGTCGTTCTTCATCAACTATCTATGATGACATCACCACCCCACTCCATGCACTTCACAACCCTTCATGCCAGAAGAGTCGTAAGAAAGATTAGAACTCCTTCTCTATCTGATAATCATTCCTGCGTGGATTGCTCCTACTGATGAGGTCGCCAATGAAGCCGGCAAGGAAGAGTTGCGTTCCCAACAATATGGCAGCAAGGGCTATAAAGAAGGAAGCATGATTGGAAAGGAGGTCGCCATAAACGCCACTGACGAGCATAATGACCTTCTCAACGATGAGCCATATCAGCGCAATAAAGCCAATGAAGAACACGAAACTACCCATCAGACCGAAGACATGCATTGGTTTCTTACCAAAATTAGTGAGGAACCAAAGCGTCAGAAGGTCGAGATAACCATTAAAGAAACGGTTGATTCCGAACTTTGACTTGCCATATTTGCGTGCCTGATGGTGCACAACTTTCTCACCGATACGACCGAATCCAGCCTCTTTGGCAAGGTAAGGGATGTAACGATGCATCTCTCCGTACACCTCAATGTTCTTTACAACATCACTCCGATAGGCTTTTAACCCACAATTGAAGTCGTGAAGATTATGCACACCACTGATCTTACGTGCCGTAGCATTGAAGAGTTTCGTCGGAATGGTCTTCGTCAAAGGGTCGTAACGCTTCTGTTTGTAACCACTGACAAGGTCGTAATGCTCCTCGGTTATCATCCGATAAAGCTCTGGAATCTCGTCGGGTGAATCCTGAAGGTCGGCATCCATCGTGATGACAACGTCACCTTGGGCTGCCTTAAAGCCACAGTATAGGGCAGGACTCTTGCCATAATTACGACGGAACTTTATGCCATGAACGTTCTCGTCCTTGCTCCGAAGCTCCTCAATGATGCGCCAACTGTTGTCGGTTGAGCCATCGTTGATGAATATTATCTCGTATGTGAAGCCGTTAGCTTGCATCACACGACGTATCCATGCATGTAATTCTGGTAAACTTTCTTCCTCGTTATAGAGGGGTATGATCACTGATATATCCATCGCTTGATAAATAGGTATGTCGTTTTTTCTTGTTTATTTCGTTCTTTTCTGCCCTATCCTACTCGCTTAACGGTCCTGGTCATCACGGCTGCAATAATCAAACTGCAGAAGACACCGATGATGATTGAATAGATAAAGCTCACGGATGCAAAGAAAGTGGGCTGAAGAATATCGGGCAGAGTGGACTGAAACTGATCGTAAGACAGTCCAAAATCGGTAAGTGCTTGCCGTCCTTCCTGCGATGAGAAGAGTGTTGTCATCATCCGATAGATGCGCCCGTTGTCTAAATAATTCATGTAAAGCCACTGCAAAAGGCTAAAAAGAACCGACGCATTGAAGAAAACACGCAAGCAATAAAACAGTCCTCGCCCATAGCTTATGATGCCATTACGACCCTCATCACGAAAGAGTCTGAGCCGATAAGCCACAAAAAAGGGGCTGGAAAACAGTAGTAAAGTACTGAAATGTCCTAATATCGGCAACAATGAAGCACCCAGTGTGCAAGCAAAACTCGCTACCCAAAGGATGGAAAGGTAAAAGCCATCATAGCGAGCGTATGCCGAGAGTTGTTTATATTCCTCATAAATCATGATACAAAATTACAGATTTATTATTATAAATAAGGTATAAGACCGTCTAAATTACGTTTTTTTGTTAAAAACAAGAAAAGATACTGGCACATTTGCCATTATTAAATAAATTATGTATCTTTGCACTCGCTTTTGCAATAGTGCGTAAAGTAAACATGGACAAGTCTCCTACGACCAGCTCCTTTCGAATCCCCCAGGACGGGAACGGAGCAAGGGTAGAAGGTTGTAGCGGTGCGATAGGAGTCGCTTGTCCACCCGCCTCTTTAGCTCAGTTGGCCAGAGCACGTGATTTGTAATCTCGGGGTCGTTGGTTCGAATCCGACAAGAGGCTCAAAATAATAGAATGACTAAGAACGGAGAGAAGGTGCATCGTGAGGTGTACCTTCTCTCATTTTTATGTATAAAACTGACTTATAAGGGTTTAGACATCGCATCTAAACCAACGGTTGATAACCACGAAAGGCATAAGGAAGCGGAAAAGGAAAGGTACGTTATCCTTTCCCACACGGCATGAAACCATCTCTAACTGTAAAATTAATTCACTCTTGCAAAACAAACGGTGCTCTTTTGCATCGTAAAAGGGCACCTTTTGCATGGTAAAAGATGCCCTTTTGATGTGTAAAAGACGCCCTTTTGCAACGCAAAAGATGCCCTTTTACAAGGCGTTTTATAACCGATTAGATATCAACACGTTACAGAGTGCGTAAAAGAAGGATTCAGCTGCTTTCGTCAGTCATCAGCAATCAGATTTCGTAAAAGTATTTCAAACAGTCCGTTCCTTTATTCCTCTGTTTCTTTTTGGTTATGCTCGCCAAGCTCCAACTGAGCTATTTGTTCACGACATTGCACCAGTTTACAAATCAACTCTCTGTTGTCGCTCTTGAGTTTCTTGTTTTCTTCCACGAGACTTTTTATCCGTTCTTTCATCGAAGCAGCATCGTAATTACGCATAAAAGCCTGAAACTCTTCTGTGTATTCACCGTCAACCATGTAACGTTTTTGCATGAACTGCAACGCACTGTAGCCCGACATGATCTTATCATAAGCCTGAATTTTCTTGCGCCTCCGCTGCTCTGCCTTTGTCATGTCGTGTACATCACCGTACATATCATTCTCCAATTCATCATAACTCTTCCTTAGTGCCTGATAATCATGCTCCAATTGGTGCACATAGGCAGTGCGTTTCTTGTCATATTCCTTGAACTTTTCCATAGCGCGCTGTGCCCAAAAAGCTTTTCTTGTCCTCAGTTAGGAATTCGGAATTGGGTGTTTGAGATTTAAAGTCCATATTTATGTCATTTTATTGGCTAAAGTACATCAAACAAATCATCTGAACAAATATTTCAATCGGTTTTTTACTTTTTCATATTATGTTCGTTTTAGGTGCGCTGCTCCATATTGTATTATTCTTCATTAGAGTCTTTCTATGTAAAACTATCTAATAAAACCAAAAGCTATTGTCAGAATCCTGTATATGCAAATATATTTTATTTCGGTATTTTTAATATGCTTTCAGAAGAGCATTGTTGATAGACTTATCAATATTTATTTCTCCTTTCTCTGTTTTCTTACCATAACCAATATTGTATGTTAGTTTTAGATTTATACATCTTCCATTACTTTCGCTATAACTCCAGTTATTTTGATTGTAGCAGCCATAATTCATTGAAGTGTGTGATACATTGTAACGTTTGAAAGGATTTCGTATCACCCCTTCAATAGAAAAAGCCTTATGCTTCCAACTTACAGAAAGTTCATACACGGGCTTTCTATGTGTAAAACAAGGTTCACTCACAAACAGAGTAGTATATGGAGTCTTATAAGTTGCTTTAAGTAGTAGATTACCAATAAGGTAAGTGGCAGACAAACGAGCTCTCAGGGTGTTTTTTGAAATATCATAATGCTTGCCTTTAAGAGTATTGTATTCCTCTATAGCCGTAAGGTTCAGGCGCAACTTATCGTTAAAAACATTATATGAGTAGGATGCCGTAAGCATATTTCCATAAAGGGTACCCTCATTAACTTTCGTATCGGATATAGTCTGCTCATCAGCACTATACACATGACAAATATTATCGAAGTATATGAAGTTGTTATAGGATACAGATATTTTCGATTTCCCAAATTGTCCGTTATAAGATAAAGTGTTATTAAATACACGCAGTGTACCAAGATGAGGATTTCCTTTTATCACTTCAAAGAAAGATTTCCTTATTGCCATTGAATTTTTGTTTGAAGGGTCGAAGAGAGTGTGAGTGTAGAGTCCATTCAACGATAGTGAATTATGACTATTTATTGTATAATTTCCTCCATAAAAAGCAATAGGATGGCAATAATCATAATGATTCGTATTCAGACTTACTGCAGTATTGGAAATTCCGGCAGATAGGTAGAAGTAATATTTTTCTGAATTTTTGCTAACTTGAAGCATTCCCGTAGTGGCATCTGTTATAAGTGTTTGATTGCCATCCAAGTTGCCATTGTAAGTATCCTTATAATAATTATGTTCGTGAGAGGCGACAGCTGTTAAAGTATAGTTGTTTCTTAATGATTTGAAGTATTGAATTCTTCCTGTAATTGCATAATTGTTTTCATGACTTTTTGTAG
Source organism: Prevotella histicola JCM 15637 = DNF00424 (assembly GCF_000613925.1). Lineage (GTDB taxonomy): Bacteria > Bacteroidota > Bacteroidia > Bacteroidales > Bacteroidaceae > Prevotella > Prevotella histicola. Next base: position 25,868 of record NZ_BAJX01000021.1, read on the forward strand.
AAATAAAAGAATGTTCAGTCTCGTCATATAAACTTGAATATCTATTATGTCCATAAGAGAAAGAACCTGTAAAATCAAGCGTCTGCTCTTTAGGAAGCCACAGTGTATAGTTTGTATAAACAGAAGGAGAGATATTTCTGCTCTGGATCGTAACATTCTTCAGGGTAGTGCCTATGAACACCCCACTATATGCAACATTGCTAATTGAAACAGATTGCGGTACCGCTTGACGGACAAAAGAAGCATATATATTGAGTCGATGGTTGCTACCAATAGATGTAAGTTTGAGCTTTCCTCCTTGATAGTTGGTCTTACAGAATGACGATATTGGGGTATAGCTTCTTTCAAGCATATTACCATCAGAGAAAACATATTGATCCACACCCTCGCTATAGCTGTGGTCATGGTTCCAGTCAAACGAGGTTGTAAGCGAAAGTGTCAAACCTTTATGAGTGTAGTCTATATAGCCGAGATAATTACCTTGTTTGTAAGCAAATCCTTCCTCTGCTGAAAAATATACATTTCCTCCATATTTGTATTGTATTGTAATAAAATTTAGAACACCTGCTTTCCCTGCATATTTTCCTTCAGGTGTACGAATATACTCAATAGATTGCACATTCTTTGCCCTGAGCATAGCAACTTCTTCATTCGACACTTCCATTCCGTTAACACATATCACGACACTTCCGCCACTTTTTGTGGTAATGTTATATGTGTGGGTATCAATTTCTAATTCGGGAGAGTTCATCACGTCCAGCAGTTCAAATCCATTAGTAGCGTGCTTCCTTTCCAATGCTGTTGGACGCAAAATGGTTTTTCTTGGAGTCTCTATCTGATTGGCACCATTAACGATTACTTCTGGTAAGCTTTTCGCCTGCAATGTATCCAAACTCTGAGCAGAGGAATAAAAACTATAAATAAAGATAATTATTGCTGAAAATAAGTATTTCATATATAATATTGCTATTCCATCTCTGATGGGTAATATTTAATTGATATGGCATACTAAAGATGCCATATCCTTCTAATTCAAATTAAAGTACCGAACCTATATCTTAAAGACACAGATAAGCACTATAAAATAGAAGGCTTTAGGGCTTTCCTGGATTTACAGGCTTAATTGGTTTTTCTGGCTTGGGTTTAGGATGCACAATGGGGCATTGGCAGTTGCACACAGCTGTACCATCACAATCACTGCTGCTGCCTGTTGAACCACATGAGGCTGCTACCGAAACGGTATGCCCATTCCCGCCCATAACAAGAATCATAGATTCCTCGTTCAAGACAGACATTCCCCTTGATACATTTGATTTTTAGGAAATCGTAAATGTTCATAATTATAGATGATTTGATTATTACCCGCTTTGGCAATAGCAAGCAATGGGGTACTGGTGAAAAATAGTTAAGAAGACGATTGGCGCGAGCGAAATACCCGAAAGGCCTTTACTAATAACGCTTTCGTTGCCCACACGCTTTCGTTGCCCGCGCAACGGCATCGGCAAGTCTTTTACATCAAACAGCCCACCACCGCAAGCCGTAACGCAACCACGCACGCCCCAAAGCGGTCTCACTCTTTCAGCAGGCACTCTTCTTCCAAGTCGATGCGGTGAATGAAGTGTCGAACAATCTCCTCGTCCACCCTTTCGTTCTCGTTATTCAACTTGTTCAGCCACAACCGCTGTTCGTTCAGTATGTTATGATAGTTCTTGCGCAGCTCGTCATCGTACAATGTGGCCAACCCTTCGCTCTCCAACTGCTCGTTCCAGTGCGTAACCAGGCTGTTCAACAGGGCCGAACGCTTAACATCCGCACACTTATTGTTGCGTTGAAGGAAATCCAGACTGGCCTGTGCCATACCAATTCGTATGATGCGTTCTGTCTCTTCGGGCGGCAGATGGTCGTCGTAGTTGGGAAATTTCACCCATTTAAGCAGCACTGGGAGCGTTAAACCCTGAAAAACAAGTGTGAGCGTAATCACCACAAAGGTGATATACAGCATCATGCTGCGTTCGGGAAAGGGCGTCTGTGTGCCTGGAATGTAGAGCGGAATGGCCAAAGCAGCCGCCAACGACACCACGCCGCGCATGCCCGTCCACCCTAAGACCAAGGGGCCGGCCATTCCTTGCGAACGCGAATCGGCCACAGTGATGAACTTACTCATAAAGCGCGTGACGAACACCGCGCTAAACGCGGCACCCATACGTATTATAACCAGCGCGCCCGTAATCAGCAGTCCGTAGGCTGTTGCAGTCCAAAGGTTAACGCCATCGGCTTTAAGTCCAGCCATTATCTCGGGCAAGTCTAGTCCGATAAAAAGGAAAGCCAACCCGTTGAGCAAGAATATAAGGAAGTTCCACACGTTCTCGGCCCGCAGTCTAGACGAGAAACCGATGATGAGTATTCGGCGATAGCTGAAATACAAGCCGCCGCTAACCACCGACAACACGCCCGAAGCCTCAACCGTTTCGGCACAGATGTACATCAAGTAGGGGCTGATGATGGAGAACATGGTGTCGATATTCTCGTCCATCGGCAGCCACTTGTACAGCTTGATAATCACATACGACAGCAACACGCCCACACCTGCACCGCCAATAACCATCCAAACGAACGAGGCGGCGGCCTGATGCCACACAAATTGGCCCGTACCAATGGCGATAAGGGCAAACTTTACGATGATAAGCGAACTGGCATCATTGAACAAACTCTCGCCTTCGAGTATGGCCGACACGCGCCGCGGCACTTTAACAAACTTCATGATGGCTGCAGCCGACACGGCATCGGGCGGCGAAACGATGCCGCCAATCAAGAAACCTAGGGCAACAGAGAACCCTGGAATGAACGTGTTGGCAATATACCCTACAACCAAAGCCGTAATAAACACAACGATAAAAGCGAACGAACCGATGATGCGCCGCCAGTGCCACAGCTCTTTCCACGAGTTGGCAGCTGCGGCCTCGTAGAGTATCGGAGGAAGAAACACGAGGAATATCACATCGGGATGGATGCGCAAACGGGGCATGCCGGGGACGAAACTCAGGCTATGCCGCCCAAAACAAGCATCACGGGATAGGCCACCTTGATGCGATGGCTAACCATCAACAGCAAACAGATGGCTACAATCAGCAGAATAGATACGATAAGTTGGTGTTCAATCATATTGAGTTGACGAGTTTAAGAGTTTATGAATTGATGAGTTGACGTCGAAGTCATCTAGACTTTTAAAATCTCTACAAATTGAGAGGTGTTTATTATCTTTGTACTGTAAAAACCAAGATAAACACTCCTCTCATGTACGAAGTACTGGACAAAGATACAATAAAATCTGAGATCTTGCCATATTTGTCGGTGGAAAAACGCGGTTATGTTACAAAAAGTGACCTGGTGGAGGTCATTCAGTGCATTCTCTACAAGTTGAAAACGGGCTGTCAGTGGCACATGCTTCCCGTTTCAGCCATCTTCACGGGGAGGATTTTGAGCTACAAGAGTGTGTATGCCCATTTCCGCAAGTGGTCGAGGAACGGCGAATGGAAAAAGGTTTGGGGCATGATATTGAGCCGTCACAGGTCTTTCTTGGACATGTCCAGTGTGGATTTGGACGGCAGCCACACCACCACGCTTCGCGGTGGGGAGTGCTGTGGATACCAAGGATGCAAGAAAAGAACGACCACCAATGCCATCTATGTCACAGACCGGCAAGGCATACCGCTTGCCATGTCCACACCTGTTTCGGGTTCTCACAACAACCTTCACAACATCTCCCTGGTTCTTCAGGATTTGTTCGCAGGGATTAAGGATTCAGGCTTGTCCGTATCGGGACTCTTTCTCAATGCAGATGCTGGCTTTGACTCTGCACTATTCAGGCGAGGTTGCCATCAGCAGGAGGTGTTCCCAAACGTCGCCTTCAATAAGCGGAGAGGGATGCGGAGAGATGACGAGTTATTTGATGAGCTGCTTTACAAGGAGAGATACAGCATTGAAAAGACCAATGCGTGGATGGACTCATACAGGAGCGTACTCAACAGGTTCGATACCACACAAACCAGTTGGGAGGGATGGAACTATATCGCATTTATACTGATTTTTCTGAAAAAGATAAGAAAGAGGGAAAAGTCTAGATGACTTCGTATATATAATCGTTGGGTGTAGTAATACGCGACTTGTTTCTGCATTAAAGTTATATGCATTAAAGAAATCTAAAATTAGTTCTTTGTGCTTAAGCATCAAGTCATAGGCATATTTAAATGTTATCAGGGATAATATCTTGCGAATTTAGAAAGTAGAATACGCATAAAAGTACACCCCAATTATGATAATATGTAGTTAAGTCAGATCGATAGTTTAGTTCTGAGCCATATGTTTTGTGTATATGCCAAAAGTGATCTTTGTAATTCTTGAACTTAGGGATTCTAAGTTTAATCTTCAACCCCAAAGTAGATAAGAAACGAATATAATCTACTAAAAAATGTTCGTTGTCTGCATTCCTCGGCTTATAATAAAGTCTCTTCCCACAATTAAAATCCACCGCCATAACACATTTGCCAAAGTGAATGTCTCCAGAGAACATTTTAACCTTCTCTATATTTGACTCTTCTAATTCAAAGAAATCATTTAATTGAGACTTCTCTTCCTCAAATTTGTGGGAGAAAGAAGTAACATAATTAATAATCCTGTAAGTGTAGGTTTCTAACAGATGGATGGGTAAGATTAGGATATTTCTCAAAAAAATATTTTATCCATTCATCAGTTCGTGACAAAGTGTTTATAAAAAAAAGCTCCTTCCCTTTTTGATTATCCCCTTTTGCCAGATCGTAGTTTATAGCTAATTTTAACTCGTATTTGTAAACTGAGTCCACATAATTTGAATAAGCATACCTTACAATTTGATATGTAACACCGTTTATGCACTCTTTATTTAGGCATTGAGCATCTTTTAGCAAGAGTGAAATTAATTTGACCACTAATACATAATATGACGGACAAAAACATCCCTCATACATTGCAGAAGGTGTACAAGAAAGAGAGTTGTTACATAAGAGCAACCTGGTTATAAAAGTGTTATTTTCGTCATTAAACATACTCGCCATTATATACGATTAATATCATGCTCCAATTGGTGCACATAGGCAGTGCGTTTCTTGTCATATTCCTTGAACTTTTCCATAGCACGCTGTGCCCAAAAAGCTTTTCTTGGTCCTCAGTTAGGAATTCGGAATTGGGTGTTTGAGATTTAAAGTCCATATTTATGTCATTTTGTTGGCTAAAGTACATCAAATAAATCATCTGAACAAACATTCCTATCCCTTTTTTACTTTTTCTCATATCATACTCGCTTTAGATGTGTTCCGTCTGTCGGTAATCTTCTGAAAGTCTGATGTTATAGATGTTTCTGACGCAAGGAGTAATATTAATTAACGCTTAAGAACGCTACTTTTCTACCCATAACAATTACCTTTGTATCGACGTTCCGACTCTGTTTTATACACAAAATATGGACAGATTGGGGAGGAATGTGGGAATGAAAGCTATTGATTTGTAAAATAAAAACGTATCACAACATGGATGTTTTGGTTGTAGGATTGGGGGTTATTGGCACTACTTACGGACTTGTCTTCAAACAGGCAGGACACAATGTTGAACATTACATAAGGGAAGGGAGCAGAAAGAGGAACATAAAACGCCTCACGGTCTCTCTGCTCGATGGGCGAAAGACGACGAAAGGCATCGGGACGACAAGTGAATACACGGTACTGACATGCTCAAAACGGGCGTATGACATGATCGTCATCAGCATCACACAAGGGAAAATTGCTGATGTTATGCAGGAGATAAAGCATGCAGGAATAACGGGAACGGTACTGTTATGTTGTAATATATGGTACGACAAACAACAGCTTCATGAGATGATGACGGGATATCATTACATCCTCGGATTCCCTGTTGCAGGTGGTTCGCTCCGCAAAGGGGACACGGAGGAGGAGATGAAGTTGGAGGCTTGTCTGTTCAATCATTTCATGTTAGAGAGAGAAGACCATACAAACATCACCAATTATCAAAATATTTACCAGTTGTTTACTTCTTGTAATATCAAATTAGAACATCCACATGACATGCTGGAATGGACATGGATACACATGGCAGTGAATGCCGCAGTCATTAGTGTGGCTGGAAAACACGGGGATATCACCAACAGTTCGGAGGCTGCCCGCAGTCTGATGAACTCGGTTTCCTTACTCAGAAACGTCATAAAGGTCATCCGAGAGACTACAAAGATAGTCGTTTCACGGGGTGTTACATTGTCAAAATATTACAACGAACTATGGTTTTACAAGTTACCTTCCTGTCTTTCTGCCCGTTTCATGAAACGTATGTTTGCCCGAAACCAACTCACAAGAAGAATCATGGAGCTACATGGCGACACCGCCGACCTGCTTTACATCTGCAACAGTGTCTACCAAACAGGCACAACCGCCCACGTTCCTGCACCGCTTTTTTATTCTTACATGGATGAAATCATAAAGAAAAGTGACAAGATAAACGGTGATAAAACGTCCCAATAACTGATACTATCTTGTGTTCCAAACCACTTATTATTGTTTTTTTGCGAGCCTTGATTTTGACACCGTTAACATTGTGGACCATTCCAGTTTGCTACAGTCTTTCAATGCCATAAGATAGTAAATATTGCTTAAAAGATGGGTATTTTTCGATGTCATAATGAAGCGATGGGAATGTGGCAATAAGCCATAGATCCGCCCCCTCATAGTTATATCGCTTTATATCCCTGCCCGTAAAATAGCTCATTAATATTTTACCAATCCTTTGAGACTAATAAACCGTGCAAGGGTATTCCTATCTACGTGAGAAAGCTTAGCAATCTTGCGTAAAGATGTTCTATTCTTTAATAGTTCACATATAAGTACTTCTTTACCAGAAAGTTTATATTTATCAGAAGAACTTTAAGTGGTGTACCCAGCAGCAAAGAGTATTATACTTTCAACAGCATCTGAAATGCTCGTTGACACATAAATTATCCTCATACAAGCACTTATTAATACCAATGCTGACTGTTATAAATTTTATAACTGTCAGATAAATATTATCTTTTAGTAGACTCTATTTATCAGATAGAAAAAAAGTTAACATACAAAACATTATCCTAAGATAAACAGGTTGAATGTTATTTTTGTATCATTCTATCGGAATTCTCGTATAAGGTTTGTTCTTATCATCATTATGTTGTATCTTTATATCAGAGTTTAGTTGGCTTATGTGACAAAGGTCATCATAACAAACATATTTTTGCAACATAAGTCTTACACTTTATAACATAATTAAAACAGAAAAGCTATGTCAAAATTTGGAAGCATTGTATTAGGAGTAGCAGCTGGCACAGTTGCAAGTATAGGTATACTTTTTGCACTTGACAAAGATAAAACCTTATGTAAAAAGAATTCTATAGGCGATAAAGTTGATGGTTTGAAAGATCAGTTAGATAGTCTTACCAGAAAAATGCGTGATAAATCAATGGAGTTAAAAGGCTCTTTAGAAGAAAAGGTAGACTCGCTTTTATCAGATTCAGACAATAAGCCAGAAGATCTTATCAAACTATTAGAAAAGAAATTAGCTTATTTGAAAGAAAAAGCTAAGAAATAATATTAGGTAATTAGGAATCACTAAAATCAAAATAAGAAAATAAGTATGAAAAGAATCTTCAGTTTAGCTACTTTGATTTGCTTATTCATAGTAGCTCTTACTTCAATCTCTTGTAGTAAGACAGATGACCCAACAGACAATGAAATATTTATAGGAACATACAAAGGAAGAATCACTTATTCTGGTAATGGAATAAAGAAAAGTGCCGAAAATGGTTCTATAACCGTCATTAAAGCTGCTGACAGTTATTATTTTAGGTTTTCAGACGGTATCCCTGACCTGAAAGGCGTAACTTTTAAAAAGGAAGGTGACCACACTTTAGTGAATATCGACTTGAAAGAAGGTCTAAAAATAATTAGAATCGATGCTTCTTCATTGCATATTCTATACACTAAAGACGGGAAAATATGGACTGCTAACGGAAAGAGATAGTCCAGAACGAGATAAGAGTAAAGCCCCGAGATGTTATACATTTCGGGGCTTTACATTTATTAGATTGGGAGATTCAAGTCCCAATCACCTGATCATAAGGAGTATCCTTCGTCTAATGAGAGTTCTTTTAGCGCCTTATCATTTATTATTTCTAACTTGATGGGATAAGGGAAGTTCCAATCGTCAATCAATAGACTTCGATAATTGGGTATCTTATGACTATGCAAGAGCTTCTGTTTGTTCAATAAATCTCCTGATTGTTTTAGATTATACAGCACTATCAAGTGCCCATTCCAAAAGAAATAACCATTAAGTTTTGAAGAATCATAAAAAATCATTGGACGGAAGATAACATACTGCCTACCCTTCTCTTGTTTAAAACGAAGCTCAAATAATACTGAAGGATTGTTTTCAATATAGCTATGAAGAAAATACTGAAGGATTGTTTTCAATATAGCTATGAAGAAATTTCTTTAATCCCGTATTCTTTATAACATTTGTATCAACATATCTTCCTCCCTTAGATAATAAGGAGAAACCTTTGGGAATTCTAACGATTTTATTTTCATTAGTGATAAGAAATGCTCGTTGAATTGGCTCCGTTATACCTTTTGATTGGAAAACATTTCTGTAGCCATCTATCTTGCCACTATATTTCTTTAAGACTTTTGTGTCTACTATATGTGTCCTATCTAAACTATCCGTCTGGAAATATGTTATTAACTTTCCATTATAGATATAATAACCATCAATCATGTCCGGGTCATAAGCACCTAACCCTGTCATAAATAACAAGTTATAATTATTAATTTTAGACACTTGTATTTGTATCACATTATACTCTGGATGCTCTTTAGAGAATTGGTCAAGCACATATTGTAGAGATAGAGAAAATGGTTCCTTTTTGATTGTACAACCCGAAAGTGCAAAAAAGAGAACCGAAACAAAAAACGTTTTCGTAATATTATCTATAGACATACTTTCTTATTCGCTGATTCATTCCTTACCAGTGTTGGACTACCGTTGGCATCATAGGTATTATTTATTGTTATATGTTACATATTGATTTGCGACAAATGATTTAATGTGGAAATCTGAAGTATAGTATATACCCTCGATAAGTTCATACTTCTTAAGAGACATTTTAACAGTTTCCATTCTCGTGGAAGAGAACATATTTCGTTTTTCTTTCTTAATAAAAACAGTCACCTCGTCTAAAGGTGAACTCCTATAAGTATAGGTAGTATCCTTGAGAGAAAAGATTACATGATGTTCTTCATCAAGGTATGTGTTACCTCTCCTTGGTAATTTGGTTCTACGGACGAATTCTTCCTCTTTCCCATTTTTATCCAAGGATTTTATTAAAATAGAATCTCTAAAATATTCTACCTCAATTTGATTCTTCACTTCTCCTATAAATATCTCTTTATTTTGCTGGTTACATGAGATAAAACAAAACAGCATACATACTCCTATAGCCTCCCAAGCAATAGAAAACTGTAAAAGGTGTGATTTGAGATTTTTCATTTTATTCTTTTACTTGTTTTATAGGGTTAAATCCCATCTCTTTCATTGTGTTTAGATAATTGACAACTCCTATATTTGATAAATTATTATTTTCCAAATCTGCATGATCCTTGTCTCCATGAGGGTCCTGAGACATCATTCTGTCTATAACTTCACTAGCTTTTGCAGGATTATTCTTATTCTCTCTATATGCTTCTACATATTTAGAAACATCTGAACCAAGTAAAACAAGCTCATGTGCAACCCCACCCCATACCATAGACTCATGATAGGATTCAAGTACCTTGCACCATAATAATACAAGCCGGTTTCGTCATCAAGCTGTTTGCCATTGAACTTATACGGCAGGTCTTCACTGCTACACAAGGAGTTCACCGTATGGCAAGTAGGCATCATAGGTGTAATGGTCGTGACCAATCTGTGTTGGAGAACTAAAACTTCTTAAAGATATTAATCAAATAATTTCCAGAACACAGATTTGGGATTCATCTTTCGTGATAGTTTTGGTTCACGTTCTCTATCATACTGAAAAAATCCATTACTATCTATATGATAAATCTGTTGTTTATAACATTGAATAATTGTTTTTATCCAGCTTTCAATAGAGTCATAAATCATAATAGGATATTCCGACAATGTTACTTCAGGGCTATAGTAGAATAAAGCCTTGTAAGTCTCCCTACTAGGATTAAGATCTATGAGTATAGGATCTTCATAAACGCCACAATAAATAAAAGGATACATATAGTGGTCTTCTGCATAGACAGCATCGTTGCTCTTGTTCGAAATCATAATATTCCTAGAATCCATGTAAGACGCATAGTTACCATATGAGCAAAGTAAAAAGTGATTCCATTCATTTTCGTCTTCGCCCAAATCAAAAATAAACTCTTTAGTGCATCCTGTTTTCCAGAGATACAAGTCCATAAGTTCTTGGCAACATATCAGCCTATGGACTTAAAGGCCTCTACAATATCGTTTTCTGTTTTTCTGTCGCAATCTTGATCCATATTGCTTAATATCGGATTTCTGCATTCAATTAAACAGTTTTCTAAATCTTTGATAAGCTCTTTCATCTGTTTGTATTATTGTATTTGTGGATTTCTACCATCATTAATTTCATTCATATAAATTGTTGTGGCTGGTATCAATATTGGGGTAGCACGTTGTGCAACTTTCTCAAAAACATTTAATAATCCTGAGAAAACTTTTCCAAGGGCTCCCCCACCATTACATTGTCTACAGGTTCTTGTTGTCTATAGCCTCTTGTCGTAGAAACCGTATATGGTAGGTCTTCGGATGTTGAATGCTCATCGACTAAGAGTTTAGAGCGTCAGAGTAGTGTTTGTGGTTAGAACATATATTATGAGAGACACCAGTCCCTACTGTGACTTTCATTCACAGCACAAAAAAGATCTATATCTCCTACACCACAACACCTCCTCCACCGTAAGACCTAATATCCGCAGACTCCTATGTCATGTGTTATTTTAAGGCAAATATACAACTTTATTTTGTAAATGGGGCTTTAGAGTATGGGAAAACAGGAGAAAGATGAAGGGCGTTGTGTGTTTAAATGTAACCAAACGAAAACCATCAAAACCCTAATTAAGTTTAGTTTTTAGTTGCTATCACTTTTAACACTTCCTGTAATTGGCTTATATTCAGACCATTAAAGACACAAACGGAGTGACAGAAATGACAGCAAAAACGGAAATGGTATACGGTAGGCTTTTGTCCTTGAGTGGGAAAGGGAGACTTATAGTTATAAGATATGGCTGTTTGTGGTAAAACGCTCCAGCACAGATCCTCGTAAGATTATCCATCCTTTCATATACCATCGCCCCATTACGGACTAATCAGAAATATGTTTACAGTGATTTGAAGTTGCATGTCCACAAAATCAGGAGTTATGCAAAGCATTCAGACTTGTATGCCATTCTCTATCAAAGACTTACAAATGCCGTTCCAAAAGATGCCCTTTTACATTGCAAAAGGGCGTCTTTCACACCTCAAAAGAGCATCTTTTGCGTTGCAAAAGGGCATCTTTTACTTTACAAAAAACCACCTACTATTCTCAATGTATGAATCTTTATTACACCCCTTCTTATGCCCTTTTCTTTTTCATAATAAGCAAATATCTCTCCCCCTGCATAATTAGTCGAACACCATAAAAACAACCACCTTTCAATTTTCCTGTCACTCCCGTCACTTTTCTACATGGCTCAACACCTTGACAACAAGATATTTACGAGAAATGTTAAAAGTGACAGCAACTAAAAACAAAAACTATGTTAGGGTTTTAGAGTAACAATGGAACACCTAGTTTATTCTTTGACAAAAGTAACGCCTCTCCATTAGTGAACACCAACAACATTGTAAGAGTAAGGATTCAACTTGCTTTATCACTTAAAGCCATCAAGCGGTTGTTCTCTTGAATAGATTATTATATCAATTGAAGAAACAACTTATGGAGTATTCTCTAAAAAACATTGGATATTGAAATCTCTGATATTTATAAATGGCAGAATATTCTTTACTGTAATTATACTTTTAGTGAAATTAGGCTTAGCGTGTGTACCTACAATTTTATATAAGAAGAAACTACCTTTAATCCACTTAAAATAGAAATCGCGATTGTAAAAATTATCTCCTCCACCATATTGAGCTTTAAGTATGAAGCCTGTCCTGTATTTATTTATATTAATATTGAGATTTTTTATGTCATCTGCCGATGGTAAAGTTTTACTTATAAGCTTCTTTTTGTCTTTTTTAATTAGAAGTATTTTGGTCAATCCTTCCGTATCCGTAAATTTATTAATTAATTGGACAATTATGCATTTTTGTCTTTGAGTCTGTATAACGATAGAAGTATCTATATCACTCTTTAAAGAAATAAGACTATTAGCCTTTCCTATTTGAAAGGGAAAAATGATAAATGTAATTAATATTATAATCTGTTTCATCTTTTCTCTATTTTCCAAAATATTGAATGTCCAGCTGTTCCTGTAGCCCTCAGATTACTATACGCACCCTTCTCTGTTGGCACACCAGGTGCTACACCCACCTTCTTATAATACGCTTCCTTCTGTATCTGAATCTGATTCATACGTTCAGCATAGTCCTGCTGACCAGCAGTGACGTATGAGCCGTTACGTCCATAGACGTTGTTGAACGTACCCGTTCCTATTCTTGAAGCGATACGATTATTGCAATAAAGTCATACCTATAAAACAGGTTCAACTATTATATATTATAAACGTAGGTTCAGCTGTACTTATTGCCAGATTTACCATTACTAATAGGTATACGCAACGTGATATTTCCATCATAGATTAATAGTCATGATGTTTGTTGAGAAATGCATCAATAGAGGTAGACAACTTCTTTATTTCAAAAGGGGAATGAGTTATAGAGAAGACTTCTCCTGCATTATTAATAGCTATATAATCCCCATCATCTAAATTTTTAATAGTATAATATATTTTTCCTCCAATCTCAAGTTCATTAATATCACCTATATCTATTTTCTTTTGTTCTTCTAAAGAAAGTTTTTGTAAAAACATTTGTATGATATTTTTCTTTCCGTTTGAATGATTTGCATATGTATTTTCTTCTAGCGTATTTAGACAGATTTTATGCCAATCTAGAGAACTATATTTTGAATTAAAATAATAGCCAATTATTGTACCAAACGAAATATCTAGTTGTACTTCTACATACTCTTGTCTTTTTTTATTCCAAATAAGAATACCTGACAGTATTACTAACTCGGGATAGTTGTAATCACTGTAGTCGTGATATTCTCTATTGAGAATTAAACTATAAAATCCTTTTCCATAATGTTTATTTTTACATTTTCCTATAATATGTTTGCTATTAATTTGTTTTAGTAGAAAGTTCCATCTATTTGGCAAAATGCAAATCACATTTTTAAGAAAGGAGATATCCTGTTCCTCTATTTTATTTCTGTTGAAAAAGCTAAACATCTTATTTTGTTTTTAAATTATACTCTTCTTTAGTCCACTTCGGCGCTGTTCTTGCACGGTAAGGATCTGTTTATACATGTTCCAAGCTTGATACACGTTTTAAATTGATTCTGTTATTTTTAAGCCAATTGGGTGCCCATTTTGTTCTTTGTGTTATAAAGCGATGATGTAATTCCTCATACTGTCTCCAAACTGTTCCATTTTCCCTTGAATATAAGTCTGAGAGGTTTCTTTTTGAATGTTCTCACCAATATTGACGTTTATACTGTGCAAAGGTTGGACCACCTTTTTTTATAGCTCTACAAGCTTTATATATCTGTTGAGGGACTGATTCAAGAAAAGATGATACTTTCTTTGAAGAAATACTTATAATAGAGCTAATATTGATATTGGATAAAGCAGATACTGATTTTGCCAATCCAACAGAAGTGAATAAAAAATAAAATTTGGGGTGAACTGGTTCAAGCGGCTTCTCTCCAACCATTTGTCCCCCCTCGATATATTATGCCTCCTATTTCATACGTAGGGGAAATTGATTTGAATTATTATTTACTTTCCTATTCGGTTTTTTAGGACTAAACCAAAGTTATCTATTTGAATAATGGGATTTCCTTCACAATACACAATGCTACCAATATATGGATATTTCTCGCTTAGTGGATCCACCCCATACCAGAGACTTGCCATAGGATTCAAGTACCTTGCACCGTAATAATACAGACCAGTTTCCTCATCAAACTGTTTGCCATTGAATTTATACGGTAGGTCTTCACTTGATGAGTATTCTTCCTTTTGGCTCCCTATCTGGCTCATGAGCTTAATATATATCAATATGAATAACTATCATTATATCCATTCACTGATGCCCTTTCTTGACAGAATTTTTCTTATATAAAAAACACAAGAAAATCATTTCGGTTATGAATATTAAGAATCCAAATGCTATATAGAACGGAGCCTCATATGGCATGTAATTTATGCAATCAATCCATATACATAGATACCAAACAATGAAGACAACACCTATGAATGAAGATATCCATTTTCGTATCATCGGAGTTCCGTATATAAGAAAGGTAATTATGAAACCTAACGTATATAATGTGTTGCTGTAAAAATAAAGGATACCGTCCCCTATATCAAAACTATTTTTGTATCTATATTGAACAAAGGTGGTCACTAAAATATACACCAAAGATAACATAACAATAGATAATATTTTCTTAACTTCGATCTTCATTTTACTTTAAAATATAAACACCCATATTACTTGCTGGATAATCATTCTATTTCATTACAATAGTCATAAGACGGAAATATTAAATTCCACAAACTGCCATTAGCGAACTGTGTACCATCCGCAATAGTGTTTCTCTCTGCATACTCCGAATCAAAACTGTTCTTATAATAATTCCTATAATCATTAAGTGCAAACGGGATTTGTCCGATGGCATCTGCCCAATAAGGAATGCCTTCAATTTCCACAAGAAGATAGCCATTGGCTGGTTTTCCTTCTCCTTTCCAATCCCCATTACCACCTTTATGATAATGCCACATTGGTCTATCTATTTCTGAAAAAGAGATAATATC
Organism: Prevotella histicola JCM 15637 = DNF00424; assembly: GCF_000613925.1. Classification (GTDB taxonomy): domain Bacteria; phylum Bacteroidota; class Bacteroidia; order Bacteroidales; family Bacteroidaceae; genus Prevotella; species Prevotella histicola. Next base: position 41,065 of record NZ_BAJX01000021.1, read on the forward strand.
ATCCCATGAGAAATGTTTAAAATTATCCATCTTTCTGATCTTCGTAACTTTCAATCTGGAGCATGTTCCATTTGAGTTAACGATAAATTATTTTTCACTCACTTCCTTTTATGAGAAAAGGGTAATAGTAATACAAGTAAAACTATTATTTCATAGACTATTACTAACAATGCATAATGAATAATATGATTTATATCTTCCATACTTATTGCATTATATTTTAAACTGACTTCCCCGTTCAGTACTACACTAATACTTAAATATAGCACATATAAAGAAAATATAATCACAAAAAGTTTTACTCTCTTATCTCGCATGAACTGAATCTTTTATTTCTCTATTCATTTTAAATGTAACATCTCTAACTGGAGAACCTTTAATCTATGATTTAGCTGATAGCTGATTAACAACTCCTGCAGGAGTTGATGGTTGATACACAACATGTGGTCAATTAGAGACAGGAACATAACCACCATCTTCTAACACCCTTCTTTCTGTGTCTGAATATGATTCATACGTTCAGCATAGTCCTGCTGACCAGCGGTGACGTATGAGCCATTGCGGCCATAAACGTTGTTAAACCTACTTCAAGTTAATTATATGTTATATTTTTTACATACCAATCATTTCCGATATATTTATACTCATGTTTATGCTCTTCGAAAAGATATACTTTGTCATTGTGATTTTTATTTATTCTTATATAGTCTATACCATTACATATGACTCTTATTATTTTATCGTAGTCTATGCGACAATATGATAGCTTTAGCCGTTTATAAGCCCTAATCAGCTTAATTATCTCTTTATCTTTTAAAATATAGTTCCTTGGCTTTTTTATTATTTTTAAATTACTGTCTACAAAAACAAGACCGCTTTCTTTTGCCCTAAATAACTCAAATATTATAACTTCAGAATCTCTATTATAGATTAAGACTCCATCAAAATTACGATAATCATAGTTTATTATTTGACTACTATATCTGACTTCAGAAGTACAGTCGCCAAAGACGAAAAGGACCATAAATAGAAGCAATATCTTTATCTTAGAATTCATATTATTACTTTCTTCTTGTTTTGTCATAAAATTTTCCTATTAATTTCCTCGCTGCACCTTTCCTATAAGTTGGCACATTTATCTCATAGGCTATATAACCTACTTTTGGTCCTTTATGAGAATAGAAATATCCTTTTTCAATGGAGTATTGATCATCAGAAGAATCCAACTGGGGCTTGTAACCATTCTGTGGGGAATTTACAAGACTATTAATGTGACCACATAGTTTCAACATTGATAACGCTACACCAAGTTGGCGTCCACTAAATCCATATAAGAAGTTGCCAAAATTAAATACCCGTTCCTATCCGGTTTACAAATATGTCTTTCCTCGATGAGACAAATGTTTCTATATTTAGAATGCAAAGACTTACGTTTTTCGTAAATTAAACTCCTATAAGAGAATATTATTATTTATAAGGTCATCAATAACAAAACTGTTATTATGTTTTATTATTTTTACTTTGTATTCTCCCCATTTCTTCTTATCACGCAATTTTATTTTGTACCAGTCATGTCCAAGCTGTTCCATTTTTAGTGATGAAAGCATGTCTTGATTATCGGGATCTTGTCCTCCAACTCGAAATAGCCATAAAGCAAGCCCTTGTCCATCAGAATCATCATATTCTTCTATATACCATTCATGAAGACGATGTAGTAAGCTTTTGCTAAATTTATTTTTCAAAGTTCCTATTACATATGGATTCTTATCTGTTAAGATATACTTACTAAGAAATTCCCGATAAAAGGAAAATACTCTTTTATCTATATCATCCTTCATTTTTTTTCTTTTAGCATAAATGACTTTCTCATTATATTTATTGGATAAAATGCTTTTAGAACTTGCCAACTTGCACCCACTTATCAGTGAAGCAAAAACCAAAAATAGAATTGACTTTTTCATTATTTACTCTTTTCTGCCGAATCTTAATATCACAAATGAGGGGTGATGACGTCTATAATCACCTCCTGCCCAAAAACCATTTTGTCTGAAATCGGAAATCCACCTATCCCCATTAAACATTTGAATATGGCCAGCTGAATGATACCTTTTGCCTCCTTGAAAATCTCTAAATATAGCTATATCACCCTTTTGAGGTCGAAAGACTTGACTGGTACTCACAACTTGCCACCCTCGTACTTTCAGAAAGTTATTATAATCCTTTGCATCTACAGGGTGCCCAGCAGTATTGTTGTGATAAGTCACCACTTCACCGTCAGGATAAGTCATCGTCTGCACTTTAAATAATTTTCATGGAAGCTTTTATCTTTCTATTATCCAAATTTTTATACCCCTGTCTTGCAAATATCTGTTATCTCCAGACTTTCTATAGTATTTATAATCTTGAGGTACTTTGTCATACATATCTCCTAATAAAATATCATCTTTATAAAAATAATTATACACCTTTATAGAATCATTTATTAATTGTATTATCTTCTTGTTTGGAATCAAAGCACGTCCTTCTACATCAGTTGTATAACGCTTACTAAGTCTAACAAGAAATATAGATTTATTCCCTGATTTAATTAGCATTTCTGGAACACCTTTTACTTTGGTTGTTAATGGGATTTGCTTTTGAATATAGTTCTTTATAGAAAAAAAAGTCCTTCTTTGACATAAAAACAGTGTCATTAACCTGATTCTTTTTTGACTTTATCAATAACTCTTTTGGAGAATCGTTATGCGATGAAAATATCGGACTAAAAAAGACTATAATAGAATCTTTAAAAGTACCATCAACAGTATTTCCTTTCTCACATCCCCAAACAGCAAAAACGAATAGAAGACAGAAGATATTTATGAACTTTTTCATTTTTATAATAATTAAACACGAAGTATCCTTGTTACTTTATGAGCCCATTCCTATTATTCCAGAAATTATAAATGATCGAGTTCCTCTGATCTATAGCAGCTTTTTGTTCACTTGCAGTCCAGGGACGATAGTTGCCGAAGTCACTAACAATACCAGGTATCTCTGTCCTTAAAGTTTTTATTTGCTAATATTAATATCTGAAATAGTCAGTCGTAGAGGTTATATATACTAATTCTTGTGTTGTATTTAAATATTTGAGAATAAAATAAATTGGAGTATGAATACGTGGCTTTTCCACAAACTTTATTCTCCGCCACCTTTTTTTATTTTTTATTAAATTTACAAGGAATCTCTTTAGTATTGACCCAATATGTATAACCTTTATATCTGAAAAAATCACAGTGATTAACAGGTGGATAGATGTCAAGTTCTGCCTTAATTATATACGAAGAATCTGATATAGACTTAAAACTAAGCCAGAAATTTAAATCACGATCATTTACTGCTAATAATCTCATATTATCCATATAATTCTTTTTCAAATCATACATGGTTGTATTGAAAGACTTTATAAAAAAAGTATCAATTTCTATTTCACGAGCAATAAAGCTATACTTCCAAGTATTATCTTTTTTACAAAATCTTCCTTGTGCATGACTACACAAAAAGCAACACAAAAAACAAGAAAAAATAAAACACTTACTTAACATAATCTTCTTTTTTAGAATCTTTTGTGTATTGAATGTATTTAAAGCTATCATCATCTTTAAAGTATATTTGGAACTTAATGGAAGAATTCTTAAATTTTTCTGAATAATAACGTACAAAACCTACATCACCCCATGTCCCTCTTGTCTGGCTTGGATTTCTAGGATTAGTATATGCTCCTGAAGGATAACTTACATCATAATAATCTTCTGGATGATTATGATTTAATTCTTTTATGTCATACCCAGTACTTAACATTCCATCCAATAAGAAATTAACAGCATCTTCTGAACCATTTTGATGGCTTGTTGTTATGAAGTCAATAGCATTATTTTTATGAACGGTTTTGATCTGCATCCATTCTACAGCAGTATTCTCAGAAAGGAACTCAAATATCTGTGAACTACACTTACCATTATTAATTCTATAGAAATCACCATTCTTATCTGACACTTTAGTTTCTCGCTCACTCAACTGTGTTATAGCTTGGAAAGGGAGTTCTAAAGAAAGCTCTTCCCCCATAATAGACGATATTCTTGTTTCATACAGACCTTCAGATACATTATAGACAAGATTTATTATATCTTTACCTATATAATTAATCTTTTGAACAACGTTTCCACTTCCCACATCTATATTCCATATATCCGTTCCAAACAAATCAGCTGATTTATCGGGTTATCCATACAATATATATGGCTCGAATAGTTAGGGTACTTCTCTGCTAACGGATCAACTCCATACCAAATACTCGTGACTGAATTCATATACCTTGCACCATAATAGTACAGACCTGTTTCTTCATCGAACTGTTTGCCGTTGAACTTGTAGGGCAGGTCTTCGGATGATGAGTATTCGTCAAATAATATTTTGGAGCGTCAGAATAGTGTTTGTGGTGAAGTTAGAACATAAATATGAGAGACATCAGTCCCTACTGTGACTCTCATCACAGCACAAAGAGACCTAGTTCTCCTACACCACAACACCTCCTCCACCGTAAGACCTAATGTCCGCAGACTACTATGTCATGTGTTATTTTAAGGCAAATATACAACATTATTTTGTAAATGTATCCGTACAAAGAAGAAAAGCTGTCTGTGTTAGATGTGTTGTATTTTTGGATGTATTGTATATTTGGATGAGTTGGTTATAATCGGGTTAGGAATAAGGCTAAGGCAAGGATTTGAGAGTAGGGATTGCGAGTAGGATATAAGACGGCTGACCGGAGTCATCCAAAGATAAAACAAAAAAAGAGAGCCTCGAAGATTTCTCTTCAAAGCTCTCTCTATAAAAGAAGGCGGCTACCTACTCTCCCGCATTGCATTGCAGTACCATCGGCGCAAACGGGCTTAACTTCTCTGTTCGGAATGGGAAGAGGTGAGACCCCGCCGCAATAACCACCTGATAATTCTTTTCAAGTTGACTATTAAACATCAACAGTATAAGGTGACCTATTTCCACAAGCAAAAAAGAATGAAGAGCAACACAGCTCAAAGTGTGAGTCACCTGTCCTGCCCTCTCCTTAAAGAAATCGGGGCAGA
>NZ_BAJX01000020.1 GCF_000613925.1 Prevotella histicola JCM 15637 = DNF00424
CTAAATGTAATAAGGCTTTTCACTTTCTTAGTGACTCCGTTGGGATTCAAACCCAAGACCTTCAGAACCGGAATCTGACGCTCTATTCAGCTAAGCTACGGAGCCAAATGATGCTGCAAAGGTACTGTAAAGTTGGCAAAAGTCAAAATAAAACATAAGATAATATGTCCTATAGGTGGTCATGCTACGGTCTTAGGATATGCACAAGATAATGTTTTTGGTAATAGCTGATGTCAAAAAGTTATAATAAATGAGATAAAAGTGTCATTATGACCAAAGATTCTGTTCTTAGTTTTGCAGTTTAATTAATAATATGTAACTTTGTTGGCAATAATGATAATAGGTAGAAGAATATAAAAGAAAGGGATATAATGGGTCAACTTATAAAGCCAGAAAGATACAAAGCATTGCTTAGTAAGCGGCAAACGGAACAAGGAATCAAATTGATAAAGGATTTTTTTCAGCAGAATTTAGCAACAGAACTGCGCTTGAGTCGTGTTACAGCCCCGTTATTTGTATTGAAAGGACTGGGAATTAATGATGATCTCAATGGTGTTGAACGTCCAGTTTCTTTTCCAATAAAGGACTTGGGAGACGCACAGGCTGAAGTTGTACACTCTTTGGCGAAGTGGAAACGACTGACATTAGCCGAGTATGAGATACAGCCGGGCTATGGTATCTATACCGATATGAATGCTATACGTGCTGATGAAGAGCTGGATAACCTTCATTCTCTTTATGTTGACCAATGGGATTGGGAGGCTGTTATTACAGAAAGTGACAGGACAAGACATTATTTAGAGGACATTGTTCGTCGTATCTATGGTGCAATCCTTCGTACAGAGTTCCTTACTTGCGAGGCTTATCCACAGTTGAAGCCTTTCCTTCCTAAGGATATTCATTTTATACATGCGCAGGAATTGTTAGAGATGTATCCTGATAAGACTCCAAAGGAGCGTGAAGATGCCATCTGTAAGAAGTATGGTGCAGTCTTTGTGGAGGGTATTGGTTGCAGATTGAGTAATGGTGAGAAGCATGATGGGCGTGCAGCTGACTATGATGATTGGTCAACTGTGGCAGAAGATGGCAAGGTTGGTCTGAATGGTGACATCCTTATTTGGTATCCAGTATTAGGACGTAGCTTTGAGTTATCATCCATGGGTATCCGTGTTGATAAGATTGCACTACTTCGTCAGTTGGAGATTGAGAGACAGAAAGAGCGCGAACAACTCTACTTCCATCAGCAACTGCTCTCCGATAAGCTACCATTGAGTATCGGAGGAGGTATAGGACAGAGTCGTCTCTGTATGGTAATGCTGCACAAGGCACACATTGGTGAGATACAAGCAAGCATCTGGTCAGACGAGATGCGTCAGGAATGTGAAGCCGCAGGGATGTCGCTGATATAAAAAACAAGAGTGTATCAAATAGCCTATCATAGGTTCTCCCCTATAAACAGGCTATTTAATACACCCTTTTTTGTATGAAATAATAATGGGTTAATCTATAAATCTTTTTGTTATCTCCCCATATTCATCAATCCTTCTGTCGCGTAAGAAGGGCCACCAGCGGCGTACTTGTTCGCTATGACCAATGTTAATATTGATGATAATGCCCTCTTCTTCATTGTCACTGGCACGGAAAAGCAGTTCTCCTTGGGGGCCTGCGGCGAAGCTACTGCCCCAAAACTGAATGCCACCCGTTTGCTTACTTGGGTCAGGTTCATATCCTACACGGTTTACAGCGATGACAGGTAAGCCGTTGGCAACGGCATGTCCGCGCATAACAGTTGTCCATGCTTCACGTTGGCGTTGCTGTTCTTCATCTGTATCACTGGTTTCGTAACCAATAGCAGTAGGGTAGATGAGTATTTCTGCACCCTGTAGCGCCATTAAACGTGCTGCCTCCGGATACCACTGATCCCAACAAACGAGTACTCCAAGTCGCCCGACGCTGGTGTCAATGGGATGGAATCCAAGGTCGCCAGGTGTGAAATAGAACTTCTCATAGTATGCAGGATCGTCTGGAATATGCATCTTCCGATATTTTCCAGCAATACTTCCGTCTTTCTCAATGACTACTGCTGTATTATGATAGAGCCCTGGTGCACGCTTTTCGAAGAGTGATGTTACGATGACAACACCCAGTTCCCGCGCTAGTTCTCCGTAGAATTCAGTAGAAGGACCAGGTATCGTCTCTGCTAATTCGAATTTGTTTACGTCTTCAGTCTGGCAGAAATAAAGCGAGTTATGTAGCTCTTGCAGTATGATGAGTTGTGCTCCGCGTTGTGCAAGGTTGGTTATGTTCTCTGCCAAGCGTTCGATATTATTCTTTATGTCAGCAACATTGTGCTGCTGTATAATACCTATTTTTATTTCTTTCATATAGAAAATTCCTTTGCTTTCTCCATTATCTCTCTATTAATCCTTCTGCATGAGAGGGGTAGAGAGACTATGGATGGTTTGGATTACATATTATTATAGTGTTGGAAATCTTATCTTTCTTTAGGCGAAAGAGAGGGAAATTGCATCGTCAAACAGTGTATAGAACCATGTTGCCTTATGATAGTACGGCTATCAATACCCACGATTTCGCGGTCAGGGAATGCTGTCTGTATTGTTTCCAATGCTACTTTGTCCTTTTCTGGTTGGTTATATGTAGGTACAATAACCGCTCCATTGATGATAAGGAAGTTGGCATGAGTCGCCGGCAAGCGCTCTTCTTCGTCATAGATAGCATCAGGCATGGGCAGACGTAATAGGCGATAAGGTTTGCCTTTGGTCGTACGTAACTGCTTTAGTTGCTCTTCTAAGAGACGGAAATCTTCATAATGTTCATCTTCTTTATCGTCACATCCTATATATAATAAGGTGTCATTTGGAGCAATACGGACAATAGTATCAATGTGTCCGTCAGTGTCGTCGCCAGCTAACTGTCCATGATCAAGCCATATGACACGCTCTACATTTGGGAAGAGTGAGCGTAATTTCTCATCAATCTCCTCTTTTGTTAGCGGTTGATTGCGGTGTGGTGCCATCAAGCAGCTTGTGGTTGTGAAAAGTGTTTGGTCACCATCACTCTCAATGGAACCACCTTCAAGAACAAAATCTTTATGATTTTCCAATGTTCCATGGAATAGTCCGGCCTTGTAAACCTGTCGGTTGATTCTGTTATCTTTCTCTGCTGTAAACTTCTTTCCCCATCCATTGAAACAAAAATCAAGTAGGTGTCTTGGATGGAAGTAATCCTTTGGCTCCCCACTAGACAGGATGGTGATGGGTGCAACATCACGAGCCCACGTGTCATTGTTGTCACAAGCAAAGAGCGTTACTCGTCTTATCTGTTCCTCTGATAGTCTTTCTGCCAACAATAACCTTACTGATTCAATGTCACGTGCAGTGATCAACAACTCCTCATGACGGGTAATGGCATCAGCCATCTGCAGATATACTTCAGTAATCTCCTCCAGATAAGGACGCCAGTCAGTATCTTCGTGTGGCCATATCAGCATAATACCGTCTTGCTGTTCCCATTCTGCAGGTAACCGAAAGCTATGAAATTCGTTCTTATCCATACTGCAAAGATAAGAAAAGAAAATGTTATTCATACTAATACTATATGTGTTTTTTATGGAATGTATCATCGTATATATGCTACATGATATGCATCAATAGGTTTGATGGAGGTCAATTAATTGTAATATTTTTAAATCATGATGGATACTTTCTTTGTATAAATCAGTCCTTACCATTACCTTTGCATCCACAAAACGAAACATTATGGGGTTATAATCCCTAATTTGATGTACTAAAATAGATTGCCACTATTTTTCAGGATAGTATTGTACAGGCTTCAATCTCAATAGGATTAGTGAGAAGTAGTAAAGGTAACAAGATTGTAAAACAAGAAAAAAAGAACACGTTATGAAAGAAAGAATCATGAAGGCAAGCCTTACACGTAAGGTCTTCCATTATCTGACAAACGTCATCAGAGAGTATAACATGGGACGTGTACACTGCTTGGCATAAGTCAGAGACTCGAGTTTGATAGAGTCATAGCAAGAAAAAAAGTTTGAGAGAATAATAGAAAGGTATCGGGCTGTAATCCAAATGGATTTCAGTCCGATTTTCTTTTCCTTGTAATTTTCTCCTTTCAGCTTGCTTCTACTTCCCCTTTGAACATTAAAAAAGGGGATTTTAAAAGGTCTACTATGGCACTTTTGCGCATGAATGTGCGTATTACAGAAGATTACAAGGCCTTTGTAATTCTTCTACAAGGCCTTTGTAATAGTATTACCGACGCCTTGTAATTCTTCTACAAGGCCCTTGTAATTTTGAGAAAGGAAGCCTTTGAAGTTCTAATATGCAATAATGTAGGATTAGAAAGATAAACCTTATATCGTAAATATTGGGGCATGTATATTGTAAGAATTGAATAAATTTCTTATCTTTGCAGTCTAAAACTTATGCGTAGCGTGAAAATAAAGGAAGTAATTGATGCCCTTGAACGGTTCGCGCCTTTGCCCTTGCAGGAAGAGTATGACAATGCCGGCTTGCAAGTTGGATTGACAGAGGCGGAAGTATCAGGGGCTTTATTGTGTCTTGACGTGACTGAAAGGGTAGTGGATGAGGCCATTACAAAAGGTTGCAACTTAATTGTTGCACACCATCCGCTTATCTTTCGGAAACTATCTCAGGTCACTGATGCTAACTATGTACAACGTACGGTGATAAAAGCTATCAAGAATGATATCGTTATAGTAGCTATGCACACGAACTTAGATGCTGCTTTTGGTGGTGTAAACTTCAAAATTGCAGAGAAGTTAAGGCTTAGAGACGTCCGATTCTTTGGACGTGAGAAAGTTGTGACCAATCCTTTGACAGATAAAAAGGTAACAGGCGGAGATGGCGTTATCGGTTGTTTTGATACTCCTTTAGCAGCTGATGACCTGATATTGTTACTAAAGAAGGAGTTTGATGTGGAATGTGTACAAGCCAATGAACTGCTTCGGAGGGATATACGGACAGTTGCTCTGTGCGGAGGTTCTGGCTCATTCTTGTTGCAAGATGCAATTAATGCTGGTGCAGATGCCTTCATTACAGGTGAGATGGGTTATCATGAGTTCTTCGGACATGAGCAGGAGATACAGCTTTGTGTCATCGGCCATTACCAAAGTGAACAATATACGACAGAGGTTTTACGTGATGTAATAGAGCGTGATTGCCCCGGTGTGAAGTGCTGTATATCAGAGATAAATACGAACCCAATAGTTTACTTTAGTTGACAAGAGCCTATTTTGGAATAGGACCGTGGGCTGGTTGAAGAGTAAACTACAATATAAAATGAATTTTGAATTAAGTAATATATAAGAATTATGGCAAAGAAAGATCCAAAAGAGTTACCAGTAGAGGAAAAGCTGAAGAATCTTTTCCAGTTGCAGACAACGTTGTCAGCGATTGATGAGAAGCGTGCATTGCGTGGAGAACTGCCACTTGAGGTACGTGATTTGGAAGATGAACTGGAAGGTTTGCGTACTCGTATTGAGAAGATTGAGCAGGATATAAAGGATTATCAGCGTGCTATTACCCAGAAAAAGGGTGATATTGTTGAGGCTCAAGCAAGCTTAGAGCGTTATAACAAGCAGTTGGATACTGTTGCTAATAACCGTGAGTATGATACACTTACAAAGGAAATAGAGTTCCAAACACTTGAGATTGAGCTCTGTAATAAGAAGATTAAGGAGGCTCAGTACAAGGTTGAGGAGAAACAGAAGGACTTGGAAGCTAATCGTGGGCTCCTTGAAGACCGTCAGAAGGCCTTAGAGGAGAAGCGTAATGAGCTTGATGAGATTATGCAAGAGACTCGTGAGGAAGAAGGTTTGCTAAAAGATAAGGCTTCAGAGCTTGAGACTAAGATAGAATCAGGACTCCTTCGCAGCTTCAAACGTATCCGTCGTGGTGCTCGTAATGGTCTTGGTATCGTTTACGTACAGCGTGATGCATGTGGTGGTTGCTTCAATAAGATCCCGCCTCAGCGCCAGTTGGATGTGAAGATGCATAAGAAAATTATCGTTTGTGAGTACTGTGGTCGTATCTTGATTGACCCAGAATTGGCAGGTGTAAAGATTGAAAAGGCTGGTGAAGAGAAGCCTAAGAAGCGCAGAGCAACACGTAAGAAGAAGGAAGAAGGGGAGGAGTAAGGAAGGTTTTTCCGGCTTTCTCACCTTTAAAAAGAGATAAAAGGATCCTTAGTCCATTGATGGGCTGAGGATTTTTCGTTTATAAAAGGGATTTTGATGGTTTACTTTTTCTTTGCATGTTGTCTCTTATTATCCTTTGTCTAATGGTCTATTCGTTGTTTATCTTGCTATTAGTGGTGTTCTATATGGTTGACTGTTGCTCTGCTTGTATGGGAAGAAGGCTGAGTAATGAATAGACGTTGAGGTACAGAAAAGATGATGACTCATGATAAAAAGACATTCCTATTCATGAGTACTCTGTATCCTATTTTTGTAAGAAGTATTCATAGCTATAAAATGAAAGATGCCCTTTTGTGATGTAAAAGATGCCCTTTTGAATGGTAAAAGGTGCCCTTTTGAATGGTAAAAGACGCCCTTCTGCAATGCAAAAGGGCGTCTTTTACTTGGATGTTTGTAAGCTACTGATAATCTGTATGTTACAAAACGGAAAATAATGTATTTTATCTTGTTTTTCGTTTAGCCTGCTATCTCTATCTGTAAAGAAAACTACAACCCTGTTATGAACATCTGTTGGGATGGTCATAACAGGGTTATTACTATCTATCACATCATGTGATTACTCTCCCAACGGCTTACAGAATTTCAACAGACTCTATCTTTACATCCTTGTTAGGGCGATCATTCTGGTCTGTATCACAGTCCTGAATACGCTCAACGACATCGAGTCCTTCCTCTACTTCACCAAAAACAGTGTATTGGTTGTCAAGGAAAGGTGTACCGCCTATCGTGGTGTAAGCCTCAATCTGCTCTGGGGTAAATCCTGATTTACCTTCTTGTTTGCATATCTTTTTGGTCTCTTCAATAAGTTTATCTTGTAATGTCTGCAGTCCTGCACGGTCACGGTTGCGTCTGAGGTCCATGATTTCATCACGATGCTGCCTTGTAAGTTCATTGAAGACACTTTGTTCTTGTTGCATAGCCATCTGATGTTCCATCTGTTTTAGCTCAGCAGGCTTGTAAGTTTTACCCCAAACGATGTAGAACTGACTACCACTACTTTCCCTGTTTGGGTTCACTTCGTCTCCAGTACGTGCTGCACTTAGTGCGCCACGTTTATGAAAATATTGTGGATAAACAAACTCTGCGGGGATAGTATAGTCTGGTCCGCCTGTTCCTAACATCTTCCCTTTAGGAGCATTCTTACTTTCTGGGTCGCCACCTTGTATCATAAAGTCTTTGATAACACGGTGGAAGATTGTACCATCAAGGTATTTTTCCTTTGCAAGTTTCAGAAAGTTATCACGGTGTTGTGGGGTTTCATCATAGAGCCTTATGATGATATCACCCTCTGATGTCTTTATTTTCAGTCTTGTTGCCATATCTTTCTTTGATTTAAAAGCACGGTATATAATATTGTTTTTATTGTGAATGTTCAGCGCGAGTATTGTTGAATGTTATATTCCTCTTGCTTTAAAGATGCGTTCTTTTGCCTCATTTATCTCTTGGAACTTCTTTTCTGCAGCCTTGCGGACATCTTCTCCTAAGGCTGAGACACGGTCTGGATGATGTCTCAGAGCCATCTTCCGGTAGGCAATCTTTACCTCCTCGTCTGTTGCAGATGAGCTGATTCCCAGAACTTTATACGCATATTCAATGTCGACAGTAGACGTTGAGCCACTTTCAAGATTGAGCATGGAGATCACATCTTGCTCTGATAGCCCTAAATAAGAGGCTATTTCCTTCAGTACTGTGACTTCTTCAGGGCTTACAGTACCATCCACCTTGGCTATTATTACCAGATAGTTGAGTAATTGTAGACGCTGACTGGTATTCATATGGAGTCTTATCTCTACACAGCTTTGGCGGATTGTCTCTTTAAACTGATAAGGTCCTTGCTGCTTTTGCATCTCAAACAACCTTCGTAAGATGCTTTCTCCTTGTTGAACAGACTGTTCTCCGAAGTTCTGACGTAGGAATTGTCTGACGTATTCCATCTCAGAATGCATGATCTTACCATCCGCTTTGATAACATAAGAAGAGAGGACAAGCATAGAAAAGAGGAAGGAATTACGTGCTTCTTCATACGGTCGTGTATTGTTGAAGCCATTTTCATTCATGCCATTGAAGCCATTTCCTGTAGTGTTGTCTGTGTTGTTGCTATCCAAAGCTTCGTCTAACATACTACCAATGCAGAACCCTGCCACTGCACCTAAGATGTTACCACCAGCTAAGATCCAGCCAAGTGCTCCTCCAATCCACCTTCCTATTGCCATATTCTTTGTTTTTATGGGTTGTTCTTTTCTTGTATCTACATTCCTTTATATATTAGTTAATTGGCAAAGATAGTGCCAAAGGAGTGGTAATTTTCTTTTTTATAAGTTGTAGGATCTTGTTTTTGCCTATTCTCCTATATCCTTTCTTGTTTGTCGACACTATCAAAGGCTTATAAGCGGGACTTCTCTGCATTACCAGCTCCTGTCCCTTTGTACTTACTTCGTTTGGTATTGAAGTTATAAGTTACGGTCAGTGATATGGCGCGGGAGTAGTTGTAGCAGTCCTTGTCTAATATTGTTCCATAGCCATGAAGCGTCCATTGTTCACGTTCGGACTTAAAAATATCGTCTGCAGAGAGTATGAATATTAGGCGATTATTGTAGAATGTCTTGCGCAAAGCAAGATTCATTCTTGCCCATCCATTGGATATTTGAAAGCCATCATATATCTTTGTGCGTGCTCTGAAGTCAACTCTTGCCATGAAAGTCTTAGAGAAAGCAAACTGATTACGTAGTGAGATAGCAATGCAGGGATTGTTTTTTACTAATGTACCATTATCCAATGGTGCATGGAAATGCTGTTGTATATAATTGATTTCTGCTGTTGGCTGATAGATTCCAAACTTAGGTGATGCAGTAAGAGTGGCATAGAAGTTCTCGGAATGGTCATAATTGTAGGTTGAAGAGAATGAGATAGCTTGGTTATTGTATAGTTTATGGCTCCAAAACATCACATCTTTGTTGTACTTATAGCCTATAGAGAGACTCAACCAACGATATATCCCGTTTATTTCTACGTTATGTATCTGTTCAGGATGCAGTTCCGGATTACCTCCTTCATAAGCATAACGATTGTTATACTGTATGAAGTTACGCAGAGAACGATAGCTTGGACGATGGATTTTGTTGCTATAATTGAGTTGAAAGCTCCATTTCTCATGATTCCATGATAGTGAGAAGGAGGGAAAGAGATTGCTGTAATGTTTACTGGCATCGTCTTGCTTCACTCCAAAAGAGTAATATTCGGATGTCACATGCTCATATCGTAGTCCTGTGTTAAGTGTGAAATTGCCGAAAGAATGGGTATATTCAGTGAATAGCGCATGATACCTCTCCTTGATATTGGTCTCTGATGCCGCTACAATCTGCTCTTTGTTATTGAAATCTCCACGTGAGTTTGTGCAGGAAAGTTCCGTTCCCCAGTATATATTTCCGCCCCATAACGGGTGACTAAGAACCAGTTTCCCAGCCCAGAGGTTGCTGTGTTGGTTACCCGTGGAGTGTACTTCACGGTTAGGGAACTCGTTGGAGTGTTCCGATTGGGCATGTCTTTCTTTTGTGCCTATACTCATGTAAGAAGCATTGAAGTCTATGCTAAGTTTTCCAAGCCGTCCCACATAATACAAGTCTGCCTGATGTCGAGCAGGAACACGTACTTCCACGTCTCCTTTCTGTGCTATTGTTCCTTCTAAAGTACCATTCTTATAGATGTTTTGGTTGTTATCTATAGACCCATCCATGTGATAGTCGGTGTAATAACGATAAGCTCCACCGATGGTATTGCTATCATTTATCAAGTAAGATGCACCAATATTTTCGTAAAAGATATTATGGTTACCCTCGTATCTGATATGTTGGTGCGTCTCAATATCCTCTCCACTGGTATGTATTTGAGAGCAGAGATAATTCTTCTCTTGGTCTTTATAGTTCATCCAAGTGAGGTTATTGAAAAGCTCCCAGTGCTTAGTTCGATAGGTAAACTTGGTTGCCTCCGAACCTGTCCACTGCCCATTGTATTCTATCTGAGTATCATTGCGAAAGCTAAGACCGTCAGCTTGCCTGCGAATAGTTTTGATTCGGATGACAGACTGTACTTGTGCATCGTATTGAGCGCCGGGACTTGTAATGACTTCTACGCTCTTTATGTTGTCAGACTTTAGTTCCGTAAGTTCTTTCATGTCGCTTATTCTGCGATTATTGACGTATATAAGCGGTGTACCCTTGGCAAACACCTGCACATTATCACCATTGGTTGTGACGCGAGGGAGCTGTCCTAAGACATCCATTGCCGTTCCCAATTTCGATAAAAGGGAATTTTCAACGTTGATACTCATCCCTCCACAGGTCTGTTTGTATAGTGGACGGGACGTTTTAATGGTCACTTCCTTCAGCTTTAGGGCATCGGGTTGAAGCTGAATGATACCTGCTTGTTCTGTTGAAAAGGTACGATAAACTGGTTTATAACCCACGTAACTAATGCGAGCGATGACCTTTGATGGCTCAAATGGTACAACGAAGATGCCACTTTCATTGGTTACTCCACCAGAAATGGCGCTGGAATCAGCAACAGATAATAGTAGAACGTTAGCATAAGGTACTGGCAGTCCGGTCTCATCAATGACCTTCCCTGTCAGATGTCGCCTTGTCTTATGTGTACATTCCACCATGATAACGTCTCCGCGACGTGTCATTCGGATGGGATAGAAGCCTATGAGTTGTTCAATAGCATCTGGAACACTCTTGTTCTTGATGTTAGTAGTAACGCGGAAGTCCTCTAAATCATTGTAAATGAAGTTCACGGTGTATCGGTTTTGCAGGTGGTTTAACTCCTTCAACGCCTGTGCCATGGATACATTATTATATTGTCGACTGATGCGTTGGGCTGATACTCCATGCGAGCCGATGAGGAGTAGCAGAATAATAAGATATCTTTCCATAGCTTTACTCTATTGTTAATGTGTTATCAGAATAGCTAATTTTTACGCGGTTAAAGGCATTGAGCAGTTCAATATTCTGTTGAAGACTATACTGTCTATCCCAGTTGAAGTAGAGACGGATGTGTGTTGATATTGGATTTAGCACTTTCACGTCGACATGATAATATGCTGCCATAGCATCAACGATGGTCTTCAATGATGTATCCTCAAACACAATAGGTTGCGGAGGAATACTATCTGTCTTGTGAAGGAGTACTCGGGTAAGGCTGTCGGAAACTGCTTTGCGTTCAGCCTGCACCTTCTTTATAGAGTCTGTAGCCGTTAGATGAGGAGCTTTTAGGTGTGTTTCAACCTTCTCTTTACTACTAAAGAAGGGTAGAATACCCAACTGAGCTGTAGCAGCAAACGCCAATCCTGATAGGAGAATGACACTGATAACAGATGCTGCAACCCGCTTCCAGTTACGTCTTTGTGGTATAGAATGTTCTATTGCAAAGCTTTCCCACTCGGCATTAACGTCTATGTCCTCATACTCATGCCGGTTCATGGCACGTTTAGTCATAGCCAGATTGTGTGCAAAAGAGCTTATCTCCTCATCCGCAAGTAGTGCTTCAATCTGTTCTTTGGTGTATTCCTCTGGATGATCCAGCATGTTGAGGAATATCCTTTGTTTCTCTTCTGATTGTTTGTTGTTCATTGTCTTGCTTGGTTAAGTTGCCTTTTAATGATGTTAATAGCCTCTGAAAGATGGTGATACACAGTTACTCTGCTCACCCCTAAGTCATCGGCAATGCGCTGAAAGGGTAGTCCTTGCACGTGACGTAGGCGTAGAATCTGGCGACGAATAGGCGGTTCTAAATGTTCAATAATTAGCATTAGGCGGTCAAGTAGGGTGTCGTCATGTTCGGAGAGAATAGTCTCCGTATCATTCAAAAGTAGTTTTGAAGTCCTTTCTCGTATGTCTTTATGTGCAATAATATTCAGGCAACGATTGCGAACAGCCCTTATCAAATAGCCTTCCTCCGTCTCTGGAAGTAGTATTATACCCTCTTCATAGACCTTGACAAAGACCTCACTCACCACATCTTTGCATTCATCGTGGTCGTAGAGAATCCCTTTTGCCACCCGGAACATCGGTTGGTAATAGCATTTGAAGAGTCTTTCTATGTCAGTATTTTCATGTATCATACACTATCCTTACAACTCAGAAGGCGAAAATGTAAAGCTTAACAATGAATTTTTGTATTAGATTACAAAGATAATGATTTTACTTTAATAAGCTATTTACTGTATGGGGAAATGACATAGCGGTATATTAACTACCCTAAAGTTTTGATATCCGATGAATATTTACTGTTGTTCAGTCTGTTATAAGTATTCTTCAAGCTGATTTAGGATGGCTGGCTGACCCATGTTCTTCTGTTTTCTATCAGTGTGTTGCAGCTTAGCACGAATGGTGTTGCAGCCCATCACGTGTGGAGTTGATGGTTAACACTACTGGTGTTGAGGCTTCACTCTAGATCAAAAGTTACTTGTTGTGAGCGTCATTGATAGTAAGAAAAGAGCTGAAGCAATATAAATCAGGCGGAATATATTGGGATAATAAGTTTGTATTTAGTGGGTTATGTGTGGCTTCTTGTTGATAGATAATTCCATAAGGACTGCTTCGTTTTCATACTTATCGGGTAATGGTAATATCAACAAGTCTTGTTTTTTAAAAGATCTTAGGTTCTTTGTTATCTATATATAAATAGAATGCTAAGATAAGTGTGCTTAGGGGGCTTGGTAAGATCGTATTAATTGCGGTTCTTACTCATGTTTTTGCATATTATAATAGCCCTCTTATACTTGTTTTTTTATGTGGTATTATAGGGAATTTATATATAGAAGGCTCTTTTATATGTCAAATATTTTGGTAATTAGGAATGTCTTCTAAGAATAAATATTTTTGATTATCATAATCCATTCTGCAGATATAGGTTTCTAATCCATTTGATACTACGAGATAATCAACGTGAAGTAAAATATTATAGACGAAGATTTGGTCGAAAACCTTCTGTGTAATAGGGACAGATGGTGCCTTATATTCGATTATCATACGCGGACGAAGGTGCTGATCGTATAGTACACTGTCGGCACGAACCTTCTTTTCACCTACTTGTAGAGGAACTTCGTTGGCCAGCAAGGTGGCTGGATAGTTCTTATGTTCAATGAGATAGTGTATGAAATGTTGGCGTACCCACTCCTCAGGTGTGAGTGTTACGTATTTTCTCCGAAGTATATCTAGTATTTGCTTTCGCCCATTTACCTCTTTTACTCTGATGGGATAAGGGGGAAGGTTAAGCTGCATCATGTGTGGATTGTTCTTATATATATAATAAGGTGTAATGAATAAGTTGAAAGTGAAATGAAAATTTTGTTATCTATCTGTTTTCTATTAACTTTGCATGAAGTACTGTAAACCAAATGTGTTGGGGTTTCTTGGCACATTGAATGTACAGTTTCTCTATTGCAAAGTTAATAAAAAAGTAAATGCCAACAAAGCAAGGACCAACTTTTCAGAGTATTATACATGACCTGAAAAGCAGGAAGTTTTCGCCCATCTATGTTCTGATGGGTGATGAATCCTATTATATTGATCAGATTTCTGACTATGTTGCTACTCATGTTCTTTCTCCGGAAGAACGCGATTTTAACCAGACTGTTTGCTTCGGTTCGGATGTTAATGCCATTCAAGTTACTGATATGGCGCGCCGTTATCCAATGATGTCGGAGTATCAGGTTATCATTGTGAAAGAAGCTCAGAATATTCGTTCGTTAGATGCTTTGGAAAAGTATCTCAAAAATCCCGTAAAATCAACCATCCTTGTGTGGTGTCATAAAAACGGGAAAATTGACGCTCGTAAGAAAGTTGTTGGATTAGCACAAACTGTCGGGGTAGTCTTTGAGAGCCAAAAGTTGCGAGATTACCAATTACCTGAATTTATTCAGAATTACTTAAAGCAAAAAAAAGTTTCGATAGATCCCAAGTCATGCCAGATGATAGCTGATCATATTGGCGCCGATCTTAATCGTCTGACTTCAGAATTGGATAAGGTTCTCATTTCGCTCCCATCAGATAATCTTCGAGTAACACCAGAGATTGTGGAAGAGCAGATAGGGGTGAGTAAAGATTTCAATACATTCGAACTTCGAAATGCAATAGTCCAGAGAGACGTTTTCAAGGCAAATCAAATTATCAAATACTTTGACAATAATCCTAAAGCAGGATCACTTTATTCTTTTCTCCCGTTACTTTTTTCTTATTTCCAAAATCTTATGATAGCGTATTATGCCCCTCAAAAAAATACAGAACAGGGTATTGCTGCAGCTTTAGATTTACGTTCAAGTTGGGGAGCAAAGGATTTTTTGATAGGTTTAAAAAACTATTCTGCGCGTAAGACGATGGATATTATTTCCAAGATTAGGGACACTGATGCAAAGAGTAAAGGACTTGATAATCCCAATACTGGTGTTGGAGATTTGATGAAAGAGCTTATTTTTTTCATTTTACACTGATAAAAATAGCAGATTTCTACCTTTTTTGAGCGTAAAAATGGCGCTTATTCTCTAAAATTACTGCTTTTTTGAGCTAGAATTAGCACTCTAAATGAGTGCTTTTTTTGTGATTCTTCCTTTGAAATAGGGCCTTTCAGCAAAATAACCCCTCTCATTTTTGGCGTATTTTTGAGTAACTTATAACCTCTTCAAGAATACTCTAAATTTGAAAAAAATGGTCCTTTACTCCATAAGTAGATTTGCTTTTAAGATTTATTGACGTTTACTTTTGTTTACGATGTTGTGTACGAAAGCGTATTCTATTTAGTTTTGTAATGTAAATTAGTTGCTATTTCTACTTGTGAATTATGCTCACGTGGTTTTAAATGTTATTTTTGTAAATGTATATACATGTATTCGTAAATCATAATGGATAAATATTCATACATGGTATGTTCTACATACCACGCTGATAATCAGCGATATACAATTATTTATTAATGATATTGAACTATGGAAACGATAATATTTAGCTATAAATACGCATAATGCATAGATTTCTCTATGTAGACTCTATATTAGTTGTAATATAACCAGTTAGTTAGGATAAAATTGTTCTATAGTTCGTTATAGCCTTCTTTGTTTTAATAATTTAGCTTTGTTGTTGTAAATGCTATTTGCACAAGATTTATATACGGGATATTTGTAAATGTGTATTTTGATAATTTAATTCGCAGTGATATGTTTATGTAAATCATATTTGCTTATTTAAAATATTATGTTTACCTTTGTAAAATCATAAAGATGGGCTTCAACAGCCTAAAAATCTTAGTATTTTGTTTATGAAAGATAGAATTAGACAGCTTATGGAGAGTCAACATATGACTCAACAGACCTTTGCGGATTTCATTGGAATATCAACTGCATCGCTCAGTAGTATTTTTACGGGTAGGACAAAACCGACTCTTAATACTGTAGAAGCAATCCGAAGTAAGTTTAGTACGATCAATCTTGATTGGCTTATGTATGGTCAGGGTCCAATGTTTAAAGATCAGGCTGACGATTCTGATGTGCTTACAGAATCAAATAGTCAAGATGGTGCATTAAGTTTAGAAGGAGCTCTTGATTTCTCATCATCTTCTTCCCCATCCTCCCAAGGATTTGGTTCATCAAACTCGCAGCGTGTTCTAAGTACACCCAAATCTACTGTTCGAACAGAAGTGAAATATATTGACAAACCTCAGCGTAATATCACTGAGATTCGAATCTTTTTGATGATCAAACATGGGAGACATTTGTTCCTAAAAAATAGATTATCGTATACAATATATGTACTTTTGAGGAGTGAACATACCATTTCTATTTTGTGTTGGTATCGAACACCTATGGAGTTGGGTGTTAGCACGGGTGGTGATGTTGCTTAGCACGTGTTGTTATGATTGCTTTTTTAGATGATGATATGGTATAGTGGTGTGCATCTCTCTCAATTATATGTGTGAGTAGCATATTATTTATTTTCCTTTTTCATATAGGTTATGATTATAATGCAGGTGGAAAAGGCTCTCTACTGGTTGATTTATATATGTTTTTCTGTTGTAAGTAAAGAAACTTTTTGAGGGCTTTGGGCTTTTATAATGCGTAGAGTGGGCGAGTAGATGAATCTTATGTTTATCTTATTTTAAATTTGCTGTCACTCCCGTCACACTTTGCATATAATTAAGTTGTTGATTATCAATATGTTGTGTATAATGTTAAAAATGACAGCAAAGTAAATTTAAAAAAGACTTAGATCTTAGTTTAGGAAATCTTACTATCATATTACTTGCATGTAGCACTTAAAAGCCACAAAAGTAGTAGTCTGAAAATATCTTTTGATGAAATTCTTTCCAGCTTCTCTCTTAAAAAGGATTTTGTATCTTGTGCTTTCTATGGATATTTTTGTGTATCTTTGCATATAGTTTTTTCAATTCATGTAAAGATGAAAAAGTACATCCTCGATCTTAAGGTTGCATCTATAGAGTATGTTAATCCAAAGAATGTTCTGATTCGATTAACTGATGATAAGCCGTTACCAGAGATGCTTCCTGGACAATTTGTAGAAGTGAGAGTAGACAGCTCACCATCTACTTTTCTCCGTCGTCCAATATCTGTTCATTTCTTTGACCGTGAACGAAACGAGTTATGGTTGCTTGTTGCTGCCATAGGAGAAGGAACGCGTGCACTTGCGCGCCTACACGTGGGAGATATATTAAACTGTGTACTTCCTTTAGGCAATACGTTTACACCAGCTTCTAATCCCGGTGAGCGGATTTTGCTTGTTGGTGGTGGAGTTGGAGTTGCTCCATTACTATATTTTGGCAAGCAGCTTAAGGAAGCTGGCGCCGAGCCTGTCTTTCTTTTAGGTGCCCGGACCGCCTCTGATTTACTCCAACTTAGTGCCTTTGAGCTCTATGGACGTGTTTGTGTTACGACGGAAGACGGTTCTGCAGGGGAGAAAGGTTTTGTTACGAATCATTCTGTTCTTGTTTCAGAACATTTTGACCGTATCTCTACTTGTGGGCCTAAACCAATGATGATGGCAATAGCAAAGTTTGCTCATCAGGCTTCTATCCCTTGTGAAGCATCGTTGGAGAATATGATGGCTTGTGGTGTAGGTGCCTGTCTTTGTTGTGTAGAAAAGACAGTGGAAGGTAATCTTTGTGTTTGCAAGGATGGACCTGTATTCGATACGAATCGATTACTTTGGAATGATAATAAAGTAAAATAAACAGAAAGTTATATGGCTGACCTTAATGTAAAGATAAATAACTTACATTTAAAGAACCCTGTTATGACTGCCAGTGGTACCTTTGGTTATGGATTAGAGTTTGCTGATTTTGTACCTTTGAATGAGATAGGAGGTATTATTGTTAAGGGTACGACATTGAAGGCTCGTGAAGGGAATGACTATCCACGTATGGTGGAAACTCCTCAGGGAATGCTTAATTGTGTGGGATTGCAGAATAAGGGCGTAGATTACTTCATAGAGCATATCTATCCTGAGATTAAGGATATCGACACCAATATGATTGTCAATGTAAGTGGTAACTCTCCAGAGTCGTATGCTGAGACAGCAGAGAAACTGGATGCCTTAGATGGTATTCCTGCTATTGAGGTTAACATCTCCTGTCCTAATGTGAAAGAAGGAGGAATGTCGTTTGGTGTTACTTGTTCTGGTGCTTCAAGCATTGTGAAGGCTGTCCGCCAGCATTATCATAAAACAATGATAGTGAAGCTCTCTCCTAATGTTACAGACATAGCCAGTATAGCTAGGGCTTGTGAAGATGAAGGAGCTGATTCTGTTTCGTTGATAAATACGCTTATGGGTATGGCTATAGATATAGAACATCGTCGTCCTAAGCTTAGTATTCGTACAGGAGGTTTAAGTGGTCCTGCTGTGAAGCCAGTAGCAGTGCGTATGGTAAATGATGTCGCAAAGGCTGTTAAGATACCTGTTATTGGCTTGGGGGGAATATCAACGGCAGAGGATGCTATAGAGTTTCTTATGGCAGGCGCAACTGCAATACAGATAGGTACAGCAAACTTTCTTGATCCACAAGTGACGATAAAGGTGCGTGATGGTATCAATGAATGGCTTGATAGCCATGGTTGTAAGTCCATTTATGAAATTATAAACTGTCTTTCATAAGATCACTTAAATATATTCCTATTTATATTACGCAACTTAGTATCACAAATAAAAGTATAAATGTAGCATGAAAAAAATGTTGTTGGTAGTCGATCCTCAGATCGATTTCATAAATGGTTCACTCCCTGTGGCAGGTGCCGCAGAGGCTATGGATGCGTTGGCAGAGTATGTGAAGACATCTGGTGATGAGTATATTGTGAGGATAGTTACCTCTGATTGGCATCCTTATCATCATAGCTCCTTTGTGGAAGAGGGTGGGCAATGGCCACGCCATTGTGTACAGCATTCTGTTGGTGCTGCTATTTGGCAATCATTACTTGTCGCTCTGAATGAGTCAAGGGGTGGATTTACCTTATTGTATAAGGGAGATCGTGTAGAGAAAGATGAGTATTCCATTATGCAGAATGAGCGATCAGCAAGTGTGATTATAAAGTTGTTGATGGCATTGGGAATTGAACAAGTTGATGTGTGTGGTTTAGCGGGTAATGTTTGTGTGTTGAATACCGCAAAAGATTTGTGTGCCATATCTGCTGGTATGAAAGTGAATGTTCTTGAGGAGTTCTCTCCTTCTCTTGATGATGGTTCTGCTTTAAGAGAGTTTACCAATAGTCTAAGATAAAAAGTCCATTAAGTTTCTTATGGAATAAAAGGTGAGAGGGTGTGTCAAAATAGACACATCCTCTTTTTTGTCGAAACAGTTAGCCCTTTCTGAAAGAACAGTTGACTGTGCAAAAAAACAGTCGACTGTTTTTAAAAAATAGTCGACTGTTTTGATGAAAACGGTTGTTCCTTTTACGGACAGAGTAAGCTTTAAGAAATAAAAAGAGAGGATGTGTCTATTTGGACACACCCTCTTCCTTTTATTTAAAAGATATACATCAATGTTCGTCTTTATTTCTTAACGAACTTCTGAGTCTTGTTACCCATGTTTACGAGGTAAACACCAGGAGCTAAGTTAGCTACGTTAAGAACATTATCACCAGCCTTAACATTTGTCTTGTTAACCAACTTACCAGAAACACTGAACAGACTAACAGTGCCGCTTTCAGCTGTAGAGATAGTGATATCGTTTGTAGCTACGTAAGGTGCAACGCTGAACTGACCCCTAGCAGTCTGTACTTCGTTGATACCTGTTGTATTATTGTCAAGATCGCCACCTTCTGCGCTGTAACCGATAGACTGGAAGTTATCGTTTACATTAGGAGCAACAGCGAATACGTATGTTGGACCTAAAGTAGGTTGACCGTCTTCGCCAACTTGACCATAGTAGTAGCTTCTTACGTAGAATGGAACAGAAGCAGATGGGTAGTAGTACCAACCCTGGTTCTTCTGATAACGCATGTTAACATAGTAGTAGTAACCTCTTGAGAGACTGCTTGTTGGGAATACAACGTCTACGTATCCACGGCCACCAGCGTTAACCTTGATGTTCTTGTCTACCATTGAACCAACAGAATTTGAACCGTTCTTTGTATTGGTGATGTAGAACTTAACAGGACCAGTGTAACCGTTTTCAGACTTCACATAGAAGCGTGCAGTGAAAGTGCTGCTGCTCTTAGAGATGTTTGAATAGTCAGAACCTAAGTAGTTACCGTTCTGATAGAAGCGTACTGTCTCAGGAGATACATCCTGATCTGCATTTGGATCCTCGTCATTATCGTTGTTGCCTTCGATTGTCAATTCACCAATTCTCCATGAATCGTGGTTAGAACCAAGTTTTACAGGAACTTCCTCACCGTTTACAACATAACCTACAACCATGCTGTACTTACCAGCTGCAAGATTCTTGAATGTAGAGCTAGCGCTTGTGTAGAATGAGAATGTTACACGCTGACTTCTTGCAAGTCTACCTGTACCCTCAGAAATAGGTGTAGCAGAACTTAAATCATCAGTATTTGTAGGAAGAACGTATAAGCGTAATGTTCCGTTGTAAGCTGCGCCTCCTTCGTTTGCAAGGGTGATGAGGAACTTAGTATCCTGACCCTGCTGAGCCTTCTCAATGTACTGCTGAACAGAGTACAATGCTGGAGTCTGAACCTCTGGATCTGGTTTTGGATCTGGTTTTGGCTCAGGTCTTGGGTTTGGATTAGGGTTAGGATTGTTGTCACGATCAGGTGTCAAGTAACGAAGCATCTGCTGGTGTTGGCTATAACCACCATAACCACCACCGATACCTTCTGAACCTGGCTGGAGAACATTGAGGAGGTGCCATCCGTTAGATGAACCATTCCAACCCCAGTCTACGTGTACGTAACCGTTTGATGCATAACCATCGAGAACGAAGCAGTGGCCACCACCTGTAGAGAAACCTGCGTATACAACTGGTCCGTAGTCACGCATCTCATCATGAACTTCCCTCAACCAAGCAGCCTGGGTGTATCTGTTGCGCTCAAGGAAACTCAGTCCCTTCTTATAACCGAAGTTGTTTACGAGAACTTTAGGAGCTTTGTATACGAATGCACCAGAACCACCTGCTGAAGCTGGGTTATAGTCCATTTCAACTGCATAAGCAACGTCACGGAGCAAACGACCAATGTTGTCAGCCTGTGTGGTAGTTACTTGACGACCAGTAGCACGGTCATTACCTCTGCTGTCAACAGCTGCAGGCATCTGGCTCCAGTCATAAGGTGCATTCTCAGGTCCATTACCCTCAAAGTTCAAGCTCATGTACTGGTTTTTCCAGTAATAGCTTACAGAACCTCTTGCCTTAAGAGGCCATTTGTGCCAACGAAGAACAGTAGAAATACCAGTTGCAACACAACCAGCAACAGTAGGATATCTTCTACCACCGTATGAATAGTTAGGTGCATAACGGTTGAAAGGCTGATCCTGACCCCAACTGATAGCGTTTGGAAGTTTGGTTCTTCTGTCATTATCATACTGCAACAATGGCTGAATCTCGATAACATAGTTTCCAGCACGGGTAGATGACATTCTTGAGTACTCTGAAGATGGCTTGTCAGGTAAGTTCTCGATAGCCCACTTTACCTCGTTACGATACTCATCGTAGAGCCATTTAATAGAAGGGTGATTCATGATATCTTCCTCAGTAAGGGTACCCTCATCTGAGAAAGCAAGAATAGGCATAACACGGTTATCAGCAGCTACAACGATGTAACCTTGATTATTACCGCGATTGAAGATGTAGAACAGGTTCTCCTCAGCCTGTCCTGCACGTGTGGCAGCTTTATAAGGAGCTTTATACTCCAGTTTCAACTGCGCTCTGGTTGTTCCCTTACCGAAGAAGTTCTCAGCCAGTTTTAACGCTTGTGACTGGTCAACTGGACTTGCCATAAGTCCCTGACATGCGAGCACAAGAGATGATACGATTGTTAAAAATCTTCTCATGTAATCTAAATTTTAAGTTGATAAATAAATTTAATAGGCAACAGAATCTGTTGTTTTTATGTACCGATACAATATATATAGTTTTCTATTTATGTTCTTTCTTTGCTGAATAGAATCGTAAATAGCCGCTTATGATAATGTAGCCGTTTTGTTTTTAAGGGTATAAGTGTGGCGTATTCTACTTGTAGTCGTAAAATATACAGTCGCCTTATAATATATAAAATGGTATCTGTGAGTTCTTTTCTTTCTGTTGGCAAAGTTATAAATATTTTCTTCTTATACAAGTTTGGAAGTAGGAAAAGTTCTTATTATTATGGAATATATATAAATTGCAACGTTTGTAAGTCATTGTTTAATTTTTATAAAAGGTTGTCTTTTTATTTTGGAAAGCATTGATTTGGTTGCTATATGTCATGTTCCTTATTTCAAGATGTTTATTTTTATTGTGGATAAGTCTCTTTTTGTACCTCGGAAAGAGGTTTTATAGGTGAACTTTTTATGTCATTTACTTCGGAAAAAGTATGCTTATGCAATTAGGATAGGTACAGAGAGAAGCATGTTGGGTGGTTTTTGGTATCTGAAACGGTTGTTGAATTGCTTCGCTTGTCTTTATTTAAACACAAAAAATACCTCTTTGTTAAGCTTCAAAGAGGTATTTTTATTTTTGTCTGAACGATGTTATTGAATCTACAGGATATTCTTTTCTGATCTATCAAGCAGTATGCTGTCGAGGATAGTCATGGCAGCCATAGCTTCAACAATGGGTACTGCACGTGGCAAAACACAGGGGTCGTGACGCCCACGAACATCAATAGAAGTTTGCTTTCCGTCTTTATCAACAGTTTGTTGTTCCTGTAACAAGGTTGCAACAGGCTTGAAAGCTACTCGGAAGTATATGTCTTCTCCATTGCTAATGCCACCTTGTATGCCACCACTATGATTCGTTTGGGTGTGAATCTTATGGTCAGTTGAGATGAATGGATCATTCTGTTGACTTCCTCTCCATGATGCTCCAGCAAATCCTTCACCGTATTCAAAGCCTTTTACTGCGTTGATACTAAGCATGGCAGCACCTAATTGTGCATGTAGTTTGCCGAATTCTGGCTCACCTAATCCTACCGGACAGCCCTTGATAACACATGAAATGACTCCTCCAATGGTATCCCCTTCCTGTTTTATTTGTGCTATGAGGCTTTCCATTTGTTTGGCTTTCTCTGGGTCAGGGCAGCGTACTGCGTTGTTCTCTATGAGGTTGAGGTTATGTTTATGGTAATCTTTATCAATTTCTATTTCACCTACTTGACTGGTATAAGCCGTGATTGTAATACCTTTCTTCCGTAAAACAAGTTTAGCAAGAGCCCCAGCTACAACGCGTGATATCGTAATTCGGGCAGACGAACGTCCTCCTCCTCGGTGGTCACGTACATCATACTTCTCATAATAGGTGTAGTCTGCATGTGACGGACGGAACAAGTTGCGTATGTTATCGTAGTCCTTTGAGTGCTGATTAGTATTACGAACGATGAAGCCAATAGGTGCTCCTGTTGTCTTTCCTTCGAATATCCCACTTAGTAACTCTACCTGATCAGGTTCCTTTCTGTCCGTCGTAATACGGCTTTGTCCTGGTCTTCGGCGTGCCAGCTCATTTTGTATGAAGTCTAAATCAACGTCAATTCCTGCTGGCATACCATCAACTACACCACCTATAGCTACACCATGGCTTTCACCAAAGGTTGTAAGCGTGAAGAGTTTCCCAAATGTGTTACTCATAATAATACTGATGTTTCTTAATGGCATCCGCCACAACCGCATCCGCCACAACCACCATCATTATCGTCATGGCTTCCACATCCGCAGCCAGAACCACATCCTTCACCACATCCACCACCGCAATGATGCTGGTTAAGTTGCTCGAAGAAGTTCTTCACTTCCTCCTCTGTAGCCTCTCTGTTCTCTATGATGTGCCCGCGGAAAAACAAATCTTTACCAGCCAAAGGGTGATTAAGATCTATTGTAACCTTGTTATCACTGATGTCAAGAACCTTTCCAAGGAAGCGTTGTCCTTGCTCATTCTGTAATGGAACGATAGCATCCTTATATATATTAGCGGTGTCGAACACCCCATCATGCATAAAAGTCTCTTTGTCTAAAGCAAGAACACTCTTCGGATCGTGCTCACCATAGGCTTGTTCTTTTGGAAGAGAGAATGAAAAATCACTGTCAGTGGCATATTTCGTCACCTCCTGTTCGAAGGCAGGTAGGGCCATTTCGCAATCTGTATAGAATTGCATAGGCTTCTGTTCTTCGGTTTTCTCTATGAGATGTTGCTCTCCGTTCTCTTCGCTATATAGTTCGTAATTGACTGTAATGAGTCTGTGTGTTTTATTTTCCATTATTACCTTATATATATATGATTATATGTTCGTGCAAAGATAACGATTTTAAACGAGAAAAGGATGTGTTAGTTACTGATTTTTCTTTTTCCATGTGTTCAGCTATCTGGGGTGATAGATAGGGTAGGGAATGGTGTTTTTATTTGTTACTGATTTATATCAAATGTATTGATGTGTATCAAAAATACAACAATAATTAATTAAAAAGTGACGAATAGTTATGGTTGATGGCTGTTATTATGTAACTTTGCAATGCAAACAGAGATAAAAACTATAGAATTTAATATACTATAATGTTTCTTTGAAGAGACATTTAAAGATTAAGAAAGGATAAAGATTATGAAGAAGATTGTTTTGACAGTGGTAGCAGTAATGAGTATGACAATGGCTTTCGCAGCTGGTGAGAACGATAACAACACTGCAACAACTAATGCATATAAGTTTAATGTAAGTACATATGCACTGAGTCGTGCACTGAATCTCAATCAGGATCAGGTTGATATGGTAGAAGATATCAATAATACATTCGCTGTTGAGATGATGAACGCTTCTGTTGCTGATGGTTCAGAGCGTGATGTAAAGGTCAAGGCAGCTGTCAAGAAGGATCTTTCTTATATGCGTTACGTTCTTACTGACAGACAGTATCGTGAGTATGTAAAGCTCTTGAATGTAACTTTGAACAATCGCGGTCTGAATAAGTAAGCAGTCAACTTCACACTCTCGTAAGGGAGTTAAGACATAAGATATTAAAGGCTATGAGTCAGGTAACTGACTTGTAGCCTTTTTTATGTTGTCATTTTCCAAGTCGGTAAGTGTTATGACATCGCATTATATGGTGGAGCTATAGTCTGTAATAGTAGCGTTTGTTTTATGAAATGATGTGGTTTGTGTAATAATAATTCAAGTATGTTATTTAAAAGATGCTCTTTTGCGTTGCAAAAGGGCGTCTTTTACATTGCAAAAGGGCACCTTTTACATGGTAAAAGGGCATCTTTTGAAGCGTAAAAGGGCGTCTTTTACAATCGCATTTGTAACCTTTTGATAATCTGTGTGTTATAAATGCGATAAAGAAGTATATTCTTTCGTTTGGCGAATGTACGCTTGATTTTTTTGTAAAGCTATTTGATATATAAGATTTCCTATGGTTGTTTTGTGTGAAAGAGAAGGAATATCAGTTAAATCCTATCTGCTTGCCGAAACGATCCATTTGGAAGTATCGTTTTTTTTTCGTTTCTTTGCAGGGTGAATCGTGTCTGACAACGGTTCAGAGTACTTATTAATCAGGAATATATTCCATAATAGAATACAAATGAAACATCTGTTATTAATTTCTCTTTTTATATTTTCATTCCAGAGTTTGATGGCTCAACGTCCTCGTTTTGATAAGATGTCACCCTTTGTTCGTGATGCAATGTTATCAGCATCTGCTGTGCAATCAGGTATGAAGACACGCAATCCGCAGAAAGAAGACGATAGGGTGCTGACAGCTTTCGTTCGTATCAACGGAGATTCTAAGCTCATCTTGCAGCAATATGGTTGTAAGGAGTTGGCACGAGTTGGGAATATTAGTATTGCAGCCATCCCTCTTCGTCGGCTGGGTGAGCTTTCTTGTAGTCATCAAGTGAGCAAAATAGAGACGGGAAAGCGTTGCAGTGTGCAGATGGATACTACAAGAATGGTTATAAATGCTGCTCCCGTAAATCTTGGAGAGGGATTGTCAAGAGCTTATACTGGGCAAGGAGTAGTCGTTGGAGTGCAGGATATAGGGTTTGATCTTACGCATCCTAACTTCTATTCTACTGATATGAGTCGTTATCGTATCAAGGCAATGTGGGACCAACTGTCACGTGATACGATCGGTTCTTCCTTGTATGTGGGGCGCGATTATGTTGGACAGAATGCTTTGTTACAGATTGGTCATCCTGTTGATGGATTGACACAGACACATGGAACACATACTGCAGGGATCGCAGCTGGCAGTGGAGCAGAAGGTGGAGGAATTGTTTCTCCTTATAAAGGTATAGCCTATGATGCCGACCTTGTACTTGTGGATAATCTGGCAGGTGATAATGCAGCCTTGGTTGATTCAACTGATTATTACAAATATACTTACGCTACAGATGCACTTGGGTTTAAATATATCTTTGATTATGCTGACCAGCACCATCAGCCATGTGTCATTAACTTTAGTGAGGGTGGTCATGAAGACTTCCATGGCTATGATCAACTGTATTATGAGTTGCTTTCTTCGCTTACGGGTCCTGGACATATCATTGTTTCATCAGCAGGAAATGATGCCGGATATGTCAACTATATCCATAAGCCTGTAGGACAGGAACGAGCCGGATCATTCCTTTTGGGGAATCAGAAGAGGGCGAGTTTTACGTGTAAGGGCAACAAGCCCTTCACGTTTTTGATTACTATATATAATAAGGTGGGGAGTCCTACGGTTGTTTCTCTGCCTACAAGAGACGTATGCAGTGCTTCCGACTCACTCTTTCGTGATACAATCCGTGTGGAAGATAAGGAGTTTCAAGTACGTGTTCTTGCTTATTCTGATAGTTATAATAGGAAAGAAACAGCCTATGACCTGTCTATTAGTAGTGCATCTGGCTTAGGAAAAGACCCTTTAGTCTCGCTTCAATTGGTTGGTAAGGAAGCTGATGTAGAGCTTTATCGTATGTCGGGTTATTTGGTTTCTAATGCTGTTGACCCTACTCTTAATGCTGGAGATAACAGCCATAGTATCCTTTCTCCATCCAGTGCACCCAGTGTTATTTGTGTAGGAGCTACTGGTTATCGTACAAGTTTCTTGAATTATTTAGGTGAAAAGAAAGTATATAATAATGGTGAACATGGTCAACGTACTCCTTTTTCAGGTGTAGGACCAACCTTTGATGGTAGGATTAAGCCTGATGTAATGGCCCCCGGACAGAATATTATCTCCTCTTATAGCTCATTCTTTATAGGTAATCCAGCTAATGCTGGCAGACCATTATCAAGTGATACACGCCATTTCAAGTACAATGGACGTACTTATGCATGGAATGCAAACGCTGGAACATCTATGTCTGCACCAGTAGTTACGGGCGCAATTGCCCTTTGGTTGCAGGCAGACCCTACCTTAACACCTGCTGATTGCTTGGAAATCTTTGCAAAGACCTGTACACATTATGATACTTCACTTACTTATCCTAATAACTTTTATGGATATGGACAGATTGATGTAGCGGCTGGTTTACGTGAAGTATTGCGTAGAAAAGCTACGGGAATCGATGATATTGCAGTCCAAAAGTCCATGGTTGATGACCGTATTTACCTTCTAGATGGCCGTTATGTAGGCACTTCCATGGACAATCTACCTAAAGGTGTGTATATAAGGAATGGTAAAAAGGTCATAAAGTGAAATATTCTGCTCCCTAAAAGTAGGTATTTTGCATAAACCATTACTTTTAGGTATTGCAGATAATAGTTTTTCATCGTATCTTTGCAATCGTAAAGAATAAACAATTAAGAAATAAATCAGTAACAGAAATATGAAGAAGACAATTGTTGTTTACGGTTCATCAACCGGTACATGTGAAAGCATTGCAAATACCATCGCTGAAAAACTCGGCGTTGAAGCTATTAACGTATCAGACTTTAATGCAGATGTAGTTGCAGAAAATGATAACCTTATCCTTGGTACTTCTACATGGGGAGCAGGTGAATTACAGGATGATTGGTACGATGGTATCAATGTATTGAAGGGTGCTGACCTCTCTGGTAAGACTGTAGCTATCTTTGGTTGTGGTGATGCTGAGAGCTATTCAGATACTTTCTGTGGTGCTATGAAGGAAATTTATGATGCAGCACAGGGCGCAAACATCCTTCCTGGTGTTTCAACTGATGGTTATACATTCGATGATAGTGAAGCTGTTGTTGACGGAAAGTTCGTTGGTCTTGCTTTAGATGACGTGAACGAAGACGATAAGACAGAAGAACGTATCAACGCTTGGTTGGAAGCTATTAAGCCAGCATTGTAAGTTGTTTCAAGAGATTAGTACTTACATTATAACTATTCAATATAAGGAATAACTATGATGGCAGATATGATGACAGCCGATATGAAGGTGTTGATGAATCACATCTACGAGTACAAGAAAGGTGTTAGGCAGATGGTTCTGTACACTTGTAATAAGAAGTATGAGTCATTTGCAACACTTCGTCTCGAACATCAGAACATTCCTTACATCATTCAACCTGTTGGTCGTGACCGTATGAACCTGTTCTTCGGTCGGAAAGAATGTCTTGAGGCTATCAGGTTGATGGTGACAAAACCCCTCAACCAGCTCACACCAGAAGAGGATTTCATCCTTGGTGCGATGTTAGGTTATGATATTCGCGTGCAGTGCGAGCGGTACTGTGAACGCAAGTGTCGCACTTGTAAACGTGCAACATAGCCATAATTATTAAATGATAATCTTGTTCGCGAAATAAATTATTTCATAATGTTTTTGTATTATAAATGGGCTTGTCGTGAGATAAGCCCTTTTAGCGTTATAAACTACAGTGTTCGCATAAAAGAAATGAGGGTGTGTCAATTTTGACGCACCCTCATTTTACTTTGATATACCCTCCATTTTTACTTTGATACACCCTCATTTTAAAAGGTGAAGGGGGGATTAATCCCTTCTGAAAATATCTCTTGTGTATACTTTATCCTTTACATCATCCAGGCATTTATCGTATCGATTGGCAATGATAGCATGGCAACGACACTTGAAATCAGCAAGGTTATTAACAACAAGGCTACCAAAGAATGTCGCACCATCTTCTAGTGTAGGTTCATAAATGATAACTTGTGCACCTTTAGCCTTGATGCGTTTCATGACTCCTTGTATGGAACTCTGACGGAAGTTATCGCTGTTAGATTTCATTGTAAGGCGGTAAACACCGATAACACACTCTTTCTCCTCTGCTGGATTATAGTCTCCGCGGTCATTATAGTCATAGTAACCAGCCGTATGTAATACCTGATCAGCAATGAAATCCTTACGTGTTCGGTTACTCTCAACGATTGCTTGAATCAGGTTCTCTGGTACATCTGCATAGTTAGCAAGCAACTGTTTCGTGTCTTTTGGCAGGCAATAGCACCATAACCAAAGGAAGGATTATTATAGAAAGAGCCAATTCGGGGGTCAAGGCAAACACCTTGTATGATATTGGATGTATCTAGACCTTTCACTTCAGCGTAAGTATCCAATTCATTGAAGTAGCTTACGCGCAATGCAAGGTATGTATTGGCAAAGAGTTTTACTGCTTCTGCTTCGGTAAGACCCATGAATAGGGTAGGAATATCCTCCTTTATAGCTCCTTCTTGCAGTAATTGGGCAAAGAGATGAGCTGCATCATTGAGTCGTTTGTCGCCTTCTGGTCGTCCAACTATGATACGACTTGGGTAGAGATTGTCATAGAGTGCTTTGCTCTCACGTAGGAACTCTGGTGCAAAGAGGATATTATGACAGTTGTATTTAGCTCTAATATTTTCCGTATAACCTACAGGTATAGTGGATTTAATTACCATAATAGCCTCCGGATTCACCTTCATTACCACTTCAATCACCTCCTCAACATGGCGTGTATCAAAGTAATTCTTAACAGGGTCATAGTTCGTTGGCGTGGCAATAACAATAAAGTCAGCATCTTGATACGCTGCTTCAGCATCCATAGTAGCTGTAAGATTCAGTTCTTTTTCTGCCAAATATTGTTCAATATAATCATCTTGAATCGGTGAACGACGGTTATTAATCAGTTCCACCTTATCTTTTACTACGTCAACAGCCGTCACTTGATGGTGTTGACTTAGTAACGTAGCAATACTAAGACCAACGTAACCAGTCCCAGCAACAGCTATCTTTAAGTCTTTTGTGTTCTTATCCATTCTTCAATGTTCAGATTATCTGCAAAGATACGCCTTTTTCTCGGAATAAAAGTTTTTTAGATGGTAAAAGAGAATCTAATAGTTAAGTCGTTAAAGTCTGTAGAGTAGTAATCCAAATCCTTTTATTTGCTGGCATAATTCTATATAAAAAGAAAGTTAAAGAAGATTGGGGGAGTTAAGTAAGTTAGTAGACAAATATCCAGATTAATGTCTTTAAGGCTATTGTCCTTTAACTTTCTTAACTCCCCCTAAGCTCTTTAACTTCTTGAAATATTATCCGCAGTGATAATACTGACGAACAAGTTTCTCCATTAACATTTCCTTTCCTTCAATTTCCTGGCGCAAAGTGCGGTCGTTGAAGGCACGAAGCTGTTTGATGATACCGTCAATCATAGCAGGAGAGAAGACATCATACTCTTCATAAACCTTGCGTTGACGTTCCAAGCAGTCAGCTGATGCTGCACAGCTATCAGGCAGTTGAGCCAATGTAGCATAGCGTTCGGCATTCTTTGGATCGTGGATATCACCGTCAGCAAATGTTCTTTCAGCCTCTGCCTCAGCATTTGCCATTTCAAATCCATGACGACAAGCTACACAAAGACCTGCCAGGAGCTGATAGATGTCAGCCGAAGCATCTGGTGAACGCATCTCAACTGTCTGCTTACCAGAGTAATCACGCTCAGTCAATGGCTCTTTCTCGTTTGCCTTATGGCACATATCTTCACCTGAAGTCCAGCCTAATGGTACGCGTACGAGTACTGAACGGTTGCTCATACCCCAGCAAACATTCGTTGGGGCTTCCTGATGTGGAACGAGACGGAAGTAAGATGTAGGGTTCTTATTACCGAAAGCTGTGATACTTTCAGCCAAGTCCATCATACCAGCAATAGCCTTGCGAGCGTCCTTAGACAGCTTACCACCCTCGAGCATCATGTTCTTTCCGTCCTTCATGATACGCATGTGGATGTGCATACCAGAGCCAGCTTTACCAACAGTGATCTTTGGAGCGAAGGTAACATCAAGTCCTTCTTCATAGCCAAGACTACGGATGATCCATTTAGCAATAAGCAATTGTTCTGCACACTCATTGGCTGGAACAGGTAGGAACTCAATCTCATTCTGCTCATAGCAGCGTCCGTTTTCAATAAAGTTACCTACTTCAGAGTGTCCATATTTAATTTTACCACCGCATTCAGCAATCAACTGCATAGCGCGCATACGGAAATCGTTTCCTTTGGCAAAAGGAGAACTCTCATGATAACCATGCTGATCATCTGCTGGGAACACCCCTTCGTCTTCACGTATTACATAGTATTCCAGCTCACCCATGGCATGGAACTCCATACCAGTTACCTTCTTGAAAGCTGCCATAGCCTTGCAAAGTGTATGTTCTGGTGATGAAGCTAGAGGATTGCCATCACGATCGAAGAACGAACAGAGCATGCAAAGAGTTGGAATCTCAGAGAATGGATCGATGAAAGCAGTAGAGAGGCGTGGCATTACATAGAGGTCACTGCTTCCTGCAGCGATGAAGCTGAAGAGTGAAGAACCGTCAACACGCTCACCACTGGTAAGGATTGTCTCCAGATAGTCAGGTGTGTGAAGCATGAAGTTCAAAGTCTTTAACCGTCCGTCACCAGCAGGATACATGAAATTTACCATCTTGATGTTCAAGTCATTGACAACTTGTTTGATGTCATCTTTAGTAAAGTCATGTACACTCTTGCCCAGATGAGCTTCCAGTCTATTGGCTGAATTTCTGAAAAGGTTATTTTCCATTGTTATAGGTTTTAGAAGTTAGTATTTGATACTGCGGACAAAAATACATATTAATTTCCTCATTCGCAATTATTTTCAGTACTTTCTTTGTACTTTTGTCTTAACATCTTATAAAAGGAGATTACTTTATGAAACAAAGAGATTCTGCTATTCTCTCTTATGGGCGTACGATTCGAAAGGCAACTGCTAATGATGTTTCCTTAATCATGGATTTTATACGACAGGGGAGGGCAAAAATGATTGCTGCAGGCAACGTTAATCAGTGGTCGGATAAGCATCCTTCTCGTCAGACTATAGAGAGGGATATCGCTCAAGGAGCCTCTTATTTGCTTTGCGAAAATGATACTCCCATTGCTACATTTGCTCTTTTAGCGGGGCCAGAGCCCACCTATTCTTATATAGAAGGAGGTCGATGGTTGGATGATCAACCTTATTATGTTATTCACCGTGTCGCTTCAGTAGAGGGGGTTCATGGTGTTATGTCTGATATCATAGCCTATTGTTTGTCACTTACCTCTACCATTCGAATTGATACTCATGCCGATAACTACCCTATGCAGGCTGTATTGAAGCGCTTGGGGTTCAATTATTGTGGTATTATCTATCTTGAGGGCGGTAGTCAACGACAGGCTTATCAACTGTCATTATAGGCCCTTTTGTTTCTTGATGATCAGTTGATTACCCTTCTATTGATGGTATTACATAAAATTACAAAGGCTTTGTAATAGTTCTACAAAGCCTTTGTAATGATATTACAAGCGCCTTGTAATCTTTCTACAAAGCCTTTGTAATTTTCTATAAGATACTCTTTCTTATTCCATTGTCTCTACAGTTACACCCTTAAAGTCAGCCATAAAGTTGATTAATTCACTCTGATAGTGGCTGCGTTTTAGTTTCATTTCCATTGTAACTATATAGTAATGTCCCTCCGAAGTGTCTTTGCGCTGCATCTCATAAGAGTAGAATGTACCGCCTCTCTCACGCAATTGTTCCAAAACAGCCTGTATGTTCTCTTCCTTTGGAGTACTGAATGTCACATTGATATTCCGTGTTCCGAAATGTTGAAGGATAAAATTCAGTGCCTCTAAGCAAAGCAAAACAAGGACAGTTGCTGCTATGGATAGTACGTACATGCCAGCTCCTGCAGTCATACCGATGGCTGATGTTACCCACAAACCAGCTGCTGTGGTGAGTCCACGTACCACATGTTTCTGGAAGATAATTGTTCCTGCACCAATAAAGCCAATACCTGTTACTACCTGTGAGGCAATACGACTGGGGTCAAGTGATACCTGTTGGTGGAGGTTCAGTGCATCAGTGAATCCGAATTGTGACAGAACCATAAACAATCCACTACCTAATGCAACGAGGAAATGGGTTCTGAAGCCAGCTTCCTTCGCTCTATATTCGCGTTCAAGGCCAATGGCACCACCCAGCATGGCGGCAATAAATAGTCTTAAAATGAATTCATAGGTTACTGTATCCATAATTTCTATCTTTTATTATACAATAAGGTCTTCGCTACAAAAATACAAAAATATTGATATAACTTGTTCTTTTCTTCATTAAATTCTTCTTTTCGTGTATGTTATCTTCTCCTTCTATAGAATAAAACCCGTATCTTTGTCTGCATAAACTATAAAGGTGGAACGTATGACGGAAAAAGAAAAGCAACAGCAAGGAATGCTTTATCAGGCTGACAATGCAGAAGTTTTGAAAGAACTTTATTATTGTGAGAATGAGTGTTTTGAGATTAATCAAATCCCTCCATCACGTCGTGAAGAGCGTATGGAACGTCTTCGGAGGCTGTTTGGTAAGGCGGGGAAGAGCATGTTTATAGTAGCTCCGTTCTTTTGTGACTATGGTTATAACATTGAAGTGGGCGATAATTTCTTTGCTAATACCAACTGTGTCATCCTTGATGAAGCTAAGGTGACGTTTGGAGATAATGTCTTTATTGCCCCTAATTGCTCTTTTTATACAGCAGGACATCCACTGAATGTTGAGCAACGTAATAAGAAGATAGAGTATGCACTTCCCATTCATGTTGGTAATAATGTATGGATAGGAGGTAATGTTACGGTCGTACCAGGTGTTACGATAGGTGATAACACCACAATAGGTGCAGGTTCTGTGGTTACACATGACATTCCAAGTGGAGTCTTGGCAGCTGGTAATCCTTGTAGAGTAATAAAGAAGATTGAAGAGTAGGTTGTTTTCCTAATAAATGAGGATTGTCTGTGCGATGTGAACTCTGTACCTTTGTCCTGTAATTTATTTCGTATTGATGAAGCAAGAACTGATTGATAAATATAATGTGTCCGTCCCGCGATACACAAGCTATCCGCCTGCCAATTTCTTTCGTACCTTTACTGAGGAGGAATATTTGCAGGATGTAGAGCTTAGTAACAAAGCACGGAATAATAATCTGTCCTTTTATTTCCACATGCCTTACTGTCGTCGGCTGTGCCATTACTGTGGTTGTAATTCTTATCCAATGCAGAAAGAGGCGCAAGTGAGGGAATATGTTGATGCATTACATAAGGAGATTGACCTCGTTGTTGCTCATTTAGACCGTAATCGGTGTATATCTCAGATTCATTATGGAGGAGGTAGCCCGACAGCAATGCCTGTTAGTGCTCTGAAAGAGCTGAATGAGCATTTACTCTCTTTGTTTGATACGATAGCAAAGCCCGAGATTGCGATTGAATGTCATCCCGGTTATTTGACAAAAGAGGATTGGCAAGGACTTGTTGAGGCTCGTTTCAACCGTTTTAGTATCGGTGTACAGGATTTTAATCTTGAGGTTCTGAAGCTTGTTAATCGTACTCCTTCAGAACTACCAATGGAAGATATCATGCAAATCCTGCGTTCTTCAGGAGCAAGTATCAATATGGATTTCCTCTTTGGCTTACCTCTTCAGACAGCAGATAGCTTCCAACATACTATCGAAAAGGCTGCAGAATTACATCCCGATCGTGTTACAACGTTCAGTTATGGTCATTGTCCGTGGATATTTAAGCGGCAGATGATATTGGAGAAAGCAGGATTACCATCAGCTGATGAGAAGGCTTTGATGTTCCAAAGAGCCAAGGAGGTGTTGCATGCAGCAAGTTATCAGAGTGTAGGACTCGACCATTTTGTTCTCCCAAGTGATGAGTTGGCTGAGGCAGTCACTACACATCGTCTGCATCGTAACTTCCAAGGATATTGCACCCGACGTACAACGGGGCAGGTATATGCCTTTGGTGTGACAGGAATCAGCCAGTTGGAAACAGCTTATGCACAGAATACGAAGTCTATAGAGGAGTATGTCTCTGAC
This sequence comes from Prevotella histicola JCM 15637 = DNF00424, assembly GCF_000613925.1. GTDB lineage: Bacteria > Bacteroidota > Bacteroidia > Bacteroidales > Bacteroidaceae > Prevotella > Prevotella histicola. The sequence continues at coordinate 35,180 of NZ_BAJX01000020.1, forward strand.
GTATTAGCAGGTAAGTTGACAATAAGAAAGGGATATCAACTTACTCAACAAGAACAGATTGTACGGGAAGTGATAGAGACTCTGATGTGTAACTATCATATTGACTGGGTACAATTGGCAGAGGAGTTGTCGCTCACTGTGGATGAAGTGAAGGCTGCCATACATTATGATGAGCCCCGATTGCGTGAGATGGAAGCGGATGGGATACTCCATCTCACGACTAATACCTTGGAAATGACAGGTGAAGGCAATCCTTTCGTGCGCACAGTAGCTGCTACACTTGATCCAATGATGGTTAATACGGATAAGAAGTTTTCGAAGCTATATAGATGATTTATCCTCTATCTCTTTCTATTCGGAAATAGACTGGAAGATAAGGCATACTGGGAAATATAACAATATGGAACGACAACGAAAGATAATAGTTATTGGAGCGGGGCTGACAGGCCTCACTTGTGCTGCTCACTTGCGCCATAAGGGACAGGATGTACAGGTGTTGGAAGCTACAGAACGTATCGGTGGACTCATGCAAACAGAGGATTTTGATGGATTTATCATGGAACAAGGTCCAAGTACGGGTACTATTAAGTATCCTGAAGTGGCTGAACTCTTCGATATGTTAGGCGATAAATGCACGCTGGAGGTGGCACAGTCTTCTGCAAAATGCCGTTTGATATGGAAAGATGGACACTTTTGTGCATTGCCTTCCGGGCTTTGGAGTGCAGTGACAACCCCTCTCTTCACTCTAAAAGATAAGTTCCGTATCCTTGGTGAACCATGGCGTAGAAAGGGAACTGACCCCAATGAGAGTGTAGGTGCACTGGCTGAACGACGATTGGGACGCTCATTTGTAGACTATGCTGTCGACCCTTTCCTCTCAGGTGTGTATGCTGGAGACCCTTACAAGTTACCAACTCGTCTTGCATTGCCTAAGCTTTACAACTTGGAACAGTATTACGGGAGTTTTATTAAAGGGGCTATGGCACTTGCTAAGGCACCTAAAAGCGACAGAGATAAGCGTGCGACGAAGGAGGTTTTCTCCACACGTGGTGGTTTCAGAAGCCTTGTTTCAGCACTCGCAAAGACTATAGGGGATGATAGGATTACCACAGGTTGCACGCACTTGCATGTAGAACCATTAGGAAATAAGTGGAAACTTTCATGGGGTGAGAACACTATTGTTGCCGATCAGGTTGTTACCACTTGTCCAGCCTATAGTTTACCCGACTTATTAACCTTCCTTCCTAAGGAGCAACTTGATGATTTAAGCAACCTTTATTATGCCCCAGTGATAGAGATTGGGGTAGGGATGAAGCATACAGGTGACGTACATTGGAATGCTTTTGGCGGATTGGTACCTTCTAAAGAACAACAGAAAGTGTTGGGAATCCTTATGCCTTCTGCCTGTTTCGTGGGTCGTTCGCCAGAAGAAGGAGCCACTTATGCGTTCTTTGTTGGCGGTGCTCGTCATCCAGAGTACCTTGATAAGACTGATGAAGAGCTGAGAGAGCTTGTCAATACGTCTCTTCATACGATGTTAGGTTATCCCAAAGGAACGCAGGCAGATGCTATTCGTATCTATCGACATAGCCATGCTATCCCACAGTATATGACGGAGACTGATATTCGTCTTCGTGCTATTGATACTGTTGAACATACTTATCCCGGTTTGCACATCATTGGTAATTTGAAAGATGGTATCGGTATGGGTGATAGAATCAAGCAGGCTGTGGATTTAGCAGAAAGGATTGGTTAAGCATTGAGCCATCTTTTGATAGAAAGACTACCCCTATAGATATACAAGAAAGGCTGAATCTTGAGTAAGAGATTCAGCCTTTCTTTTGTTTAAACTAGTCAAAGTATCGTCTGTTTTAGAACCGATAAGTAACTGTAGCCTTAATGTTTCGTGGTGCACCTGGGAAGGAACGAAGCTTATCATAACCACCAACCCAGTAGATTTTATTCATAATATTATCGAAGTTCAGTTGTACTTGAAGCTTACGAAGACGATAATAGAGAGCTGCATTCAGGAGTCCATAGCCTGGATAAACAACTGTATTTGCGCGTCTTCCTACTTGTCCGTAGCGTTTGCTTACCGCATTTAAGCCCAGTCCGAAGCCAAAGTTATGCAACACTCCAGTCTCTATTATATACTTTGACCAGATGTTGAAGGCATTGCGTGGCGTATTAGGACGCTGCATACCAAAGTCTTTTTCGGAGTCAGTAGCCGTCTTGGTGATAGCAGCATGCGTGTAAGCGTAGTTAGCAACAATGCTCCAGTTAGGGAGAATGAAGCCTGCAATGTCCATCTCTATACCCTTTGAAGTCTCTTCTCCCACTTGTTCCAATCGTTCAGGATTGGCTGGGTCATTGGCATTATAGAGTGTGTTGCGCTTCTGAAGATGGAAGAAAGAGAGTGTTGTACTAAGTCGTTTGTCAAACCATTCACCTTTCAGTCCAGCTTCCAAGAGCTGACTATACTCCGGATCGAATGGTCCGCCAGCGTTAGGATTACCCTGTACTGATGCGCTCTGTGGCTCAAATCCTTTTACCCATGTCCCATATACGTTCAGGTTTTTATTGATAGTGACAACTGCACCGATACGTGGAATGAAGGCATGTTGGGTGGTACGGGTTTCTTTATTGGTCTTATAGTTGAGCACATCAGTGAAGAATTCCTGTCGAATGCCTAAGAGTAGCTTCACAGGACCAGCCTCCAACTGCTCTTGTAGGTAGATACCATGAGAGTATTGCAGGTAAGGAGTGAGGGCTGTAGAGACAAAGACATATTTAGAATAGTCACGTTCAATGTTATTATCGTTGCTTGTCAGATCGTAATAAGGTACGTTTGTCTTAGGATTTCCATCTGCATCCAGCACGTAACGGGCAATGTTGGCAGGCTTGAAGACTGTCGTTGTTGTTCCATCTTTCAGTAGATAACCACCTGCAGTCATTGCTGAAGACCCTGCTTGTTGTGCCATCTGGAAGTAATCGTAACCCAAAAGGATGCGATGACGGAGTGGTCCTGTCGTCACATCATAGTTGAAGTAGGTATTAAAGCTATTGTTACGGAAGTGGCGCTGGCGTATAAGACACTGCATAAGGATACGGGATGGACTTTCTGAACCGTCAGCAAGCTTCACATAAGCATTGGCTTGATTGTGTTCACGCAGGTCTTCATCGTATGAGGAGTTCAGATAAGTAGCATTGAATGATAGCTTATCGGTGAATTTATGTGTCACGCCAAGGGTGATATTCACAAGGTTCTCTTTTAGATAATCGTTCGTTGCAGAGAGCGAACGGCTGATAGGAACAGAGTGAAGGTCGCCGTCTCCGAAGATAGGCTGCCCACGGTCAACCTTTCCATCCGTACGTTGATAGACAATATCTACGTTGAAACGCGTTCTCTTTGTTGGGAGGAACGAGAAGGATGGGGCTACGATGTAATTCGTATTTGCCTGCAGATCACGGTAAGAATCTGTGTGTTCATAGCCAATGTTTAGTCGATAGAGTAGAGTATGTCTCTTGTCTAACGGGCCAGTAAAGTCTGCATAGGTATTCAATGTGTTGAAACTCCCGACCGTTGTGGATACAGTATTACGGTTATAAGGGAGTGGTTTCTTTGTTACACGATTGATGACACCACCTGGGGAAGCATTGCCGAAGAGGGCTGATGCAGGACCTTTTATCACTTCAACACGCTCGATATTGGCCAATGACTGCTGCTTCCAGAGGCTTGTCTGTGCTCTCATACCATTGACGAGGTTACCTGAATTGCGGTTACCTGTTGTGCGGAAGCCTCGAATGGAGAAGTCATTGTAAAAGGTATATGGGCTTACACCACTGATGTTCTTCACCACATCGTTGACTGTTGTTGCACCTTGGTCGCGCACAAGTTCCTTTGTTACGTAGCCAATAGACTGTGGGATATCTTTCAATGGCGTCTCTGTCTTTGTTCCTATGAAGGAGTTTGTGTTCTTATATGACTGCTCGTTGCGTCCGATAACCTCTACTGTCTGTAATGTCTGTTCGTGTAGATAAGGTGCTGCAAGGATAGAGTCCAGAGCTGTACTGTCTGCTTGTGACTCTCTGTTTCCTTTGCTTGTATCGGTCTGGGCATGTACGGTTGTTACGGAAGTACACAGTACTATACCTGTAAGAAGTAATGAATGATGTAATCTTTTTACCATATTGTAATCTCTGAATCTAATAAAACTGTATATATGTAGACTGCAAAAGTATAGATAATATGTTGGATACACAATACCTAATATAGAGTATAAAGAAGGGGATTTCATAGGATGAATATACCTTAGAATGCAATTACCCATTTTGTGAATAAGCTTAGATTAAGAAGGAGTAGAGTGGGGAATGATTGCTTTAAAGGACTATTGAGGGACGTTTCAATAGGAAAACCATTTCTCTTTGGCTGCACTATTATGCTTTATGGAGCAACCTCCCAAGGCAACTACTCTGTGCTTTGAGAGAGTAAGTTGTACCCCTTAGCAGGTTTCAGTGCTTTGTTCTGTACGCTCATATACGGTCTTTGCATTTTGTTTCTGCGTCTTTTGTAGTCTTTATGTGCCTATTTTGTATTTGCAGAATACGTATGTTTTTATATTATCTAAGCGTGATAAAGTTTTATCAGACTTAGATAAAGTATTATCACGCTTAGATAATTAATTATCACGCTTAGATAAAACGATAACACACGTGTAAAAAGAATACAGAACCCTGGGGAAAACAAAAGAAAAACAGAGAAAACAAAATGCAAAACCTATACATTTCGTTTTCTCTGGTTATTCTTTAATATGGGTTATGAGTGATATTCAGCGGTTGGAAGGGGATGTTGTATATCCTTATAAGAGGATGGGCGTCTTTGTCTATACCCATATCAGATATCTGGAATGTCCCTTGATAGTATCTTATAAAGAGTTCTCAAGGAGTATTTATACAGGAGTATAGGATCTGTTTAAGAAGCGTGATTGTGTTTGAACGCCAACAGAACGTAGAAGAAACTAAGTATGGCAACAGCTGTTTCGGCAATGTAAAGACCACGATAGCCTGTGAGGTGGGCAATGCTTCCTGCCAATACGGCTACGAGCAGACCCGTCAGGTGGCTGATAACGATCTGTATGGTGAAGTCAGTTCCTTCTCTTCCTGGTCGGACACATTGCATGGAAGTAGTGTAAAGAACGACGGTTGCCAAACCATAACAGCTCTGGAGATACATGAGTCCGATGAGGAATGCCACCTTATTATACTCCATGAAAGTTGTTGCAAGGAAGTAAGTTGGAGCAAGGATTATCATTGCTGCAACGATAATGCGCGCCTTATGAATTCCGATACGCCGAATAAGTATACCTGAGAACCACGCCATGACGAATGAAGCGAATGTTCCGACGATACCCATCAGGAAGCCAATCTCTTTCATGTCGTAACCTTTATCAACGAGATAAGGGCGGATCATGGAGAGGATTCCAATGATTCCCATGTAGTAGAGTACTAAGAAGCCGAGTTGTGGGAGTATTTCTTTTCGGTTGAAGAACTTGAAGATGTCCGTCCATGTGGCACGATTGGTAGGCTTTTCAGTCTCAATCGTGATATGTTTGTTCAGTACTAAGGGTACAATCATCATCAATACAAAGGCTGCCAGACAGGTTACCACTGTGCTCCAACCATAGCTTTTCAAGGCTATGAGGAGTATTCCACTACCGATGACAGCACCGCCGAAAGCTCCCATAGACTGCATACTGTTGAGCATACTGCGGTCGGTCTTCTTGAAGGAGAGGATGGCGAGTGCATCCGTAGCTATGTCTTGTGTTGCTGAAGCAAGCATGGAGATAATGACAAGGATGATGATAAGCATCATCTCAGAGTGTATATTGAGTAATCCTGTAGCCAGTAATGCAATGGCATAGATAAGCTCTGTTGCTATGATTGTGCGTTTGTAGTCGCCCACTGTGATGCAATGTCGGTCGACGAAGGGCGACCATAGGAACTTTAGAGTCCACGGAAGACGGACGAGATTCAGCAATCCTATCGTTGCCAAGCTGTAGTTTCCTTCTCTCATGATGACCTGTAGGGCCGTCATGAGAAAGGAAGATGGTACCATCTGTGCTATGTAAAGACAGAAGAATGTCCCTAAACTTAGTTTCTTAGCGTTCATAATGTTTTTGTTTTTGAAAGGCTTAAGAGCCCTTGAGAGGTTGAAGTGGCCCTGAGTAGTTAGAGTATTTAAGCCGATACTGTTGTAGTATGGAGTAGTAGGTATGGTCGTCCTGGGTTATAAGGATTATCCTTGTTGCCTTTAATATATGGAAATCCCGCTATTGGATTATAACTTCCCATAACTCTCCCTGGTTCCTTCTGTCTCCTTAACATCTCTCAAAGTTTTAACAATCTTAATTCTTTTAGCTCCTTAAAAAGACACACTTACCGCAGTTCCGAATGTTAATGGCTTTCCTCTCTGTGCATAATTGCCTTGTGAAGCTTTGAAACCATAAGCCATATAGTCCGTTGCTGTGAGGTTTTTGCCCCATACCTCCCATGTAAATATGCCTTTTGTGAGGCTTACTTTGGCGTTGAGTGTAGCATAGAAGTTCTGTCGGACGATGTTATCATCAGCCAATAGATACGTCCGAGTCCTGTTAAACCCGTGTTGAAGATAATCTTATCAAACCATCCTGCAGGCATAATGGTGTATGTCCCATTGAGAGATAGCGTGTGGTTGGGTACCATTGGAAGTCTGTTACCCGAGAAATCCTCCCTTGCACTCTTCTTGTATTCCAAGTAACGTGCATGGTATAACCATAGTTCAGGCTAAGTTGCAAGCTTTTTATAGGATGATAAGCCAATGAAAGCTCAAATCCTTTGCTGTCAGTATGACCTGCATTAGCAATCACATTACCCACACCAGGAACGGTATAGGTTGTCTGCATGTGTCTCCAATCTATATAAAAGAGATCAGCTTCAGCAGTCAATCGCCCGTTAAGGAACTTCAAACGTGTTCCAACTTCATAGTTCCAGCTGTATTCTGGGTCGTAAGTTCGTTCGGCATCAGTCTTGAATATGGTATTGAAACCTCCTGGTTTATATCCGCGAGTGATACTGATATAGTAGAGATTATCCTTATTCGTAAGGTATTGAAGTGTGAACTTAGGAGTAAACTGGCGGAAGCTGGCACTGCTAACAAAGTCCTTTGCATGTGTCGTAACACCTGTTGAGAGAGTTGTTTTATCTTGATTATAGGTAGTCTTGGCGTGTTCATAGTCGAAACGTAGGCCAACTGTTGCCGACATTCCTCTCCATATATTATAAGAACTTTGGTGATAAATGGCATATCCTGCTGTTGGATTCTTATAGGTTGTTGGTGTAGAGAAGTCTCTTGTGAAGTAGCTTGTCTCAGCAAACTGGTTCGAATGTAGTAGCATTCCGAACAGTCCTACAATCCATTGATAGCGACCTTTATCGTTCGACTTCAGTGTCAGCTCCTGTGATAACATGTTCTGGTGATAGCTGTTATCAACGAAATAAACGTCCTGGGGTGTGAAGTCTTGGTCTAATCCTTGGTGTGACTTTATGAACTGATAGGACGTCTGGCTATTGAAACTTATATGATTATTCTCGTATTGAGCATTGAGGCCTGTTGATGAGATAAGTCTTCTATATGTGCTGTTACGATTATAACTGATAGGTAACAGCTCGTCTTTTACAATGTCATAAGGTGCATACGGGTAGCCATTCTGCTCACTATAAGTAAGTGTACTATTGAGATGTAAGAGCCAGTTTGTTGTTGGTCTCCAGTAGAACCCAACACGTCCTTCGCCCTCATTGAGCTTATCTGCCTTCTCATTGAGGAAGTGATTGGTAAACATTCCATCGTTATGATGATAGGAAGCAACTGTCGATATGCCGAACTTCTCACTTATTTTTGCATAGTTTGAAGCCTGAGCAATGAAGTCATTGTATCTTCCATAGCCCACCTTTATACGTGTTCGCTGATAGTCAAGAGGGTTATGGGTATATACATTGATAATACCTGCAATGGTGTTTCGCCCGTATAAGGTCCCTTGTGGACCACGGAATACGTTGACGGCAGCAATGTCGCTGAGGTCAATATTGAATGCTGACGATTCAAAATGTGGTACACCGTCAACATAAAAGCCCACAGCAGATCCCTTACTTTTGGTTCCTATACCACGAATGTAGACGGGTGTGTTGGCGTATGAACCATAATCAGGCATGTAGAAGTTAGGCATGACTGCTGTCAGTTCCTTCAGATTCACAATCTGTTGGTTATGTAACTGCTGCACGTTGATGGTTGATACGGCTGTAGATGTTAGGTTTCTCTTGTTCTGTTTAAAGTCTGTAACGACAATTTCGTCAAGTGGTACGTTCTTGTTCGCCGATGAATCAGGGTTGATTCCAGTTGCCCCGTTGAGGGTAAGGGTGGCAATTAATAAAGCATTTAACATAAGAAAGTAGCTTTGTTTTAAGATTTCTTGCTGCAAAGGTACGGACGATGCATAGTTCAGACAATCCTCATTTATAAGGAAATTGCTGCTATAAAAGTGATTTAAGGTATTTTCTTATATCTTATTCTTACTTTCTGAAATACTTTTCTTACCTTTGCAAGGTATATAATAAAATGTGAAAAAGAATGAAGAAGATAAGTTTTCTCCTTGGAATATTAACTGTTGTGCTTGCATTTAGCTCATGTAATAAGACCGAAACATACGCTGATCAGTTAGACCGAGAGAACGAAGCAATCAATGCTTATATAGTAAAGCATGGGATAAAGGTTATCAGTGAAGAGCAATTCGAGAAGCAAGGGAATACTACAGATGTATCAAAGAACCAATATGTTCTATTTGCTAGCTCTGGCGTTTATATGCAAATAATTGATAAAGGTACGGGTGAACCACTAAAGAAAGGCGAGACTGCTACTGTGCTTTGTCGTTTTACGGAGAATAACTTGATAACTGATACACTTCAGTTGACCAATTCTATTCTTTATTTTGGTAAGACAGTTGATAAGATGTCTGTAACTAATACCAGCGGAACATATACCGCTTCGTTTGATCCAAAGTCTAGTGTAATGTATGAAGCTTACCGTAGTACGTCTGTTCCAGCGGGATGGTTGGTTCCATTACAGTATATAAATCTTGGAAGGTTGACTACTCCTACCTCAAAATTGGCGAAGGTGAAGCTGATTGTTCCTTCACAACAAGGACAGATTAATGCAACTCAGAGTGTTTATCCTTGCTCCTATGACATCACCTATCAGCGTGGATTATAGCACTAAGAAACTTATAAGATAATGCAGAGAGGTTTTATACTCTCTCTAAACATATTTAAGTATGACACTTATCAAATCAATTTCCGGCATCCGTGGTACTATCGGAGGTCGTGCGGGTGATACTTTGAATCCGCTGGATATCGTTAAGTTTACTTCAGCTTACGCTACTTTCATTGCTCGTAAGCACCCTGGAAAGAAGTTGAAGATTGTTGTCGGACGTGATGCACGTATCTCTGGACCAATGGTTAAGAATGTTGTGTGTGGTACGTTGATGGGAATTGGCGCAGACGTAGTGAACATTGGGTTAGCAACAACACCAACAACAGAGTTGGCAGTACGCATGAGTGGGGCTGACGGAGGTATTATTATCACAGCTTCTCACAACCCTCGCCATTGGAATGCATTGAAGCTTCTGAATGAAGAGGGCGAGTTTCTCACAGCTGCTGATGGTGCTGAGGTTCTTGATATAGCAGCACGTGAGGATTTCGAATATGCTGATGTAGACGGATTGGGTAGCTATACGGATGATGATTCGTATGATCAGCGCCATATAGATGCCGTGATGGGGTTGGAATTACTTGATCTTGAAGCTGTCAAGAAGCGTAAGTTCCGTGTCGTAGTTGATTCTATTAACTCTGTCGGTGGTGTCATCCTACCCAAACTTCTCGACCGTCTTGGTGTAGAATATAAGTTCCTCAATGGAGAGCCAACAGGTGATTTCGCTCATAATCCAGAGCCTATTGAGAAGAATCTCACAGGTATTATGAATGAAGTTGCTAAGGGTGGATATGATTTAGGTATCGTTGTAGACCCGGATGTAGACCGTTTGGCATTTATTCAGGAGGACGGTAAGATGTATGGAGAGGAGTATACACTCGTCACAGTAGCTGATTATGTCCTCGACCATGTGAAGGGTAGCACGGTAAGTAACCTTTCTTCAACTCGCGCTTTGCGTGATGTTACCGAGAAACATGGTTGCAAGTATTATGCAGCAGCCGTTGGTGAGGTGAATGTAACAACGAAGATGAAGGAAGTTGGTGCCGTTATTGGTGGGGAAGGTAATGGTGGAGTAATCTATCCGGAGAGCCATTACGGGCGTGATGCTCTTGTTGGTATTGCTCTATTCTTGAGTTCTTTAGCACAGAAAGGACTGAAGGCAAGTGAGCTTCGTAAGACTTTCCCAGAGTATTTCATTGCTAAGAACCGTATTGATCTTACTCCTGAAACAGACGTAGATGCTATCCTTGTACGCGTGAAAGAGCTTTATGGCAAGGAGAAAGATGTACAGGTTACTGACATTGATGGTGTTAAACTCGACTTCCCAGAGGCTTGGGTTCATCTTCGTAAGTCGAATACTGAACCAATCATCCGTGTTTATAGCGAGGCAAACACTATGGAAGCAGCTGACGCTTTGGGTAAGAAGCTGATGCAAGTGGTCTATGATATGCAATAATTAGGATATATATAATAGTATAAAAGAGGATGTCTGAAGGTTTTTCAGACATCCTTTTTTTATAGACTTATCGTCTGATATACAAGAATAAAGCGATGCGAAGAGATCCTAATTACACAATTCTCTTTTAGTTTAGAATCTTACTGATTATGTTATTTACTTAGAAAAATTATCCGTATCTTTGTATTGTTAGATCTGAAAGGGATGGAATAATGAGTATGCTAATCCATATTTAAGGCTCTTCTCCTCATCTTTAATCCTTTTATAGTATGAAGATCAGGAAACGAGATCTTGTTCCCTAAAGTGTAAAATAGTAATGAAGGAAATCTTTTTATGCTCATATTTTGCTGAGGTAGCCACTCTTTTGCCTCAGAGTGTTCCCACTTCTTTGTGCGGAAAGACTGTAGCATTTATCCCAACTGCAAGTATCCATGAAGATTTTAATCAATATGTGGAAGAAGGAAGGGAAGCTCTTGCCGCTCTCGGATTGACTATAAAAGAATTAGAGATTACACAATGTGAACAGAAAGAGATAGAAACTGTGTTGAGGAACTGTGACTGTATCTATGTCTCTGGTGGTAATACTTTCTTTCTTATGCAAGAATTACGAAGGACAGGGACCGACAGATTGATAGTTGAACAGGTGGAGAAGGGGAAACTATATATAGGAGAATCAGCAGGGGCTATGGTCTTTGCTCCTAATATAGAGTATGCAACGAAAATGGATAATCATCTTTCTATGACACCAGGATTTGAAGATTTTACAGCACTTGGTATCGTAAGTTTCTATCCTGTTGTGCATTTTAATAGCTTCCCCTTTATTGAAGCGACTCGGATAGTTATGCAAGAAAACACTCATCTGCCCTTAAAACCAATTACAAACAAGCAAGCCATAGTTGTCATTGGTGATACTATCTCTATACAAAGTAAGCAATAGCAGCTGTTTATCTCCTCTATTCAGAGTTTGATTTATAGACATAAAAAAAGCGGAAGTTCAATAATTATTGAACTTCCGCTTACCTTTTGAGGGTTGGGAGGGTGGACGTCGAACCATCGAACCAT
>NZ_BAJX01000019.1 GCF_000613925.1 Prevotella histicola JCM 15637 = DNF00424
GGCTTACCGCCAAGTGATTGCTGATCTGCATGCTGCTGGATGCCGTAACATACAGTTTGACGACTGTACATGGAGCATGGTGGTTGACAAAAACTTCTGGAAAGCTCTCGGAGGAGACAAAGATTCACTCGAGACTTTGGCTAATAACTATCTGAAGGTAAATAATCTGGCACTCGAAGGAAGACCGTCAGATATTGCATTCACCACTCATACCTGTCGAGGAAACTATCATTCCACCTACGCAGCAGAAGGAGCTTATGATCCCGTTGCACCGTTCGTCTTCGCAAAAGAGAATGTTGATGCTTTCTATCTGGAGTATGACGATGCCCGTTCTGGCAGCTTCGAACCACTGAAATATATCCCTGAAGGTAAGATAGTAGTGCTCGGACTCATCACAACCAAGCGTCCTGAACTTGAAAATCCTGACGAAATAAAAGCCAGAATAGCTGATGCAGCACGATACATACCGCTTGAGAACCTCTGCCTCAGTCCACAATGTGGCTTTGCTTCCTGTGAGATTGGCAACAAACTGACCGAAGCTGAACAGTGGGCAAAGATTGATCTTGTACAGAAGATTGCCGCAGAGGTGTGGGGAAAATAGAAGAGACTGCAGATAATGGGGACAAAGACTGAATGCCGATGAATCCATTATCGCAAGTTAAGAAATACTCTTACAAAGAGAACAAGAGTATTGTTAGTAAAACAAACGAAAACTAAGAAAAACCAACTTTGTAACCTATAGAGTATCAAAGGGTTACGACGTGCTTTCCAAAAGGTGCCCTTTTACGTTTCAAAAGGGCACCTTTTACACTGTAAAAGGGCATGTTTTGCAATACAAAAGGGCGTCTTTTACAATGCAAAAGAGCATGTATTGAAAAGCACAAGAGGAATTAATTTGACAAAGGGGAACATTACCTGCAATAGCATAAACGCACTTTGAGGCATTTTTCATCAGGTATTCAGGCTTCTCTGCACAACACATGAACGCATATGAAGACCGTTCTACGTCTTTAATTCCAACTCGTTATTATCAGATAAGCCCCTTTCTTCTGGCAATATTCACAGCTTCAATCATACTCCCTGCCCGTAATTTCTCCCGTATATTCTGCCGATGTCGGTTGGCAGTATAGATACTTATGAAAAGCTTCTGGGCAATTTCCTTGCTGGAAAGGCCTTCACTGACAAGCAGAAGGATTTCTTTTTCCCGTGGAGTTAGCTGTGGAACGGTTTCATTCTCTACGGAGATAGGGACAATTTCACCCGTAACACAGTGCTTCATATGCACACGTACGGGCAGATTATCCCCCTGTTCGGGAGCGATTTCTATGATACCCAGTATCAAACAGTTGTCCTCCGTCACCTCCATAAACTGCCGCTGGTGAATCACTCTCCTATAAACGCCATCAGGAGCCAAGCCCCTATACTCATAGATACATTTATATTGGGTTTGCTCTTCTTTGGGAAGTGTGGAAAGAAAAGTGGAGATTTCAGCGTCAATCTGATTCTTAAGTGCCAAGTCGTCTGGGTGAATACGATCCGTAAGGGGGTAATCCTGAACCTTATCACTACCTTGTTCAGGGATATCATCATAACCAAAGAGAGAGAACTTGTCGGAGATAAAGTAATAATGCCCGTACTTATCCACTATATAAACAGCGTTATTACCTATCTCGGAGAGCATCTCAGCATAGGGAATATACTTCTTGACAAGTGCCTCAAGAGGATGGGTAGTGTTCATTTTCGTAAATGGTTATTTCTGCGTATTGCACCTTTTGAGGTACAATAGTAATTTTGCACCAAAGTTAAGAAAATATTTCAAGAAATGAAAACATACAATAGTATTATTATAGGGAGCGGCTTGGGAGGTCTGACAGCTGGTGCATTACTTGCTCTTTGGGGTAAAAAAGTCCTGGTACTTGAGCAACATTACATAGCGGGAGGATGTGCTACAGCCTTCAAACGCAAGGATTTCCTCATGGAAGTGGGGCTACATGAGATAGACGGTCTGCATGAACAGGATTTCAAACGCCCCATAATGGAGTTGTTAGGGCTCTTCGATGGGGTTGAATTCATAAAGATTCCCGAACTATACCATATAAGAAAAGGTGGCTTTTCGTATGTCCTGCCAGAGGGAAAGCAAGCAAAAGAACAACTAATACGGGATTTTCCTAAAGAGGGAAAGTCCATCAATGACTTCTTCATCACCATAGAAAAGTTGTATAAAGAAATGCATCAGATGCCTCGTAGTAAGTGGTTCAGACGACTGATATCCCCCTTGATGCCCTTACTCTACCCTACTATAGCCCGCACTTCCCGACTCACTGCAGGTGAATGGCTCGACCAACACTTTAAGGATAAACGCCTAAAAACTATTCTTACAGCTAATATGTGCTATTATACTGATGACCCATTCAACCTGTCTCTGATGTACTTTCTGGTGGCTCAAGGCAGCTATCTCAACGGTGGAGGACACTTTGTAAAAGGGGGTTCACAAGCCTTGTCCAATTACTTAGTCCACTTTATTGAGCAACATGGTGGTCAGGTGCTCACGGGGAAGTACGCTAAGGAGATACTGATAGAGAACAACCGTGCTGTTGGGGTTGCCTATCAGGACACTTTCAACAGAACAATTCCTATGGAAAAGGTCTATGCAGACACCGTGATTGCCAATGCTGCCCAGCCCAATGTTGCCCAAATGCTACCCGAACCACAGCGCAGTGCATTACAAAAGAGGATCGGCAAACTAAGACCAGCATGCTCCTTGCTCTCTGTTTATTTAGGATTTAATATTGATTTGAGGGAGTTGGGGGTTACACATTATTCTAATGTGATTCTCAACAAAGCACTAAAATCACTCAAAGACATGAAAGACGATGCACACAGTCCATGGGCTGAACGGTCGTTTACATTCGTCAATTACGGGGTGATAGACGCTCAGTTATGTCCCAAAGGGAAGAGTTTCGGAGTCATCTGCACTACTGATTACTTAGCCGATTGGGAGAAACTTGATGATAAAGACTATCAGAAACAGAAAGAAGTAGTTGCAAGAACACTGTTGAATCGGTTGGAAAAAGAATATCCAACCATACTGAACTACTTGGAATATTACGAAGTAGCAACCCCGAAAACCATTCATCGTTATACGCTCAACCCTGCAGGTACCGCCTATGGATACGTACAATCCACAGGTCAGACAGGACCATCGAGAGAAAAAATGACCGCATCCCCTGTAAGAAACCTATACTTCTCCTCTGCCTGGGCACCATCAGGAGGTGGTTATTCTGGGGCTATTTACAGTGGATTCTTTACTGCTAAAGCGATGAACAAAGCCGTTAAATGGTGTAGCTACACACCTTCTAAGATCGAAGACACCCGTAAAGTAAGTCTCTTAAGCAAGGAAATCATCTCAGATAACACCTTGTTACTGACCTTCGAGAAGCCCAAAGGACTGACATATAAGGCTGGACAATATGCCGTATTACAACTACATACACCCCAATACACGCATCTTGACATGCCTTTGCGTCCCCTATCAATGGTCTCTCACCCCTCACAGGACACGCTGAAGTTTGCCATGCGCATCAGTAACAGTGCCTTCAAGAGAAGTATAATGGATATGTCCGTGGGTGATCAGGCGACAATCTTTGCACCAATGGGTGATTTCACCCTACGAAACAAGGGTCATGTGGTGTTCTTTGTAGCAGGAATAGGCATTACACCTGTTGTCTCTATGCTCAAGGAATTGGAACTACAGCATTTCATTGGGCATGTAACGTTGTGCTATTCATGTAAGAATGAATCGGCAGCTGCCTTCCACAAGGATTTAAAACAATGTTCTTTACCCAACTATACCTATCTACCTGTCTTTACACAGACCCAGAAACGCATAGATAAGACCTATATTAGCATGCATATTCCTTATCTTTTAGACAGCCAATGCTATATCGTTGGTACGTGTCCATTTGTAAAAGAGATAGAGACTATCCTACTTGAACAGGGCGTTCAGAGAGAATCTATAGTGAAAGACGACTTCAATTAAGAGCATATTTCCGAGTGATTACACCATGAAAGAGACGCTATTTAAACGT
This sequence comes from Prevotella histicola JCM 15637 = DNF00424, assembly GCF_000613925.1. GTDB lineage: Bacteria > Bacteroidota > Bacteroidia > Bacteroidales > Bacteroidaceae > Prevotella > Prevotella histicola. The sequence goes on from NZ_BAJX01000019.1 coordinate 4,089, forward strand.
TTACCATCGTCTATTGGGGGCATAAAGTAATGAGAAATCATAATAATTGGGTATTGCAGCCTATCTATATAATAATTATCTTTGCACCCAATAATAATACTTAACAATATAATAAGTTACATGAAAAAAGTTTTACGTACACTTACACTCGCCTTATTGGCACTCTTCGCCAGTACGACAGTTCGTGCTGCCGATCATGTGAAAGTAAGCGAGAAAGACGGAAAGACCACTATCTTTGCCCTGTCTGACGACCCTACAGTAACTTTTACGGCTACTGATCTTGTCATAACAGCAGGCACAAAGACCGTGAACTTCCCTCTTACAGAAGGTCTTACCTTCGAGATTATCACAGAACCAACAGCTATTCAAACCGCACCTAACGCATCACGTGACGTGCGCTTCACACTTGACAACAGCGTTAAAGGTGAAGGATTACAACCCGGAAGCACTGTTGCTGTCTATCGCATTGACGGTCAGACAGTAGGTACAGCGACCGTTAACAGCAACGGTTCTGTGGAGATTCCGCTCAATGGACTACGTGGAATCTTCATCGTTAAATCATCAACTAAATCATTCAAATTTATCAAGAAGTAATGAAAAAGCTTTTTACACTAATAGCAATTGCCCTCATGGGGGTAGCAAATCTGCAGGCACAGACCGTAACTATCAATAAAAAGGATGGTTCAAGTGTAACTTTTGAAACAAAAGATATAAAAGATATCAAGTTCGTACCTGCTGCTTCAAGTAATGAAGAGGTATATACAGGAAAAGGAACCATCAAGATTGGAGGTATGTTTGGTCCTTACGAATCTAAAGGTTCATCCTATACTATCGTTAAAAATGCCAACGGTACCATCACCGTTATGGTTGCTGAAGAGAAATATGAAGGCTTACCTGTAATGGGTAACACGGTCATTGGCACATATACTGTGAAGAATATAGCTTATGATGAGGCAACAAAAACCTACTCACGTGAGCTTGCTAAGGATGGCATCAAGGTACATGTGAAAGGTAATACCATGGACAAAGACCTTGACTTCATCAAACCAAGCAAGATAACAATTAAGTTTGTAGGGACTAATTCCATCTCTGTTAACTCAGTATATCAGTTCACTGGTATGCCAATGGATATCAAAGCAGAGTTCAATGGTCAGAAGAAATAAGTCTGAATGACCTATGCATAAAGCATTAAAGTCGATAAGACTCCTTGCTGGTGGTGTCATCCTGTTGATGGCATCAGCATGCAATGGGGTCTTTGATGATATATATGACACACCTTCCAACGCCACAAACGTCATGCAAGGACAACTCTTTGTGAACGCAACAAGCTGGAAGGACTGGTATTATGTTGACTTCGACTCACTGCAACAGTATGTTGAACGAAAGGATACGGCTGGTTTGCAGAGGGCTCAGACCGTCTTCACAGCTTATCCAATACCAACAACCGGAGCACCATCTGACGGAAAAACGGGTTTATATTCCTATTGGTTCGATGTCTTTGGAGAGGGGATCTCAAAGTATGAACGGCGTGGTTACACACCAACAGGGGCACAACCAGAGCCTGCATCATGGAGTCTTGCATTCCATCGGAACAATGTTCGGACGAACGGAGGAGCGGTGTTGGAAACCCGTTACACCTCCCTTGACGAGCTACCAAAGAACAGTTCGGAGTTTACAGGAGCTGTTTTCACGGGTGATGAGTGGAGTGAGTCGGAGGTTTGGGCTGACCAATCACAGATGTTATCAGGGATTATTGGCTGCCAGGGTATCACTATTAATAAGGTGTTATCATCCTGGTTACGCATCAATATTCCTCCTATGCCTCCTCAGTTTACCCTGAACAGTCATGTGTTTATCATCCGATTGAAGAACGGAAAGTACGCTGCTGTACAGTTAAAGAACTACATGGACACTTCAGGAACAAAGTGTTGGTTGACAATTAATTATAAATATCCATACTAAACCCACGTTATGAGGTCTTCAATACTTATCACTGTCATTGCTTCCTTACTTCCTTTGACGGGCTGGGCAGAGGTTTTTCCTGACTCTCTTGCCGCCCCCATAGAGATGGAACAGGTTGTAGTGACGGGTACACGTACGCCGAAATTGCTTGCCAACACCCCCGTTCTGACGAAGGTTATATCGGCTGATGACATCCGAAAGGCCGATGCCACGAACCTACATGACCTATTACAACAAGTCATTCCAGGCGTAGAATTCTCCTATGCCATGAACCAACAGGTGCACATGAACCTATCTGGCTTTGCCGGACAGAGTGTCCTTATCCTCGTTGATGGCGAACGATTGGCAGGTGAAACGATGGACGATGTGGACTTCACACGCATCGGTATGCAGAATATTGACCATATAGAGATTGTCAAAGGAGCTGCCTCAGCCTCTACGGATCGAACGCTGCGGGTGGAGTTATCAATATTATCACGAAGAAAGGAGTACGAAATTTCGCACTAAACGTCAACGCTCGCTGGTCGAAACACAATGAACAACGATACGGTTTATCCCTTCAGCTGGGGAAAAAGCAATGGAATAACTTGCTAACTGTCAACAGAAACAGTGTAGATAACTACAATGTCACCAACGGACTGCACCCTATCACACGCGTCATTTCCACGATATACGGTGATAAAGTATGGGATTTCAAGGATCAACTGTCGTATTCTCCGAACGAAAAGATAAAGATAACAGGACGAGCAGGTTACTTCTTCCGACAGATGACACGTACAGAAGAGGTGCCAGAACGCTACCGTGACTTCACAGGAGGACTGCGTGGAGAGTGGAAACCAACGGAGAATGATGAACTTTCGTTGGCTTATTCCTTTGATCAATACGACAAATCAGACTATCAACGCATCACACGTCTTGACATAAGAGACTATTCCAACGTGCAAAACAGTGTCAGATTGCTTTACAATCACACTTTCTCAGGGGGTAATGTACTGTCGGTTGGTACCGATTTCATGCACGATTATCTCTTCAACACAAACATTGAAGGTCATACACGTACGCAGGATGCCTTTGATGCATTCGCCCAATACGATTGGAACATTAATAAACAATGGGAGATTGTAGGGGCTTTGCGTTACGATTACTTCTCGGATGGACACGTATCACGCCTTACTCCGAAACTCAATCTACGCTATCAGCCCATCCGAAACCTCAATATCCGACTCGGATATGGCATGGGATTCCGTGCTCCAACACTAAAGGAGAAGTACTATAACTTCGACATGGCAGGTATCTGGATAGTAGAAGGTAACCCCAATTTGAAGCCAGAAGTGAGTCATAACATCAACCTTTCAGCTGATTATACCAAAGGACATTACAACTTTACGGTGAGTGGTTACTACAATAAAATTGATAATAAGATAGCCACGGGAGCACCTTTCTATAAGTCAGCAACCGACATTATGCCCCATCTTCCCTATCTAAACCTCCAGAATTATAATGTTATTGGAGCAGAAGCAACGGTACAAGGACGATGGAGCAACGGTATTACAGCACGTCTGGCATATGCTTACACAGACGAACACCTACCCAAGAACAAGGCAGGAGAGTCTGTAAACAATCAATATATCCCTGCTCGTAAACATTCAATGACGGGACATATTGACTGGGATCACCAGTTTTCACAGCATTATGGATTAGATATTAGCTTAGACGGACGCTTCCTTTCGGCTGTTGACAACTATGAATTCGTTGATTATTACGACATATCAAAAGGTATCAACACCATTCATTACCCTGCATATGTGCTCTTCAAGCTGGCATTAGTCCAACGTTTCGGTAAGAAAATAAAGGTTTCTCTCGCACTCGATAACCTCTTTAATTATAAACCAGAGTACTATTATCTCAACTGTCCACTGACAGATGGTACGAAATTGATGGTAGGAGTGAGTGTAGATATATAGGAAAGAGACACCAACTTCTCCCCTTCCACGAATGGGAAAGGCTGCTATTACAGAGAAATAACCTATGAGATGGGTATGATTAGTACGTCATTTACTCACGTATCTACCGTAGAGAGTCCTATAAACATACAGAAAAAGAAAGATTGTAACAATGAAATAATAATATAATGGAAGTCCAAACATCAAACATTGAAGACCAAAGCACAAAGGAGAAAGGTCAGAAATCAAAGAAAATATACCCTTGGCGAGCCATCGCTTCGTTCCTTCTTGTATTGTTTACGATGCCATTAGGGCACGCAATCATGATACTAATGGAGAAGTTTATGGACCCTACAGCCGTTCATTATGCAGGTTTCACAATGGGATTCGTGGGGTTGATAATGGTAATCATTGGTGTATTCGTCAAGGGAGACACCCGACAGACCCTCTGGGGGCTCATTGGTGGACTGCTTTTCTGGACGGGTTGGGTAGAGTTTCTCTTCCTTTACTATGCCCGGAGATATGGTGTTCCACCAGAGATAGAGAACGGTCAGGTAGTAACCAAACCCGAATATCTCATCATGCCAGCCTCCTTTGGAATGTGGATGATGGTCATGACAATGTATATCTTCAGTACAAAGAACGGTTGTGACTTCATCACTTGGATACAGAAAAAGTGTTTTGGGAAGCGCAAACAACAGATTGTCTTCCAGCCAATGACCCGCCATACCTCCATAGTAACGTTCATGGAACTGAACATGATGCTATGGGCTTTATACTTATTGTTGATGTTTTGCTACGATAAGAACTTCCTTGGCGACCACCATCCCGTGACTTATCTTGTTGGTGTCAGCTGTCTTGTTGGGTCATTATTCATGTTCAAACGCCAGCTTTTCCTGGCTTCTTGGGGTGCAAACATCCGTATGGCGATTGCTACAGTGATTATCTTTTGGACTCCAGTGGAGATCCTTGGGCGTATAAACTTCTTCCATGAGTTCTGGGTTGAACCAGAGAAATACACGTTCCTCATGGTCTGTATCCTCATCGCTTTCATCTTTTTACTCCTCTATTTCTGGTTTAAAGCATCAAAAAGGAGGAAGTTCAAGAGTCAATCAGTGGGCTAATCATCCCGTCTCATACCGTCTATAGAAGCATTAAAAGGCACGGGAAAGAAAGAAAAAAGGCTATTATGACTTTCAGAAAATGTGCATAATAGCAATAGAACAGGGGCAAATGCCTTCGTCTATCCACAACATCAACTATCACGTGGACAGTCGAAAGCATTTGTCCCTATGCTATATATACGCATCCCACCTCATATATAACACAAGATGAAACGCTCTTCCAGACATCAGATACCTAAGAATCGAAAGATAACAAACGAAGAAAAGAAGGCATTTACATCCACATCACAATGATGGTCAGGGCTTCCATAGACAATCATCAACCTAAGATCGTCAAATGAAATATTTGATTTCCACCAGTGTTTTACTGAAGACAAATCCCTATCTTTGCAGAGAATTATGATGAAAATAGATACAACCAACATGTGTTCACACCTCCAAAAGAAGCTTTTTGAGGAGGATGGAGTGTATTATCCCGTGTGGAAAGCAATGCAGAAGGACGGAGAGTTAACAGCCGTTGTGCGCTCCCGACAGTTGCATATCTACAGAAACGGGAAGAAGATAATGGTCCTTGCAGGCAAGGCAGCACCAAAGATTATTCGTGAAGACAACCTCAGCGAGCTGTTACCAAAGGAACTACTGAGATGAAAAAGGCAATCATCATGGGTGCCAGCAGTGGTATCGGACACGAGGTGGCACGACTACTTATCAACGAAGGATGGACTGTTGGAGTGGCAGCACGCCGCATTGAGAACTTGACCGCCCTACAGAACAGTGCGCCGGAGCGGGTCTTTACGGCACAGATAGATGTGACTGAGGAGCATGCAGATGCCTCTCTCTCAGCGTTAATAACACAGATGGACGGAATAGATATCTATCTTCACGTAGCGGGAATAGGATGGCAGAACCCATCACTTGAGCCAGAAAAGGAGATAAAAACAATGGAAACCAATGCCACGGGCTTCACAAGAATGGTGGGCGAAGCCTATCGCTACTTTGCAGAACACGGTGGTGGGCACATCGCTTGTATCACTTCTATAGCTGGAACAAAGGGTCTTGGACCTGCTCCAGCATACAGTGCTACGAAGGCTTTGCAGAACACTTACCTACAGGCTTTGGAACAATTATCGCTCACTAAGCACCATAACATTAGGTTTACGGATATCCGTCCGGGCTTTGTTGACACTCCTCTACTCTCTGGAACCGCGCACTTCCCAATGCTAATGACTACGGAACATGTGGCAAAAGGCATCATAAAAGCCATCAGACAACGCCGTCACGTATGTGTCATCGATACCCGTTGGCGCATCCTTACGTTCCTTTGGAGACATATACCAGACTGGATTTGGAGACATATCCGCCTTGCGTAAGACAGAATGGATAACAGACAGAATGATATAAAGATATGTTTTTCCAATGATATGCAAAAGAACAGAAGACAGAATGACATAAGAACATATTTCTTTTAATGACATATCTTCTTTAATGATATACAAAAACAAAAGGTACAGGTGTCGCTCCTGTACCTTTTTTCTTAATATATCATTATGTATATCACATCTTCTTACATGCCAATACGGATGCATCCAACCGTATTTTATAAGGAGAAATGTCATTAAAAGGAATATGCCTTTATACCATTCCGCCTGCATATCCCTTCTGAATCTTCAGTCTTATTTACTGGAATGTCCCAACAACACCTCTTTAAAAAACTTCGTTGCAACAGAGACAGGGAGCAGAACGTTCTGTGAGAAGTAGTGGTCAAAGCCCTTCAACAGTACGATCTTACCATTGGGATTATCACGAAGATAAAGACTACTGGTGACATATGGTTCAAACTGATCCTCCGTTCCGTGAATGACATACAGCTTTCCTTGATAGCCTTTGGCTGTCTCGAGGATGTTCAATGTCTGTGCAGTCTTAAGCCATTTACCACCCATTGTGTGTCCCATCACCTCAAATGTTGCTGGGATATTGTTCGGATCGAACTTGAAACCAGAGAATTCGCCACGTTGAGCATCGTCCTGAATGGCTACAGCTGGGGCAAAGAGCACAACACTCTTTATCTTGTTCGTCCCTTCTCTGCCTGCAACCATTGAGGCAATGACACCTCCCATGGAGTGTCCGGCAAGCGAAATGCTACTTACAAAGTCGAGTTTACGAGCATAATTCAGTACCTTTTCAGCATCAGCCTGCAGGTTATTGAAGTCCATATCAACGATATTTCCCTCACTTTTACCGTGCGAATTGAAGTCGAAGCGCAACGATGCGATACCATTCTCCTGTAAACTGTCAGCCAAAGCAGCGAAAAGCGTGTTATCCTTGTCGCTTCCCAGTCCGTGCATGATAATGACCAAAGGCACCTTTGCCCCTTGTTTCATCTCTGGAACCTCCAGTGTAGCAGCCAGCTTTCCCACACTTCCTGGAATCGTCACTTCTGTTTTTCCCGTCCATACATCCTTTTCCATGACTGGTGCAACCGTTGTCGCTGTCGTCTTCGTGGATGTTGACGTCACTTTCCTCACGGGTTTCGCAACTCTTGCAGTCCTTGTTACAGACTTTTTAACAGGCTTTCTCGTCTGTCCATAAGCTGATACTGTCAGCAGAAAACAGAACATCAATAGAATCCAACTCTTGCTTTTGTTCATTGTTTTAGTATTTCTTTTGTTGTTAATAACCATTCATCACAAAGGAAAATAACCCGTTCTGCAAGACGGAGGAAGCCTTGCTGCTCTCCGTCTGACGGGTTAACTCTTCGTTCCTGAAATCATCTTTACGCCACAAAGATATACTTTTTATTCTGTATCGCCCCACATTCTCCCTCACTTTCTTTGTGTAATCGAAAACAAAACGGCAAAGCAATAACTGTCATGGCATGCACCCTCAAGTAGTAATATCCCCCCATCACTTGACAAACAGACCACTTTTAAAAACCTCAACAGCAGCAAGAGGAATATCCATAACCAACCAAGAACAAACCCATAGAAAAGCTCTCGCACCTCCCCTTACCACCCCCTTTTGTAAGAAAGATTCATAACCGCAAAACAATACATGCCCTTTTGCTATGTAAAAGACGCCCTTTTGCATTGCAAAACATGCCCTTTTGATGTGTAAAAGGTGCCCTTTTACAACCCAAAAGATGCCCTTTTACAACCCTCTTCATAACCTCTTGCATCACAACAAGTTACAAAGGCGATTTTTAAGCATCATCTTTGAAATCACGAAAAATCGGTTTCTGATTTTGTATTGATATTTCTTAACCACATAATTCCTCACCATAAGGTTTTCAGTCATGCCCATCATCATTGCTCATCCTCTACGATTGAGATAAGAGACAGTAAGCGGTGCGGAATTATTCAGGCTGAAATTCGCTGATTATCATCAAAAGATATAACTTTGCATGACGAAAATAAAAAGGACTGATGGAGATAAATAGCAAAACAGAAAACAAGAACATAGAACGGACAGCCTTTGGGATTCTACTCACAGTAAGCTTCTGTCACCTCTTAGATGACACCATGCACTCAATGCTTCCTGCGATCTATCCTATGCTGAAAGACGAATTCGGGCTAAGCTTTCTACAGATAGGTATCATCACATTTGTACTACAAATCACCTCTTCAATCATTCAACCTTTCGTTGGATTATACGCTGATAAGCATCACAGTTGGTGGCAGTTACCTGTGAGTATGATATTCACGCTTATCGGTATCTTCATGCTTTCCTATGCCAATAGCTTCTATGTCATCCTGCTGTCGGTATCCCTCTTCGGATTAGGCTCTTCCATTTTCCATCCTCAAGGTTCGCAAGTTGCACAACAAGCATCAGGCGGAAGGAAGGGATTAGCACAGAGTATTTTCCAGGTAGGAGGCAACGGTGGCTTTGCGTTAGGTCCTCTGTTTGCAGCCCTTATCGTGATACCTGTGGGGCTAAGTGGCGTCCGTTGGTTTGCATTCATTGCCATTCTCTTAGCCATTATACTGGTATATATAGGAAAATGGCACGTCAAACAGACCAAGAAAGTTCATAAGAAGAGTCGGACACAATGGACCACAGCAAAGACTTACAGCCGTTATCAGATCTATGGTTTTGTGTTTATCCTCTTCGTGTTGATGTTCTCTAAGAACTTCTATACAGAGAGTATGACCAGCTATTTCACGTTTTTCCTGATAGAGAAGTTCGGTATTTCCATTCAATATTCACAGGTTTGTCTGTTTGTTTTCCTGGCTGCAGAGGTTGTCGGGACGCTCCTTGGCGGATGGATTGGTGACCGTTACGGACGTAAGAATGTGATATGGTTTTCCATTTTCGGTGCTGCCCCCTTCACCATCATGCTCCCCTACATCAGTAGTCTGGCGGGTACCATCCTCCTCTCAGCCTCATCGGACTCATCATTGCATCCGCTTTCTCAGCTATTCTCGTCTATGCCACCGACTTAATGCCCAATCATATCGGTACGATAGCAGGTATCTTCTATGGTCTTTCGTTCGGACTTGGTGGTGTTGGTAGCTCTTTCTTCGGCTGGTTAGCAGACCAAACAAGTATTCTTTTTGTATTTAAGGTCAGCACTTTACTCCCCCTCTTAGGTATCATTGCACTCTATTTGCCCAAGATGAAGCGCGAATAATACGAGGTAAAACCATTCCTTTTGTTCCCGTAACGACCGTCTTTGTCTGCTGATTCATAAGTTCCTTACCCTAAGAAACCTACTGAGAGCATTGACAGTAACAGCAAACGAAGAAGGGAAAAGACTTCGTTTCCCAGGCATAGACAATGCATCATACAACAAAAAGGGCTAAAACCAAAAGAAGGTTTTAGCCCTTTACATTATATAAGAAGAGAGTGTATGAAAGCAATTCTTACTTTAATGGGAATGTGAAATGCTTCTTATCTTTCCCATTCAGTCCCACATAATCAACGTCCATCTTACCGTTTGCAATGTGACAAAGCAGATAAGTATTATTACTATTGACTAAGTTCGGGAAGTTAATGATCTCATTTGGTTTCTGGAAACCAAAGGCATGAAGGTGTGCAGAGAGCATCACTGAGACGTTCATCTTGTTCAATTCGGGTACGAAAGTCTTCTGCATATGATAAGGACCATGCCAGTTCTCAAGTGTAGGAGGCATGTGAGAGAATACCACTAAAGGATATTTACCAATCTTATGTTCCTCACGAAGGCTGCGCAACCACTTTGTCTGCTCTTCACGATACTGATCATAAGCCACTATACCACTGTATTCAATGTCCTCATCAGGCTTGTCTTCACCCGAATCAATAAACAAAAAGTCGATGCCAGCCACGTGTTGCAGTCGGTAATACTTCCCGTTTCGTGTTGGGAAATACCGATAAAGATAATCCGCAAACTGCCCTCTCAGCTCATGATTGCCACGGTTGAAGAACAAAGGAGTGTGTGTAGCGAACATCTGAACACACGTATCCAAGTAAGCTTCCATCATGTGTTGCTGACTTCTAAGGCGGTTTGACATGTCACCATTGAGCAAAACGAAATCGAGTTTATTGAAGTCTATGTTCTTACATAGCTCCTTCATGAACTGAGCACGTTCATGAATATCATTCAATACCAAGAAAGTTATCTCCCGAGGGTGGGCAGGGAAAGTCGTGAAGTCGTAGGGTTTACCTCTCCACACATCGGTACAAGCCACTTTACCAAACGTCACCCAATCATCGTAACGCCACTCTGCTACCTCCTGAGTGAACACCCGATAACGATACTTTATGTTAGGTTTCAACCCCTCAATATGCACCTTATGCACACTATCTGTAAGCACTTTGCGCCCTTCAAAGATATCATAATAACGTGTCCGAGCCTTTCCATAGAAATGATCCGACCCTTCTGGAGCCAGTTCAACCCATGATAATCCGGGCTTATCTGTTACCCAAACAATGGTAACACTTGTGCTATCCATATCGCAAATCCATGGTCCGTGGGTGATACCTATACCCTTGACGCTGACAGACAGCAGCAACATTAATGCTAACAATAAATGTTTCATGTACTTTGATCTTTATTTTTAAATTGTATTTTAGTCTTTAAAAGATAGTAGAAGTAATACTTTAAGGAAGCAAGAGCACTGCTATTTCTTCCACAGAACCTCCTTTTTCTGCAGCTCTTCACTGTTTTTTCCCACCATAACTTCGAACATTCCAGGTTCAACAATGTACTGCATGTTGTTATCCCAGAACCCTAAATCACGCACATTGACGGTGAAGACAACATGCTTGGTTTGTCCTTTGGGGATAAAAACCTTCTCAAATCCTTTCAATTCCTTTACTGGTCGAACCATGGAAGCAACCTTATCAGCAACATAAAGTTGGACTATCTCCTCACCATCATAGCTTCCCGTATTGGTGACATCCACTGAAACCTGCAGTGAACCATCAGGATTAAACTGCTGAGGACATTGCATCTCACCGTAAGAGAACGACGTATAACTCAGTCCATAACCAAAAGGATAAAGGTTTTTGTTAGGAACATCAATGTGACGAACAGTAGAACTGTAAGGCATATCACCTGGTCTGCCAGAGCGTTTATAATTATAATAGTTAGGAATCTGTCCTTCCGTAAGAGGGAAAGAGGCTGTCAACTTACCGGAAGGGACGGCATCACCAAAGAGAATATCAGCCACTGCGTTGCCACATTGAGTACCTGGGAACCATGCTTCTACCAATGCATCAGCCTGCTTATCTACCTTTTCCAAACACAAAGGACGCCCACTCATGAGGACAACGACAAGTGGTTTGCCTACTTTTCGGAGTGTATCGAGCAACGCTTCCTGCTGTCCCGGCAGACGAAGGATCGCCCTACTGCGTGATTCTCCACTCATTAAAGCCTTCTCACCCACCACTGCTATGATGACATCACTCTGCTTTGCTGCCTCAAAAGCTGATGAAAACTCATCTTTAGAAGGAGCTAAGAAGTCACAACCCTGCACATATTGCAGTGAGACATTACTACCAAGCTTGTTCTTTATACCGTCCAATACAGTCACAACATCGGCATCTTCCCCTCTTGCCTTCCAAGAACCCATTACCTCAGAACGGTTATTTGCCAGAGGACCGATGAGTGCAATACGCTTTGTTTGCTTGGAGAGAGGAAGCGTGGCATTATCATTTTTCAACAGAACCATTGAAGAAACTGCAGCTTTTCGGGCTAAATCAATCATTGACTGAGAGCGAACTACCTGTCGTTCCCGCTTGTTATCAAGGAAACGATAGGGATCTTCGAACAGTCCTAAGGCATATTTAGCACGTAAGATGCGCTCAACAGAAGCATCAATGGCTTGTAAATCAACCTTACCACTCCGCACATCTGCCTCTAAACAACGGTTATATAAACCGTCAGTCATGTTCATATCCACCCCAGCCTTGAATGCCATGAGGGCTGCATCATCATCTGTTTCAGCCACACCATGTGCCTTTAACTCCTGAACTGCATTCCAATCACTCACTACAAAGCCTTGGAATCCCCACTGATGACGCAACAAATCGGTCATCAACCACCGATTGCCAGTAGCTGGTACACCATTAACACTGTTGAAAGCAGACATGAAAGTCTTCACACCAGCATCCACACAAGCCTTGAAAGGAGGGAGATAAACCTCGGATAAGGTAGATAAAGAAAGGTCTACAGGGGCGTAGTCACGTCCTGCCTGTGGTGCTCCATATGCTACGAAATGCTTGGCACAGGCATACACAGAGTTAGGTTCTCCTATGTTCCATTGGAACCCTTTCACCCGTGCAGCAGCTATTTTACTTGCCAGATAGGTGTCTTCTCCTGCCCCTTCAACGATCCTTCCCCATCGAGGATCACGTGCAACGTCCACCATAGGGGCAAAAGTCCAATGGATACCAGAGGCAGATGCCTCTATAGCAGCAGCCTTTGCCGTCTCAAACATAAGCCCTAAATCCCACGAACAGGACTCCGCCAGAGGTGTAGGAAGATTGTTTTGTAACCGTGAATGACGTCGAAAGCAAACAAAACGGGAATCTTCAACCGTGACAACTGCATGTTTCGTTGCTGCAGTTTCCGAAGATTATCAACCCCACCGACATTCAAAATGGATCCAACCATACCCCTTTCGAAGAGCGAATCAGTAAGAGAACCACTCTTAGGACCCGTCAGAAGCTCTCCTCCTACATACTGTGAGAGTTGTCCTATCTTCTCTGTTAACGTCATTTTCTTCATGAGATTCCTCACAAACAACGTCTCTTTATCTGATGAACGCACAGCCTTCTTCACGGGTTTCTGCGGAGAATCAGGTGTTATGTCATGGGCATTACCCACCAAAAGGCTACCCATGACAAAGGAAAGAGCTATAATACAACGTTTCATATACCTTGAGATTGAATGTTTACTTAGATGTTATACGAAGAGTCTGGGGCTGTAAATCAACACCCTTTGCCGTGAGTTGAATGTCTGAAGGTGTCTTACCAGACTGTATTACCACCATACATTTACCATAGAAAGCATGTCGCTCACTGGCTTTAAAGCGTTCCATAGAGAAAGGACTACCATTGTCAACACCTGCAATCGTGGCATCTCCCGTCAAAGAGAAGATGATATTATTATCTGCCCAAGGACATAAATTACCATCTTTGTCAACCACTTCCACCGTAACAAACGACAGACTGCGTCCATTTGCCTTGATCAATTGACGGTCAGGAGTCAACCGAATGTGGTGAGGGGCACCTGCTGTTCTGATGATTTTCTCAGCCGTTACATTACCATTCTTCCGTGCAACGACACGTACTTCACCCGGTTCGAAGTTCAAACGCCATGCTACATGATACTCATGATCATTCTGTTTGCGGCGTACACCCTGTGATTTTCCATTCAAAAAGAGCTCCACTTCATCCGCCTTATTATAGTAACACCACATGTCAATAGGCTGACCTTCTATCCAGTTCCAGTGCGGGAAGACATGCAACACAGGCTTATTGGTCCATTCACTCTGGTACAAATAGTAAGAATCTTTGGGGAAACCAGCCAGGTCAACCAAGCCAAAATAACTGCTTCGAGCAGGGAAATTGAAAGGAGTTGGCTCTCCTATATAGTCAAATCCAGTCCAAATAAACTGTCCAGCACAGTAAGGTGTATGCTTAACTACATCCAAAGTCTGTTCATGTGTAGACCCCCAATAAGCGCAAGAGTTATCATATGATGAGCAACGGAAGGTGGGATCAGTGAACGGACGCTTCTTTGTTGGCAGTCGGAAGAGCGAATCACTTGGCATCTTATAGTATCCACGTGTTTGTAAAGCAGACACTGTTTCCGTCATGATGAAGGGCTTTCCAGGGAAATTCTGTGGTACATCCTTCACCTTTTGTTGATGATAATTGAAGCCAATCACATCCAAAGCACCACTCTTAAACAGGTTATTCTCTGGCGACACCTCATTACATCCTGCCGTAATGGGTCGCGTTGGGTCATAACTACGTACGATAGCAGCCAGCACCTGTGTGAGTTTTGCATTCAGATTGAGCTTGTCCCCCTGTGTCAATGCAGCCTTGCTACGATTGTCATTGAGCAGGATATTCACGTCTTCCAATGCCATTCCCTTGTTATCCACCTTGTTCCACTGCTCCAAAACCTCATTACCAATACTCCAAATGACAATGGAAGGATGGTTACGGTCACGTAAAACCATATCACGTAAGTCACGTTCAAACCATGTTTTGAAATATAATGAGTAGTCATAAGGCGTCTTTCCCTGCAGCAACTGTCAAAAGCCTCATCCATAACGAGCACTCCCAGACTGTCACAGAGGTTTAAAAGCTCAGGAGAAGGGGGATTATGAGAGCATCGGATGGTATTGACACCCATCTCTTTCATCATGATAACCTGCCGATGAAGGGCGTCTTCATTGATTGCAGAGCCCAGACATCCTAAGTCACCATGCAGACAAACGCCATTGATCTTGATGTTTTCACCATTCAAGAAGAAGCCTTTTGCCACATCAAAGTGTACCGTTCGTATACCGATAGTCGTGGTATCACAATCCAACACCTTACCATTCTCTATCAATTCGGTTGTCATCTTATAGAGATAAGGGGAAGAAAGCGACCACAGATGGGGTTTGCTGATGCGCATTTGCTGACTTACGAGAGTGCCCGAAGCAGCCGTCTGACCACCTTTCGATGTCTGTGCAACAAGCTGATGGTTAGCATCCCATATCTTCTGACGCACTACGAAGCGGCGATTTAAGCCACCGGGATTCTCTATTTGTGTGTTGACTGTGATGTTCCCAACACCCTTTTTCAACTCAGATATAGCCTGTACGCCCCATTCTGCTATGCGAACATCGGATGATTTAGACAAGTATACATGTCTGTAAATGCCACATCCAGTGTACCAACGGCTGTTAGGCTGTTGTGAATTGTCAACTTTCACGGCAATAACATTATCACCTTGCTTGTTAAGAAAGGGCGTAAGGTCATAGCTAAAGCTGATGAAACCATAAGGACGTGTCCCCACAAGCTTGCCATTCACATAGACTGATGTACACATATAAGCCCCATCCAGATGAATACTGTAACGGGATTTGGCATCGTTATCCTGTAAAACCAAATGCTTCCGATACCACCCTATACCCCCAGGTAGCGCACCTCCAGTAGCACCAGAGGGGTTCTGACAATAGAAATCACCTTCTATTGCCCAGTCATGTGGCAAATCTAATAATCGCCAATGGCTGTCATCGAATGTTATCTGCTGTGGAGAGTCATCCTGATAAAGAGAGAATCTCCAGCCATTATCCCACAAATGACGTTCAGCTGACTGTCCTGACAATGGCAGAAGACAAAGTAAGGTCATCAGAAAAGGATAGATATAATGCTGGAAATGATTGCTAAAAGTCTTCATTTTCAATAGAGGTTCTTATGAATTATTCGTTAATAGAATTGTTATTATTGGATGATTAGTGAGTAAACATTGCTCTTCGGAGAAGCATAAAGGCTACCTGTACTATTGTGCTAAGCCTTAGCTCCACATGTGCGGGGCATCAGCACCACATGTGCGAAGCCCCAGCACCACACGTGCTAAGCCTTAGCACCATTGTGAAAGACGGGCTCTTATTCTCCATTATATGCTGATTTGTAAGATACTTATAATCAATCTCGTACGCAAAACGATTATTGTAAAGCTATACAACGTAATGCATCAAGTAACCATTTGTCTCTATCTCCTATGAGAAAGCATGCCCCTGACTGTAGGAACACTGCCCCACTCAGAGGTTCTACAACTCTATCCAATACCCCAAGCACCCTAAAACGAGATGTTATGATGGGGTTATCGGATAGAGATTGCTTCAACATGATATTAGAGACAAAACCTAAGAGTTACACAAATCAATTATATATTATCTATGAAATACAAACTTCTTTAGGGTACTTCGATTGTAGCCTTCTTCGTAACGAAGTCGATTGTTATCTTGGTTCCAGCCTTCCAGACATAGTCTTTATTAGGTTCACCCTCGCCATTCTTACGATATAGGAAGGCACCTGTCTCTGGATCAATATATACCTCACGCTTCCAAGAACCGAACTTCTTAACGTTCTGGAAAGCAGGGATGTTTGGATAGATTCTCATTCTACCGCCCTTTGCAAGCGTTGCAGACATCGTCCGACCGTCAGGATTCGTCGTAAACTCTACTGAAGCACCACCACAATCGCCCGAAAGGCTCAACGGCTGGATGTCAATTTCACGAGAATCTAAGCCTACATATATAAGGTATATACCATTATCAGCCACGACAGCCCTATCGTTTACCACCTGATAACCCTCCGCTTTCTTCAATTTAGCAAAGTTACCCTTACCATATGCCTTGTCAGTAGAGAACTCTAAAGCCTCTCCACCAGGTATATAAGAGATGTAGAACCAACGGGAATTACCAGCATATCCATTCTCCATTGAGACAACAGAAGCAGCATTCCAATCCCAGTTTCCAAAGCTATTGCCTGTCATGTAAAGCTGAGGAACGCCCTCAGGGATAAGGTTCTCTGGCGTAGTACCACCGAAATCAGCCGTGTTATTTGCCATGTTCATCCGCACGGTAGTACCTTGGTGACAGGTAATGCCGGCATATTATCAACCGATGTACCAGGGTAGACAATCTTTCCATTGCGTATTGAGAACTGCATCGTTGTCCAATTACGGGCATTGTTATTGGAAGTTGCAAAGAGATTCAGCTTACCTGTCTCAGTTGTTTCCACTGATAAGTTCTCCCCATTGACGGTCACAGGCTGCTCATTATCTCCCAATGCCGTTCCTGAAGCATATACCTTCGGAGTCTCAAAAGCAATGAGTTTACGGTCCAAGTTCACATAAACAAGATAGAGTCCAGAAGTATTAACAGTGGCTTTTCCGTCACTATTCACGGTAACACCCTGCATTGTCTGCAATGAAGAGAACGCTTGTGAACCGTCTTTTGCCATTGCCCACTCAACAGTTTGTCCAGCCTGCAGATAACATAGTCGCCAGAATTCACCATTCCCAACAGCACCTACAGGAGCCATCTGCACAATATTGGCAGTGTTCCATGCGCCAAAGTTACTTCCTCCCATGTAGAGATCGTCAGGGAATCCCGTCACTTCAACACCCTTACCACCCATACGCGCCTCGAACTTATCCGTCAAAACACTATATTTTATCTGAACACTGTATTGTCCTTTCAGTGGGAATTTAAGCTTCACATCCGACTGGTTAGTGAGTGGCTGATAGTCTGCTGTCAGCTGATTGGTACGTTCTGCCAAGCAGTTCCGGTGTAAACAGCAGACACTGTGTCCTGTTCGCTCTCACTATCACGCAGATAAAGCGGCGCTCCATCATTCATATTGAACACATATCTGCCCGGTAACAACTGCTGTGTAGAGTCCTCATTGCTCCAAGTTACCACATGCGTGAGGCGGTCATAAGTAACCTTACTCAAGCCAACAGTGGTACTTCCCTCCGTTGTAAGTGCATTCTCACCCTGCATAGTAAACTGAACAGGAATGATCGTAAGCTCCTTTCGCTCCTTATTAACAACGATCTGATAAAGTCCTTCAGCAGGAACAGTGAAGCCTTCACCCCCTTCTGTCAGGTTAAAAGCCGTTGCATGAGCATTGGAGAGTGAGATATCAGTTCCCTTCCCATAGGTAACGGGTTGTCCGTCAGTCCCTACAAATGATATCTGAAAGCGTCCTTCCTTCTTCAACCATGCACGAATACTAAACATATTTGCATGAGAACCAGACTTCAACCTACCCGTTTCAATGGGTACAGAGAATTCAGAAGAGCTCCCAGAGAGGTAAATTCCTTCAGGAACATTCACCACTTCATCATATGCTATGTTGTTTTCGGTACAGGCTACCACGCATAACACGGATAGCATCACCACTATATTCTTTAATCTTATCATGACTTTCCGATTTTATTACCAACCTTTATTTTGTTCCCAATGATGCAACTTAAGTACCTCTGACTGTGGTATAGGATACCAATACATCTTGGGTTGAAATACTCTTTGCTCTACCTGAACAGGTGAATAAGTAAAGTTACCAGCATCATCTTGCGTTATCTTTACGCCCTTAACAGGTGCTCCAAGGGTTGAAGAGGCAACCTTCCACCGACGAACATCCCAGAAACGATGCTCTTCAAAAGCCAGTTCCACACGACGCTCATGGTGAATCAACGTGCGCATCTGCTCCTGTGTGAGTCCAGAAGGGACATCAGGCAATGACACACGTTCGCGAATCTTGTTCAGATAGACGGCAATGTCAGGGTTCGTTGGGTCATATTCATTGAGCGCTTCTGCATAGTTTAAGTAGATTTCAGCCAAACGGAACAATGGTACAACATGCCCATCGCTTCCTCCACCCGTCTGGATATTGACGTTCTCATTGAGGAATTTGCGCAAGTAATAACCCGTTTTTGTTGCATTAGGGTTGGGCATTGCATCGGCACCCCCTGGATAAGTAGCAATCCTTTTGCCCTTAAACAAGACACCATTCATCAATACCGTTGCTAACAAACGCTCATCTCTGTTCTCAAAAGGGTGTGCAGCTTTAACAGGATCACTCCAATCAAAGGCTGTTCCATCAAGCATTTCATAATCGTCTATTAGGTTTTGAGAAGGGTTAGTACCGCCCTTTCCGCCATAGCTTATAGGGAAATTGCTCTTTTCAAAGTCTGAATTGGAAGGGTAACGCCGTACGAATATATACTCTTTATTCTGGAAATCATTCTTAAAAAGGTCATCGTAAGCTGGTGCTAACTCGTATTGATTGAGGTCTATTACAGCCTTAGCAGCATCGGCAGCAGCCTTCCACAAAGTAGCATCCGAAGGCTTGTTAGCCTCGTCTATATCACCAAAATCAACATAAAGAGGACTGGCTGCATAAAGCAACAGACGACTCTTCAAAGCCAAAGCAGCTCCTTTCGTTGCACGTCCAAAGGCATCATTCATGTTACGCCATGGTGTCAACTCTAATGAATCAGCAGCTATGTCACAGTCATTGGCAATGAACTCCACTACTTCTTTCATCGTTGGACGTGGTGTATCACTGTAATCTTTATTGATATCTAATGTCGATTTGATGATAGGAATAGGTCCGTAACGTTTCAATAATTCGAAATTGAAGTAGGCACGGAGGAAGTGTGCCTCAGCACGCCACATACGTATATCCTTCAAATTATTCTCATATTCCACCCGTTTTGCTGGGTCTAACCGTGAGATATCAAGATTAATATGATTGGAATTCTCCAATAATGTGCAACACTTTGCTATACCTGCGAAGTAACGATCCCATACATTATCAGGATTACTTAAGGCATTCCATGAGCCATTATTGAACTGTTGGATGTTGGAAGACTCTATTGCAAAACAAGCATCATCAGTGGCAGCACCCAATAAAGCACCACCCGAGAAGCGGTTCAGCCCTTCTGGGAGTAGTGAATAAGCATACGTAAGGTATTGTTGGTACGATTGTAGGAATCGAACGTTGCTGTCTTGTCGATAAAGGAATCCTCTTCACGATCCAAAAAGTCATTGCATGAGCAGAGAGTAAAGGCACTACCAACTGCCATGGAGACGAAAACGTATCTGAAAAACTTTGTGTTCATAAGATAAAATTCTTAGTTAAAATAATTAGAATGCAAGCCTTAATCCCACGCTAACAGTACGCATTAGCGGGTAGCTTAAGATGTTATCTTGCTCGGCATCACCTAACTTTCCAAGGTGATCAAGCGTGAATAAGTTGGTTGCATTCACATAGAAATAAACCTTACTTAGGCGTAATGCATGTGAAACGGCATCTGAAAGCTCATATCCCACTTGTATATTACGCAGTCTAAGGAAGCTTCCGTTCCTTCTCCAGAAGGTAGAAGAACGATAGTTATTACTGAAATCGACTGTAGAAAGTCTTGGGTAAGAGGCATTAGGATTGGTAGTTGTCCAGCTGTCAAGCGCCAGATTGGATGCCGTACCATTGTTTTGGAAAGAGTAGACACTTGCTCCACGCAAATAGATATCACGTTGTGCAACACCTTGGAACAGTACACTTAAATCGAATCCTTTGTACTTTAAACCACCGCTGAACATATAATTCCATGCAGGAACAGTAGCATTGCCAACGGGATGTGCATCATTCTCATTGACAATCTTGTCTCCATTATAGTCCTTGTACTTAATGTCTCCAGGTGCAACATGCCCAAACTGAGGCTGTGGAAGATTAGCTTTCAACTTACCATTACTGTCAAAATCATCAACGCTATAGAAACCTTCTGCCTCTAAAACGATAGGTTTCCACACAGGATTACCTTTCTTATAGAGATAACTTTCAGCCTGAACGTCCTCCCCTTGTTCCTTTACTTTGCTCATAGCATACCATGTTCCAGCCTCAGCAAAGTAAGAGATCTTATCGTGAATCTTTCCTTCGTAGCGTACTTTGAACTCAAAACCATGATTCGAAACCTTACCAATATTCATCAAAGGCAGAATGTTTCCATAGGAAGCACCTACTATACCGAGTATGCGAGAATAAGGAAGTGCAAGGATTCCAGATTGCTCTTCATTGAAGATATCAAAGTTTATAGATAGGTTTTTATATAAGGTTGCATCAATTCCTACATTGAAAATGCGCTTCTTCTCCCATGAAACGGAAGGGTTAGCCAAGGTCTTTTCTGTGAAACCAGCGGACTGTGAGCTACCAGTTCCGAAGAGATAACTCCCGCTATTACCATATGTCTCATTATAAATATACCGCGCTGAGGTTTGATTATTACCTGTTATACCATAAGAAGCACGAACCTTCAAAGCATCAACCCAAGCCAATGACTTCATAAAAGACTCATTGCTTACAACCCAAGCAGCCGACAATGCAGGGAAGAAACCAAAACGATTTCCACGTGCATAGTTATCTGTTCCCATATAGGAAGCTACCAATTCAGCTATATATCTCTTATCAAAGTCATAGGTTAAACGGCCTGCAAAGTTCACATAACATTCATCATTGCGCACGTTATATACTTGATAACGGTCGTTTGCCATCATGAACATAGCATGTAAACCATGCTTACCAAAGCGGCGTTGATAGTCAATCTGTGCCTGTAAATCAATTCTTGAATCACTGGTTCTAAACCCTTCTGTTGAGGTCAAAGCAGCATCTGAACCATATTGTGTGTAGCTATAAACAGGATTATTGTCTGCATCTACACCCGTTTGTGTAAGAGAATACCGTGCATAATTCCTTGTCTTAGGAGATGTTTCAGCCATAAAATTGTGATAACCGAACATAACCTTGGCACTCAAGCCACGTACAAGGGCACTGAAATCATACTGAAGTCCAAAGATAACTTGTACAAAACGAGAGTTCTCTTTATACAATCCACGGTTCAAGAGGTTTGCAACAGGATTGGTGTAGAGGGATGTTCCGCCTATACTTCCATTCGGATTGTAAATAGGAAAAGCATTAGGTGGCGTGGTCCAGATGGAGTTTAGATAGTCACCAGCACCACCACCGCCGGGTGTTGTACGCTCTGCAAAGCTGACTGCAGAGTACAATGACGCACGGAAATAGCGTGTGATGTCTACATCTAAGTTAGCTCTGAAGTTGTAACGTGCGTAATCAACATTGGCATTCTCACGTGCTTTAGAGTCTGTACCACGGTAGATTCCTCCGTTCTGCATCAGTCCTGCCATCACATAATAGTTCAGACCACCACCTCCACCACGGAAGGATAGCTCTCCCATCGTCAATGGAGCGGTGTTCTTATACAGTTGTTTCTTCCAATTTACGTTTGGATAGAGGTATCCATTCGTACCCGACTGATAAGCTGCAAGTGCATCTGAAGAATATATAGGAGCCTTTCCATCATTGATAAGTGCCTGATTATACAAGCTCGCATACTGATAAGAATCCATTGGGGTGTCCATGATTGTTGGCATCTGAAGCCCCGTTTGTATGCGGAAACCTATCTTAGGAGAGGAATGAAATCCCTTCTTTGTTGTGATCAGCAATACCCCATTAGCTCCTCTTGAGCCGTAAAGTGCCAAGGCTGCAGCATCTTTTAAGAGGGACACTGACTCTATTTCTTCTGAGGAAAGGTTATCTAATGGTGCCTCAAAGCCATCAATAAAGACCAACATCTGCTGGTTTCCATTGAAAGAACTGACACCTCTCGTAAACATATTCTCCATATAGAAGTCATAACCGGGCTCTCCTGACTTCTGCAAAATAGACAGTCCTGGAAGCATTCCCTTTAAGGAATTACCCACTGTTGGTGACGTAATATCCATGAGACGTTCACCCTTTACCGTAGATATTGCTGCGGATTGTGCCCAAGTAGGTTGCTTTCCATAGGCTATATGGGTCTCTGTTGTGTCTGAGACAGTTTGTGCTTTCACAGGCGCACATAGCTGCATGAGTGCACAAATAAAAATAGAATATCTATATTTCATTGTTCTGTTGTTTTACATTAAGGTTTACTTGATACTACCATCCAGGGTTTTGGATAAGATAACCCTTGTTGACTTCCTTCTGATCAATAGCATATAAGTAACAGTTATCATTCCAGAAACGATGCTCAAAGACATACGGTTCGTAATGGATATGCGTCTTATTACCATCTGTTGAACGAATTCTTAAGCCATAGAACTTACCCTTCATCACTCCTTCATCACCTGCAATACGCCATCTTCTGATGTCCCAGAAACGATGATCTTCAAATGCTAACTCCACAGAACGCTCATTACGCAGCTTCTTACGGAATGCTTCTTGTGTCATATTTGCAGGGAAATCTGGCATACCAGCACGTGAACGAATGGTATTTACAGCATCATAAGCTGCCTGAGGAGGAGCACTCTCATACTCATTCAACGCCTCTGCATAATTAAGATAGAGCTCTGCTAAACGGAAAACGGGCCATTGAACATTAGCGGTATTGCTACCATTGACATGCAAAGCACGTGGAACCCACTTGTGAAGTAAGTGACAAGTACGGTCCATAGCAGACTTCTCTGACCCACCATCAAGGAAGTTTATAAACGGAATCTCATCGTTCCAACTGCTGCTATGGTAAGCTACTGTCTGCTTAAAACGTGGATCAAGACTGTTGTAAATATCAATGAGATTATCCCCACCATTCATGTTCCAGTCTGCAGGCTGCCCATCGGCGCGCTTCTCATAGTGCTGAACGAAGTTGAAAGTGACGTATAATCCAGCATCACCCCATGCCTTATTCATAGCCCAAGTAGGGAGGTTAGCAACCAACGGACGGCTGGTTGTCTTGAAGTTTCGGTACTTCATATTCCCCAAAATGATTTCCTCATTATCAGGTATTGTCCATACATCTTCATAATCTTTATCAGGGTTTCCTGTGTTATGAATCTTATAATGCCCTGAAGCTAACGCTGCATCAATGGCTGCTTTGGCTGCATCAGCTGCCTTCTTCCACCGTTCTCTGTCATAATTCCCATACCCAATAAGATTCTCATGACCTGGGAATGACATATACGGAGTACTGGTATTGAACAACGGACTGGCTGCATAGAGCAATACTCTTGCCTTTAAAGCCAAGGCTGCTATACGTGTTGCACGTCCTAACTTCGCATTATCGGTATAGTAATCTGGCAGATATTGTGTTGCACGATCACAATCAATAAGGATTGAGTCAATGCAATCTGAGAAGCTGTTCCTTGGACGTTGTGAGAAGTCAGTAGGGTCAATGACATCTCTAACGATAGGCATACCACCATAACGATAGACTCCTTCCCACAACAACATGGCTCTCATGAAGTAAGCTTCACCCGTCGTACGCTTGTTGAAATCAGGGTCTCCCTCATCAAAAGGTACCTCATGAATACGCTTTAAGATAAGGTTTGCAACACGCATAGTATGGTTTCTCAAATAGAACCGACAGTCTTCATCCCATGGGAAATTGGTGTTTGTATGGTTTCCTGCATTCCATGCGGCATTGCCCATAGCCCATGTTGCTACGTCTTCTCCCTCATCACAGGCTGAAGCCAACGTAGAAGACGACAACAAACGACGGTCAGTATTGCTACTACTCATACAGAATCCGTAAGGCATTCCCTCTGCATAAAGCGTCGTCAAGAGCTTCTCTGCATCAGCACGGGTAGCGAAAACTTCATTCTCTCCGTAGTCAACAGAGGGTGGAGTCTCCAAATAATCGGAACAACCTATTAGGAAAATGGGAGCAATTGCCCATGCTATATATTTACTTTTCATTTTCATATGTAGGGTTTTAGAATTGAATGTTTAGGCCAATGTTATATATCTTCTGCAATGGATAGGTGTTAATCTCTGTCGCACCTCCCTTAGATGGGGCTTCAGGATCAAGGTCAATGACATCCGTCCAGGTAAATAAATTAGTCCCACTGATATAAAGACGCAAGCTCTCTAAGCCTAAAGCCTTTAACTGTTTCCTGTTAAAGGTATATCCAAGCTCTATGTTCTTCAGACGAAGATAGTTGGCATTGCGGATCCAGAAGTTTGAATCCTGGTAGTTATTGTCGGTATCACGAGATGGACTCATGGACAGACGTGGGAAGTTGATAGGCTCTCCATTGTCATAACGTTCCTGTGTCCAGCGGTCCAATATCAATGTTTTGGCACTGTTATGTCCTACAACAAATGGCCATAATGCCCTACCGAAATACTTAATAGACACATGATCAGCTCCTTGGAAAAGTGCTGAGAAGTCGAAACCACGCCAGTTACAGCCGAAAGAGAATCCAT
Source organism: Prevotella histicola JCM 15637 = DNF00424 (assembly GCF_000613925.1). Classification (GTDB taxonomy): domain Bacteria; phylum Bacteroidota; class Bacteroidia; order Bacteroidales; family Bacteroidaceae; genus Prevotella; species Prevotella histicola. Next base: position 29,374 of record NZ_BAJX01000019.1, read on the forward strand.
AAATGATCTCTGGAGTAGGTGAATAGCCGATAGGTACCATGTCATACATATCAATCTTTCCGTCTTTGTTCACGTCGACATAGCGCATATCTCCAGGCTGAAGACGGTTACCATTCCAGCTACTAACGGGCCGATCAAGGGCATTTATCTCTTCCCATGTGTTATAGAAGCCGTCGAAGAGAAGACCATAGAACTGTCCTACGCGTCTTCCTGTACGCATCTGATAAGCATATTTCTCTGGTACTTCATCCTGGAAGAGAATCTTGTTGCGTGCAAAAGAGTAATTGAACCGACCCCAATAATTAAAGTCACGGATGTTATTACGATAGTTAACATCGAGCTCAAAGCCTGAGTTCTCCATCTCACCCATATTGTAAGCTGGCAACGTAGCACCTATTAACATCGGTGCAGTGTTTCTGTCTGAAAGGATATTATTGCGTCGTTCCTTGAAATAATCAAATGAAACGGTGAGGTGATTCTTCAAAAGATTGACGTCAACACCTAAGTTTAGCTTACGGGCTTTCTCCCATGTAAGCAACGGATTGCCCAAACGTCGTTCCTCAATCATCTGGGAATAGTACGGATTGGATGATGAACCGAAGTTATAACCAGAAAGGTTGCCACTCGTTTCTCCATATACGGAAGGGAGATATAGGAAGCGATCACCACCGATTTTATCGTTACCAACCTCACCATAGGTCCCTCTCAGCTTCATATAAACAAGCCAATCATTCTTTGGGAAGAAAGGTTCTTCACTGACAATCCATCCTACAGAGACTGCTGGGAAGAAGCCAAAACGACGACCTGGAGCGAAGTTCTCTGTACCGTTATATCCCATATTGAATTCTGCCAGATAACGGTTGGCATAGCTATAGGTCACACGGCCAACGATTCCTTGGTAGGCATTGGGGACGAGGTAAGCCAGACTGGGTGCATAATACTTGCTCTGGTTATAAAGCAACAAGGCTGTTGTGTTGTGCTTACCAAAGGTTTGATTGTAATGTAAACCTACCTCAAAGTATACTTTTCTGTTCTTATTATAACTGAAACCACCACCCCATGTGCTGGATTCGTTCTGTGGAACGAGGATAACCTGTGTCGGATCACTCGGATCTCGCTTAGGAACAAAGGTCTGCATCGTCTTCACTGAGAAGCGTTTACTGTTATAATAGCTGTCGTAAGAGGTGCTGGCATGAACGGACAAGCCTTTCAACAGCAGGCGCGAAAGGTCATAATCGAACCGCAAGGTAGTATTGATTGTATTGGCAAAGATGTCGTTATAACCATTATTCAACAGTGCTTGCCATGGGTTTTCATCGTCAATTGTGTTTTCAAGACGTACCAGTTTGCCATCTACCATACCGGGAGTTCCCAGTGGAGTAGCCCATGATATCTCCTTCCAAAGCTCACTGTTGCCAATGCCTGGGGTATGGATATTGTTGATCTGGGCGGACAACTGTACAGTGGCTTTGAAGTCTTGTGTGACATCAAAGTCGAGGTTTGAACGGAAATTATAACGTGTGTCAGAAGCATTTACGTCATGGTCACGGTCAATCTTGGTGTACTTATACATACCACCTTGACTGAAGAAACCTGCTGAAATGAAGTATTTCACACGGTCAGTACCTCCCGAAATGTTGAAGTTATGCTGTGTACGCAAAGATGTCTTACGCAGGAATGTACCCACCCAGTCCGTACTTGGATGCATGATAGGGTCACTTCCATCACGATACAGCTGTATGTCCTGTTCCGTGAAACGTGGCACATAGGATGTTCCTTTGGTGTAGGCGTCATTCTTCAGGGCTTCGTTATACATCTCACAGTACTGTGCACTGTTCAGATAATGGGGCAATGCTGTTGGCGATTGGACTGCCATGTTTCCTGAATAGCTCAAGTGTGGCTTGCCTTTCTGACCTTTTCTCGTTGTGATAAGGATTACTCCATTGGCACCACGCACACCATAAATGGCGGTTGCAGAGGCATCTTTAAGAATACTTACTGACTCTATTTCGTTCGGATCAAGCCCGTTGTAGTTCGGACGTTCCACTCCATCAATCATCACCAAAGGGGCTGTATTGTCTGAAAAGGTGCTCACACCACGAATCAACAACGTGGAATTGTCCTCTCCAGGAGCACCACTGCGCTGCATAGCAATAAGACCTGGCATCTTACCCACGAGCATATTACTGATGTTTGCCTGTGGAGTTTGCACTAAGTCTTTTGTTGATACGGATGCAATGGCACCTGTTACGGTTGCCTTTTTCTGTGTTCCATAACCAACAACAACGACCTCATTGAGTGCTTGTGCCTCATCTTCTTTGAGTACTATGTTCAGGTTTGTACTGCCTTTCAGTGCTATCTCCTGGGTTGTAAAGCCGATATAGGAGACCAGGAGGGTGCCATTGGCAGGAACATCCAAGGAGAACTCGCCATCGGTATTGGTGACTGTACCAATCTTCGTACCCTTTACAAAGACGCTTGCACCGATGATGGGCTCACCATTTGCCTCCTTAACAAGCCCCACAACCTTATGTTTCTCTGGTGTGGTCTGGGCTTTCTCACCTGCGGGTTTAGCCTTCTTTGCCACTGAGGGCTCTGCTTTCTCCTTCGATGCGGGGGCTGGGTTCAGAACAATCGTGTTGTTATTGAATGAGAACTGGATGCCTAAAGGGGAGAAAACATAGGACAATGCTTTCTCAACTGACCAGTTATTACAGACGATTGACACCCGAGTCTTGGGATTAAGAACGGTGTTACGATACACGAAAGTGTAACTTGTCTGCTTCTCAACCTGTCGAATAAATCGACTAACTTCTTCATTTTGAAGATCAAGGCTTACATTCCCATGCTGCGCCCACAGTGTTACAGGGACTAAAAGTAGCCATACAAACACTGCGAAGCGGAGGAAATGATACCGCTTACTGTTTAAATTGTTTGTCATTTTATTTAGGTTTTAAGTCTTCTTTGTTATTATTCTATGGTAACGTGATCATGATTTATATGGTATTTGAAGCCGTATTGCATACTCAAGGAGTGGAGAACACTCTCTAAAGTCTCATGGTAAAAGGCTCCTGTCAGCTTGTCTTTAGGTAGATGATGATTACGTATTTGGATGGTGACACCGTACCAGTTCTCTACTTCTTTCAGCACTTCGCCAAGCGGTTGACTGTTGAAGGCAAGGTAACCGTCCTTCCATCTTGCATCGGTCGACCCGTCATTGTCGCAGATAGTGACATGGTGTGACGCCAGCTGGTAAATGGATTTCTTACCAGGATAGAGCCGATAGTCTTTGGCAAAGGCACTGGAAGAGAGGCGGACAGCACCCGTGAACAGGGCGGTCTCAATGACTCCTTTGTGATAACGGACATTAAACTGTGTGCCTAACACCTCTATCTGCATGTCATTTACCTTGACACGGAACGGACAGGAAGGGTCTTTGGTGACGTCGAAATAGGCTTCTCCTTTCATCAAAACAACCTCACGGTGTTTACTGGGCACTACGTTGTAACGCAACTGACTGTTACCGTTAAGGCTGACACGTGTTCCATCTGGTAAAGTTATTGTACTTTTATTTCCTGCTTTCACACAGACGTAAGTGTAAACAGGGGCTGTAGGTGTAAAAGATTCATACCATAAGTAACTGCCAGCGGCTAAAGAAATAATCAGAATCAGCATGGATGCAACACGCAACAGTCTGCGAGCACGTGAGTGCCACTTGTCTTTTCGTATCTCTTCATGGATGTTCCGTAAGACCTTTTGCTGCGATTCGTAAGTCATCCGTGCCGACTCTGACGAAGAAGAGAAGTCCTCACACATCAGGTTCCACAGCTCTTCATCTGAGACAAAGGGAACCTGACGCTTTAAGTCTTCTAACTCTGAGGGGGTTAACTCTCCCGACAGATAGCGCTGATATAATTCTTCTATTCGTTTCTCCATGCATTATTTTACTTCTAATAACATATACGTGAAAGCATAAAAATGGTACTTGAAAATAACATTTATTAACTTTCTTGTGCTATTTATCCCCCCTCAGAACACTGACAGGCGTAAGAAAAAGGGCACAACGTGCCTTAAGAGAAATAATAAAGTAAAAGGATTACGATGCTTGACAGATTCTTCTTGAATAATTTCAATGTGGATGTCAAGGAGTTTTTCACGGTTTGTGAAGATAAATTCAGGGACTCTGCTATCTCGTTTATAGGCATATTCTTCTCGCGACTCATCTCATAAATAAGACAGGCACGCTTCGATAACAGCTTCTTGGTTTGCTGCACACGGTCAACAAACTCATTGTAAGCAACCTGCTCATCGGGAGTTGGGAAGGAAGAAAGCTTATTGCACGCCTGCTGATAATCGTCAAAACTGATCTTTGAGACCTGCTTTCTGAAACTATCGATGATCAGATTCCTGGCAATAGTAAAGATTAAAGCATGCACATTACCGTAGCAATCAAGCTGTTTGCGCGACTTCCAGAGCTTTAAGAACGTCTCTTGAACAATATCCTCCGACAGCGTTCTATTCTTTGTCTGCGCTAATACGAAACTATAAAGCTTGTTGGAATAAAGGGAATACAACTCTGAGAAAGCCTCATAAGAACCTTTCTGCAACTGTTCGATGTATTCGTTATAACTGTCTTCCATTTAAATAGAAATAGTACCGATGGGTAATGGTAAAGATTTTACACAACTTATGATTTGAAAATGGTTCTCCTTTCGTCTCCTCAGAATAGTCTTTCTTTTTTAATTATAAACCATTGTAAGCAGCTAAAGGAAATCATTTCATAAGGGATTCAGGTCCGTTAAGGTCTCACTCACAGTGCTTGGACCAGCAATAGCCTTGCAGATTGTTCGCCTTTTCCATATAGTTGATCTGTATTCTATTTTGCAAAAGTATATATTTTTTTTGATTTTGCAAATAAAATAAATATCTTTTATATTTAATCGTTCAGGAGTTTTTACTCCAAAAATACGTCTTTGGGGGCATTTTATATATTAAAATGAATGTCATAATACATTACAAGATGAAACAATAAAACACTAAATGAAACCCAAGAAACGAACGATGAAAAGATGGTTGATGGCAATGGATGGAACGAATGGGAAGAGAAGCTGTGATACAAGCTTATGAGTGTTGTCAGAAAAGGTATAAAAGGGATTTTCTATATGTGTTATTTACCAATTTAAAAAAGAAAATATCAACTTTGTACACATAACAGATTTAAATGATTCAGACACATAATATTAAAACTAAAATGAAATGAAAAAGAATATTATCGCATTGACTTCTTTAGCTTTTTTGGCATCAGCTTGCTGCTGCAAACAGGACAAATGCAATACACAAGACCATGAAATAACGCTTATAGGACATAAGGCTTTGCTCTCCTACCCTTGTCTTACAGCCAATGTTAAGTATCTGAATGACAGTACAATCTATTGGAAAACCACTGATGAAAAGGACAGTGTGGCAGAAGGAACAAACCGAATGGTAATGAAAAAGATTGATGGTACGAAGTTTTTCGTGAGCTGGATTGAGAAGGACGGGACCACTGTAAGTCAGGTAATCGACTTGGAAAAGAAGACTGTTGAGGCGTTCCTGACCTTCGATGATGCAAAGGGAAAACGCATCGCACAAATGTTGGAAGGGACATACGAATTGGATAAATAAGACACATTCGCTTGTCGTTCATAGGTGAACAAACAAGGCTCTGTACACCATAATAATATAAGTTGGATAAGAAATGGGATTGAAATGAACGCCACTTAGCATCCGACTTTTGTAAGAAAGATTCATAACTGAAAAGTAAAAGGTGCTCTTTTGCCATGTAAAAGATGCCCTTTTGCATTGCAAAACATGCCCTTTTGAAGTGTAAAAGACGCCCTTTTACAATGCAAAAGGGCGTCTTTTAGAACGGGTTTTGTAACTGATTGATAAACAAAAGGATACAAAGGCATTTTTTCTTCATAGCGGTTGGATTTGCAAACATACACCCTAAGATTATTGTAAAGATGTTTCTTAGCAACTGATAAGTAATCATTGACAAATGGAAGAACGCATAAATGTACAAGGGACAGTGACCTTTGAGCACATAAAAGGAGGAAAGAAGTCAAACGATCAGTAGCCATTGGACATATAAAGGAGGAAAGAAGCCAAAAAAACAGTAGCCTTCAGGCATATAAAAAAGGAAGAGAAATCAAAGGGACAGTGACCTTTGAGCACATAAAAGAAGGAAAGAAGTCAAACGATCAGTAGCCCTTCAGGCATATAAAAAAGAGGAGAAGCCAGACGACTTCTCCTCTTTTTATTCTATTCTCTATATGAATAGAGTCGGTTTACATCTCTTCCACTGCTGCCTGTGCCGCTGCCAATCGTGCGATTGGTACACGGAAAGGTGAACAGCTGACGTAATTCAAGCCCACTCTGTGGCAGAACTTAACTGAACTTGGTTCACCACCATGCTCGCCACAGATACCACATTTGAGGTTCTTACGTGTCTTACGACCCTTCTCAACACCCATCTGGATGAGCTGACCAACACCCTTCTGATCGAGAACCTGGAATGGATCGACATCCAAAATCTTCTTTTCAAGATAACTTGGAAGGAAGCTTGCGATGTCATCACGGCTGTAACCGAAGGTCATCTGGGTAAGGTCGTTAGTACCAAAGCTGAAGTATTCCGCCTTCTCTGCAATGACATCAGCTGTCAAAGCAGCACGAGGAATCTCAATCATTGTACCAACCTTGAATGGAACTTCAACACCTTCCTTCTTGAAGAGCTTTGTTGCTGCCTTACGAATGATGCTCTCTTGGATATCAAGCTCATTGACAATACCAACCAATGGTACCATAATCTCTGGCTTAGGGTTATATCCTTCTCTCTTCAATTGGATAGCTGCACCAAGGATAGCCTTGGTCTGCATGGCTGTAATCTCTGGGAATGTGTTGCCCAAACGACAACCACGAAGACCCAACATTGGGTTGTGCTCGGAGAGAGAATTCACACGACTCTGAATGAACTGTACGCTCACACCCATCTCTTGAGCCATGATCTCCTGACCTTTCAGGTCATGTGGAACGAACTCATGCAATGGTGGATCAAGCAAACGGATGTTTACTGGCATGCCATCCATGCACTTGAGAATACCGTAGAAGTCCTGCTTCTGGTAAGGAAGGAGCTTATCAAGAGCCTTCTCACGCTCCTCTGTGGTATCAGCAAGAATCATCTCGCGCATCGCTTTGATCTTCTCATTCTCGAAGAACATGTGCTCTGTACGACAAAGACCAATACCTACGGCACCGAAGTTACTTGCTACTTCTGCGTCATGAGGTGTATCTGCGTTGGTACGTACAACCAGTTTACTGTATTTCTTACAGAGATCCATCAGCTCAGCAAAGTCACCTGTCACTTCTGCAGGGCGTGTCTTTACTTCTCCAGCATAAACTTCACCTGTTGAACCATTCAATGAAATATAATCACCTTCACGGACAATTGTTCCGTCAATCTCTACTGTTCGTGCCTTATAATCAACCATAATAGCACCAGCACCACTGACACAACACTTACCCATACCACGTGCCACAACAGCTGCATGAGATGTCATACCACCGCGAGCAGTAAGGATTCCTTCTGCAGCAGACATACCAGCGAGGTCCTCAGGAGAGGTTTCTATACGTACCATGATGACCTGATGACCATCCTCATGCCACTTTGTAGCATCTTCAGCAAAGAACACTACCTGACCACAAGCGGCTCCTGGTGATGCTGGAAGACCACGTGTCAACACATGTGCCTGCGCTAAAGCCTCCTTATCAAAGACTGGGTGAAGGAGTTCATCGAGCTTATTTGGTTCGCAACGGAGAAGAGCTGTCTTCTCATCAATCTCACCTTCATGCAACAGATCCATGGCAATCTTAACCATAGCAGTACCTGTACGCTTACCGTTACGTGTCTGTAAGAACCAGAGTTTACCCTCCTGTACGGTGAACTCCATGTCCTGCATGTCGTGATAATGCTTCTCTAACTTGTCCTGTAGAGTATATAATTGCTTGAACAAGTCAGGCATTGCTTCCTCCATAGAAGGATATTTGTTCCGTCTTGTCTCCTCATCGATGTTCTGTTGTTCAGCCCATTGCAGAGAACCTTGCTTTGTAATCTGCTGTGGAGTACGGATTCCTGCTACAACATCCTCGCCCTGTGCATTGATAAGATACTCACCATTGAAGAGGTTCTCACCAGTACCTGCATCACGAGAGAAGCATACACCAGTAGCTGAAGTGTCACCCATATTACCGAAGACCATCGCCTGAACAGTTACAGCTGTACCCCATTCTTGTGGGATTCCTTCCATCTTACGATATAGAATAGCACGCTCATTCATCCATGAATCAAACACTGCACAGATGGCACCCCATAGCTGTTCCATTGGATCATTAGGGAAATCCTTACCTGTTTGGTCCTTGATTGCTTGCTTGAAAAGTACAACGAGCTGCTTCAACTCCTCAACAGTCATTTCGTTGTCGAGCTTAATACCACGCTGAGCCTTTACCTTCTGAATGATTGCCTCAAATGGATCAATATCTTCTTTATTGACTGGTTTCATGCCCAGCACTACGTCTCCATACATCTGTACGAAGCGACGATAGCTGTCAAAGGCAAATCTTTCGTTACCAGTTTTCTGTGCTAAACCAACTACAACGGTGTCATTAAGACCGAGGTTTAGAATGGTATCCATCATACCAGGCATTGATGCACGTGCTCCAGAACGAACACTGACAAGGAGAGGGTTCGTTGGATCACCAAACTTTGAGTTCATAAGTGTCTCTATATGATGGACACTGTTCTCTACTTCTGCCTTTAGTAAACCTATTACAGTCTTCTTACCCTTCTCAAAATACTCGTTACAAACGTCTGTGGTAATGGTGAAACCTGGAGGAACAGGAACTCCGATGAGGTTCATCTCCGCTAGGTTAGCGCCCTTACCACCAAGAAGATTTCTCATATCGGCCTTACCTTCTGCCTTCCCATTACCGAAGGTATAAACTCTTTTTTCGCTCATAGTTATAAATGATAATGTATTTTAGTTATTATATCCTAAGTGCAAATATACCAATAAAAGGGTAATTCAACAAACTTTTTAAGTAAAATTGCAAACTTCACCTTACATTTTTGCATTGTTAGCGAGCACAGATTGCATTAAACAAGCATAGCATATGGCAAACAGGAAAAAATCATTAACTTTGCAATGAAATACAAAACAGATTATGAGTAGAAAGAGAAAGCCATTCCCTATACTTGAGAATGTCACGATAGAGGCTGTGGCAGCCGAAGGTAAATGTATCACACACGTAGATGATAAAGTGGTATTTGTCCCCTTTGTTGTACCTGGCGACGTTGTAGATCTGCAGATACGGAAGAAGAAAAAGAGCTATTGTGAGGCTACCGTCGTACGCTTTATCAGCAAGAGTGCTATCCGTGTGGAACCGATGTGTGAGCATTTTGGCATCTGCGGTGGCTGCAAATGGCAGAATCTTCCCTATAGTGAACAATTAAAAGCCAAGCAACAGCAGGTGTATGACCAGCTGAGTAGGATTGGGAAAGTGGAACTTCCGGAGTTCCAACCCATCATGGGTTCGGTGCATACGAAGGCATATCGTAACAAACTGGAGTTCGGATGTGCCAACAAACGTTGGTATACAGCAGAAGAACTGCAGGCTTTACCAGAGGGAGTTGGCTTATCCGAAGGTGCTATTGGGTTCCATATTACGGGGGCTTTTGATAAGATTTACCCTATTGAGAAGTGCTGGTTGATGGATGATCTGTGCAACGAAATCCGTAACGATATCAGGGATTATGCATTGCAAAGTGGGATGACTTTCTATGATATCCGTGCACAACACGGGTTGTTACGTGATATTATGGTGCGCAATTCCAATACAGGTGAATGGATGGTGCTTGTACAATTCCACTATGATGAGGACGGAGACGATGAACGGGCAAAGGCTTTGATGCAACACATTGCCGACCGTTTCCCTCAGATCACCTCTCTTTTCTACGTAGATAACCAGAAAGGTAATGACACATTCAACGACCTTGACCTCACAGTCTTCAAAGGTAAGGATCATATCTATGAGACTATGGAGGACCTGAAGTTCAAGGTTGGACCTAAGAGTTTCTATCAGACGAACACGGAACAGGCGTATCATCTATACGCCGTAGCAAGAGAATTTGCCGATCTTACAGGCAATGAACTTGTCTATGACTTATATACTGGTACAGGAACAATAGCCAACTTCGTTGCTAAAAATGCCCGTAAGGTCATTGGTATAGAGTATGTACCGGAAGCCATTGAGGATGCTAAGGTTAATTCTGAGGTAAACAAGATCAGTAACACACTCTTTTACGCAGGTGACATGAAGGACATTCTGACCGAAAGCTTCATCCAAAAGCACGGTCGTCCTGATGTTATCATCACTGACCCACCACGTGCCGGCATGCATCCTGACGTTGTTAATGTCATCCTTGGGGCACATCCGGAGCGTATTGTATACGTCAGTTGCAATCCATCGACCCAAGCACGCGACCTGGCTTTGTTGGATAGTGAGTACAAAGTAGCTGCTGTTCAACCTGTCGATATGTTCCCTCATACACCCCATGTAGAGAACGTTGTCCTACTGAAGAAGCGATAAGATACACAGACTTCTCCCTGTGATAATAACTGTTATTATCATGAGGAGAAGTTTTTGTTTTTATCTTTAACGGTGAATTTACACCTTATTAACATAGTAGTCTTTCATCTTCTTCAGAAAGAATAATGCCATAAAACAATAAAATAAGTATATTATTTTGTACTTATACCCTAAAATATTATCTTTGCAACATCGATACTTGAGAATGAATCTGATATTATTATCCTAAATCAACATTCATATAATTATGAAAAAAACAGTTCTTTCAGCAGCCCTATTGCTATGTTCTATCGTGGGCAATGCGCAAGCTCCCAAATGGGTGAGCAACGTTAAGCTGTCTGGATTTGCTATTGTACAGTATCAGTACAATGGAATGAAGGCAGACAAGTCTAACACTTTCAATCTTCGTTTAGGTCGTGTATCGCTTGATGGACGCATCCTTGATGATTGGTATTGGAAAGCACAGCTGCAGTTTAATGGTAATACTTCCACCTTAGGAGCCTCTCCTCGCTTGGTAGACCTCTTCGTTGAGTGGCAGAAGTATGACTTCTTCCGTGTGAAAGTGGGACAGTTCAAGAACCCATTTACTTTCGACAACCCTATTCACCCTATTGATCAAGGCTTCATGGGAGTAGGACAAAGCATCTCAAAGTTGGCTGGTTTCGCCGACAGAGCAGGTGCTCACCCTTCCAATGGACGTGACATTGGTTTGCAGGTACAAGGTGATCTCATTAAAAATGCAGCCGGAAGAAACCTACTTCACTATCAAGTAGGTGTCTTTGATGGTCAGGGAATAAACGTAAAAGACGTTGATCAGCAGAAGAATATCATCGGTGGTATATGGGTTATGCCTGTTGAAGGACTCCGATTGGGTTGCTTTGGCTGGACAGGTTCCTATGCTCGCAAGGGTACATGGACTGATGATGCTGGCAATCCACAGGCTGGTGTGCGCAAATTGCAGCAGCGTCGTTATGCTTTCTCTGCCGAATACAAAGCCAATGATTGGACATTACGGTCAGAATATGTGCACTCTACGGGTTACGCCTTTGCTAAAAGTCTTTCTCATACGGATGATGCTGCAGCCAAAGACTGTAGCTTAAGCAGCAACGGAGACAAGGCACAAGGTGTGTATGCACTTGTCATTGCACCTATCATTCGCGAGAAACTACATGCTAAAGCACGTTATGACATGTACCAACCATCGGAAGGTGCTGCAAAACAGCGTACACAGTATGACATGGGACTTGACTATCAGTTCACCAAAAGCTTACAATTAAGTGGGTTCTACTCTTATGTTCACGATCGTAGTTTAGCCGAACCAAACTACTCTATGGTTGATGTTGAGTTGAGTTTCCGCTTTTAAAAAAACATAAAATATACGGATATATACACGATATATCCGTATATTTCCGTATCTTTGTCCATCACGAAGATTTGAAACCAAGGGGAATTTAGTTTTACACTTAGGTTCCTTTGTATTTAGAACATAATCGGTAACGATGGCAAAACAACGATACGACTATACTAATCATGGGAGAGGATTTCATAACAATGCCACCTCACAAGCAGCACGGCGGCGCAAGAAGCTGAACAGAATTCTGCAAATCGTGGGAAGCATCGTGGCTATTGGCGTTCTCCTCGCAGTTTATTGGGTTTACAGTCACTGATAAACCCTCTCATCACTTATCATTCTTTGTACTATTTTTATCTGTGAATTAATTGCTGTTTCATACGCTATTCCAGGATAAAACATATAAACAAAGAAATCAAGTATCTTGATAATTACATAAAGGTCTTGGGCTTTTTTATGTAATGTATACCTCCTTTCGCTCCTTTAAAAGCTATCTTTTATCGCCTGAAAGATATGCTTTCTTTTTTTTAGCTATAGGCGAATCCTTTTATAAACCACCCTCTCTTGCTTTTCCATAGGTATCATATTGGTGTGTGCACACTGATCATTCTCTGTTGTGCGGATGCTTAGCACATCATGTGCGGACGCTTAGCACAACGTGTGCGGATGCTTAGCACATATGGAGCTAAGCATCCGCACCAAAATAAGAAAATATCTTTTATCAATCAAGGTATGGTACAAGACCGTCTGAAAGAAAGCTTTTAAAACCGCTATTCCTTGTGTATTGTGTGCAAATGATAGTGCGCACCATCATAATCAACCCGCATCATTCGTTGCTGAAACCGCTCTTCCTTTGAAAGAGAGAGTGCCACATGTCCCATGGTTCGGCGCAGATTAATCTCAACAACGGGATGAACAAAGAAGCCCGAAGGGGTGTCTGCAGCAGTGTTCTGATTAGCAACGACCATCATATCAACCCCTAACGGTCCCTGATATTTCCCTTTTAAATGATCATTCAAGAGCTGTGTAAGATGTTCGGCAAGACGGTCTAAGACCCTATTGTCAACATACGGTGCAAGCATCTGCCGTTTTTCATCCTCCGTTGACAGACTGTTCCCAACGTAAGCCCCGTTGATGGTGTGGAAAACCGATAGTCCTGCATAATGTACACCGGCTGCATCAACAAAGAATTCCATCCCGAAATCCTTCATTTTGTTGTAATAAGGTTCAACCATTATACCCCCTTGTTGAGAGATAACTCTGGCTGCCCAGCTCGTAATAGCTGCATCCATCGCCTGATCAATGTACCTTACACCACGCCCACTACTGCTCCAAGGGGCTTTGATAATAGCCTTCCCAAAAGACTGAATAACATCCTTCAGTGCTGGAATACTCTCCACATAGAAAGCCTCACCACACAAGAAAGGAAGCTGCATGTCCTGCTGTAGTTGCTGAAGAACATGTGCAGAGAACCTTCTGTTGCTAAGTGTTCTTATCTCGGAAAGCTCCGCATCAGATGGTAAAACATCTTCATGAATCCCGAGTTTCATAAGCTGGAATTTTATAGCGGAGTCCCATCCCCATGGCGAAACAGATTCTATATCATCCGCCACGTTGGCAACCTCATCCTGACTTATGAACCTTACACGCTGCACATGTGCCATGAATCGACGCGCATGAACCATTGCAGAGGTAGTATTCCCCACCATAATACAGTCTCCATCCTTTGCCCACAGTGCCGGTAAGTAGTCAAGATCATAGCGCAACTGCCTACCAGCGTGTGGCGGTGTAAAGTACTTATTATCATAGGATAACGCAATATCGTGCTCGGGATTGAATATATGTAAAATCATTTGTTAGCTACTTGTTTGCCATGCAAAGGTACTTTAAAGCAAATGTACCGCAAAATAAAAACAAAAAAAATCATTTTTTGCCATCTATAGTTTGCAAATTAAATAAATAAGTAGTAACTTTGCATCTGATTAAGTATTCATAACGAGAACAAGATGGACGCATTCTTTCGCACTCATACATATCTGGTGGAGCATGTATATGCTCCCGTGCGCCGTCGGCTCATGGATGAAATAGACTGGACCGACAGGATGATTGGTATCAAAGGGACGAGAGGCGTTGGCAAAACTACCTTCCTTCTGCAGTATGCAAAGGAACGATATGGAGCGACAGACCGTCAGTGTCTCTATGTGAATATGAACAATTTCTACTTTCAAGGTAGAGGTATTGCCGACTTCGCAGGGGAGTTTTATCGTAACGGGGGTAAGGTACTGTTGATTGATCAGGTCTTCAAACAGCCGGAATGGAGCAAGGAACTCCGTCGATGTTACGATTATTACCCTAAGTTACAGATTGTATTCACGGGTTCAAGTGTCATGAGATTGAAGGAAGAGAACCCTGAATTGAATGGAATTGTAAAGAGTTATAACCTCCGTGGCTTCTCTTTTCGGGAATATTTGAACCTCCAGGCAGGGCTGAATCTTGAACCTTACACACTGGATGAGATACTGCTTAACCACGAGAAGATCATCAAGAAGATTCTACACAGGTCAGTCCGATGAAGTTTTTCAAGGATTACATACACCACGGGTTCTATCCTTTCTTCCTGGAACATCGTAATTTCTCGGAGAATCTGCTCAAGACCATGAACATGATGACCGAGGTGGACATCCTACTCATCAAGCAGATTGAACTGAAATATCTCACAAAGATCAAGAAACTCTTCTATCTTCTTGCATTGGATGGTCCCAAAGCTCCGAACATCAGTAATCTTGCAAAAGACATAAACACAAGTCGTGCAACGGTAATGAACTACATAAAGAACCTTGCCGACGCCCGATTGATAAACATAGTCTACCCTGTTGGACAGCAATACCCGAAGAAACCTGCTAAGGTAATGCTGCAAAACTCCAATCTGATTTATGCTATTTATCCCATTCAGTTGAATCAACAGCAGTTGATGGAGACATTCTTTGTCAATGCTTTATGGGAAGACTGCAAGGTCAGTCAAGGTAACAAGGATGGCAATTACATCGTAAATAACAACAAGAAATTCAAGGTTTGTGATGCAGAGAATGCCAAGATACGCATCAGCTCAGACACAACCTATGTAAGATATAACACAGAAGTGGGTAAAGGAAACTGTATCCCGCTATGGTTAATGGGATTCCTCTACTAGGAATAAGATCAAAAACATTAAGAAATCTGTTGAAAATCAGATCAAAAACATTATAATAATATTCATTTAATAAATTTCAAAATGGCTAAAGAAAAGAAGTTTATCACTTGTGATGGTAACGAAGCAGCCGCTCATGTGAGCTATATGTTCTCTGAGGTAGCAGCTATCTATCCTATCACTCCATCATCTCCTATGGCTGAACACGTTGATGAGTGGTCAGCACGTGGACGTAAGAACCTTTGGGGTCAGACTGTAAGCGTACAGGAGATGCAGTCAGAGGGTGGCGCAGCAGGTGCCGTTCACGGCTCATTGCAGTCAGGTGCTCTCACGACAACCTTCACCGCATCACAGGGTCTTCTATTGATGATTCCTAACATGTATAAGATTGCCGGTGAGCTTTTGCCATGTGTATTCAATGTTTCAGCACGTACACTTGCAAGTCACGCACTTTGTATCTTCGGTGATCATCAGGACGTAATGGCTTGTCGTCAGACTGGTTTCGCACTGTTCTGCTCTGGTTCTGTTCAGGAGGTTATGGACCTCTCTGCAGTTCCTCACCTTGCTTCATTGAAGACTTCTGTTCCTTTCATCAACTTCTTCGATGGTTTCCGTACATCACACGAGTATCATAAGATTGAGTGTCTTGACCAGGAAGACATCCGTCCATTGGTTGATGAAGAGGATATTAAGCGCTTCCGTGATCGTGCAATGACACCAGAACGCCCAGTAGTACGTGGTACCGCTGAGAACCCAGAGACCTTCTTCACACACCGTGAGGCAAGTAACTCTGCATATGAGAACGTACCAGAGGTTGTTGAACACTATCTCAATGAGCTCACAAAGATCACTGGTCGTGAGCATCACCTCTTCGATTACTATGGTGCTGAGGATGCTGAGAACATCATTATCTTGATGGGTTCTGCAACTGAAGCTGCTCGTGAGGCTATCGATTACCTCATGTCTCAGGGCAAGAAGGTTGGTATGGTAGCTGTACACCTCTATCGTCCATTCTCTGTTAAGCACTTGCTTGCAGCTGTTCCAAAGACTGTTAAGCGTATCGCAGTACTCGATCGTACTAAGGAACCAGGTGCAGAGGGTGAGCCATTGTACCTCGATGTGAAGAGTGCTTTCTATGATGTAGAGAACAAACCATTGATCGTTGGTGGTCGTTATGGTCTCGGTTCTGCCGATACTACACCTGCTAAGATCATCGCTGTATACGACAACCTCGAGTTGCCAGAGCCAAAGGATCACTTCACCGTTGGTATCGTTGATGACGTTACCTTCACTTCTCTGCCAGAAGTAGAGGAGATTCCATTGGGTGATAAGAGTACTTTCGAGGCTAAGTTCTATGGTCTTGGTGCTGATGGTACCGTTGGTGCTAACAAGAACTCAGTGAAGATTATCGGTGACAATACCGACAAGTACTGTCAGGCTTACTTCTCTTACGACTCTAAGAAGTCAGGTGGTTTCACCTGTTCTCACCTCCGTTTCGGTGATAGTCCAATCCGTTCTACCTATCAGGTAAACACTCCTAACTTCGTTGCATGCCACGTTCAGGCTTACTTGAACATGTATGATGTAACACGTGGATTGCGTAAGAACGGTACATTCTTGCTGAATACGATCTTTGATGGTGAGGAACTCGTACACTTCATACCTAATAAGGTAAAGCGTTACTTCGCTAAGAACAATATCACCGTTTACTATATCAACGCAACAAAGATTGCACAGGAGATTGGTCTTGGTAACCGTACCAACACTATTCTGCAGTCTGCATTCTTCCGTATTACAAATGTTATTCCTATCGACCTTGCTGTTGAGCAGATGAAGAAGTTCATCGTTAAGAGCTATAGCATGAAGGGACAGGATATTGTTGATAAGAACTATGCTGCTGTTGACCGTGGTAACGAGTACAAACAGTTGACTGTTGACCCTGAATGGGCTAACCTTCCAGACGATGCAGCTAAGGCTGACGATGCTCCAGCATTCGTTAAGGAACTCGTTCGTCCAATGAATGCACAGGCAGGTGACCTCTTGAAGGTTTCTGACTTCGTAAATCATGGCACTGTGGATGGTACATGGTCAGTGGGCACTGCAGCTTATGACAAGCGTGGTGTGGCTAGCTTCGTTCCAGCATGGACACCAGATAACTGTATCCAGTGTAACAAATGTGCATTCGTTTGTCCTCACGCTTGTATCCGTCCATTCGTATTGGATGAAGCTGAGAAGGCTGGCTTCAATGAGCCAACACTTGATATCCTTGCACCAAAGGATCTTAAGGGTATGCAATTCCGCATCGAAGTATCTGTTCTCGATTGTACAGGTTGTGGTAACTGTGCTGATGTCTGCCCAGGTAAGAAGGGTAACAAGGCTCTCGCTATGACACAGTTCGTTGCTGGAGAGGAAGAGGCTACACGCCGTGCAGCTGACTGGAATTACCTCGTTAAGAACGTTAAGAGCAAGCAGAACTTGGTAGATATCAAGTCAAATGCTAAGAACTCTCAGTTCGCTCAGCCTTTGTTCGAGTTCTCTGGAGCATGTGCTGGTTGTGGTGAGACTCCTTACGTAAAGCTTGTTTCACAGCTCTTCGGTGATCGTGAGATGATTGCTAACGCTACAGGTTGTTCTTCAATCTACTCAGCTTCAGTACCTTCTACTCCTTACACAACTAATGAGGAAGGTCACGGTCCTGCATTCAACAACTCATTGTTCGAGGACTTCTGCGAGTTCGGTATGGGTATGGCAATGGGTAACAAGAAGATGCGCGAGCGTATCGTCGTACTCCTTAACGGTGCTATGGCTGATGATCACGTATCTGCAGAGTTCAAGGAAGCTGCTCAGGAGTGGCTCAACAACATGAACGATGCTGATGCTTCAAAGGTTGCAGCTGCTAAGCTGAAGCCATTGATCGAGGCTGGTGCAGCAAAGGGTTGCCCTGTATGTGCAGAGCTGAAGACACTTGATCACTATCTCGTTAAGCGCAGCCAGTGGATCATCGGTGGTGACGGTGCTTCTTACGATATCGGTTACGGCGGTCTCGACCACGTCATCGCATCTGGTGAAGACGTTAACATCCTTGTCCTCGATACTGAGGTTTACTCTAACACGGGTGGTCAGAGCTCTAAGTCTACACCACTCGGTGCTATCGCACAGTTCGCTGCTAAGGGTAAACGTATCCGTAAGAAGGACCTCGGTTTGATGGCAACAACCTATGGCTATGTATATGTAGCACAGATCGCTATGGGTGCTGACAATGCACAGACATTGAAGGCTATCCGCGAAGCTGAGGCTTATCCAGGTCCATCACTCATCATCGCTTACTCTCCATGTATCAACCATGGTCTGAAGATCAAGGGCGGTATGGGTCGCAGTCAGGCTCAAGAGGCTAACGCTGTTGCTTGTGGTTACTGGCATCTATGGCGTTATAACCCACAGTTGGCAGAGGAAGGAAAGAACCCATTCTCTCTCGACTCTAAGGCTCCAGATTGGACGAAGTTCCAGGATTTCCTCCACAGTGAGGTTCGTTTCCTCTCTGTTCTCAAGGCTTATCCAGACGAGGGTCAGGAACTCTTCAACGCCTGTGAGGAGATGGCAAAGCTCCGTTATCAGAGCTATGTCCGCAAGACTAAGGAAGACTGGAGTGAGGAAGAGGCTTAAGAGCATCCTTACAAAAGAATATAAAAGAAAGAGGTTCCTCGATAGGAGAACCTCTTTTTTTCGTGCATAAGTAACAAAAAATATCATCACATACTGAATAACAAACAAAACACCTTTAAATAGAAAAATCACTTTGTTATACAAACTTTTTGCAAGAAAGAAACATTTAATAAGAAAATTTATCTATCTTTGCTGTGGACTTCCAGTACGTCTGTGTGTAGATGTGCGTTACAAAGAGTTCAACTTTTAAAAAGAGCGTTTTGATATTATCCTGTTGAGAAATCTGGACAATTTCTGTAACTGGGGATAGTGGCAATAACGCTCACGCTTGGGATTATTGTACCCTTAACTAAGGGAATAATATACCTCAATGCGTGGGCTATTGTTTATTATTCAGTTACAGGCAGTCCAGAGCCTCTCGACAATAATGACAATAGTTCCCACGCTTTTTCCATTTACCTAAATAGTAACTGCTTACTTCTGGGAAACAGTTGGCAAAAAGACATAGTATGCCAATAAAAATGATTAATGGATTTAATGAAGATAAACTTTTTATCCTTTATGCCTACTTATGTAGGTACGAGCATAAGATAAAGGGTATCAACACTTTAAAAGAACTTACTTCGATGTACCCTAATCTTCACAAGTTGGAGAGTTTGATTTCTTCTTTTTCATGTCACATCGTAAAACGAGAGTCTATGCCTGCTATGGGACTTCTAGCTTTACCTGATATACTATATATGGAAAAGCCACACTAATTTGACCCACCCTGGCAAGTATTTTAGACCCAGTAAGGTTAAAATAATGAGACCCACCTCACCAAAATAAGAATGACCCTTTGAAACGCTAGTTTTTTAGGGTCATTTTGTAGTTTTGTGTTACTGCCCTGGCCGGCATTAAAAACATAAAACTATTATTTATATGACAAAATTAAAGAATTTATTGCGCTGTTACGCATCTGGTATGGGAATAAGAAGTATTTCTAGTACTTTCCATATATCTCGTAACACCCTCCGCAAGTATGTCCGTAAATTCCAAGAAAGTGGCTTGTCCATGGAGCAAATTCTGTCGCTTTCAGATGATAAGCTAGCGGACTTGTTTTCAGATGGGCATTCTCGTAACCGTCCGCCTTCTGCTCGTAAGTTGGAGTTAGAGGCACTTGTTCCTGATTATGTGAAACGGCTTAGCAAGAAGGGTGTTTCTATCTTATCTCTTCACACGGAGTATCTCAAAACTCATCCTAATGGTTACCAGTATTCTACTTTCAAACACGCAATCCATGCCTACAGATGTCAAACACAAGCCGTAGGACATGTAGAGCACCTTGCTGGCGATCAGATGTATATTGATTATGCGGGTGATAAACTAGAAATAGTCGAAGAACAGACGGGTGAGGTGCGGAAGGTAGAGGTTTTTGTGGCTACCCTTCCATGCAGTCATTACACCTATTGCGAGGCAGTGTGGTCCCAGAAGAAGGAAGACCTTATCGTTGCTTGCGAGAATGCTCTTCATTTCTTTGGTGGTATACCCAAGGCTGTTGTGCCTGACAACTTAAAATCAGCCGTTATCCGCAGTGATCGTAATGAGCCTGTTATCAATGACGACTTCGCTGCTATGGCTGAATTTTATGACATGGCTGTTTATCCAGCTAGGGTGCGCCGTCCCAAGGACAAGGCACTGGTTGAGAATGCTGTAAAGCTAATGTATCGGTCGGTATATGTAGATATTGAAGGGCAAATTTTCCATAATCTAGAATCACTTAATGTTGCTATACGCACATCTTTAGAAGCATTTAACAGCCGTAGATTGAGTGGGCGTAAGGAATCCCGCCAAGAACTATTTGAGGAAATGGAAAAAGATTTTCTTCGTCCTCTTCCTACCGCTCGCTATCAGATGAAGTCTAGAAAATCTGCTACTGTCATGGCTAATAGCTTCGTTATGCTAAGAAAGCATAGTTATAGTGTTCCAACAGAGTATATCGGCAAACGTATGGAGCTTATTTACGATAATGACAATGTTCAAATCTACTATGGGTTAAAGTTAGTTACCATCCATCAGCGAGATGATACTCCCTATACCTACTCACAGAAAGATGCACATAATCTTCCTGGTCATCATGGTAGCTTTGAAAAGGATTTGGAGGAAATATATCAACGGGCAGGGCAAATAGACAACATCCTTCTGCTTTATCTCAAGGAAGTCGCTACGCAGATGAAATATCCACCAAAAGCCTTCCGCTCTTGCCGTGGTATCATGTCGCTGGAGAAGAAGTATGGCATGGCTCGTCTAGTAGCAGCTTGTAACTGTGCCTCGGAAGGACGACGCTATGGCTATAATGAGATAAAGGATATACTACAGAAGGGTGATGATGCTTCCTATATATCTATGGATGAAGATAATATGGAGCTATCTCCTGAATATAAATCAAAAACTCATAAGAACATACGAGGCAAGGATTATTTCTCAAAGCAATTATCCAATAATAACAATAATAGCAAACAATTAAAGTAAACAACTATGGAACTAAATAATAATAAGACAGCACCTATTGTGCAAGAAATGGATAAGAATCAGTTATCTCTTGATTTAATGCATAGAATGAAGCTTACGGGTATGGCAACTGCCTTTGAAGAAAGTCTAACAACTACAATTGCAGATACTATGACACCAGATGCCTTTTTATCATGGCTCTTATCTCGAGAATGGGACTATCGTTCCGCAGCTGCTATTGAAAGACTCATAAAATCAGCAGGGTTTAGATATAAAGCCTATCCTGAGCAAATAGATTATAATATCAATCGCAACCTTAGCCAAAACAAAATGGAGAGAATACTCTCACTTGATTTTATCAAGCAAGGACGCAATATATTTATTACTGGTTCATCAGGGACTGGTAAAAGTTTTATCGCTACAGCTATAGGCTATCATGCTTGTAAAAATGGTATTAGAACGATGTATGCTAATATGTCAAAATTACTAGGGATACTTAAAGTCGCCAAGAATAAAGGAACGTTAGAAACAGAGCTAAAGAAGATAGAGCGATGTCGCTTGTTAATCCTCGATGATGCCTTCCTTGTACCTGTAGATGCAAAAGAGCGTCCTATATTACTTGATATTATA
>NZ_BAJX01000018.1 GCF_000613925.1 Prevotella histicola JCM 15637 = DNF00424
GATAGTAAATTCAGTGTAGATGGGCGAATAGTTGCTACTCCAATAAGGTTGAATTGTGTCTGAGGAGTTTGGCTTTAAGCCCTATTTATAAGAAGTTAAGCAGGCATCTATCGTTTCTAATCACTATAAATCGAGAAGTAAAGGCATTTATACTGACAGGTACATTACAAGGCTTTTGGTTGTATAAGCGTTTTATTGTGTGGCAATTTGTTGGTCTGACTGGAAATATAAGACAAAAGAAAAAGTGAGAAGTTACTTGGTTTATAACCAAAAAACTTCTCACTTTTTTGTCGCACTTCATGTGCGATACATAGCACTGAATGGTATTTAACTTTTTGTTTTACAGTATATTATGGTGTAGAGTTACCCTATGGGGAATATTACCGTTTGGTGGTAATATTATTTAAGGAGCACCTGTCGGGCAAATTCCCATATTACAATACCTGCTGTGACACTCACATTAAGAGAATGTTTCGTACCAAACTGTGGGATTTCTAAGCAACCATCGCTCATGTCAACAACACTCTGTTTAACTCCCTTTACCTCATTTCCCATGACGATAGCATAACGAGTATTGCCTGTATTAGAGCAAAGTGTGTCTAAAGACATGTCCTGTAGCTTAGTAGAATGCTCTACTTGCTCCACACTGTACACACAAACTCCTTGCTGATGCAGCTCCTCAATGGCTTCTTCTGTCGTCTTGAAGTATCGCCAGTCGACGGAGTTCTCACCGCCAAGTGCCGTCTTGTGTATCTCTGCATTGGGTGGAGTGGCAGTGATACCACATAGATAGACAGCCTCAACACGGAAAGCGTCAGCCGTACGGAAGACACTTCCCACGTTATACAATGACCGTACATCATCCAAAACAACGATGAGTGGCAGCTTATCAGCCTCTTTGAACTCCTCAATAGAGAGGCGATTCATTTCGATTGTGCGTAGTTTCCGCATATTACTTTAAGCTGAAAGCCAGCGCATAGGCCTTGATTCTCTTCACCATTGACAGCAAACCGTTGCTACGAGTGGGTGAAAGATGCTGTCGAAGACCAATCTTATCAATGAAATAGAGGTCGGCATCAATGATTTCTTGCGGAGTATGGTTGTCCAACACTTGTATCAGAAGGGCTATTATGCCCTTAGTTATGAGCGCATCGGAGTCGGCTGTGAAGACGAGCTTACCATCTTTCTCGTCACATTGCAACCATACACGACTCTGACAACCATCAATCAGGTTCTGTTCATTCTTGTACTGCTCGTCCAATGGTTCCAGTTCATTGCCCAGATCAATAAGCATCTGGTACTTATCCATCCAATCGGTGAAGTCTGAGAACTCCTCGATTACGGCGTCTTGTGCTTCGTTTATTGTCATAGTTCTTTATTATATGTTTGGAAGTTATAGGAGTTATAGGAGCTAAAGGGATTAAAGATGATGTAGCCAAAACGGTTATATCCGTATTGGGATGAGGCTTTTGGCTTCGCAATCTTAACTCCTTTGACTTCTTTACTTCCTAAGATTTACTCTTAACCAACTTAAACAGCTTGTCGTTAGGGCGCACCTTATCAGGTACAGGGATAGAGACACGCCATCCTTGTTCAGCCACTTCAACGGGTTTGAGGTCGTAACGTATCTCGTCAGCATTGAGGAACATAGCTCCAGTAGTATTACCTGTGATGAGCAATTTCTCACCCTTTGCAAAAGTATTTGCCTCGACTGCTATCTCAGCAACGCCCAAACGAGAGAAATACTTCATCACTTTACCGATGAGAACCTTCTTCTCTGTAGCTTTGTTGCCGTATTCTTTGGTCCATTCGCCCATCTTCTGTCCTTGATAATAGCCATCCCAGAAACCACGATTGAAGACTGTTGAGAGGCGTTCATCCCACTTATCCTTCTTCTCTTCGGTGAAAGTGCCATCAAGAACACTCTCTATGGCTTCTTTATAGCAGCTGACAACGGTGTGAACATATTCTGGTCCACGGGCACGACCTTCAATCTTGAACACTCGAACACCTGCATCCATCATCTTATCAATGAAGCGAACGCTCTTCAGATCCTTAGGACTCATGATGTATTTGTTGTCTATCTCGAGCTGATTTCCCGTCTCATTATCGGTCACAGTGTAGCTACGTCGACATATCTGAACGCACTCGCCACGGTTGGCAGAGCGGTTTGCGTCATGCAGACTCATGTAACATTTGCCTGATATGGCCATGCAGAAGGCACCATGGCAGAACATCTCAATGCGGATCGGTTCACCCTTTGGACCACAGATGTTCTGTTTCAGAATCTGTTCGTGTATCTCTTTCACCTGATCCATGTTCAGTTCACGAGCCAATACTGCAACATCAGCAAACTGTGCATAGAACTTCAGGGCATCAATGTTTGAGATGTTAAGCTGTGTGGAGAGGTGAACTTCAACGCCCACTTGCCTACAATACATCATAACAGCTACGTCACTGGCAATTACGGCAGTGATATTTGCAGCCTTTGCAGCATCAATAATCTCGTGCATCGTTGTGATATCTTCACCGTAGATGACAGTGTTTACCGTCAGATAGGTCTGGATACCGTGTGCCTTACACGTCTCTGTAATCTCATTGAGGTCATCAATGGTGAAGTGATTGGCAGAGTGTGAACGCATATTCAGCTTCCCAATGCCGAAGTAAACGGAGTTTGCTCCAGCTTGTATGGCAGCTGCCAGCGACTCACGTGAGCCTACAGGCGCCATTATTTCATAATCATTTATCTTCTTGTTCATCGTCTTTTTATCTTTTTCTTAGGGCTTTTATATAATCAAAAGTATAGGGGTTATACTGTCCTTTGTTGCAGTCAGCGACTGAAAATCAGCCGCAAAGTTACTCAAAATAATCGAGAAAAGGGCATAAGCGATATGTTTGAAAACAATAAACCATATGCTTCACGCAGCATTATGGAGCGTTACGTCATATTTGATACATTGTCTTCTATCATTCTCTGGGATGGTTTCAACGTTTTGATACATGGTCTTTGACATACTGATACATAGGATATATGTATGCAGAATGATAGCATTGCGAGGTGCTAATCAGCAAATAGTCAGAGTGTTCTTCGCCCATCTGCAAACTATTTTGTATCTTTGCATGCTTAATTTTAGCGAGGATAAAACAGGATGAAGAAACTCTATATAGAGACATATGGCTGCCAAATGAACGTGGCAGACTCTGAAGTTGTGGCTTCAGTGATGAAGATGGCAGGCTATGATGTCTGTGAGAACGAGGAAGAAGCTGATGCAATCTTCCTTAATACATGCTCTGTGCGTGAGAATGCAGAGAACAAAATATATAATCGACTTGACACTTTACATGCTGAACAACGGAAGGGACGTGAACTGATTTTGGGCGTTCTGGGTTGTATGGCAGAACGTGTGAGGAATGATTTGATACAGAATCACCACGCTAACCTTGTGTGTGGTCCAGATTCTTACCTCAATCTACCAGATATGATAGCGCAGTGTGAGAACGGAAGGAACGCTATGGATATAGAACTATCAACCACTGAGACCTATCGAGACGTCATTCCACAGCGTATTGGTGGTAATCGTGTGTCAGGATTCGTTAGTATCATGCGTGGTTGTAACAACTTCTGCCATTATTGTATCGTACCGTTCACACGTGGAAGGGAGCGCTCACGCGATGTGGAAAGTATCCTTAAGGAAGTGCAGGATTTGCATGATAAGGGCTTCAAGGAGGTAACGTTGCTCGGACAAAACGTCAATTCGTATGGTCTGTTACCCAATGGTAAGCGCCCAGAGAACGGAACTTCTTTTGCAGAACTGTTGCGGAAGGTAGCGCAGAGTGTGCCTGATATGCGTGTACGCTTCACTACTTCCAACCCTGAAGATATGACTGAAGATATCATTGAGGCTGTTGCAGCAGAACCAAACCTCTGCCATCACATTCATTTCCCAGCACAGAGCGGTAGTAATAGTGTATTGAAGCTGATGAATCGTAAGTATACTCGTGAGGATTACTTGCGGAAAGTAGCTGTCATTCGTCGACTTATTCCTGACTGTGGACTGACAACTGATATCTTTATCGGCTATCATAATGAGACGGAAGAGGACTTTCAGCAGACACTTTCATTGATGCGTGAGGTGGGATTTGACTCTGCTTTCATGTTTAAATACTCTGAACGCCCCGGCACTTATGCGGCAAAGCACTTGCCTGATAATGTGTCTGAGGATGAAAAGATACGTCGCTTGAATGAGTTAATTCGTCTTCAGACAGAGATTTCGGCTGAACAGAACAAGAAAGATGAGGGAAAAGAGTTTGATATACTCATCGAACGGTTTGGTAAACGCAGTCGTGAACAACTCATGGGACGCACTCCGCAGAATAAAGCCGTGGTCATAGCACGTGGCAATCACCATATCGGCGAGACCGTTCGAGTACGTATTACGGGTTCAACCAGCGCCACTCTCTTCGGAGAAGAAGTATAAACGTGTTGTTGATAAGAAGATAAAACCGCAAAATATTTTGCGGTTTTGCTATTTAATAGCTATATTTGCACAGAGGAATCCAAACAATAAAAGTAAGGCAGTAGCATAGATGCATAGAGCACTTCAGGCTTATTACCATATCTCAGATAATATAAAAGAGATTGGGATAGAACATTAGATGCTTTCTGAGGTCACAATAGCTGGGCTTTATAATGGCGTTTACAACACTAAACAGTAGAAATATTTTAAAGAAATCCATAATTTGGAAAAGCTGTTTGAGGTGTTTTCAGTGTCAGATGCAGTATCGTTATTTGGCAGAAATAAGGCAATGTTACGTCAGTGAGGGTTTGTTATTGAAAACTTTGATCTACTGATAGGATCAACAGCAGTGACAGATGATTGTATTCTTGTTACTGATAAGGTGGGTCATTTAGGAAGGATTCCAGATGTAAAAATAGAAAATTGGATAAGCACATAAAGCGTCTATGAAGGAATTTATACACGTATTACTAAGGTTTGTACCACCTTATAAGAAGTACCTTGTAATGTCGATAATCTTTAATATCTTATCGGCACTTCTCAATATCTTCTCTTTTGCAACGCTCATACCACTCCTTCAGATACTCTTTAAGGTTGATGCTGGAACAGGAGCAACACGTATTATGTCGTGGAGTGAGGGTTCTTTTAAGGATGTTTTATCCAACAATGCTGATTATTATACGCAGATTTATATTACAAGCTGGGGACCTACGACTGTCTTATTAGCTATTGGATTGGTTCTTGCCTTCATGACTTTTCTCAAGACTGGGGCTTATTTCTTATCCTCTGCTTCTATTATTCCTATCCGAACGGGTGTCGTTCGTGATATTCGTAACCAGCTTTACCAGAAAATAACATCTCTTTCACTGGGTTTTTTCAGTGAAGAAAGGAAGGGAGATATCATTGCTCGTATGAGTGGAGACGTACAAGAGGTGGATAATTCCATCATGTCTTCTATTGATATGTTGTTCAAGAACCCCGTTCTTATAGTGATTTATTTTGTCACTTTGCTTATTATCTCATGGCAGTTGACACTCTTTACACTTATCTTTGTTCCAGTCTTTGGTTGGTTCATGGGCTTTGTTGGTCGTAAACTGAAGCAGAACAGTATCACAGCACAGACATTGTGGAGTGATACCATGAGTCAAGTAGAGGAGACTTTGGGTGGTTTACGTGTTATTAAGGCTTTCTGCGCAGAAGACTTAATGGATGAACGCTTTGATAAAATCAACTCACAGTATCGCAATGACATCATGCGTGTCAATATCCGTCAGCAACTTGCGCACCCTATGAGTGAGTTCTTGGGAACAGTAATGATTGTCGTTGTGCTGTGGTTTGGTGGTACACTTGTCCTTGGCCAGTATCCAATTATTAGTGGTCCGACTTTCATTTATTATCTTGTTATCCTCTATAGTATCATCAATCCACTGAAGGAATTCTCCCGTGCAGGTTATAATATTCCTAAAGGACTTGCCTCTATGGAGCGTATTGATAAGATTCTTCAGGCTGAAGTGGAGATACAGGAGCCGAAGAATCCTGTTCACATCAATGCTTTTGAACATGAGATAGAATTCCGCCATGTCAGCTTCGCTTATACTGATGAGAAAGATAAAGACGGTAATTCAGTGTTGCATTGGGTGTTGAAGGATATAAACCTTGTCATACCAAAGGGCAAAACGGTTGCTTTGGTTGGGCAGAGTGGTAGTGGAAAGTCTACCTTGTTAGATCTGATACCTCGTTACTATGATGTTCAAGAAGGTGAGATTCTCATTGATGGAATCAACATAAAGAACCTAGGAGTGCATGATTTGCGTCAGCTTATTGGTAATGTTAACCAGGAAGCAATCCTCTTCAACGATAGTTTTAAGAATAACATATCCTTTGGTTCGAATGCTTCTGAAGAGGCGATCATTGAAGCTGCGAAGATAGCCAACGCCCATGACTTCATCATGCACAGTGAGAAGGGGTATGATACGAATATTGGTGACCGTGGCGGTAGGCTCTCTGGAGGACAACGCCAACGTGTAAGTATTGCGCGTGCCATCCTTAAGAATCCTCCAATCCTTATCCTTGATGAGGCTACATCAGCACTTGATACGGAGAGTGAACGACTTGTTCAGGATGCACTTTACCGTCTTATGAAGACTCGAACGACCATTGCAGTGGCTCATCGACTATCAACTATTAAGAATTCTGATGAGATTTGCGTGATGCATGAGGGTAGAATAGTAGAAAGAGGTACGCATGATAAGCTCATGGAAATGAACGGATATTATAAGAAACTGCATGATATGCAGGAGATATAATCATTAGTAATAAAGAAAAGGGTAATAAATCAATTTGAAAATGGATATGAAGTTAAGTAAGACATTTAGTCCTATAGTTGCTTTATTAGTCAATTTACTAATTGCTTTCGTGGCCTATAACATCTCACGAATAGAGTTTATTTTAGAGAATCTCAGTTATTTCTCAGAGCATTTATCGTTCTCTTACCTGTTAAGGATATTCGGTGGAGGGTATATGTTTGACCGTTCTGCCATTGTTTATTCCAACGCTCTTTACATTGTTTTAATGCTTTTGCCCTTCTGGCAAAAGGAAAATGCAGTTTATCATAAGCTATGTAAATGGGTTTTCGTGGTTGTTAACAGCATCAGTCTTGTTGTTAACTTGTGTGATTCAGTTTATTTTCCATATACTTTAAGGCGCACAACAACCAGTGTGTTCCGTGAATTCCGTAATGAAACGAACCTCGGAGATGTCTTTTGGGGTGAGTTCTTGGTGCATTGGTACCTCGTCTTACTTGCAATCGTAGTAATATGGGGTATGTGGAAGTTGTATTATATGCCTAAAACAAACGTAAAGGAGTTTACAAAGAGATCTGAAAAGCTACGCTTTGCAGGTGTACAACTTCTTGCATTGGTCATCTGTGTACCTCTGGGAGTTGGTGCTTGTCGTGGTGGATTGGAGACTGGTGTACGTCCAATCACCATAAATAATGCTAATCAATACGTTGATCGACCCACTGATTGTGCCATTGTTCTCAACACACCGTTTGCCTTGATGCGTACGATAGGTAAGGATGTCTTTACTGTTCCCAGTTATTTCAAGTCGGAACAAGAGGCAGCTAAGATCTTTACACCTATCCATAAGCTTACTCCAACAGGCCCTTTCCGTCATAAGAATGTGGTGGTTCTTATTGTAGAAAGCTTCGGTCGTGAGTATATCGGTGGACTGAACAAGATGTATTTTGGGGGTAAATACAAAGGATATACACCTAATGTGGACAAGCTTATAGAGAAAAGCGCCGTTTGGTATTACTCCTTCTGCAACGGAAGAAAGAGTATTGACGGTATGCCAAGCGTACTCTGTGGTATTCCAATGTTCAAAGAGCCATTTGTTCTTACTCCTGCTTCAATGAACAATTATACAAGTATGGCAGGTTTGTTGTCCAAAGAAGGGTATAGCACAGCTTTCTTCCACGGTGCCAATCGTGGGTCTATGGGATTCTTGGCATTTGCCAATAAGACAGGATTTCAGCAGTATTACGGCCGTCAGGATTATGATGCTGATCCACGTTTTGGCAAGGGCAAGGATGACGATTTCGATGGTCATTGGGGCATTTGGGACGAACCTTTCTTGCAATATTGGTGCACGAAGATAGGAGAAATGAAGCAACCGTTCATGACAACATGCTTTACTGTTAGCAGTCATACACCTTATATCATCCCAGAAAAGTATAAGAAGGTGTATCCTGAAGAAGGAATTGTCATGCACAAATGCATTCGTTACACGGATATGGCCATTGGTAAGTTCTTTGAGAAGGCCAGTAAGCAGCCTTGGTTTAAGAATACTATCTTCGTCATGACCAGTGATCACACCAATCTTAGTGATCATCAGCAGTACCAAACAGACATTGGTGGCTTCTGTTCACCTATTATTATATATGATCCTTCACAGGAATTGGTGAAGCCAGGTATGCGTAATGGTATCGCACAGCAGATAGATATCCTGCCAACAGTGCTGAGCATACTGAACTATAACAAACCTTTCCTGTCATTTGGATGCGATCTTATGACCACACCGAACGATGATACGTATGCTGTCAACTATCTTAATGGTATCTATCAGTATGTAAAGCATGGATACACTATGCAGTTTGATGGTAATAAAGTGATTGGGATGTATAAGCTGACTGACCTCCTTATGAAGCATAACCTTGTGGGGAAGGTGAAGGAACAGGCACAGATGGAAACAGAATTGAAAGCCATTATTTATCAATATATGTACCGAATGGTGCATGATAAACTGCTTGCAAAATGAAAAAAGTACTCTCCTATATAGCCTATGTGTTAGCTTATGGCTTTTGGTATGCCATGTCATTACTGCCTATGTGTGTACTTTACGTCTTCTCGGATGCTCTTTATCTGCTTGTCGGGAGGGTTGTTAAGTATCGTCATAAGGTGATATGGAAGAATCTTAAGGAGAGTTTTCCTGAGAAAGATGAAGCAGAACTACAACGAATAGAGTGTGACTTCTATCGTTATTTTTGCGATTATCTGGTTGAAACCATCAAGCTCATGACGATGAGTAGGCGTGAATTGCGTAAGCGGATGGTGTTTACAGGAACAGACCAGATGAATGTTCTGCTTGAAAAGGGAGTGTCATGTGCTGTCTACCTTGGGCATTATGGCAATTGGGAGCTTATCACATCACTCCCTTTATGGGTTTCCGAGAAAGGACAATGTTGCCAGGTTTATCATGTATTAGAGAACGAACGTTTTGATAAACTGTTCAAACAGGTACGTGAAAAGCAGGGTTCCATCTGCATACCGATGGCAGAAACACTGCGTCGTATCATTGATTTCCGTCAGAAAAAGCAGCCTATTGTTATCGGATATATCTCCGATCAAGCTCCATTCTGGAACAATATTCACCATTGGTTACCTTTCCTGAACCATGATACTCCAGTCCTTACTGGTAGCGAACGCATCATAAAGAAAACCCAACAGGCTGTGTTCTATGGTGATGTGTCACGTATCAGCAGAGGACATTATCGGTGTGACATGCAGTTGATAACCACCGAACCAGAGAAATATAAGGACTGGGAAATAACTGATGAGTACTTTAAGCGATTGGAAAAAACTATACAACGTCAACCAGAATTGTATCTTTGGAGTCATAAACGATGGAAGCGTACACATGAAGAGTTCAATCTTAGATATGATCCAGAGACTGGGCGTGTGAGCTTAGACCCGTTGGAAGAGATATTAAAGAGGAAGAATAACCTATGATATTTGTAAGGGACAAGGGGCGGATGTGTAATAACATCCTGCAATACGGGCACCTTTATGCCTGGGGAAGAGCGCATGGTAGAAGTACTGTTTCTATGCGTTTTGCTTATAAGTATCAGTATTTCCATATCAGTAAGACCCGCTGGCACAATTTCGCAGTCTATCTTTTTGCAAAGTATGCAGCAAAGTTGGGGTTGATACCGACAGTTAGTTTTGACTCATCTGATGAAGATTTATCTGCAAAGGAACAGAAGATGATGCATGGATGGCTCGTAGCTGAAGGGTGGTATGCCCGATGGTATGACCTGTTTTTACAGTATAAGCAGGAGATTCTGTCTTTGTTTGCTTTTGATGAAGGTATAGAGAGGACTGTCAAGGCTGTACTTAAAACTTCCAAAGGGGGAGATGTTATCCGACTGGGGGTACATATCCGACGTGGAGATTATGCTACATGGCAAAATGGAAAGTTCTTCTATGACGACCAGCAGATGATCAAGCTTATCCGTCAGTTTATCCTTTTACATTCTGATAAGCGTGTTATCGTTTATATTTGTGGCAATGATCCAAAGCTCAACAAGCAGGCTTATGGCACAGCTTTTGGACAAGATAATGTTGTTTTCCCACAAGGTAACCCCGGTGAAGACCTCTGTCTGTTGTCTCATTGTGACTATCTGATGGGAGCACCGAGCACCTTTACTCTCGTAGCATCTATGTATCACGACACACCATTATGCTGGATAAAAGATGCTGATGAGCCAGTTCGGATAGAGAGCTTCGCTCATTTCGATTATCTTTTCCGCCATATTATTTGATAAACCAGGACTTTCCTCCTTTTACTTTTTATACAAGTGTATCAATATGAAGTCTTATAGTTTGAGATTTCTGCTTCAACATAGTACTTTCTACTTCTCCTAATAATGCTTGTTTGAGACTGAAAACACTCTATAAAATCCCTATTATAGTTTTCATTTTAGTTGCTGTCATTATTAACATTTCATATAAGTGTTTAGTGATAAACGCTTTACGTGGTGTTATAAGATGACGGTAGTGACAGCAACTTTAGAATTTCTACTTTCCTATAAGTATACATTACTTTTGCATCGGGTAGTATTGGACGGTGTTAAACACGATTGCTCATGGGTGTTAAACACTCTTGCGGATAGGTGTTAAGCACTCCGCACGACTGGTGCTTACCATCAACTCCACTGGTGCTGGGCTGCAACACCAATGGTGCTAGGCTGCAGCACATAAGAAGAAAGATGTAAAGCCGAACCTAAACGACAGAGGGTATATACCTTTTATGTATATACCCTCTGTTCTTATAAGATGGTTTTCGTTTATTCCTGTTCCTCTTCTGTTTGCTTTTTTATCTTTGCTTCAATTACCTTTGCAACCAGAATGAACTGGTAGAAACCTGTCATGACACTATCAATAAAGCCGGTAATGCCATTTCTTATCTCTCCGTTCATAACGTAAGACTTAAAGAAACGCCAGAAAGGGCGGAAGAGTAGAGCACCGACTCCATAGTTCTTACCTTTCTTCTTGAGGACTTCGTCAGTAGTATAACGGTTACATTTCTCCAGCATATCAGCCAGATAGTTCTCTGCTAAGTGAATCAGTTGGACATTGTGAAGATGGTTGTCGATATGTTCAAGAGTCCCTTGTACTTGTGGAAAGGTATGCACATACGGAGGCCAGACGGTTCCTTCACGGATAAAGAAGCGTAGCTGGTAGTCCTTGGAGAAGCCCTTTTTAAGGATATTCATAAATCGGTTCTGCCTTGGAATATAAAGACCTCTCGCACAATCAGGCTTGTTGATATGCTGATAGAGATACGTTCTCAGCTCTGGTGTCACCAATTCGTCAGCGTCAACGACGAGTACCCATGGGCTGCTGGCACTCTGTATGGCAAAGGTTCGAGCTGGTTCGGCACAGGTATGATTGCCTTTGGGGAAGGTAACAACCTTACATCCTGCACGTTTAGCAATCTCTACGGTATGGTCATTGCTCTCCATATCGCAGACAACTATCTCATCGAAGTCCTTAACGGAGTCGAGAACACGCTGCAGAAATTTCTCTGCATTGTAGGTATTGATTACTACTGATATTTCTTTTTTTTCCATCTTATGGGCAAAGATACGATTTTTTTCTGTACATTTGCATTATGTTAACTGAAAAAGAGAACATAATCTTTCTTACTAAAAAGCAGATAGCACAGGCTTCAGAATAGGCACTATTTTCTTTATAGTAGCTAAGTGTTATGTACATCGGGTGGCATTGTTTGATTTAATCATCTCATCTTTGGGTGAGGAATAGTCTGGTCAACACTATAATAATAGGTATGGACAATACTGTTAAGCCTCTTTTTTCGATTCTGATTCCTACTTGGAATAATCTGTCTTTCCTGAAACTGTGTATTGAAAGTATCAGAAAGAACTCTTGTTATGAGCACGAAATACTTATTCATATCAATGATGGTAGTGACGGAACACGGCAGTGGGTTGAAGAGCAGGGGCTGAAATATACGGCTTCTGATGAGAATATAGGCGTTTGTTTTGCCTTGAATAAGTTGCGTTCATTGGTATCAACGGACTATATCCTTTATATGAATGATGACATGTATGTGTGTCCAGATTGGGATAAGGCTTTGTTTGAGGAGATAAAGCAGCAACCTGATAACATGTTCTTCTTCTCTTCAACACTTATTCAGCCACGTCCATTCTATGATAAGAGCGTGATTGCACCAGCTAATTACGGTGAGAGTGTTGACGATTTTGATGAGGAACGACTGTTGAAGGAGTATGCTACACTGCCACATGGCGATTGGAAAGGTTCTACATGGCCACCTAACATCGTTCATCGTGATGTGTGGGACCTTGTAGGAGGCTATAGCATTGAGTTCAGCCAGGTATGTATTCAGACCCAGACTTCTCTGCTAAGCTGTGGAAAGCAGGTGTTCGGCTGTTCAAAGGAATCGATCGTAGCCGTGTTTATCACTTCGAAGCACGTTCCACTCATCGTATAGTAAAGAACGATGGAAGCACACAGTTCCTTCGTAAATGGGGCATAACCTCTTCCTCTTTCATGCGTGATGTCCTCCAGAGGGGCGAACCTTATAACGAAGTTCGGGATATGTCGGTACACTTAAAGGCTGACCTTTTCAGGAGTAAGGTAAAGAAAGTGCTTACGATTCTGCGTGATGTCCGTATCAAGAACATCTGGGAAGATTGATAAATAACACTAAATAAGAATAGAAACGTAAATAACCATATAGCTATGATACCAAAAGTCATTCATTACTGCTGGCTCAGCAACGATCCGTATCCCGATAAGATACGGAAGTGTATGGACACTTGGAAGAAGGTGTTGCCCGACTATCAGATAAAGTTATGGAACACTGAGAACTTTGATATGTCAAAGGCTCCTGCTTATGTACGCGAAGCTTTCGAACAACGTAAGTGGGCTTTTGCATCCGATTATATACGTATGTATGCACTTTATACTGAAGGTGGTGTTTATCTTGACTCTGATGTAAAGGTCTTAAAGTCATTTGATGAATTCCTAAACTATAAGTTCTTCACCTCATTGGAGTATCATCCAAAGCAGATAGAGATGACTGGAGCGATAGATATGATCGATGATAAGGGTAATCGTATCAAGGAAGGTTTTGTCTCAGGGATACAGATTCAGGCAGCGGTGATGGGTTCTGAAGCTGGCTGTCAGTTTGTGAAAGACGTGTTGGATGACTATGAGAAGCGTGAGTTTATCTATCCTGAAGGCTCAAATGGTACGGGAGTTATCTCACCATTTGTCTATGCTCGGGTGATGGAAAAGTATGGTTTCAAGTATTTGGATAAAGATCAGCCACTCGAAGACAATATGATGGTGTTCCGTTCTGAGATCTTTGCAGGTAATAAATATGAGGCAACACCTGCTTCATATGCTATCCATTATTGTGCACATAGCTGGAAACGGACACCGATGGAGAAGTTAAGTAGATGGTTGAAAAGGAACATCCCTTGCCTGTTTCCAAAGAAATAAATGTAATGAAGGATAGAATAAAGCAACTCTTACATCACCCCTTACTCTCCAATCGATGGTTCCTGATGGGCTTATGGTTTGTCATTGCCCTTGCAGGGATGCTCAAGTACAATCGAAGTTTCAATAACTTCCTTATTTTCCGTGGTGTTTACTGGCACACAGTGAACCAAACTTCACTCTATGCAGCCTACCTGCAGAGTACGGGGACGTGAATCATTATGGTCCAGTCTTCTCACTTGTCATCGCACCCTTTGCCCTTTTACCTCTATGGGCAGGTATGTTACTATGGTTAGTGTTCCTTACTGCGTGGCTATATGTGGCTATTGTTCGTTCAGGACTCCATGAAAAGCAAAAGATCTTCATACTTTGGTTCTGTGGAATAACGCTTCCAACGGCGTTGTTTATGCAGCAATTCAATATTGCTGTAGCTGCAATGATACTCTCTTCATTCTTCCTTATAGAGAAAGAGAAGGATTGTTGGGCTGCTTTCTTCATTGTATTAGGTACGTTGGTGAAGCTATATGGTATCGTGGGATTGGCTTTCTTCCTGTTCTCTCGGCACAAGTTGCGTTTCTTGATGTGGCTTGCAATATGGTCAGTCGTACTCTTTTGTGCACCAATGGTTATCAGTTCGCCTGCTTATGTCATTGAACAATACCACGAGTGGTTTACTTGTTTGGTGGAAAAGAATGCTGAAAACCTTGGCTCTATTCAGCAGAATATATCTCTATTAGGGCTCGTCAGACGTACAACGGGCTTTACAAATTATTCTGATTTGTGGCTTATTCTTCCTGGAATGGCACTCTTTGCCCTTCCTTATCTCCGTTTCTCACAGTATAAGAACCTTGCTTTCCGAGAGACAATCCTTGCCTCGGTACTCTTGTTTGTGATTCTTTTCAGTACGGGAAGTGAAGCAAGTGGATACGTGATAGCCTTGTTAGGCGTTTGTATATGGTACACTGCAGCACCATGGAAGCGTGGAAAGTGGGCAATAGCATTGATGATTTTCGTCTTTATCCTCTCTGGAATGGGTAGTAGTGACCTGTTCCCTAAGTTCATTCGAGAGGAGTATATCAAGCCTTATGCCTCCGTGCTTTGCCAATCAGTATTCTTTGGTTATGGCTTTGTTACGAGTTGTGCACGAAGGATTATGCTACGAACGAAATAATAGAAGCTCATGAATAAAAGGATTATAGGCTATGATGCCAAACGAATAGTGAGGAACGGAACAGGATTGGGCAGCTATGGGCGTACGCTCATCAATGATCTTGCCCCGCTGATGCCTAACACAGAACTGTTGCTCTATGCTCCCGATGCTGGAAGAGACGATCTTCGGAATCAGGTTGAACGAAGGGAGAACGTGCACTTCTGCTATCCTGACCATCTGCACTTCCGTCTTCAGCGTGATCTATGGCGCATGAAGGGTATCGTGAAGGACCTTCAGCGTGATGGTGTAGAGCTGTATCACGGACTCTCAGGTGAGCTTCCCCAAGGTTTGTCAGCGGCAGGTATCCCTGGTGTAGTCACCATTCACGACCTTATTTTCCTACGTCATCCAGAGTTCTATCAGCCCATAGACGTATTCTTCTATAAGCGCAAGTTCTATAAGACACTGCGTGAAGCAACACGTATCATTGCCATCAGTGAGTGTACGAAGCGTGATATCTTATATTATGGTGACTTCCCAGAGGATAGAATAGACCTCGTTTATCAGAGTTGTGGTACCCGCTTCAGTCAGCCTGTACCTCAGGATAAACTGCAGGAAGCGCGGATGAAGTATCAACTTCCACAGCGTTACGTGCTTAATGTAGGTACGGTTGAGGCACGAAAGAATATTCTTTTGGGTATTCAAGCCATGGCAAAGCTACCTTCAGAGTTGCATCTTGTCATCGTTGGAAGGCAGACGAAGTATCAGAAACAGCTTGATACAGCCATTCGTAAGTTAGGCTTGACAGATAGGGTACACTTCCTTCAAGGTGTTCCCAACGATCTCCTACCTGCTATCTACAGCCAGGCTGAAGCTTTCATCTATCCTTCTCGCTATGAAGGCTTTGGTGTTCCCATCATCGAAGCCATACAAAGTGGCTTGCCAGTAGTGGCTGCTACGGGCAGTTGTTTGGAGGAAGCAGGTGGTCCAGATTGCCTTTACATTGGTCCCGATGATGCTGATGGAGCTGCAGCAGCCCTCCTTTCAGCTATCGAAAAGCGAACTCAAATGGTTGGGAAGAGCCGTCAATATGTGAAGCGTTTTGAGAATCAGGACGTCGCTTCACAGGTTATAAAGTCTTATGAGAGGGTAGGAAAGGCTACAAAAGGATAAGTGTGAGTATGCTATTGTAGCCCTTTTCCTTCTCATTATCTATCGTTTCATATTTATTCTGCATGCGTTTCGGCTTCTTTTAGCCCTTGTGTTGTATTGTTTTTACACGTGTGTTTTTGTATTATCACGCTTAGATAATTAATTATCACGCTTAGATAATACTTTATCAGACTTAGATAATACTTTATCACGCTTAGATAAAGTGAAAAGTCACGTGTAAAAACAATACAGAATACGGGATAAACGAATGCAAAGTCTATCCTTTCTGAATCTGAACCATAGTAAAAAGAGGAGTGAATGAGGGCTTTTATCTTTTTGCCCTTTTATCCTTTTAGCTTTTTATGGTTGTTCTTCACGAACACAAAACGCAGCAAAAGGAAGTTGATAGGTACGACTATAACCATTACAAGTATAGGCGATAGCCATTTACTTGCGCCTAACCACAGGAAGAACTGCAACAGTCCTATCTCTAATAAGTAATTGATGACATGACTACCCACGAAGCCTGCAGCATTGTTCTTCGTAGGTTTACCTTTGAAAGTGAAGTAAGTTGTCAGTGCATAGTTACAGATGAGGCCCACGCAGTAGCCTGCTGTGTAAGCAATCGTGGTATTAGTGAACAGCAGAAAAAGGCAATAGACACCATAATGGATAAGCGAACAGAGCGTACCTGTTATGCCAAAGCGGAACAGACGCCAGAAGTCCTGTCTCCAATGTAGCCATATTTCTTTCGTATGCAGCGTCATCTGATTGGAGTGTTAATCAAGTATTTGACTGATATTGTACAGTGGGCGTTGCTTCACTTCCTCATATATCTTCGCTATATACAGCCCTACAGCACCGAAAGAGATCATCAGCATAGCCCCAACGAACCATATACTAAGAATCAGAGATGCCCATCCAGGTACTTCTGTGTGGTTGATGAAAGCGTGAATGACGTAGATACCAATACCAAGACTGATGAAGAGGAAGATGATTCCCAAGTAAATGACGTAGTAGATAGGTTTGACAGAAAAGGAAGTGATACCATCTAATGCCAGGTTAAGCATCTTTCGCAGGGTATACTTTGAGTGTCCCGCCTCCCGTTCGCGGATATGGTCGTCAACAGTTGTGGACTTTAAGCCAATCAAAGGGATGAGACCGCGCAGATAAAGGTTACGTTCCTTATAGCCCGAGAGCATCTCGAGCGCCTGACGGCTCATCAATCGGAAGTCGGCATGGTTGAAAATGCTGTTCACTCCCATCTTTTCTTGCAGCCGATAGAAGGCTTGTGCTGACATACGCTTCAGTAGTGGGTCAGCTGTTCGTGATACTTTCACACCATAAACGATGTCATTCCCAGCCTGAAAGTCGTCCACCATCTGCGGAATACATGTCTTGTAATCGTCCTGAAGGTCGGCATCCAGCGTTATAACAGCGTCTGCCCAGTCCTTAGCAGTCATCATTCCAGCCATGATAGCATTCTGATGTCCCACGTTATGTGCAAGGTTGATACCACGGATACGGGCATTCTGCTTGTGAAGACGGCTGATAATCTCCCATGTTCGGTCACGACTACCGTCGTTGACAAACACGATGACCGATTCATTGGATATCTTTCCCTGAGCGATAAGATCGTCGAAGAGTGCTGTTAAGTGGGCAGCCGACTGTTCCAAAACCTCCTCTTCGTTGTAGCAAGGGGATACTGTTGCGAGTGTTATCATTTCTGTTTCTTCTGTCTGTTGACGAATTCTGTGAATGTAATGAACTCCTGTTTATCTGCTTTCATTGCCTTGATAAAACGGTCGAGTCGCTGTTCCAGCTCATGACCACAATGGTTTTTGATGATAAAAGGCATCTTGAATTCAGGATGTTCCTTGAGGTTATAGAACTCCCAAGGGTGGAAATACGTAACAAAGTATCCATCGTGGCGCAGTACCTGACGTACTAAGCAATGATAAAACCATTCGGGGAAGTTATGCAAAGCAAGCCAAAAGAGCGGGATACGGAGGTGAGGACTGACGCTGGCAGGTATCTCCATGACCTCATTACGCATGAACCAGGTGCGTGGAGTGGTAAGGTGCATGTATCTACCTGGTATGAAAGCAGGGTTCAGAGATGAGTTATAAAGGTATCCAGCCTTCTCTATATCCTCGTCAGAGACAGGGAACATGCGTGGCTGACGGTAGCCAGTGACCTTCACATCAGCTACTCGTTCTACGATTTCCTTCGACTTGAACACATCCTCCGGCTGTGGTTTCCAGTGGTCAACACCATGACATCCTATCTCATGTCCCTCGTTCTTGATGCGTTGCATTACTTCTGGAGCATGTTCAGCAAAGTTTCCTGTGCAGAAGAATGTGGCATGTACGTCGTTAGCCAACAGTATATCGAGGATCTTGTTTGTACCTTCAACGGATACTTTCATGCCCTCCTCAAGTGAGAAGTCTACCCCATGTTCGCGTGGAACATCAAACTCTTCCGTGTCAAAGCTCAGCAATATCATTTCAGTTTCCTTTATTTATTCTCCTGCAAAGTTACAATAAAATATCTTATCTGTAACTATTGTTATAGTAAAGGATGTCAAATTTAAGTTGTCGGGTATTGCCTTTGTGTATTACATAATTGTCACTGGTTCGTAAAAACGTTCCTTATTCGTTGGTCATTAACACCTTACAGCACACCTTGTGGCGGTTGGAAAGCCTGTTTGTTGTCGTTTTCTTCTGATGTGTTGCAGCCTAGCACCAATGGTGTTGCAGCCCAGCACATATGGAGTTGATGGTAAGCACCAGTCGTGCTAAGCGCTTAACGTCTCCCCGATAGCTACTGAAGCGATGGCAATGTATAGTTGAAAGAATACAGAAACACCACAGATGGACAGGAGTTATATGGTTCTAAAGGGGCTGTTTCTCAGAAGAAAAGATGTCGTAACTTCTTAAAAGATAATCCAGCAGGGGCTTCAGTGTCATTTAAGATCCCCTTACGGGAATAATATACAAACAGCACATCTGAAAACAGATGTGCTGTTACTATATATAATAAGGTGTGTTTGAAATGTCTTAAAATGCCTTTCCAAAGCTGATATAAGGGGCTGCCATCACCGTGTGGGCACTCTGTCGGGTCTTATCAAGCGTCAATGCAGTTGTCAGACCCACGCGGAATTGGAAGCCACGGGTGGAGGTGTAGCGGTAACCTACGTCTGTATAGCCAAATGCACTCACCTTATTCTCCGAAAAGCTAACGGTCTTTGCAACATAAGAACCAGATGGGTTGCTTGGGGCCTCATATTGAGTTACGCGGTAATGGTCATTGTATAACCCAACATTTACACCCACTCCCAACTCAAGTTTGCTCTTTCTCTTTCCGATGAGATAGTTTACTTCCAACGGAATAGAGTATACGCGGGTTGATGTAGCGTCGCCAAAGAACCAGTTAGACTCGGAATATCCAAAGCCCAGACCCGTACGATAGCCCCATGGAGAACCCTCCTTGAAGCGTGCATCATAGTTGATTCCAACCATCATGCTGGGTCCTAACAGTTCCAGGTAGACACTCTTGTCACGTGATTGTTCCTCTTGTGCAGAGGCAGTCAGTGTCCCTGTTAACAGAAATAGTCCTGTTAACAATATGAGTCTCAAGTTTAAAGTCTTCATAATTATTGTCTTATGTTTTTAGTTTAATAATGTTTATAGATGTACTTAGTAGATGCTTACAAAGGTAAAAAACTTTTTTATAAAATCATCTTGTCATATTCTAAAACCTAGATTATTCTCCTTATAAATAAAGATGTGCATCTTTGGGAAGGTATGTCCTAATGGAAAAAATCTTTAAAAAGCACACTTTAAATATCAATTCATTGTGTTTTTCTCCTTAAAACATTTTGTTATATCAATAATATTTCGCACTTTTGTCCTCAGTTATACTAACATAAACAAAAAGACAATCTGTGGAATGGCATTTCTGACATG
Source organism: Prevotella histicola JCM 15637 = DNF00424 (assembly GCF_000613925.1). Classification (GTDB taxonomy): domain Bacteria; phylum Bacteroidota; class Bacteroidia; order Bacteroidales; family Bacteroidaceae; genus Prevotella; species Prevotella histicola. The sequence goes on from NZ_BAJX01000018.1 coordinate 20,117, forward strand.
TGATGTTGAGGTGTATGAATCAATCTTGTGCCAGATATTGAACGTGAAAAACTCATTTATATGAGTAGAACATAATCTCCATAGTTCATGCTGTTACAGTGGAATCTTTGTTAAATATGTCACGAAAGAAACGCAACAAGCAGATGCTCGCAATGGTTTTAATAGCCTTATTTGTAGCAGTCTCATCAGCACAAGCCGTTAGCTTTTCTGGTGGAGGTGAGTTGTGCGTTACGGAATCGGCTGCTTCGCGTTCGGAATATGTGCTTGTTTTCAGAGATGAATTCAATAAACCCGATGGTACATTGCCCGATCCTGAGGTGTGGACGCCTTGTGTGCGCCGTCCCAAAGTGACATGGGCACGCTTCTTGAGCAACTCTCCTAAGGTTGCTTTCATACAGGATGGGAATCTTGTTCTGCGTGCAATTCCTAATCCGAACAGGTCAACAGATGACGTAGACATGCTGACAGGTGGTATTAACAGTAGTCAGAAGTTCGCTTTTCGTTATGGTCGTGTAGAATGTCGAGCACTTGTTAACCCTTTTGTCGGTAACTTCCCAGCTATCTGGATGATGCCAAAAACGGCGTTGGCATGGCCAAAAGGAGGAGAGATAGACATCTTTGAACAGATAAATACGGAGCAGAAAGCCTATAGTACAGTACATTCTGCATGGACGAAGAGTCACCCTGATGAGACGCATTCTGGTAATGTGAACTTACCAATGAACCGTTATCACATCTACGCTTTGGAATGGGAAAAGGACGTTTTGACATTCTTTGCAGATGGTAAACAGGTGTATCAATATAAGAAACAGAACGATAGTCAGGAGCAATGGCCCTTTGATAAGTCTGATTTTTACCTGATACTCAATCAGTCTGTAGGCGATGGTACATGGGCAAAGATGCCAGATGTCATGCATACATATGAGATGCGGATTGATTGGATACGTGTTTATCAGAAGAAAAAAGATATTCCTCAAGTTGCAAAATCTGCTGTAAGCTGATTTCTAACAGCAATGTTGAGGGAGTATATAATATCAGAATAAAAATGATTATACTAACATAAACAAAGAAATAATCTATGGAAGAACAAATCGAAGTGAAAGAACTCGACAATGTTGTAGTACATTTCTCTGGTGATTCTGGTGATGGTATGCAGCTTGCGGGAAACATTTTCACCACTGTTTCGGCAACAGTGGGCAATGGTGTGTCTACATTTCCGGACTATCCGGCAGACATTCGTGCCCCGCAAGGGTCTTTAACGGGTGTGAGTGGGTTCCAGGTTCACATTGGAGCAGGTAAGGTTTATACCCCAGGTGACCGTTGTGACGTGCTTGTAGCAATGAATGCTGCTGCACTGAAGATGCAGTATAGACACTGTAAACCTAATGGAACAATCATTATTGATACTGATTCTTTCGGTCAGCGTGACCTTCAGAAGGCAGAGTTTCGTAGTGATGACTACCTCGGAGAGATGGGTATTGACCCAGATCGGGTGGTAGCTTGTCCGATAACAAAGATGGTCAAGGACTGTCTTGCAGACACTGGAATGGACAATAAGTCCATGTTAAAGTGCCGAAACATGTTTGCCTTAGGTCTTGTTTGCTGGCTTTTCAACCGTGATCTCACCTTAGTTAATAATTACCTTGAGAAGAAATTCAAGAAGAAACCTGCTATTGCTGAGGCTAATATACGTGTTGTTCAGGCTGGATATGACTATGGACACAATGTTCATGCATCTGTTCCAAACACCTATCGGGTAGAATCTGCAGTGAAAGAGCCTGGTCGTTACATGGATATTACGGGTAATAAGGCAACTGCTTATGGCCTTATGGCTGCTGCAGAGCGTGCTGGTCTGCGTTTGTTCTTAGGTTCTTATCCTATCACACCAGCAACGGATATCCTTCACGAGTTGGCTAAACACAAGTCAATGGGTGTAACAACGGTTCAGTGTGAGGACGAGATAGCAGGTTGTGCATCGGCTATCGGAGCTGCATTTGCAGGCGCTTTGGCTGCCACATCAACCTCTGGACCTGGTATTTGTTTGAAGAGTGAGGCCATGAACCTTGCCCTTATCGATGAGTTACCATTGGTTATCGTTGACGTACAACGTGGTGGTCCATCAACAGGTATGCCTACAAAGAGTGAGCAGACCGACCTGTTACAGGTGCTTTATGGGCGTAATGGTGAGAGTCCAATGCCTGTTATTGCTGCAACAAGCCCTACAGATTGTTTCGATGCAGCCTATAATGCGTGCAAGATAGCACTGGAACACATGACACCTGTGGTACTTCTTACTGATGCTTTCATTGCTAATGGTTCGTCAGCATGGAAACTTCCGAACATAGAAGAGCTGCCTGAGATTCATCCACACTTTGTTACTGAGGATCAGAAGTATAAGTATACTCCATACAAACGTGACCCAGAGACACTCGCTCGTTACTGGGCTATCCCTGGAACAGAGGGATATACGCATATACTTGGTGGTCTTGAGAAGGATGGAGAGACGGGAAGTATCTCTACAGATCCTGAGAATCACGACAAGATGGACCGTCTTCGTTGGGATAAGGTGGCACGTATCCCTGTGCCAGACTTGAAGGTTTTGGGTGATGAAAAGGATGCTGACCTCCTTATTGTGGGCTTCGGAAGTAGTTATGGTCACCTCTATTCAGCAATGGAAGAGTTGCGTGCAAAAGGTCATAAGGTTGCTTTGGCACAGTTCAAGTATGTGAATCCGTTACCAAAGAACACTGCTGAAGTGCTTGCTCGTTATAAGAAAGTTGTTGTAGCAGAGCAGAATCTTGGTCAGTTGGCAGCCCTTCTGCGTATTCGTATCAACCACTTCGCTCCTTATCAGTATAACCAAGTTAAGGGTCAACCATTCGTTGTCAGCGAGTTGGTTACTACATTTGAGAAGCTCCTCAAGCTCCATTGCCAAAAGAAGAGAGTGGTACGTTCTATACAAAGATACTTCAGTAAACGAGTATATAAGTGAATGAGTTGGCGAGTTATGGGTTAAGAAGCGTCGGAATTAGCTGTAAAGCAGGTTCTATTATGGAGAAATAACATCAGGTTTAGATAAGTCTAAAATCCTGACTCCCTAACTTCTTGTCTTCAATAACTCCCCAAACTCCTTTAACTTCTCTAACTCCTTAAATTAAAAAAGACATGAATCAATATACAGCACAAGACTTTAAGAAAGGCCAACCACGCTGGTGTCCAGGTTGTGGTGACCACTTTTTCCTTGCCAGTCTGCAGAAAGCAATGGCCGAACTGGGCGTTCCTCCTTATGAAACGGCCGTCATCAGTGGTATCGGATGCTCAAGCCGATTGCCTTATTATGCTAACACTTATGCCATGCAGACCATTCATGGTCGTGCAGCAGCCATATCTACAGGGGCGAAAGTAACCAATCCAAACCTCACTATATGGCAGGTTTCGGGCGATGGTGATGCTCTTGCCATCGGTGGTAACCACTTCATTCACGCTATGCGCCGTAATGTTGACCTGAATATGATCCTTCTGAATAACCGTATCTATGGTTTGACAAAGGGTCAGTATTCACCAACCAGTCCACGAGGCTTCGTGTCTAAGTCCAGTCCTTTCGGTACAACGGAGGACCCATTCCGCCCAGCAGAGCTCTGTTTTGGTGCGCGTGGTAACTTCTTTGCACGTAGTGTGGCAAGTGACAATAATGAGACTATTGCTATTCTGAAGGCTGCTTATCAGCACAAAGGTGCTGCCGTATGTGAGATTTTGCAGAATTGTGTCATCTTTAATGATAACTGTCACAGTTCCGTTTATACCTCTCAGGGACGCAAAGAGAATGCTATCTACGTTAAACATGGCGAACCTTTGATCTTTGGACCTAACCAAGAATATGGTCTTATACAGGAAGGTTTTGGCCTGAAGGTGGTGAAGATTGGTGAGAATGGTGTGAAGAAAGAGGATATTCTCGTACATGATGCCCATTGTCAGGACAATACTTTGCAGCTGAAACTTGCATGATGAGTAATGAAGACGGCTTCCCTATAGCACTCGGAGTCATCCGTGACGTTGAAGCACCTACCTATGATGCTGCTGTCAATCAACAGATAGAGGAGGTGAAGGCACAGAAGCATTACCACAACTTCATGGAAATGCTGGAAACCAACGATATATGGGAGGTCAAAGAATAATAAAATAAGACAAAAAGAAGCTTGCATGGGAAAGAGAAATGGTGTATCTTTGTAATCTGATAACCATATGATACATCATGAACAGACTATCTTCTTTCCTACATAGCAAGAGTATTTTACAGGCAAATGCCAATCACTGGCGCACAGATGTGGTGTCAGGGATTGGCATTTTCTTGTTTCTTTATCTTTTACAACCCTTTGGTATCAGTCAATATCAGGGTAATACTCTTCTTATGTGTCTTGGTTTTGGTGCGATGACGGTATGTGTTCAGTGGCTCTGTACGGCTCTTTTCTTTGGCAGAACGTCAAAAAGAAAACAGCAGATAACCAATGGCTATTCCCTTTTGCATAGTATTGTTACAGAATTGGCAATGGCTGTTTCAATGACTATCTATGCAGCTTTCTTCTTCGGCGAGCCCTTGAGTTGGGCATTGTTTGGGTTGTTCTTTTACTGGACTTTCCTCATTTGGCTACTTGTTATGGGACTCTCTGTGCTGTTAAGTAAGAACAGAATACTGAATAACAGACTGGAGGAGCTGATTAAAAAGACTACTGATGAGCAAGCAGGAGTCATGATAACCCTACATGATCAGAATCTTCGAGGAGCTGATCTCACATTACCCATCAATGATTTGCTTTATATTGAATCACGAAAAAACAATGTTTCCGTATGTTATATAAAAGAGGGAAGGGTTGAAAAGACGGAACTTCGCTCAACGTTGTCTGCTCTGAAAAGTGGTCTTCCTTACGAAAACATCTTCCAATGTCACCGTTCTTTCCTTGTTAATATCAATAATATCATTTCAGCAAAGGGTAATTCTAATGGTTATCAGTTGCGCCTTTCTAGTTGTGAAGATATTATTCCCGTCTCCCGTTCATTTGTCCCCGGGCTTCGTTCTTTTGTAGATTAGTGTGCGGAAACGCTGCGTTTAGTCTGTTAATATTCCCCTTTTAGAATTCATTTTGTGCTATTACAGAAAATTACAAGGCGCTTGTAGAAGTATTACAGACGCCTTGTAGAAGTATTACAAAGGCCTTGTAATCTTTCTACAAAGCCTTTGTAATTTCTGGAGAAGGGACTTCTATCTTCTGAGAGCGGCTCTTCTGTCCCTTGTTTTGTACTCTTTGACGTACTTTTTTAATGTTATTCATTCGTCCCAAAACGTAGTATTTCAGCGTCTTTGATAGCTATATAGCCCATGTTCTCGTTGTCTGTCCCCACTATTTGGAGGCAGAAAAAAGCCTTCATACATTTGCATCAGAAATTTATATTTCAACTTTTAAAATTAATATGTTTCACTTTAAAAATTTAAATGTATGAAGAATCTGATTTCAAAGTTCGTTATCGTGGTTGCCTTTATGTGTGCAACGAGTGTAAATGCACAGAACAATCCACAGTTTGAGACAGCGTTAGGGACCGTGCTCCGTAGTGTTAATGCCGACAATGCCTCGTCAGTATTAAAAGGTATGGATGCGTTGAAGCATGTTGAGGCACAGTATCCTAATACCTGGCTCCCCATGTATTATCGCACGCTTTATGCTCTTCAGTATGCTGTTCGTTTCCCAGAGGATAGTCATTCCTCTCTCTTCATTGATGCAGTGAAGAATGATGTAGACGCTTTACAGTCGAAAGAAGGTGTTGACCGTTCTGAGGTTTTGGTGCTCCAAGGGTTATATTATACGGCACTCATCGTACGGAATCCCTCTGAAAATTGTAAACGATATTGTACGGATGCAATCATCGGTTACAAGTCGGCTATTGGTGTAAATCCAAGTAATCCACGTGCACATCTTCTTCTTTACATCTTCCTTGATAAGCTCAGTAAAGCTACAGGGCGTCCGAGTATGAATGATCCCAAGGAGTTAACAACCATCCAACAACTCTTTGCAAGTGAGAAAACTACTGGTCTGCAGCCAGCATGGGGGCGCGAAGTGATGGATATTTATAAACTGAAGTAAGTGTTCTTAAATAAACAAAGGACGGTAAAGATGTTGATCTTTATCGTCCTTTGTTTTGTTATGGGCTGTGATAAACCCTAATTTTAATAAGTGATCTCCGTTGTTTTCATTACTCTTAGCGTTCAAAGATAAGCCTTACAGCTTCTCACCAAAGCAAAGATCGCCAGCATCACCGAAGCCAGGAACAATGTATTTATGCTCGTTTAGCCCTTCATCAATAGCTGCGCACCAGATCGTTGTTGAGTCTTCTGGGAACGTTTTCTTGATGTGTGCAATGCCCTCTGGTGTAGCCAATAAGCATGCAACGTGTACGTGGCGAGGTGTACCTTTGGATAAAATAGCCTTGTATCCCAACTCCATAGAACCGCCAGTAGCCAGCATTGGATCGGCAATGATAAGTGTCTTGCCATTGATGTCAGGTGTAGCGAGATACTCAACGTGGATTCCTACCTCATGATGAGCCGCATCCTTATATTCACGATAAGCGCTGACAAAAGCATTGCCAGCGTGGTCGAAGATGTTTAAAAAGCCATTATGAAAAGGCAATCCGGCGCGGAAGATAGTAGCAAGGACAATCTTATCAGTCGGAACTTGAACCTTTGCTGTTCCTAAAGGAGTAATGACGTCCTTAGATTCGTAGTTCAATGTCTTCGAAATCTCAAAGGCTTCAAACTCTCCAATACGCATAACATTGTTGCGAAAGAGCAGTCTGTTCTTCTGATAATCCTTGTCACGAATCTCAGCCAGGTACTGGTTGATGATGGAATTCTGTTCTGAAAAGTTGATGATTTCCATTTTTATTTTTAGATGTTTTAGGTGTATGGGGATGTAACCCACCATGCAAAATTTCGGCAAAATTAAACAATTCTCCGAATTTTTGCAACGTCTGATTTACAAATATACCGATGGTCTTGTTTTTTTTAACATCTTTAACCTTGCAGAAGGATACTTAGGAACATTTTTCTTGCTATTTTTTGTTTGGAGTTAATAATTATATTACCTTTGCGGTGTCTTTGTTAGGAGACGTAAAAAGCTAAGGATAAAATCAATTTTCAACTAAATACATTTAACGAAATGGCAAAGTTTGATAAGAGCGTACTTGAGAAGTACGGAATTACTGGTACAACAGAAGTACTTTACAATCCTTCTTATGAGGTATTGTTCAATGAGGAAACAAAGGAAGGTCTTGAGGGCTATGAAAAGGGTTACGAGACTGAGCTTGGTGCTATCAACGTAATGACTGGTATCTACACTGGTCGTTCTCCTAAAGATAAGTTCATCGTTGATGATGAGAACTCTCATGATACAGTATGGTGGGATTCTGAGGAGTACCATAACGATAACCATCGTGCAACTAAAGAAGCTTGGACAGCTGTTAAGGACATCGCTAAGAAAGAGCTTTCTAACAAGCGCCTTTTCGTAGTTGATGGTTTCTGCGGTACACACAAGGATACACGTATGAAGATTCGTTTCATCGTTGAGGTTGCTTGGCAGGCTCACTTTGTAACAAACATGTTCATCCGTCCAAAGTCAGAGGCAGACTTCGATCAGGAGCCAGACTTCATCGTTTACAATGCTTCTAAGGCTAAGGTTGAGAACTGGAAGGAGCTTGGTCTCCATTCAGAGACTTGTGTAATGTTCAACGTAACATCTAAGGAGCAGGTAATTGTTAACACATGGTACGGTGGTGAGATGAAGAAGGGTATGTTCTCTATGATGAACTACTTCTTGCCATTGAAGGGTATGGCTTCTATGCACTGCTCTGCTAACACTGACATGAACGGCGAGAACACTGCTATCTTCTTCGGTCTTTCTGGTACAGGTAAGACTACTCTTTCTACTGATCCAAAGCGTAAGCTCATCGGTGATGACGAGCACGGATGGGATGACAAGGGTATCTTCAACTACGAAGGTGGTTGCTATGCTAAGGTTATCAACCTTGATAAGGAGTCAGAGCCAGACATCTACGGTGCTATCACACGTGATGCTCTCCTCGAGAACGTAACTGTTGACAAGAATGGTAAGATTGATTTCGCTGATAAGAGCGTAACTGAGAACACTCGTGTTTCTTACCCAATCTATCATATTAAGAACATCCAGCGTCCTGAGTCACAGGGTCCAGCTGCTAAGCAGGTAATCTTCCTTTCAGCTGATGCATTCGGTGTATTGCCTCCAGTATCAATCTTGACTCCAGAGCAGACTAAGTATTACTTCCTCTCTGGCTTCACAGCTAAGTTGGCTGGTACTGAGCGTGGTATCACAGAGCCTACTCCAACATTCTCTGCTTGCTTCGGTCAGGCATTCTTGGAGCTCCATCCAACAAAGTATGCTGAGGAGTTGGTTAAGAAGATGCAGCAGAGTGGCGCTAAGGCTTACTTAGTTAACACTGGTTGGAACGGTACAGGCAAGCGTATTTCTATCCGCGATACTCGTGGTATCATCGACGCTATCTTGAACCACTCAATCGACGCTGCTCCAACAAAGCAGATTCCTTACTTCGACTTCACTGTTCCTACAAAGCTCGAAGGTGTTGCTACTGAGATCCTCGATCCACGTGACACTTACGCTGATGCAGCTCAGTGGGATGAGAAGGCTAAGGACCTCGCAGCTCGTTTCATCAAGAACTTCAAGAAGTATGAGAACAACGAGGCTGGTAAGGCTCTCGTAGCAGCTGGTCCACAGCTCTAATTTTCTCAGAAGAACTTCTGAATAAATAATGATAACTCCTACTCACATTACTGTGAGTAGGAGTTTTTTTGTTATAAATTTGGTGTTTTTGTAGGTGTTTTTGTCGTGCTTGATACTTTGATGTAAGTCAAAATAAGTTGTTAAAGTATGAATACTTCCTGCAGAAGTGAGGAAAATGTCTTGGTTGTCTGTATCTTTGTACCATCTTTTGAACAGCAACCAACGAATGGTTAGCTTTTAGTATAGTATTTAAATCATAGAAACATGTTATTAGATTCCGAGACGATGCTATTACTTGGAGGTGTCATGGTTATGACAATTCTCAGTATTATAGCGCTGACATTCAGCAATATTCGTTAAGTTTCTGTAAGGAAGACAGTGTGAGTAGATTGCACTGTCTTCTTTTTTAATCCTAAACAAACTTAAAAAATCAAGTAGAATTTCAATATTTTGCATAATTAACCTCGTAAAAGAAGCTTATTCTGAAGAATTCTGATTATATTTGCAGTTAAATTCATTAATTAGTATCTGATGAGTAATAAGATATATTTCCTTGTGGCTCTTATGTTGACCACATTCACGTTGTCTTCATGTTTGAAAGATGAAAGTGATAACAAGACAACAACTTATAACGACACAGCGATAACGGCTTTCTCTTTAGGACAGCTAACACAGGTCCGTGATACTGTTACAAAGGATGGTCGGGATAGTGTTTATAAAAAGAAATTCAATGCAAGTAAGGTCAAGTTCTATATTGATCAGGCACAAGGATTAATATATAATCCAGATTCTTTGCCCTATGGGACAGATGTTGCACATGTATTGACAAAGGTTTCAACCAAGAATTTTGGGACAGTCGTTTTCACGTCTAATAAGGATGGTAAGCAGTATTATTATTCGGAGAATGACTCTTTGGACTTTACGCAACCAATAAAGTTCCGTGTGTATTCAGCTTCAGGGGACAGTTATCGTGATTATAGAATCTCTGTTAATGCTCATAAACAGAAGGGTAATGTCTTTACTTGGACAGCAATGCGTGATAATAGCAACTTTGCAAGTCTGACAACAATGAAGACTGTGAGTGTTGGCGACAAGTTATTTGTCTTTGGTACAAATGGTTCACAAACAGTTGGATATACAACGTCAATAACAGATGGTAATAGCTGGGTAAGACTTAATAAGACTTTCTCGGCAAATGCTTATAAGGGAATCTTGTCACAGGGCAGTAAACTTTTTGCGGTTGATAACAATCAGGTGCTGACCTCAACTGATGGTAACACTTGGGCTGTGGTTGCGACAAATGGTAATCTTAAGCAACTTGTAGCCGCATCATCTTCAGAGTTATTTGCTCTTACCACTAATGATAAACTTGTTGTATCAAAGGATGGTGGATTGACATGGGCAAATGAATCGCTCGACAGTGATGCATCTTATCTGCCAGTAAACAATGTTAGTTATGTTCTTTCATCAGCAACTGGTAATGAGAATGTTAGTCATGTGATGCTTGTAGGACAAACAGCTGCGGGAAAAAGCGTTGTATGGACAAGATTGTCAGATAGTAATACCTCCAGTATTGCTAATCAGTGGACTCTTGTTGAAAGTAACATGAGCAGATATTTGTTACCAGTATACAAGCATCTTACGGTTGTTCGTTATGATAATGCAGCTTTAGCAATGGGCTTGACAGCAAGTAACGAGGCAGCTCAGATGCTTTTGTCACGTGATGGAGGTATAACTTGGGCGAGTGATGCTGCCTTCTCATATCCTAAAGATGTGCGTCTTGGTAATACGTTTACTGCTGCTGTTGATAAAAAACAGTTTGTTTGGATTATTAGTGGTAGTAAAGTGTGGCGTGGAAGGTTAAATAGAGTGGCATGGGATATTAATCTGAGCAGTGCTACTGAATAATAAATGAAAGGACTCAATTATGAGGCGAAGTGTCATAAGTCTTCTTATTCTGTTTAGCTCTGTACCGGTATTGGCACAGACAGATCCTGAATATAAGATGGAGATTGGTGCTGGTGTCGGAATGATGGGGTATCTTGGTGACTTTAATAGTTCACTTTTTAAAGATTTACAACCTATGGGGACTGTACTTGCACGATACAATCTCAGTCCTTATATGGGGTTTAAAATGAATGTTTCGTTTGGGAAAATGAAAGGTTCTTCAGCTGATGTGAAGACATATTATCCAAGGTTTGCATCAGCTCCCTATACTTTTAATAACTCTTTAGTCGATGTAGGATTGGCTTATGAGTATAATTTTCTCCCATATGGGACAGGTCATGATTATCGTGGTGCTCAGCGTTTGTCTCCTTATGTAACAATAGGATTGGGCGCTACGTATGTGAAGATAGATAATGGGGATCGTAAATCTGCATTTACGGCTAATCTTCCTATTGGAGTAGGAGTTAAGTACAAGATTGGGGAACGAACGAATATTGGGTTGGAATGGGCTATGCATTTCTCTCTTAGTGATGAGTTGGATGGTCAGAAAGATCCTTATGGTATAAAAAGTAGTGGGCTCTTTAAGAATACTGATTGTTACTCAACACTTCAGCTAACATTCTCGTATAGCTTCTCGGCAAAGTGCCGTACATGTCATAATGAGGATGAATAGACAGGCTGTGGACGATAATAAGTAAAACAAAAGAAAAGGTTATCTCTTCAAATATATGACAGAAGGAATAGACATGACGCGAATACCTGAGCATATAGCTATCATTATGGATGGTAATGGTCGTTGGGCAACTGAACGAAATAAGCCTCGTTCATATGGTCATCAGGCTGGAGTGGATACGGTTCGTCGTATCACTTCTGAGTGTGTTCGGCTTGGCGTGAAGTATTTAACGCTCTATACATTCTCTACTGAGAACTGGAGTCGTCCTTCTGATGAGGTAGCTGCCTTGATGGGACTGGTCCTTACATCGCTGGAGGACGAAATTTTTATGAAGAATAATGTGCGTTTTCGAGTGATTGGCGATATCGCACGTTTGCCACAAGAGGTACAGAATAAACTGCATGAGACGGAAGAACATACCGCAAAGAACTCAGCAATGACCATGGTGGTAGCTTTAAGCTATAGTGCACGTTGGGAGATTACGAAGGCAATGAGGGAGATTATTGCAGAACATCAGCTAGATAGTAGCAGCTTTATTCAGCCAGAAATGATAACAGAAGATGTTATTAGTCGTCACCTACAGACTAATTTTATGCCAGATCCCGACTTGCTGATAAGAACAGGGGGTGAGTTGCGTATCTCCAATTATCTGTTATGGCAGATTGCTTACTCTGAACTTTACTTCTGTGATACTTATTGGCCAGACTTTGATGAGCTGGATCTGCATAAAGCTATTGGAAGTTTTCAGCAGCGGCAACGCCGTTTCGGAAAGACTGAGAAACAAATTGAAAATGAAAATAAATAAGTTACACGATAGATGACTAATATAAATAAGGTATTGATACTCCTTGCTCTCGCCTCTGGGATGAGTCTTACAACGAGGGCACAAGAGAAAATCGTAAACCCAGATATCAGTTATGGAGGTAATCCACATACTTATAAGTTGGCTGGATTAGCTGTGACAGGTATTGATGGTTATGAAGACTATGTTCTTACAGGTATATCGGGGCTTAGTGTCGGGCAGCAGATAGAGGTGCCTGGTACTGCTATTACTGATGCTGTGAAGCGTTATTGGAAGCATGGTCTCTTCTCTGATGTCTCTATAACAGCTGATTCTATCGTTGGAGATAATATTTATTTGAAGATTCATCTTTCTCCTCGTCCACGAATCTCAACCATTAATTACAATGGATTGAAGAAGAGTGAAAGAGAAGATATGGAGAAAAAGTTGGGACTTGTTAAGGGTGGACAGATAACTCCGAATATGATTGACCGCGCAAAAGTACTTGCTAAGAAGTACTTTGACGATAAGGGCTATAAGAATGCTGTTATTTCGATTCGGCAAAGGGATGATGTTCTTAATAAGAATCAGGTTATTCTTGATATCGATGTCGATAAAAAGGAGAAGTTAAAGGTACGTCAAATCATCATTGAGGGTAATGAACATTTATCTGATAATAAGATCAAAGGTACATTATTCACTAAAGGTGCTTTTACCAAGACCCATGAAGCAGGTAAATTAGAGAACATTCTGAAGTCGAAAAAGTTCACTCCAGAGCGTTGGACGGAAGATAAGAAAAATCTTATTACGAAGTACAACGAGTATGGATATCGTGATGCAACGATCTTGAAAGACAGTGTATGGAATGTTGATCCAAAGCATGTTGATGTCTATGTAAAAGTTGATGAGGGTAAAAAGTATTATATCCGCAATATTACATGGGTGGGAAATACTGTTTATTCGAGCGATTATCTTTCACGTCTTCTTGATATGAAGAAGGGTGATGTGTATAATCAAACTTATTTGAATAAGCGTCTTTCTCAAGATGAAGATGCCGTTGGAAATGCTTATTGGAACAATGGTTATCTCTTCTATAACCTTCAACCGACGGAAGTAAATATTGTGGGTGACTCGATAGATCTTGAGATGCGTATCTATGAAGGACAGCAAGCACATATCAATCGAGTGACGATTAATGGTAATGACCGTCTTTATGAGAATGTCGTGCGTCGTGAGTTACGTACAAAGCCTGGTGATCTCTTCTCGAAAGAAGCTCTCCAACGTTCTGCACGTGAGTTAGCATCTATGGGACATTTTGACCCTGAAGCTATCAATCCTGTACCAAAGCCAAACTACGAAGACGGTACGGTAGATATTAATTACAACCTTAAGCAGAAGTCAAATGATCAGGTAGAGCTCTCGCTAGGCTGGGGACAGACAGGTGTTATAGGCCGAGTTGGTTTGAAGTTGAACAACTTCTCAATGGCAAACCTCTTCCGTAGAAATCGTGAACATCGAGGTATTCTGCCTATTGGAGATGGTGAAACATTGTCATTGGGAGCACAGACAAACGGTACTTACTATCAGTCATATAATGCACAGTATTCAACTAACTGGTTGGGTGGTAAGCGTCCTATTCAGTTTAGTGTTGGTGTTTCTTATTCTAAGCAGACTGATGTCTCAAGCAATTACTATAATAGTGCTTACATGAATAATTATAATAATTACCTGTATGGGTATGGCAATTATAATTATAATAATTATCAGAACTATTATGATCCTGATAAGTATGTGAAGTTGTTGGGTATCTATGTTGGTTGGGGTAAGCGCTTGAACTGGCCTGATGACTACTTTACACTTTCTCTACAATTGCAATATCAACGTTATATGTTGCGTAATTGGCGTTATTTCATTATGTCAAATGGTTCAGCAAATAACCTTAATTTAAACGTTTCGCTCAATCGTACGTCAACAGATAACCAGCTCTTCCCACGTCGTGGTTCAGACTTTACTGTATCACTGACGATAACTCCACCTTGGTCAAAGTGGGATGGCAAGGACTATGCACACTTGGCAACGGATCGTAATTCTCCGACCTATTCAAAAGAACAACAAGAGAAATATCGTTGGGTAGAGTATCATAAGTGGAAGTTCAAGGCTCGTACTTTTACTGCTCTTACAAATGGACAGAAGTGCTTTGTCTTGGTAACACGAGTTGAATTTGGTTTGTTAGGAAGCTATAATAAACATAAGAAGAGTCCGTTTGAAACCTATTATATGGGTGGTGATGGTATGAGTGGATATTCTACAGGATATGCAGAAGAAACTGTCGGCTTGCGTGGTTATGAGAATGGGTCTCTTACTCCTTATGGTGCAGAGGGCTATGCTTATGATCGCTTCTCACTCGAACTTCGTTATCCGTTCCTTTTGGGTAATACTACCATCTATGGATTAGGATTTGTTGAGGCTGGTAATGCATGGACAGAAACAAGTAAGTTCAATCCATTTGATATGAAACGTTCAGCAGGTATTGGTGTACGTATATTCCTCCCAATGGTTGGATTGATGGGTATTGATTGGGCTTATGGATTCGATAAAGTCTTTGGTCAGAAGGGTGGAAGTCAATTCCACTTCATCCTTGGACAAGAGTTTTAATGGAATGAACTTTCATGTTTAGTCGTTGAACATTAAGAAGAGAATCTGTATAAAAAGGATTTATAGGTTTATAATTAAATATAGAAGGATGATGAATAAAAAGAAGATATTGAGCAAAGTATTGAGGTATGTTTTACCTCTTTACCTTTTTACTCTTTTGCCTTTGTCAGCTTCTGCGCAGAAGTTTGCACTAATTGATATGGAGTATATTCTCCGTAATGTGCCTGCTTATGAGCGTGCTAACGAACAGTTAAATCAAGTCAGTAAGAAGTGGCAAGCTGAAGTTGAGGCTCTCAATACGGAAGCTTCTACAATGTATAAGAACTATCAGAACGAAGTTGTTTTCCTTTCTCAAGAACAAAAGAAGAAAAAACAAGAGGCTATTGTTGCAAAAGAAAAGCAAGCTTCAGACCTCAAGCGTAAGTATTTCGGTCCTGAAGGTGAACTTTTTAAGAAGCGTACGAGCTTGATAACCCCAATACAAGATGAAATCTATAATGCTGTCAAGGACATTGCTGACCAGCGTGGCTATAGTCTTGTAATTGATCGTTCTAGCAATTCTGCAGGTATAATCTATGGATCACCTAAGGTTGATATCAGCAATGAAGTATTACAGAAGCTTGGTTATTCAAATCAGTAACGAGTTTATAAACAATTAAAACGATAAGAAAAATGAAAAAGTTATTTTTAATGTTGATGCTCTGTGCACCGATGACATTGTTTGCACAGAAGTTTGGTCACTTAGATTCACAGGCTCTTCTCCAATCTCTTCCAGAGGCTACAGCTGTTCAGAGTAAGTTGGAGGCTAAAGGTAAAGTATATCAGAAGCAGCTTGAAGATATGCAGGCAGAACTTCAGCGTCAGGCAGATGCTTATGATAAGTCTAAGAGCACAATGAATGCAACAAAGCAGGCTGAAACAGAGAAGAACTTACAGGATATGTATAACAAGATCCAGCAGACAGCTCAGGACAACCAGAAGGCTTTCAATGAGGAGCAGCAGAAGCAACTTGGCCCTGTTCTTGAGAAAGTTCGTAATGCTATTGCAGCAGTAGCTAAGGCTGGTAACTATGTTTATATTATGGAAAAGGCAGCAGGCCAACCATTGTATATCAATGAAGCACTTAGCAAGGATATCACTGCAGAGGTTAAGGCCCAGCTGGCTAAGATGAAGTAAAAGTGAGAACGGGTGCCTTTGCCCCGTCATTTATTCTCTTACCTTAATATTATAAAGTAAGAGATAGGGTGAGGTCACCGCATGAGTTTATATTCTTGCGATGACCTTTTTTTATTCAGAGACATAAAATACATATGATGAAGAAATTATTCTTGTCCTTTGCTATGGTGTTGTTGCCGCTTATGGCAGCTGCTCAGCAAACGGTTCCAGTATTGAAATTCGCTTATTTTAGTTATGACAAAGTATTGCATGCGATGGCAGACTATGCTGCGGCGACACGTAGTTATAATGATTTAAAAGCAAAATATGATGCCGAAGCGAAGCGTTCTGCTGACGATTTTAATAGTCGTTATGAGGAATTTCTTGATGTGCAACGTAAGTTAGAGCCATCTATTCTTCGTAAAAGACAGGCCGAATTAGAAGAACTGATGGATCGTAATGTGGCTTTCCGTAAGGAGACAGAACGCTTATTAAAGAAAGCAGAAGATGATATTTATGCTCCTGTTCGCAGAAAACTTGATGCAACAGTTCGTGGGATGGGGAAGGAAAGTGGCTATGCTTTCATTCTCAATTCAGATAATAATACTCTTTTGTATGTGGATACAGCGAAGGGAGAGGATATCACAGATGCACTCATTGCTGTGCTTAAGTAAGGTGAAAGGGTAAAAAGATAATGACAAGCTATTCACAAGCACCAGGACCTATTGGAGTTTTTGATTCTGGTTATGGCGGTCTGACAATCTTACATGGTATTCGTCAGCTTCTTCCAGAGTACGATTATCTCTATCTAGGGGATAATGCTCGTGCACCTTATGGGTCACGTTCCTTTGATGTTGTATATCAGTTTACGCGTCAGGCTGTTATGAAACTCTTTGAGTCAGGTTGTCAGTTGGTTATTTTGGGTTGTAATACGGCATCCGCAAAGGCTCTCCGTAGCATACAGCAGAATGATCTCCCGAAGCTTGATCCAAACAGAAGAGTGCTGGGAGTCATTCGTCCTACAGCTGAAATTATAGGTAAACTGACCCATTCACAACATGTAGGTTTGTTAGCAACAGAGGGAACAGTAAAGAGTCATAGCTATAATATGGAGATTCAGAAGTTATGGCCAGATGTGAAAGTAACAGGTGTAGCTTGTCCTTTGTGGGTCCCGATTATAGAGAACAATGAAGCAGATAGCCCTGGAGCTGATTACTTTGTTAAGAAGCGTATTGATCATATTATGCGCCTTGACCCTGAAATAGATACTGTCATTCTTGGCTGTACTCATTACCCTATACTGATGTCGAAGATTTTGAAGCATGTGCCGCGTGGGATAAAAATAGTCCCACAGGGAGAGTATGTTGCCGAAAGTCTTCAGGATTACCTTCATCGTCATCCTGACATGGAGCGTCGTTGTACGAAGCATGGTACCGTGAAGTATCTTACAACAGAGAATCCTGAGAAGTTTAAAGAGAGTGCTCGTATCTTTCTTAATGATGAGATTAGTGTAGAACATGTTGACTTGGAATAAGACGGATTGTGCAATAAACATTTTACAATACCGTTAGTTAAGAACTAAAAGATATATGATGAAGAAATTAACTATATTATTCCTTCTTGCATCCGTCGTGATGATGGCAGCATGTTCCGATGATGATTCTTTCTCAACATCAACTGGTAATCTTCTGTCTTTTTCGACAGATACACTGCGACTTGATACTACATTCTCGAACGTTCCAACACCAACGAAAACCTTTTGGGTCTATAATAACTCTGGTGATGGCTTACGTTTGGCAAACGTAAGATTGGCACAAGGAAACCAGACAGGCTTTCGTGTGAATGTCGATGGGATAAGTCTTGATGCTTCTAATGGCTATCAGGCAAACAATCTTGAGGTGCGTAATAAAGATAGTATTCGGGTCTTTGTAGAGATGACATCGCCTATTAATAGTGCTACTACCCCACAGCAGATTACGGATAATCTCATCTTTACGCTTGAGAGTGGTGTACAACAGAAGGTGAATCTCAATGTCTATAGTTGGGATGCGGAGCTCCTGAAAGGATTAAACGTGACTACGAATACGACTCTTACAGGTTCAAAGCCTATTGTTTTACAGGACACGTTAAAGGTTACTGCTGGTGCAACACTGACCATTCCTGCAGGAACAACACTCTATTTCTCCAACAAAGCTGCTATAGACGTACATGGAACATTACGTTGTGAGGGTACGGCTGATAACCCTGTGGTGCTTCGTGGCGATCGTCTTGACTGGATGTTCTCTTATCTTCCATATGATCGTGTGAGCGGACAGTGGAGGGGAATACACTTCCATAAGGACAGTTACGACAATGTTCTCATGTATACTGATCTTCATTCTGCCTATGATGGTATTGTTTGTGACAGTTCAAACACAGCACAACAGAAGCTTTTGCTTGCCAACTCTACTGTCCATAACTGTCAAGGATATGGTTTACAGGCGGTAGGTAGTACGGTTGAAGCTTATAACACTCAGTTTTCCAACACACTAATGGATTGTGCTTCCTTCCTTGGTGGTAAGACAACGTTAACACATTGCACCTTTGCTCAGTTCTATCCTTTCGATGGAAATCGTGGGGCTGCACTCCGTATCAGCAATCATTTGGGCGACAAGGAGTATGCTTTACAGAGCTTTGATATCGTAAACTCTTTGATTACAGGATACGCTGATGATGTTGTAATGGTTGATAATAGGGATAATATGATGGCTAACTATCAGTTTGATCATTGTATATTACGCACTGATAAGCCTAAGGATACAGCGTTACTTACTCATTTTACGGATGTGATATGGGAGAACACGAAGGATTATCCATCAGGTGGTGAGAAACAGTTTGTTATGGTTGATGCAGACAAACAGCGTTTCAACTTCCACCTTTTGAAGCTAAGAGATGGAGAGAAATTGGCTGCTGTTGATGCTGGTAAGGTCCTGAATGATACTCGTTTTGCGAAAGATCATGATGGTAAGCCACGTGATAATAAGCCGGATATAGGATGTTATGAGCTGATGAGTAATTAACTTATTAGTCTCCCAGTCATAAGACAAATACATAAATGAAGACAATAGACCTAAGTATAAAGATTGGTTTCGGCACTTTTGATGAACTATCTGCTGATGATCAACATCTCATTCAGACAGCTATAGCGGCTACAGAGAACAGCTATTCCCCTTATAGTCGTTTTCAGGTTGGGGCTGCTTTACGCCTTGCCAATGGCAAAGAAGTTATGGGTGCTAATCAGGAAAATGCTGCATTCCCATCGGGATTATGTGCTGAACGTTCTGCAATATTCGCTGCACAGTCAAATTATCCAGACCAACCTGTAACGGCTCTTGCCATTGCTGCCCGTAATGAGTACGGGTTGATGCACGATCCGATAGTTCCTTGCGGAGCCTGTCGACAGGTAATCTTAGAGATAGAAGATCGATACAAACAGCCCATCCGTATCCTTCTTTATGGTACAGGAGGCGTCTATGTTATCAATACAGTAAAGGAACTTCTCCCTCTACAGTTTGTAAGTGAATCAATGAAGTAAGTTAATAGAATAAAGAATATGGATAAGTTACCACAGGATCCAGCGATCCTTGTAAGTAGTGCAAACATGCTACTGCGTGATGAAGAGTTTGATTCTTTGGAATCACTCTGTTATAATTTCGGCGAAGATGTTGATAAACTTAAGTCTCGTCTACATGATGCAGGCTTCGTATATAGTGAAGAACAGCATCAGTTTCGCCCAATTGGTTTTGATGAATAATAAAGGAAACGTTCTAATATAAATCATAAGGAACGTGCATAGCATATGGACTCCCAAGCCTATAGAAAGGTTTGGGAGTCTTTTTGTCTATGCTTTTACTTGTTTCAGACAGTGCTTCGTATGGCTGAAGCACATGTCTCATGTTCGCCTGATCATGGTGGGAATAAGAAATCATAATGGTTACAGAATGACAAGGCGTATGATATAAAACTGCAAGGCGTATATTGGCGCATTCAAAGTAGTGGTAAAAAACAGAGCTGAGGCGTATTATTAAAACGAAATCAGATAAGTATGAATATTTCTCATAGTGTTAAAGGGTTGTATAAGAAAAGAGGATACGCCTCTAAAAGCGTATCCTCTTTTTGTTTTTGTAGGCTGATTGTTTACTGTAAGTTCGTGGTTAGATTCTTACAGCTGTGCCAGAACAGGTGACCATGAGCATAGAACCACCCTGCCCAACAGTCTCATAATCAAGGTCAATACCCACAATGGCGTTAGCACCAAGCTCTTCGGCACGTTGGATCATCTCTTGTATAGAAGTGTCTTTGCCCTCTCGAAGCACCTTTTCATAGGACCCACTGCGTCCACCTATGATGTCTCTGATGCCTGCAAGGAAGTCTTTAAATGCGTTAGCACCGATGATAGTCTCTCCAGTTACAATACCTTTGTACTCAATAATAGGGTGACCTTCAATGGTCGGGGTTGTTGTGATAATCATAATCCTAAGTTTTTTATTGATTAAACATTCATTTTTTCAGTTTGGTTGATATCTCTTGTGGATATGAAGCAAAGATAATAAAAAATCAGCATAGGCGTGTTATGACTGACAATATTTTTGTAATTTTGCATCATTAAGTAATAGACAACTGATTATGCAAGACTTAGTTATTTACAATACACTGCATCGTAAGAAGGAACTTTTTCAGCCGATAGCAGCGCCAAACGTGGGAATGTATGTCTGCGGACCAACTGTTTACGGTGATCCACACTTAGGACATGCTCGCCCAGCAATAACGTTTGATATTCTTTTCCGTTATCTTAAGCACATCGGTTATAAGGTTCGTTATGTCCGGAACATCACTGATGTAGGGCATTTAGAGCATGATGCTGATGAAGGTGATGATAAGATAGAGAAGAAAGCACGCCTTGAACAGTTGGAACCAATGGAGATTGCGCAGTATTATACGAACCGTTATCATGACGCGATGCGTGCTCTTAATGTGCTTCCACCAAGCATTGAACCTCATGCGACGGGACATATCATTGAGCAGGAGGAGCTTGTCAAGGAGATTCTTGCCAATGGTTATGCTTATGAAAGCAATGGTAGTATCTACTTTGATGTGGAGAAATATGATAAGGATCACCACTATGGCATCCTCTCTGGGCGTAATCTTAGCGACATGATCAATAACTCTCGCGAGTTAGCAGGTGTCGGTGAGAAGCATAATCAGGTTGACTTTGCGCTTTGGAAGCGTGCTATGCCCGAGCATATCATGCGTTGGCCATCGCCATGGAGTAATGGTTTCCCTGGCTGGCACTGCGAGTGTACGGCTATGGGACGTAAGTATTTGGGTGATCACTTTGATATTCACGGTGGTGGAATGGACCTTATCTTCCCCCATCATGAGTGTGAAATAGCTCAAGCTGTGGCTTCACAAGGCGACCAAATGGTGAAATATTGGATGCATAACAATATGATTACCATCAACGGACAGAAGATGGGCAAGTCTTTAGGGAACTTTATTACACTTGAACAGTTCTTTACTGGCAAGCATGATACGCTCTCTCAGGCTTATTCTCCAATGACAATTCGTTTCTTTATCCTCTCTGCTCACTATCGTGGGACCGTTGATTTCTCCAATGAAGCACTGCAAGCAGCAGAGAAAGGATACGAACGTTTGATGAATGGTATCGAGGATTTAGCACGCATTCAGCCTTCTGCTGCATCTGATGAGAATACAAAGACGTTCGTTGCTGGGCTTCGTCAGAAGTGTTATGATGCGATGAATGACGACCTTATGACGCCTGCTGTCATATCAAATCTTTTCGAAGCTTGTCATCTTGTGAACACTATTGTCGATCATAAGGCACAGATTTCTGCTGATGATTTACAGGAGTTGACGGATACGATGAAGCTCTTTGCCTTCGATATCCTTGGTCTTCAGAATGAGCGTGGAGCCAATAATGATGCTCGTGAGGAAGCTTATGGCAAGGTTGTTGATATGGTTCTCGACCTTCGTGCTAAGGCTAAAGCGGAGAAAAACTGGGCTGTCAGTGACCAGATTCGTGACTCTTTGGCGGCTGCAGGGTTCCAGGTTAAGGACACTAAGGACGGTGTTACGTGGAAGCTCGACCGCTAATTAAGATATAAGGAACAAGTCCCCTAACCTTGCTTTTGTAAAGGTTAGGGGGCTTTTCTTTTGCCTTTATGATGGTAGATAATCTATTATTAAAATCATAAATAGTATAGACAAAATCCTTAACAGTTGTTTCTGTTCCCACATTTTATATATATCTTTGCAGTACTAATAAAAGAACTTTCAACTAAAACGAATAATAATAATAATGAAAAAGCTTCATGTAATCATGTTGACACTACTCATGTTGTTGGTAGGTGTCGTATCAATTAATGCTAAAGACAAGAAGGAAGAGCCCGTACAGTGTGTCATTACACTTCAAAATGGCGACAAAGTATCAGGTTATGTCTTTAATGTAAAAACAACAAAGGTTATGGCAAGTATGTATGGACAGAACGTTATCGCCTTGCAGACACTGTTCGTATCACCTTCAATGACGGGGAAGATCACAAAATATACAGCTGATGATGTTAAGGAATTTGAGGTAACTGTTGAGGGAAAGACAATGAAGTTCCTTTCACTCTATACCACTAAGGTGTTTACGATGCCTAAGGACTTGAAGCCAACAAACCATCGTTACTTCTGGCAAGTAGCTTATGAAGGAAAGGATGTGATAGGTCTCTTGTCTCCAACCATTGATAGAAGCTACAATCCTTGGACTGGTACAAAGATTGAAGAGTCAATAGCTTTCTCTTATTGTCTTAAAGGTGACAACGTAGCTGTGACTTATTTTGTACCAGAATCAGGTTCACGTGCATGGCCAAAGAAAACACTTCGCATGTGTTTCGAGCGTTTCCCAAAGATGGATGAGTATCTGGAGAGCGATGCTTTCTCACTGAAAGACATGAAGAAACACCCTCTTGACCTGCTCAGAGTATTGGAGCGTAAACTGAAATAAAGGCTCTTTTCTCCTTATTTTAGTTTACTATTGAGAGAGAATAAAAAATCATTTCCCTCTTTCAAAGCCTCTTCATGGATAAGTAAGGGGAGAGAACTGTGATATAAATATAGAAAGTCTATTATCCAATAGGGAACTTTCTATTTCTTAAAAGATTGACAATAGTAAATTAAGAAGTGCTCTTTTGAAGGTCAAAAAGAGCACTTCTTTTTTGCTCCTATATATTTACAGAGACTTCTATGGCTCTAATATTCTTAAATTTATGGTGTTATTTGACTTGTAAAGTAGTACCAATAAAACCGATATGTCTTTTTCTTCGTTTCACATTTTATATATATCTTTGCAGTATTAATAAAAGAACTTTTAACTAAAACAAATAAAAAGAGTTATGAAAAAGCTTCATGTTATCATGTTAACCCTACTAATGCTCTTGGTAGGTGTCGTATCAATTAGTGCTAAAGAGAAAGAGAAGTTCACTCCTTTGCCTTGTGTTCTTACGCTCAATGATGGTAGTAAAGTGTCGGGTTACTTGGTTAACTTTAAGAAAGCAAGGGTGATGGCAAGTGTATATGGTCAGAATATTTATAATATACAGACCTTGTTTATTGCACCAACACCAACAGGAAAGGAGACAAAATACGAAGCTGATGATGCAAAGGAGTTGGAGTTAACAAAGGATGGAAAGCAAATTAAATACTTATCTTTATATGCTTGTAAGATCTTTTCGATGCCTAAGAGCCTGAAGAAAACAAATCATAAGTACTTTTGGGAGCAGACTTATGAGGGGAAAGAGGTACTTGGCTTTATGTCTCCTACAGTAGATTATAGTAGTAGTGGTAGTACATTTTACATCGAAGAGTCAATAGCTTTCTCTTATTGTCTTAAAAGTGATGATGTTGTTGTGACTTATTACGTTCCTGAAACAGGTATACGTATATCGGCAAAAAAGACACTTCTTTCGTGTTTCGAGCGTTTCCCAAAGATGGATGAGTATCTGCAAAGCGATGCTTTCTCACTGAAAGACATGAAGAAACATCCTCTTGACCTGCTCAGAGTTTTGGAGCGTAAACTGAAGTAAAGGCTTGTTCCCTCTGTCTTAATAAACCCAAGAGAGAGGGAAGGGGCTGAAATCTTGAAGTTGGAAAAACCTTTACAAAAAAGAGAAGACGACAGAGTACATTTTAAGGAGAAATCGATTTTTAATGACTTTGTAACCTTCAGATTATCAAAGGATTGTAGATGGCAAAGTAAAAGGTGCCCTTTTGAGTCTCAAAAGGGCACCTTTTGCATGCTAAAAGGGCATCTTTTACAATGCAAAAGGGCGTCTTTTACAATGCAAAAGAGCACCTATTGCAAAGTGGAAGGTGAATAATCTTTACAGTATCTATCCTCCCTGCTCTTTTAAAGGGGTATTTAATATTTAAAAGAACTACCACCTAAGAACTCTCTTAGCAGTGATGTTGGAGGAAGATCACGGAACGGTAGCGGTGCAAAGTACTTGAGGAACTTGCGCAGACGGTAAGCCTCGGCATATTCTTCACAGTTCTCTGGCACCTGTTCCAACACTTCTTCAGCTTGCGGTTTGATGACGGCAAGCTCAAAGAGCATAGCTGTATTGAACATGACATCCGCCTGTTCTTGATAGGGGAAGATCCATTTGTTTTCACCAGCACGCACACTTGGCCACCGATGGATGGTCTCTTCAGCTGAACAACCACGGTATTTATAGTCGCGCACAATGCGTCGTAACAATCGGTTATCCGTCGTTGGGATGTAGTTATGATTGTCTAAGAGAATGGTTGTGAGGGCTGAAGCATAGATCTTAAACTTCTTTTCGTTGGCTATTTGTTCTGTTAGTAATGGGTTCAAGGCATGGATTCCTTCCACTACCAACACGTTATTCTCTTCAAGATGCAGCTTCTTACCACTCTTTTCACTCGTCCCTGTCTGGAAATTATACTTGGGTAGCTCCACCTCTTCACCACGGAAGAGCGCATTGAACTGTTCGTTTATCAACGGGATGTTCAGTGCATAGATACTCTCATAGTCAAGTTCTCCATTCTCATCTTTCGGTGTGTCGTGTCGATTGACGAAGTAATCATCCAGAGAAATCTGTACGGGTTTCACTCCACTTGCCAGGAGTTGCACGGACAAACGCTTGCAGAAGGTGGTCTTTCCGCTTGATGATGGACCGGCAATAAGAACGACTTTGATGTTCTTTTTCTCTGCTATGGTGTCGGCAATCTGTGATATTTTCTTTTCTTGTAACGCCTCACTGACGTTGATAAGGTCAGTTGAAAAGCCATTCTTTACGCCTTCATTGAAGTCGCCAACCGTCCTTATACCAAGAATACTCTGCCATCTGTGGTGCTCTTTGAACACCTCAAACATCTTGTCTTGCCGTACGAGCTCGCCTAATTTGGTTGGGTCCTGCGTGGAAGGGATGCGGAGAAGGATACCATCAAAGTAGGGTTCCAGTCCAAAGAGACGTAACTGTGCGGTGTTCGTTAGCATAGAACCGTAGTAATAATCCTTATAATCATCTAGGATATAATAGACACTATAGAGTGATCCACTGCTGCGTAAGAGCTTCGCTTTCTGCTCATCGCCTAACGTAGTGAATATCTTTATGGCATCTTCAGTTGTTGTTTCAAAACGCTGAATAGGCATCTTGGCGTTGATAATCTCCTGCATTCGAGTACGGATTCGGTCTATATCTTCTGTCGTAATAGGGCGTCCGAGCTTTATGTTACAGTAATAACCATTCGACACAGGGATGTCTATGACAACTTTACTGCCTGCATAGAGGTCGTGAACGGCTTTACAAAGCACCATGAACAGTGATCGGGTGTAGGTCCGGATACCTGATGGTGACTGCAAGTCGAGGAACTCTATGTCCTTATTATGATAGACACGGTAGTGTAATCCTTCTACCTTATTATTTACTTTTGCACTCACTGGCTCATAAGGTAATTGCAGATTAATTTCCTTATAAATGTCAGAAAGTGTACTTCCCATTGGGACTTCTTGAGTTTTTTTATTATTTTTGCAGCGGATTTGCAGTACTTGTTTCATTGCTAATCAGGATTAATTTGTCGGTGGACAATAGCGTCCGGCTGTTTAAAACGGTTGGTAAAATTAGAGAAAGTTTCGCAGATTCCCAAAAGATATACATCACAAATTAATATAATATATGTCGGTTTGGATACTTTTTAAGCTCATTGGTGCATTGGCATTGCTGATGTTCGGTATGAAATCAATGAGCGAAAGCTTGCAGAAGATGGCAGGCCCGCAGTTGCGTCACGTCCTTGGCGCAATGACTACTAATCGTTTTACAGGAATTCTTACAGGTACTTTCATTACAGCTGCCGTGCAATCATCAACCGCAACGACGGTGATGACGGTGAGTTTTGTGAATGCCGGACTCCTAACCCTTGTGCAAGCCATATCGGTTATCATGGGTGCAAACATCGGAACGACGCTTACGGCATGGATCATGTCAGCTGGTTTCTCGTTTAACATCACTGATTTTGTGTGGCCAGCATTCTTCATTGGTATCGTATTAATCTATTCAAAGCGACGTAAACTGATAGGAGATTTCCTCTTCGGTATATCCTTTATGTTCCTCGGATTGGGCACATTGCGCCAGGCAGGGATTGATATGGACCTTGGACATACGCCAGCTGTGCTGCAATTCTTTAGCCAGTTTGATCCGCAGAGCTTCATTACAACCATTGTTTTCCTGCTTATTGGTAGTGTTTTGACGATGTGTGTGCAGAGTTCTGCTGCTATTATGGCCATCACAATGATTCTTTGTTCAACGGGAGTGTTGCCTATTTATCAGGGTATCGCACTGGTAATGGGTGAGAATATTGGTACAACGGTGACTTCAAACCTTGCTGCTCTCACAGCAAACACGCAGGCACGGCGAGCTGCTATGGCGCATATGGTGTTCAATGTCTTCGGTGTTGTATGGGTATTGTGTGTCTTCCATCCTTTCGTTGATATGATTTGTGGATGGGTAGGATATGATGTTACTATGCCAAAGGGTGCTCCTGGCTTTGCTGCCAATGCTGCTAAGCTGAGCTTTGTGCTTGCTGCTTTCCACACAACGTTCAACATTGCCAATACGCTTATCCTCGTTGGACCTATCAAATACTTGGAGAAACTGGTTTGTATCATCATCAAGCCGAAGGCAAACAAGGACGAAGACGAGTTCCGTCTACACTTTATTCAGGTTGGAATCATGAAGACTCCAGAGCTCTCAGTGCTTGAAGCATCAAAGGAAATCAAGTCGTTTGCCGAGCGTATCCAGCGTATGTTTGGTATGGTAAGGGAGTTACTTGTTGAACAGGATGCCGACAAGTTCAATAAGCTTTATACACGTGTTGAGAAGTATGAGGGTATCTCTGACAATATGGAAATAGAGATAGCGAAGTATCTGGATCAGGTAAGTAACGCTCATTTGAGTGATGAAACAAAGGATAAGGTACGCTCTATGCTGCGTGAGATATCAGAGCTTGAGAGTATCGGTGATGCTTGTTTCAATATTGCACGTACGGAGAACAGACGCTTCAAGGGCAAGGAAGACTTCACGGAAGAGCAATATGAGCACATGCATCAGATGTTCGAACTGACGGATGATGCCCTCACTCAGATGAATAAAATCCTTGTTGGACATCGTCAAGATAATGATGTTAACCGCTCATTCAATATAGAGAATGAGATAAATAACTATCGAAACCAGTTGCGTTCACAGAATATCAATGACGTAAATGACCACAAGTACACCTATGCCATTGGTACAATGTATATGGATATCATACAAGAGTGTGAGAAATTGGGCGACTATGTCGTGAATGTTGTTGAGGCTCGAATGGGCGTAAAGCAGCAAGGTGCGTAGGAAAAGGCATTCGTTTTTTTAGTTAAAAAACGAATACACAAAAATAAAAGACCTCTCTTTTCTTTATGAAAGGGAGGTCTTTTCGTATATTTGCAGATGAAAATAGAGTTATATAAGGATAGGATATACTATTCAATTAACCCCTGAATTCAAAGTCAATAACATTATATTTTATTCATGACTACAAGCGACTATCTTATTGTTTTTATGAAGATTCTCGGCTCTTTAGCCTTGTTAATCTACGGAATGAAGGTTATGAGCGAGGCTTTACAGAAGATGGCAGCTCGCAATTACGCCATATTCTCGGTGCAATGACCACTAATCGTTTCACGGGAATGCTTACCGGAACCTTTATCACTTGTGCTGTGCAATCGTCATCAGCAACAACTGTTATGACGGTAAGCTTTGTGAATGCCGGACTTCTTACCCTTGCGCAGGCTATTTCGGTCATTATGGGTGCCAATATTGGTACAACACTCACGGCATGGATCATGTCTTTCGGTTTCAATGTCGACCTTACGTTGGTTGTCTTCCCTGCTTTCTTCCTTGGAATCATCCTCATTTACAGTAAGAGACGCCGTTATGTGGGTGATTTCCTCTTTGGTATTGCCTTTCTTTTCTTTGCTCTTGTGCTGTTGAGTAGTGCTGGTAAGGCACTCGATCTGGAGCATAATCCAGCTGCTATAGAGTTCTTTAAGTCGTTTGATACCAGTAGTCACCTTACAATTATCATCTTTTTGCTCATCGGAACACTTATCACTTGTATCGTACAGAGCTCTGCTGCGGTGATGGCTATCACTATCTTGCTTTGTTCAACGGGTGTATTACCGATTTATCTGGGTATTGCCTTGGTGATGGGAGAGAACATCGGGACAACGGCAACAGTCAATCTTGCTGCCCTCGGAGCCAACACTCAAGCACGGCGTGCAGCCTTTGCCCACCTGCTTTTCAATGTCTTTGGAGTTGTTTGGGTGCTCTGTTTGTTCTATCCTTTCGTCGATATGGTGTGCCGGATGGTGGGTTATGCCCCAGAGAACACTACGTTGTCTGCCGCACAAAAGGCTACTATCCTCTATTGTGCTTGCTATGTTCCATACATGTTTCAATGTTTGCAACACTGCAGTCCTCATTTGGTTCATCCCACAGATGGAACGTGTGGTATGTTGGATCATCAAACCGAAGGCAAACAAGGAGGATGATGAGTTCCGGCTACGCTTTATCCAGGCTGGTATCATGAAGACTCCGGAGCTATCTGTGCTGGAAGCATCCAAAGAGATACATGCTTATGCGGAGTTTACACAGCACATGTTCGGGATGGTTCGTGACCTTCTGACGATTAAAGAAGATGATACTTTTGAACAACTTTTCGACCGTATTGATAAGTATGAGGACCGTTCAGATGATATGGAGGTGGAGATTGCAAAGTATTTGGACCAAGTCAGCGATGCTCATCTTAGTGATGATACGAAGGAAAAGGTACGTCAGATGCTGCGTGAGATAAGCGAAATTGAGAGTATTGGTGACTCTTGCCTGCATATAGCACGTACGATTGGGCGCAGACGTGCGGCAAAAGAAGAGTTTACAGAGGCTCAGCTTGATAACATCAATCAGATGTTCGAACTGGTAGATGACGCCTTGACGCAGATGGGAGCAGTACTTGTCAAGCATAAGAATGAGGTAAATGTCGACCGTTCGTTCACTATGGAGAATCAGATTAACAACTATCGAAGCCAGCTTCGTACGCAGAATATCACGGATGTGAACGATCATAAGTACACATATACCATCGGTACAATGTATATGGACATCATTCAGGAGTGTGAGAGGTTAGGAGACTTCATTATAAATGTGGTTCAAGCACGTATGTGTATGAAGTGATTGATAAAGAAATGGTAAGTGAAACGGACAATAGACTGGTGCCTATTGTCCGTTTTTTCATGCTTCCAGCTTACGTTCTAGCATTGTTCCCACCTGATGATGTCTCATGTCTTGAGTAGTAATTGGTATCTCATTATCCATTTAAAGATGATGAAATAATACACATCTCTTCGTCTTTCATCAATGTGTTGATGCTTAGCACATGTGGTGCTGACGCCTAGCACGTGTGGTGTTGATGCTTAGCACATGTAGTGTTGATGCCTAGCACACATGGTGCGGATGTCCAAATGGAATGTAATATATTATCAAGTATAAGAACATCTCGTATAAAAAAGGAGCTGGAACATATATAAAACAGAAGGATTTAGCCCATCCATGCGCAAACAAAGTACTCATTTGTAGGTATAATCTCATAACTTACGCCTCGATAATTCATTATTATATTTCTCTCAAAGTCTTGACATTATATTATTTTTTACCTAACTTTACCCCCTGTATTTAGTCATGCTTTGTTGTGAAGAACAACTATAGGCGTTTTAATTAAATCTTTCACATAATAAGAACCATACAATTATGCAAAAGGCATGGAGGAATTTCGCTGGTGAGAAGTGGCTCGATGAGGTCAACATGCGCCAGTTTATCCAAGACAATTACACAAGTTATGATGGTGATGCTTCGTTCTTAGAGGAACCAACGGAAGCAACTAACAAACTCTGGGGACTACTTAAAGACCTTCAGAAGCAGGAACGTGCTAAAGGAGGAGTCTTAGATATGGAGACAGAGGTGGTCTCTAGTATGACTGCTTATGGTCCTGGATATATCGGAGAAGGGACAAAAGAGTTGGAAAAGGTTGTCGGTCTGCAGACTGATAAGCCTTTAAAGCGTGCTTTTATGCCTTATGGTGGTATCAAAATGGCAGAACAAGCTTGTACAACCTATGGCTATGAACCTTCTGAAAAGCTTCATGAAATCTTCACAAAGTACTGTAAAACGCACAATGATGGCGTCT
This sequence comes from Prevotella histicola JCM 15637 = DNF00424, assembly GCF_000613925.1. Classification (GTDB taxonomy): domain Bacteria; phylum Bacteroidota; class Bacteroidia; order Bacteroidales; family Bacteroidaceae; genus Prevotella; species Prevotella histicola. The sequence goes on from NZ_BAJX01000018.1 coordinate 50,988, forward strand.
TTGATGCTTATACAGATGAGATGAAGCTTGTAAGACACAACCATATTCTTACAGGACTTCCCGACACTTACGGGCGAGGTCGTATCGTTGGAGACTATAGACGTGTAGCACTTTATGGTGTAGACTTCCTCATCAACGAGAAAGCAAAGGACCTTCGCAATTGCGGTGATGGTACGATGACAGAAGAAATCATCCGCTTACGTGAAGAAATATCTATGCAGATAAAGGCTTTACGTGAGATGAAAGAGATGGCATCTATCTATGGTTATGACATATCTCAGCCTGCTAATGATGCAAGAGAGGCTGTTCAGTGGCTCTATTTCGGCTATCTTGCAGCTATAAAGACACAAAATGGTGCTGCAATGTCCGTTGGTCGCATCTCAACTTTCCTCGATATTTATATTCAACGAGACTTACAAGAAGGTACACTTACGGAGAAAGAAGCGCAAGAGCTTATCGATCATCTGGTAATGAAGTTCCGAATGGTAAAATTCGCACGTATTCCTTCTTATAATCAACTGTTCTCTGGCGATCCTGTATGGGCTACTTTGGAAGTTGCAGGATTAGGAATGGATGGTCGTTCAATGGTAACTAAGAACGACTTCCGCTTCCTTCACACGTTAGAAAACATGGGTCCTTCACCTGAACCGAACCTTACTGTCCTCTATAGTTCACGCCTTCCGAAGCATTTCAAGGACTATGCAGCAAAGATTTCCATCTCAACAAGCTCTATACAGTATGAGAATGATGACGTGATGCGTCCTATATGGGGTGATGATTATTCTATCTGTTGTTGTGTATCAGCTACACAGACAGGAAAGGAAATGCAGTTCTTCGGAGCACGTGCGAACCTTGCAAAATGCCTTGTTTATGCTATTAGCGGTGGCGTTGATAGTAAGACGCGTGAGCAATGTGGACCAGCTTACCGCCCGATAGAGGGTGATGTGGTGACCTATGATGAGTTTATGCCTCGCTTTATGGATATGATGGAATGGCTGGCAGGTGTCTATGTGAACACTTTGAACCTCATACATTACATGCATGATAAGTACTTCTATGAGGCTGCAGAGCTTGCACTTATTGACACAGACGTACGTCGTACCTTCGCAACGGGTATCGCTGGCTTCAGTCATGTGGTCGATTCAATCTCTGCTATTAAGTATGCTAAGGTAAATATCATCCGTGATGAGACAGGATTCCCTATAGAATTCAAGACAGAAGGAGACTTCCCGCGTTACGGAAATGATGATGATCGTGCTGATGATATTGCTGTTTGGTTGCTTAAAACTTTCATGAATATGATTCGTAAACACCACACTTATCGTCATTCTGAGCCAACAACAAGTATTCTTACCATTACTTCGAACGTTGTATATGGTAAGTTTACGGGTAATATGCCTGATGGTAGACCAGCTGGTGCACCGTTAGCTCCAGGTGCAAACCCATCATATGGTGCTGAACAGAACGGCTTATTGGCATCTTTGAATTCAACAGCTAAGCTTCCATATGAGTATGCTTTGGATGGAATCTCCAATACACAGACCATCAGCCAGATGCTCTTGGACATGATGAAGCGGAACGTGTCAACACGCTTGTTGGTGTAATGGATGGTTATTTCAACCGGGGTGCACACCATTTGAATGTAAATGTCTTCGGAGTTGACAAGCTCATTGATTGTATGGAACATCCGGAGAAGGAGGAATATGCCAACTTTACCATTCGTGTCAGTGGTTATGCTGTGAAGTTTATCGACCTTACACGTGAGCAGCAGTTGGATGTTATTGCTCGTCGTGCACATGGATCAATGTAGAGTGGACAGTAAAAGAACAGATCTTTCAGACTTTCCGACTACTGAAACGATGCTTCGGGTACACTCCGTTGAGTCGTTCGGGTCGGTTGATGGACCAGGTATTCGATTCGTAATCTTCCTTAAGGGGTGCGCAATGCGGTGCCGATACTGTCACAATCCAGATACTTGGGACAGGGCGGGGGGTAACCTCCGCTCTGTTGATGATGTCCTATCCCAAGCTTTGAGATATAGAAGTTACTGGGGAGATAAGGGTGGAATCACCGTAAGTGGGGGTGAAGCTTTGCTACAAGTACGCCCATTAACAGAGCTTTTTCGTAAGGCAAAAGCCTTAGGAGTCAATACTTGTCTTGATACTTCGGCACAACCGTTCAGCAGAAAGGAAAACTTTTTCCCTGCTTTTGAGCAATTGATGCACTTTACCGACTTGGTCTTACTTGATATAAAACACATTGATAGCGATGCCCATAAGCAACTTACTGGTTGGGATAACAGGGGCATTCTTGATTGTGCCCGTTATCTTTCAGATATTCATAAGCCAGTATGGATAAGGTACGTATTAGTTCCTGGCATTAATGATGACGATGAGTCATTGCATCGGTATCGTGCTTTTCTTGATACATTGGACAATGTTGAGCGTGTTGAAGTTCTTCCTTATCATAGCTTAGGTGTATATAAATGGGAACAATTAGGGATTCCTTACACGCTTAAAGAGGTAGAACCGCCTACTGAAGAGAGCCTACGCCATGTGCGTAAGATACTGACAGAGTGAGAAATCGTAATAGGATTTTTGAGAATTAGCTATTGAAAAACACATCTTTTTATACCAATGAGACATAAGCTTCCCTGTGTTTTATGAGAGAATCTTATAGCATCTCCACGTATTTACTTATACTTTCGAATCATTCGGAATGCCGTTTTTGATTGCTCGGAACGACATCCTAATTTGTATATGATGGATTTTTCTCTGTTCCTTCATGGTGAAACTTGTGTTCCTTCATAGTGAAACTTATGTTCCAACGTAGTGAAACTAATACTTTAAAGGGATAAAAAAGATATAAGACACGTACAGAATGAGTGTGTAATGGGTATAAAACAAAAGCCGAACGGTTAGTTCGGCTCTGTTAGTTGTATGGGAAACTCTGTGCTAAGAGGGGGTGTTTAGTTGAAGTATTTGCTCACAAAAGCTTTTACTTTTGCCGTATATTGCTCGGGATAATCCTTATAACTCTTTGCATGTTCCGAGTCTTTGGTGATCCAAAGTTCCTTGGGTTGAGGCTTAGCCTTATAGAGTGGATGCACCATCCATGAAGGAACGTAGGTGTCATTATCGCCATGTATGAAGAGCATAGGGCGGTGGCAGTGGGCAATCTGCCGTAATGAATTTGCTTCATAGAAGTTCCAACCGTACTTCATCTGGCATAATTGGGAGGTAATAGGGAGCAAAGGGAACTCCGGAATGCCGAATTGTGCTTTGAGTTGATCAGCAAATTCGTCACGAACACTTGTGTATCCGCAGTCTTCTATGTAAGCTTTTACATACGATGGGACACCCTTATCACCCGAAACATTCATCGTTGTGGCTGCTCCCATGGATACTCCGTGCAACACAATGCGTGAAGGATGATGGCTGTCACGGAACATCCGCTCAGCAATGGGTATCCATTGTTCAATGTCTTTTCTGTCGTTCCAACCCATCTGGATGGCTTTCCCTTCGCTCTTCCCATGCCCATGGAGGTCGGGGAGGAGCACATTCATCCGCATCACCTTATTATATATATGGGCAAGATACAGCATTCCCAGTGCATTGTCCTTGTATCCATGGATGCAAATGGCAGTCCTTCCGCAGGCAGAATCGCCTTTTAAGTAGAAAGCATGCGCCCGTAAGCCATTGCGAAGTTTGATGGTTGTGTCGCGTAAGGCATGCGATTGTCTGATACTGTCAAGCCATTGGCGCATAGAAGGGTATTCTTCTTGCAGCTTTTCCCATCGGTAGGCATAGCTGTGGGTACTGCTTTCTATGGAATAAGACAACATGTAAGCTGCCCCACCACCCATCACAAGGCATACTAACAGTGGGAGTATTATTAATGAGAGATAGACTTTCTTTCTCATTTTAACCGTATGGTTATTTGGCTTCAATGGCTTTTACAACCGTCAGGGAGGTGTCAAGCCATTCTTCCATGCGCTTGTAATCCTTCTTTTCCCAGACATCTTTGAAGTCCATAAACTCATGAGTGAGACGACTTTCGTATGCGTTGCGCTGATAACTGGTAAGCTTTCCACCTTCCATAATCTCTACACTGCCAAACTCGTTGGCTGTTGTCGGGATGCGAATCCAGCCTTTCTCGCCTTGTATAATGGTGAATGAAGGACTGCTGGAGTCCTTGGCTGCAGTACAGGTGGCAGTCAGTGTTGGATAAGAAAGTATCATTGTGCCTGAGGTATCAATACCATTGTGACCTCGATTCGCATAATATGCCGTTGTAAGAGGTTCACCAAAAAGTCCTATTATGATGTTGATATTGTATACATTGAGGTCGTTCATGGCTCCTCCACCAAGCTTTGGATTGAATGCTGGGGCTATGTCGCCTTGCAGATAGCGTTCAAATCTGCTTGAATACTGTGAGAAGTTGCATTGCACAAGGTGTATGGGGGCAATGCGAGTAAGGCTATCTTTGACCAATTTGAAGTTGGGTGTATGAAGAAGTGACACGGCTTCAAAGAGGTAAAGGTTACGACTTCGTGCCAGAGAAGCAAGTTCTTCAGCCTGAGAAAGAGAAGTGGTGAAGGGCTTCTCTACGATGACATTCCTGTCAGCCTCTAATGCTTGACGAACGTAGTCATAGTGAGCACTGTTGACCAAGGCGATGTAAACGAAGTCGGCATTGTCTTCTTTCAGCAGTTGGGTATAGTCGGTGTAGACACGTGCTATCCTGTTTGCCTTCGCAAGTGACTGTGCTTTCTCCTTATCGCTGTGTGAGAATAGGCTTGTAATTTCAATCCCTTTACCTTCTGTTCGAAGCATACTGATGACTTCAGTTGCTATCATCCCGGTTCCTATAATACTGATTCTCATGTGCTTATTATTTCTTATTGTTCATTAACTGGTGCCACAAAAATAAGGAATGTTTTGTAGAAAGCAAGGGAAAAGACTATATTTGTGCTCTCTTAACAGGTATTAGATGAGTAATTATGAAGAAGTGTTTATTTTTATGTACATTGTCTCTGACAATGGTTGCAACGATAGGTTGTGCTGGTGGTAGGACTCCTGCAATGAAGGATATGGCTGATTCTGTAGGACAAAAATCAGCAGTTCAAGGGGCAAATGACTCGTTGTTGGTTGATTCCTTGGGGAAATCGTTTAGTGATGACGCAGCAAGTGTTGACTTCTCTTGTGATTTTCCTGTTTCAGGACCTCGTGTTCTTGTTGATTCCTTGCGTACTTTCCTCTCTAAAGAGATGGCTGGTTGTGTCGTAGTTTCCCCAGATGATCAAACTGTTGCACCGAAAACTTATAATCATCTTACTGATGGTAAGGGGATGATTGCTTATTATGCAGATGCTACGTTTAAGTCTTTGAAGTCTCTTGGGAAGGGTGATGAGGAAGTAAAAAGGCATCCATATAGCATTTCCTTGTCTGTAAATAAGGTCTATGATACAGCAGATTACGTTACGTATACTTCTGTTTTCTCTTTATATGAGGGTGGTGCACATGGTATGGCGTCGCTTCGTGGTGTCACATTCGACAAAAAGTCGGGAAGTCAAATAGGCTATCCAGTAGATTCAACTGCCCTTAAGGCGTTGCAACCTATTCTGAAAGAAGGTGTCAAGAGCTATTTTGTAGATGTCGCTAAGAATGATGGTGAGTCGGTATCGGATGCTGATATTAAGGGGTTTATGGATGGGTTGTTTATCGAAAATGGTATCATTCCACTTCCCGCAGCTGCTCCTTATCTCTCACCTGATGGTGTTGTCTTTGTGTATGGACAGTATGAGATAGGCGCATATGCCATTGGCATGCCCACTTTCACTGTTCCTTATAGTAAGATTGAGAAGTATCTTACACCCGAAGCTCGCCGCTTAACGGGGTTGAAATGATATCCCCAAGAGGGTGTGTTATAGCATTTAAGATTTGGAAATGACACCCTCTATGGTGTAGATAATAGTCTTCTGTGTAATATAATTTCATGGTGTAGATTTCAATAGATGCTCTTTTGCAATTCAAAAGATGCCCTTTTGCTTGTCAAAAGGGCATCTTTTAGCATGCAAAAGGGCGTCTTTTAGAGTGTAAAAGGGCGTCTTTTACTTTAGTGTTCTTAACTGTTTGTATATCTGTATGTTACAAATCCAATTTTAAGAGGTTTTATTGTAAAATATCAACCTTGCAAGTTTACTTTTTGTAAAGTCTTTTTATAATGCATTATCTATTAACCAAACAAATCCCTTCGCGGTTCTTATACCATTGTCTTGGAAGTGATTGCCTTCGTTCCATTCCATCTTACAGTTGATATTCCTTTGCTTTAAAAGTTCTTCTTGCTGCAGAATGTCTTTGCTTATGGTCGACATTATCTTTGTTTTTGTCTTTTCTTCCTTGTCACCTAAGCTCAGATAGGCATGTTTCACCTGTGGAGTATGACTCTCAGCATAGGCTAACCATCCTGTGTACCATGCTGATGGGGATGCCGCAACAATGCCGCCGAAGAGAGAAAGGGGTTGGTAGGCTGCCCAAAGAGAGAAGAGGCCAGCTAAGGAATATCCCCCTAAAAAAACTGTAATGTCGTTTTCTGCAAGGCAAAATTGAGCATATAATTCTGCAAGTAATAGTTCCCTTATATATAATAAGGTGTCATGAGCACCTTCGCCAAAGGGTATTTTTCCGAAAACTGGTGGTGCTGGCCAGGGCGTTAATTCATCGTTCCACTTGGAAATGTGGATGGCTACATGAATAAAAGGTACCTTAGTGTGTTCTTCTATATACTTTATTTGTTGTTCTAACTCCTCCCTGTCATGGCCATCTACGGGCTGTAGGAGAAGAACTCTTGCATTGTCTTCAATGTGGAGAGTACATGTTTTACCCCCTAAAATAGCTTCTGTTCTTAAGTGTCTCATCGTTATGGAGATTTTATTTCATCTGCAAATATAATCAAATTATTGGTCGAAAAGATTGATGTAAGTCAATTTGTGGAAGAAAAATGTATTTTATCTAAAAATAATCTTTAGAAAGTTTGGAGGATTGAAGAGAACTTTCTAACTTTGCATCGCTTTTCGGATAAAACATGATATTTAATCTAACTATACGATAAGCCGGGACATCTCGGAGTGAGAGTTGTCGCCGATAAAGAAAGAGTTCTTTGAAAAGATTTACATAAACAGAGAAGTAGTACAAGAAGCGTCTGTTTGATTTTATATCAGATAGATGGGTAAAAGAAACGAACCGATCAATTCATTGTCTGTGTTTTGTGGTATCGCTGCAAGATATGGAACAAAGAAAAAGGTGCTTTTTACTTGATATTATTTAGGATAAGCGTTCTGAAACAGAGATTATTCGGTGAA
>NZ_BAJX01000017.1 GCF_000613925.1 Prevotella histicola JCM 15637 = DNF00424
AAAGAATAACATGAAAGGAACGTTAATGAGTGTTTCGGACAGGCTTTTACTCAGAAAAAGAGCTATTATAGAGACGATGAATGATGAACTTAAGAACATTGTGCAGGTGGAACACTACAGACATAGATGCTTTGACAATTTCATCGTCAATTTATTAGGGGCAATTGCTGCTTATTGCCTGTTTCCAAAGAAGCCGTGCATCAATGTACAAAGGACCGTTGATACACAGTTTTCAATGTTCTGACTTCGTCGAACTCACGTTAATTAAGTTTAGTTTTTAGTTGCTGTCACTTTTAACACTTCGTGTAATGAATTTATAATCAGGAGATTAAAAGCATAAGAAGAGTGACAGAAATGACAGCAAAATCAGGAATGGGATGTAATTGACTTTTGTTCTTGGGTGGAAAGGGGAACTGATAGTTATGGGATACGCCTGTTTGTGGTAAAACGCTCCGGCGCAGATCCTTGTAAGATTATCCATCCCGATGTATACCACAGAACCATTACGGAATAATCAGAAATATATTTACAGGAAAATCAAGCTACATGTCTATAAAATCACAAGATATACCAAGCATTCAGACTTGTATCCCATTGTTTACCAAAGACTTACAAAAGCCCTTCTAAAAGGTGCCCTTTTACCGTGCAAAAGGGCGTCTTTCACACCTCAAAAGAGCACCTTTTACCATGCAAAAGGGCATCTTTTACTTTACAAAAAACCACCTATTATTCTCAATTTATGAATCTTTATTACAGCTCTTCTAATGCCCTGTTCCCTTTCATAACAAGCGAGTATCTCTCCCCTTGCATTATTATAACAACACCATAAAAACAACCACCTTTCAATTTTCCTGTCACTCCCGTCACTTTTCTACATGGCTCAACACCTTGACAACAAGATATTTACGAGAAATGTTAAAAGTGACAGCAACTAAAAACAAAAACTATCTTAACGTGATTTCGACGAAGTCAGAACAATGTAAGCTGTGTGTCAATGGGTTCTTTGTAAATGTTTGTATATTAGCTCCTTAATATTACAACAAATTTATAGACACTTATAATTCGTCGAACTCACGTTAAATTAAGAAGTAATCAGAACCGAATTATAATTGAGGCTGCAACAAATAAAGTTCTTATCCGCAACTAATTAGAATTTGATTAGGAACAAAGTAAAAGTTGATGAGCCAAAAAATAAAACCTTGCTTGAGAACAAATGTTATAGAAATCGGGGACCGCCGATGCCTTGGGAAACACGGATTAAGACACCAACAGCCCCCTACGTATTGTTAAATGGGTAAAATTAAATATCTTACAGACTTACTCCTGGATGATGAGATAGCGTGAAACGTTCCAAAACTTATCCGCATCCGTGATGGTCAGCGTCGTTGTTCCGTCTTCATTCTCCGTCAGCGTGTAACTCCCTTCAGGGTTCATTGACAGGATTTTCGGCGATTTTGAGTTTATCGTAAGTTGCTTTAATTCCTTCTTATCAGCCTTGGTAAAATGCTCTTGTGTTATGTTATTATTATCCAATCGCTTAGAGAAGAGCGACGTTTTCAGCAGTCCTTGTTCCTTAAGCGTCTGCTTGTCTGCCATGATATAGAACACTTCACCTTGTTCATCATTACGTTGTCGTTCCTTAGCCTTAAGCCTTGATAGTTCTTGTTCAAGTGAAGACATATTGAATCTATAGCGTAATGCGTCAACACTGTTGGCTTGATTCTGAATGATATACTTCAGTTGTGCCACGCTGACATCCTTTCTGACAGCCACTTTCTCAAGTTTTGTCACGCGTTCCCCCTTCTCTTTCAGCTGCCCAGAGAGGAAACTGATCATCTTATTAAGGTTATTAACCGTGGCATTGTCGCCCACGGGTGCACTGACTTGCTTTGCCTTGTGTTCCAATTCTTCAATCTGCAGCTGCTTTTTAGCCAGCAATGCACCCAGGCTTCGTATCTGTTGGATGATCTTCGTCTTCTTGTTTGTATGCTCCGTCGTCTTGTATAACAACCCTTCTCGTGCCGAAATGACATCCAGATTGGCTGATATCTCATCGATAGAAGCCGTCAGCTGACTGATAGCGGCAGCCTCTTTCGTTTGCGGCGTCACGTTTATGCGTGCCTTAGGTTGTGGTGTTGGGCGTTTCTCCTCCGTACAAGAAGAGTAGACGAAGAGCACCAAGAGCACTATAAAACATGATTTTTTTTTGAGTCTCATCCGTATTATTTATTGAATATATGTGCAAAGTTAGGAGAAAAATAATAAATAAACCTTTTACAAAGTATAAAAAACATTAATGCAAAAAGATTGAAATTTTTACAACTTTCATGCTGAACATCCGAAAGTATTGCCTATCTTTGCAGCCGAGAATACAAATTATTAACATGACTAAAACAGTCGACTAAAGAAAAAAGAATTATTTTATGGATAAAATTACATCGTTAGTACATTGGGTACTTGAGGTATCTGCGTCGTTGAAGGCTACAGGTATCCACCTGATTCGTATTGCCATCTTCATCATTTTCGTATGGATTGGTGGTTTAAAATTTTGGAATTATGAGGCAGAAGGCATCGTTCCTTTCGTTGCCAACAGTCCTTTCATGAGTTTCTTCTATACGAAGAATGCTCCAGAATACAAGGATTATAAGTTGAAGGAAGGCGAGTTCAACAAGGAGAAGCACCAGTGGCACGTTGAGAACAACACTTACACCTTCTCTCACGGACTGGGTATTGCCATCATGTCGTTCGGTATTTTAACCCTCTTGGCATATGGTTCCCAAAGATTGGGTTCGTTGGTTCGGGCTTAGTCATCCTCATGACGATAGGTACACTGTCGTTCCTCGTCACCACACCAGAGGCTTGGGTGCCCGATCTTGGCAGTGGTGAGCATGGTTTCCCACTACTAACTGGTGCGGGAAGGTTGGTCATTAAAGACACGTGTATCCTTGCTTCCGCCATCGTAGTGTTAGCCGATTGCGCACAGAGGATACTGAAAAAACGATAAGAAAAGCGGGGAAAGAAATGGCGCTTGCAGCCTTTCTTTCCCCGCATTGGTTTTTATAAAGATTTACAAACCTACAATAAGCCTGTATTATTTAGCATAGATAGGACGGATGCTGTACATGTTCTTCTTAGGATTCTGGGCACTTACACCTACTGTTGTACATGGGTAGAACTGTCCGTTATTCAGGTATTGCCCTGTAAAGGACTGTGCCTGATTAGCATTTGTACCATTTGCTGTCCAGTAAGAACCCCAGCTTCCAGGTTTGTTCAGTACTGGATTACCAACATTATAATCAGTGTATGTTCCTGCGAATGGGAAGAATATGCCTCGCTTCATATCGCTGATTGTAAACTGTTTCAGTTTGTTTCCACTTTCGTTAGGCTTCCCTACGTTGACAGCTGAGGCATTTGTATTTGATGCTTTCAGCACATTGTCATTCTTATCCAGCACCTTTCCCTTCAGACTCTCTGCTACGGTAGGATCGAAGAGGACACCATAGACCGTATTCAATCCATCATAGTAATAGCCAAGATACTGTCCTGAATGAGCCATCAGGTCGTCAAAGTCAGCCTTTGTAGGCAACTTCCACCTCCCTTTAGATACATAGTAAGGAAGGTCACCGTACTGATTATTGGATATGTTCTGCGCCTGAATATTACCTGTTCCTGTGTAAAATTTCTCACGACCACTATCCCCATAGTTATGTGCAGCAGCTATATCGCCCCAACGGAAGTGGTCGAACTTAGCATTTTCAAAGTCTGTTGACATCGTCAAACCTTGTCCTGCCAATCCAGATGGCTCTGTATAGAAGTAATCCCATGGGTTCTTTGTAAGTGAATATCCGCTCACCCATCCCTCTTCAGTTACTGATGGGTCATACTGAAGGTTGTATCGTCCCCACTTAATACCGTGGATATCAATCCATGGTGTGGTGTCATCAACCAGCACATTAAGGTCATAATATCCTCCATTGATGATTTGTGGGTTGTGAGTTATCTTCACTCCGTAAGTCTTACCCGTGTTTGTCTCAACAGAGAAAGTAGTTGAAGTTACTCTGTGCAAACACAATGACATTCAATTCATTAACTGCGGTCTTCGGAGTAACAGTGAATCCTGCCTTGTCAGTGGTATTCTCCAACTCACCTGTCTGCAGATTCATCACTGCCTTACCTGCGATATTCGTGAGTTTCACGCTCGTGATGTTCTTCACCTGCTGTCCTTCACACTCAAACTTCAGGTGAAGAACGGCGTAACGCTTCTGCATCTGGACATTGCCTGATGCCTTACTACCTACCGCCTTGACGTTTTCAATCTTGCCCCAACTGAAGTCATAGTTTGTAATCGTGTTGTAATCACCGACGGTTTCGTTGAGATTACCCGTCTGACCACTGAGGTCCAGGCTCAGTTTTGACTTGTCTCCCGTCACTTCCGTCACTGTTGAAGCATTCATATAAGGGAAGAACATTGCAATATCATCGCCCTGCTTGCAGGTAACCTTACCTCTTATCTTAGTCTGAATACCAGCGTTTTCGGCTGTCAGCATACTGTATTCGCCACCATCCGTAAGGTTATAAGCAAGGAAAGCATCGCCATATTGCCACATATTGCCCAACGTTGGATTGACGACAGAACGTGATGTTGTAGATTTTGATTTACTGTTTGTAGCGTTATCTGCCATTCCCACAGTCAGCTCGCGTGCTGCTGAGACATTAGGCTGATAGTCGTTAGTACTTTCTTCTGTGTCGTTAGCACATGAGGTAAAGCCCATTAGAAGTGCACAAAGGAATGCACTGAGGATTTTAATCTTGTTCATTTGTCGTTAAATTAATTTCGTTTTCACTTGAGTAGCGCGCGTCGTTACTCACCAAACCATGTTATCCCGCCGCTGAATTTAGCACCTGCCGACTGGCTACCGCTCTGTTGTCCTGCGCTCGAGCTGTAAGGATTTGAAGACGTTGTTGTACCGCCGCCACCAATAGTCTGACTGCCCATGTTCTGTAAATTCTGATTTGAAACAGTCACTCCAGACCCTGCCAACAGCTGACGTTCAGCCGCAAGGGATACTAACTCCACGACTGGAGTTACATACATTTTCTTTTTCATTTTCGTTTTTGTTATCTGAATAATTACTTGCGTTAATCCGAATAGGGGGTTAATTTAATCTGCAATGAAGCTGAGAAAGTACGCTTACCGTCAACTCACAGTGCTCACATCATAGCCGTTCCCTTTGTCTTAAGCCCTTGTTAATCCATAAAAGGAAGTATCGGCATGCAGAAAAAAAGTCGAATCGTTCACGAAATACTCGTTATTTACGGAGAGCAAAGGTAATGTTTATTCACGAATAATACAAACATTTTTTGTAAAAAATACAAAATAATGTTGTCTGAAAGACTATTTATCAAAGGGCGGTAAAGCCTCAACCTATATCCATTTTATAAGTTTTTTTCATCGTTACATACTGCTACTCAGTACCCTACCAGCGATTATCCATCGGGCAGAATCTCCCCTATTGGCTCGTCAAAATATGAGAAAAGAAATTCTCAACTGATTACTTTCTCACCATTATATATATAGGTATCGTGTGCTTTGGGGACTTCATTACCCCTAAGCAACGTGTATAACACGTGCGAACCATCCCCTTTTACACATCAAAAGGTGCCCTTTCACATTGCGAAAGGGCACCTTTTAGAAAGCAAAAGGGCATCACTTGAAACCCTTTTAAGAGTTTATTTCACAAAAGACCATTGCCTTATGAGGCTTATAGTCGTTCAGTATCGTTCCTGTAGCTGACAGATGGCTCTGTAACTGCGCAAAGTTATTCAGTCGGATAAGGTTCGGATGGTCATATTCCTCCACCACTTCATGTTTCCAAATGGAGTCGGAAGGGATGTGAGCAGCCCATCCTCCGAGCTTCAGAACTGGTTCTATGTCTGACCGGAAGGAGTTTCCAACCATCAGGAACTGATCCACTCGGGTGTTAAACCGTTCACAAAGCTTGAAGTAAGCATCCGTTGTCTTGTCCGAAACGATGACGATGTCATCGAAATAAGACCTCAACCCCGACCGTTCAAACTTACTTTCCTGGTCGAGCAGTTCACCTTTCGTGAAGACAACGAGGTGATAATTCCCCAGATCCTTCAGTTTAGCAAGCGTCGCCCGTACCCCATCAAAGGGTCTACCAGGCAACCGAAGCAGCTCTTTTCCTACTCCAAGGATCAGCGCGAGTTCGTCCCCTTTCACCTTACCATCACTTATATTGATTGCGTTTTCTATTAGCGAAATCAAGAAAGCCTTACTACCGTAACCCAATAGAGGCATGTTTGCCGACTCAGTTGCAAAGAGAGCCTTTGAAACTTTAGCAGCATCAGCATAAGGAGCAAGCACCTCGCAGTAAGCTCTTTCAACGGTATCAAAATAACTTTGACAGCCCCACAGTGTATCATCAGCATCAAATGCTATTAATTTTATCTCATTCATAGGCCTCAAAATATTTTTGGTAAAAGTAAGTCTTTTCCATGATAACCTTGCATATAATGAGAGTTTTTTCTTCAATAGGTGCACTTTCTTAAACATATTTAACTATAAATACTTGTTTAGTCAGATATAAAGGCAAATATATTTGATTCATAGACACTTTCAAATGATTGTGTATTGCGTTTTTCTTCATCATCTTTTATGTTTCAAAGGTAAAACTTGCAGATAACGCATGTAGACAGAATAGATTGCAAGGTAATATTATACACATTTCCATCTAATCTGTCTACAAATCATAAAAGTATCATAAAAGTTTAAAAACCACTGTTGCGTAGAGTAATGTTAACGCCCTTCAAACGGCTTGGTCACCATGCTGTAAACACGGGTTGACCATGCCGTAAGCAATGGTTGACTGATGTTTAAGCCCCACCAGCCATGCCTTAAGCACTGAATTACCGAACAACCTTCCTGTTTTTTCCTTCCTTATCCTTCACAATCAGCACCTGTGGCGTGCTGGTTTCGGGTGCTTTCGTACCGAGATAGGTACCGTCCAGCGTATAGAATCCTACGGGTTCGGCGGCTCCGATGCCCACTGTTGCGATGCCCGTTGAGGTGTTTAGCGGTGCGAAACGGAACGATACAGTGCCGTCAGCATGCGCTGTGATACCCGTCACACCGCCCTTGTCAGCTACAGGATAGCCTGTATAGAAGCTGAAAGCAGGGCTGCTCGTTGCCGTCAAGGCGTTGTTCAGCGCCGTAGGATAGGTGTCATTGTCCTCCGTCTGGTTACTCAGGAGATTGTCGGCAGGCACCGTTGTGAACCTCGGATGGCGTTGGTACTTCTGTGCATTGACGGTGTTCTGAGCCCATGAGGCAGCATCATAGTCGACATGCAGCACCAGTAAGCCATGCTTAGGCAGTGCTTTGTCCCACCGATAAGCCGACCGGTTCTCCAGCAGATAGTATTCATTCTCCCGTTCAGGATTGTAGATGACGTAAGCATCTCCGCCCTCAGCAAGTCCTTTCAGCGCCTGAACGTCAACCTTCTCCGCCTTCAGCTCCTTCGGTTTGAGCCATCCCATGAACGATTTCTCGTAGGAATTGTATCCTGCAGGCACTGTTCCGATGCCCGAACCCTCATAAGCGTTGCTCAAACTGGCTGGTCCACCGTTGTAACTTCCTGCTGACATGAGGTCGTATTTGCCCGTTCCGACATTCTTTCCACCCCTTGTATCATAGAAATCGGGCAACCCCAGACAGTGAGAAAACTCATGACAGATGGTCCCGATACCCATGTAGAAGATTCTGTCTCTACCGTTATCGTCGGCACGGAGAATCTCATTGCTGCATGCATAGGTGTTGATCTTGATGCCATCAATGGTCATTGGCGACTTTCCGGCGTCACTTAACGCGAACTTATGAGGCCAGATGGTGTTCGGATCACCCCCCGTTGCCTCACCCTGACCGGCATAAAGCACATAAACCTGCTCCACTTCCTTGTCGCCATCCCAGTCATAATCAGCAAAGTTCACCTGTCCTTTCACGGCGTTACAGGCGTCAATGATCATCTGTGCAGGGTTTTTATCATTGCTATCCTCGGTCCGTCCACCGTAAAACTCCGATGGCTGAGGGAGCGTAACAGGACCAACGACATCGAACGAGAGGTCGAACGTACCGTTACTCTGGTCGAGGAAATAGTCGTGAACACTACCTATGGCGTTGCTTTTCTCATCCTTATAGCCCGGCATATTCAACATATGGTCATACAAAGTCTTGACATCCTTCTCCGAAGTAGACTTTGTCCGGATGTCAGCAGGGTTCCTGAACTTCGTATCCTGGAACTGAACGAGGATCACCAAGCCCTTTTTCTTCCCTGCCCACGGCTCCGTTCGCGGTTGTCCGAAGGGTGTTGAGCGCGTCAGCGCCTTAGCTTCCAGTCCTCTGACAGTAGCCATGTCAACAGCCGTCTGCGCCTCATTGCCCTGTCGAAGACCCTCCTCATGCGCCAGCACTGTCGATGCCACGAGTCTGCCCTCCTTAGCCTGTGCATAGTAATAACTGCCCCCACGCGGAACGACGGGTATACCATCCTGCGTCACACAGTAGTTAAAATGTTCGTCACCAACGGCTTTCACCTTCAGGAAAGTACCGTCAGCCTGTCTCACGAGTCGCCATATTGGTAGTGCAGGAATGGCAAACGATGACGCTGCCATCAGCAATGCAGCACAAAGAGTAGATATTCTTTTCATACTATCAGGTATTGTTGATAATTCTTTTGCTTTACTTTCAAAGGGGCTTTCCCCCTTCACTATCGTGCAAAGATACAACTTTTAAAGAAAAAGAGCCGTCAAAACAACAAAAATATCTAAACCCCTCCACCCGCCATCACCTACCAACCGCCCCCCACTCCCCCTCCTTCGAGTACGAAAACATCACCCTTTCTGAATAAAAAGACAGGAAAAATCCACCGTTTTACATCTGTTGAGCGATGAAAAACACAAGAAAAACCCACCGTTTCATACCCACTGACAGAGGAGAAGCATAAGGATAACATGCTGATTAGAGCAGAGATAGCAGTGCGGAGGAATGCTATTAAACAAAAAAAAGGAGCTCTTGTGAAACAAGAACTCCTGCGAAATAAGTTGCGGGTGCAGGACTCGAACATGCGACCTCCAGGTTATGAGCCTGGCGAGCTACCAACTGCTCCAACCCGCGATATTAAATAACCAAAACAATTCGTAGATAAATCGCTCTATTACTGAATTGCGAGTGCAAAATTAAGCATTTCATCTTAATTAACCAAAGATAGTGAAAGGAAATAACGGATTTTAACAATTAAAAGGTTAAAGACCAATGATAGGTAGATAAGGCAGGAGAGTTAAAGGATAAAACCTAACACCTTTATTATAGGAATGAAAAGAGATCAAATAGTAAAAGGAGCACAATTAGCAGATTAGCCATTGGTATTAAGTGCTTCACGTGGTATGTTGACGAGTTAACAAGTAGATGGACTCTGTGCTTTAAGGTATTAGTTGGAATTCCAAACTTTAGGGTTTGGGGAATTAAAACATTAGCGGTGGAGGGTAATTTTTCATCCTTTCATATTTCCAACACGCTGCATTGCGTATCCCGCCAGACATATCCCCTCCTTCAGAAGGACGTGAGGAGGCATCCCCTTAAGGCTTAATAAACACCTACATAGACTAATAATCCCACTGTCATCAGCACATCCCCTCCTTTCGGAGGGGCTTGGGGAGCTACTCTACACCAACTCTTTCAACGAGTCAATGATGCGCTCAGCACCTGCTTTCTCAAGCTCTTCACGCGTCCCGTTACCATAACTGACACCGCAAGTGTGGGTTCCTGCACGACGACCCATGATGATATCGAACTCCGTATCACCCACAACGAGCGTCTCATGAGGTGCTACATGGAAGTGATCGAGGGTCTTCTCAATGGGTTCAGTATCTGGTTTGCGCCGCACAACATCGTCTGCACCAACAAGAAAGGTGATGTGTTCGCTGAGTTTCATATCCTTTACCAGCGTATGCAACGAATGATGGCTCCTGTTACTGGCTATGGAGACATGGATTTTCTTGGCTGTCAGCGCCTTAATCGTCTCCGAAACGCCAGGGAAAGGAGGCACTGCACCGGGCACATTCTTCACGTTGAAGATCTCACTATACACCTCTGCGCACTCCTCAGCCTGCTCTTCTGTCATGGGGATGATGCTTGAGAAACACTCTGCAAGCGGCAGTCCGATGGTTCGGGCACACTCTTCCCGCGACCGACGGGGCAGCTTCAGCCGTTCAATAGTAGCCAACATCGTGTCAGTGATGAGCCGTTGTGAGTCGCCAAGGGTCCCATCAAAGTCGAAAATCACCAGTTTTATTCCGTCCATTTTCCCTGTTTTTGTCTTTTTACCTCTTATGTAATCCTTCACTCGTCGGTATCCTTCCACCCCCAAAACGGCTACTCCCGTGTACTGGACAGCCTTTGCCAAACCGAAGAACACAGCCCATAACACCCCCTTTGTGCCCACTGACAGGGGTAAAAGCATCTGTGCAAACGACAGGATATAGAAAGGAATACAACACAAAAGGATGATAACTCCCGTTCGGAAGGAGAGCTTCTGGAGCCTTGCTCGGAGCGAATGAATCATTATTTTACTTCTTTTTATTGCCACAAAGGTAAGCATATTTTATGGATAAAAGGGAGTGTCATGTTACAAAAAGCTAACGAGCGGAAAACATCTTTTAACTAATTGCTATTCGTTTTTAACATTATCAGGTAACATTTGTTATCTTTCACCTGCATTATCCTTCGTATCTTTGCACCAGAAAGAATTATAATCAGTGACGAAAAGACTATGACAAATAAAATGAAAGACCATCTTCCCAAGATTGATATGGAGAAGATGCAACGCCTTTTAGAGATTGAAAATCAATACGAATCAGGACAGATTTCACTTGAAGAGGCGCATAAACTGATGCGTGAAAAGGTGGGAACGGTGCGTCCGTATCACCTTGCTTACGTGGAACAGACCCTCAAACCAGAGTCGGAAGACGAGTGTATACGTGTGGATATGCGCAAGGTCATCGACCTCATGGACGGTTTTATGGACAACAGTAGACCTGAACTTCCTGCCGATCATCCTATCGCACATTATTATAAAGAGAATGATGAGATGCGCAAACTGCTCCTCTCTGTGGAGGATCTGGTGCAATATCCGCTCATCAAGAACCAGTGGTTGGAGCTTTATGACAAGCTGCGTGAGTATCCAATACACTATCAACGCAAGCAGAATCAGCTCTATCCGCTGCTCGAAAAGAAGGGTTTCGACCGTCCAACGACGACGATGTGGAACTTTGATGACCTCATTCGGGACGAGATAAAGGCTGCTTATCAGCTACTGCTGGACGACAAAGACGATGAGTTCATCGCTGCACAGCAGGAGATTATAGCACATACGCGCGACCTGATGGAGAAGGAAGAGACCATCCTCTACCCCACTTCGCTGGCGCTGATCACACCGGCTGAGTTCGAAGACATGAAACATGGCGACCAAGAGATTGGTTTTGCATTCATTGATGTGGCTAAACCAACAACCACAACAACGGCACCTGCAGCCTCAACAGACGGTTTTGCAGCTGACCTTCAGGCACTTCTCAGCAAGTACGGATACGCTGCCGGACCACAACAGGAGCTGGATGTGACAACGGGAAAGCTCACATTGGAGCAGATAAACCTCATCTATCAGCACCTGCCTGTCGACATTTCGTTCGTTGATGAGAATGAGTTGGTGAAGTTCTATTCCGATACTGACCATCGTGTCTTCCCTCGTTCAAAGAACGTTATCGGCAGAAAAGTGGAGAATTGTCACCCCCGTAAGAGTGTACACATCGTAAAAGAGATCGTTGAGAAGTTCCGTAGTGGCGAACAGAGTAAGGCTGAATTCTGGATCAACAAGCCAGGAATGTTCATCTATATCATCTATTTTGCCGTGCGAGATGCCCAAGGAAGGTTCCGTGGTGTACTGGAAATGATGCAGGATTGTACGCATATCCGTGCGTTGGAAGGCTCACAGACACTGCTCACATGGGCTGGAAAGGACGAAGAAAAGCCTGCAGAGACAGCTGAACAGGCGCCTGAAAAGGAAGAAGAAACACCGAAAACAGTAATAAAAGACATAGAAATAACCCCCGAGACACGCCTTGCCGATGTCTTCGAGGCTTATCCTCACGTGAAAGATGAGCTGGCTTCACGCTATCTACCCTTTAAGATGCTGAAGACACCATTGGGAAAAATCATGTTGAAGAAGGCTACTATTCATGATGCTGGGGAGCGTTCTGGACTGGGCGAGAAGACCGTTATCATAATGATTAAGGAGGCTATCGCCAAGAAAAAGTAATAGCTCACTGTAAGAAAAATTCGCGTTCAGGATTTAATTGATGCCCTTTTGCATCGTGAAAGGTGCCCTTTTGCATTGTAAAAGGGCACCTATTGCGTTGTAAAAGGGCGTCTTTTACAATGCAAAAGGGCGTCTTTTACAAGCCTCTTTGTAACTGCTTGATAACCTAAAGGTTACAAAGTCGGTTTTTGGCGATTATCCTTCATTTCGGCAACAAGGGCGCTTCATATTCTGTAAGGTTATTTCATAACTTCCGTTTGATCACTGACGGACATAAAAAGAGGGGTAGACACATTCGTCTACCCCTTGTTTGTACTATGAAAAAGGTTCTCCCTTCCTTATTGAATAACGCCCCTTACCCTGTCATCAAATGCTGAAAGAGCCGCTTTCGCACCCTCGCCCATGGCGATGGTAATCTGCTTATAAGGGACCGTTGTCACGTCTCCAGCTGCATAAACACCACTGACGTTGGTGCGATTGGTGGCATCAATGATGATTTCCTTGCGTGGTGAGAGTTCCACCTGACCGTTGACAACATCACTGTTCGGCATCAACCCAATCTGAACAAAGATACCATCGAGCGTTATGTCACGCTCCTCCTCGGTCTTACGGTCCTTTACTCGGATACCCGTCAGGCGTGTTCCGTCACCGAGAAGTGCCGTTGTCTGTGTTGAAGTGAAGAGCTCCACATTCGGCAAACTTGCCATTTTCTGCTGCAGGACATCGTCAGCACGCAGCGAATCGGCAAACTCCAGCACCGTCACATGTCGCATATTCCAGCCAGATCGATGGCAGCTTCGATACCCGAATTACCACCTCCGATGACCGCAATGTCCTTGTCTTTATAGAAAGGACCGTCACAATGCGGACAGAAATGTTCACCATGTCCGATGTATTTCTCCTCGTCTGGCAGTCCTAAACGTCGCCAGTTAGCACCCGTTGCCACGATGACTGCTGGTGCAAGGAAGGTTTCTCCGCCCCTTACTGACACCCTTTTCACTGCTTCCTGCAGGTTGACAGCCATCACTTTACGGTTGTCGAAGATGTCGATAGGATAGTCATTGAGATGCGTTCTGAGGTCGGCAGCCAGCTTCGTACCCGTTGTTTTCGGCACAGAAGTGACGTTTGCAATCTCCGTTGTGTCGTTGACCTGTCCGCCAATGCGCTCTGCAACGACTGCCACACGCAGTCCTTTGCGTGCCGAATAGATAGCTGCTGATGCACCAGCAGGTCCACCTCCGAGTACAACAACATCATAATTATGTTCTACACCACCTGCTTCAGCATCGTGATCCGTACCGAGTTTGTCCTCTAATTTCCCAAGAAGCATACCCAGATCGCCCCTTCCCGTGTGGAAAGGTTCACCATTCAGGAAGACAGAAGGTACACCCTGTATGTTCAATCGCGTCACTTCATCCTGCCAAAGTCCGCCATCAATCATCTCATGTGTGATGTTCGGATTAGCCAAAGCCATGACGTTCAGTGCCTGAACCACGTCAGGACAGTTCGTACAGGTCAGTGAAACGTAAGTCTGTAGACGTATCTCCTTGCCTCTCAATGCCTTTATCCGTGCCGTAATAGCACTGTCAGGGAGGTTCTTTCCCTTCCCATCAGCATTGAGAACAGCCAAGAGAAGTGACGTAAACTCATGTCCGTTCGGTATGCCACGGAAGCTGATTCCCGTCTGTTTTCCGTCATGTAAGATGCTGAAAGAGAAGTGATCGCCCTCGGCATAGGTAGCGTTTATCTTATCAGAGGTGGATGCTATGTCATCAATGAAGGCTGTAAACTCCTTTGATTGTGCGTCGGCACTGTTACGAATAACGCTGAGTGTTATATCAGAGGTGAGCGAACTGAAGACTTCCCTCACCTGGTTTAAGATGTTTGAATCCAACATAGGCTTGCTTATTTATGATGAGTGGAGAGTTGAACCACGTGTGATTCTTCCCTCCACCCTTACTAATAATGTTTTTATATTACGTTAGTTTAGTCAAAATGCTTAGATCTTTCCAACGAGATCGATGCTTGGTTTGAGGGTTGCACCACCCTGCTTCCACTTCGCAGGACAAACCTCGCCGTCGTGAGTAGCCACAAACTGCGCTGCTTCTATCTTACGAACGAGCTCGTCAGCATTACGTCCGATGCTGTTATCCTGCACCTCTGCAATCTTAATCAAGCCCTCTGGGTTAACGAGGAAGGTACCACGATAAGCCACACCTTCGTCCTCTTTGTACACTCCGAAGCCTCTACTCAATACGCCAGTAGGGTCAGCAAGCATCGTATACTTAATCTTTTTGATTGTATCAGATGCGTCATGCCATGCCTTATGTACGAAATGTGTGTCGGTACTAACTGAGAAAACCTCTACACCCATGCCCTTTAACTGCTCGTATTTGTCTGCAAGATCTTCCAATTCTGTAGGACAAACGAAGGTGAAGTCAGCTGGATAGAAGAAGAAAAGAGCCCATTTGCCCTCGATATCTTTGTTTGATACGGTTCTGAACTCGCCATTCTGAAAGGCCTGAACAGTAAACTCTGGTGCGTGTGCATTAATGATTGGTTCCATTATATTCTGTTTTTTAATTGTTGATGAATTATTTATTTGATGATGCAAAGGTACTATCTATATCTTTTCTCACCAACAGATAAAATCTATTAGCCAATAGAAAAAATCTATCAAGGTGGTCCTAAGCCTTATAAATCCTGGACTTTTCATGGTCATTCGAATGTTTTTATTTATCTTTGTAAGGACCTATTTATCCCAAAAGACGATGACACTACAACAATTAGAATATGTAATGGCAGTCTATCGACTGAAACATTTTGCCAAGGCAGCCGACTATTGCGACGTAACACAGCCCACTCTCAGCTCTATGATACAGAAGTTGGAGGACGAACTGGGCGTGAAGATCTTCGACAGGAAGCGCCAACCGATTCGCCCAACACCTGCTGGTATGACGGTGATAGAGGAAGCTTGGAAGGTAATCAACAGGGCAAAGAAGCTCAAACAGACGGTTGAAGAGGAACGACAGTCGCTCACGGGGACCTTCAATGTGGGTGTTCTGCCAACCATAGCACCGTATCTCATCCCGCGATTCTTCCCACAATTGATGAACGAACACCCCGAAATGGATATTCGTATCACGGAGATGAAGACGGAAGGGATGCTCAAAGCACTGCGAAGTGGGGGCATTGACGCTGGCATCCTGGCACAGGTAGAAGGGTTAGAGGAGCTGAATATCACCCCACTTTACCGTGAACAATTCATGGGATATGTGGCAGAAAACGACCCACTCTATAAGAAAGAATACATCAAACCGGCTGATCTCTCGGGCGAATTTCTATGGCTTTTGGATGAAGGACACTGCTTTCGCGACCAGTTAGTGAAGTTTTGTCAACTTAAATCGGCTGCCCGCAGCAAGCGAAGTTATAACCTTGGAAGCATCGAAACATTTATGCGTATCGTTGAACATGGCAAGGGTGTGACGTTCATTCCACAGCTTGCTGTATCCCAACTGTCCACGGAGCAGCATGCGTTGGTGCGTCCTTTTGCCCATCCAGTGCCCACACGTGACATCGTCTTTGCCACGTCCAAGAACTTCATCCGCCACACCCTGCTCAACAAACTGGCTGCCTGCATAAAGGATTCACTGCCCGAAGACGTGCAGAAAATAGAGGAATAAACGAGGGAAAAGGCTGAGAATAAAAGGAAAAAGAGAAGGTATAAAAAAGAAAGAGAGCCCATCAGAGGCTCTCTTTTTTAGTTTTCTATCGACTCAACCGTAGGTTTTTTGATTTCGGGTTTCGGCACTTTGACAGACGGAGTAGCGTCGGGACGGTCGCCAGGAACAGTCGGCACGATGATCGGTTCATCCGTTTCAGAAGATTGATCCTCCTCTTTCGGCTTCTTTTCCCCGGTAGATTCCGACTTACGTTCCTCCTTTACTTCTTCGTCTTTCACCTCTTCTTTCGTCAGAACAGGCGTCTTCGGACCATGGTCGATACCAATAACCTCACCCGACATGTCCACTTCATACTTCCGAGGAGGTGCCATCTGGCGCGTCTCCATGAGCACAGCAAGGGTTATTGCACCAACAAAAAGGATGATGGCACACGCTGCAACGGGTTTCTTATAGGTTGGTTTTTGCTTCATTATTCTTATTCAGTGATCTGCATACAGAAAGGTAATGGCATCTGAAGGGTCATGAAAGTGATGGTAGGCTGGTTGTCTTTGGTGCAGATGAGCGTACCTTTTGATGACTTGGCAGCCTTTCCCATGTCATATCCCATAGCCCTTACCTGTGCCTGAAGACCGGCAAAGGCTGTGCGATTAAAGACATAAACATAGACTGTCTTCCCACTATTATCAAGTTGAACCATACTGGAATTGCCCTTAGCGAAGGCAGTTGGCACGAAATCCTTCGTCAGATTCATGTTCTTAACCCAGTTATGATCCTTGCCATAGCTGTCTGTTGATATACCTTTATATATATAACCTTGTTTCTCCAGCACCTGTTGTCCGGTGTAGAGGGTCTTGGTTTGGAAAATCTTTATTGCGTCAGCAACCGATACTATGTCGCTTTGTGCGAAGGTTGTCATGCTGACGATGAGTGTCATGATAAGCAGTAGAATCTTCTTCATATTTCTTTTTTGTTTGTTATGTATCACGGTCTGTACAACGATTGTCCCTGCTGCAGGGAGCAATACACATAATAAGGTATGTTACAAAATTAAGAAAAAAGAATGAACGACTGCCGTTTGACTGCACTTTTTTTAAGGTTTTTTGGGATAATATGTATCTTTCAGTGTACTAGTAGGCGTCCTAGCCATCCTAGGAGCCTAGTTCCAGCACCCTAATGGGCATCCTAGCTATCCTAGGCGCCCTAGTTTCAACGCCCTAGTGACCATCCTAGCCATCCTAGGCACCCTAGTTTCAACGCCCTAGTGACCATCCTAGTTATCCTAGGCATCCTAGTTTCAGCCTACAAAAGCCGAACCTGTGCAGGCTAAGAAATATCCTTACAGAAAACAAACCACGATTCGCTGCCATTAAAGGAAAAACCGTTTAAAACGCCATTCGTAACAAAAAGAGAATCAATGAGTTACAAACAGCAAAGTAAAAGACGCCCTTTTGCAATGCAAAAGGGCGTCTTTTACACCTCAAAAGGGCATCTTTTACATTGCAAAAGGGCACCTTTTAGAAAGCAAAAGGGCGTAGATTGAAAAACAAATGGGAAATAGTTTTACACTTATCTACATTCAATGGCTTTTCAATCCGCCCACTATAGGCTGAAGATGCTTAGTCGTTAAGCGTCTGTGCTGTTGTTATCTCCTCACCTTTCTTTCCTCTTTCGCAGCCTGCTTCACCTGCTCTCTCTGTTCAGAAAGATTATCAATGAGGTTGTCAAGTTGCGTTGAAAGAGCCTTAATATCCTCCATCTGCATGGCTTCAGTAAGTATTCTTTCGAGCATACAAGATGGAACATCCTTCGCTTTCTCCTGCAGTTCCTTGCCCTTTTCAGTAAGGTGGACATACGTTTCACGGCCATCAACCTTTCCTTTCTCGCGTTTTACGATCCCGAGTTTGTCCATACGCTGCACGAGAGGGGTGACGGTATTCGAGTCAAGGAACAGTTTGTGAGCCAGTTCCATCACCTTCATTCCGTCCTCTTCCCATAGCGCCATGAGGACAAGATACTGTGGATAAGTGATCCCGATGTTCTCAAGAATCGGGAAATAAGTCTGTGTTACAAGGCGACTCGCCGTGTAAAGTCTAAAACAAAGCTGGTTTTGAAGCTTTAGTTGGTCGTATACCATAATACAAATCTTTCTTGTGTCTTGTGCATAAACCGCCGGTTCCTATTCACATAGTTGCCGGGTTAATAAGTTAATAATTCTCACATCTGGTGCAAAGGTACAAAAATTTTCCAACTATCGCAGACGATACGCATACTTTTTTAACATTATATAAGCAAAAAGGCCTTTTAAATGAAGTTTGATTAACGTAACGTAAAAAACTGGAAAACAAGCCTCTAAGACGTGGAAGGTAAAGGATAATTATATAAATTTGCACAATCGCAGTGACGAGATAGTCTCTCTGTAATGATATCATGTGAACATTAATAGTTTCAACGCAGAGCAGACAGTCGTTAAAAGTAACTGTGGTGGCCAAGGATTTAATATAGTTTTATTTACTTTTTATGATAACCTAAAATTACACAAGAATGAAAAAGAATCTTTTAAAGGCGGTCTTGCCAGTCTCATTGGCACTGTTTGCCGTCACATTCGGTTCATGTTCGCAGGACGGACAACTCACTGGAACCAAGGAAGACACAGGAGAAAGGGTACTTGACAACACCCGAGAGATTCAAAACTATCTGCGGACGCTACCATTAGCGCCAATGATGTCACGCGCATCGGACCCTGTTCCGTCCGATGATGGTACGACAGTTCCAGTTGACGAAGGTACTTCGAAGACTGAAGAAAAGGGCGTACTGAACGGCATTCCAGGTAGTTGGGTAAAGACAACACGTAGGTATAAGATGACGCAAGCGTTCGATGAAAGCTTCCTTTTCGACCCAACAAGCGACATTATCTACCCTGGTTGTGTGCTCAAAGGTGGTACTATCGCAAACGGTACCTATGCTATCATCACTTCACACGAGACAGGTGACGTGACTTTCTCAATCAATTTGAGCCCTGCAAACCCACAAGAAGCAAGGGAAACATCGGCTACTGTTCACAACATTCGTAAGAGTGAATACCAAGAAGTATGGAACAAGTGGGCGAACATGCAGTGGAAAGAGTCACCTATTACGACCATTGAGAGCGTTGAAAAGATCAACTCTCAGGAGGAACTTGCCACCAAACTGGGTGTCGCAGTGAACTCTCCTGTTGCCAATGGATCGCTGAACTTCGGGTTCAACTTTAACAAAAAGAAGAACCATATCCTTGCTCGTCTGATCCAGAAGTACTTCTCCGTGTCAACAGATGCACCTAAGAAAGGTAACATCTTTGAGTCAATCGACAAAGAAGCGCTGGACGGTTACCAGCCAGTTTACATCTCTAACATCAACTATGGACGTATCATCTACCTCTCAGTAGAGTCAGATGAGGACGAGAAAGTTGTGGATGAAGCTATCAATTTTGCGATGAATCAGATCAAAGGTGTCGACGTAAGCGTATCAGCCGACCAGTCTCTTCACTATCGCAAGGTACTTGCTAACTGTGATATCCGCATCACTGTACTCGGTGGAGGACAGACAATTCAGAAGGAAGTGCTCAAGGGTGACATCGATTCTTTCCAACGTTTCCTCAACGCAGACATACCAATGGAACAGATGTCTCCTATCAGTTTCTCACTACGTTACGCAGTTGACAACTCACAGGCACGTGTTGTAACAAGCAATGAGTTCACTGTTACACAGCGCGACTTCGTTCCTGAGTTCAAGAAAGTACGCATGCAGCTGCAGGTTCTTGGCTTCTCTGGTACAAACACAGGTCCATTCCCTAACCTTGACCGTGAGGCTGGACTGTGGGGAAGCATCAGTCTTTCTCTCAACGGACAGGACAATGAGCTGGTAAAGATCAGTCAAGCTAACCCGTTCTACTTCAGTTATCGTGAGAAAAAGGAGACCATGCACCCAATAGGCTTTGGTGGAATCGTTACCGTTGAGTTCGATAAAGACCCTAACGAGAGCCTTGAAGACTTTGTTGACCACCAGAAGATGACATTTGTTAGCGACCTACATTCAACAAGAAGTATTTACAATTACAACTTCGGACGTACTACCTTTACCCATACACTGGGTACTCTCTACACGAAATACAAGGGCGATGACCCAATATTCGTGCTGGAAAGCAACAACAAGAACGTCAAGATTCACACCTATGTGAAGGTGCTTGATATGAAATTTTTCAATAAATAATGTGATCCTTTTTAAGTGATTAAAACAAGGAGAGGCATATAACGACTTTGTCTCTCCGCCCCTCAGGACTGTGACAGACTCTCTTTTCTGTCGGAACAGACAGTCTTTTCGGGTAATGAAACAACCCCTAAGAGCCGCTCCCAGGCCCTTAGGGGTTTTTTATTTTAGATAAGAAACAGCCTCTCCCCGGCCCTCTCCGAAGGGAGAGGGAGAACAATTAGCGAGATACCCCGGTGTACTTGAGAGTGCATAACACGGCGTTTGAGAGTTTTGGGGGGCTGGTTCTGAGGTTAAAAAGTAAACGAGTTGACTGCTATAAACTACGAATTTACGAATTGAGAGATAGTTATTTGCATGCTTCAAACCACGAATTTACGAATTCATAGATAATGAATTGCAAGCTAAAAACTACGAATTTACGAATTACAGTTAGGTGAATTGCAAAATAAAAACCACGAATTTACGAATTACAGATAGGTTATTTGCCTGCTATAAACCACGAATTTACGAATTAAGAGATAGGCGGTCTGTGTGTGGTAAAGCATATTTTTGACCTCTAAACATTTGACCTTTGAGAATTAACCCATGAACTTTTAGCTTTAAATCTTCCTCCTTCCATCTCCCCAACCCCCAGCATTTTGTATCCCGTCAGGCACATCCCCTCCCCCTGGAGGGGCTTGGGGAGGCCGCGTTTCGGGGGTTATTTTTGTAAATTTCTTTCCCTTTCCTTTTCCCATCTACGCCCTTTTGCGTTCTAAAAGATGCCCTTTTGCAATGTAAAAGGGCATCTTTTGATGTGTAAAAGGGCATGTTTTGCAATGCAAAAGGGCACCTTTTACAAGCCTGTTTGTAACTAACTGATAATCCAAAGGTTACAAAGGCGATTTTTAACGATAATGAGTTGATTTGCGAACAATAGTGATGTGTAATTTGTAAGGGTATTTCATACAGTCTGAAACACACCCGAAGCAGCCTCTCCCCGACCCTCTCCGAAAGGAGAGGGAGGACAATTAGCGAGATTCCCCATTGTATTTGAGAGGACATAAAACGGTGTTTGAGCGTTTTTGGGGGCTGGTTCTGAAGAAGAAAAATAGACAAGTTACATGCTCTAAACTACGAATTTACAAATTGAGAGATAGGTTAGTTGTATGCTATAGAACAAGAATTTACGAATTAACAAATAGGTGAATTGCAAGCGATAACTACGAATTTACGAATTCATAGATAATGAATTGCATGCTATAAACTGCGAATTTACGAATTGAGAAGTAGATGAATTGCGGGCAATAGCATAAAAGATCACGAGTTAACAAGTAGATGATTTGTGTGTTTTAAGATATTGATTTGAACTCTTAACAATGGATTTTAGGATTTAAAAGTCAAGCGAATTGCGCTTTAATATTTAGAGGAGTTAAAGTACTTATAGTCATTAAAAACCATTCGTGGGAAACCCTTTCGGATTTCCAACAACGCTTTTGACGTAACGGTTTTTATGCCATTTAGAACTCTAACTCCTCCAACTATTCTGACTTTTCATCGGGAATACGTACCCCGTCAGGCACATCCCCTCCTCTGGAAGGGCTTAGTGAGGCTGTTAATAGACTAACAACCCCACCCTTTTTCAGTACATCCTCTCCTTCTAAAGGGGCTTGATGAGGTCACTCTCGAGGCTTAGTGAGCCTCCATATCCCACCGTATCCTCTCACATCCCCTCCTTCGGAGGGGCTTGGGGAGGCCGCCTCTTCCCTTACTCTTCACGCTCCCATTCATCCCAATCACTTACCTGATCTTCCTCAAATGGGTTGGGTTTACTTTCCGCATGGTCACCCTGGTCGGACGCTTCAATCATGATTGATTCTATATTTACATGATGAATGGTAGCCAAAGGCTGTATATATATTTTCTTCATTGCTATCTTTTTATTTTACGGTTATCTTCTTTCCATTTACGATGTATATGCCTGTCGGCACGTGGAAGGCACGTGTCTCACCAGCTTTCACTGTGGTTCTTGCCACCATCTGTCCCGTCAGACTGTGTATTCTCACCTCCGTATCCTTCTTACTCTTGGTGATGATGGTGTTATCAGTTGTGGTAACAGCCAGCGTCACATCGTTGTTCAGTTCGTCAATACCCGTTGGTGTCTTGTCATCTGTGGTGTCATCGAAGGCTATTTCCATTGCTGTGAACGCCTTAGCTGCCGCTGCTGGCGACCCGTTAAACTTATAAACGGCACGGAAAGGCCACTGATAGAGCACGTCTTTGCGCAGGTTTCGAAGGGCAACAAACTTATTATATGAGAAGTAGAACACGTCCTGATTCGTTGCTTTGTTCATCCTTACACCCGAATAAGTGTGGTAACTTGTGAGGTTTGCTGCCGCCCCGTCGAGTGTGTTCTGTACCGTTTCGCCCGCTATGAGCTGGTTTTTCGAGTTTGTTTTCTCAATGAAAGCTCCCTTCTGACGTACTGTGAAGAGCACCTGCGGAGTGGCATTTGTACGAGGAAGGCGCACCATGTAATCCGTGTTTGCAGCTGCATCAGCCGTTAGTTTACTGAACTGTGCCGTGGCATGATAGTCCGTTCCCTGCATGGATGGCGTACTGGTGTAAGTCAGTCCGTTGTCTTTCATCTTTCCAACGGTGAACTCATAGAAGCCGCCGAGGTCGTCTTTATGCTCGCCATTGGCATCCACTGTCAGTGCGAAAGGTAGTACAATAGATGCATAAGTATCGGTACCATAACCCTGATAAGTCACCTGTCGTGCGTATGTAGCATACTTATCTGCAGTGAGCTGGATGCTGAATGGCGCAAAGAAAGGATTCTTATCAATGAGCTGGAAGTCGACAGGTGAGGTGAAATCCGTTGTACTTCCTTCCTTCATAACAGCCACATTGTGTGTCGTTGCCTGTGCTGCTGAACGGTAAGGGAGGTATATGATAGCGTTCTTAGCCAGTGGATTACGGAACGTGTTCATGCTCATTATGCCCGTTGAAGCATCATTCGTGCTACCCACAACACTGAAGAGTTCGGAGTTGTCAACGTACAATATCTGGTCGAATGACGCTGGAGCATTGGTTCCACCGAGTGCCGTTGTCATGGCATCTTTTATCTGTGAGAGTGTCAGATAGCCATAGGAAGCGTTGCCTTCTGTGTCAAATCCGGCATCAGTGGTTGTGATCTTCGCCCCATACATTGCCTCTTCGTTGTCCTGATCAGCAGCCGTCTTGTAGTAATTGGTCTTGTCATAGATCTTCGTCCACTCCACTTTCGGTGTGTAATTGCCCGTTGTCAGCTCGATATTCGTGGTGTAATAGGCATAAGCATCGTGCTGTTCCTTCTTCGTTGGAGCAATGTTGTATCGCGTTTCGTCCTTTGTGAAGAGGTAAAGAGTCTTCGTTTCGCCTATCTGTACCACAGCGTTTGCAGCGTTGAAGTTACCCCCTTGTGCTGTATAAGCAGCTGCACTGAACGGCGTTTCAGTAAGGTAAAGCGTCGAAAGGGTGTTCCTGTTACGGTCGAGCTCCGCCGAATTATTGAACAAGAAAGCCTTATTACCAGCCACATTCACGTCTATTTTGTCGAGATAAGAGTGGTTCGGGTCATATCCACTACCGTAAAGATCGTTGCCATTGACGGGTGTATACTTCGAACCTACAAAGCTATAACGCACCTTTCCATCACGAGGATCACAGTTAAGGTAGGTCTCATCGGCAAAGAGTGACTTCAGATTGCGGAAGGAGAAAGTACCTTGTGAAGGCGTTGAGAAGCCCAGTGGCACTTTATAAACAAAGAGATCGCCACCCATTTTGAAGTCTGTTGCATTCGTAAACGTACGTGTCATCTCCTCACCTTGCGCTCCTGTGCACACGATATCAGCCGTACTGACATACGGATTCAATGGTTCCATCTTCACATCTACGTTCACTAACGCCATACCGGTGGTGTTTTCAATTGCAAACTTCACTGCATCGTTGTTCAAACCATCAATGCTGACAGTGCCATTGCTGTTGGTTGCCGACACGTTTTCAGTCCTTTCAACCGTCGTTCCGGTCTTATCGTATATCTTCAAGGTGAAGTTCTGCGGTGTGAAAGACGACCCTGCAGCCTCTCGTTTGGGGTATTCACCACGTGAATAATAGGAAAGTACGGTCTGTGCAGCGGGATAAGCTGTTCCAGGAACATACGTTAGATAGTATCTTGAACCATAGTTGAGGTTGTAAAGTCTACCTTCTGTATCGAAGAACCAGTTCATACTGGCAGCTGAAATGTTTGTTGTCGTCGTGATGGAGTAGTCGTTTGACGCTGTGCGTGACCCTACTGTGAGATAGGTTTTCGTCCCACCTGTACCCTGCATGTAGATACGTCCCAAGGCATCTTGCTCCCAACTGGAGGCTAAAGAGGTCCATTGCAGGTACCTGTTAAGGTATGCATTCACCCCTTTTTTCTTGATTCTGAAGCCCCGTTGACCACCAGATTGACTCGTACCATACGTATATTTAAAGGTTGCACCAGTGATACGATAGCCCACAGGGACGGTGTTTGTTGTCCCGTCAGCGTATGTATTCACAATCTTTGTAGGTGCTTCTATGTAGTAAACACCGCTCTTCAAAGCATTCCAGTTGGTGCTTCCCGACTGTAAAGCAGAGATGTATTGATTGCTTCCTGTCGTCTTTTTCCATGTTCCGTTCTCAACGGCTGACTCGTGAAAGAGCTTCACCGTGGCTTCCATCTGCTTGATATTGCTTGGCATATAAGCCAGGAACTTCTTGCCATTCTTCTCTATTCGTTTGATTTCTCCTACATCAATCTTACGTGTTTCGAAGCCATTCTCCACGAGATTGGTCAACTCTTCCGACACGTTTGACGGTGAAATAGACACTGGGAACTCCACATCCGGAGCGATATCAACCTCGAATGACTCGTATTCAAAGCCTGCGAGCGTGTTGGAAGTGCTGTGATCACCAATGAAAGTGAAGTAAATCACGTTGCCAAGGTTATCCGTTGTACCGTTACCACGCGTCAGTTCGTAGGTCTTTGTCTTACCGTCACCAGTGTGATAGATTCTGATTGGCGTACCAATCCAGTGCATATTGGAATTGCCTTTGCGTGCATTCTCCGTCGCAACGTCCGATTGTGGAATCTCACCGAAGTACCAATCCGACGTCTGTCGCCATGTTAGCTTCTGTGAACCATCGGAGTATTGGAAGGATTTGTTCAAGATTTCGTAGTCAGCCTGCCCATAGCTACCTTTCAGATTGTTCTTGATGCGGATGGTGTACTTCGTGATGCGGTATCCTTTTGGCACTGCCAGAGCAGCGAAAGAGTTAAAGATACCCGTGATGTGTACCACTCTGTCATCGTCAATACTGGTGGTGTTGTGGTCGTAGAAACGAATGTTTCCCGTGTGATTACGCATCAATCCGTCGGCAGAAAACACTGGTTGGTCGGTTGTTGTGTACGTAAGTGGGGCTTGATTGTGGATAAAAAGCGATCCATACCCACCTTCCGAACCAGCCTCAAGTGCACTCTCTGAGCGCGTCGAGATGATGTTTCCTGATTTAGGACTAATGGTTACTTTTACAGCCTTACTGCCAGTTTGTGCAAAGGAGTTGATACATCCCATGACCAGCAAGAATGTAAGGGCATACAACTTGCAATGGTGCAAGCCTAAAAATGTCCTTTTTGGTTTCATTTTTTAATCTTCGTTTAAATGTTATTTATAAAAAAAGTAAATGTGTTATTAGTCAAGAAGCAAGTTATTCGGTTGCAAAATTATGAATAAAATTGCGTATTATATGTACCAACACAGTGTTATTAATGTTGTTTAACATATTCGTTTAAACCATGAACATTCCTTTCTCACAGCGTTTTACGCCCTCTTTTTGAGTTTCAGAAGCACACTATCACGATTTAATGTTAAATCTTTTTTTATTCATTTATGCATAAATCTGTGTGCCACAGCACTAGTTGCGCCATTGTTAATAAGATTAAATTACTTTTTATCTATGTGATTTTTTGTTTCAATTGACAAACAATCGCCTCCCCAACCGTACGCATTGCGTGCCCCAAACCACGAATTTACGAATTAACAGATAGATGAACTGTAAGCTAAAAACTACGAATTTACGAATTAACAGATAGTCGGTCTGCATGCGAGAAAGCCTATTTTTGACCTATAAACATTTGACCATTAAGAATAAACAAACACCCTTTAAGTCCAATTCTTCCTCCTTCCATCTCCCCAACTCACAGCATTCCGTATCCCGCCAGGCACATCCCCTCCCCCTGGAGGGGCTTGGGGAGGCCGTAACTCGAGGCTTAGTGAGCCACCCATATCCCACCGTATCCTCTCACATCCCCTCCTTCGGAGGGGCTTGGGGAGGCCGTTTTTTGTCAATTTCTTTCCTTCCTGCTTTCCCATCTACGCCCTTTTGCGTTGTAAAAGATGCCCTTTTGCAATGTAAAAGGGCATGTTTTGATGTGTAAAAGGGCATGTTTTGCAATGCAAAAGGGCACCTTTTACAACCCTCTTTGTAACCTATTGATTCCTTGATGGTTACAAAGGCGATTTTTAATGATTATCCTTCGTTTTGTAATCAATAAGCCCTTGCGAATTGTAAGATTATTTTATTAAATCCTGTTATCTACTGTTAACACCCGGAGAGGGCAAAAGGCGGTGGATTCCCGTCCGTGGTTTGTGATGGGGAAGGGTGCAAACCGTCTGTGAGGACACGCTCCTCTGCAAGGGCAATGGCGAGTGTTTCCTCCTTAGGCTTAAGTGATTAACATCTGCAGGGGTCGTCATATTCATGACGAACATGTGTTTTTTAGGTTCAAAACACTTTTTGATTTGCGTCAAGAAGATTATTGATTGAAATTATTTCAGATTCGATTTTTATTCGTACCTTTGCACCGCTATTTTGATAAATAGTGCTAAATTATCACAGAAAACGTATATTCTATATACATATTTACTAAGGATTCAGGATTTTAAAAGCGGAAATTAAAAAATAATTGCTCTATGACAACGAAGAAAACTTATCGTAGACCCAACACAACTGTGGTTCTTCTTGCCGCAGAAAGTTCATTGATGACAATCAGTGCTTCAACCCCAGACCCAACAGAGGGTGGTGATCCAACAGGTGGCAACAACCAGGGTACGAACCCATTCTCGGGTTTTAATGCAGCCAAAGTACAGACATGGGGTGAGCAAGAATAAGAGATTAAGAGAAAATTAACAATGAAGAAAAACCTATAACAGATGAACAAGACAAAGATTCTGCTCCTTGCCATCACCGGAATGATGGCAACGGCGTTCACAGCTTGCCAGTCGGACGATATTGACAGTGCGGCAGGTGGCGACGCAAATGCGAATGTTTATAATGTCACAGCTGATGTTGACGCTGCTCAAGACAACCAACCTGGTAGTCGTGTGCTTAGCGTTGACGCTACAAATAAGAAGGTATTGCACTCTACATGGGCTGCAGGTGACAAGCTGATTGCCTTCGTTTCAAGTGACGGAACAAGCAATACACGTACTTCTTACTGGACTATCGCAGCCGATAAGAGCGGTAAAGGTAGCACGTTTACAGGTCAGATAGCAGCCAAGGGCAATGCAAAAGTGAAAGCAACGGACGACCTTTGCTTCTTCTATCCAGCTGATGCAGTGGGGAAAAGCATTGCACCTGTTACGGAAACGGGCAAGGACGACGGTAAACCTTACCATGATGAGGTCAACCATATATCAAACCTTCTTGCGTTGAACCTGACCCGTCAGGACGGTACAGCAGAGACAATCGGCAAGTTATATGACTACCAATACAAGAAGGTTAAGCCAAAAAGCATCGTCGTTCGAACCTGAATGTGAGTATTGGAGATATGAAACGTATCGTCTCTTTGTGGGGTTTGCGTTTCACAGATAGTAATAATAATATTCTAACCAACATCGATTCTGTTTACATCTCAAATGTAAAGGGGTCTGATGTGTTCAATCTCTCAACGGGAAGCTTCGTTACGAACAACCCAGCTGATGAGAGTATGAACATCGTTGTTACCCCTCCTACGGGTCAGAAGGTATCGTCTGCAGGTGGGAAATATACATACATTTCGCTCCTTCCAGGCACCTATACCGATGTACTCATCATGGTTTACGTGGGTAATAAATGCTATAAGAAGGAGTATGCAAGCATCACTTTCGATGAAGGAAAGGTATATCACACTGACCTTTTGAGTATGCCAGAGGTGTTACCGCAGCCTTATGTTGAGGTACAAGGCATCAAATGGGCAACAGGAAACTTCATCCATTACGGTCCAGAGACCGGTGGTTACTGGGGTATAGCACCAGCACAATGGTGGATTTCACGCCGTGCGGTGAAGCTCGGAAGCAACCGTAAACCAGCAGCAAATGGCACACTTCAGTCATCACAGTTCGAGAGTTCACCTACACAAACAACTGATGATGTAGACCTTTTCCGCTTTGGTGACATTGTTGATGCCCTCAAACTAGACAAGGGTACATACACTCCTAGGGATATTACTGTAGATAAATACTATGCTCCTAAGCTGTTTGGTATACATCAAGAAGTAGACAGAAGTAGTGCTGAGTTTGGTGACATTGTACGTTATTATACAGCGGATAAAAAACAGAAATATCGTATGCCAACCGAAGCAGACATCACTAACTTGTATAACAAAGCCAATGCTATCCCAGCTTACTGTATAACAGAACAAGGTACATTTGTATATGGTGCATACTTCACAACGGCTGGTGCTATAAGAGTACAGTCCTTCCCAACAAGGGTTAATTCGCTCTATAAGTACACCAATGTTACGGCACTTGTACGTGCAAACAAGGGTTTGTTCTTGCCTATTACGGGTAGACGTATGGACTTATCTCCT
The DNA here is from genome assembly GCF_000613925.1 of Prevotella histicola JCM 15637 = DNF00424. Lineage (GTDB taxonomy): Bacteria > Bacteroidota > Bacteroidia > Bacteroidales > Bacteroidaceae > Prevotella > Prevotella histicola. Next base: position 29,214 of record NZ_BAJX01000017.1, read on the forward strand.
ACAATGGGATATAGAGATATGACGTATAGAGCAGGTGCATATGGACAGTATATGACCTCAACCGCCAACACAGTGGCTTTGTCAAGAGACTTCCTCTTTGGTCCAACAGAATGGAAAATCTCTCCAAATGCTAAGGGTCAGGCTAAGGCTATCCGCCCTGTTTGGATATCAGGTGAGGAAGATTCAAACCACAAACCTGTACTCGACCAGGATTATAAGAACCTTCAGAACACGTTAAAGATCTGGTAAGACGATAGAATTACATCACTTTAAAATAGAAAATGGTATGCAGTCGGACTGTATACCATTTTTTATTATACTTCAGATTACGCGCTTTCAGCTCACCGCACATCAACTCTTATGTACTAAGAAGTATCTTTATAAATAACAAGAGGCGCACAACGGCAATACAAGGGGAAAGGGACGAAAACCGACTTTGTGACCTTCGGGATGTCAATAGGTCACAGATGGGGTTGTAAAAGGTGCCCTTTCGCATTGCAAAACATGCCCTTTTACATTGCAAAAGGGCGTCTTTTACAATGCAAAAGAGCATGTATTGTTTTCCTCACTACCATTTCTTTTTATATTTTCTGTCTTCTCCACCCAATGTATAGGTTGTCCCGTGCGTTTCCCAAGGTCATTATATAATAAGGTATATGCCCTCCGAAGCACGTCATCACGTGATAGAGCATTAAGGAATCTGTCATTGAAGTATGTTTTTATGTTCATTCTGTCTAAAACAAAAGGTTATTCTGTCTAATACCATCTGTCCCTCTGTCTTGCATAAAACACCGAAAATATAATATTTTTTTAGTGCGAAATGCACATGTTTATGTAATTTTAAACTTTCCTCTGTGTCGTTTTTTTTCAATTAAGATGTATTTCCTTTCTTTCTGCACACATATCTAACCATATTGCATCATATGTGCATTGATTTGAAATAAAACCGCATTTACTGATTAAATTGTGTTAAAAATATACGGTTTTGTGCATAATTGGTTGTGCGCTTATTGCTTTTTCGGATTTTATTCGTACCTTTGCATCAAGTTTTTTTAGTGGTTAATTTAGTTTTAGTATTTAAGCCTTGGGTGATGGGAATCAGTCAAGGTTTTTTCTTTTTACATGTAAATATAGACTAATATGAAGTATGTAAATGACCGGGTACGCCGTCAGGACCGTCTAATGGATGAGCAGCGGGCGTTGGAATTGTTACGTGATGGAGAGTATGGAGTACTGAGTATGGTGTCTGATGACGCCGGTTACGGTATCCCAGTGAACTTTGTTTGGGACGGAGACCATAGCGTTTACATCCATTGTGCACCTGAGGGACGCAAGCTACAAGCCATTGAGAAGAATCCAAAGGTGTCACTTTGCATCATTGGCAACGTGAACCTGTTGCCTCGTAACTTCACAACGGAGTATGAAAGTGCCATCTTCTTCGGTGAAGCACGAATCCATCTGTCGGACGAAGAGAAGATGCATGCATTGCATTTGCTCATTGATAAGCTGTCAGCCGACTTCAAAGAGATTGGTGATAAGTATGCTCATAAGAGCTTCCATCGCGTTGAAATCATCCGAATAGACTTCAATGAGTTCAGCGGAAAGCGTAAAAAAGTGCATACACCAGACTAATTCTTCTTCTCAACAATCTACTCTTTACTATGGACATAGCCATCATTGGCGGTGGTGCAGCAGGCTTCATGGCTGCCATTACTGCCCGAAAAACAAATACAAAAGCAAACGTTACGATCTTTGAAAGGGCATCAAAAGTGCTGGCAAAGGTCGAGGTGACGGGTGGCGGAAGGTGCAATGTGACGAACAGTTTTGCCGCTATCACCGATCTCAAACAAGCTTATCCACGTGGGGATAAACTGATGAAGCGACTCTTCAACGTCTTCGATTATAAGGATACTTACCGTTGGTTTGAACAGCGAGGAGTACCTTTGGTGACGCAAGAGGACGAGTGTGTCTTCCCGAAAGCGCAGGATTCACTTGCCATCATCAACTGTCTGACACGTCAGGCAGCCTCTTTGGGGGTGAAGATCAGCTGCAGAAGTCAGCTGAAAGACATCTATCACACCGCCGATGGAGCTTCGAACTGCACTTCGGGGGCGGAGAAAAACGTTACTTCGACCGTGTTATCATTGCTACTGGAGGCTCTCCCCATGCCCGCGGACTGGTTTATCTGGCACGCATGGGGCACGAAATAGAGTCGCCAGTGCCCTCTCTCTTCACGTTTACCATTAAGGATAAGGCGTTTTGTAGCCTCATGGGCACCGTCGTTGACCCCGTTGTGACGTCCATTCCAGGGACGAAGATGAAGGCAATGGGACCCTTGCTCATCACACACTGGGGCACAAGCGGTCCGGCAACACTGAAGTTATCGTCCTATGCAGCCCGCTTTCTTGCCGAAAACGACTACCGTTCGCCCCTCGCTATCAGCTGGACAGGCGACAGAAGCAGGCAGGATGTGGAGCAGGAGTTGGCAGATCTCGCACTGATAAACCCACGAAAGCAAGTCGGAACACTGCATCCCTTCGGCTTACCAGCCCGTCTCTGGCTCTATCTCATTGATAAAATAGGGGTTGATGTGACCAAACCGTGGAGCGAAATAGGGAAAAAGACTATGAACAAGTTGGTTGAAACGCTTGTCAACGACCAATACACGATTGGCGGAAAGGGTAGTTTTCGTGACGAATTTGTCACCTGTGGCGGTGTGAGTCTTAGCAATATCGATCAGAATACACTTGAAAGTAAGGTGTGCAAAGGTCTCTTCTTTGCCGGAGAAGTACTCGACATAGACGCCATAACGGGTGGTTTCAACCTCCAGGCAGCATGGACCACAGGCTACATAGCCGGTGAAAAGGCAGCCATGGAGTGTTAGTTGTGCGCCATCTTGTTGTTTAATTCGGATAAAATGCGTACTTTTGCAGGTGGAATATTAGACAAGTTATGACGAAACAACTTATTTCTTTCCTCCTCATGGGAGTCGCCCTGCTGTGTTGCAGCGCATGTAAAAAAGAGCGTAAGACAAACGATATCATCACAAAGATAGCCCCTAAGCCCAAGACTCCACGCAATCCGCAGAGTCTGTCCGACTTCAAATACGAGAAGAAGGTGCAATGGATGGGCAGCGTTTACACCATTCGTATCCGCCGTTTTGCTGATAAATCACTTGAAACAACAACTGATGAGGACGGAAGGAAGTACTATGATAATAAGGTACAGTTGCAGATTCTGCGCCAGGATGGTTCGTCTTTCTATGATAAAACATTCACAAAAGCTGACTTCAGAGCCTTTACTGACAATCAATATGGGCGTGAAGGAGCGCTCGTAGGGTTTATGTTCGACCGTGCAGAGGGCAACAAACTCTTCTTTGGAGCAAGTGTTGGTTCACCCGATCCGAACAGTGATGAGTATGTCCCCATTGATGTTACGATTGATAATCAGGGTCGTTTGCACATCACGGATGCCGTAGAACTCGACACGGGTAGTGACCAGGTGCAACCCGCAAAGCCTAAGACGGAAGACGAAATGGCTGAGGAAGAGGGGATGTAGGAGCCCAAGCACTGGAAAGAAGAAGCCTCCCCAAGCCCCTCCGAAGGAGGGGATGTGAGAGGAAACGGTGGGATATGAGTGCTCACTAAACCTCGAAATGCGGTCTCCCAAGCCTGAAGGGGGTGCCTCCCCAAGCCCCTCCAAAGGAGGGGATGTGCCTGGCGGGATACAGAATACTGGGAGTTGGGGATATAAAAGAAAAAAGAATTAAACCTCAAAGGTTAAGGTTTAATTCTCAATATTGTAGAGTTTAGAACTCGAACTAATAGCTTGAAACACACAAACTAACTATTTTTTTTCTCATAAAATCGCATCTTATATACGCGAACCGTCTACTTCTTAATGCGTAATATCTTATGCTATAGCCCGCAATTCACTATCTGTAATTCGTAAATTCGTGGTTTATAGCCTACAATTCATCTATCTGTGAATTCGTAAATTCGTAGTTTAAAGCACGCAAATTCACTATCTGCCAATTCGTAAATTCGTAGTTTTTATCTTGCAATTCCCCTATCTGTAATTCGAAAATTCGTAGTTTATAGCATACAAATTACCTCTTATCAATTCGTAAATTCGTGGTTTAGAGCAGGCAACTCGTTTACTTGTTAACCTTAAAACCAGTTCTTTAAAACCTTCAAACACCGTTTTATGTCTCCTCAAACACAACGGGGAATCTCGCTAATTGTTCTCCCTCTCCCTTCGGAGAGGGCTGGGGAGAGGCTGCTTTACCTCACTCCATCCTCCTCAAATACACCGGGGAATCTCGCTAATTGTCCTCCCTCTCCCTTCGGAGAGGGCCGGGGAGAGGCTTTTTTTCCTCATTTCGTCCTCTTTAAACACACCGGGGTATCCCACTAATTACTCCCCTCTTCCTTCGGAGAGGGGGCGGGGGAGAGGCTGTGTCGGGTGTGTTTCAGGCTGTTTTTTCCACTCTCTCTTACCCTATGAACAGCATTCCGACTTGGAAAACGATGGCACTGACGACCCAAGCGAGGAGCGTTGTATAGCCAGCAGCAAACAAAGCCCAACCCCAACTGCCCGTTTCGCCCTTGATGGCAGCGATGGTGGCGATGCAAGGGAAGTAGAGAAGGACGAAGAGAAGGAAGCAGAATGCCGTCAGAGTGGCTATCGGTTCTGCCTCATTATAGCTGACACCGTGGAGGTTAGCCACGTCCTGTGTGATTTGTTTGTGTAGCTTTACATACTTTCCACCCTCACTACTAAAGCTGTTATCATCCTTGAAACTGTCGTCATTAGAGTAGAGAACACCCATCGTTGAAGCCACAATCTCCTTCGCACCAACGCCTGCAAGCAGTCCAACATCCAGCTTCCAGTTGAATCCTTGTGGGCGGAAGACGGGTTCAACAGCATGTCCGATTTGTCCGATGAAGCTGTGTTCCTGTCGTTCCTGCTGCCCCATGTCGGGCTTATCAGGCAATGGGAAGTAGCCCAAGGCCCACACAATGATGGATGCAACGAGGATGATTCCTCCCATTTTCTTCAGATATTGTTTTCCTTTCTCCCATGTATGACGCCCTATAGCCTTCCATGTTGGGAAGCGATACGGCGGCAACTCCATGACAAACGGGGTGTCCTCACCTTTCACAAGGAAGCGGGAGAAGACCCTACTCATGATGACCGACATCAGAATACCAATGACATAGAGTGACAACATAGCAAGGGAACGATACTTCAAGGCGAAGAATGAGCCTGTAATCATCACGTAGATAGGTAGTCGGGCAGAGCAACTCATCAGTGGAAGGATGAGCATTGTCACCAGTCTGCTGCGTCTGCTCTCTATCGTTCGGGTAGCCATTACGGCAGGAACGTTGCACCCGAAGCCCATGATCAGTGGGATAAACGACTTCCCATGCAGCCCCATCTTGTGCATCAACTTATCCATGATGAAGGCAGCACGCGCCATATAACCACTGTCTTCCATGTAAGAGATGAAGAAATAGAGGATGAGAATCTGTGGAAGGAAGACGATAACGGCTCCCACACCACCAATGATTCCGTCGACAAGCATGTCTTTCACAGGACCATTGGGCATGTTTGAGCTGATGAAGTCGCCCAACCACGATACTCCACCATCAATCCAATCCATCGGATACTGCCCTATGACGAACGTTGCCGTGAACATAATGAAGAGGATAAGGAAGAAGATTGGGAAGCCAAAGTACTTGTTTGTGAGTATTTGGTCTATAAAATGCGTTGTCTGATAGGTATCTTTCTTCTGTCCAGTACTGTAGTCTGCCTCCTCAAGGACACCATGTATGAATCCGTATTTCGCATCCATGATAGCCGTTTCGCTCTCATTTCCAGTCTCTTCCTTCACCCTTTGTGCGGCGATGTCCCGGTGTTTGAAGATCTCATCCGAGTCTTTGAGGGGCTTGATGAGTTCCTCTACGTCCTTATCATGCTCCAGAAGTTTGATGGCAAGATAACGTGTTGAGTAGCGTTGGCAGATGTCGGGATATGCACGCAGGTGTTCCTGAATGTTCTTTATACCCCCTTCCAGCTCATGACCGTGGTTGATATGGATGTGACGGAACTGTGATGTCTCGTCTTCTTTGCCCTCATAAACGGCGATAACCTGGCGGAAAAGCTCTTTGACACCACGTCCATTGGTGAACACAGTGGGCACCATTGGCACTCCAAAGAGCTCCGAAATCTTCTGATAATCAATGTTATCGCCACGCTGTTCGGTCTCATCGAACATGTTTAGAGCACAAACCATGCGCACATGCATGTCTATCAGCTGTGTCGTAAGGTAGAGATTACGCTCCAGATTGGATGCATCAATGACGTTGATGACCACGTCTGGCGTCTTCTCCACAAGCTGTTTGCGCACGTAGAGTTCCTCCGGACTATAGGCAGAGAGGCTGTATGTGCCAGGAAGGTCAACGAGATGGAACTCGTAACCCTCGTAGTTGGCGCGTCCTACCTTGGCATCTACCGTCACACCCGAGTAGTTCCCGACACGCTCATGTGCACCGGAAGCAAAGTTGAAGAGCGACGTCTTGCCACAGTTTGGATTACCAACGAGTGCCACATTGATGACTTTGCTCTTGCTATTGGCGGCATCGGTGAGTTCAGAAGGCGTCAGTGCGTGGTCCGATTCATCAGGGATATTATTGGAGAGGGCACCCTGCTGCGGTTCATTATCAGCCTTAGCCTGTTCCAACTGGCGTGCCTCTTCAGCGCTAACAACCTCGATCTGGTCGGCTTCACTGTGTCTCAGGCTCACCTCGTAGCCCATGATTTTATATTTAACAGGGTCACGCAACGGTGCATTCAGCAGTACTTCAACCTGCTTTCCCTGTATGAATCCCATTTCAATGATTCGTTTTCGGAAGCCTCCATGACCCAAAACCTTCACAATAACACCTGTCTCTCCTGTCTTTAAATCTGATAGTTTCATGTTGATTCTCCTCTTTCATAACCTCTTTTTTCTACTTTCTGGGTTATGATTTCTTCGTTCGCTATGTTTTATTCTGCCGTCTGTGGGCACATGATGCATCGGCTTTCCGCATGCAACAGAGCCTCACAGAGGATTAGCAAAAGTACTGAAAAAAGTTGATATGTGAGCCGCTTGCGTGAAAAATACCTATATATAGGTAGGGAAAACACCGTCTACAACTTAAGGAAAACACCTGTACCGTGCCTTTCGTCATCCCCCCTCTCCATGGTAACAGTTTGGTAATCTGTAATCTTTTTATTAATTTTGCAGACACACAACATTTACAATTATGGCAAAATTAACAGTAAACAGTTACGAGGAACTGGCTGCCCGACTGGGCGAAAAGATTGGTGAAAGCGAGTGGTTGCTCGTTGATCAGGAGAGAATTAACCTCTTTGCAGATGCTACACTCGACCATCAGTGGATTCATGTTGAGCCCGAACGCGCGAAAGTGGAGAGCCCTTACAAGAGTACTATCGCCCATGGATACCTCACTTTGTCGCTTCTTCCACACATGTGGCAGGAGATTATTGAGGTGAATAACCTCAAAATGATGGTTAATTATGGTATGGATAAGATGCGCTTCGGCCGTCCTGTCCTTGTAAACTCACGCATTCGCCTCGTTGCTTCACTCGATTCTATCGAGAATCTGCGTGGTATCTGTAAGGCAGGTATCAAGTTCCAGATTGAAATAGAGGGTGAACGCAAACCCGCTTTGGAAGGTATCGCCACCTTCTTGTATTACTTTGAGTAAAAAAAGAGAGCCAAGCTCCGAAAAGAAGGAGCCCAAGTACTGAGAAGAAGGAGCCTCCCCAAGCCCCTCCGAAAGGAGGGGATGTGAGAGGATACGGTGGGATATGGGTGGCTGAATAGCCTCGAGAGGGTGCCTTCCCAAGCTTGAAGAGTTGCCTCCCCAAGCCCCTCCGAAGGAGGGGATGTGCCTGGCGGAATACGGATTGCTGGGGGGTGGAGAGATAAAAGATAGAAGAATTAAACCTCAAACTGCGAGGTTTAATTCTCAATATTGTAGAGTTTAGAACTCAAACTAATAGCTTGAAACACACAAACTACCTGTTTTTTACTCATAAAATCGCATCTCATACACGCGAACCATCCACTTGTTAACTCGTAATCGTTTATTCTATTGCACGCAAATCAGCTACTTTTTAATTCGTAAACTCGTAGTTATCGCATGCTATTCACCTACTTTTTAATTCGTAAATTCGTAGTTTTTAGTACGCAATCCACTATCTCTCAATTCGTAAATTCGTAGTTTTTAGCTTGCAATCCACTATCTCTCAATTCGTAAATTCGTAGTTTATAGCCTGCAATTCACTATCTCTCAATTCGTAAATTCGTGGTTTTGAGCATGCAACTTATTTACTTTTCAACTTAAAAAACAATCTATAAGAACCCTCAAACACCGTTTTATATATCCTAAATTACACCGGGGAATCTCGCTAATTATCCTCCCTCTCCCTTCGGAGAGGGCTGGGGAGAGGCTGTTCGGGCTTCTGTTCAGGCTGCTTTTTCCCCATTCCGTCCTCTCAAATACAACGGGGAATCTCGCTAATTGTTCTCCCTCTCCCTTCGGAGAGGGTTGGGGAGAGGCTGTATCGGGTGTGTTACAGGCTTCTGTCGAGCTTCTGTTCAGGCTTTCTGAAATACCCTTACAAATTATACGTCACTATTGTTCGCAAATCAGCTCATTATCATTAAAAACCGTCTTTGTAACCTATAGAGAATCAGTTAGTTACAAAGAGGCTGCTAAAAGGTGCCCTTTTGCATTGCAAAACATGCCCTTTTACACATCAAAAGACGCCCTTTTACATTGCAAAAGGGCATCTTTTACAACGCAAAAGGGCGTAGATGGGAAAAGGAAAGGGAAAGAAATTGACAAAAGAAGAGCGGAACTCAGAAAAGAGAAGGAGCCTCCCCAAGCCCCTCCGAAAGGAGGGGATGTGAGAGGATACGGTGGGATATGGGTGCTCACTAAGCCCCGAGAGTGACCTCGTTAAGCCGCTTTGGAAGGAGGGGATGTACTGAAAAAGGGTGAGGTTGTTAGTCTATTAACCGCCTCCCCAAGCTCTTCGGAAGGAGGGGATGTGCCTGGCGGGATACAGAATGCTGGGTATTGGGGAGATAAAAGGGGGAGAAATTAAAGCTAAAAGTTCATGGGTTAATTCTCAAGGTCTAAAGTTTTTGAGGTCAAAATATGCTTTGTCGCACACAGACCACCTATCTGTTAATTCGTAAATTCGTGGTTTTTAGGTTGCAAATAACCTTTTGTTAATTCGTAAATTCGTAGTTTAGAGCACGTAACTCGTTTACTTTTTAACCCCAAAACCACTCCACAAAAATCTTCAAACACCGTTTTATGCACTCTCAAATACATAGGGGAATCTCACTAATTATCCTCCCTCTCCCTTCGGAGAGGGACGGGGAGAGGCTGCTTTTTCCTCATTCCGTCCTCTCAAATACATCGGGGAATCTCGCTAATTGTTCTCCCTCTCCCTTCGGAGAGGGCCGGGGAGAGGCTCCTTTTTACCCCCCTCTCCCTTCGGAGAGGGTTGGGGAGAGGCTGTATCGGGTATGTTTCAGGCTACTTTTCTTTGGACAATCGGGGAAGGAAGCGTGCATATCGCACCACTCTCTCCGCCCATAAACGAAAAAGGAGGCCGCGCATCGCTGCGAGACCTCCACCGAAATCTAGTATCTAACTATTATAAAATAGTTATTTCAAAAGTGGGGTTTCTATCTTTTCAAACGTTGAGCCTTAGCCGCCAGAGCCTTTGCCTGCAGCAAAGAGAACGATGCTGTGCGAGCGCGGAAAGCCTGAACAGCCTTGGCATTGTTCACCATATCATTGATACTTAAGAGCATTGGACTTGCTAACAACGCCACCTGACTCTTCATCTTGCTTGCTCCCGAGCCTACAACATAGGCATCTATACCCATCATGTTGGCTTCGAAGCCTGCAATAGGAGTGTAACCGATGTCCTTCAGGACCTGTAATGACTTAGCATAGGCGAGGTTCTGCGCTCCACCATCCTCAAATGTACCGATTGTCATACCCTTCGTTAAATCGTAATCCATGTTGATGAGCATCGTCAGCTTACTGTTTGCAGCAGCTAAGTAGACCTGTGGGATATACGTCTTCAATATCTCCTGGTATTGAGCCTCAGTCAGTTTGCCCTTGCTGACAGCCTCTTTCAGCTTGTCACTCCATAGCCCCATGTAGTTATAGATATTACTATCCCAGATGGTGGTACGGCTTTCTAACGTCTTACCAGCATCGTCGCCCGTCGTGATAGCACTCTGATTGACAACAGCACCAGCAGAGACAACGAAGGTAAAGGTCTCTGGACGATAAGCCAAAGTCAAGTTTTTGAGAATGTGTTCCTCCTCTGGATCTTCGCAAACGAACTTTGGATACTCGTTAGCACCAGCATTCTCTATCTTGATATGACCATGTATCTCCCTTACTAACTGGCTAAGATCGGTCACACTGGCATTCATCTTCAACAGGTCGTAAGCCACGATTGCTATTGGCATCCTGGTAAAATCCTTCAGCACAGCTTGCATAACAAACACAGTATCAACGCGTCCCTGATTCTTAATGTACAGACTCAGCTTGCGCAGTTGGTTTGTTTCGTTAGGCTTAACCTTCACGATGAAGGCGCTATCCTTCCGTTCAACACTCTCCAAAGCAGCCGTGTCAGGACTCTCTAAGACAGGGTCTGCACCGAGAGAAGTGAAAGGCAACGTAATGGTTTGTGCATCATCAGAAGCAAAACGGAAGACCTTCTGACCCTTATAACTGAACTCTGCACCAGCCTGAAGGATGGACAGATGGACGAAATCAGTACCATTCTTGATGGTCAGGATAGCACTGCGGGAGTCGAGACGAGGGTTGTGAGAGACGCTGACAACGACAGAGTCGCCACGCACTTCAGCCTTTGCCCATGCACTTCCATCCTCATCAACGCTCACCGTAGAGCCTGCAGGCGCCGTAAACTTCACACCGCCCGTCTGTGCCAGAGGGGAGAAAGTGAGGTTAGAAGCAATAACCTTGATAGTATTCTCCTGCAGATAGCTGTTTCCTGCATCGTCGTTGTCGCTGCAGGCAACAAGGCCCACAGCAACAACTAATATTAAACAAATACTAAATATCTTCTTCATAAAGCATTAACTTATTTGATTCTGAACTGTTTATTCGCCTGTGGTGCCAGGTGAAGGTTACTGTTGTAACGTGTGATCTGGTTAGGAACATAAGCCGGAAGGGTAAGAGAAGTGCTCTCATTGTTGCCCTCCTCCAGGATAGAAGGTTTGGCAGAAGAAGAAGGATTCTTCACCAAAGTGACATTCAACCACTGGTCGAACCAGCCATCTAAGTTGTCTTTACCAAACGGTTCAGAGGTGTATGCATTCAGAACGATACGCTCAATACTGTATTGAGAGGCCTCAAGATTGCCTTCTTTGTCGGCAAACAACAGTGGACCACCAGTGAGTGCAGTGCTAATCTTACCGTCATCACCGATATTGAAGCTGATCAGGTTGTAAGCATTTGTGCTGTATCCCGTACCATTCTTCGCATTGATATTGAATGTATTTCCGATGAAGTAAGTAGCATTCGAATATTCAATCTTAGTCACACGTTGGCCAGACTGCATCAAGAAGGCATTGATTGACTGTATATAAATAAGTGGGAAGCGGTAGTTAACACCGTTGACACCCTCTACCAAGAGGTAGAAATGTCTCTCGCCACCACGTGTAGTGTAACGGATAACACCGTTGAACGTACCGTTAGCAAAGCCATTCTTGTCGAAGTTATAGTAGGTCAGTGATACCTGATAGTTGCCCAACAGAGCAGGAAGATCGTACTGGGTGATCTGTATCTTCTTCTCAACATAACCATTCGAGAGTGTCACCCATCCGCCACGTGCATTCACTGCGACAGGGTTAGCATCAACCTTTATCGTCAGTTGGTTGCCGTCTTTAGAGAGATGTACCCATGAAGCATCACAAGAGATGTCAACCTTATTGAGGAAAGGAATGGTCTTTGTGATGGTCTTCTCACCATTTGTGAAGCTCAATCGACCGATGAGCTTGGCAATAATGTCAAGGTTTACGGCTGTCTTAGTTACTTCTGCACCCTCTACTTTGACGGCAGAATTGTCCTTATCAAGGATAAACTCCTGTACAGGAACACCATTGAGCGATACTGGTTCATAGAGTCTTAAACCCTTATCAGTAAAGAGATAAGCCACCGTTTTCACCAATGTGCTGCCGTCATAGACAGCCATCTGACGGTTTGATGGGTCGGTAATGACGAAGTGATAAGGCTTGCCACCAACGCTCAACTCAATGTCAGAGAAGATGAACAAGCTGCTAATCTCAGTCACCTTATCCATATATTCAGCAGGATCCTCGGTCAACTTACGAAGATACATCGTGTTGAGCGACTTCTTACCATGGACTTTGATGACGCCTTTGCCGATACTGTCGATGACAAACTCAAAGTCACCTTGCTGTCCTTGATACTCTCCAACAGCCGGGGTGGCGTACAAATGCATAAAAGCATTGTATGTATCGAAGGACAAAACGGGTCCGTCGTCACTCTTCATCTTGTACAATGAGGTGATAGCACCATCGTCTGGCTTCTTCTCATAACGCACGGAAGCATCATTCTTTGTGAACTTCACCGTGTAAGCGATACCACCATAAGCCCGGTTTTCCTCTGGATAATAGTCGAAAGCCCACCCATATGGAGCGTTGACCAATGAGTCCTGTGCCTGCTGAAGGAAGTCTTCCATACGAGCAGAGTAGGACTTGTCAAAGACATCCTCCTGATCTTTCAGACATGATTGCAGGAAGAGTGCCGGCAGGGCAAGCATAAGACATATAAATATTCTGTTTGCTTTCATAATTGATTCATTCTAAATTAATTAAGACTTCGTAGGTCATAAGCCCCGTTGACAACATCATTCTCACGCTCAATGACTGCATCGCGAACCTTATCAAGGTCGATACCAAAGTTCTCCTTATAGTATAACTTGCAGATGGCGAGCTTCTTCTCAATGGCTTCACGGCCCGACTTGTCTGTCCCTTCAGCCTCTTTCATCATTGCTTCCCACTTCTCTGGAGTTGAAACAATGTAGGTACTGACCATCTCAGCAAAGTCTTCACGTGCCTCTTTCTGTGCGTAATTCGTGATGAAACCACGTGGCAGATAGCCGTCTTTACGCTCGTCTGATGACCAAGCATCGTTCACATAGCCGTTCGGAGTAATCTTATCAAACTCACGAGGATAGTCTTTCGTCTGGTTAAGGATGTGTACAAACTCGTGATGAATGGTCTTCAAAAAATACTCATCCAGTCCTGCACGGCTCTTTTTGAGCTCATCAACATAGTTAACACCCAAGAGACGGATCTTCTTTCCACCTTCAGCGGTACCCAATTTCTTGGAGCCGTTGTTTGAATACTCGAACTCTCCGAGGAAACTAAACAGCTTTGGGAAGTACTTACGGGTGAAGTCTATACCCGCAACTTTGGTATAAGCCTCAACACAAGTGTACTTTATGATACGTGCAAGTTCGACAGACTGTGCCGAATCGGCTGGCACATCATAGTATGCCATGTCTGATTCGTTGTCTTCATAACGCCACTGTATCTGAATATTGTACGGCATAACAAAGTTGCGATGCAACCAATTATCGAAAGGAGTCTGTGCTGTTGCTGGGTTCTTTATAACGCTTTCGCCTGACAATTCATCTTCAGAGCAAGCGGTAAAGGCCACGGCAACTACAGCCAATAACGATAAAACGAATATATTTTTTCTCATTCTTTTGTCCTCCTCATTAATTAATTGTTACGTGGATTCAATGCTACTCCCGCTTCATGTGCACTCTGAGGAATCTGAACGGCCTGTCGTGGGTCGTCCTTTTTCAGCCAATCGAGGTTCTTGGATGGCTTTCCATCAGAACCAATCAGACGACGAGGAATCTCAATATTGTAACGTTTGATGTCAAACCAACGCAACCCTTGATGCAGTGTTTCCACACGACGGAGGTTGAGAACACACTGAAGTAGTGCCTCCTGTACCGATCCTTCCTTGTCGATAGTGAACCTTGGATGCAAGTGTTTCTTCATACTTGGCACTAACTTATCCGTATCATCATAGGCGTAACGTACTCCTTCAAAGAATGTCTTTACGCTGGTTGGCGTCAAAGTCTTGGTCGTATTGAAGTAATTCTTCATCCAAATGGTCATGTCAGCACATGCTGCATCATTCTGACCGAGCATGATTTCAGCCTCAGCACGGTTCAAAAGCGCCTCTCCCATAGAGAAACTGACGTTCAAAGCACGACGATAACCCGTTCCTGCTGCCTGGTTCGTGACTTCAAACTCAAGTGGAAGACACATCTTAAGAGCGAAGTTTGCCTCGCCTTGGTTGACTGTAAACGGTCTCCAGATGATGGTATTGGTACCTCCCCATATGTTATCACTCTTTATACACTCCGTCTCTGAGAGATAGTTCGTGTGGGAATAACGCTTATAGTAGACCCATGGACCAGTGCAAAGCCTGCATTGCTGATGCTTGTCTGGATAAGAAGGTTACAATCTAAGCTCGCATTACAATATGCTTCAGCAATCTTCACAGCCTGATCTGACGTACTGAGCGGTATTGCCTGCAGTGCACGATAGTCGCGAAGGTAAGCTCCTGGGTTGCTACCAAGCAACTTATCTGCATATTCCTTAGCCTTATCCCACTTCTCATAATACAGGTAGAAGCGTGTAGCAAAGGCATATGCCGCCTTCTTATTGAAGTGATATTTAGGCACTTTATAGTTATCATTGATCAAAGGGATACCCGCTTCGATGTCTTTCGCTATCATTTCATAGACCGAAGCAACTGTCCCACGGTTGGTCTGAGTCTGTATCTCAGTCAGACTCTCCGGACTTGTACTATAATAAATACCCATGTCCTTATCGCTGGTCTTGCTATTGTAAGCCATAGAGAACTCATTTACCAACAGGAAACTGTTGTAAGCACGCAGCAACAATGCCTCGCCCTTCGTGTTCTGAAGCTCCTCTGTCTTAGCTCCACCCAGCTCTTCAATAGATGCCAAAGCCTGGTTAGCCTGTTCAATACAGTTGTAATGCCTTGACCATATATGGTCTGGAGAGTCATTACCATTGATCTTATCCTCCTGCCAGAAGAACATCTGATCCCCCTCACGGTCGCCCAGACTGTTACGAGGTCCCATATAATCCATGTTATCCGACATGAGTTCGTTTATCAACACATTAGATGTTTGAGGATAAGCCGTAACAAGCAGTCCTGCGATCTTGCTTGGTTCGTCCATCGTGGTACGGTTATCTGGCATCGTATCCAGGAAGTCGGAGCAGGAAACCAGCATGGCTACGGATGCAGCCAGTAGTGTACCTTTATATATAATATTATTGATTTTCATGTTAAATATCATTTATGCGTATTAAAGACCTAATCTCAAAGTCAGTGTAAACTGCTTTGGTGTTGGTGCAGCTACACCACCTGTATTGAAGAACTCTGGGTCCTGACCATTCAGTTTCTTATCTGCATAGAACAGGAAGAGGTTCGTTGCCTGCAGCTTCAGTGACATACTGTTCACTCCGATGTAGTTGATCAGTGAAGCAGGGAAG
Organism: Prevotella histicola JCM 15637 = DNF00424; assembly: GCF_000613925.1. Classification (GTDB taxonomy): domain Bacteria; phylum Bacteroidota; class Bacteroidia; order Bacteroidales; family Bacteroidaceae; genus Prevotella; species Prevotella histicola. Next base: position 44,920 of record NZ_BAJX01000017.1, read on the forward strand.
CTATATCCAAGTGAAATCTCCTTCATTCTGATGAAGTCACCCTTAGCAATACGCGCATCAGAATAGTTATAACAGTTATAAGCAATTCTCAGATCAGGGTCGTTCTGACGCTGTCTGCGACTGGCAATGACAGGTACATTCGTCTTAAATTCATCTCCTGCGTGTACGAAACGGTTACGGAATTCCTTTGGTAAGGCATCCATATCATCATAACGAGAGCTGAAGACAGGATCGAGACGCACCTTATTGCCGAAGCTATAGGTGATAAAGACGTTCAGATCCCAGTTCTTATAACGGAACACGTTACCAAGAGATCCTGTTGTCGTTGGGTCAGCTGGACCTTCATACTTTAGGAATCTCACCTTGTCTGGGTCACGTTCCTGGAGATAGATACCCGATGTTGTGAGGTTTCCATTCTCATCATAGAACTGTGGCAAGCCTCATGACTGAGTCCTGCAAACGGTATACTAAAGATGGAATTGGCAGGATAACCCACGAGACTGTAGCCTTCTCCCTGCACAAGGTCTAAGATACGAGCATGTGAGAAGAGGTCTGTAATCTCATTATGTGTCCATGAGAAGATGAAGTTTGTTTCCCAAGAGAAGTCTTTCTGTTTGATGTTTTGCGTAGTAAGAGATACCTCGACACCGTTCGACTTCATTGATGCAACGTTGGCAAGGTTATAAGATCCTAAGATTGGACTGTTCACATAACCGATCAAATCACTGTTCCGACGCCAGTAGAAGTCCGTTATCAGGTTGATACGGTTGCTAAGGAATCCAAGCTCGAAGCCGATATTGAACTCATTTTTCTTCTCATAAGTAAGTTGCTTGTTACCCACTGTCTCATTGTAACCAGTCTCCTGGATAGAGGTGAATGGGCGCCAAGGCACCAATGCTCTAAAGATAGGTAACGAGTTGGTTACCGGTGGACGGTCACCCGTAAGAGAGTAGCTCACACGGAAAGTAGCGTGTGTCAAGGCTGTCTTGAACACCTTACTGAACCAATCTTCCTCATGTGCGTTCCATGCACCAGACACGTTATAGGTTGGCAACCAGCGTGCTGAAGTAGCCTTACCCAGATAGTTTGTACCCTCATAGCGGAAGGTTCCAGTCATCTGATAGCGTCCTTTATAAGAATATGTACCTGTACCGAAGTATGCTATACTACGGATGTGACGGTTGGAGAGGTCGAAGTAATCCGTACCTTGCTCTTGCCATTTCTTGAAAGCACGGTAATCAAAGGATGCCACCTCACCATTATAATACTGAATACCAGCACCACGGAACCATGTTTGCTTACGGTCTACACTGTTCGACTCCACACCTGCGTACAGGTTTATGATGTGTGTATCATTGATAACATCATTGTATGCAGCAGAGAGACGTGTGTCCCAACCATAGAAACTGTTCTCTGTCTTATCCAGGAAACCACCTACAGGGAGGACAGAAACTGGCAGAGAATAGATGTCATCTGGGTCTTTATAGAGGTAAGAGTTGTTATCACGGATGGTTGTTGTTGCCATAGCGCGGTAAGCCAGCGCCTGGTTTGAACGCTCTGTGATGCGGTGTTCCATAGAAGAAACGGCACTCTTGACAGCTGCCAGAGCAGTCAGTTTCACCTTAGGAATAGGCTTATAGTCAATACTTCCCTGTATACGGAAGTCATGAACATTAAGGTCCATGTAGTTATTCTGCAACTCGTTGAAGATATTGAACGGTGCATAGTTACGTGTATAGTACTCGTTAGGGTCGAGCGTACGTGACGTATTCAACGAATAAGAGTACGGGTTGATGTCGAAAGCACGGCTCACCGTACCCGTTACTGGGTCAAGATTCTGGCTCAATGAGCCTGGTGCGCGCTGCTTACGATAGGAAGCATTGGCAATAAGGTTCACTCCTACCCGCTTATTGATGTTATAAGTGGTGTTAAGGTTACCTGTATAACGCTGTACCCGACTTGCTTTATACCATCCTGGGTCCATCATTGCAGAGAGAGAAGCATAGTACTGACCCTTGTCCGTACCACCAGATGCGCTCACAGAGTGGTTGTGCATGATGGCTGTAGAGAACAACTGATCAAACCAATTGGTGTTACGATACTCTGCAGCACGCAGGTATGCGTTGCGCGCCTCTATCGTATTCTCCAGTCCGAACTGACCTGTCACAGGGTTATACTGTGATATCAGCTGATACATCTTACCATAAACACCACTCGTTGCAGCGTTGGCAATCTCAGCATAGTTAAGGTATCCCTTCTGCTGCAGCTCCTGATAGACACCCATCTGGTCCTGAGAATTCATGATATTGAAGTTCTTATAGCTTGGTTTCAGGCGTAGCGTGTATTCACCTGTATAGCTTAAATGGCTCTGACCAGACTTACCTTTCTTTGTTGTAACAACGATCACACCTGCCATAGCACGTGCACCATAGATGGAAGTTGCCGATCCGTCCTTCAGAATCTGGAAGCTTTCGATATCGTCAGCATTCAGTCCTGCGATGGCAGAGGATATCAATGTCTTGGCATCACCTGATGATAAGGCACTGGCATCAACGTCTGTGATGTCCTCCATGATGACTCCATCAACAACCCACAACGGCTTTGAAGAGCCGAAGATAGACGTTGCACCACGCACACGGATCTTTGGTGCCGTACCAAAGGTACCCGAAACGTTCTGCACACTCACACCGGCAGCGCGTCCTTCAAGCGAACGACTGACGTCAGCCATACCATCAATCTTAGCCTTTGAGGCGTCAATCTTCGTGGCAGCACCAGAGAAGAGACGCTTGTCTTGCTGTGTCATACCCGTCACAACCACCTCTTGCAGAGAGTGGTTATCGGTAGCAAGAGTTACTTTCATCCCATCTTTCGGTGTCAATGTCTGTGTCACCATACCGATGTAGCTGACTACGAGTTTCTTACCAGCAGGGACATCAAGTGAGAATTTACCGTCAATATCGGTAACAGTACCTGTCTGTGTTCCTTGAACCATGACAGATGCACCAATAACGGCCTCACCATCGCCCTGAGAAACTACGGTACCTGTAATCTTTGTTTGCCCGAAAGCCGTCCCAATAGACAACAATAGTCCAAACAAAAAGAGAGTAAATCTTTTCTCCATAGATCTCAATAATTTAACATTTTTGGTTTATTGTGTTCAATTTCTTCAACTTGTATTAGGAGGATTTCCATGTGATAATAGCTTCTTAAGCTGCCACCAGTATAGAGATTCACCTTATTATATATAGAGAGAGTTTAACTAGTTCACGTCAAGATCATGTGTTTCCTTCAATTTCACGATATTTTTGCTTGATTAGTATATCATAATACCATCGATTGCAAATTTAGGAATTATTGATAATAAACGCAAACTTTTCATATAGAAAATTACATAATCGTTGCAAAAAGGTGGTCTTCTCTTTTATTTCATAGATGAAAATGCTGTTTTCATGAAAGGTTATGCATAAATTAAGAATAAAATATTGACATTAATATCGTAACTTTTCCTGCCCCACTCGCTTCTCTTTCCCGACGTGAAAAGGAAACCTTGACAGGATGAAAAGACTGCGTTTAGGTACATTATTTGCAGAATTAGAATATTATTGCTACCTTTGAAAGGGAAAAAATAAAAGGGTAAAAGGATAAAAAGCAAAGGGTTAGCGGTTGGGACGATGTCCTTTAGCAAGCTACCCGACTACTTAATAAACCCGTAAAATGGGCAAATAAGCAAGCTGCATGGCTACTTATTAACCCGAAAAAATGGCAAATAGGCAAGCAACTCGTCAATAATTACACATCCATCAACAATGGGAAGAAATAAATTCGCACAAAACGAGATAAAGGAAATAGCAAAACTCCTGCGACTGAAGAACGCCGGAAACCGCGCTAAACAAAAGCTGGTAAGGCATGATCTGCGCACGATATACGAGTTTAATATCTCTGACTTCAACGAACCGGGTAAGGCTTTCGGTGAAGAGGAACTGCAACTGGCAATACAGCGGGGGGCTATACAGATTCTGGATGACGCCACCATCGCTGACATGAAGGCGAAAAGGCACGTGACAAGGCACACGACGAGGCTGAAAGGGAGCAGAAAGCCATTGCTGAAGGGGAGATGACCGACTGGAAAAAGGCGATGGAGGAGTGGGAAAACTACGGAAAATAAGCACCTACGCCCCCACCCTTTCTTGCAGAAAAGAAACCAGAGAAGGGTTATTTAAATCGGTTATTACCCATCAGAATCGTGACTTCCGAACAACAAAACAGAACATATAATTAGGTAAAAAAACAAACAAGATAAATACAAAACTTATGACATTATATCCGAAACTGATAACAGATGCACTGGAAAAGGTGATCTATCCGGGCACAAAGAAGAGTATCATTGAGAGTGAGATGCTTGCTGACACACCGAGCATCAACGGTAATAAGGTGAGCTTCACACTCATCTTCCCACGCGAAACAGACCCTTTTCTTAAGTCGACCATCAAGGCGGCAGAAGCACAGATACACTATTCTGTGGGTAAAGAGGTGGAAGTGACGATTGAAACGGAGTTCAAAAGCGCACCAAGACCAGAGGTTGGGAAGCTCCTTCCACAAGTAAAAAACATCATCGCAGTGAGCTCTGGCAAGGGAGGAGTGGGCAAAAGCACCGTCTCTGCCAACCTTGCTATCGCCCTGGCAAAGCTCGGTTACAAGGTAGGACTACTGGATACGGATATCTTCGGACCCAGTATGCCGAAGATGTTTGGCGTTGAGGATGTGCGCCCCTACGGTGTTGAGAAGGACGGACGACAGCTTATCGAGCCTGTAGAGAAGTATGGCGTGAAGCTTTTGTCCATCGGTTTCTTCGTAAACCCCGACACTGCGACACTCTGGAGGGGTGGTATGGCGACGTCAGCACTGAAACAACTCATCGCAGATGCCGACTGGGGAGAACTTGATTACTTCATTCTCGACACGCCACCGGGGACAAGTGATATCCACCTGACGCTCATGCAGACGCTTGCCATCACGGGAGCAGTGATCGTTTCGACACCACAGAACGTGGCATTGGCTGATGCCCGCAAGGGTATCGACATGTATCGGAATGACAAAGTGAACATCCCTATCCTCGGATTGGTGGAGAATATGGCGTGGTTCACACCTGCCGAACTACCTGAAAACAAGTATTATATCTTCGGAAAGGACGGTTGTAAGAACCTTGCAAAGGAACTGGAATGCCCACTGCTGGCACAGATCCCAATCGTACAGAGCATCTGTGAGAACGGTGACAAGGGTACGCCGGCTGCCACAAAGCCCGACACAATGACCGGCCAGGCGTTCCTCTCGTTGGCACAGGCTGTCGTTACCGTTGTCAATCGACGCAATAAAGAGCAGGCACCTACAAAGATTGTGAGGACGGAATAGGCAGGAAACGGACTGGGGAAAATGAGAAAGCAAAATGGTAAAAGAATAAAAATCAAGAAAAAAAGGACTGATTTTCAAGGATAAAAGATAGTTCATTAAGATATAGAAGCAAGTAAACAATTCGTTTACTTGCTTTTTTGCATATAAAGAAAGTGCAAATTACAACTCAGAAGTTGTGAAATTCGAATATAATACTTATCTTTGTGGCATACAATCTGAGATATGACATTTGATAAAATAACAGAGAACGGTAAGTTATGGGCTGTCCGCTACGATAGAGAAGCTGACAATGCACTCTTCAATTTATTTGATAAATGGAGTGATGTTGTATGGCTTCGTAGTTTCTTTAAGGAAAATTGGAGTGATCTCACTGCCTATTTTAAGGTTACAAACATAAACCAAGCGATTGAAGATACAATAGAAGACAGTGATCGACTACAATGTTTGATATTAGATTTATCCCCTGATACTGATATAGAAACATTGTTCCACCCTTTAGAAAACTTCCGAACATCCGAGATGTTACTGGGAAAAGAGAAGGCAAAACCCATACGGAAAGAACGCCATTCATCATGGTTACGCATCTACGCCATACGGCTTTCCGAAGGTGTTTACGTCATTACAGGTGGGGCGATCAAACTAACGCTGAAGATGGAGGAACGAGAACACACTCAATTAGAGCTTGTAAAAATGGAGAAAGTCCGCCGTTTTCTGTTAGAAAAGGATGTCATTGACGATGATTCGTTCGAAGATTACATACGTAATACATAAAGGAAACGGAGGTAGACAATGAACACAACCATTAAAAAATTAGAGGCTTATCAGTCTGATTCGCCGTCACATTGGCGTGAAGAAGCAGAATACAGACGAGAAAACAAGTCATGGATGAGGTACTCACAACGTATCGCAATGGCTATACTCGACAAGATGGAACAATCTCATCTGACACAGAAGGCACTTGCCGAACGCATGGGCTGCAGTCAGCAATACGTCTCAAAGATTCTGAAAGGAAGGGAAAACCTCTCTATAGAGACGCTCGCTAAGATAGAAAATGCACTCTCCATGCAGCTCCTTTCCACAAAGATTGTGAGGACGGAGTAGGCTGAAAACGGACTGGGAAGGTGGAAAAACAGCCTTCCCAAGCCGCTTCGCAAGGTGGGGATGTGCTGAAAAAAGGGGCTTGTTAGCGATATCCCGTTTACTCATTAAGATGCACTTAAAAGATTTATGATTTCAGAAATATTACAATACAACCAACGGTTTGTTGCCGAAAAGGGCTATAAGCCTTATGAAACAAGTGGACAACCAGACATGAAACTGGCGATTGTCAGTTGCATGGACACACGGTTGACGGAGCTTTTACCACGTGCGCTCGGACTGAAAAACGGTGATGCAAAAATCATAAAAGTAGCCGGTGGAACACTGTTGACACCCTATGACTCGGTGATGCGCTCACTTCTCGTTGCTATCTATGAGCTTGACTGCGAGGAGATTATGGTCATTCACCATTCAGGATGTGGTGCGTGCGACATGCATGCGAGCCACTTCCTGCAGCTGATGCGCGAACGTGGGATAAGTGAAGAGGACATTCGTGAAGCTGAAAAGCACGTCGATCTGAACAAATATCTTGACGGTTTCCACGACACACCACGCAGTGTTCGACGCACAGTGGATGCCATTCGCCAACATCCGCTCGTCCCAAAGGATGTCACTGTGCGCGGATTCATCATCAACTCCAGGACTGGAGAGCTTGAGGAAGTGGGATAAATAATAAGAAAGAGGGGAGAGAAAGGAAGCCCAAGCACAGCAGAAGGGGGAGCCTCCCCAAGCCCGAAGAGTAGCCTCCCCAAGCCCCTCCGAAAGGAGGGGATGTACCTGGCGGGATACGGATTGCTGGGAGTTGGGAGATAAAAAGATGAAGAATTAAACCTCACAGTTCGAGGTTTAATTCTCGATGTTGTAGAGTTTAAAACTTAAACTAATAGCTTGAAACACACAAACTATCTGTTTTTAACTCATAAAATCGCATCTTATACACGCGAACCGTCTACTTGTTAACGCGTAATTTCTTATTCTATAGTATACAAATTATTCACTTTTTAACCCCAAAACCACTCCACAAAAATCCTCAAACACCGTTTTATGCACTCTCAAATACATCGGGGAATCTCGCTAATTGTTCTCCCTCTCCCTTCGGAGAGGGCCGGGGAGAGGCTGCTTCGGGGATATGTTCAGGCTGTTTGAAATACCCTTACAATTTATACTGCACCATTGTTCGCAAATCAACTCCTTATCATCAAAAACCGGCTCTGTAACCTCCGCATTATCAATAGGTTACAAAGAGGGTTGTAAAAGACGCCCTTTTGCATTGCAAAACATGCCCTTTTACACGTCAAAAGATGCCCTTTTACAACGCAAAAGGGCATCTTTTAGAACGCAAAAGGGCGTAGATTGAAAAACGGAAGGGAAAGAAATTGACAAATAAAGCCTCCCCAAGCCCCTCCGGAGGAGGGGATGTGAGAGGAAACGGTGGGATATGGGTGGCTGAACAAGTCCTGAGAGGGGGCCTCCCCAAGCCCCTCCGAAGGAGGGGATGTGCCTGGCGGGATACGGAATGCTGGGGGTTGGGGAGATAAAAGGATGAAGAAATTGGGCTTAAAGGGCGCTTGTCTATTCTTAATGGGTAAAGGTTTAGAGTTCAAAAAATATGCTTTGTCGCATTTAACCCGTTTACTTGTCAATCCCCAAAAGCAGTACTTGTGGGCTTTAACATCGTCGTCGAATAAAGAAAGTGTGCTGCATTGCACCGCTGATGCGCATCCATCAGCGGTGGGGAGGAGCACAAAGACGAAGCAGGATATCACACCGATGGATAATAACAGGACGTCTGCAGAAACGCGGTTTATGACCTTTCACAACGTATTTGTAAGCATCATAAACCGTAAAACACAAAAAAAAGGAACACTCAAGACGAGTGTTCCTTTTGTGATTCCGACAGGATTCAAACCTGTAACCTCTTGATCCGTAGTCAAGTGCTCTATTCAGTTGAGCTACGGAACCATTGTTAATGGTTACATTCAGCATGTACCTAATGGCTTATTGCTGAATTGCGAGTGCAAAGGTATGGCTTTTTATTGGTTCTACCAAATGTTTACGTATCTTTTTTACTTATTTTTTTTCATCCTCAGCATGCAGTGTTGGTAGGGAAATGTGGTAACCTACTGCAACAAAACGGATTATAGAGACCGTGAGGAAGGTGATGACGATAACCCACGGAAGGCTCAATCCGAGGGAGAAGAGTGCCCAATAGACGATTCCTCCGGTCACACTTGCGACGGCATAGATCTCCTTATGGAAGATGACGGGCACGTTATTAAGCAGTACGTCACGTATCACTCCACCTGCCACACCCGTGATACAGCCCATGATGATAGCCACCCAGAAGGGATGACCGAGTGCAAGTGTCTTCTGAATACCCGCTATGGTGAAGAGTGCCAAGCCCAATGTGTCGAACACAAACCAGGCATTGCTGAGTCGTTTTATCCACTTTCGTGACAGAATAACGAGCAAAAGCGCCAATGCAGTACAGAGAACATACATGATATCCGTCATCCAGAACGGGCGTACACCCAGCATACTGTCACGGATTGTACCGCCACCTATGGCGACAGCAAAGCCACAGACGTAGCCTCCAAACCAGTCGAAATGCTTCTGTGCAGCATGTCTGATACCTGAAATGGCGAATGCGAAAGTTCCAAGAAACTCCAGAATGACCTGGAGTGTATGTGCAAGTTGTGGGTCGTTGTATATCATAATCCTGAAAAAAAGCCACCCCTTTGGGTGCATCAAATGTCCATAAAGGAAGGATAGACATCCCGTCTGCCTGTGGTGTTGCCTACGTGTGGGGTGGACAAGGATGCCCTTTCCCACGCATCAGCAGTATTATAGATGATTGATACTCCCTCCCCTTACACGCCTGCCATGGGTTGACGGGTGGCATAATACCATAATTTAATATATTGAAAAACTATTTTGCTGCATCACTGCAGTGTCTTTTAAAATCTCTTTACCTATACTTCGTTCTGTGGTTCACCTGCCATGAAGCGTTTGATGTTCTCCACACAGATGTCCATCAGGCGTTTGCGTGCTTCACGTGTAGCCCATGCGACATGCGGAGTGATGTAGGCATTGGACTGACGGAGCAGTGGATTGTCGGCACGAGGGGGTTCCTGTTCCAGCACATCGGCACAGTAAGCACGCAGATGTCCGCTCTCGAGTGCTGCTGCCACAGCTTCTTCATCAATCAATCCACCCCTTCCGGTATTGATAAGGATCGTTCCCGGACGCATCATTGCCAGTGTCTTGGCATTGATCATATGGTGGTTTTCAGCCGTAAGAGGGCAGTGCAGCGTGATGATATCGGATGTACTGAAGAGTCCTTCCATGGTCACTTTACGGATACATTCTGGTAGATCACTACTGTTTTTGCTTGTTGCTGCAGAGATATCCATCCCCATGGCATGGGCAATCTCAGCCACTTTACAACCGATGTGACCCAGTCCGACGATGCCCATTGTCTTCCCTGACAGTTCAATCAACGGTGAATCCCAGTAGCAGAAGTCGAGCTGTCGGCTCCAAGTTCCCTCACGTGTAGCCTCTGCATAGTGGTCAGCCCGATTGGTAACGTTCAACAACAGTGCAAAGACATGCTGTGCAACGCTGTCCGTACTGTATGCCGGAATGTTCGTAACTGTGATGCCTCGCTCATGAGCAGCATCGAGATCAATGTTGTTATAACCTGTTGCCAGCTCACCAATGTACTTCAACCGTGGCAGTTGTGCAAGTAGTTCACGGGTGATATTGACCTTATTAATAAGGATGGCATCGGCATCTTTCGCCCTTTGCACCACCTCTTCGGGTTTGCTACGTTCGTAGACGGTGCAGTCGGCAAGACCTTTTATCTCATCCCAAGAGAGGTCTCCGGGATTGACTGCATGGCAGTCGAGTATTACTATTTTCATGATTAAGAGCCCCTCCCCTGCCCTTCTCCACGATGACCGCGCGTCAGGCGGCTTGTCATGGGATTGCCTTCACCATTCTGTGGAGAAACTATTACGTTTTATGGGGTGTGTTATTACGTTTTACTTGTTATTATTTCTGTTTACTTTATCATTCTCTTGTCGCTCCCAGAAGCTGACATCTGTGAGTCCGTCTGGCATGTATTGTTGTTTAACATAGTGCCCCGGATAATCGGGTGGATACTTATATTCCTTGCCATAGCCGAGGTCTCGCATCAGCTTTGTTGGTGCATTGCGCAGGTGAAGAGGTACGGGTAGGTTGCCACTCTTCTGTACTTCAGCCAGCGCAGCATTGATTCCGCGGTAGGAAGAGGTGCTTTTTGGCGACATGGCAAGGTACACAACAGCTTCAGCAAGGGGTATCCTGCCCTCTGGCCAACCGATCTTCATCACCGCATCGAAGGCTGCATTGGCAAGCAGAAGGGCGTTGGGATTGGCTAGTCCGATGTCTTCCGAGGCACTGATGACCACCCGTCGTGCAATGAACTGTGGGTCTTCGCCTCCTTCAATCATACGCGCCATCCAGTAAAGTGCCGCATCTGGGTCGCCACCACGTATCGATTTGATGAATGCCGACACGATATCATAGTGCATTTCGCCCCCTTTATCGTATGCCAAGGGGTTCTGTTGCAGGCGTTCTTCAACTATCTCGTCCGTGATCTCCACTGTTTTGCCAGCTTCAGCACTGACGATGAGGTCAAGGATATTCAACAGTTTGCGTGCATCTCCCCCACTGTAACGCAACAAAGCAGCCGTCTCAGTGAGTTGGATGTCGCGTTTCTGCAGTTCAACATCTTCCGTTATCGCACGGTGAAGGAGCTTCAGGAGGTCGTCTTTCTCCAAAGATTTCAGCACATAAAGCTGACAACGGGAGAGCAACGGGCGTATAACTTCGAACGAAGGGTTCTCTGTTGTGGCGCCGATGAGCGTTACTGTTCCCTTTTCTACAGCCCCTAAGAGTGAATCTTGCTGTGATTTGGAGAACCGATGAATCTCATCTATGAAGAGAATGGGCGACACGGAGTTGAAGAAACGTCCGCTCTGTGCCCTCTCAATGACGTCTCGTACATCCTTCACACCGCTCGTTACGGCAGAGAGAGTATAGAACGGCGTCTCCAAACGATGTGCTATGATCTGCGCAAGGGTGGTCTTCCCGACACCGGGAGGTCCCCAAAGAATGAACGATGATATGTGTCCTGAGTCTATCATACGCCTCAGTACAGCTCCTTCCCCTATGAGATGTTGCTGTCCGATGTACTCATCGAGCGTGTGGGGGCGCATGCGTTCAGCCAATGGTTCCATATCTTTCGCTTAATTCTTTACTGTTACAAAAGTAGTGAAATATTTGCATAATGCAAAGGATCCCACTCCCTTTTAAATGCTTTCTGGGCTGATATGACCCGTCAGGATTGCCCTGTCAGCTGCTCTGAAAACTGTTCCTGCAGCATCAACCACAACCTTTACTGTTCAATTTTACAGGAAAAGCAAGGAAAATCTACTATTTCCTACAGTGTCAGCCACTACCTTTACAGTTTAATTTTACAGATAAAGCAGGGAAATTCTACTGTTTCCTGCAGTGCCAGCCACTACCTTTACTGTTCAATTTTACAGACAACGCAGGGAAATTCTACTGTTTCCTGCAGCGTCAACCCCACCTTTTACTGTTCAATTTTGCAGACAATGCAGGGAATTTCTACTGTTTCCTGCAGCGTCAGACACACCTTTTACAACAGACTCTCACCAAAGATGGCGTTCTTAATATCCTTCTCGTGGTCGAAAACGAAGCGTGCTACGATGGCGCTAAGCAGTGCTGTTGAAGGCAGTTTGATACTTGATGCCGACTTCAAACGGTCGAGAACGCTCTTCAGATCGGAGTCAATATACACCGTCGCAAGCCTTGAATCACGTGCTTTATAGTCCCGAGCGAGGTCGAGGAACAGTTGCCAGCTGTCTTCACCACTGTCTTTTGCTATCGTATATTCACGTGCCAACTGTCGTCCTTCAGCCTTTGGGAGCTTCTTTGCAGCTGGTGCTGTACGGTCTTTGACGTCATTTTGCGCCGTCTGTGCAGCATGACGTGTGAAGCTTTCAGCCTGAACAGGCTGCTGAGCTGCCTTTGCTTCAGCCTCTTTCTTTGCTGCTTCTTCTGCTGCTGCCTGCTCTGCTGCCATGCGTTCTGCCTCTGCAGCAGCTGCCTCTTCAGCTTTCTTAGCCTCTTCAGCTGCAACGTTCTCGTCGTTATTTGTTGCCGATGGGGTATCGCTACCTCTCTGTGCGTTATGTGCCAGACCAGCAAGTCCACCAGGCATCACAACCATTGTTTTTTTCTTTGCCATAGTTAATTTATCTATTCTTACTTCATTTTCTTTATCATATACTCAAAAGCTTTCTTCACAGCATCACGTTGTGTTGCCAAAAGTTCGAAGGTATTCGTTCTTTTCAGCGCTGCCCTACTGTTCACAACGGGTGTAACCTTTCCGAATTTTCCGAAGAGATCATCTGTCTCACGCCACATCATCTGCTCGTCAGCAGTACCAATACGGGGGTCAATGCGGTTCGGAACGAAGAAGATTTGCGCATGCATCTGTGGGTTATGTTCGCGTAAGGCGTTGAGAACCTGTACGAAAACGCCTGTAGAATCAAGTGTTTTGTCTTCGTATTCATACGGACAAACGATGAAATCAGCATCCACAAAGAGTGGCGCCAGACCGTCTTCACTGATGTTACCTGGTGAATCGAAGAGCACATAACCATCCACTTGTGCCGCAGAATCCATGAGTTGCTGCATCGTTTCGGGGTCGGTGACATCGAAATCCTGTACGTTATAAGGTTCATCCCAGTCTTCATAGATCTGTGTATCCTTCTGGCGTTGCATAAGAATGGTCTTCTGTAGGTCGGTATCTATTATGCATACGGACTTCCCTTTCCATGCAAGATAGTTGGCAAAGAGGATGCACAGCGTGCTCTTCCCTACTCCACCTTTCTGGTTTGCAAATACTATTTTCCTATTTTTCATTATTTATATATTTATATTTTCTTATTTTCAAGCCTTTATATTCTTATGTTTATACATCTTAAAGTAATAACATAAAAACCTATGTATATGCTTCGTAGGATGTTTTTTTAAGCTTTTTGTCTTCTGTTTCCTCCTCTTCTGAATGGTAAGAGGACAAAGAAAGGATTCTTCTCCATGTCATCCCAAGTACCGAAATGAGTAGAATATACACCAAAGCTACCACTAAATAAACTGTCAATGACAAGTTAAAGAGAAGAATAGGGAGCAAGAAACCTCCCACAAAGAGTAGAAGCAGAATCGAAAAGACCAACGCTCGGTTGGCTAAATGGTACAATCGGTCGGTTGATAAACCTCTTATCATCACCAAAACAAGGAAATAAGCGAGCAAACTTATCATCCAGAACAGTGTACTGGCACCATCAAAGAAAGAGAAAAGGTCGGAGTCTTCATCGGTAAAGTAGAACAATCCAACTTTACTACACAATGAAGCGCAAGCCAAAGTGCAACCTAAAATGGAAGAAAGCCAACTCACTTTGCGCCATCTGAAGTTCCTTTTCCCTACCCTACACGTGATATGACCCAACAAAAAGGCGATTCCTGCCAAAGAGAAACCGACCAAAAGCTCGGAAGAAGCTGATATATAATCGGCTGTTGTGTTCTGTTCTGCAGTGAAAATTCCACCGTTTATGATGTCTGATTGACTGAAAAGTGCTAACAAATCAACCAAAACACCGAGAAAAAAGAGTGTTGAAAGCCCCGTTGAGAGGTTTTCCTCGAATCTTCTTACAGGTAAAAAAGTTAACTTTTTGCTATGTCTCATATCTCAATAAGTACTCGTAAGCTTTATTTGATGTAACAATCCACAAACAAACGTACCATAAACTTTCATTTTGTCAACTATCCCCTACCCTATCAAGGCTCATTTTTGCGATATTTTTAAGCGCTCCGCCATTTGCCCGTAAATACTGAAAATATGAGAGAAATAAAAGCCTTTAAATCACCAATATTTATCAATCAGAGCAAAATCCGACTACCTTCAAAGCATCAATGATAAGCATTCAGGTCGGAATTAGCACTCTCCTCCTCCGTAATCTCTGTCGTCATCGAAGCACGAAGCGCAATAAATGGCAGCAAGCTAAGCACGAAACCAATCAAAGTGAAGATCGTTCCGTAAGTCTGAATGGCTGTCATCGTCACACCCCCCACATTATTATATATATAGAGGTAAGTGAAATTACAAAGTGAAGTGAGCAACGGACAAACGAAAACCGACCAACCGTAAAGGCGAATCATACCGCGGAACTTCCGAATCAGCCCTATTCCAAGAAACAGATTGGTAAAGAATATCGCAATATAACTATTGTCCAGGATGTTACGCAGCACCATTTCCGTGTGCGACATGGCTGGAACAAGATTACCATCTGCCGTCACATCGCTGACAGGATAACAAGAGACACCTGTCACAAGAAGCGACAAAACCATCAGAACGATCACTGCCAACTGCAAGAAGAAGTGTCCCGACTTATGCAAACATCTGCGAAGCACTTCCCACATTGTCAACTGAGTGGCTAAGAGCAATACTGCTTCAGCAATCTGAATGGGCGATGCACTCTGCATAGTAGCAAAGGCTTCAACGAAAGAACTCTGTCCATCATTCGGCGTTCCAGTCCAATGGTCAATCATACTAACCAGACTGAAAGCAACCAAAAGTCCTATTGCCCAGTTTAATGTCTCACCCTGAAAACCGCTAACAAGGAACTTTTTAATCTTCATTTATATATTTATATTTAAATAGATTCAGATAAATAAGCACATAAATGCGCCATTATATTTATACACATGCAAATATACACTTAATTATTGAAACAAACAAATACATTCAAATGTTTTTAATGATAAAAATAAAAAGAGAAAAAAAGTAAAAGATTAAATACATTTCCACATACTTATACTTTTATATATTTATCTTATTAAGGAAACAAATAAAGAGAAAAGAGAAGCAAACAAAAGAAGAGAAACGAGAAGAATTATGATAAAACAAAATATAATACTTATTTATATATTTATGTATTATAAAACCAAAACATAGATAATAGTGCATGCTTTATATAATCATACATTCATCTAAACATATAAATAAATACAAATTATACTGCTATTAGAACCGAAGGAACAAAAGATGAAAAGACCGAGAAGAGGGACTTATCCTGCACTATACCCAAAGGAATATGTCAGGAGCAGCCAGCAAATGATCATAAGGAGAACAAAAGGGCACCGACAAAGCTGCCGTGAGCAGGAAGAAAAGCAAAGAAAGTAAGATGATAGAGACAGAAAAGCACACCAGAAGGCATTCAGAATAATCACTAATCAGATATATTTAAATAAACAAACAAATATATAGAAAATTAATTATTAGTGTTTTAGAAGAAAAAGCGACTAAATATAAAGAGAGAAGCAACACCAAAGAAAAACGAATAACGACCCATATAAGACAGAGAGGGCAGACAAGAAGGGCTGCAAAACACAGAGAAAAGAAACAGGATCAGAGGAAAAGAAAAAGACATATCAGCAGCAATGGAGTGAGGGAAGACTACTTGTGAAAAGCTTAAAAGCGTACCGAACAGGGCTGAGAAAGCAGTATAAAGCTGCAGCTAAGTATGACAAAGAAGACTGTTTAAGATAATAAATAATTA
>NZ_BAJX01000016.1 GCF_000613925.1 Prevotella histicola JCM 15637 = DNF00424
GTCACTCGTGCTTTGACTGATTCTCTCAGATGATCCTGGATGCGTTCAGCCTGTTGTCGGTATACCTCTCCAATGCGGTCATTGGTGAAGTCGATATTACGGCTGCCAAACGGAATAGCGGCACTAATTCCTGCTCCCATATAGAATTTTGGAAAAACATAGAAACGAAGCAGGACTTGTGGAGTAATGAAATTATAATGAAATCGTGTAGTCTCGGTTACATTTTCAGGTATCTTATGCTCTGTCAGCTTGCTGAGAATACGGGTGTAATCAATGCCCAGCTCAGCACCTAATCTACGATATTGCCATGTTCCAAAGATTCCAATACGAGGACTTATACCACCACGTTCACTCATTGTGAAAGTAGGACGTATATCATAGTTTTCAATAATACTGCTTAATCCTGTTATCTTTGAGTAACCGATGCCCGTACGAAGTCCTATACGAAACAAGTGTGTGTAAGGATAAGAATATCTTTGGGCGTTCGAAAGATTTTGTTCTGTATTGGAAGAACTCGTTGAAATATTGCTTTCTGTTTTGTCTCTAGCAATATTATCCTCTCCCTTAATCACAGATTGTTGGACTGATTCAGTTTTTTTATTTTGCTGATTGTTTATATTATTTGTTCCGTCTGATGCAGGAACTGATGAAGAAACGCTTTGCCCCTTAGTACGTGATATCGTTTTAGTATACTTTGTTTTTCGCAGTGAATGATGTTTATAACCTCTTTTCGTATTTTTCTTCATGGTATAATGTGTCCGACTCTTTACCTTATTATAGGTATGCTTGGCGACGTTCTGTTCAGATAAAGGCGGTTGCTCATCTTTGATAATAGGTGGAGGTAAGGGCGTAGAATGGTTGCTTTTAATGGGTTGCTGAACTTCCTGTACCTCTTCTGGTTTGTCATTTTTGCAACCCATTGCAACGAAAGCGATTGCAAATATAACAAATATGATATTAAAAAGATGGTAGTTTCGTTTGTTAAATCTGTTATTCATAAGGCATTACAATGATTTACAGATTGAAAAGATAACTCACACTGAGTTCTATATTCTGACTGTGAGTTGCGTGTTCTGCCCAGTTATAGTCATTATGCTCTGTCTTGATAGTAGAGTTTAAACCATAAAAATAACGTAGGTCCACAGCCCAATGATGGTCTATTTCATATCCGAAGCCACCTCCAACAGCAATGTCTGGCTGTCCTGTCAGCTTCTCTTTCATTAGACGTTCCGTCTCAGCGACTGTGGCAAAATGATAGTTTGCAAACTTACTTTCTTCTTGATTACTCTCGTAAGATATGCCCTTACCATTAAGATTAGCTCCCGCACGTCCACCAATAGAGATATTGAAGCCTTTGCGCCAAGGATAAATCTTCAACAAAGCAGATACGCCAATGTAATTATAACGAGGTGTAACCTTATAGTTTAACTCCTTATTATCATTATAGACTAGTTGTGATGCCTTCTGCCAATAGCTAAATCCGCCTTCAATACCAATGATGGAACCATCGACATGATATTGAGCAAACACACCAACTGTTGGAGTAATTTGCCACTTGTCTTTGAAATTGTAATTGGAATAATAGTCTTCTGGAACAAGGATCTTATCCATTCCTGTGTTGACAGACATTCCACCACCTAAACGGACACCCAGCTTAAATGGTGCTTCTTGTGCAAAAAGATTAGTATTTACAAATAATAAGGTGGCGAGAATACCAATTTTAGGAGTTATATTCATTGTAGTAGTTGGTTTTAATTTCTGGAAACAAAATTATAAAAAATAAGAGTATTTACATAAAGATTCTTAAGTTTTAACATTAAATAATAAGAAAAGTGGATAACAGAGTTAGCAAGAAGAAATGTGTAACTAAAAAGTAAAGAAGGTAGAGACCCTAGTTAGAAGGACATTCACATAACAATTTAGTATCTTAGGTAAAATACTAATTATTGAAAAATACTAATCTAACGTGAGTTCGACGGGTTCAGAACGATGTAGGTTGTGTCAATGGTTCTTTGTAAATGTTTGTATATTAGTTCCTTAATATTACAATGAATTTCACTAATCACCAAGTTTATAGACGCTTATAATTCGGCAAACTCACGTTAATTATAATTCAGCAAGCTTTATATAGTAAGATTACCATTACGAGGATGTTCCTCCGTAACCTTAAAAGAACCTTTAAATAGGTTCTTCTTGAAAAAACAGATTTGTACCTTTCCTATTTGCGCTAAATATATACCACGTTTAGGAAAACGAATATTCGTGCTTTTGAAAGAACTCGGCACAGCTAGAATTCGTATAGCTTTATAATTAAAATCTGTATGTTCTTTTAAATATTTAAGGACCAAGGCGAAACTAACACTAGCACAGTTATTAAATTCTTTAACCATACGTGCCATCTCAACAAAATCATCAAAAGCTTTCAAATCACCTAAGAGATCATAGAGAAGGGGGGTATGAGCATCGTAAGACGTTCCACAAACAACATAACCTTTATTACTATATATAGTCTCGCCCCACCATCTTGCATCTTCAACACGAGTATCCCAAAAATAATAACCTTCACCAAGCCAAGGGGTTTTTGCACCCGTCTTTATCCTTCCCCGTTCGTCACGAAGAGTACAGAAATAGGGACCATGCTCCTCTATTTCCTTATTGTTATTACGATATTCAAGGGTTTGGTAGATTTTCGTAGGCTTCATTTGTCATTTAACGACAGAAGTTTTTTCACGGAGTTCTTCTGTAAGTCCCATTAAGTTTACTGTCGGTAATACTATTGGAGATGTATTTGCTTGAAGTGAAAGCGTACTAACAAAGGCTCTTATATATGGAAAAATTATGGCAAGACTATTCGGATAAAAGAAATCAGGAATATCATTAAACTTAATATCTCCATTGAAAACAAAAGATGCTATGCAAGAAACACTAACAACGACAGTGCCCGTCTCTTTACATTTAACAACTGTTTCAAAAGAAAGTTTATATCGCCTACTTCCCTCATCATACTTACCAGAGGGGAGAAAATGTATAAAGAACTCAGATTTCTTCGGTATATCAAAGTTTAAGGTTGCCTTAGTAAATCTATATTTGTCTAATCTAAATGCTACATCATTCATAATCATGCTGTCCTGCCATACTGTACTTTAGAATCTATATCATCAGTAGGGACTGTAAAATAACGATAGTTCCCACTCAGGAAGTCATCTGAACGGTTATATTCCATTTCGGTTCCAATATAACCTTTTAACATATCAGCATATTCCAACACATCAGGACCTATCTCATTAAGGTAGTCCCACTCAGCACTCTCTTTCTCAAGAATCTCCTTTGGAGTATTCTCGAAATAGCTCTTAAGTTGCTCAAGAAGTTTTCCCATCGTCCTTTATTTATTAGTTTGTTTCTGCTACAAAGGTATGATTTTCTCTTTAAATATCCTAAATTATCTACTTTATTTTATACTTATACCATGAACCTACATCAAAAACCTTCACCAAAAGATATATGCGTACAAGTATTCATTGAGTATAACCCAATGGAACGGAGGAAGGGAGGGAGTGTTCTGTTGTAAAGATTATTCCCATCTGCTTTTTAATCTACGCCCTTTTGTGTTCTAAAAGATGCCCTTTTGAAGTGCAAAAGGGCATCTTTTAATGTGCAAAAGGGCATGTTTTGCAATGCAAAAGGGCACCTTTTACAAGCCCGTTTGTAACCGATTGATAATCTAAAGGTTACAAAGGTGAAAAAGAGGGGATATGGTAGGGAAAGTGAAAGATGACGAAGCGGAAAGTGTAAGGATTTTTGTTGCTGTCCGTTCCGTTGTGTTTTTCGAAGGTAAGGTCAGTGTTCTTTGTCATCAGGGTAGCGGCTTTACCGATTCAAAAGGTGGGTAAACAGACTGAGAAACGGACGTGAAGAAGACGAAAGAAACGGCGGGATTGGCAATCAAAAATGTATCTTTCAGCCAATGATTTTTTAACGTTCCAACGACAGGTTACAAAGAATTAATTGTGTTTCAGCGACAGAATCATGACCAATAATATGGACCATGATGGATATACAGTAAGTAGAGATCCTACTTAATAGATTCAGCTCGCACGCTCTATGTCCTCCTTTAAAAAGGACAAAGAGCTTCACGAGCTGTAGAAGGAGAAGTTTTCAATTCAACTTATATCACTTCTCAAATGGATTACCAATATGCTTATGCTATAGAATAAGAAGTTTTTATCTCAACTTATAGCCCTTGAATGCATAGAAAAGGATATAAGAGAAGCTGACAAAACAGATCCCATACGCATATTGAATGTTGCTAACATCCTTAATAAGTCCGAACAACACAGTGATAACAGCACCACCGATAAGTCCCATTGTCATTAGTGATGAGCCCTCCTTGGTATATTTACCCAAGTCCATAAGAGCCAAAGGCCAGAATGCGGGCCACATCAATGAGCAGCCTAATGCCATGATACCTACAGCATAAATACTATAAACACCCGGGAGTAACAATACAAGTAGCGTTCCAAACAGTGCAACGAAGGAACAGATCTGTAAGGCTTTCGTCTGTGAAAGATACTTAGGAATAAGAATAATACCTGCGATATATCCTATACTGATGCTGATTGGGGTAATCCATGAGTACGTATGAGGATGAGGAAGACCTAATTCACTTGCATAATCTATAAGTGTACCCAAGACGATGGTCTCTGAACCAACATAAAAGAATATGGCAATTGCTCCAAGAACAAGATGTGGGAACTGGAAGACAGAATGCTTACTGTTTGCGTAGTCGGACACTGCTGAATCTGCATCGGCGTCATCTTCTCCAGCTGCTTTCACCTCTGGCAAGGGTGATATGAGTGCTACGACACCTAAGATTACAAATAAGCAGATTATAACCAAGAACGGTTTGTCAAGATCTTCCAAGCCAACACCGCCACTATTACTTGCAAAAAGAGCAATAAACAAAGGTGATACGGGCCATGCTAACTTGTTTATCATGCCCATAATAGAGATTCTTTTTGCTGCACTCTCCGTTGGTCCAAGGATTGTTACATAAGGATTTATGGCAGATTGTAGGAACGTATTAGCTGTTCCACAAAGGAAAGATGCCAATAAGAAGATAATGAAACTCCTTTCAGCTGCAGAGAGAATAAACACTCCGAAGGCTATAGCAAACATGGCAAAAGCCGTAGCCATCGTACGCTTATATCCAATTTTACTTATCAATAAGCCTGCTGGATAACCAAAGATAAGGAACGGTAAGAACGTAGCTCCTATGAGCATATAGGCTTCTGTGGACGAAACGCTTAGCGAAACCTTCAATACTGGTACTAATAAGGAATTGATTCCCAATGCAAAGCCACAAGTAAAGAACATGAAAGCAAGGAAAAGCATTGGAATAATGAAGTTGTTTTTTTCTTTCATAGAGAATCTTTTTTGAATTAAAAATTAATTGTTATGTTTTAAAAATCCGCTTTTTTTGACTACAGTTATCTTGAAAGTGCAAAGTTACTACTTTTTTTTAATAATAACATACATTATCTTTGCGTTGTTATTGAGTATATTTACACTTGCAGAAAAAATGGTAATACTTGATAGAAAGATAGTACATAATGTGCAAACCACGTGCTGTCACATCACATACACTGAGTTTAATCTACCATTTCATAGACATTCCGAGATACATCTAACCCCAAATGAATACAGACAACACATTAACGCTGAGAAAATCAGCAACCATATGAATATAACAACTGGTTCGCCGCAAGACTCAACACATAGTAAATAAGGGTGAATAACAACATAAAGCGAAGGCTATGCTGAGCTTATTTTGAAGAATCTCTGCGCTTTCTCTCCTCGCATTTGGGTGGAACGGAGGAAGGGGAGGACTGTTCTGTTGTAAAGATTATTCCCATCTGCTTTTTAATCTACGCCCTTTTGCAATGTAAAAGACGCCCTTTTGATGTGCAAAAGGGCATCTTTTGATGTGTAAAAGGGCATGTTTTGCAATGCAAAAGGGCACCTTTTACAAGCCTCTTTGTAACCTATTGATAATCTAAAGGTTACAAAGGCGGAAAAGAAGGGGTATGCTAGGGAAAGTGAAAGACGACGGAGCGGAAAGTGTAAGGATTTTTGTTACTCTTCGTTTCGTTGTGTTTTCAAAGTAAGGTCAGTGCGCTTTGTCATCAGGGTAGCGGTTTTACCGATTCAACAGACGGGTGAACAGACTGAGAAACGGACGAGAAAAAGACGAAAGAAACGGCGGGATTGGCAATCAAAAATGTGTCTTTCAGTCGGTAATTTTTTAATGTTCCAACGACAGTTTACAAAGAATTAATTGTATCTTTGCGACAGAACAAAGACTAATAACATTGAAAATAACTATGACAAACGTAACAAAATACTGGAAGAAGGCAGGCATGCCACTGCTTCTTTTCTATGTTATTGCGGTGGCATGCAGACTCGTTTCGCTTTACGTCTTACCCCGTCTGTTCCCTGACAGTTGCTCTTCCATCATCTTGCAGCTATGTGAAGGAGTGGGTCCAGCACTGGGAGCTGTGGTGGTAATGGGCATCTTTAAGAAGAAGTTTTTCTGTTCCATAGCAGGTAAATCATGGATACGCAGCCTTGCGTGTATCGTCTTCCCCACCCTGCTCTTTCTCATTTTCGACACGCATCACGGGCTAAGAACCTCCTTGGTGTTCTTAGGTTGCACGCTCTATGCTTTCCTTGAGGAAGTGGGTTGGCGTGGTTATCTAACGGGAGAGCTTGCAGCAATGCGCCCGATAAAACGTATCCTGACCATTACTGTCTTGTGGTTTTTCTGGCATTTGAACTTCTCTTTCAACATGAGTGGACTGATATTCTTCGCCATCTTACTGTTGGCTTCCTGGGGATTGGACCGGTTTGCACACGACACACGGTCTCTTTTGCTATGCGCTTGTGCCCATGGCATCTTCAATCTCTTCAAACATGGCAATGGAATCTTAGACAATTACCTGACGATTTCCTTGCTTGTGATATCCATTCTGTCGTGGTTCGTCATTTGGTATTGTCCCTTTAAGAAGAAGACTACCGCGCCTTAGCCGTCTTTTTTACGAATCACGAAGCAGGGAAAGACCAAGAGCGGTACGCCCTATCGGGTCAGACTGAGTTTCAGACTGACACCGAAGTCGTGCGTTGTAGTAGGATAACTGCCCGATGACAACAGTGGAGAGTTGATCTGCAGGTCGTAATAGAGGCTTGCCGTAACCAACCTACTCAGTGTATAGTCGCCCATAAAGGAGAACTTAAAGGCAGTGTTACCACTTGATGCTGCCGACGACAGCGATGCGATGTCACGTGTCAGCGATGCCTGTTGACGATAACTCATATCGAGACGGAGGTTCAAATCACGGTTCACCCCACCATTCTTGTTCGTCGAGTTATTGTCATTCTGATTGTTATCATTCTGCTTTTTCTTGCTTTTAACCACCCTTCGTGTTCCCGTATTGAAGAGATTGAAGTTATTTATCCTGTATCCAATGCCGATAACCCAGTCCTTTGACGTTGCTTCATTGAGCTGGATACTCGTCATTGAGAGCGAAAGGACACGTGTCTGGCGGTACTCCAGACGTGCCGTAAGGTCATTCTGCAACGTCACATCTACTCCAAGCAGCGGTGAGAAAGCCTCATTGATGCTCACTTGTGAGATGTTATACATTGAACTTGGCAATGGATTGCCCGTTGTAGCATCGGTGATGA
Organism: Prevotella histicola JCM 15637 = DNF00424; assembly: GCF_000613925.1. Lineage (GTDB taxonomy): Bacteria > Bacteroidota > Bacteroidia > Bacteroidales > Bacteroidaceae > Prevotella > Prevotella histicola. Next base: position 7,741 of record NZ_BAJX01000016.1, read on the forward strand.
AGCCCAAACCGTTCATGTATTCCTGCCAAGTACTGTAACTCTGGTAAGAGCCAATGGCAAAGATGCTGCGATAAGCATGGTTGATATTGATACTCTTAAACAGTGTCTCGAAGAACGGCAGGCGTGACAATCCACTGTAACGGATGGTCCAGTTCGGCAGCAGACTGCGTAAAGTAGGGAACAACTTCAGTCCGTTACCGCCCATACTGGTGTAAGCATTAAGGAAAGCAGGTATCATTACGTCCGCACTATACTTGTTTACGGCTCCGTTTGCAGGGTTATATGTTCCTCCACCATAGGCTGCTGGATAGGTAGAACCTTGATATCGAGCCTCAACAAGCCCACGATATTTCTCGAGCGAACCCACGAAACGGTCGAAGGTAGCACTGTGATACCCGTTATTAGCATCCCCCTGACTCTCGAAAGCCGTACCCAGAGAGAGCGTTGTCATGGTCAGCGTACCGCTTTGCGTGGTAGGATTGCCAGCATACATATACTGAATGCTACGTGAGGTGGTCTCCGTCCGACTGGCAGTAAGGTCAATCTTAAAGTCTCTGAAAGGCTCTAACGTAACGCGCAACTGCAGATCTTCGGTCTTATTGGTCGTTGCTGGTGTAGCAACACTGTCATTAACGAGTAGCCAATTATTATTACGAGCCTTGCCAATGTAGTCGTCATCAATGAGACCAAAGGCGAAATCGAGTCCCGGAGACATGGCTCCCGTTCCTCTTCTCTGCCCGAATGCCTTCCCGACAGTAGGCATGAAGCCCGGCAAAGCATGGCATACTGGTTCCGATAAGAGACACTTGCATTACGAACCATCATCAATGCACGTGCAACATACTGTGCCGTCTTGTACCATCCCTTGTTCTCGAGTGGCTCCTTCGGTGTCACGGTGAGCTTCATACGTACGGCAGAGTCAGCCTTGTTATATACCTTCACCTGGTTATCGCCCACCTTCTTCCACTTTATCTGTATACTCTTTCCTGTTGCATCCTTGGCAGATACCATGAGTCGTTTGGTGTGTTTACCATGTGAGATGACAACGGCTGAGTCGGCATTGATGGTTATCTCCTGTTCAAAGCTCCGCTTATTCTTCGGCAGTTCCTTCTTCTTATTGTCCTGTTCCTCCTTCTTTTCCTTCTCTTTCTTCTTCTTTTCCTCCGGCGTCATTGGCTTCTTCGGCTGCAGACGAGGCTTTGTACGGTTGAAACGCTCGTTGGTTTTCTTAAGGAAAGGAACGTGATTATAGAGTCTTTCGAAGTTGAATGACCCGTTGATATTGAGCATACGGTTGCTCGTAATCGTATTTCCAAGTGACGTACCATCCTCCAGTTCCGTTCCACGTACCCACGTGTATGCCGCAGTATAGGTGGCATCAGCATTCACCCAGTCGAAGGCTGGAATGAGATTGAGTGGCAACTGATAAGAAAGGGTGAAGTTCTGTTGATAGTCAAGTGGCGTTCCGAAGTGCTTGATACTTGTCCAAACAGAGTCTTTCCACGCCTCATATCGGTCTGGATAGAGGTCCTTATTGACAGGTGTATACGGCTCTTCAATCTCCGCATGGGTAGCACTCTGGAAGTTCATGTGCAGGTTTCGTGTCAGATCCCACCGCAAAGAGAAGTCACGATTCCACAGGAATTGTGAGTTAAAGGTCAGAGGCAGCATGTTATTGACCGTTGCTTCCATGTCACGTTCCTGTAGTTCGTAGTAGTTTCGGAGCATCTCCGTGTTGAAAGTGATGTTCTGTGGCAACCAGTTGAGCCCGAAGTTCTTGAGGATATCAAACCATCTTGACTTCCCTTTGATGACTTTTCGGAACGGTTCCCATGTCTTATACACTGGAGTCCACGTATAGTTGACAGCTCCACGCCAGGTGTCTTCGTTCTCATAGACCGTCGTCTCACCCGTAGTATGTGAGTGCGAATGACTGTAAGAGAAGGAGAAGTTGGCAGGATCGTACGGCATTGGATGGCTCGTCGTTTGTATTCCGACACGTACATTAGACAAAGAGAAGTTCGTTGTCAGGCGTTTTGTCACCGCAATGGACTCTATGGAGTCGCGTTCCTGCCGGTTGGCAGCACCTTCCAAGGCGTCTTTCAGCTCCATATCCGTGTCAAGTGGGTTATACTTCGGACGGCTTTCGCTCTTCGTAACACTATAATATAAAGGTGCAGAGACCTTCGCTTTGTCTGGGAAGAACTTACCTAACTCAAGGCTTGTGGTGACTGAGACGTCCGTTTTGGTCTCTTGTTGCCGCTCATTGACGCCTTGTTCAATACCACCAAAGCCATCCGTGCTGTGGCTGGCATTGATGTCTACGGTACCAAAGTCGGACAACTGGAGGTTCAACTGCCCACGTGCAGCCCATCCACCTTCGTTGTTGAACTCTAACAAGCGCAATTCGTTCACCCATACCTCACCACTTTTCTGACTGCTTGCGAGGTTTCGAACACCAATGATCATCGTCTTCACCTCTCCCAACGTTGGGTTACCCATGATCGTAACACGGTTGGCTGGGTGCTCAGCGTCGTATATTGAGAACGGACGATTGTAACTTGCAGTACCTGCTCCACGTGCTTGGTTGCGTTGTTTCTTCACCGATGTGAGCAACTGCAAGGGTATATCCATCATGTTTTCCTCTGGCCATACAGCCTTACAACCCTCTGCTGTGTAGGTATCATACCATCCTGCAGGGGTTAGTTTCAGAGGTATCTCATACTCATAGTAGTTGTTTTTATAGTCGGAACCCAACCGAACGAACACTGCCAGCTGGTTATCAGTAAGGTTAGTGGTGTTCTGTTCGAAGGCATTGGCATGTACAAACATCTGCAGACGTTTGTATTGGCGCAGGTCAAGGGTCGTGTTTTTATATACAGCCTTCGACTCTCCAGTACCGAGATTGCTCACCGACATAGACAAAGCCTGCTCGTTTTGCTGAACAAGCTGTGGCTGACTTGGGTCCTGTCCACGGTCTATGCCAGGAGGAAGGGTGTAGTTTACAGGTACTTTATTGTTGTTTTCTTCAATGCTAACGGCGCTTACTGCCATCGTTCCAGAGGTAGATGCAGCGTTGGTAAGGTTCTGTGAATACTGTCTCCACTTACCACTTACGAGGTCGAACGTACCAAAACGCAGTACAACAGGCTTCTCAAAGTCGGTCAAGAACATACGCATGAAACGTATACTGGTGAAGTCGCTGATGTTACCCACACGCTTTTGGAACTCCTCCAATGGGATTCTGAACTGATACCAGGTCACTGTTTCGGACCCACCTTTGCGTAGTGCGGCAGATGCTGTACGCTTATCCACTATGAAATTCCTACCCACAACGAGGTCCTGTGGTCGGATACTGATATGATATTGATAGTATTTCTCATACTCATTCAGCGTATAATCCTGGTTGATATCCTCCACATCAGGTGTCGTTTTATAGGAAGTATCGTATCGTTCGTTGTTGTTATCGTTGTCAGGAGAGTTGCCTTGTGGGTTGTTGATACGCTTATAACGCTCCAAGATGGATGCCTTCTTTGCATCCCAATCCGACCCACGGAAGTAATGATAGTCATCATTTGAAGGGTCAGCCCATATAGAATCGAACACAGCTTGGTTCGTTCTGGCTCTTGCAGCAGTGAGAAAGTTCTGATAAGAAGCGAACTGTTGCTCCTCTTCATTCGTCAATCCGTCCAGACCTATGTCCTGTTTGGCTCTGCTTCCCTTTGATGTTGCGAAGGCATAGGTGATGGTTGACTGTGTAGGAATGCGTCCCCACTGCGTCGTTGTCCATGAAGAGCTACCGTCAACAGGCATTCCGCTCTCGTAAAACTTCTTCCCATCCTTAAGAATATCCTCTGAAACCTCACCTAAATCGATGTAGAAATCACCGCCATAGTGGCTTGCGTCGGGCTGAAGGTTCGAATAAATGAAGGGATCTAACATCCAAAACTCAATGTATTCGATGTTAGCTGCCTGGAAATCATTGGTATCGAGCTTGCGCATCATACCTCCCCAAGAACCTCTTGGGTCAGTAAGTCTACCGTTTGCATCGATGTTTGGGTTGAAGTTATACGGCCCTCTCTCCGTTGGATAGTACGCAAGATTGAGCACATTCAGCGTTGATATGGAGCCAGTATAGTTCAAATCACGGTTCGGGAAGAGCTCTCTGACAGGCACTTCACGCACATAATGGTTCGAGAGTTGCTCAAGGTCACTCTTGATATGTCCTGGTGTGAGTGAGCTACTACGGCGTGTGAACAACGGATCGATGTTATACCATGCCAGAAGACTGCGGTTAAAACCACTGCGAAGGCTTGTCTTATCCGTTGATTCCGGGAAGTCTGACGGTACACTTGAGATAACCCACGACTTCGGTTGACTCACGTCGATGGTGTTCTTTGTCCCCTCGAAGTCATCCAGATACGAAGCATTGTTCTGTGTTCCCTTGCTTTGTCCGGCAATAAGCTGGGCAAATTCTGCCGAGAACGTTATGTAAGAAGGCTGTGTAACATGCAAGAATGGAATCTTATTCAGCATATTCGTCAGCCATTGGCTTTCCTTTTTCCAGTTGATATTCAGTCCCCAGATGGTGTTATTGAGTGGTTCCGCACCCATATTCACCTTCGTTGTCAGTGGTTGTTCAGACAGATGCATGAACGTACCACCAATCTGGAAGTCCTTGGAGAAGTCATATTCCCAGTTCAAACCAAGCATTGTCTTGCGCTCTTGTTGGTAACTGCTCTGGCTTTCCAGCGATACGTTGACAGCTGTTCCGGCATCAATGATACTCTGATTCAGTATCGTTACCTCTCCAGCACTGTAGTCAACGCTGTAATCAGAACCCTCTGTCAGCGTGACACCACCGGCTGTTACGACCACCGAACCTTGTGGAACGTTATATGCACCAAGTGAGATGACGTTGGCAGCCGTACCCCGATACTGTCCAACAAGCATGTATTTATCTTTCTCTGCAATCTGTTTTGCAATGGTTTTTGTGGAGTCATAGAGCTCGGAGAAGACGTATTTATTGGCGATATTAGCTGCTACACCTTTCGCAAGGAGTGCCTTTCGGAGTCCTTCACCAAAGGGTTCAGCCAGCGGGAAGAACACTCTTCCGTTGTCAACGGTGTACCCTTCCACGTAATCAAAGTATCCATTGGCATGCGGATTATTGTTATTATCCAGGCGGTCAGCGCCAAGAAGGCGGATGATAGGCTGACTTTTCACTTGTGGTTCGGGGATATAAGAGAGATAAACACCTGTGGTATCACTCTGATACTTGACGTCTAAGCGGAATTTATCACGTTCAATGTTTGTCGAAAGGTAGTAGACGTTCTTCATCATCAGGTCCCAGTTGCCCTGTTTCGGGTTGTTACTGGTGTTCTTCAGTGACTTTACGAAGAGTGCTTCATTGATATCTGTACGGTCACTGGCGAACTCTCCCACCTGATAAGTTACTCCTCCATAGGTGTATTCATAGGCTACTGCCAGCACTTGGTCGGTCTGTAGTCCACTACGAAGTGATATATAACCCAGCGCACTATTGACAGTATACTCCGAACTGCTGAGCAATCGGGCATTGGCAAGCTTCTCATAGTCGTTTCCACCCACCAGTCCTGCACCGTCAAGGATGCTCGTCACCTGGTCAATGTTACGTGCTGCGGGATAGCCTTGTGCGATGGTGGCATACTCGGTGTTGGCATTATTGGCAGGAACAGGGCCTGTTCCGGCACCCCAAAGGTCGGTACGACTGACCTTTGTGTTCTCACCTAAGTCGGTCAAAGCAACGATATTACGGGTGTTACTGGTCGTTCCTGTCTTGTTAGTAACCCATATCTCCACACGGTTGATGGTTATTCCCGTGGTAAGGTTGGGTAAAGTCTTCATCGCAGCATCGTAGTTGTTACGGAAATACTGCGAAAGGAAGAAGTGACGGTTGTCCTCATACTCCGTAGCATCAATCTCAAAAGGAGTGAGTTGCTTACCTCCTCGTGAGCTAACGCTTTTGTTTGAGCTCTTCTTCTGTGACAGAACGGTCTGCAGTTTCAGCTTTCCAAACTGCATATCGGTACGTATACCGAAGAGGGATGTGGCTCCCTGAACAAGCGAGTTATTGGATGGAAAGGACACGTTACCACCTTCAACGAGTTTGATGATCTCGTCTTCTTTCCCTTCATACTTCAACTTGAAGTTCTGAGTATCAAAGTCAAACGTGGCGTCAGTGTTGTAGTTGAGGTTCATATTCACCTTATCTCCCACCTTACCATTGACGTTTAAGTTGATCTTTTCATCGAAGTCCATTGCCGTAGTACGGCGGTTTCGGATGGGTAATGAGGGATTATCGATGTTCTTTATGTTTCCTCCAAACTTCAGTTCTGCCGTTCCCTGTGTCTTGATACGTACACCACCGGGACCGAAAATCTTCTCTGCAGGACCCAGAGAGAAGTGCATATCTGTGAAATCAAACTTCTCTTTGCCTTTCTTTTGGAGTATTTCCTGGTTCTTAGAGCGGTAATAATCAGAGAAACTTCGCTTCTCACTCCACTTCCGATACTCCTCTGGTGTCATCATGATAGGGGCTGTCACGTAGGTATTCCCAATCTTATTGCCAATGATGTATCGGTCGAGTGTATCGTTATATTCCACGGTCTGCCGCATGTTCTCCGGACGACTGAGGTCGGTGGAGTTCTCTTTCAGATCGTCATAGGTGACGGGTGAGGTGCGTTGCACCTTCCATCGCGGGTGTAAAAGGGAGTCTGGGATCTTCTCATCGTCAATCTCCACGTCAATTTTCTTCGCCTTTTTCACCGTGTCTGGCGGTGCAATGGTGGTCAAAATCTTCTCTATTGAAGCGAAACCAAAGGCTCCACGTCCCCAGCTCAACAGACAAACGCTGCCAAGGAGGACGACAAGAAGGAGGAATATGTTATGGTATCTTTTCAAAAGCGATTGCGAATCACACTTTACTTAATCATCTTCAGAGCCATCTTTACAACCTGTTCAACAGGAAGATCGGGCTGTTCTGTCAGAATACTGACCACAACCTTTGCCGAAGGAGCAGGAGAAAAGCCTAACATTGTCAATGCACTGACGGCTTCATCCTTGATTCCTGCATCAACAGCAGGCGTCCCTGGCTGACTACTTACATGTAGTTCGTCGGCTACTCCGCTCTGCATGATCTTGTCTTTGAGGTCGACAATGATGCGCTGTGCCGTACGAAGTCCGATGCCTTTCACTGTTTTCAGCATCTTTTCGTCACCGTTTGCAATGACATTGCACAGTTCGGCAGGTGTCAATGACGAGAGAATCATACGTGCAGTGTTGGCTCCTACACCCGAAACGGTAATCAACAACTGATAAAGTGAGCGTTCCTGCTTCGTTGCAAAGCCGTAAAGCGTGTAGCTATCGTCACGTCCTCCCGTCATAATTGCCTCATGCACAAAGAGTTTCACAGCCGTTTTACCTTGTATAGCACTATAAGTATTAAGTGAAATGCTCAACGCATAACCCACGCCATGTGCTTCAACAACAGCCAAAGCAGGTGTAAGTTCGGTGAGTTCACCCTTGATGTATTCTATCATAATTCAAAATTCTTCACCTTGAGAAGCCCAAGGTGTGGTTGTATATACAGTCTCCTAAACGTAAGTTAGTTATCTTTTATTGTAGATACACTTCAAAAACTGCACCTTATAACACTGATTAAGGTTATTAAACAACCCTCATGTGCTATGTCATTATTTGCCCAAAGGAGACCCACAGACAACTTCGTTGCATCCTTTCAACCATGCTTTTTCTTTTAGAAAGCCCACCTTCACGCTCCGTGATGGGAGAGAAGGCTAAACGGAAAGGGATTCATTACCCGCCATAACACGCTCAGCAGAGAGGTAAGATGCACAGATGAAGCAAGAAGAAAGGCTGCACAGTGTCCTTTCTGGACAATAAATTCTTAGGGAACGGATGTGTTTTCGGGATTTAAACGATAGGGGAAAAATTACTCTTTTCCCCTATCTTAGTTTAAAATTAGTTTGCTGTCACTTTTAACATTTCATGTAATCACCTCATGTATAATGGGTTATACGACTACAAAAGATGACAGAAATGACAGCAAATGTGATTCTTCTCACTGGCTTCATCTCAATCCCTTACCCATCAACGCACCTACCTTCATCATAAAAAAGACGCATTTATGGCAATGCGGTTGTGACCACAGAGCCATCAGAAGGGTAAAGAACCATCCAGGAGAGGTGCTGCAACCGTTGTCTGCTCATGCTCCAACAGGCGGAGATCAGCAATATGGTGAGCCAGATCATCACGTCTACTCAACAGTTCAAGTTCCTCTCTCCTACCCCGTGACATCCTGCAAAACTCCTCTTCCTGCTCTATTCCGGCAAAACGACGACCACAGAGATTGGCTGCAATACCCGTAGTACTGGAGCCACTAAAGGGGTCGAGAACCCAGTCACCGGGGTCAGTGGAAGCAAGAATGATACGGGTCAGCACACTCAAAGGCTTCTGTGTAGGGTGTTTTCCTTGCGACTTTTCCCATCGTCCGATAGCAGGTAACCGCCACACATCCGTCATTTGCTTGTCGCCATTGAGATGTTTCATCAGTCGGTAATTGAACTTATGCGGCACACGTGGTAGCTTCCGAGCCCAGATAATAAACTCTGTTGAATAGGTAAAGAACCTACAAGAGATGTTACACGGTGGGTTTGTCTTCTGCCAAGTGATGACATTCAGAATCTTATAGCCCAGTTCCGTCAGGCAGTTAGCCACGGAGAAAATGTTATGATACGTCCCACTGATCCATATCGTACCGTTATCTTTCAGCTTATCACGGCACAGTCTGAGCCACTCACGGTTGAAAGTCATCAGTTCTTCGGGGCTCTTCCCCCTGTCCCATGACCCTTTATCCACACACACTACATGCCCACTCTGCAACGAAATACCGCCATTGGAGAGGAAGTAAGGAGGGTCAGCAAAGATCATATCAAACTTAAAATCAAACTCACGAAGCAGCTTGAAACAATCGCCATGAGCAAGGAGAAAGTCGTCTTTCTCCACTGTAAACACCTTATTTAATTTATCCTGTAACTTCACTTTGCACATCATTTCTGAATGCAAAGTTCCATAAAAGAAAATACAAAAAGGGCATTAGATCATTGTTTAAGTTTTGTGATCATAAAAGATCAATTCTCTTTAAATCCATCCTTTACGCGAGGTCTGCAGACAAAGCACATCATATTGTTTCACAATATCTTCATAAGAATGGAAAGTTATACGATTACGCACATTGTCAAAGGCTGAATGTTCCCTGACTTTCTCAAACTGTGCATGTCTGCTTTCAGATGCTACAATGATAAAACGGGTATTGAAGTCCTGTAAATCACAGAACTTTAGAAATGAATTTTGCATATCCGTAGAGTGCTCCACCTCAAACATACTATCGGGCATACCACGCTTATTGAACCATATTGCATCAACTGTACGGGCACGCGTCGTTAATTCTGGATATGAAAAAGGAGGTATCTTATTTGTGTCACACACATCTTTTAAGGGCTTTTCAAGAAACAAACGATTCTTATCTTGTGCTGGAATATAAGTCTCAAAGTGCTTCATTCGTCCTATCTCTGTGATGATTCCCTGATAATAACCATGTGTAAAGACTTCAGAACCTTTACTTGTTTTATCCTTTAAATCAAACTTTGACAAAACAATCTCACGACATTCTTCTAACGCCCACAGCCCTGGTTGCACCCTAAAGATCTTTGGTGACTTTTGAACTATTTGCCGAATAGACTCCTGCGGGGTCTTTGTTGCCCAATGAGAAGTGTCTACTATATGGTAAAGGTTACCTAAAGTTGAATATCCTCCATGCTTTCTCATAGCATCAACCACTTGGTCTGCCTGTGTATATTTCTTTGTCATAGAATGCCGTCTCTTGTCTGTTTTAAGTCATTTAAATAGTATTTACAGTGCAAATGTACGTAAAACATATGGTATTCCGTAGCTTTTTATTCTGAAAATCATCAGTTTAAAGGTCATTAAAAGGTGAGACAACGCCAAAGAAAGGATCATTGTTTAAGTTTTATGATCATAAAAGATCACATTTACAAAACAAACTTTAAAACGGTGGGACATGTCGTTTGAGGTGCTTCCTATGAGTGGTGCGGTTATCTATTCATGCCCACGAAAGCGGGAAAAGGGGGAGGGGAATGGGGCGGATGACAACAGGGTGAGGGCGGGGGGAGGATGGGATAAACAGGATGGGAGGGTGATGTGAGGAATAAGAAATAACCTTACAAAAAAATAAAAGGGTGTTGATGGCAAAACGAAGGATAATGGTGAAAAACGGGGTTTGTAACCTCCGCTGTATCAAGAGGTTACAAAGAGGCTTGTAAAAGGTGCCCTTTTGCGTTGTAAAAGACGCCCTTTTACACGTCAAAAGATGCCCTTTTACATTGCAAAAGGGCGTCTTTTAGAATGCAAAAGGGCGTAGATTGAAAAGCAGAAGGGAAATAAATTGACAAAGAAGGGGCAAAGGCGAAAGAACAAAGGGGGAAAGGGTAAAACTAAAAAAAAGGGGAATTGAAAAGGAAAAGGATAAGAAAGGGAAAGAGTAAAAGGTGCATTTGAAAAGAAAAAGGATAAAAAGAAAGAGAGAAAAGGGGGTATTTGAAAGGGAAAAGGATAAAAAGGTAAACAAGAAAAGCCAGACTTGCAGGTGCAATCTGGCTTTTTACGGTTATTGAAACACTGTAGGTGCCTTCGCCAATGGCGTTATGTGCGATGGCAGGAAGGCACTACAGGACTGATGATTATTGCAGATCCTTTGCGGTGAGAGGCTGTGAGAGGTCATCAATCTGTATGCCGCTCATCGGACATTCGATACCCTTCGCAGCGTCTTTTATCTTGCCGTTCTCCATCTTCTCCGAACCATTCATCTTGAAATAGAGCTCCAGCCCATCCGACTTAGGGTCAACGCCCAGCATGTTCTGCTTGATCTGGTTCTCCGTACGAGCCACACTCCACACGCGAACCTCGCTCATGTGACCATAGAAAGGACGTTCGCCCCATGGGAAACCAGCCAGTTTACCGATGTTGAAACCGATGTCGGAGTTCGGGTCAAAGCCTGGAATGTTCCATGCAGACTCAGCCCATTTCACGCCATTGAGGTACATCACCGTCTTACCCGTAGCCTGATCAAAGGTCAGAGCCACGTGATACCACCTGTTGGTCTGCAGCTTATCGGGTGCTTCATAGTGTTGTCTGCCCGCAGCTTGCAGTATTCCAGATGGTATACCACCGCCAGTATCACCGACACGGAGTATCATTACGCCTTCAGTTCCCATGATGGTGTTGTTGCTACCCCACCATATTGAGTTGATCAGAGCCTCATAAGTGAACGACTTGAAGTGTGTTCCGGTAGGGAACTTCACGGAGATGTAACTTGAATAGAAGTTCGCAGCCTTGCCAATCTTGATGGGTTTGGCAAGGACAACATACATCACATTCTCGCCACTGATGGCAGTCACTGACCCGGAATGCAACTGAATGGGCAGCATATAGGTCTTACCCTCCTGCAACTGGTCGAGGTTATTGAGTGTCAGTGACACCTTCTCAGCATACACCTGACCAGCCTCAATGGTTGAAGCAGCCTTGCTGAAGGCAGCATTCTCCGGCTTGAAAGGAACGTAATTCGTACCGTACCGACTGTTATATGCCGCTACCAAAGCCGTATCCGCCAAGGTATAGGACACCTCAACAGCAGCGTTCTGCTTGTTGGAGAGACGTGATGTGATGTCAACCTCCGCTGAAGTGCCCGTGTCAGGCATGGAAACGCTCTGCAGATTGTTATCAAAATAAACCTTCTGCTTCAGCAAATCGCTCTCACTGTCTTGGCAACTCACCACACAGCATGCGGCGATTGCCACTGCAATATGTTTTAAAATATGCTTTTTCATCTTCATATTCTGTTTTTAAATTATGTAGGATTAAGGGTTATGAGGTTGTGTTGTCTGCCCCATTCTCTCCTTAAACACCTTCTGATTAATCTGTATAGCCTGTCGCATCCACTTATAGTTAGGTGTGTTGTCATAGTCGTTATCGAAACGATATGCACCAACTCCACCCTTATAACCCGTTGATGGCATGCTTGCAGCCTGCCTTAACAGTACGCCACCAGTCTTGAATGAAGCCTCAAAGTTATCGGTTGTGATGATGCTTTTCGGGTCTATTCCGAAGTTATCAAAGTTCGTTATACGCCCGTATGACTGGTCAATCCAATAGTCAACATAGCCATCCAACGCCTCAGTAAGTGCCCAGAAATGACCGTCGATACAGATCAGTCGGTGTCCCTTATGCTCTGGATCGCTCTTCGGACCAATGTATTTATTCATCTCTTTGACCAAATAAATGAGCTGCTCATTGGTGCTTAACGTACCGTCCATATCGAACACACCACTGCCAATCTCCCAGTCAATGTCATATCCATCCCAGTCATTGGCAACGAGAGAGTCGCACAATGCCTTTGCAAAACGAGCCAAAGCCTCCTTGTGATTATCGGAACCAATGACGCCATCGAAGCCCCAGAACTTCCAACGAGCCTGTTTCTTAGCCTCTTCAACACGTGCTTTATCAGTTGCCCAGCCTTCTTCTTCAGCCTGTTTCTCCACCTTTGTATACACTGAATCAGGTGTTCTGCCTTTGCCGATGTAGGACAAGAGCGTCACTTCCAACAGCTTTGTACCCTTCACTTTCTGCACAAACTCCTTGTCAGCCTTCTGCTCTGGTGTGATAGTAAAGCGGTTTGGCGCCCCACTCCACATGGAAACGATATCCATACTGTCGGGCATTGAGGTGAGATATCCTCTTCTGTACGTGCCAGCTGGTGACCAGTTGGAATACCAACCAAAGGCTACCGGACGCCCATAGTTGACAGCCTGCTGCTTATAAGCACGCAGTTCAGCATAATACTTCTCACTCTCGGCATTGTTCATTGTGTTATATCCACCGATATGGTCATACGGTTTGTTCTCAATGTCAGCCGTATCGCTACATCCACAGACGATGAATCCCGCCATCAGAAGCAGCAACAAACTAATATATTTAAAGCCTTTCATTTCTTTTTCCTTTATAGATTAATGATTCTTATTGTCCCACCACAGACGTGTTCCAGCCTTATCCTGACCGCCACGTAGCATCTGTCGTGCACTCTCAAGGTTGGCAATGTCCTCCGCAGAGGTTGATCTGTTTGTCGGATAACGCATCCTTCGGATACCAATCTCACTGTCAACCTCACCGTTACTGTAGTTGGTTATTGCGCTATGGAGCTTAGGATAGCCCGTACGACGATACTCTGTCCATGCCTCTTGACCGTTAGGGAAGAGGGCAATCCACTTCTGTATCATGATCTTCTCAAGCTTTTCCTCATCCGTTCCAGTCCATTCTGTCGTCGCTTGGGTCACTGCTGGGACGCTAACGTTGACACTTGGATTGGCAACTGACATGTTATAAGCAGCTGGTTGCAGCCCTGATTGCAGGTAAGCGGTGACCTCTGAGGTTGGGATACCATTCTCTTCGAATGACATTTCTATACCTTTCTTATATAGATCTTCGGCAGATTGCCCAACAGGGAAGCCATGTAAGGCTGCTTCGGACAGGAGGAAGTAAACCTCAGAAGCACGCATCCAGTAGGTTGGGGTCGTATTTGAGATGGCAGGACGTGATGTATTCTTGAACGTTTCGTTCGAATTGACATCATGACCAGTAGGTATTGCCATGTATTTGCCCATCGTTCCAACTGTCATAGCTTGTGAAAGCGAACTCGTATGGAAGTATTTTGCCAGTCGAGGGTCCTGATATCCGCCCAGATAAGCCAACATTGAAGAGCCCATACGGCACTCATTGTACTGATTAATGAGGTCATCAAAGTTGTTTTTGAATACCAATCCGGCTCCTTTCTCCATCTTTGCCTCATCCTCTTTGGCCTTCATCACACCGTAAGGATGGTTGATTGCCTGCATAGCATACTGACGTGAGAGCGCTGCATCAGCGTAGTAGACACGCATAGCAAGGCGCAACATCAATGAATTAGCATAGACAACCCACTTCCTAACATCGCCTCCGTAAACGGCATCTGCCTTTGGTAAGAGGGAAGTAGTACCATTATCGGCATATCTTGTCAGTACATCTACGGCATCAGAAAGCTCCTTGAACATCGCTTTATACACCTCTTCCTGACTGTCATAAGGCACTGTTATGAGTCCTTTTCCTGCCTCTTTATAAGGAATAGGGCCAAACATATCCGTTGCTTTGTGCCAAGCTGATATCTTAAGTATCTGTGCCAAGGCAAAAGCTTCAGGGAATTTCGTCTCCGTTTTACCCTTTAAATCCTGCCAGAGAGGCACAACTGTTGAGTAAGCCTCGGTATATGACGATGCCACCCACCCATCTTTGAGGAAGTAATTGAGGTTATTCGGACCGCCCCAGTTGTTGTTTTGCCCGAAATAACCACTCCAACAGTCGGCTGCAAGGTTGTAAGCAGTCTGGTATCTGTTCACTACTGACGTGCCATCTGCCTGTGTTCCGACGGGGAATACACACTTTTCCATTGCCGTTATAGGCCCACCAATGGTGATTCCGTCCATCATTCCTTCCTCAGGAAGCAGTTCGAATTCGTTCGTATTGACCTTTTCGAAGTCGCAAGCAGTGAGGGAAGAGAGTGCCAGGACAGCTATTATATATTTAGATAGCTTGTGTTTATATGCTTTTGTTGTCATCATTCTATTAGAATTTGAATTTAATATTGAAACCATAACTCCTCAAACTGGGCTGCATGAAATAGTCATTGCCTTGTCCATAGGTACCCGTTGACGCCGTAAGCTCTGGGTCGAAAGGTGCCTTACAGTATATCATCCATGGGTTAGTAGCCACGAATGAGAGGGTTAAGTCCTTGACAATGTTATTGAACCAACGTGAGTTGAACTTATAACTCAGTGTGAATTCCTGTATACGAATGTTCGTTGCGCTATATGTATAATAGCCTGCGAGGTCGTTTTCTCCTGTTGCCACGAGTGTATAATACTTCTTTGCATCATACAATCCTTGGTGAGGTAGCATCACACCCCCTGCATCTCGTGCATCAGCTGACGCCTTTGAGACACCGAAACGATCGAGCAATGCCTGTGTTGATGAGGTGACAACGCCACCGAAACGAGCATTAACAAGGAAGCTAAGTCCGAAGTTCTTATACGTGAAAGTATTGTTCCAACCCATCGTAAAGTCTGGTGTTGTCTTGCCAAGGTAGATTGGTTCAACGGTCTCGAGGCTCATTCCACCAGACGGACTGACGTTAACGAAGCCCTGATTGTCCTTTGCAAGCACCTTACGAGCATAGATATCATTGATCGTTCCACCCACTTTCAGCAACACTCGACCATTGTCTTTCGACACTTCAGGGATGTTTATGGGCTTAGGACTCAATGGATGATGATAGTCTTTCACCATTTCTTTGATCTCGTTGACGTTCTTTGAGTATACCAATGATGAGTTCCACTGCACTCCACCGAAGTTTTCTGTATATCCAAGTGACATCTCTATGCCTCGGTTCTCCACGTTACCAGCCTGCAGATAGACGGCTTTATAACCTGAACTCTCAGGCAATTCGCCAATGAAAGTCTGATTAAAGGTGTTTGATTTATACCATGTGAAGTCGAAAGAGAGCTTCTTCCAGAAGCGTGCTGTCAGTCCGAATTCATACGATTTCGTACGTTCTGCCTTGTAATCAGTGAAAGGATAGATGTCAGTTGACTTCAAACTACCGCCCACGATAGGTGTGGTGATGGTGCCAGGGGTCATACCTGAGCGTGAGACAGGCGAACCAACCTCAGTGTAAGAACCACGAACCTTCAGGTAAGAGATGAAGGATGGCAGCTTTGTCATCTCTGAAACGATGGCTGACATACCTATTGAAGGATAGAAGAAGGATTCCTCTGACGAGTTGACAAGGCGTGAGTTCCAGTCGTTTCTACCTGTCAACGTGAGGTAAAGCATACTCTTATAACCGATTTCAGCACTTGCGAAGGCAGCAACATTGCGTACCTTAGAGGCTCCACCGTCCTCACGTATCTTGCCATCGGTCGGTGCGATGTTGTTCAGAGAGAACTTATTAGGCACCAAGATGAGGTTACCACCGTAGCCACGGGTGAGGGATGCGTAGTCAGAATAGCTGTAACCAACGTTGGCAGCAAGGCTGATCTTACCGAAATGCTTATTGATATTGGCTATAGCATCAATGTAAGTCTGATGCTCTTTATAGTCATAATAGTCGTAAGCACCGTTCGATTTGGCGAAATAATCAAATGATGAAGCATATATCTTACGCTCACTTGTCATGAAAGTCTTATCCAAACGGATACGACCTGCCACACTTAACCAGTCGAAGATGTTATAAGTCAGACCGGCATTGAACATGAAACGGTCCTTATCATCAGGTGCAAGGTTGCGATAAGCGGTCCAGTATGGGTTCTGATTGGCGAACCTGCTGTCCATGATAGGCCAATACTGGGTTGGGAAATTGCGCACGTTGTTATAGCGTTCGAAGGTCTTGATGGCATCAAACGACTCTCCACGTGGGAAGAGATAGGCTGCAACGATAGGGTTCCAGTACTCTCCCTGCGACACCATGTTATTGTCTTTCTGCTTGATATAGGATGCTCCGAGGTCGAGTTGTACCCTGTTCTTGAACATACGTGAGGTGTTACGGATGGTGAAATTGTAACGGTCATACGTGTTGTTCGGTACGATACCACGTGAATTGGTGGCTGCAACGGAAGCGAAAGTCTGGTTAAACTCGTTACCAGTATTGACTGTCAGGGCATTGATAAAGTTCGTTCCTGTGCGGAAGAAGTCCTTCTTTGGATCGTAAGAACTTGGTGTTGCGAGCTTCTCACCCCAACTTTCATAGGAACCAAGCTTGTTTCCATACTTGTTTTGGAACTCTGGCATGAGCAAAGGGGAACTGAAATCGGCTGCACTTGAGAACGAAATCTCTACCCGTCCTTCCTTTCCTTTCTTCGTAGTGATGAGGATTGCACCGTTAGCAGCGTTGCTTCCGTAGAGTGCAGCGGCTGAAGGTCCGGCAAGAACGTTGATGCTCTCGATGTCTTCTGGGTTGAGATCGGCTATGCCTTCACTGCTAACACGACCCTCACCCATGATGCCACTGTCCGTACCACCACTGAAATTGAAGATTGGAATACCGTCGATGACATAGAGAACGTTGTTGTCTCCCTCAATGGACTTGGCTCCACGCATGATGACACGGGTTGCTCCTCCCACACCACTGGCGCTCTTCGAGATGTTAACACCTGCTACCTTACCGTTCAGGGAGTTAACGAAGTTGGCGTCTTTGTTGCGTGTCAGCTCGTCAGCACCTACCTTCTGAACGTTGTAACTCAATGCTTTCTCAGCACGTTTGATACCCAAAGCGGTGACAACCACCTCATTCATCGTGTTGGAAGTCTCCTTCATCGTGATGGCAAGGCTTGTCTTATCGCCCACGGAAACAGTCTGTGAGGTGTATCCAACATAGGAGATGACGAGCTTTGCAGCCGACGAAACGTTGATGGTGAAGTTACCATCAATGTCGGTTACGGCACCATCCTTGGTTCCTTCCACCATGACCGTTGCACCAATCAGGGGTTCTCCTGATGCGTCAACGACACGTCCTGTCACCTTATGCTTACCGTCTTGCTGCACAATCTGGCGCGTTGCGGCATCGGGTAAGCCTCCAGCGTTACCTACTGCATGGGCATTTGTCGGCGTCAAAGCCACAGACATGGCAAAGGCTACCGAGAAATACAGATGCTTCTGCTTTCTTTCGTAAAAATTTCTCATTAGGTTTAGGTTTTTAATTATTATATTTTAGGTTCCTAAGTTCTTGGTTATCAGGCGTAAATTACTGTGCCTAAATGGCTAAAAGAGGTGTTAGTTAGACACCATCGTTTGCAAATATAACACTTTATAAGGTTTTATCACTTACTTTATACTACTATTTAACGTTTATAAACATATTCTTTCCCCTCGCACATGATAATCTTCTGCCATAGAATCGTATGTCAGTTGAATAAAAAAAGGGGAAGATATGGGGGCTCCCCAAGCCCCAACAAAGGAGGGGATGTGCCTGGCGGGATGCGAAAAGCTGCGTGTTGGGAATATAACGGGATGAAGAATTAAACCCAAAAGTTCAACGTTCGGAACTCAAAATTACACCTTATAATATATAACCGCTCTACACCTAGGCTTATAAACTTGTATTCTATAGCCCGCAATTCGCCTACATGTTAAACTGCAAACAAGTGTTTATAGCTTGTATTTCGCCTGCTTGCCAACTTGCAAACAAGTTTCTATAGCACGCAATCCATCTGCTTGTCAAACTGTAAACAAGTCTTTATAGCATGCAATCCATCTACTTGTTAACTTGTAAACATGTATTTTATAGCAAACAACTTGTTTACTTTTTATCTCAAAGCCAGTCTACTAAAACTCTTAAACACCCAGTTATGCCTCTTTAAATACACTGGGGAATCTCGCTAATTGTTCTCCCTCTCCCTTCGGAGAGGGCCGGGGAGAGGCTGTATGAAACACCCCTTTACTTCACCGTCACTCTCCTTTCGCGGATGAGTTTCAGCTGTCGGAGGAGGTCATTGTAGTGCATCAGGTTGATACCAGTACTGTGTGCAGCCTGTATTTTACAGAATTTCTCAATCGTATCAAGCTGCTGTTCAGCATAAAGGAGCACATCCGACGATTGAATACGGTCGGCAGCACCAGCCTTTTCAGTCTTCACAGGGTTGAGAATAGCATTCAACTGCTCAACATAAGTGCGCTCCAGCATACGGCGTGTACGTGCTTTCACCTCCGAAAGACCTGTCAATGGCTTCCATACACTGCGGTAAACATCATTCAAGTAATCCTTGAACTGATAAGCACCCGGTGCTCTTTGGTCCTTGTAAATCTTATCCATCAGTGCAGGATTCAGCATCACCTTCAGCACACGAGCCTGCTCATTGCTGATGGCTTCCACCGCATCCGTACCCGAAATGTCGGTCATCGTCGTCGGATAGAGCCACTCTGGTGCATCGAAAAGCTGACGTGAGAGATAGTCTACAGCGTCCCTACCTTCTGAGCAGGTGCCACTTCATACGGTTTCTGCCCCGGCATGTTGTTCAGATAACGCCCACCGACATTCTTCAGTACGTGGTTTGTATAGCGATTGAACTGACTTACGACGCTCTTCCACATCTCCATACGGTCCTCATATTGGTCATTGGGCTGCTTGGTCCATGCTGGTAACGCCACAATGATGCGCTTTAGGTTCTTGATACCATAATCACTCGCTTTCACATTGTCGTCACCGAGGTCCTCACGCTGGGCACGTGGGTCTTCATTCTTCCCTTCTCCACCGAACCAAAGACGTGGGTTCTTAGCCAGGATGGCTGTTGTCTCAGTCATCAAATGCTCCTTTTCGTCCTTCTCATCCTTGAATTCCGGACGGTATTGATAGCCCCAACGGATCGCCCACTTGTCATAATCGTTCACACGAGGGAACAGTCCGCGCTCTGAAATACCATCTTCTGGCTGCGCAACATAGTTGAATCGGGCGTAATCCATGATACTTGCCGTGTGACCATGCTCCTCAACCCACTTCTTATCACGTAGTTTCTCAACGGGAGTGGCGTGACTTGCACCCATATTATGGCGCAATCCGAGTGTATGACCCACCTCATGACTCGACACAAAGCGCACAAGTTCGCCCATAAGTTTGTCATCCATGTGCACCGTTTGTGCCCTTTTGTCGAGCGGTCCACACTGTGTCAGATACCATTTCGTCAACAGATTCATCACATTATGGTACCAACAGATGTGACTTTCGATGATTTCTCCACTGCGAGGGTCGACGATTCGCGGTCCATAAGCATTCTCAATCTCTGCCGGAAGGTAACGAAGTACGTTGAAACGAGCATCATCCACGCTCATCTTTGGGTCGTCTGGCCAGTCACGAGCTTGTATTGCATGCTTGAAACCAGCGGTCTCAAAGGCTGCATTCCAGTCTTCTATACCTTGCTTAAGATAAGGAACCCACTTCTTAGGTGTGGCAGGATCAATGTAGAAGACAATGGGTTTGACAGGTTCAGTGAGCTTTCCTTTGGCGTAAGCACGCTTGTCTTTCGGCTCTAAACGGAACCTTGAGATGAACTCTTCACGGTCAGTTTTCGTCTGTTCATCATTGAATATGGTGTATTTGTTGGTGAAATAGCCCACACGTTGGTCCCAAATGCGACGTTGCATAGGCGTTTCCGGCAACAGAACGATGCTCGTATTGAGTCCGATGGTCATTGAGCCCGTGCGAGAAGCAGGTGCTGAGCCCTCCAAACTGCCGTAGGTTCGGGTCGTAGCGACCTCCACATTGATGGGATAAACCTTCATTGTATCAATGAAAGTACGGTCAGCCTGCAGTCCTCCGAGCTTTAATTGCTTAGCATCCGATGTAGAAACGCTCACCACATTATTATCTTTTGCGAAGAGCGGAGTGACCTCCACCATCTGAGTATGCTTCCCTTTGTTGCGTCCGATGACCTTAAAAGCGGCGATGATAGGGTCGGCAGTGGATGCAGTCAGCGTCCTTGAGATCTTGCTTTTAGGGTCGGCTACCTGCGAAAGGACGTATGCCCTGAGCAGTAAAGTGTTGTTATCTCGCTGCTGAAAGTAGACCGTTTGCTCATTAACTTTCTCTCCTGCGAACTTCCCGAAGTTCTGTGGTACGGCTGTGAAGCGTGTCACTGCAAGCAGATAACGGCCCAGAACGGAGTCTGGAACCTCAAAATACCACTTGTCATCAATGTGTCTTACGGTGAAAAGACCTTCCTGAACACTTCCTTTTTTCTTAATTAATTGCTCGTAAGACGGCGTTTTGTCGTTGCCTTTAGCATCCTTTCCGTCGACTTTTCCCTTGTTATTTTTATCCTTGTCTGCCGTTGTCTGCTGATCAGTAGAGTCGTTTACAGCATAGTAAACATATCTTTCCGAAGCGAGTCCTGCACCCGTTCCGAACATCAAAGCAAGCAAACAGCCAGCTAATCTCTTATTGATTGTCATATTGGGTATTTATTGTTTAGGTATGCAAAGATAGTAAATTAATATATTTTCAATGGCGTTAATAAGTTTAAAGAAGTTAAAAGAAAAGCTTCATTCTCCTTTATTTCACTACCAGTGCTCTGCGTATTCGGGTGTCATTCAACGGACGATCGTTCTTGTCACCGGGCTGACGCTGGATGATATCAACGATGTCGAGTCCCTGAATAACCTGTCCGAAGACCGTGTATTGACCGTCAAGATGGGGCGTTCCACCCACCGTTTTATATGCTTCACGCACCTCTGGAGTGAGCTGAACAGTGCTGTCCGTGCGCTCATTGAGCCGTTGCTGCACCTTGTCGAGCTGTCCATCGGTGAACTTATATCCCCAAACAATATAGAATTGTGTGCTGATGACTCCCGTTTCGGGTTGACATCATCGCCTTCACGGGCTGCACCCAGTGCACCACGATGGTGGAAAAGCTTCGGGAAACATATCTCTGCCGGCACGGTATAGGTCTCTGGCGTATCGCCAACTGCCTCCCCCGGCTTGGCATTCTTCGACCCCACGTCACCCGTTTGTATCATGAAATCCTTGATAACACGGTGGAACAACACACCGTCATAGGCGCCACTGCGCACCAGTCGTAGGAAGTTGTCACGGTGTTTGGGCGTCTCGTTAAACAGTTCTATGCGTATATCACCACTGTCCGTCTCAAGTAACACCTCGTGTCGGGGCGCATCCTGCACGGTCTGTGCCTGCATAGTGACCGCCGTAAAGGCAAGGAAGATTGCCAAAAGGGTAAAGATCTTTTTCCTCATCGTAGTATTTTTTATTTTGATTAACTATAACAATGTGACAAAGATAGGTATTTCTGATTAGAAAAACAACACCTATATACAGTTTTTTTCATCGAGGAGAACGACTCATGAGGGTATCTAACGGGAGCTGCGGACTCTATAAAAACCACAGCGAGGAGCCACGAGTAGGAACGTGAAGGATACAGGATGGGATGCTAAGAAATAACATTACAAAAAACAAAGGCGCATAGATGGCAAAACGAACGATGAGGGTGAAAAAACGCCTTTGTAATCTTCAAAGAATCAATAGGTTACAAAGAGGCTTGTAAAAGGTGCCCTTTTGCGTTGCAAAACATGCCCTTTTACACATCAAAAGATGCCCTTTTACATTGCAAAAGGGCATCTTTTAGAACGCAAAAGGGCGCAGATTGAAAAGTAAGAAGGAAAGGAATTGACAAAAGAGGAGCGGAACTAAGAAAAGAGAAGCGGCCTCCCCAAGCCCCTCCGAAGGAGGGGATGTGAGATAGGATACAGTGGATTGAGGTGGGGGACATAGGTCTTTATGGTAGTTTAAGTAGATGTGTCTTATATTATAAGGTATATATTTAAAGTGGTTATAGGGGTAAAAAATATTAGTGGGACACACTTTGACATTTCCAATAACACATTTGGCTTAACGACCTTTACTCCTTCAATTACTCTAACTCCCCATAATTTTTCCTCTAACTACTCTGACTTCTTTAACAATCAATAGAAAATACGTATCCCGCCAGGCACATCCCCTCCTCTGGAGGGGCTTGGGGAGGCACCCCCTCATGCTTAGTGAGCCACCATATCCCACTGTTTCCTCTCACATCCCCTCCTTCGGAGGGGCTTGGGGAGGCACCCCTTTGCCCTTGGGGAGGCTTTACTTCCTCCCTTTTTCCTTAGAATGGCAATCCAATAGCAAGGTGGAGAGCCTGCGCATCACGGAACCGAGTGATGTTATAGAAGCCACTTCTGCCCGTTGAATAAGGGACATGCAGACCGAAACCCCAGTCGAGACGCACCATGAAATAGCCAAGGTCATAACGCAGACCGACGCCCGTTCCGAGTGCCATCTCACGCATTACGTTCTTTATTTTGAAGTAACTGCCAGGGCGATTGGGTCATGGTGCATCGTCCACACATTACCTGCATCGAGGAAAAGGGCACCATAGAGAGAGCCCATGAGGTGGGGTCGATACTCAAGATTGACCTGAAACTTGATGTCACCCGTCTGTTCTACATACGAACGGCGCCGCATTGACGACCGATAACGCCCCGGTCCGATCTGTCGGGCATTGAAGGCTCGGATGCTATTGGCACCTCCTACGAAGAATTGTTCCGTATAAGGAGCAAACCGACTGTTGCCATATGCCCATAAAGCACCGATGTTTCCGTGGAGAGCAATGCTGCTTTTCTCCGTCAATGCCCACACCTTCGTGGCGTTTGTCTCCACCTTTACGAACTGTGCAAAGGGGTTTTTGAACAGCTCTTTACCCTTTTCACTCCATTTCCTGCCCGCTATGGCATAGCCAGCAGAGAGCAGATTGGAGGCTTCACTGACCGTTGTCCACACCTTCACAGGGCTCCGATAGGATGCAGGACTCATGAAAGTGTGCTGGAACATCATCTTCGGTATGAACTGATCAGCCATGGAAACCTCCAGATAAGGCATACTGTCAACAAGATGAATGTAACGATCCGTCACCTTATGCATATACTCATAGGTAAGAACAAGGGGTGAGAAGGAGTAACTGTTACGCTCGTTAGGCTGCCACTGATAGGTCAGTTCGCCCGAGACAACATGCCGTTTGAAGTATTTAGCACGGTTCAGCACGTCGACGGAAGCCTTCAGTGTTGTTGTAGGTGTGGTATAATAGATGCGTGGAGGTTTCGGTTTATACGTTATACCCAGTGCCTCTGCCCTTGCAATCTTCCTTTGTATACGGTCCCAACGCTTGCGTGGAGGGATGGCAAAGGGGTTGACAAGACGTGGAATCTGCAGACTTGTCTCCGCACCATACTCATAATTGTTCACGCCAAGACGGTCTCTGCCGTCGTCTTCATCGTTCCATGCCCACTCATAAGAGCCATGGAGACGCACATCAAACTTCTCTCCACCACGGAAAGCATTGCGTTTCGTCAGACCAACGATGACCTCTGGACCGAACCGTCCGCTTGTTTTGCCTTTCCCGTAAGCCTCAATATAGAAGTCATAAGGCTTGTCGAAGACACAATCTATAGCCACATCAAGCATGTGACAGGTGTCAGCAGAGTCGCGAGGGGTGAAGTTCAGACTCGTAGCAGAGAAGAGTCCGCTTGCGCTAAGTTGCCTTTGGCTCTTCTCTTGTGCCTCCGCATTGTAGAGCGTTCCTGGCCACATCTTCAAGTCATTGGCTATGGCTCGCATACGTAAGGGCATCCTCTTGCCGTTATAATTGACCATAAGGTCGCGGAAACGACTCTGACGTGTGAGTGAATCCATGAACTGTCGGCGCAGATTGACCGTTACCTTCCCTATATACCACCGTTGTAAGGCACGCGGATTGACCGAATCCACCATC
This sequence comes from Prevotella histicola JCM 15637 = DNF00424, assembly GCF_000613925.1. GTDB lineage: Bacteria > Bacteroidota > Bacteroidia > Bacteroidales > Bacteroidaceae > Prevotella > Prevotella histicola. The sequence continues at coordinate 32,265 of NZ_BAJX01000016.1, forward strand.
TGCAGGCGCATATCTGCCTGTCCATGCATGCTTATTGTATCAGCCAGATAGCTGGCATAGTTGTTCTGATAATAGTAATATCCGTTGTTACGGAAGAGGTCTGTGATGCGTTTTCGTTCCTGTTCGAGTGTCAAAACATCAAAAGGATCACCGGGATGGATGACCGCTTTATCAAGATTCCGCCTTATCAGCGAGTCATTAGCAGGTGGGAAATTGGTGTAACGGATGCTGTCAATGGTCCAGAGGTGCCCCATGTCCACACTGTATTGCAGCTTCATCTTCTTCGGATTGCGCTGTGGCACCTGCTCATAGCTTATCTTTCCCTTGAAATATCCACGTTTCTTCAGGAGGTTTTCACCCACAGTGACACGCAGATCGGGGGTGGTAGAGCTCATCAAGACGGGCGATGAGCCGAACGTTTTGACCAACCATTGAGAGAAACGGGTGGTGTCTGGAGAGAAAGCATTCCATATCCAGAGACCTACAGGGAATGGAGAACGACGGCTCGGACTACCAAACAGAGCGGCATTGGGCTTCGTTGCCAACACAACATCCAACTCTTCCTGCACGGAAGAGAAGTGTTTGTTGCGCTCATAGTCCGTATATTGCGTGGGTTCCATCCCCGTATAGAGTTGTTCACCATCAGGAATAGCAGAGGTAGTGCTGCATCCTGACAGAATAGACAATAGGGATGTCAGGACCACAAGCCCTGCCATCCCTATTCCGATAAGGTGGTTATTGTTTCTTTTTCTCATTGACAAAATTGATTAACGAGTCCTTTCGCTCCTTCTTTGGTTGTGGAATGACGAGCGGACCATCGTCTTTTGAACGGAAGATGTCCTTGAAATGACGCAGCTTACGGCGCCATAGGATACCCGCACCAAACTCACTTAGGTTGCCTTCCAGCCAGTCATAAGCCTCACGCTCATAGTAAAGTTTGAAGTATTTCGTCTCCTTTTGGTTCAGTCTATACTCCATAGAGAAGTTGTCGAAGTATGCTCCATTCTCCTCAGAGAAGGTAGAACCGGTGGAGACACGTCCTCCCAAGATGATACGAAGACGGTTATCCCAGAAGCGTTTGGAGAACCTGAAGGTATAATCCGTGTGTAGATTACCATTCACATCAGCCGTACTCTCCATGTTTGCACTAAGGTCTAAGCCCATAGAGTTGAGTGCTTTGCCTGTAATAGCATTGACTTGTGTCTGCAAGAAGCTTGCTAAAGCACCGTTCATAGCCGTGTTCACGCTGGCAGAACTCTCTCCATCGAAGTACATTCCAGATGCTAACATCGTCACAGCGAGCTTCGATCGCTCCTCAGTGCTCTTGGTATTGAGGATACTTTGCATCTCTTGATCATCCGGAGCATCAATGATGAACTCGACACTTGGCTTCGGGAACTGCTTACGAAGCTTCACTCCACAGTTGAAATCGACTATTCTGCTGGTGCCAGAGGTCGTCGTTACGCTCGTTCTGACGGCTTCCGTAGCCGTGATATGTAGCTTTGGCTGCATCGGATCACCGGAGAATTCAAGGTAACTACCTTCCTTTATGGTGAAGGTTCGCAATGGAATGACTGGCATAGAATACTTCATCTGACCGTCATTGATGGTATACCGACCACGCAATAGCACCCCATTGGTTGGGTCATAGTTAAGAAGTAGACTGCCACCACCCACTAAATCGAGGTAATTCGACTGTTGCGGATCGAGTGCACAGACGATGTGTGCCTGCTCATCAATGTCCACTGCAAGGCGCATTGAGAACCCTGTGATGTCTGGACGACGTACCACATGCACCACAGAATCATTGAAATTGGTGAAGCGAACAAGCTCATTCAGTTCGTCATCTGATGCCAATGTCCCGTCACGTACCACATAAGTCATGTCCGTTGTGCCCAGAACATCAATCTTTCCAGCCAACAGTAAGTTGTTAACAGGTCCTGTCAGCTCACCCATAAAGTCGACAAATGCCTTGCCATATACCTCCGATCGTGCATTCTTCTTCGCATCAATGATCTGGAAATTCTTAGCATTTATCTGCGTATTCAGCTGCATATTGTCGAGATTTGAGAAGTCCAAAGACCCTGAAAGGGTAAGAGGTGACCCGTTACTGGAGAACATTTCGAAGTTCTCAAACTGTATTTTACTGTCTTTTATCAGTACAGGATCATTCGCAAAGCGCATCTTCAGACCGTAAGGGACGCTGACGAGATAGGCAGAATCAAGGTAAACCTCACCATTTATATCAAGGTTCTTGAGCGGACCCTTCACTGTTAGCGATCCTTCCCCATTCCCTTGGAGTCCTACTATTTGGTTAGGTACGAAGCCATTGACGTAGTTCAGCGGGAAATGGTCCATGGTTAGCGTTGCATCAAGGTCACCTTTATCCTTGCTATGATAGACCCCTGAGAGCTCACCTACCTCGTTTCCGTTCTTTGTTATCACTGCATCAACATAGTGGGAACCGTCATCCTTTGGCATATATACGAGCTGTGTGCCCACATCTCCCATAGGATTACCTTCATAAATGAGGTTCTTTATGGTCATATCACTGGACACTGTGAGGTCTTCTTTGGTCTTTACGATGTGATAATCACCATCCAACATACCCGACATCTTCGGTGCGAACGGCAAGACTGTGAACAGTTTACCCAGCTCGAAACGGTTCATTGAGATGGTAATGTTCTGCAAAGAGCTTTCGTCAGCATCGTCTGTCAACACCTGAACACCCGTCCCGTCATTGGCAAGCAGGCGCAGATCGGCTGACACACGATGGTCCCTACCGATGTAAATGTAGTTGGAATCATTCACAGCAAACGTCTTATAACCCAGTATTGACTGTGGTGATGTGACGGAAACCTTTATCCCTTGCCCCTCCATAGCTGACTGAAGAGCAAGGTCGAGACCCTTCTTCCCAGCGTTATCGAGGATGGTTATGTGGTTCTTTAAGCCGTGTTCATAGAACGAACCCTGCAGATATCCCCTATAAGGAAAGGTGTTGTCGGGGCGATTCTCCAGTGCTATATCATAGTTTACACGGTCACTGTCACTGCGAAGGGTGATGTTCACGTCATCAATCCGCAGACTGTCATAGACCAGAGAGTCCACTTTTATCGTACCATCCAATCCCTTCTGGGGTGAAGAAGTGAGTTCTATATCTGCCTGACGGAACACATATCCATTCTGTGCAAGCAGGTTACTGAAGAGATTTCCACGTCCACTGTGGAGGGTGAAATGACCTTTCGGCAGCTGATGGAGGATCGCTGGCTGGTCAATACGTTTGTTTTCAATCTGTGCTTGGAGTGTCTTTGCGATGCGCTGACCCGTCTTGACGAGTTTGTTCACACTGCTATTGAAGGCTGTACTGAGGTGGAAATCACCTGCAGTGATGCTGGTATGAACCGTATCACGCCTACTCATGAGGTCGACATGGACGTCACCCGGTGCGTAACTACGCTGCTGATCCTTCACTTTCAGGTCGCCTAAGACACCCCGAAGGGTCATTCCTTCACGTCCATCTGTACCGAAAGAGGCATTGGCAGCAAAGCTACTGGTGAGCGGATGGTCAACGATGCCGAGCTGATAGAGGTCCACATGCGGGAAAAGACCATTGACTGAAGCATCCAAACGCTTACCACGCATCGTGGCATCTACGTTGAAACTACCTTCCGCCAGTGACACCTGACCATCCTTGCGCAGCTCATTCAGGTGGAGATTGCCCACATATCCGTTGACAGCATAGGTGTTCTTGAGGTCGGAACGAAGCTCAAGATCGGCGTCAGCAGAGGTGATATAGTGTTTATCTACCATCCCAAGTGCCTGCAGATCAGCCTCTGCAAGACGACCTTTGAGGTGAGAATCAAGGTGATTATTACGTACATTGGCTTGCACATCGAAGTTTCCTGCAGCCAAGAGGCGTGCCTTTTTCCGTCCTTCCTCCGTGAGTCTGAAGTTACGAAGAGGCCCACTCACATGGTGATTTGCCTTCATATCGCTGCGCACATCCATGTCTGTCCATGACGAAAGGACGTATCTCTGCTGCATCAAGCCCAACGCATGGAGGTCAACACGGCGTAACCAACCTCGCAAATGACCATCAACGAGCTTCTGACTGAACCTTCCTTGATACGTAAAGTCGCCTGCTATCATCCTGTTTGAGCTCTGAACATGTGCCGAAATATGGTCTCCTTTCTTCGATATGTCACCGTTCAGACCGTCAAGGTCGTACTTCTGGAATCTGAAACGGCGTATTCTGGCTGTGATATTGACTGAAGCATGCGGACTAAGGAGGTCCGTTCCCTTTCCTTGTGCCTTCACTGTACCCGTGAAAGGTGACAGTCCCATGTGTGGAAGGAAGTTCTGTAGTGGGAAATTCGTGGCTGTTGCCGTGACACGATAGAGTGTTGTGGCTGGGTTGAAAGCACCTACTGCACGAATCTTTCCGCCTCCTTGCGTCAGAAGAACATTGCCTGAATAGAGGTTTTTACGTACATGCACCGTGGCATTCACGCCCATTCTCCGCGGTAAAGACACTGTTTTGCGCACGTCACGGGGCAATAATGCATTGACAAAGCCCAGGTTTGTGGCTGTACCTTGCAACTTTAAGTCACTGCGGAAGGGCTTTTTACCCATGAGATCGGCTACCCAACCAGTCCCAACGAGGTTGAAATACCCCGGCATAGCAAGGTGTAACTGTCGGAAAGAGGCTGAACGGAGATTGCCTTCCAGCCTTCCTTGCACCGTAAGGCGTGCCGATGGGATGGCACGATAGAGCTGTGAAGGGAGTGAAGAGAGGAAAGGAAGGAGGTCAGACTTGCTGACATAGCCGTCCAACTGTGTCGAAAGTGTTCCCGGATGGGTGTCGGAGAAGACATTGAGGTTCATCTGGAAACGTCCTGCCAGCTCTGTTCCGGGCATGCGAAGATAGATATTCGGCAGGTAGATACTCGTCGAATCAAGGGTGAACGGGCCGCGGAACTCACGCACAGTGAGTCCACTCTTCTCCTCCATGTGTGCCGTTCGCACCCTCAGATGCAGTCTTGGAGCAGCGTAAACCAAGGAATCAACGCCCAGATAGACGTTACGCATGGCGATATGTGCGGCATCAAAGCCTTTACGGGCTGGCTTAACGAAGTTCTGATCATAGTTCAGTGTACCACCTTGCCAGTCCAAATCCCCCACCTTATATATATTATCATGCAACTGGAGTTCGGCTCTTTGTGCCTGAGCCTTCTCGAATCGTGCACGAATACTCATCGTATCACCGGGCATATGCAGACGGAAATCAGTCTTGACAAGGGTTGCCCGGTCAATATTAATGTTCCAAAGAGGACGTTTCTTATGCGGATCCGTCGGGACAGTGTCGCCCAATGCGATGTCAATCCATCCCCCTTCCACATCGGCTTTGTTCACTCGTATGGAGTCAGTGGCAAGGTTTACGGCATGACTCACCACATGCAGACGTTGCAGATTGCCCCGTATGCGGAGGTCACCAATGAAGTTTACGGTATTTGTCTTGAGTTGTGTGAAGGTGAGTTCGTTCACCTCTACCCTACTTTCGAGCAAGGGAAGCAGCTGAACACTTGCCACCAGACGGTGCACATCAGCCACAGTGTCTTTCTGATTGGCTATGGAATCATTCTGTCGGAGCACTTTCAAACCGTCCATCTGGAGGTCTAAGGGGAAAGAAAGGGTGACATGGTCAATGCTCACATCCATGCCTGTACGGTCTGAAACGTACGCAGCAACACGCTTTACTGCCCAGTTCTGAACCGGCGGACAGTAAAGTAACGCTATCAAAAGGAGAAACAGTATGACAGGGGTTGCCACCACTGCTATCAGCCATTTCAGTCTTTTCTTCATACCTATCGTGTTGTTAATTTAGCTCTTTGAGCCACTCCGACCTTGCAAAGTAACACATTTTTTTTTTAAATACAAGCGTCCTAAGGGGTTAAATAATGAAATAAAGAGGTGCTTTTCTCAGTGATATAAGGTTTACAAGGGGGTAGTTCTAAGTTCCCAACAGATTGTAAGAAGCGGAGATCAAGGTAGTAATATCCGCCCAGTATACGTTGGTGCAGACAACAATGATGAGACAAAGCCGCTTGATGCAGCGAAGGTTCATGTCTTCCAGAACATCCTAACGGAGGCTGGACGTAAGTATTAGGAGATGAAGGGAAGAACTTCTTTTGTAAGGATTCTTCCATCCGCTTTTCAATCTACGCCCCTTTGGATTCTAAAAGACGCCCTTTTGCGATGCAAAAGGGCGTCTTTTGATGTGTAAAAGGGCATGTTTTGCAACGCAAAAGGGCACCTTTTACGAGCCTATCTATAACTCCTTGATAATCCAAGGGTTACAAAGTCGGCTTTCAGTGGTTTCCATCTGACAGATGAACCATAAGCACACAAACTTTGTAAGGGTATTTCAGAAGCCTCATCCCCCATTCTTTCACCGAAAGGGAGAGGCTCCTTCATCCTACCAACTCACCTTCCGAACGAGGTTACCTGCGGCAGTATTGGTGGTAATCTTCACGATGTAAGTACCGTGAGGCAGACTAATGGTGAGGTTATTCTTGCCTGCTGCATCGACACGCTGTACCAATGCACCGTTCAGACTGTACACGCTCACCGTCTGAAGTCCCGTCTGCTGGATGTTCAGCACACCCCCTTCGAAAGTGATGTTACCCTTTGTCTCGGTGGTGTTGATGCCCGTTGGCGTTATATCATCATCTGAATTATACGGTCCGTTGAGGACTCTTATGCAGTAAGGGTTCTCCCATTTCGGGAAGACATCTACGTCTTTTCCATCCAGATTCACGATCAATCCCACCTTATACCAGCGGCCGTTGACCAGCTGCACATTGTTTTTAGCCATCCAGATGCTATATACTCCTATGCCACTCTGCCCATCAGTAAGGTTGAGTGAGGATGGGTCGGCACCCAAAGGAACCACTCTTCCCGTCACCATATCCGTCAGTTGATAGCGCACAGGACCCACGTAGCCAGCAGCACCAACGACTTCAAACGACGCATGTAGGCGTGCTTTCTGCAGTGCTTCATAGTCAATCTCATTTCCATGACCCACTCCGTCGGCGTCTTCTACGCTGATTATCGTCGAACCAAAGAACTTTTCATTGCCCGTTTTGGCTATTGTGACGTACCAAGGCTCACGCATCTTGTAGTCTTTAACGTCTATTCGTGTGCCTACTTCTTTGTCAACGATGTAATGAGTGACGTCAGCTTTGATGCGAATCCTGCACTTCTGCCCCTTCACCTGGCGTGGAAGCGTCAGCGGAACATCGAAAACGGTGGTGCCATAAGGGTAGATGATAAGGCTACGTGACACCCCTGTGGACACCAACTGCCCTTTTTCGTCAACCACTTCAGCCTGATGACACACTTAGCATCCCTTCCGTCGAGCTTACGAACAGCCAGATGCACCATGTTTCGTACGCCAATCTGGAGTGAATCCTCAAGGATTGGCTTCTCAACAAGCTGCAACGCAGGTTCGTTGGAGGGTAACTCATCATAGAGAACCTTACCGTTCTGCACCTCAAGGACGATGCGTGGTGCCATCTTCATGCGTGTCCATTGTCCCCATTTGCCGTCAGCTTTGCGCTCAGCATAGACCGGTGCGAGGGTATAAGTACCGTTTTTCAGGTTGGAAAGGTCGGCTTTGAAGGCGAGAGTATCGGCTGCCAGGATGTTATGAGCCAGTTCTCCACCCTGGAAACGGGCTACAGTATAACCGCCTTTTGCGTAATAATCAGACGGACAAGTACGCATCATATTGCCTTTTTCATCGTATATCCCGAGTCCGACATCGCCCTTGAAGGGTTTATCACCACGGTTATAGAAGTGGGTATATACCACCTTTGCATCAGCCGTTGGTGCTGTTGGCTTCGCTCCAAGGAAGTGCATATCACCCCCAACATCGAACGATAGCTTTGAAGTTTGCTCTCTTAAGGACTCTTCTATCTTAGGAACGCCAGCCTTATTAGGGTGTGCGAGGATGATAACAGGGTTGTATCTGAAGTCCAATAGTTGCTTATAATCCTCCTTTTTCTTAGCTACTAAGTTCAGAACAGACACTGCATAGTATCCATTACCATTGCCATACCATCCGAAATTCATATGAACCAGTCCGTCATGGTTGAACCCATCAGCCACCCAAGCATGTCCTCCGAGGTCTGAAGAACCTGCCATAAAGATTGGGAAGCCCTTCCTCAGCTCGCTACGCATAATGTCCAGGAAGCCAACTGGCGACTCTATGTCAAGGCTTATGGCTGCTACGTCATAGTCGAAGTAGGTCGCGAAGGCGTTCTCAGCATCGTTATCAGTAGCTCCACTACCCTCTTTTGAGTACTGCATGTTGGTTGCTATGCCCAGATCTCGCAGCAGTCTGGCTACGGCATCAGCCTGTTCTGCACTGTACTTGCCCTGCTGATAGACGGGAAGCATGCTCTGCCAGGCATAGGTTGACTTGGAGAAATCAGCCGAAAGGGTCATAATGGAGTCGCCTTGTTGCTGCTTGTAGCTGTTCTGTCCACGTCCATGCTCGGGCCATCGATGGTAATACATGATCTGCGACATGGCTGTTGCGACACAACCTGTGGGCACATCATACCCGAAGTTCAGTCTGTTGTTGAACGGCGCATGCTGTCCCCAGTAGGTTTTCAGCAGTGGTCTGACCTCGTCACCCGTTGCTTTCAGTGCCACGGCACGTGTGGTGAGCGACGGATGAAGGTTCAGTTGGCGATACACCTGACGGTAAGCACGGAGGAGATCGCGTACCCCTGAGTCGGCATTCGTCGTGTCTAACTTGCCATCATCACTGTAAGCCAGCAGCTCTCCCATGCCGTCATGGCCTGCAACAACTACGAAACCTTTGCCCCGATCGTCGTTGTATATATAATAAGGAGAGAGTTTTGCGGTGCGTGTCTGTGCCATTCGGCGCACCTGTTTGTTCACTTGCACGTAGCGTTCGGCTATGGCTACGGCTTCAGCCGGCGTCACATTGCCAGCAAAGGTCAGCGTTCCAGAGAGTAGAAAAACGCCCAACGAAAGGAGCATCAGGCTGTTTTTGCGTAATGTCCTGAAAACTTTAAGGTAAATCTTCATAATATATTAAATTATTATTACTATGTAAACAATCCTCTAAACGTTGTACAAAGTTACTGAATCCCCGATAAACAACGGACTCTGCAGCCCATCCTTTAATAAAAAATAAGTATGAGTAACATTATATTTTCTTTGCTTACACATTTTTCACTTCGTAATAATTCCTGCAAAATTGTGGTGGGTTGGTCGGTGAAGGCTTCTGTCTTGTAGGGAGAAAGGGTTGCATGACGATTGCAAAGTATCCTCTTTACGTGATTACGAAATAACCTTACAAAAAGTAAAGGCATATGGATGGCAAAACGAACGATAAGGGAGAAAAAACGACTTTGTAACCTCCGCAGTATCAATAGGTTACAAAGAGGCTTGTAAAAGGTGCCCTTTTGCGTTGTAAAAGACGCCCTTTTACACGTCAAAAGATGCCCTTTTACATTGCAAAAGGGCATCTTTTAGAATGCAAAAGGGCGTAGATGGGGAAACAGGAAGGAAAGAAATTGACAAATAACACCCCCAAAATACGGCCTCCCCAAGCCCCTCCGAAGGAGGGGATGTGCCTGGCGGGATACGGAATGCTGGTTGCTGGGGGATAGAAAAGGATGAAAAAATATGGCTTAAAGGTCAGTGTTTTATTCTCGAAATTATAAAGTTTAGAAGTCAAAGTATTGCCTTATAGCAGGCAATTCAGCTATTTGTCAACTTGTAAGCACGCAGAAAAAGCGGTCGGACTGTCACAAAAAAACCTCTCAACCCACCTTCTTTCGGTGGGGTGAGAGGCTCTTTGGCAACTCCCAGTTGCGCTCCATTCATGCCCGAACGAACTGGATGACCTTCTTAACAACCACCTCATTGAGGTCATGATCATCAAAAGTGGTCTCCGTAAGTTCAAGTTCTGTCAGCGTCAACTTCGTGATGCGCAACTTCGTATAGTTCGTTCCGCCAATCTTCATATAGAAACCATCGTCGTTAAAGCCGTAGTTTCCATCGTCATCTTTCTCCCATGAGCCGTTCTCTTTCTGCTCAAAACTCTGCAGTTTTCCCTCTGGTTGGAACTGGATTCGGATGTATCTATCGCCCAAATCCTCACGACTCAGTCCGGCAAGGGTGTCCAAATCGGCTATCTTACCATTGAGATAAGGGATGAGTTTATCGTCAAGTCGACGGTATTGTACTATCGTTTCTTTCCCCGTCTTTGGGTTTCTCAGAACTACATAACTACCATTTTCGGATGACTGCCATGTGCCGTGCAGCTTCAACTCCGTCTCTTTGTTATTTACAACAGTACTGTCACTACCTTTATAGTCTTCCTCTTCATCGCTGCTACACGAAGCAAACGTAAATAATCCTGCGAGCATCAGGAGTGCCCATGCCGCTTTTTTAAACAAATTACTTCTTTTCATGATTTCAATATTATTGATTAAACAGTGGCAAAGATAAGCCTATTACATCCAAACAGACGAAAAAACAGCTTGCTTTTAATTGATTTTTTCTTTATAACCCACTGAATAAAGCGAGGTTAACATTATCCTCTCCAGACGCCCGTGAGACGTTAAGGGGGATTAATAAGTGTAGAGAAATAAGGCAAAGAACGGTTAGGGGGATTGCAGAAAAGTATCAACACTGGTACAAACGCCGCAATAAATTGCGTTAAAATACACCTTATTATATGTAATATGTCCAATTTTTATGTTAACTTTGTGGGTTAATAAAGAGAAAGCAAAGACATGAATAAAGACATAAAAGAGGAGAAAGGGCGCGTAAACCCCTTCTTCTTACCCTATGATACGCCGCATGACACCGTTCCTTTCGACCGCATTGAGCTTGCCGACTATGAGGAAGCGATGATGGAAGGCATACGAAGAGAGAACGAACAGATTGAGAAAATCATCAATAATCCTGATGAACCAACCTTTGAAAATACCATTATTCCAGAGGATGAGGTGAAGGGAAGAAAGCATTATTACGACCTTCTGAGCAGGGTGGAGAGTGTCTTCTTCAATATGCTAAGCGCTGAAACGAACGACGAGATGGACGCTTTGGCGCAGAAGATGAGCCCTATCCTGACGAAACACAGCAATGATGTCAGTCTGAATCCAAAGGTTTTCGAACGTATCAAGTATGTTTACGAACATCACGGAGCACTTACTCCTGAGGAAAACCGCCTCTTGGAGAACAGCTATGACGGCTTTGTACGCAGTGGTGCACTGCTTGATGAAGCCGGAAAGGACCGCCTTCGCAAGCTGACAGAGGAGGCTTCGATGCTCTCCCTACAGTTCTCACAGAATCTTTTGAAGGAGAATAAGGCGTATACACTGCACATTACTGACGAAAAAGACCTCGATGGACTACCTGATACCGCACGTGAAGCAGCACAAGAGGCTGCCAAAGAACGCGGAATGGAGGGTTGGGTGTTCACCTTGGATGCCCCCAGTTACGGTCCGTTCCTTATGTATAGCACACGGCGGAAGCTGCGTGAGGAACTCTATATGGCGCATAACACACTCTGCATAAAGGACAATGACACGAATAACCTTAAGGTTTGTCAGCGTCTTATCAACCTTCGCAGAGAGATGGCACAGCTCTTGGGCTATGATACTTACGCCGATTACGTGATGAAATACCGCATGGCAACATCCGTAGAGAACGTATATAAACTGCTCAACGACCTCATCAAAGCCTATAAACCAACGGCGATTGAGGAACGAAACGAGGTGATTGCACTCGCAAAAGAGATGGAAGGCGACGACTTTAAGGTCATGCCGTGGGACGTAGCCTACTACTCTCACCAGCTGAAGATGCGTAAATACGACCTCGATCCAGAGATGTTACGCCCTTATCTGGAGCTTAACAACGTCATCAAAGGGGTCTTCGGACTGGCTACACGCTTGTATGGTATCACCTTCAAGGAGAACAAAGACATCCCAGTATACCATCCTGACGTACGCCCATATGAGGTGTATGACAAGGACGGGAGCTACCTTGCCGTGCTGTATGTTGACTTCCACCCACGCAAAGGGAAGCGTGACGGAGCATGGATGACCGAGTTCCAAGGACAATGGATTGACCGTGAAGGGAAGAATATACGCCCACATGCCTCGCTGGTGATGAACCTATCCAAGCCAACAGAGGACAAACCAGCACTGCTAAGGTTAGGAGAAGTGGAGACATTCCTGCACGAATTCGGACATTCTCTGCATGGTATGTTTGCCAATACACGCTTCGAGAGTCTGTCAGGGACGAACGTGTGGTGGGATTTCGTTGAACTTCCGTCACAGTTTATGGAGAACTTTGCAGTGGAAAAGGACTTTCTTCGCACCTTCGCCTTCCATTATGAGACAGGTGAACCGATGCCCGATGAACTGATAGAGAAGATCATTGCCAGTCGGAACTACGGTGCTGCAACGGCTTGTCTGCGCCAAGTGAGCTTCGGATTGCTCGACATGGCTTACTATACACAGCGTGATGAGTTCACTGAAGACATCATTCCTTTCGAGAAAAAGGCGTGGGCTGACGCCATTGTTGGTGAACAACTGCCCAATACTTGTATGACAGTTCAGTTCTCACACATCATGGCTGGCGGTTATGCAGCAGGCTATTACAGCTACAAATGGGCTGAGGTGCTGGATGCAGATGCCTTCAGTGTCTTCAAGAAAGAGGGTATCTTCAATCAGGAAACAGCCCAACGCTTCCGTGATAACATCCTCTCACGGGGTGGAACGGAACATCCAATGACGCTCTATAAACGCTTCCGTGGACAGGAACCAACCATCGATGCGCTGATAGAAAGGGACGGAATAGTACGGAAAAGCTAAAAGAAAAAAGAGCAAAAGGGTAAACAAAGTAGAGCAAAAGAGTAAACAAAGTAAGGTCAGACAGCAAGATTCAAGACTTGAAATCTGGGCTTTTGGGCTTGAAACGTTGAACTCTTAAGCTTGGAACGTTGGACTTTTGAGCTTGAAACGTTGGACTTTAGAGAGATAAAACATCAAGCGTTGAGCTTGAAACGTTAAGTTTTTGAGAGATAAAACACCAAGTGTTTGAACTTGAAACGTTGGACTTTTAAGAGATAAAACATCAAGCGTTGAGCTTGGAAGGTTAGTCTTTTGGGCTTGGAAACTTGGACTCTTGATAGATAAAAAATCAAGCGTTGAGCTGAGAAGTTGGGACTTTAAAAGGATTGAACACGAGGTTTGAGCATTGAAGATGAGCTCTTCATTCTTCCATTCCTTCGTTTTTTCACCCTTAAAACAGTAACACTCCCAGCCTCAGACATGCCCCTTCCGCACGCAATCTGCCCTCCCCTCCCCGCAGAAAGGGTGCAGAAAACAACCCAGAAGGGCTCAGAAAGGCATCAGAACTACGATATATTCTTACATAAATGATAACAAAACAAGATAAAAAACAGGACCTTCTCGACTATCGTTACCTACGTATGGCACGCATATGGGCAGAGAATTCTTATTGTCAACGCCGCCAAGTAGGTGCTTTAGTAGTGAAAAATCAGATGATAATCAGCGATGGTTACAACGGAACACCAAGTGGTTTCGAGAACATTTGTGAGGATGAAGCAGGTGTAACGAAGCCTTATGTGCTCCATGCAGAAGCCAATGCCATCACGAAACTCGCCCGAAGCGGGAACAACAGTGAGGATTCTACACTCTATGTCACAGCCTCTCCGTGCATAGAATGTGCTAAACTCATCATCCAAGCAGGCATACGCAGGGTCGTATATGGGGAGAAATACCGCCTCACAGATGGTATCGACCTACTCGAATGGGCAGGAATTGAAGTAGAATATAAGGAACTATGAACCAGAAAAAGAACAACCATTTCATGCCATTGGTGATGGCGCTCTGCGTTGTCGTTGGTATTATGATTGGTACTTTCTATGCCAATCACTTCTCAGGGAATCGCCTTAACATCATAAACAGTGGTAGTAGCCGCCTGAGTAACCTACTTCACATCATCGATGATCAGTATGTTGACTCCGTAAACATCGATAGTCTTGTCGAAAAGGCCATCCCTCAGATCCTGGCGGAGCTTGATCCGCACTCTGTTTACATCAGTGCGAAGGACGTTCAGCTTGCTACAGACGACTTAAAGGGCTCCTTTTCGGGTGTAGGTATTGAGTTTATCATCCGTGATGATACCATTCGTGTGCAGAATGTCATCAAGGATGGACCTGCCAACCGTGCTGGTTTGCTTGCTGGAGACAAGATAGTAAGCATCAATGGCAAGCCTTTCGTTGGTAAGATCGTCACCAATGAGGAGGCGATGCACCGTCTTAAAGGTCCGAAAGACTCAAAGGTTCTGATTGGAGTGAAGCGCTTTGGAGAGAAAGGAGTGAAGGTATTCACGGTCACACGTGGTGACATCTCCGTGAAGAGTATCTCTGCTTGCTACATGATCAATGACACAACGGGTTACATTCGGGTGAAGTCTTTCGGTGAAAGGACCTATGCAGAGATGCTTTCAGCACTGCAAACACTGAACATAGAAGGGGCTGATCACCTCATAATAGACCTACGTGACAACGGTGGAGGCATACTCGAAGCTGCCGTACAGATGGCAAATGAGTTCCTACCCAAGAACCGTCTGATTGTCTATACACAAGGAAGAAAGAGTCCAAGAGCCGAATATCGAAGCAATGGCAAGGGCAGTTATCAACACATTCCTATGGTTGTTCTCATCAACGAAGGTACTGCTTCAGCTGCCGAGATATTTGCTGGTGCGATGCAAGACAACGACCGTGCAACGATCGTAGGGCGTCGTTCGTTCGGTAAAGGACTTGTGCAGCAACAGATACAGTTCCCCGATGGCAGTATGATACGCCTCACTGTGGCTCGATATTACACCCCTTCAGGCCGTTGCATACAGAAACCTTTCAAGCCAGGGGACAATGCTGACTATGAAAATGACCTCCTTTCGCGTTATCGTCATGGGGAGTTCTTCTCACAGGACAGCATCAAACACGTCGGACCAGCTTACCATACACACAACGGACGCACCGTATATGGCGGTGGAGGTATCACTCCTGACATCTTCGTACCAGAGGATACGTCGCACGTTACATCCTATTATAAGGAGGCAGCGATGAGCGGTTTGATCCTGCAATACGCCTTTAACTACACCGATGAGCACCGTCCGATACTGAGTAAGTTCACGGAAATGATGCCATTAGCGAACTATCTCGACCGTCAGAACCTTGTGAACGACTTCGCAAACTATGCTGCGCGCTACGGATTACGGCGTCGGAACCTGATGATTATGCGGTCACATTCATTGCTACAGAACTACATTGACAGTAGAATCATCTATAATATCCTTGACGAACAGGCGTGGATTGAATACCTGAACCTCTCCGATGAGACGGTAAAGGCGGCACTGAACGTCTTCAAAAACCACACCAAGTACCTTGCTAAGCCGAGACATGTACCAGCAAGGACGGTCAGAAACACGCCACAAGCAAACCGAAGATAATGGAAAAACTATCGAAAAAAGATCTGAGAAAGCAAGTAAGGGCGGCGAAAGCACACTATACGGCGGAGGAACTGGTCGGACAATCCGACCCACTGATCCGCCAAGTACTTGCCCATCCACAACTACAGACGGCACAAACCGTACTGCTTTATAACTCAATGGCTGATGAGGTTGCTACACACAACCTCATCAGCCATTTGGCTTTAATGGGAAAAACGGTGCTGTTACCTGTCGTTATCAGCGAAACGGAGATGGAAATACGCCGCTATACGGGTCCCGACTTACTACGTATTAGCTCCTATGGCATCCTCGAACCTACGGGTGAGCCCTTCACACAGTATGAGAACATCGACTTCGCACTCATCCCTGGCATGGCTTTCGATGCTGATGGCAACCGCCTCGGACGTGGGAAAGGCTATTACGACCGCTTCCTTCCGCTCATGACAAGAGCTCGAAAAGTAGGCATTTGCTTCCCTTTCCAGTTCCTACCGCACATCCCCACGGAGCCAACTGACATGCCAATGGATGAGGTAATACACTAAACACCATGCCTTTTCTGGGAAGAAAAATGGCAATATTGCCACTTTTTCTTCGCAAAAGACAATTTTTCGAGAACATAACAGGCACCTTACGAAGAATTTTTGGCAATATTGCCACTTTTTCTTCCTAACCTTGTAAGAACCAAAGTAGCATAAGCCAAGAACTGATTCAGTCCACATCCTACCGTTAATGCCCCACCTTCTCTGTAGGATTTGCCATACCCCACAAAGTAATCTCTCCTTCCCGAGGACCTCGGCGATATTCCTGGAAGACCAAGTTCTCCACTTTTCATCTGCACATTCTCTTCCCTTGAGGAGCTTGGGAAGGCTACTCTTCGAGGCTTGGGGAGACCGTCTGAGAAGCATGTTTTACTTTAATGTTGTCAATTTATTTTCTTTCTGCTTTTCGATCTACGCCCTTTTGCGTTCTAAAAGATGCCCTTTTGCATTGCAAAAGGGCATCTTTTGATGTGTAAAAGGGCATGTTTTGCAACGCAAAAGGGCACCTTTTACAACCCCATCTGTAACTCTCTGATAATCCAAAGGTTACAAAAGCGATTTTTCATGATTATCCTTCATTTCAGCATTAATGAGCTCTTCTGTTTTGTAAGATTATTTCCTTTAATCTAATCCTTAGGAATCAACACTTGCAATGGAGGTGAAAGGTTACACCATTGTTATTCTATGATAAACCATATAGAGCCCCATACACCATACAGTGACATACAGGAGTCATGTATATATGGGTTTATAAAGTACCAGAAAGTTCTTCAGGGGATAGCATTCACCCCATCAAAGATGAACTTAACAATGCCTTTAGAGACTCCACATTTACGGTATCCGTCGTTAATATACGATGTAGAGGGAGTCCGAACTTTGCCAAGAGTTTGTCCTTTAACGCATCACGCGTCACCTGTCCGCCTTGTCTCTTATGATAATACCAGCCATCGACCTCTATTACCAACAGTGGTCGTTTCGTCAAAGAGTTATAAACGAGGAAGTCTACATGAGACAAGCGATTGTTTGCAAACGCCTTTTCTTCCTCCGTAAGCACACTCCAGTCACTAATAAACCGTACTACAGGATAGTGGCACAACACATCAATATGCACCAAGCCCAATGCTGTAATGGCTTCCATAAGCGTATTATAAAACAGATTCTCCGAAATATAATCAGAGACAACAGGCTTATTGGCTAAAGAATCCAGCCGTTGTGAGGTGTATTGTTTATAGAGTAAGTCGAAAACTGAGGACACCTCACTTTGTCGAACCTCGAAGTTGTTGTAGCGAACATAGTCTATGAGCTGTGCAAGATTAGACTCCTCGGGCATTTTATTGCCATTGGTGACAACGTATAAATGTGTCTTCGCACGTGAAATAGCCACATTCAGAAGATTCGGATCATCGGAGAATTCAGTCGGTTTGTTATCCACCATACTCATAATTATGGTATCACACTCTCGTCCTTGATACTTGTGTACAGTGCTTGCAATATCCTTTCCCAGTACTTTGTTTATCTCATCTGCCTGCTGCCGATAAGGGGTTATGATACCAACAGACCCTGAATCTGCACACTGTGGCAATACTTCCTGCACAATAACATCAATCTCACGCTGATTAAAATGCCCACGGGCATGATTACCTTCAACTGTCTGTACCACCTGCAACACGTTATCTTCAGCGTTATCATCCGTCATTGCCACCAGTTCACCATTGTAAAAATGTTGATTACAAAACTCTATAATCTTTGGATGACAGCGATAATGTTCACGCAATAAGGTAACAGGGATGTCCTTAAAGACCTCCACGCAAGATTGTAGGAAGCTGTGTGTTACTTCATTATACCTATCATCAACTTTATATGTCAACTGAATTGCTTGCAGAGCAAGTGCCTCTTCCTGGCTTACAACGTTGGGTAACTGCTTGTCATCACCCACTATCACTGCTTTCATAGCACATGAAAGTGCCAGAGCTCCTGTCTTTATATCCACCTGTGAAGCCTCATCCATGATGACATAGTCGAACACCATATCCTTACTAATACAACTTTTTGCAGAATAGGTAGTACTCAAAACAACAGGATATTCCCGTAGGAGATCCTCCGTTTTGGCTTTTATGTTCTTGATTGTGAACGCTGTTCTTGTATCCGCACGATAATGTTCTGCTATCTCATTCTTTAATATCTGCAAAGAATAATCACGTAACAGCCTAAGGTTTTCCTTGATATCAACGGATTGTAAGGTTGATTCAACACTTTGCAATTCCTTCTCTATCTCAGCTTTGCGAACGATGTAATAAGCATTCTCTAAGCTGGCAATAACATCCGATACATCTTTCTGAAGGAAGGAAAACATAGGTAGTCCCAGCTTCAAAGCCCACTTTATACGGAAAAAAACACCGGGAATCTGCTTACTCTGCCTTATCTGATAGTAGCTGAGTAGCTCCATTATCTTACTGGAAGACTTACTATAAAGCCAATCACAGGCAATGCTGTTAGTCGCTAACTTCTCATTATATGTAGCCTCTTTTAGCAATGCATCATATTCAGCTCTGAGTTCTGCCTGCCGGAGTTGAGCACTGAATCCTTGGGAAACATTATTCAAAGCGTCTTTAACCCATTGTTTTACAGATGAAGAAGCATCTATATGCCACGATGACATATCGGGAAGAGGTTGCTGATCAGCAACAAATTCTTCCTTTTTCTGCACACTACCAAGCTTTGCAACAATGAATCCGAGCCCTTCATGCTCCAACTTCTCAGCTACATTATTTACCGCTGAGTTGTTATTTGAGACTACAAGTACTGTCTTCCCAGCTATTAACAAATTAGCAATAATATTAAGAATCGTCTGTGTTTTACCCGTTCCTGGAGGTCCTTGGATAACACTTACCTGATGTGTTAAGGCTGCCTCAACAGCCTCTTTCTGGCTGGTATTACAACTAAAAGCATAATAAACCTGCTTTGGTAGAGGGTAAGTCCTCAGCTCTGTCTTATCCCCAAGGAATTGTGCCAATGGTACATTGTCTCGCTTTACATCAACCAATTCATACTGTTTAGAAAGGAGATTGGTTTCATCATCAGCCATAAGACCTGTCTCATCGGCTAATTTACGCAGATAATCCCATAAAGAACTGCCGATTTTATCAATCGGTGTACGTGTTACATACACCTCACTCCCGTCCAGATTCTCAACGGAACCATTCGTATATGTTACTCGATAAAAAGTATAATGACCATCGGTGAAACGTAATAATTCAGCTACGTTGGTTATGTGTTTGTTCTGTATATACAGTCCTTTCTCCACAATATCAATGCGTTCGGGCTTACTAAGGTATAACAAACGTCCTTTATTGTAATTGAAAACCTTTGGTGATGACTTGAAACGTACCGTCCATAGCCCTTGATCATTCCTATTAATATAGGAGATTTCCTCGGTAATAAACATGCGTTTACTATCTAATCTCTCTAAATCAATCACCATATATTGTTGTGGATCCATGTGCTATTTATTTCTTTAAATGATATTGGGAACAATGATAGGAGTATAAAGTCAAGTGGAGCGGGCATCAGATGGTGTCCTTCGCACTGTCCAGTACGATGGCTTTCATCGTATCAACCAGCGTGGTATCATAGTGATCTTCGCCACGAGAGGTACAGGAATCGCAGGAAGTAAGCGTTGTTATCATCATCAATAAGAAGATGAAAGGTAGAATTAGCATTGTTTTCATACGCAATATGTGTTATTATAATAAGGTGAAAAGGAGGTGAAACATCAGGCTCAGACCGCTGAATTATCAGGTGGGAAGAGATAAAACATAAGTTGACAATGATGACATAGAAAGGTAAAGGGATGATGCATCACAGGGGGAAAAGCGATAAAACACTGGATGAACACACACTGCATCACAGGGTAAGGAGTGATAAAGCACCGAGTGAAAAACGCTGAATTATAAGGCAACAGAATATAAAGCAGCATTTAAAGAAAGCTGAAGGGGAAGAGAGACCCACGTTTTCAACAGGTCTACTCTCCCCCTTTTATCTTTGTAAGAAAGTCTTTTTAGGGATGTAACAACGATACCTCCCAGTCGTTTTCTGTACATCCCCTCCTTTTCAGAAGGGTTATGGAGGTCATCAACGACTATCAACCCCCGTCGCTTTCATCACATCCCCTCCTTCGGAGGGGCTTGGGGAGGCTCCCCTCCTCTTAGGACTCGGGGCTATCTTTCACCCCACTTTCTTAGTATTCTCCCCACGCCTTGATGTCGATATCATCCATGCTGACGTTGCAGAAAGCAGTGATGAACGCACTTGCCAGTCGACTGTTAGTAATCAAAGGAACGTTAAGGTCGATGGCAGCACGGCGTATCTTATACCCGTTAGTCAGCTCACGTGGAGTGAGATCCTTCGGTATATTCACCACCATATCAATCTTCTTCTCATGCAGAAGGTCGAGTGCCTGCGGTGCTTTTCCCTCATCAGAAGGCCAGTAAACAAGCGTATTCTCGATGCCATTCTCGGTCAGATACTTCGAAGTACCACCCGTTGCATAGAGTTCATAACCATGCTGCAGGAGCATTTTGGCTGCATCAAGCATCTCAGCCTTCTGCTTTGCGCCACCCGTTGAGAGCAGAACAGTCTTCTTAGGGATGCGTTGTCCGACGGAAAGCATAGACTTCAGCAGTGCTGTTGACGAGTCATCGCCTAAGCAACCCACCTCACCCGTTGAGCTCATGTCCACTCCCAGCACAGGATCAGCCTTCTGTAGACGGTTGAAAGAGAACTGTGACGCCTTGATTCCCACGTAATCGAGGTCGAAGAGGTTCTTGTTTGGCTTCTCAACAGGTACGCCGAGCATGATCTTCGTAGCCAGATCAATGAAGTTTAGCTTCAGAACCTTGCTCACAAATGGGAACGAACGACTCGCACGGAGGTTACACTCGATGACGAGAATATCGTTGTCGCGCGCCATATACTGGATGTTGAACGGTCCGTTGATGTGCAGTTGCTTTGCAATCTGCCTACTGATGCGTTTGATACGGCGCACTGTCTCCACGTAAAGCTTCTGAGGTGGGAACTGAATGGTGGCATCTCCGGAGTGAACACCAGCGAATTCGATGTGTTCAGAGATAGCATACGCCATGATTTCACCGTTCTGTGCCACGGCATCCATCTCTATTTCCTTTGCATGTTCAATGAATTTGCTTACCACAACAGGGTGATCCTCACTGACATTGGCTGCCAACTGCAGGAAGCGTGTCAGCTCATCCTTGTTTGAACAGATGTTCATCGCTGCACCAGAGAGGACGTATGAAGGACGAACGAGGACTGGGAAGCCCACCCGATCGACGAACTTATCAATATCATCCATGCTTGTCAGTGCGCTCCACTCAGGCTGATTGATGCCGTTTTCGGTGAGCATTGACGAGAATTTAGCACGGTCCTCGGCGTTATCAATGTCCTTTGCTGCCGTACCAAGGATAGGAACGTTCTGCTCATCCAGGTACATGGCAAGGTTATTTGGTATCTGTCCGCCCGTTGAGACAATCACTCCGTGTGGCGTTTCAGCGTCGATGATGTCCATAACACGCTCGAAAGTAAGCTCATCAAAGTAGAGACGGTCGCACATGTCATAGTCGGTAGACACCGTTTCAGGGTTGTAATTGATCATAATAGACCGATATCCCTGCTTACGAATGGTGTTAAGTGCCTGCACACCACACCAGTCGAACTCCACGGAACTACCTATTCTGTAAGCTCCAGAGCCCAGAACGATGACGGAATTACGGTCATTGCTGAA
The DNA here is from genome assembly GCF_000613925.1 of Prevotella histicola JCM 15637 = DNF00424. GTDB lineage: Bacteria > Bacteroidota > Bacteroidia > Bacteroidales > Bacteroidaceae > Prevotella > Prevotella histicola. The sequence continues at coordinate 54,195 of NZ_BAJX01000016.1, forward strand.
CGAAACATCCGATGCTACGCCTGCATAGGTGACGTATAGATAGTTCGTTTGGGCTGGATATTCTGCTGCAAGGGTATCAATCTGCTTGACAACAGGCACGATGCCGAAGCCTTTACGCAGTTGGCGTACTATCAGCATCGCCTTGTGCATGTTCTGTTCTTCGCCTTCCAAGCCCACAGCACGTGCTATCTGGAAGTCGGTAAAGCCATAAACCTTTGCTTCACGCAGGAGTTCTTTATCGAGAGTGTTGATGTTTCGGCGCTTCAAAGCTCATCAATGTCGATGATATGCTTGAGTTTATTGAGGAACCAACGGTCAATCTTCGTCAGATCATGTATCTGATCAACGGTATAACCCTTGTGCATAGCCTTCGAAATGACGAAGACACGCTTGTCAGTAGGCTCACGGAGCGCTGCATCAAGGTCGGGAATCTGCAGCTCTTTGTTCTCAACAAAGCCGTGCATGCCCTGTCCTATCATGCGCAAACCCTTCTGAATAGCCTCTTCAAAGTTACGTCCTATTGCCATAACCTCGCCCACTGACTTCATACTTGAGCCCAACTCCTTGTCAACACCACGGAATTTGCTGAGGTCCCAACGTGGAATCTTGCAGACAACATAGTCGAGTGCTGGTTCAAAGAAGGCTGAAGTGGTCTTGGTAACGGAGTTTTTCAGTTCGAAAAGACCGTATCCCATGCCTAGTTTTGCTGCCACAAAGGCCAGAGGATAGCCCGTTGCCTTACTTGCAAGCTGAAGAACGAGAGAGACGGGCATTGACTTCGATGACACGATAGTCCTCACTCTGTGGGTCGAAGGCGTACTGTACGTTACATTCTCCTACTATTCCGATGTGACGTACAATCTTTATGGACAGTGCACGCAGCTTGTGATACTCACTGTTGGTCAGTGTTTGTGATGGAGCAATGACTATTGACTCACCCGTATGGATACCTAATGGGTCGAAGTTCTCCATGTTACAAACCGTGATACAGTTGTCGTAACGGTCGCGTACCACCTCATATTCAATCTCTTTCCAACCCTTCAGGCTCTTTTCCACAAGCACTTGAGGTGAGAAAGAGAACGCTTTTTCACAGAGCGTGTTCAACTCTTCCTCGTTATCAGCAAACCCACTGCCCAGTCCACCGAGTGCATATGCGGCACGAACGATGACAGGATAACCCAGGGTCTTGGCTGCTGCACGAGCCTGTTGGATGTTTTCGCAAGCCTCACTCTTGATGGTTTTGACGTTGATCTCGTCCAATCGCTCAACGAAAAGCTCACGGTCTTCGGTGTTCATGATGGCTTTTACCGGTGTTCCAAGCACCCGTACACCATACTTTTTCAGTACTCCCGTACGGTCAAGTTCCACTCCACAGTTCAGTGCTGTTTGTCCTCCGAAGGACAAAAGGATACCATCTGGACGCTCCTTTGCTATGACGCGCTCCACGAAATAAGGCTGCACAGGTAAGAAATAGATCTGATCTGCAACGCCTTCTGAAGTTTGTACCGTAGCAATATTTGGGTTAATGAGCACTGTAGAAACACCTTCTTCACGCAATGCCTTCAACGCTTGTGAGCCAGAATAGTCGAATTCACCAGCCTCACCAATCTTCAATGCGCCTGAACCAAGTATCAGGACTTTCTTTATTGACTCGTCTTTCATTATTATTTCAGTGTTTCTACGAATTTATCAAACATAAAATCAGTATCAACCGGGCCTGAACAAGCCTCTGGATGGAACTGTGATGTGAACCAAGGGTTCTCCTTATGGCAGATACCTTCATTACTACCGTCGTTCATATTCACGAATAATTCCTTCCAATCGGTGCCCAACGTCGTTGCATCAACAGCATAACCGTGGTTCTGGGAAGTGATGTAACACTTCTCTGTTCCTACCATTCTGACAGGTTGGTTATGGCCACGATGACCGTATTTCAGCTTATATATCGTTGCACCGGCAGCCTTTGAGAGTAGCTGATTACCCATACAGATACCGCAGATAGGCTTCTTGCTCATGTTCATCTGCTTGCGAATGACCTCCACAGCATCGTTACATACGTCAGGATCGCCCGGTCCGTTGGCAAGGAATAGACCGTCATACTGCATGCCAGTATAGTCATAATTCCATGGTACACGAATCACTTCCACACCACGATTGATGAGTGAACGGATGATATTTGCCTTCACTCCACAGTCAACAAGGATAGCTTTCTTGCCTGCACCTTCATTGTAATGGATGATCTCCTTTGTAGAAACAAGGTCTACAAAGTTCACCCCTTCGTAGTCAGCCTCTGGTATATTGTCAGGCTCATCATCGAAGAGAATCTTTCCCATCATCACTCCATGCTCGCGCAAAACCTTTGTTAGTTCGCGTGTGTCGATGCCTGTTATGCCCGGCACATGCTCCCTTTTCAGCCATGAAGCAAGACTTTCTACACCGTTCCAGTGGGAATATTCCTCGGTATAGTCAGACACAATGATGGCTGAGGCATAGATTCTGTCACTCTCCATGAACGTTGGAATACCATTCTTCTCAATGGTGAAGGGTGGTACACCATAGTTTCCGACAAGCGGGAAGGTCATTGTTAGCAGCTGACCAGCGTAGGAAGGGTCGGTCAAACTCTCTGGATAACCCATCATGCAGTGTTGAATACCACTTCACCTGCCACTGGTGCGTCATATCCAAATGACTTTCCATGGAATTTTGTCCCATCACTTAGGACTAAAGTTACGTTCCTCATTTTATTGTTTAATATTGTTGGATTGATACTTCTTTTGTGTTCTACGCCTCAGAAAGCGTGGGATGAACATGTTCATAATAGTTGATGAAGGCTTGATTGACCAACCTCATGCCGCCTGGAGTGGGGTAATTACCCGTGAAATACCAGTCACCCCGATGCTTAGGGATGGCATTATGGAGTCCTTCCACACTCTGAAAGACCAGTTCAACAGGTGTTGTCATACCCTCAGGGCGCAACATCTCAATGATTTTTCGGTTGATTTCATCAACGGTGAAGGGCTTATAGATAGCTCGAACGGCGTTTTTGATTGGGTTCTTTGCGTCATTCTTCGGCTTCTCAAGCTCCTTTTTGCATGCCTCATAGATCTCTTTCAACAGATGTTCCATACCCCTTTCGCGGATAAGCGCTATCGTTGCACGAAAGACACAGAACTCTTCCAGACGTGGCATGTCGATGCCGTAATAGTCAGGATAGCGTATCTGGGGTGCGCTGGAGACCACAACTATCTTCTTAGGGTGCAGCCTATCGAGGATACGAAGGATGCTTTCCTTCAGTGTTGTACCACGAACGATGGAGTCATCAATGATGACAAGGTTGTCCTTATAGGGCTGAATGCACTCGTAAGTGATGTCATAGACGTGCGAAGCGAGATCCTTTCGGGATGTACCCTCCGTGATAAACGTGCGCAACTTGATGTCTTTCCATGCCACTTTCTCTGATCTTACGTCCTGACGGATGATGTTATAGAGTTCATCTGGTGATGGATTATCGCCTAAAGCAGACAGTTGCTCCACCTTCCGGGCGTCTATCCACTCTTTAAATCCGTGTATCAGACCATAGAAAGCTACCTCTGCGGTATTCGGAATATAAGAAAGAACGGTGTGAGTGGTGTTATAATCCACTGCTTTCAACACCGGTTCCGTCAGTTGTCGACCCAGTTGCTCACGCTCTTTATAGATATCTCGGTCCGAACCACGTGAGAAATAGATGCGTTCAAACGAACAATCAGCTCGTTCTTTGGGCTCTAATATCTGCTGAAGAGAGCACTCTCCACGTCTGTTTACTATCAAAGCCTGCCCCGGTTGCAGCTCTTTTATGTCCTCACACTCAAGGTCGAAGGTGGTCTGAAGCACCGGACGCTCACTGGCAAGGGCTACTATCTCATCATCTATATAATAGAATGCGGGGCGAATAGCCCACGGGTCACGGATAGAGAACATCTCTCCCGACCCCGTCTGACCACAGATGACATATCCGCCATCGAAGTCTTCCATCGTTGTCTTGAGCACATTACTCATCTGGACATGCTCTTCTATATAATGTGTGATGTCCTTTTTCGTCAGTCCGAGCTTCTGTGCATCCACGAAGTTACGCTCCACTTCACGGTCCAGGCGGTGCCCCATGAGTTCAAGGAGCAGATAAGTATCACTGTAGATACGTGGACATTGTCCCTGATCAGTCAGCTTCTCGAAGATATCCTCTATATTGGTCATGTTGAAGTTACCGCACATACAGAGGTTCTTAGCCTTCCAATTGTTCCTGCGAAGGAACGGATGGACATAAGAAAGGCCACTCTTGCCGGTAGTAGAATACCGTAGGTGGCCCATATAAAGTTCGCCTGCAAAGGGAAGATTAGCTTTTACAAAAGACACATCAGACAGCTTCTCCTGTGAGAAGTCCTTATAGTGTTTGTGAACATTAGCGAAGATTTCAGTAACAGCATTCTTCCCTTCAGCCCGCTCACGGAACATATATTCATTCCCAGGTTCGGACGAAAGCTTCACGGAAGCAAGTCCTGCGCCCTCCTGACCACGGTTGTGTTGCTTCTCCATCATAAGATAAAGCTTGTTAAGACCGTACATCCAGGTTCCATATTTCTCCTGATAATACTCCAGTGGCTTCAGTAAACGGATCATCGCCACACCGCAATCCTCATGAATATTCTTTTCCATTAATAAGATGTTATGTCTTCCTTTAATATTTATTCTGCTACAGTTATCAAACGTACAGGTACGCACAGATATTGTGCGTACCGTGTATGTAAGTTCTATTCTACCGTTACCGACTTGGCAAGATTACGTGGTTGGTCAACGTCTTTGCCCTTGCAGACGGCGATATGATAAGCCAACAGCTGCAGAGGGATGGTTGCTACCAACGGTTCCAGGCAGTCCATGGTGTCAGGAAGTTCGATGACTGCATCGGCAATCTTCGATATTGTCGTGTCACCCTTGGTCACAATAGCTATCACCCTACCCTGTCTTGCCTTTATTTCCTGGATGTTACTGCGTACTTTCTCATACATTCCGTTGTGCGTTGCGATAGCAACAACAGGCATATCAGAGTCGATCAGCGCGATAGGACCGTGCTTCATCTCGGCTGCTGGATAGCCTTCAGCGTGGATATAGGAGATCTCCTTCAGTTTCAAAGCACCTTCCAGAGCTACCGGATAGCTGAAACCACGACCGAGATAGAGGAAGTTTCGAGCGTAAGTAAACGTACGTGCCATGTCGGCAATCTGGTCGTTCACCTTCAGAAGGTCCTTTATCATGGCTGGGATCTGCGCCAGTTCCTTCACCGTCTTGACGTATTCGTCATGGCTGACGGTGCCCTTAGCGTCAGCAAGCGCCAAGGCAAACATCGTCAGAACAGTAACCTGACCGGTGAAAGCCTTCGTTGATGCCACACCGATCTCCGGTCCTACGTGGATATATGTACCCGTGTCTGTGGCACGAGGGATGCTCGATCCGATGGCGTTACAGATGCCATAGATGAAGGCACCACGCGACTTTGCAAGCTCAACGGCTGCCAAGGTGTCGGCTGTCTCACCACTCTGTGAGATGGCAATGACGACATCCGACTCGCCAACAACGGGGTTGCGATAGCGGAACTCACTGGCATATTCCACCTCAACGGGGATGCGGCAGAAGGTTTCTATCATCTGTTTACCAATCAATCCGGCATGCCAGCTGGTGCCACATGCCACGATGATGATGCGTTTAGCATTGAGAAGCTTGCTGCGATGGTCAATGAGTGCACTGAGTGTGACGCGGTCATGCTCAACATTGATACGTCCACGCATGCAGTTGGTCAGGCATGCTGGCTGCTCAAAGATCTCCTTGAGCATGAAGTGAGGGTATCCACCTTTCTCTATCTGACCCAGATTTATGTCGACGGTCTGCACCTCTGGTGACAGTTTTTCATTGAGAATGTTCACCACCTTCAGCTCTTCTCCGAGTTTCATCACGGCAATGTTACCGTCATCAAGGTACACTACCTTGTCCGTATACTCAATGATTGGACTGGCATCAGAGCCTAAGAAGAACTCACCATCGCCGATTCCCACTACCAACGGACTTTGTTTGCGGGCTGCAATGATGGTATCTGGATGACGCTTGTCGAGCAATGCGATGGCATAAGCACCGATAACCTGATGCAAAGCAACCTGAACTGCCATGAGCAAACTGAGGTTTTTCTTTGTCTGTATGTAGTCAATCAACTGCACAAGCACCTCAGTGTCGGTCTCAGACTGGAACTCTATGCCCTTCTCCATGAGGTTATGCTTTATCTCTGCATAGTTCTCAATGATGCCATTATGGATGATGGCGAGGTTCTTCGACTGTGAATAATGAGGGTGAGCATTGACAGATGAAGGCTCACCGTGCGTTGCCCAGCGGGTGTGAGCAATGCCAATGTGACCCGTTATGTCCTTATCGGTGCAGAATTCTTCCAAGTCTGCCACCTTACCTTTCGTCTTATAGACACTGAGATCACCGTCTTCATTGATCAAAGCAACGCCTGCACTGTCATATCCTCTATACTCAAGACGCTTCAATCCCTTGATAAGAATGGGGTAAGCGTCGCGGTTTTTTCCTAAGTATCCTACAATACCACACATAAAAACTATTATCCTTTCTTTTTAAAAACGACCAAAATGGGAATATTCTCTCATCACTCTGAGCAACCGTTTCATACGGTGCTACGAGATTGGATGTTACAGAATATTCCCATTTCTTTAATATAATGCCACAGCCCAGGACGTTTTGTCCGGGGCAAGGTGTGCATGTTATTTTCTTAAAACACTTACCAGCAGCGAGGCGATGGACGTCACGATACCAATGAAAGAGAACCAGATGGTGGTTGAACTGCCGATACCGGAGTTCTTAGCCTTCACCGTGTTTGGCTCAACATAGAGGATATCGTTCTGCTGGAGATAGTAATAAGGTGAGTTGATGAGGTTTGCATCGTTGAGATTCAGGCGTACTGCATGCTTCTCACCCTTTGCATCTTCGCGTATCAACATCACGTTGTCACGTCTACCATAGATGGTTAAGTCACCGGCTTGAGCCAATGCTTCCATCACACTCATCTTCTCTGTTGACACAGGAATGACTCCTGGCTTGCCCACTTCACCCGTCACCGTGATGCGGTAACTGCTCATGCGCACCGTGACAATGGGGTTTTCCGTGCGTGCAAGGTAAGGTTGAATCTTACTCTTGATTAAGTCTTCACACTCCGACTTCGTCAGTCCACTGACGTGGATCTTACCGATTACGGGGAAATTGATGAATCCTGAGTTGTCTACAAGATACCCTTGCAATGAGCCACCACCAGCGCTCATCTGCTTGCCTGAGCCAAGCTGGTTGCGCACCTGTAGGTTAAAAGGTGCTGCTGCATCGGGATCTGTAGTGTTTACTGTAATGGTTAATTCGTCTTTTGGCATGATACGCGCATCAAACAGTCCACGTGAACCAGCCAGACTCGTTGAATCAATGTTCGTGAAATAAGGCACTCCCTTGCCGGAACCGCACCCTGTCAGGAACATGATCATAGCCGTAGCTACGAGGGAATAGATAATTTTTTTCATTTAAGTTATAGCGTGATTGTCAACTATCAACATTAATTTTTGCAAAAATACAATTATTTTTTGATAGCAACAAACGAATAATCATTTTTTCTCTATTTAACTTTTGCGAGGGTGAAATGAGTTGAATTCTACTGAAAGTGCCGCCTCTCTTGTCGCTTTTCTGGACGAAACGGGATGTGCTTTGCTGCCTTTTGGGAAAAAGGTATGGGGAGAACGGATGGGAAGATGGCGCAGGGTGGCGACTGATGATGCTGTCCGTGAGGGATGATGGGTATCAGCTGGGGGGTGAGGGGTGCTGTCTTCACACGGACCGTCCGAGGGATTGAATGCGCCATAGTAATGTTTTTCATAACAAGAAAATACCTTACAAAAAAGAAAACACGATGAACAGGAAAATGAAAGGAAATGGTGAAAAATCGGCTTTGTAACCTTTAGATTATCAAGGGGTTACAGATAGGCTTGTAAAAGACGCCCTTTTGCGTTGTAAAACATGCCCTTTTACCATGCAAAAGGTGCCCTTTTGAAACGCAAAAGGGCACCTTTTAGAATGTAAAAGAGCGTAGATTGTTTTCTCTACTGCTATTTTTCTTTACTTAATATCATCATAAGCGCGTATCGCTTGTAGGAAACGATTGTTCACATCATCGAATGTGTAGAGTCCATCGGCATTCTGTTGCAATCCTTTCAGCTTCAAAGCGTAGATCTGTGGAGCGTTCTGGAGGTCGAGAAGTGACATCTTCTTCAACTGATCAGTGCTCTGATAAACGATGTTTATACCCACATATGCCTTGCCGGAAGCGTCGACCCACTTCTCAAAGACGAGCTTTGAGCCGATTGGAGTCTTCTTCTCTATAGAGTTAGGGAGGGAGTATTCCTCAACGCCGAGTGCTGCATCAACACTTGCAATGTTGGAGTCGTGACCGCAGAGGAAGGTGAATTTACGTCCTTCAGCGTTCAGTTCGTCATACATATACTGCAGGAGTGGGTGCGCAACGTTCACAGCTACGATAGGAGCAGTGAAGAGAACGTCACCGTAAACATCCTTTATCTTGGCAATCTTTGTCCAGTCGTCACGTGTGATCTTGTGTCCGAAGGCTGCCTTTAGTTCGTCGGGTTCCTCGTAATACTGCAGGATGAAGGCATCAGAAGCAGAGTTTGCGTTCTTCAGTGAACCCTTCATTCCTGGCTCTTGGTTCAGTTCGAGTGTGATGCGGGTATCGTTGTTTACGAAGTCTTTCACCTCACCTTTCTTATAATAGTCACTCTGTTTGAGGTCGAGAACCTTTGAGATGATGTCGTAACTGTCCTTCAAACTCTTGTTGATACCAACGAGTCCTTCCTTTCCACCCATTGCTTCTATCTGCTTCATAGCCTCAGCACGGAAGGCTTCTGTGCTCTTTGTGAGACGTGGGAAGAAGATTGGGTCCATCTTAGATGGCACATAACGATGGTTCACACGCAGTCCTGCAACAGGCATGAAGCCGCCAGAGAAGTACTGTGCTGTGGCAATACAACGCTGCATAGAGTTGGCATAGACGTTCACTTCATCAACTGTTGGCACGTAGTTCTCGGTGAAGAGTCCTTCGTTGACCGTCCATTTGCGAAAGAACTGTCCCATTTCAGTCTCCAGAACACCGCCACGTAGTGTCAGTTCGCTGGATGCTGACGACCAGTTTGTCCACTGATGAGGAGTCATCTTGCTCAGTGCTGAGCCGTTTGTTGACAACGGTGAGCGGATGTTATGGCGTGACAGGATGACGACTTCCTTTAGTTTGTACTTTCCTTTGAAGTCCTGTGGGCGCTGCAACTGTGCCATTGCAAGGGATGGACACATGATGGCAAGCACCAGAAGAAGTAATAATGAATTTAGTTTACGCATGGTTATGTATTCTTAAAAGGGTCTCCCCCAACCCCTCCAGGGGATGGGATGTGCTGATAAGTATGGGCTTATCATGGTGTTGGGGATTACCGATTGTGTTTCCATCTATCGGTAATCCTTATGCAATCTTGTCTCCTTTCCCTTCGGAAAGGTTGGGGGAGGCAATTATTTAAAACTTAAACTGCAAACGTGTTTCAAGCATTGAAACAGTGTTGTTAGCGAAGGCTGCGTTGTCAGTAGCACGTGTGATAGAACCACGAACACGCCAGATCATGTACTTGTTGATGTAGTAGTTGAAGGTCAGTGACCAGTCATTTACCTTACCACCATAGATGTTTGCATCCTTATCGGTCAATGTTGAGTAGTTATAAGCAGCTACAAGCTCCATTGAACCTGGGTCTGGTGTAGCGATACCGGCGTCAGCTTTGGTATAGGTATAGCCCTGTCCCTTGATGAGATAACGCAGATTACTGTATGCACCCCACGCACTATAGTTAGGCATAGCATTGTCACGCTTGATACCAACATAGTAGTATTGAGCCTCAACACCGAAGTTTCCGCATGCAGCAGTGAGTTCTGGAGAGAACTTCCAGAGTGCCTTTGCGTCAGTGATGGTAGCTTCCTGTGCCATAACACTTGCTATACGGGTTGGGAATGGAGCCTTCAAGGTGTATGAACTATGGCTCAAAGCAGCTGTCTTATTATATCTTGGAGACTCGTAAGCACCGCTGATACCAACGTGGAAGATCTTTCCGCGCTCGGTCATTGGGCGCCAAATCAGACGTGTCATCACACCCCAAGCCTCGTTACCGAGCTTGTCTGTTGACATTTTCATGGCATCATTCTCTGCAAAGACAGATGCTGTAGCATGGAATTTCTCACCAGCATGAACGTACATAGCACCGAGCAGACGGCTATTGAAGAATGCTTGGTTAGCCAAAGGCTCCTCCATTGAGACCTTGAAGCTTGATGAAGTAGCACTCTGTTGACCGAACTGATGAACGAAATAACCTAACCTTACGAGGTTCTCTTTGTTGAAGTTATAATCAAGACTGATGTCCTTCAGTGACAATGCCTGGCGTGCATAACCCACGTCAACCTTTGCTTTCCACTTGCCATAGGTGGCACTTAATCCCACACGAGCATCTGGAATAGCCACACCATCATTGAGTTTCTGGTCCACAGACTCATCAGTTGAGTGCATAACACCTGCATCCATAAGGATACGTCCAGATGGTTTTACAACTAACTTCGGCTCATCTTCTTGCTGAGCGAAGGCTCCTGCACATGCCATAAGGCCACAGGTTGCGAAGAGAATTATTCTTTTCATAGGTTTAATTTTGGATAGAATAGGTGGTTCTTCATCCTTTCTTTTCTCTCCAAGGTGGGGAGAATCGTCGCCGGAAGGAGCCGGTTGGGATCTGAAAGTAAGGCTTCAGAACACCTGTTATTTCATTGTTTCGATGTTGCAAATTTAGATTTTGCTTCTTTATCCTCGCTGTTTTAACATGGAATATGTTGTTGATTACGCCCCTCTCCATGCGGAGAGGGGACGAGGATAAAGCCTTCTTTTGATTCAATGGGTTGCCTTTTTTAAATTAATTGACAGTCATCTTTTAATTAATTGGCTACCGCATATCATCTAATTGGCTGCCTTCTTTAATTGAATGGGTTACCTTTTTTGATTCAATCGGTTGCCATCTTTCAATTAATTGGGCATCTATTTGACCTAATTGGCTGCTATTTTTAATCTGATTGATTATCTTATATGATTTAATTGGCTACCTTATTCGATTTAATTGGCTACCTTATCCGATTTAATTGGTTGCCTTAAAGGTGCTCTTTGCAACCTTTCCTTCCTTCTGAAGTTTAGCAAATTCCTTCTTAGCCTTGGCAAGTTGAGCCTGGAAAGCAGGATCAGCATGGAGTCGAGCCACAACTGCTGCACTCACAAGGCGCGCTGCATCAACGTCACTCTGCCAGTGATAACCACAGATAACACGGCTTTGTCCCATCTGATAGCCACGCTCAAGGATCTCATTCTGGCGGTCAATGTTGATCTCAGCAAGCACTAATGCTGTCGCCCAACCTATGGCTGTGTGGCCAGAAGGGTATGAACCGTTGGTTGATAGTTCCTGCTGCTGCTCAGGATTGCAGGTCATCTCTTTATAGAAAGCGAACGGACGAACACGCATGTAATGGTTTTTAGCACTGCGAGTAGCCAAGTCTCCAGCGTCTTCACGCATGTTTAACACGAGCTTATATATCTCTGGAGTGGTCTCTTTGCTTATCTTTACACCGAAAGCCTCCGAGAAAGCGTTAGGCACACCATCACCTCCTACGCGTGCATCGGCTGCTGCCTGATCGCCACGGGGCGTGTTGCGCTGCATCTTTCCCCACTGATACTGTGCCTCATCATAGAGAAACTGAATGCTACCGGGCTGTGGTGGAGCAGGAAGAAGGTCTAATGAACTTACCTGTTGGCCATCCTGAAGATAATAAAGGTCGGGTTTCGTACGCACATCCTTAATCTTTGTTGCTGCATTCTGTGCGAAAGTCGTTACTGAAAACATTGCCAGTAGACCGACGAATAGAGTTTTCTTTGTCATGGGGTCTTTGGTTTAAATAGGTTTAAATTTATCTTCTTTTAAATAATTGGTTGTTGCAAAGGTAACAGAAAAGTATGAAAAAATAGTTGCAATTGACATTTTCCCTGATAAACATCAATTGCAACTATATTAATTTACTGATAAACAGTTGGTTATATCATTCAGAAAGTTTGAGGATATAGTGTACAATACTTGCCTTTTCATGGTTGCAATACGCCTCTAATGCCTCTTTGTTGTCACCAATCTTACTGTGATAGAGTCGGCTGACGACGGGATTCAGGTTGCCATAGATGCCCAACATTCCCGGCAACAACGTGCGTTTCACTTTCGGAAGTGCCAGAAGGAGGGTCAACACACGTACCTGCTGACTGTTGGCATTGGTAAAATGGAAGATGTCATTGCACACTTCACGGTCTGTAACACTGAAAGATGCAAAGAATTCATTGTTCTTCCGACTTATTTCGTCGGTGATGTCACGTGTAGCAGACTCTATATCGGCAAAGAATTGGGTGTTAAATTTCCTGATTCGACGCTCTTCGTTCTCCTCAACAACCTGCTCGTGCACCTCGGCATACGATTGCATCAACTCCTGCAGACGCTCCATCATACGTATCTGCAGTACTCTTTCATGGATGATATGCAGCGAACGAAGCAGCAAAATACGGTCTCTGCCTTCCATATCATGCTCTGTCTCACGCAGTTCTGCCGTCAGCTGTGCCGTCATGTGGGGATAAGTATTGATGTTTCCCAGCTCTTCCAGCATACGGGTGACGAATGTTTGGATGATACTAAGCCTTGTGGCGTAAAGATATTCTCGTATTCTGCCTTCACATGGGCGTAGTCTTTATACACTTCCGACATCGGTTTGCGCTGCATATTGTCGATGATACGTGCCGTCAGGAGGGCTATCTCGTCGTTCAATCCAGGGAGTATCAGTGCCCCATCAACCGACTTTCGAATCTTCTCCACCCGTTCCTTGAGTTCTTCTATGTGGTTGATCCACATGTCATTACGACTGCATTGCTGCTGAATCTCCTCTATTTCTTCCGTCTGACGGGCAAGAAGTGAGGATTCAATCATCGCTGAACGGTCATAGACATCAAACTTCTTGATGCGTTCTATCTGCTCATTGAGGATGTTCACCATCCTCAATGCGGCGTCACGGTTCATCTTCGCGATGCTTCCCGACAGTCTTGCGAGCTGCTCATTGGCTGCATGACTGTTGCGAGAGGTGGTCTCTATGCTGTCAATCTGCTGACATATCGTGTCGATACTCTCCCTTTCTGCCTCACTGAACTGCCCCTTCATGGCGACAAGTGGTACCAATCGGCGGTGTAGATCGTCCTTACTGGCTTGCAACTGGCGGTGTTCTATGCGGCGTTGGCGCAGATATCCTGCCAGAGCAATGGTGATAATGATGATAATACCCAGTACGATGAGCCCCAGAAGGTGAAGGTTGGGGGCATCACCATTGAACTCTATCCACGTAGCTTTGCCTTCTTTCCCTGGCTGAAGACGCAGAACACCGAGGTCGGAACCGGCATAAAGCACTCCATCACGCACGAAAGTGGCTTTGGAATTGAACCGAATATCGGCGAAGAGGAGCCCCTTGTCAATGAGTTTCTTACCACGAAGGACGTATTTATGCACACCTGTCTCGGGCAAAGTGTAGAGGATACTGTCGCCAATGGCAAAGAGTTGACTGCATCCGTCGGCTCTCAGTGAGTCGCCTCCCACAACCTGTAGCTCATGATTCGTGAGCAGAATGAGGTGCTGAGGAGTGCCTTTGTGGGTGGCAACACTGTTGATAAACACCTCACGAGCCGTCCCCGTGACGGGTTTCATACGGTCTCCACTGCCGATAAAGACACCATGATTGAGTGTAGAAAGCAACAGATGACCGCCATCCAGAGGCTGTGTGAAGGAGGTGATGTACTTATCACGCATGCAAGGAACGGTATCAACGTGCCCCTTCTGCATACTAATGGACAGCAGATAGTCCTGAACTCCGAGTAGGATACGCTGCTTTCCGGGCTGAATAGCCATCGTTGTGATGCGTGTCTCGGACTGACAGAGCACCTTCGGTGGGCAAAGAGCTGATTGATAAGATAGCTTTTACCCGTCGTAAGCCTACAAAGTTGGTTGTTGGTGTTGTAATAAAAGAGGTTATCCCCCACTACTCGCATCTCAATGGGTTGTTCATTCTTCTCGAAATCATACACTTTCTCAGCCACCGTGTCGCCCTTCTGCTGGCGGAAAAGCTCATTCCGATTGTTCAGATAGAACGATGTAGCCTCGTCAGAGCATGCTGCTATGACGGGAGCATTGGTATTGAACACCCCCAGATGGTGTGGAATGTGCCATACGGCATACTCTGTGAGCACCACGGAGAAGCCTGTTCCGTCGTTGGGAATGACGATGTGGTGTGCACTTGAGGGAATGTTATGCAGCAAAGGGATGTTGATGAAACGGTGCTGATCGTCGGAAAGGAGGACACCAGAGGTCGTTATATAATAATGTGTAGCCCCAACCTGATAGTAAGCCAGCGCCGATTGCGGTATGGTTGTCGTCACAGCCTTACTCCCGTCAGCCTCTTCCGTGATGAGACGGTTGTCACTCAGACTGCAGAGTCTGCCGTTGTAGATACTAACCTGTCGGAAACTGGTGCCTTGATGGCGCAACGTAATCTCTCGGGAGCGCATGTTCAGTGCGATGACACCGTTCTGTGTGGCAGCAAAAAGCCACCGTCCGGCATGGCACAGACTGTTGACAAGGAACGGTTCGCCCGTCATTGCCGTTGCCGACTGTGCCGAAGGGTAGAGCAACCGGAGCCGTGCTGCCGCCTGATTCGTTGCCATAGAGTAGAGTCCCTGCGACGTAGCGATGAAGATAACACTGTCTGTCAGGTCGATATCATACGGTGAATAACGGTTGCCCTTGCGTGGAATGTTGAACGTAGCACGATGAATCAGCGTGTCACCAGCCATCTCCCATAGCTGCAGTCCCGCGTTGCGCGATGCTATCCACAGTCTTTGCGGATGCCGTAGGTCCCGTTCCACATCGTAGATACGGTCCAGTCCCGTGTCAAAACGTTGCCGTTTCTCCCCACTGACATGCCATATCACACCCGTCTCCGTACCCACCCAGTAGGCAGAGTCATCGGATGAGAGTGCCGAGAGCCGTTCCTCATAGTGGTATTCCTTCTCTGAGAACATGCGCACAGGAGCCTCCTGACGGCAACTGGTGATGCTGATGAGCAACAGAAACACTGCACACAACCACCACATAACCTCCATTCCCCTACTGTTATGATGGAAATTAATTGTCATTCTTTTCTTCTTTACCCTGCAAAAGTACTTAGAAAGATTGGAATAATAATGGAAGATAAAGAAAAAACACCCAGCATTCCGTATCCCGCCAGGCACATCCCCTCCCCCTGGAGGGGCTTGGGGAGGCCGTATTTTGAGGGGTTATTTTTGTTAAATTATTTCCCTTCTGTTTTTCAATCTACGCCCTTTTGCGTTGTAAAAGGGCATGTTTTACAATGCAAAAGGGCACCTTTTACGAGCCTCTTTGTAACCTATTGATTCCTTGATGGTTACAAAGGCGGTTTTTCGTCATTATCCTTTGTTTTACTATCCATATGCCTTCAGATTTTGTAAGGTTACGCCAGTTCGGGATAAGGGTTTGTTTAGAATAGTTCCAATTGCCTACTCTTTTCAATGCGCACGGGCAGTGCCTCGGGCTTATTCTCGAAGAAACAATATGCTGCTAATGCCGCACAGAGATTCATGAGAAAGTTATGTACGGAGCGATGGCGTGAATGGACAAGGTTGGCCTTGTTTTTGAGCAGTTCGTTGATGCATTCTATTATATATCGCTTGCGCAGCATCATCTTGTCCCACAAGGGCATAAGCTTGTTTTTCATGTTTGATTTGAGCCCATGAACGAGGTGGATGCCTTGGTTGAAGAGGTTCTCAAAGAACTCTTGCTTGATGTAGCCCTTATCGGCAAACACTTTGCCGTAGAGCACTTTGGTAAAGACCTGCCACACCCTAGGGTCTCTGTCGTCCACGTTTGCGGGAGTTAGGCAGAACGTGAGTACATCGCCCATCTCGTTGCACAGCAGATGAAGCTTGAAACCATGACACCACCCCCATCGTTCCCTTTCCGTTCTTGGCAAGTCCATCAAACACCTTGTTGGATTTCCTCCTCATGTTGTGGCATACGGGAACCATCGTACTGTCCACAAAAGTAATGCCCGTGCACTTTCCAAAACCTTGGATA
>NZ_BAJX01000015.1 GCF_000613925.1 Prevotella histicola JCM 15637 = DNF00424
GTTTGTTGATAGCATAATGATACCCGTATGTCACAATGTACGACGATATTACAAGAAAGTCTTTGCCGGCCTTGCCAAGGACGGGAAGGGTATCATGGGCTGGTGCCATGGATTCAAGCTGCACCTGCTATGCAATGATTCTAGTGAAGTGATAACGTTCTGTCTTACAGGAGCAAATGTGGATGACAGGGATAGCAGGGTATGGACGGTGTTTGCAAAGGTCTTATTTGGGAAGGTCTTTGCTGATAGAGGATACATCAAGCAGGAACTCTTTGAGAGCCTGTTCAGTCAAGGTATCCAACTCATTCATGGGCTCAAGGCTAAGATGAAGAACAAACTGATGCCTATGTGGGACAAGATCATGCTGAGGAAAAGATACATTATCGAGTGCATTAACGAACTACTCAAGAACAAAGCCAACCTTGTTCACTCAAGACACCGCTCAATACACAACCTTATCATGAACTTGTGTCCTGCCCTTACAGCATACTGCTTCTTTGAGAACAAGCCAGAGGCACTGCCAGTGTATGTGGAAAAAACAAGGCAGTTGGAACTCTTTTCATGCTAAACTTATCCCGAACTCAAGTATCGTTCAACAATGTCTATGGCAGAAGCGGCAGCTATGTAACAGCTGGTGAAAAGGACTATGCCGAGCGCATGAACCAGATAGAGGCACAGAAGGAGGAATACTACAAGCAGTTGGGCGTTGCTCCGAGCGTACCTACCGAGAAAGGTGCCTACGGAGACCCTGAAAACACAGGTGTGGGCTATAACACGGTCATCACCAACCTTGGCGACCACACTGTGCTCGAAGGCTGGGTGCAGACTCCGAAGCATAACGATGAGCAGGGCAGCAATCTGGGCGGACCGATAAGTTGGAACGACCCAACAAGCCCCGATGCCCCGCAGGCTGGCTATGGTTATATCCCCAATGACACGACGAAAGAAGAAACTTTCTTCTTCCATTCAGACCATCTTGGCTCAACTTCTTATATCACCGATGACAAGGGTAACATCACCCAATATGATGTTTACCTGCCATATGGTGAGCTACTTGTCGATGAACATAGTAGTAGCGAGGACATGCCATACAAGTTCAACGGCAAGGAGATGGATTCTGAGACGGGCTTGTATTATTATGGTGCAAGGTACATGAACCCTGTGACGAGTCTGTGGTATGGAGTGGATCCACTAACGGAGGATTATGAAAATATTTCTTCTTATTTGTATTGCCATGCCAATCCTTTAGTTATGATTGATCCTACGGGCGAAGGAGATTATTTCACAAAATCAGGAAATTATTTAGGTTACGATAATAAAAATAATGGGAAAGCTTATTTTGTGACCGGTGATTTTAATATGAATGATTATCTTCAAGGAAAACTTGGTAAACAGACTTCAATATCCGAAATTAATTTAAATGATGATATTGGGCAATTAGCTAGAATTGGTTATGCCGAATTTAGAGGAGGAAATTCTACGGAGCAACTAGCAGGAATGGATATAGTTATGAATAGAGTTAAGTCTGATAAATTTCCAAATACTATAGAGGGTGTTATAGTACAACCATGGCAGTTCTCTTCATTAAATAAGAATGATAATAATCGGATTTTCTATACTAATCCTAGTAAGACGCTTAAAATCCAAAGTGGAAAACATAAAGGTGAGTTAGACAAACTGAATCATAATGCGTGGGTTAAAAGTCTATCTAATGCTATCAAGGTCTCTAATGGAAGTAAACGGGGGATTAGTAAATCGGCTTTATTATATTATAGTCCAAGATCAATGACAAAAGATAAGAAAGGTAATCCTACCCTTCCTAAATGGGACTTTAGCAAGTTAAAGGAAATATACGTAGATGGAGTTAGGACTTCATATATTAGGATGTATAATTACAAAGAAACGAAAAAGAAAGGTCAGAAACAATGAATATTTCAAAATACATATGGTTATTCATTATGTCATTTAATATAACCGTTATCCATGCTCAAAAGGTATCAAATAGTATTTTAAAGAACAACTCGCTTCAATGTGTCCAAATATTTCCTTTGGGGGAAAATAAAGCCTCCTTTTTAAATGTCTATCAAGATACTATCAATAATTATGTCATGTTTTCAACAATTAGATGTTATGGTAAAAATTTTTCGGAAATAGGAACTATTTCAGGAGCGGGCAATATTGATTTTGAAAAGGGGAAAATCTCTTTGAAATCATATTATTTTGAACCTAATAATAAGGTTTATGCTATGGAAATGTATGTAAAAGGTTCCACGTATGGAGCTTCTATGCTCTTTATTATCTATGATAATGATGGCTTAGGAAACTGGGAGATAATAAGATGTCCCTTCGAGTCTCTTAGAATCGTAACTGACAAAACAAATATTTCAAAAATAGCACGTTATGAGAACGGCAAACTTTTTGGTTATTATACCTTTAAAGATAGAGTAATACAACGGATAGGTGTAACTGCTAGGAATAGATAGTATTGCAAGGGAATATGGGGGGATGGGCTATAGGGCAATAAAAAATTCTGTCGTCTGCACTAAATATGCGAGTATTGTTTGAAGTTATCGACTACCCTTACATAGTTATACCGCCCCCATACAAGGGTGTTGCCTATTACCCATATTAGAGTATCGGGCATTCCCATAAAAGTAATAGGAGCGAATGTAATCGGCTGATTACAAAAGGAAAACATAATATAGAATAATAAAAGGTGAACGATTTGGAAACGAGCGAGTTTCTTTCCCTTTCTTTATTCTGCAATGTCTCAAAGACCACTTACCTAACGTTGCAAAGGTAGTCTTTATTTTCGATGAAAACAAAAGAAAGCCACACTTTTTTATCAGTCCGTTTCATTTTTCCGCACTTGAATTGCCGTTTTATGCCCAAAGCCCATCTCATCGTGAATTTGCTGTCTAATACTTCCTTTTTATTGTCTTCATTATCCTTTTGTGTGTTTAAAATAAAATTTTTCTGTGCAATTCCTTGCAAATTAAAGAAGAATAACCTATATTTGCACTTAGGAAAAAACAACTTAAACGTTCATGCTTATGAAGACAACGTTGATTTTACCAATTTCAGCCCCCTTGACATAAAGAACGCCACTTTCGGCAGTCAAGGGAGATATGCAGGACTCTACGAAAAGGCTTTGCATTAATCAATTTTCGCACACACGATACAATCCATCTCACTTTTATTTTACGGATTTTCTCTCTTTACCGTTTTTATTGCGGGTATCTTATCAGACTGAAAAAGAACATAGACAGTATTAACTTATGGGACGACATTTACACGAAACAGCATTTCTAATAGTTACAGCCTTATTCATTCCCGTGCAGTCCCGTGCGCAGTCACCCGGTCAGGTCAGCGGTGCGGAGGCATGGCTGAAGACCGTCCCCCTGACAACAGACTTGCAGGGGTACTATCATTGGCGCGACTTTTCGGGCGACTCCGTTAGAACCAACCTCTACGATGCCAAGGGCGCAGCCTACGGTGGTGAGTTCACGCAGCGGCACACATGGATACGGACTTTCAACTTCAACCCCGCCCTGAACTTCTCCGAGGGGAATCAGCCGAAGGAGAGTCTACTGAAATACTCCAACCTCGCGCAGATGACCGTCATCGGGGTGTTTGCCCCGACGACCACCGCCTATAACAAGGATGAGGTGCTATATGCCGTCAGCGGACGCAAGGGTGCGGGAAGCCTCGTGAGCAGGGACAAGGCGGTCGGGCAGCAGGGCATAGAACCGCTCAACTACGGAAGCACGGCTGGCGAGGACCTTCTTTATTCGGGGAGCGAGAGGCAGACCGCAGAGGAATTCAAGTCCACGAGTCCCCGCATCGTCTCATACATCAGGGCATACGCCCCCGTGCATTCCGTGTGGGGAGAAGGCAGACGTGCGACCATCACCACGGGAACATACAGGGACGGAGACGTCAATTTCTCGACAGCCTTTGACAAGTCCCTGTTCGGGGGCGGTGCGCTCAATGGCTACACGCCCGAGCTCATCGCATACGGCAGGACGCTCACGCCGCTGGAGCGCAGGCAGGTGGAGACCTATCTCGCCATCAGATACGGCATCACGCTCAACGGCTCATACTATACGGGGACTGGCAACCTTTCATGGGACAGGGACGAAAGCGCCGCCTACCACCACAGGGTGACGGGCATCGGGCGTGACGACGCGGGCGACCTCTTCCAGCCTCTCTCCACGACGAGCTACGAGGAAGCACCAAGATACTCTACTGAAAAGACATACGACAGCTTCAGAGACGCAGACCCATACGGCCTGCCGACGAGCCAACGCCTTCTCGTCATGGGACGCGAGGATGGCTCTCCCATGCCCGACGGCGGCTTTATGATATGGGGCGACGACAATGCCGCCACGACCACCGTCGAGACGGAAGGAAAAACACCGTGGCACGTCATGAACCGCAGGTGGCTCGTCAGGACGAACATCGACTCCACCGAGTACAGGAAGGACATCTGGACGCAGAACGGCATCACCGTCACCTCCGACGGTTTTATGGATGCAGTGTCGCAGAATGAGCCCAAGGAGGGCGCATACATCGTCAGTTCCCCGCTCGACACGGGAAACGGTACGATGGAGTACACCAACCCGAGACTCCATCCCGCCTACAACGTGGGCTTCACCGAGGCATCGGGCACGAAGTGCGCATACGGCTTCAACGTCAGCGCACGGGGTGAGATCCGAATCGTAGAGGACGGAACAATACGGAATCGTGTCTTAACAGGCAATACGGGCGGAAAGAGTTTCATCGTACGCAGGAAAGGAAACAGCGTAACCTTACTCATCGACGGCAGGGGCAGCAAGGACCTGCAGATAACCATACCCGTTGAAAGCACGGCAAAGGCAGCCTGCATGATTTTCGAGATCGCAAGCGGCGAGACAGCATTAAATATTCCCAAGCTGCGCAGAAACGGCTTTGGAGACAGCGGCAACATGGTTGAGCTCGGATACGGAGTCCTCGCCAAAGGCAACAAGTTCGCAGGTGCGGACTACCGCAACGTCTTCATGCTCATAGACAGAAACGCAGGCGACAAGACCGATATACAGGAAAACACCATCATCAGATGCTCGCGCAAGGACGCGAGCCGTGAAAAACTCATCTTCGACAACATCTTCATGGACACCGATGGCAGCGGATTCGACACGTTCACCTTCGCCAGCTTCGACGGCATACTGGCACGGCTAACACCGCACGATGCGAGCTGCACGGGCGGAAAGCCGCGAAAGGACGGCAGCCTTGACATCAGCATGGTGGTCGGCCTGCCGAGTTTTTCATACAGCTTGCTGGCGGATTCCGTGGAGAATATGGAGAAAGGTGCCGTAGCTTCACGGGGAATCTTCGCCACAAGCACGCACACGGTGAAGAACCTGCTCCCGGGAAACTACAGTCTGCTCATTAAGCAGAACGCGGGCATCGACATCATGGCGGAGAGCACGGGAGGCGTTGAGTATGCCCATGCGGTCGGTCGCCGAAAGCAGGGAGAGGTCACATGGACTATTCCCTCGCTCACCTCCGACTACAGGGCGGGACTCTGCACCACGCTCGGACTGGGAAAGAACATCCTCCACGGCTTCGACGTGAAGAATGCCACGGCACAAGTCGTGGTCGAGGGTAAGCCCATGGGTGCTGCCGTCACCCTGAATGGAGGTGACGCACTCGGCATCATCTTCACCCCCGACACGGTAAGCTATACGGTAAACGGCATCGTCGTCCACCGTGCGGCCAAGAAAGCCGGTCTCGGCTGGCTCTTCGGCATGGGCTTCAACAAGGGACTCTCGACCATCGACGGGCTGAGCATCGACGGCGGAGACTTCGCCCTGACGAGCGTTTCGAGGGGCGTGGCCTACGAGACGAAGAAGGCGGTCGAGGACAGCATGGCGGTAATGATCGGCAGCGAGTGCAGCTCGAGCGTGCCCAAGGCACAGACAAGGTCGGCAGAAAACACCTCCTTCATCGAGAGGCAAGCCCATTCTGCCCTCACTGTGACAAGGAAGGACGTGACCGGTATGGCGTTCAGTGCCGAGCTGAAACTCACCAAGGAGACCGATGCCGAACTGCTCGTCTATGACACATCAGGAAGGCTGCTGAGCCGGACGGACATGGCGGGAGGCACCATCAAGCGTGCCGACTTCACCGTACCGCAGACGGGCGTGTACGTCGTCAAAGCACTCACCTTAGAAGAGGAATTTACAAGGAAGATAATGGCAAACTACTAAACCCCAACGGCTATGAAGACAAAGCATTACCTCATATCGGCGGCATTACTGACAGCCATCACCGCAGCCATCGCTGCGACGCATATATACAAGGGACAGGACAGTGCACGTGAAAACAACGGCACGAGTATATCACAGGAGACAGCACAGACCGAGACGTCCACGAAGAACGTCCATAATGCAGAAAAAGCTACGCAGGGAATATCACGGATGGCAAGGAAGGAGGATAAGTCAAAGACGACAGCAGCAGCAACTTCTTCCGTTATGGAGACCACCTACACGGCAGACCATGCCTCGGGCATCATAGGACAGTCCGACGGACGGGTTTCGGACAACCCCGAGGACAACATCTTCGAGATAACAGTCGAGAAAGTCTCTCCAAATATGCGCGCATGGTTGGTCTATGACCTCAAGGGCGTAAGCTCTGGTCAGGGCATCAGCAGGAGCATCAACGACCGCATGGCTGTCGGCGGCTACCTCACGGCACTTTCCAAGGAATGGAAGACCGTCAGGGAGGAAATAAGTCCAGAGTGGCTGAAAGACGGAAAGAACACCGTCCTCTTCACCATTCCGACGGCTGCTTCCTACGCTTATTCGGTCAGGAATGTACATATCGAGACCGTAGCGGATTCTAAGACAAAGACTAATACCAATAAGCAGGAAGAAATAATCCTTTCCTCCGCCCCCATAGCCTATGACGGTCAGACCTACCTCCACGGCTTCGTGCGAGGGAAGGCAAGCCGTGTCTCAGTGAACGGCACAATCCTCACCGTCCATGACGGAGAATTCGAGGGCATCGTGCCATCGACGGGCAGACACCTCACGCTCACGGCAACCATTGCGGGCAGGAACATCAGCAGGACAATAACACCCATACAGGAAGGTAGGGCGGACTATGCCCGTGCCCTCGTGTCCGTCGGTGGAAAGGCGGAGAAGCAGTTCCTCGCACACAGGGCGGACAGCATCGCCATCGGCGGCAACGTCCTTTCCGTGAAGGCTGCGGACATCGCAAGGATGGCAGATACTCCATCACGGCACTCCGCGAGACGGACATTCCTGCCCTTGACTACGGCATGACCAACGTCACCGCCAAGGGAGACGGCTACCGCTTTCTGCCCCACGGCAACCACTTCGAGGGCAAGGGTGCAACGGTGAAGATAAAATACGACCGCACGCGAATCCCGAGCGGTTTTACAGAAGACGACATCAATACCTATTACTTCGACCAAGACACCAGGCACTGGGTGGCTTTGGAACGTGTGAAGGTGGATAAGGCTACAGCCTGCGTGGTATCGAAAACGACGCACTTCACCGATATGATCAATGGTGTAATCAAGGCACCGGAATCTCCACAGACCGACGGATTTACGCCGACGATGATGAATGACATCAAGGCGGCAGACCCAACGACAAAAATCAATCTCATCACTCCTCCTACAGCCAACAACCGAGGTTCTGCCAATCTTCAGTATGCCTTTGAAATGCCTCCCGCACGCAATGGTATGGCTCCTTCTTTGGGCATACAGTACAGTAGTGAAGGCGGTAGTGGATGGCTTGGAGAGGGTTGGAATCTCTCTGTTCCTTCTATTACGTTGGATACTCGCTGGGGTGTTCCAAGATACGATACAAGTAAAGAAACCGAGACTTATTTGATGTCGGGTTCTATGCTTTCCACGATGGGTGACGATGGCAAGATGGGTGTGGCTCACCGTGGTGAGAAGATGAACCGAAAAGCGGACAGACAGTTCTACACTCGGCAGGGAGGAGACTTCAGCCGTATTATCCGAAAGGGTAATTCTCCTGCCGACTATACTTGGGAAGTAACCGACAAACAAGGAATCAAATATATTTATGGTGGAGAAGGTGCCGTTCTCAAAGGTACCATCACCGATGCAAGCGGTCAAAGCCGTGAGGTGATTACCGAATGGAAGCTCAAACGTGTGGAAGAAACACACGGTGATTATATCGAATACGTCTATGAGACAGCCGACGAACCTGTTCGTGGTGGACTTGTGGCAAAAGCCATTTATCTTAAGGAAGTACGTGCCGGTAATAGCGGACAAGCACCCCACACAGTGGTTGTCTTAGAAGGCAGTAAACAGAAACGACTCAAAAACAACAATGCAAGATATGGCTTCCTAACCTCATCGAATCGTTTGTTAGAGAAGCTAACGGTGCACTTCCAAGGAAGTACGCTCCGCAGTTATGCCTTTACCTATAGCGAGGGTGCGTTCAACAAAGATGTGCTTACGGGTGTGAAGCAACTCGACGACAAAGGTGCAGAAGTGTCTTATCAGAATTTTGACTATTATGATGATGTACAGGCTGCTAAGGGGTATGTGCCTTTTAAGGAAAAACAGGAAACATGGAATACGCACGATGACGGCCTTGACGCAGGATTTATAAGTCCTCTCAAAGAAGTTGGTGGCATATTCAGCGACAAACCTACTGCCTTAGGAGGAACAACAAGCCTTTCTTATGGTGGTTCTTTCTATGCTGGAGCAGGAGTTGATGATCAAAGTTCTTCAACAAGTGGCACTATTGGTGGTTCTTTTAATTACTCTCATGATAATTCTAAGGGATTATTGACTTTTGCAGACCTTAACGGAGATGGATTACCCGACAAGATATATCAGGATGGAGGTTCTGTGTACTATCGTCCGCAAATATGCACAGACGAAAAGAAAATAACCTATGGAGAACCTATCAAAGTTATTGGTATCTCTAAATTTTCTGCTTCATCCAGTAATACTTTCTCTGGAGGACCTGCCATCAAGGCTGGGTGGCAGTATATCATGGCTACTGTTGCTACAAGTACTTCTCGTACGACTACCAAAACCTCTGTATATTTCAGCGATGTTAATGGTGATGGGCTTGTAGATATAGTTTCTAGTGGTAAGGTTTATTTTAATCATATAGAAATTGACGAACAAGGTCATGCTATTCCTCATTTTACGCTTAGCAGTGCCGATACACCAAGCCCTATCATCTATGATGCCAAGAAAATAGATAAAACTATTGGGGAGGTTGATCCTGCCGAGCAAGCAGAATTGATTAAATCCTCTCCGATGGAAGATATGGTACGTGTATGGCAGGCACCTAAAGATGGAATCATCAGCATCTCGGGTACAGTTAGTTTGATTACTCCAACAGGCGAATACGATACCGATGAGTATGCTCATGCTGATGGTGTGCGCGTAGCCATTCAGAAAGGTCGTACGGAACTCTGGAACAAGAAAATTACCAAAGGAGATGCAACGGCTTATAATGCTACGGCACAGAATATCACTGTCAAGAAAGGCGACCGCATTTATTTCCGTGTTCAGTCTGGTACGGAGGAAACAAGCAACGGTGCCTTTGACAACGTGAAATGGGCGCCTGTCATTACCTATACAGGTGCGGCAGAAACACTCCCCGGCGGATTATCTACCACTGTTTATCAACCTCAGGAGGGTGCCGTTTATGATGCCAATACACTGACCAATGTGGCAGAGAGCACTTCTTTGAACCTGTCAGGCAAGTTCACCAAACCCGTCACAACAGATGACGTTACGCTCAGAATTGTCGCATCTAATGAGTTAAAAGACAGCTTGGGTAATAATAATCCGAATTATAAAAAAAGAGAAATCTATACCCGTACCTTAGCATGGAATGAAGCGTTTGACGGAGAAATTAAACAGACGATTCCTAATCCGGATGGCTTGACAAATCTAAACTTTGAAATCAGTTCTTCTTCTAATGTGGATTGGTCGAAAATAAAGTGGACCCCACAAATAGAGACCATAGGCAAGGATGGAAGCAGGCAGCGTACGGCAGGGGCAACCCATTATGTTCTCTTTGCTGACATGGTTAGTGAAGGTAAGCCTGTAGTACTCGCTTCCAATGTTCCAACCCTGACTGTTACTCCGGGCATCACGATGCTACCACCAACGGTAAACGGAATGGTAACGATGACAGTCAAGACTGTAGACAAACTGTTGGGTAAAAAGACTTATACGTTCAGTGGTGGCAGTCTTTCAGGGGATCCTCTGATAATCACTGGTGTCAGTGCAGGCAAGATATGGATAGATTACTTCTATTCAGGTAACATCTCAGGTCAGACAGTAACTTCTGCAGCTACTGTCAGTGGCATAGGAACAGCACAGGCAGGCTTCTATGCCCAGACAGAGAACAAAGGCTTCGGCACAATGTATCGTGGTTGGGGTGGTTTTGTTTATAATGCTTCCGAAGGTAGGTATAGCAAACCTATTGATGAATCACTGCTGAAGCTCCCCGATAGCAAGGATGCCAAGATGGATCCTTTGACAATGGCATTTGTACCAATAGGAACAGACCAAAGTTCATTTGACAGATGGATAGGACAACGAGCAGAATTGTACCTTACAGCTAAAGAAGCTGGGGCTTCAAGACTAACTGAACAAAATGTAATATTAACTAACCCATTCGAACATATTGATGATATAGCAGGAGTTTCTGGTACATGTTTACAAGGAACCGGTGCTGTAGCTATAACACAGGAAATGGTTGCAACAAGTGATGTCAATCAGGCAGGCATTGCTTTTACATACAATGATGCAAGTGGTAAGAGTGTAACTCGCTCCACCATGATGGATTTCAATGGGGATGGTTTCCCGGATATTTTTCAAAAGGGAGTCATACAATATACAAATTCGCAAGGAGGTATCAGTGGCGAAAAGTATAGTGGAATTGGAACCATCGGCAGCGAGAACAAGTCTGAAGGATGGGCATTGGGAAGTGATCCCATTATTTCGATAAGTTCTACGATTGCTCATATAGCAAAAGGAAAGGATCATTCCAGCAACCAAGGCTCCAGCAACAAGGCAAAAGCTAGTATGTCTGGATCTGTCAGTATTCCTCCCTCTAACAAGGATTGGAGCACAGAAACATTCATGGATGTGAATGGAGACGGTCTACCTGATAAAATTATTAAGGGAAATAAAGTTCGACTTAATTTAGGGTACAACTTCACAGAACCGATTGATTGGGGAATTGAACGAATACAAGGTGGTAAGGGAATTACTTATAACGCCAATATAGGTGGTGGCTTCAATAAGGGGTCATCAAGCTTCGCCGGGGGATACAATGTTGTAACCTCTAAGAATGGAGAAGAGTATAATCTCTCTGATGTAAATTCTGACGGATTACCAGATAAGGTATGGCGCAATGACAAGACTATCATGGTGGCATTTAATATCGGTAATGGTTTTATGGATGCCATTCAGTGGAAAGGGCTTTCTTCTCTTAGCGAATCTGCCTCAACCTCAGAGGGTGCTGAGGTTGCATTTACTGTCAATTTCACTCCAAAGTTAATTCCTGTCAAAATTTCCATAAATCCAGTTGTTTCTGTCAGTCATAGTATAAATCGTAACAACTATGCTTTGCAGGACGTAGATGGCGACGGCTACCTCGATATTGTGGAATCCGATAAGGAAAGTGAACTGAAAGTAACCCGCTCTGCCATCGGCAGAACGAACATGCTCAAGAGCGTGACCAACTCCCTTGGCGGAACCTTTACACTGGACTACGAACACAGCACGCCTACCTACGGCCTGCCCGGTGGTAAATGGGTAATGTCGTCCGTAACCATTGACGATGGTATCCGTGATGATGGACCGATGATGAAGACGATGTTTGCCTATTCAGATGGACAGAAGGATCGCCACGAGCGTGAGTTCCTCGGTTTTGGAAAGGTCGTAACCAAGAATATCGACACCGAACAGGGAGAATCCGCAGTCTATCGTCAGGCTGTGCAGCTCTATGATGTGTCCACCTACTACGCACAAGGTAACGAACTTAGTGCCTCTGTGGAGGATGCCAAAGGCAACAAGTACACCGAGACACGTAATGAGTACGACGGCTACTACCTCACTGCCAATGGCGACAAGTACACTTTCACCAAGCAGACCAAGCTCTGTAGCGACCGCGCTTCCGCTTTCGTACCGCTACGCTATACCGCCAATAAGCAATATGAGGGACAGGCAACTGGCATCACCACCTCTGAGGCTTGGAACGAGTATTACCTCACAGGCTATCACGGAGAGTTGAAGTCCTACAAGTTTAGTGATAAGGGCAAGTTGGGTGCTGACGGTTCGGGTAAGTTCGACTACCAAACCGCAATACAATATGCTCACAATGATAACAAACATATCTTCGGGCTACCTACCAACGTAACCGTAACGGGCGGTGATGGTAAGATTTATCATCAAGTTTCTGCGACTTACGATTTGAACTATGCCGACCATATCACGCAGATTAAACAACAACTCGGAAGCGGCGAAGCTGTCTCAGACTATACTTATGATGCTTACGGCAACATCATCAAGACCACGCTTCCTGCTAACAGCAAGGGACAGCGCATGTGGTTCACCTACCGCTATGAGCCGGTGATGAATATGTATGTGGAGCGCATAGACGATGCCTTTGGCTACCGTAGCGAGGCAGCCAACTTCGACTACCGCTATGGTATGGCACTCCGCCGTATGGATCTCAACCACTTCTATTATGAAACGGATATAGACAATCTCGGACGTGTGAAAGCTGTGCGTGGTCCTAATGAGTTGGCAACAGGCGTGCCTTACATCATTGCCTTTGACTATCAGCCTAAGGCTACTTTCGGCACCAACGGTATTACAGTGCCTGCTTACGCAGTGACGAAGCATTACGACATACAACACCCAAGCGATGATATGGAGACCGTAACCTTCGTGGACGGCTTCGGGCGTCCCGTTCAGGTGAAGAAAGACGGTGTGGTAACGACAGCTGCTAAGGGTAGTGCTCCGAAAGACGAGACCGTAATGATTGTCAGCGGACGCAATGTCTATGACGCTTTCGGTCGTGTGGCTAAGGCTTATTACCCTGTAACCGAAGCAGTGGGAAGCAAGACAACTTTCAACAAGGCTTTTGACAACGTGTCGCCAACCGTAACAGTTTATGACGTGCTTAACCGTGCTATGAAAGTAACGCTTCCGGACAATGCTGAGACCAAGACGGAGTACTCTACGGACGCAGGTAGCAATGTACTCGTAACGACTGTTACTGATGCGTTGGGTAATCGTCAAGCAACTTATACCAATGGTAGTGGCAAGACCGTGAAGACCGAGCAACTCAACGGACCCGATGGTATGATCACCACCTCCTTCGAGTATGACGGCATCGACCGATTGGTTAAGGTGACCGACACCGAGGGCAACGTAACTACATTGGTCTATGACATGGGCGACCGCCGCACGGAGGTCAACCACCCTGCCAGCGGTATTACCACCTTTACCTACGATGCACTTGGCAACGTGGTGACCAAGCAGACTGCCAACCTCAAGAAGGAAGGCAAGACCATCAACTATGAGTACGACTACGGACGTTTGACGGCCATCAACTATCCCGACCATCCAGAGAACAACGTGAAGTACTACTATGGCGGACGCAATGCCTCGCAGAACCGCATCGGCAGGCTGATGCTCCGTGAGGACGGCAGCGGTGCCATCGAATACTTCTACGGCAAGATGGGCGAAGTCCTGAAGACCGTGCGCACGATGATTGTGCCCAATCAGGCAATCGCCACCTACGTCACGCAGTGGAAGTACGACAGCCACAACCGCCTGCTGGAGATGATCTATCCCGACGAGGAGAAGGTCACCTACGACTACAACCTCGGCGGACAGCTCACCCATGTGCGCGGCTACAAGTCCTACGGCTATGACTACGTGCAGAAGATTGGCTACGACAAGTTCGAGCAGCGCAGCTACCTGAAGTACTGCAACGGGGCGGAGACGTTCTACACCTACGACCCACAGCGTCGCCGACTTCAGAACCTTGTGGTGAATGCCAAGGCAGGCACCATCATGGACAATGCCTACAGCTATGACGCAATGAGCAACGTGCTTTCGGTTGCCAACAACGCGCCACTGCCACAGGGTGGCAAGGCAGGCGGTCAGATGAGCCACCAGTACACCTATGATGCCCTGTATCGTCTGACAAGAGCAACGGGTACTTACACGGGTGCTGATAGCAAGACGGCTTCCTATACCCTTGCGATGGGCTATGACAACATGCACCGCATCACGTCAAAGGCACAGCACCTGACCCAGCAGAACGTACAGTTCAACGGTACGCTTAATGCAGGTTATGACCTCACCTACACCTATCAGGACTCCACGGGACACAAGTTCCAGCTGGCGAATGTTCAGGATGTGAACTACCGTATGGAGGGAACAGCCGGTGAGAATGACAAGGTAAACAACGGCCATCGTTATACCTATGATGCCAACGGCAACCTTGTCTATATCAATACCTCCCGCGTGAAGAAGGACGGTAAGGAGGATGAGAAGGCTACCGAGCAGAAATTCAAGTGGGACGAGGAGAACAGACTTCTTGCTGCCGATGAGAACGGCTTTGTTTCCAACTACTGGTACGATGCCGACGGTGAGCGCACGGTAAAGACCAGTGGCGAGGGCGAGCAAATCTATGTGAACTCCGAGTTTGCAGGAGGACGCACCAACACAGCAAAGTTCTCATTGTACGTCAGTCCATATTTGGTGGCCAACCAAGGCGGACGCTACACCAAGCATATCTACATCGGCTCGCAGAGAATTGTCAGCAAGCTCGGTGACTTTGCTTCCTATGGCTCAGACCCGAGACGGATACCGTATGCAGGTAGCGAGGCTGATGCAGTTAGCGTAGATTACAAGGGCAAGTATGCCAGCCAGCAGCAAGTCATCAAGGACAACTACGCCACATTCAATGTGCCTTACAATGGTGAGGACAACAACGACTACGTGGACGGCGAGGGCTTTTGCTGCAACGACGGCACATCGGAGGCTGCACAGGAGAAAGTCATGACTCGGTCAGCCATTGATGGCAACTTCAAGCCGAATGACGACTACGAGAAGATGCAGTTCTACTATCACCCCGACCACTTGGGCAGCTCAAGCTACATCACCAACCTTGACGGCGAGGTAGCTCAGCATATCGAGTACGTGCCGTTCGGCGAGGTATTCATCGAGGAGCGCAACAACACTTGGAACACGCCTTATCTCTTCAATGCGAAAGAATTTGACGAGGAAACGGGAATGTACTACTATGGTGCGAGGTACTATGAGCCACGGTTGAGTCTATGGATGACTGTGGATCCAAAGATGGAGAAATATCAGAATGTTAGTGCCTATGTATATTGTTTAAATAACCCATTAAAGATTATAGATCCTGATGGTAAAGATATTGTCTTTCTACTGGACAGAGAGGCTGCTAATGGATTTGGTCATGCTGCAGTTCTCATTGGAAATGAAACCTCAGGGTGGAAATACGTTTCGATAAATGGAACAGGAGGAGGAAATCCGTGGGGAAAGAATCGAAATCCTGATTCAGGAACGCCTATAGTTGACAGTAATGGAAAGGTTGTAACTGACCTTAAAAAAGCTGTTCTTACGGCTAATTCTATTAATAGCAATTTGAAAGAGCATCATTCCTATGATGATTATACGAGAATAGCAACCTCTACAGCAGAAGACAAGCAAGCTCTATCTGCCGCAATGAAGACTTCTAAAGCTAAATACTATGGGGTTGCAGGTCCTGGTAAATCTTGCATAGATGTTGCTCAAAGTGCCTTTGCTTCTGTAGCTAATTCAAGAAAAGGATTTAATAATTCAGGAATGATAGAAGCGACCGGGGAAGCTATACCTGGAGAATCGGACTTGATACCTAAAAATTGGTATGACAAATTGTCAAAACGTATTACTCGGGTTAATATGAATATCAATAATAATACTGGCAAAAAAAATGATATTCAGATAAAACAACGGATGCATCTAAAATATTCTGAAAAAACTGATAATCGTTAATATTTTCAAAAGGTGATATGTCATTTAATGACGTATCACCTAATCCTATTTGTATATGAAAATGAAAAAAAAAAGTCATTATTATATGTTTCCTGATAATTGCATTGTGTGTATTATTTCTTGAAGTCTTAAATATATCAATTGGTTATTATGGATATGGCTATGATGGAGCAAGAATGTTTTCTTTAACTAAACAGGAATCCAAAAATAATGGTGTATTTGTCAAGGATGTAAAATATAAAGTGTCCCCACTATTACATGTAAAAAGTATTTTTGTTGAAAAGGGATTTAAATGGGACAACTTCATGAACATGCACGCAATCAAGCTAACAAAAAAGGATGATACTGGAAACAATCACCCAGAACTCCCATACCAAATAATAGTTGAATATGATAAATATAACTATGATGATAGTGTTTACTGTATCGTAATCCCATATAATAAGAAACTAAAGAATAGTCATTTCAATGATACTTTGTTTTTTAGAGTTTCTATTTCTCCCTTGAATAATATAATGCACACAAGTTATTACACTCTTAAGGTGTGGGATGATACGAAAAGAGATGATATTAGGTAGTGTCTGAAACTCTCCCCGAGGATTCGGGCACGGACAAAATCGGATTTGCTTACGACACCCGATATATTGTATAAGGCAATGACACGCAGCTGGTCTTTCACGTCGGTCATACGGGTGTCCCATCTATCCCAGCATGGCACTTCCTCTGTCTCTCTGTGTCCGTAACGATTGTTGTTGGCTACTTCTAATTTTAGCCTAATCTTATGTTTTATTCTGTTATCTAATCACGACTTTGGAGTGATTTAATCCCCTTTCGGGGCAAGGGTCTTTGTGGTACAAATGGCAATTTGTGGTACAAAGACACACCTTGCTGATGTAGAAAATGGGATTATAAGCCCCTGCTGTGTTACTGCATTCATTGAATACAGTAACTCGGCGTAGGCTTGCATTCGAGGAATGCAGTAATTCAGAGTTTCCTCCATCTTTCCACATCTTCCTTGTATTGGTCGAGGTGTTCCCGCAGTACCTGTTCGACATATCCCGAAACGCTCGCTCCATGCTTACCGATTCTCCGTACCACGAAGTCTAACTTTCGTTGGGTTTCCTCTGATACATACACGGCTTTGCGGTGGCTGTTGCGAAAGGGCTGGAGATATTTCTCCTGAAACTCGGATAATTGCTTTCTGTCCTTTGTTTTTCCCATTCTTTGATGAAATTCTTCGGTAGAAGTAGCCCTTTCTGTTGGCGACAACGCTGTTTCTTGATAGGACGGTTGAGAAAAATCCTTGTTACTCTCCTTGTCATTTTGTTCCTCAACTTTATCAACAGGCTCAAACCTTCTCTTTTCCTCTTCATAATCGAAGGGCTGGTCAAAATCGGGTAACTCTTCGGGCTTGCGGAGCTTAACGCCATAATTTCCCATATCTCTAATGGCTTGTTCCAAGCGTTGTTTCCTTTTTTCATCTATTCTTGCCATAATTTCTTGGGTATCGGGTTATAGTGTTTTTCAAGCATGGCTTGTATGTCGCTCTGCTTGTAGAGTATCTTCCCTCCGATTTTGTAGAAAGGAAGTATTCTTGCATTTCTGTACTCTTGGAGCGTGCGTGTGCTGAGCCGTAATTGCCTGCACACTTCCTCGCTCGAAAGGTAAACCTCGCCATCTAACATCGGACGAGCTGTGGCACAATACCGCTCCAACTTCTTCAAAGTGCCTTCCATCAGTTGTGCAAACATCTGCATCTGAGGGTCTTCCCGCGTAATGATTTCATTCTCTGCCATAATTCATTCATTCTTTGATTTCAATCCTTGACTGCATTCAGCATTTCACAGATGTCGGTCTGTTTGTAATAACACTTGTGTCCAATCATGGAGAAAGGGATTTTGCCCGTATCTCGGTATGATTGTAGGGTACGCTTGCTGATGCCTAAACGCTTGCACACGGCTTCGTTGTCGAGCCATTGCTCGGTCTCAGGAGGATTACCGATGAGTTTCTCCACACGATGGATAAAGTCTGCAAATTCGGAGCGATGTTGCCCCCACGCTTTGCGGTCGATGATAATGAGTTTCATTGCCTTAATTTTGTTTTGATTACTTTATTGTTACTCAGCAAACAAACTGTTATGCAGTCCATTGCCGTACTTCTCGGGTGCAAAAGTAAACCCTCGGAAGCACCGCTGCAAGAAATGAGGATAAGCAGGGAAATAGAGAGAAAGCAATAGAAAAACAAAGGAAATCCGTCTGTGTTATTGCGGTAATGAGATGAGGTGCCGGCTCGTTCCTTTTATTATTTTGTTGTTTTATCGATAATTCGATAGTTCGACAAATCGAGATGTCGAAGTGTCGATAGATAGTTTTATCGATAGATTATTTTGACGATATATAGTTTTGACAACAGATAGTCATGACAACAAATTGTACAAACAATAGATAGTCCGTATTATCGTCAGTCCTATCTGTTGTTAGTTGTTACGCCTTGCGTCCAAAGAGCCTGAGTATGCCGTATTCTTGTCGTGCCTATCTCTCTACGGCAGCCCAGCCCTGCAAGGTTGGGAGAGATGAATACGACCGCATGGATATAGAAAATGGCAATACCACCTTGAAACAGAAAAATCCTGCGGTGGAGATTCTTCTCTCCATCCGCAGGACTCGACCTTTCAGGGCAGACAGGCTGCCGTTGTACCTTTGCACGATAAGAAACGGCATCAGGAACTTTGCGTGCGCCTTTGCCTACAACGCCTTCGGGCTTGCTTCCTCCGTCTGTTTGACCGTTGGCAGATTGTTGCTCTCGATGAGCAGCACTATCGTGCCTGTGAGTTCGGTGTAAAGACGGCCGTATTGCTCGTCAGAAGCCAATGTGTCCGTCAAACCGAACTTGTCGAATGTGGCTTGAATAGCCTTGTTCGACAACAGTATAGGTACGAGTTTCTCTGGGAGCGGTGCAGGAAGTTCCCTTTCAAACTCGTTTTCCAACACGGATATAAGCGTATCGTACTTGGAAAAGTGCAAGCCTTGATACAATGCCTCGCTTGCCATGCTCTCCGCTTCAATGTGTGTAAAGCCTTGTGTTACAGCATCGCAGTAAACTGTGAGAGCCATATCTGCCCGTGCAGTGATAAACTCCGTATCTTGCAACTTTTCGGGGTGATGCTCACTCATGTAACTTCTTAACTTCAATCGAAAGTAGGAAAGTTCCTGTTTGTTCTTCTGTTTCATTGTTTTTCTTGTTAAAAAGTTGGACTTCTTTTTTTTGAATCATTCATTACGGCTGTTACATCCCAATTATGGGACTTGACTTTTTCGGTGTTCTTGACGGACACAGCCGTAAGGCTTTACGCAGTACCCTTGTATGCTCACTACCCATCAGGGGTTGCATTTCCTTGGCAATCTTGCTCTTGGTCACCCGTGCATAAATCTCGGTCGTGGAGATAAAGCGATGCCCCAGCATCTTGCTCACCGTCTCTATCGGAAGTCCGTTCTCCAGACAGATGGTCGTGGCAAAGGTGTGCCGTGCGGTGTGCGAGGTCGCTTGTGTATGCGGTGGCAGTCCTGCCTTAATACATATCTCCTGAATAGTTCTATTGAAATTACTGTTGCTGGGAAACTCTCGAAAGAAAAGCCCCTCCCTTCGTCCGTGGCTCACAATGGCGAGTATTTTCTCGGCAACGGGCAGCAACGGGACAATACTTCTGTTCTGTGTCTTTGTTCGACAGAGCGATATGTACCTACGCCCATCCCCGAATGTATAAACATCGTCCATTCGGAGTTTCTTTAAGTCTGAGAATGCCAGCCCCGTGAAACATCCCAAGAGGAAAATAAGTCTGCAATGGTTATCTGTCGAGCGGTGCGGACGGTAAGCCAAGAGTTTTTGCAGGTCGTCCGCCGTAAGTGCATTGCGCTCGTAGGTAGGCGTTTCTATGTCTATGAGTTCAAAAGGGTCTTCACGAACGTATCGCTCCTGCAATGCCTTGCGAATGACCTGATGCAAGTGGCGTAGGCGGTTGCCGACACTGCTTTCCTTGTTTCCCAAGTCCCGAAGCATAAAAAGGCGATAGTCCTCAAGCAAAGTCTTGTCCACCTCTGTGGGCATACAGTCTGCCCTGTCCCTTACTTGCAGGAAATGAACAAAACTCTTGTAGCTGTCCTTAAAAGCCCTGACAGTTGCCTTGCTTAATGTTCTGCCCTGCAATTCCTCCTTGTATTCACAAACGGATTGATATAGCTCCGTAAGTGTTGGCATGGGGCGACTTTGCTGCATATAACGCTCCTTGAGGTATTCCGCCGTGATATAGTTTTCTTCCCTTAATGTACGTTCATAGAGTGAATGCAAGCACTCTTCTATTGAGTTCAGTTGCAGATTGATGCCGCTTGAATTACCTGTTGTCGCCTTGATGCACCCTTTTCGGGCAAGCCACTCGTCGGGGGAAGTTTGCAACTGCGTGGAAAACGATGAGGACGTTCCATTACAGGTGATACGGCAACGGATTACGCATAGTCCGTCTTCATTGGTCTTGCTTCTATCTATGTAGAATAGTATGGCAAATGTACTTTTCATTGTTCTGCGGTTTTAGTTGGTCAGTTGATAATGTGCGAGTTGTGGAAGTATTTTCTCTATGTCCAGAAAGACACGCTCGGGAGATGTCTCCGCATACACTTGCGTGGTTTTGATTTGACTGTGTCCGAGCATTTTGGAAACGCTCTCAATGGACACGCCCTCCGACAGTGTCATCTGAGATGCGAAGGTATGCCGTGCCATGTGATAGGTCAGCGTTTTCTGAATACCGCAAAGCCGTGCTATCTTTTTGAGGTGTATGTTTACCGTGTCGCATCCGGGTATGGGCAGCAGATACCCCTTGGGCGGTTCGTGTCGGAAAGCCCTCGTGTGAATGCCCCGATAACGCTCGATAATGGCAGCGGCTTCGGGAAGTAGGGGGATGTGGCACACGTTGCCCGTCTTTATTCTCGGCTTGCGTATCCAAGTCATTCCCGCTTCGTGAAAGACGTGCTGCTCCGTCAAGTGATACACGTCGGTATAGGAAAGTCCCGTCAGGCAGGAGAAAAGGAACATGTCCCTCGACACTTTTTCATAGCCTTGCAGTTCGTCTTCTCCCAAGGCTGCGATACGGCTTACCTCCTCCCTCGTGATGTAACGTGGAGTGCCCACTTCCCAACGAATGGAATGGTTGATGAAGGGATAGGTGTCAATGATATGCCGTTTATGCAGGTCTTTGAGCAAGGAAGCCAGCATGGAGAGATAACCAGCCGAGGTATTGAGCTTGAAGCCCTTTTCTTTGGCGAAGTAGTCCTCCAAGTCTTTGATGAGGGCTGTGTCCACTTTCTGTACGGGAATATCCTCCACATGGTAGCGGTACCTGACGAAGTTTGCCAGATGCTTGCGGAAGAGCAACAGGCATTTTAGTCTGCGTTCGCTGCGGTCTATGCCCACACGCTCACGGAAGCGGTTGATATACTCGCCCGTATGATAAAGCAGTCCTTGCGACTCGCTGTTCAACCCGAACACCAATTCCCTTACTCGCTCTGCCGTGACGCGAGCATCGGATTTTCCCGAAAGAGACTCATAAACCTTGTGAATACTCACCTGAAGGCGGTCAAGTTCCTTGTTTACCGATACGGCTTCGGCACTCTTGCCCAGCAGTCGGTTCTTGCGACTGTCCCACAAACGAGGAGTACACGAGCATTTGCAACTAAATTGTACCATAGAGCTTCCTGCGCTGATGCGTCCCATGATGGGACTTTTTCCGTTTTTGTCCTGCGTACCTCTCTTGAGGTAGAAAAGCAGCTTGAATTTTTCTTTTTCCATTGTTTTTTACTTGC
The DNA here is from genome assembly GCF_000613925.1 of Prevotella histicola JCM 15637 = DNF00424. Classification (GTDB taxonomy): domain Bacteria; phylum Bacteroidota; class Bacteroidia; order Bacteroidales; family Bacteroidaceae; genus Prevotella; species Prevotella histicola. Next base: position 21,955 of record NZ_BAJX01000015.1, read on the forward strand.
AAAATTACACTTCTTTGAGGAACTTTGAACGATGCAAAACATTGATAATGAAAGAGAAAACTCCGTTTTAGTTACCACTTTCAGCCGTCCTTTTCCTTTCATCGTTTTTCGAACGATTTGGTAACTGAACTCCCTCCTTTTCGCTCCCTTTTCTGCCTGTTTCCTATGATGCAACCCTAAGAAGAAACAAGCAATATCCGCTGTATTTCAGTCAGATATGAGTTTTATGCCATTTTCTGCTTTCTACTCCCATACTTCCGCATAGAACGCAGCCAGCTCCGGAACCTTGATAAATGTTCTAAACCGTTCCTTCTGAATGATATCGTTTGTTATGGAGAACTCATAGTCGGTCGACTTCTTGGCAAAGACTGCTGCCCAAGCATCAAAGCTGTTGATGCCCTGCTTCTCCAAAGCCTGCGGACGGAGGTATTTGAAGAGCAAATACAATTCTGTCAGACTGTTGGAAATGGTCGTTCCAGAAAGGAAAGTCGCTCCCAAGTCCTTGCCAGACCGTTCTTGTATGGTGCGTATGGCAAAGAGCATATTCAAGGCACGCTGTGAACCATCAGGATTGCCCAAGCCCGACACACGGTCGTGGCGGGTATTGAACATCAGGTTCTTGAATTGGTGCGATTCATCTACAAAGAGGTGGTCGATACCCATCATCTTGAAGTCCACGGCATCGTCTTTTCTTTCGGCGATGCTGTCCTGTATGTTCTGCAGCTTTGCTTCCAGTGTCTGCTTGCGCTTCTCCAAGCCTTTGAGCATCCCACGGGAGATGTCTCTTCCTTGTTGTCGCAACACCTCGAGGTTCTCTTCCACGGAGTCCAGTTCCTTTTGCATAATCGCTTCCTGTATCTCCAATGCCTGCGGTATCATGCCAAACTGTTCATGCGTAAGTATGATACAGTCCCAGTCGTTGTTCTTGATGTCGTTGAAAATACGCTGGCGGTTCTGCTTATTAAAATCATTCTTGCCTGGATAGAGTACCTTAGCATTGGGATAAGCTTTCCTAAAAGTGTCGGCAATATCGAAGACGTTTGCCTTCAGTCCGATAATCATCGGCTTGTTTGCTAGTCCCAATCGCTTCATCTCGTAGGCAGCTGTACACATGATGAGTGTCTTTCCCGCTCCCACCTCGTGGTCGCAGATGCCGCCACCGTTGGTTTTGAGCATCCACACGGCATCCTTCTGACTTTTGTAGAGGTCGGCAATGCCCAATCGTCTGAGGTCAAGGTCGGGAAACGTCTGGTGCGTGCCGTCAAAGTTGGGTCGCACAAAACAGTTGAAAAGACGATTATAACGGTCAGAAAGTTGTTGCTTGAACGTGTCAGGTGTCCGTCCGAGCCAATCAACAAAGCCCTGTCTGATTTCCTCAATCTTGGCATTTGCCATCTGGATGGCATGTCCGTCCCTTACTTTGATGGTCTTGGTCTCTCCCGTAACCTTGTCCGTCACCTCCTTGCTCTTGTTGATGTCGGGAATGGTATTGTGCAGGGCGTGCTTGAGGAGATTGATGCCATCATAACGGCGGAACTCTCCCTGTACGGCATACTTGTGCCAGATATTGGCATTCTTATGGTCACATACAATGCTGTATTCGTCCATATTGGAATGGTAGGATACGCCAATATCCGTCCCGAAAAACTCCGAAGCGAACCTGCCATAGACTTTGGCAGGTATCCAGCGTTCACCGAGATTAAAGTCAAGGTCTGCAAATGGAATGGGTGTTGGTGTGGCTGCACGCAAGGCAGCAAGGCTCTGCTTTGCCTCTTCGTGGTCGGGATGGTCCAAGAGCCACGACTCGATGCGCTCAGCCTTCTCTATCACATTACCCGAAATGAATTTGTCCGCCACCTCGTATGCGTTTTCTTCGGGATTGTAATAGATGCGACCTTCCAAGGAAGAAATGATGTCGCTTTCCTCCATATCAGGTAAAAGTGAACTCATGTAGTCAAGTTCCACCGCGCCGTACTTGTTGAGCGATGCACCAAGAGCCTCCATCGGGTCTGTGGCAATGGTCAGTTCCATGGTGGAAAATGCCGTAGGATGGTCAAAGATGTCCGCCTTGACGTACCTGCCGTTTTCGGAGCGTTCCAAGAAGAGCATTTCCACACCTGTAGCATCCATCTTGATAATGTCGGTGTTCGCCTTCTGATTGAAGTAGCCCCAGCGTGTAATATAGTCATTATAAAGGTGGTTGAGCCTGCTGCGGTCCTCCTTGTCTTCTACATGGTTCTCCGCCTCGTAGTCATAAAGACGATGATAGCACTCCCGTATCTCGATATAGGCTTTGAGACGGGAAAGCTGCGCATACGGCAAGTCCATCGGGTTGAAGGTCGGATGTCGCTTTAAGTCAGAAAGAAACCCCACCTGCCCTTTCTGCACGACAATGGAGCCGTCTCTCAGGTGAGAGTCCGGCGAAGAGAGAAAAGGGCGTGGGGAAGCGTCAAACTCCTTTCTGACTTCCGCTATCGGTTTTGGCTTGCGCTCCTCGGTTTCGTTCATGAAGTCGAAAAGTGACGGCTCACGTGAAGAGGAAGAAGCTGCTTTCCTGCTACTACGGGTACGCCGTTGAGGAATGGTCGCAGCCTTTTGCATCTTGGACTCCGCTGGTTTTTGGGAAACAGTTTGTGTTACAGGACGGCGCGCCTGTGAAGTTCCTGAATTATCCTTGATTTCATGGTTCACACGGGTAACTTCTCTTGTCCAAAGGCTGTATTCCTCTGGGGCAAATAGTGACAGTTGCTCCGGTTGTCCGATATCTTCCATGTTATTGTCCACCACCGGATGATGATCGTCGTCAAAGAATATTGTCTGTCCGTTCATCTCTCTTGGGGCTTCAATATCCGTACGGATTTCCTGTGGTTCCTGCTCGTATTGATGATGAAGTGTCAAAGCGGGTACACCTTCGGGTGCAGGTTCAATAGTTATGGAAGGCTGTTCTGATACGAATTGTTGTGGGGCAGACTCTGATGATGATGGCTGTAATGGAACTGTCTCTCCGCTATGAATGGTATCTCCCATTATCTGCGTATCGTTCTCAGAAGCAACGGCCACAATTTCCTTAACCTTATCCTCTGTCTCTGTTTTTGTTACCACTTCTTCCTTGATTTCCTCTGCCACCACTTCTTCTTTGGTATATTGTCCCCTGACGATTTCTTCCAGTTCGGCTATCTCGTGCAGTTTCTTAGGAGAGAAATACAGGTCGCGTTCAATGCCCAGTCCTCTTACCTTCACGCCTTCCATTTCATCGAGGGACATATTGCCAAGCTCCCAGCCGTAACCCATCGTAACCGCACCGAAACCGATGCGGGTCTTGGAGTCATACTCCAAGAGGTAAGCCGTATAAGCTCCCATCGGGAAGAAATAGCGTGCATAGCTATCTTATCGCCAATGAGTTCCTTTTCCGTCGAATAGAGTTTAGGCAGTTGCTTCCTGATACTGTCGGGCATGAGGTTATAGGCATCGTTTATGCCCTTGTCTTCAGTCTTTGTCTTCTCTGTTTCTTCTTCCCGACTTATGGTAATACCCAACTTGCGAAGCTGTTTCTCTGCTTCTGCCTCTCGCTCTGCTTCTGTCATCGGTATACCGGTCTCATATAGTTTACGGTCGATGCGTTGTCCCATTTCAAGAGTAAGTTGTATTCGGAGACTTTCTGCCATTTCCTCAATCCCTCCTGTGAACCGATACTCCCATGCAGGTCTTCCATAAGGGTCTGTACCCATTATGCGCTCTGTGGCAATGGTGCGATGAGAAATGTCTTTCCAATCTCCTACAAAAAGAGAGTTATGCTTGAAGACGACAGAAGAGCCTTCTTCCTTAGGAACGGAAACGGTTTCTACGAACTGCTGCTCAATTCCCTTGCTGATTTCTTTACCTGTTTGCTTCTGCAGGACGATGAGGTCACTACCCACGTCCGTTCCAGCATTGTCTGAAAACATACCCGATGGCAGTCGGAGAGCGGAGATAAGGCGACTGTTTTGCATGAGGTAACGGCGTATGGCTTCATTGCGAGGACTGTCCAAAACACCCTGTGAGGTAATGAATGCCAGTAAGCCACCTTCCTTGATGCAGTCCAGACCTTTCACGAAGAAGTAATTGTGAATGGCACGTGTGGACTCACGTTTAAGAGTGTCCTTACCTTTGCTGTATTCTCGGTCATAGACCATGAAATCACCGAAAGGAATGTTACTTGTTATAAGGTCGTATTTGTCTTTGTTTTCTAACTGCCCAATGGCTTCAAAAGGCTCGTTTCGGACGAAGATGTTTCCTTTGCCATACGGGTGCAGGGCTTGGCTGATGCGGGCAGTGAGCAGGTCCTTTTCCATTGCATCTACAACTCCAGCTTGCCTTGCAAAGGTCTCAGCAAATGCTCCCATGCCAGCCGAAGGATCTAAACATCGACGTATGGGTACATTTACAGAAGTGAGAGCATCGGCAATGGCGGAAACGATACGGGTATCGGTATAGAAGGAGGTCAGTACACTTGCCTTGATGCTCTCCCAATACCGCTTGGCGGTGTTAGCATCTAAGGCTTCACGATAAATCATCTGTTTGAGCTGCTGGGTAGGTTCAAAGAGATTCTGCTCTGACTTGCTCCAATAGCGTATGTCATCGGGGTTATCTGTGCGGTTGAGTACACATTTCAAGCCACCGAAACCTTGGTAGTTCTGTAAGATACTTTTCTCAGCTTCGGTGGCTTCGCGGCGTTCTTTTTCTAATCGCAATACCACACGGATGGCTTCCGTGTTGGCTTGCAGGACTTCTTTCTTATTGTATGCCATAGTGTTTTCTTTTAATAAAAAAGTGGAGGTAAAAAGGTCGGCAGGTAATACTTGTATCTACCAACCTATATCTGTTCCTCGTTGTTTCTGCCAGGATTATCTCCCTCGTTGTTTTCCTTTTTTGTTCTCAAATTCAAAGGAAGTGGCGTAGTCTTCACCCAAAACAAGTCGGGCATTGAACTTCTTGCCAGCCTTGCTGGTCAGCCCTTTAAGGATAGGCGTACGACCAGAACTTATCAAGTCACGGATGTTATCTTCAGAGAGATGTATGCCGCAGACTTCACGAAACACGTGGAATCCACAGGTTTCATGCCTGCACTTGGCTACCTTGGCATAGATGCCGACACTTTGCTGTCCGCATTTTGGGCAGCGGTAGACAGGATATGACTTCTGCTCTGAAGAAAGTAAGAGGAGTTCCTCGCAGATTGTCCCCACGTATGAATTGATGCCCTGTGCGAATTTGTCTGCCAGCATTTGTCCAGCCTCAATAGCGGCAAGTGCCAGTTCCCAACTGCCTGTCATCTCCGCATTGGCAATTTTCTTATTATTGACAATCTCATAGACTGCCAGGCCTTTCTCGGTAGGTATGATGGATTTCTTGTCCCTTCGGATATAATCACGGAGAATAAGCATCTCGATGATGTTGGCACGGGTGGCAGGTGTTCCAATACCGCACTCTGCCATTGCCTTGCGCTTATCATCTTCCTTTACTTCCTTGCCTGCGTTTTCCATTGCAGAAAGCAGTGTCGCTTCTGTATAGAGAGGTTTAGGTTTGGTCTTATGCTCGGTGATGTCTGCATTGACAAGTGATAGGACTTCACCTTCTGTCAAGTTCGGCAATGAAGACAAAATATGTTCATCACCATCTTCTTTCTTTTCAGCTTCTACTTCTTTACCTTTCTGTACAGCTTTCCAGCCCAAGGAGATTTGTCGGCATGCTTCCAAGTAAAGATATTGGTGCCGTGAGTGAACCGCACCTGCATACGCTCTTCCTCTGAATTGGGGGAAAAGGCTTCGACAAAGCGATTGACCACCATTTGATAGATAGTTGTTTCATCTGTCGACAATCCTGATGGTGTTTCACCAGTTGGGATGATGGCGTGGTGGTCAGTAATCTTTGCGTTGTCCACAGAATGGCGGTTAAGTGGATTTGATAGTGGCATGCCTGTCTTACGCAGCAGGGCGGGTACTTCCTCGAAGACATCCTCGCTGATGTATCGGCTGCCTGTGCGGGGATAGGTCGTAATTTTCTTCTCATAGAGGCTTTGGGCTATCGAGAGGGTTTTGTCTGCAGAAAAGCCGTGGCGTCTGTTGGCATCTTTCTGCAAGGCAGTAAGGTCGTACAAGAGTGGTGGCGCGGTATGCGTTACCTTTCTTGTGACCGTTTCTACCGTAAGCTGGCTCTGACTGCGAAGTGCAGCGAGAGCAGTCTGTGCCAATGCTTCATTTTCATAGTCTTTACAGCTAACGGCTTTTATCGACAAGCCCTCTTTTTCTGTAAGGACGGATAATTTCCAATAGGGTACGGAAGAAAAGTCACGGCTCTCTATGTACCGATGGCAGACCATAGCAAGTGTTGGGGTCTGTACCCGTCCCAAAGAATAGCCGCCTTTGCGGGCAATGGACAGCGCACGGCTGGCATTAATACCCACCAGCCAGTCGGCTTCACTTCTTGCCTTGGCAGAATGATAGAGGTTGTCGTAATGGCTTCCTGGTTTGAGATTGGAAAGTCCCTCACGGATAGCTTTGTCCGTGAGAGAACTTATCCAAAGGCGGTCAAAAGGTTTTCTGCAATCAAGATATTGATAGATATAGCGAAAGATGAGTTCACCCTCCCGACCTGCATCAGTAGCGACGATGATACGATCTGCCTTGTCGAAGCAGGAACGGATGACTTTAAGTTGTTTGAGTGCTGCAAGGTCTGATATATACTCCTTGTCCTTACGTACTTGTCGTACCACTAACTGAAAAGGATTGGGACGAATGGGCAGGTCTTCAGCTTTATAGGCAGAAAAACCGTAGGCTTCGGGCATGGCAAGGGCTATGAGATGTCCCATTGCCCAAGTGACGAGGTAGCCGCTGCCTTCCATATATCCGTCTTGCTTGCTCGTTGCTCCTACAATGTGGGCAATATCTCTGGCTACCGAGGGCTTCTCGGCGATAATACAAGTTGTCATAGTGTTGGATGATTTTAAGGTTATAGCTTACGTCCACGGGACTTCTTCTGTTTGTTCTCGTCCTGCTTTTGCTTCTGCTCAGCAGTAGGCTGTGTCTGTCCCGTTTTGAGTGGTTCTTTCACATTTTTGGTGGCTTCGTTGGTCTTGCCGTGGTTATTGACGGCTACCTGTGTTTTGTGTTCTTCTGCCACAGCTACCACCTTTTCCTTGCCAGTTTCCAGCTTCTTGTCGGGATTCCATTTATAAAAGCGTGGTCTATTCTGTTCCTTGTCCATGCGGACATAGGCGTTGAAAGGTTGTCCCTGCTTGTCCACCATATTCTTTAGATATAGTGTACGACCGCTATCCAATGCTTCACGCTGTTTATCTGACAGCTCCAAGCCGCAGAGCTTATGCGGTGCGCCTTGCTGCTGTGTCTGTTTGTGTTCCTGTCGTTCTCTTAAACTCTTGTTGTCGCCAAAGATAAACTCAATGCCCTTTCGCTCGGCATTGACCTGCAGGGTTGCATCGAATGTCTTGCCACTCTTGGCGGTCATGCCTTCCACTTTCACGGCTTTGCCTTCCACAAGGTCTTTATACTGAGCGTCAGAAAGGGTCACGCCCTTGATTTCCTTGGGGATATTCACACGGTCAGCACGCAGGGCGATAATTTCGTTGGTCTGCGGATCGATAGAGACGTAAGCAGAAAAAGGTTCAGCGTTCTTGGGAGTTACTTCGATAGTTTTACCGAGATTGCCCGTAGTGAGAAGTGCCTCCTTTTCTTCGGGAGAGAACTTGTAGCCCATATAGGGAAAGTCAAGCTGTGGTTCTTTTCTCAAAGGATGAATTGCCAAGCCGACATTGCCGTTATCGTCCGTGCGGAAAGCAAGGCGGGCTTCGGTGTAGATAGTAGTGTCTCCAATAGGTACGGCAATCGTCAAGAGATTGCTCTTCTGCCAATTGAGCATCTTGTCTAATTCTCCACTCTGCTCCAATCGCTCACGGGTAAGTCCGAGATTATCGAGTTGCTTCCAATCAATCTTCGACTCATCGATGGCAGTAGCATTCTTCTGCTGGGGCAGATAGTCCTCAAAGGGAACACCCATCTCTGCCAGTTGCTGTTTGCTTTCGGGCTTCTCACGGCTTTGTAACATGGTACGCAGGTTGTCCACGCCTTGCTCCACATTGTCTGCCAATACCTTGTACAGTCCAAAATGAGTCGGGTTATTGAACTGTTTGAGGAAGTTAGTCATGAAGTTCTTCAGAAGTCCGTCCTTGTTGTTGAACTTCAAGAACGCTGCCTGATTGGCGGCGATTGCCTCGGTGGTTTTAAGGTTTCCCTTGTCGTCAATACCAGAAATTACGGAGAGTTTTCCTGCTTCCTTTTCATTCTTCACTTCCGTGCGGTCTTCCAAGACCAGCACATAATTGTCATTGCTGTTTGATTCCATTGCTTGATAATTTTAATGATGAATACTGTTATCAAGCTGCTAAATTATAGGTATATGAAGAGATGAAAAAGTTTTCGGGTAAAGTAGGAAATAAAAGGAATTTATGGGAAACAATCTATTATGTTTAGTTTATGGTAAAGCCTAAAATATCACTTTATTAAAATATAGTTTCTATAATAAGAAAATTCCCCAATTATCACGCTGGATAAGTGGGGAATCTCTTTGAACTGTATGGTTTAATCCAAACACTTTTTTATGATTTCATCGCTGACGCCATTTTCTTTCATTCTTTTAGCAACTACTTTTTTATAATTATTTACTTCATGGTTGTGGAATATCATGTGTCCAAGTCCCTCTAAAGCATTTTCTATACGCTTTCTGCCTTGTTCCGTATTCAAGTCAATGTCAGAGAATTTGGAACGCTCTCTGTGAAGGTTAAGGTAATAAATGCCACCGATTATCAGGGATGATATGGCGGATATATCAATACCAGTGTCCTTGAATTTCTCTTCATAGATATTGACAAGAGGTAAAGTGTGCATTTCTCTGAGCATGGCCGTACGGACTGTGGTCTCATTTCCTTCAGCAATCTCCCAGCGTAATAGTTCCAACATCACTGATTTATCTTGAAGTGCTTTCTGTACATCCTTGAAAATACTGATATAGCCCAATTCTGAATCTGTAGGAAATTGAACACCAGTGAGCACATCCTTAAACCAATAGTCATACCTCTTAACGAATTCATCATAAAATTCTCTAAGATTATCATATCTGTTATAGAAAACAAGCGGCTCTATTCTGGCTTTTTTAATGAGTTCTGTCACCAACATTGATGCAAAGCCTTTTTTCTTGATCAGACTTTCTGCTGCCTTGATAATGTCTGCCTGTATATCGACGTTTGTCCTTCTGTATCTTTTGGGTTTATTTTCTTCTTCTGCCATCTAAAAAGGTGTTGATTTTCTAATTTCCACAAGGGCGGTCACCAATTGCTCCAACTGTACTATTTCGTGTGAAGCCAACACACTGACTCTAAGCCGTGCTTCCTTGGTTCTTACCGCAGGATATGTGATACCGCTTACAAAGATACATCTTTTTTGTAATTCACGTGCTATTTCATATACTTTTCTATTGTCCCTGACCATAATAGGGAATATTGCTGATACCGAACAGCCTATATCAAAGCCTTCCTCTGTCAGTCGTTTGCGCAGATAATTGACATTGGTCCACAATTTCTTGCGAATTTCAGGACGTGTCTGTATAAGTTCCAAAGCCTTTAATGAAGATGCTGCTACCTGTGGAGTCATTGCAGCGGAAAAGACATTACTGTCAGCATAATATCTTAGATACTGAATCAGTTTTTCTGATGCGGCAACAAAACCACCGACACATCCGAAGGATTTACTGAAAGTTCCTGTAATAATATCTACTTGTCCCAAGCAATTATAATATTCGGCTGTTCCTCTGCCATTTTCTCCCATAACTCCAATACCGTGGGCATCATCCATCATAAGAAGACAATCGTGTTTCTTACATACTGCAATGTACTCTGGAAGTTTTGATAAATCTCCATTTTGAGAATAGACCCCATCAATGATGACCAATCGAGTCTGATATTTTCCCGTTTCTCGTTCAAGGATCATGTCAAGATAGTCAATGTCATTGTGTCCTATATGTTTTACATTGGTTCCAATTAAACCACTCGTGGCACTGGTATGTATATATGAATCGATGTAGGCTATGTCATTTTTTCCCAATATAGCACGAAGCAGACCTGCGTTGGCACCAAAACCTGATGAGAATAGAATGGCATCTTCCTGACCAACGAACTTTGCAATGCCTTGTTCCAACTGCTGATGGATGTTTAAATAGCCACCGATGGCTTGAGCGGCACTTGCCCCTGTGCCATATTTCAGGACGGCATTTATGCCAGCTTCTTTAGTTTCTGATCTTTGCGACATACCAAGGTAATCATTGGAAATGTACGCGGAAACTTCACCATCATAGCCCTCTATCTGCATCTTGGCTCCTACTCCCGTTCTTGCCATGACCCAATAACTCTTGCAGCCAAACTGCTCCATCTGGTCAATGTAACTTTGGAAATTTTGGCTACGTTCGATAACGTTCTCGTTGGGAGTAATCTCGAAATCTTTTAATGAAATAAGTTCTTTGCTCATATAAACAATGTGTAAATAGTAAATTGTGCTACAAATATAGCTAAAATCCTAATAAAATGCAAATTTCGAAAAAAAAAAACTTATTTTTCTTGTTATAAACAATTTATATTTGTATATTTGCTACGCCTATAAGATAATTAATCAACATGATTATTTAGCAGGCATAACAAAATAATACCGGGAGCAAGAGAAGGCCCATTATACCTAGTCAATTTGACCTAACTCATGTATCCCTAATATTTGGTAATTAATTTATGTTTAGAATGAAAACAAAATATAGCTTATATAGTAAGAAGTGGCAAATGGCAAATAAACATATTAAGGTCATTGATTCTGTCGGTTTATAATTGTCCATACGAGATTAGTTTGGCTTCTATACTGTTTTACTCGATTAAAAGTTTAAAAACCTTGTCGTAAAATATATTTTTATGAATATGTACAATTTTACATCCACAAATAGTTCAGAAGTTTGTTGGAAAATAATAAAGTATAATAGGCTTTCTATCAACAAAGAGACTATATATAGGCAGTTTGCAGAGCATCCCTACCCCAATTCTCTCATGGCAATTATTGATATTTTAGAGGGATATAATATTGCGACGAATTCGTATACTATAAAAAGCTTAGAAGCATTAAAAAAATACGATAAGCCGAAAATTGTATTAGTTCATATCAACTCTGAATCTTTCTTTAGTGTCATATACTCAATAAGCAAAGAATCTGTAATATGGTATAATCCCATAACACATCGACAAGAAAGTGTGTCTTTTGAAGATTTAAAAAAGATATATGCCGGGATTGTGACTTTCATTGATGTAAAAGACTATATTGCAGAAGCTGAATACGAGAATAAATATAAAAGGTTCTTCATTAAAAGAGTTGTAGAAGCAATACCTGCTTTTATAATTATTATAACTATACTATTTATAGCCCTGTCCTTACTATTATCTGGTACACCAATTTATTTAGAACTATATATTGGAGGGGTAGGAATAGGAAGTATAATTTGTGCAATTCTCGTACACAGTGAAGTAAATGAATATAAATCTTATATAATTGAGAAACTATGCCCAGTTGGAAAAATATGGGATTGTTCGACAGTTTTAAAATCATCAGCAAATAATATTTATGGTGTAAACTGGTCTACTATCGGGCTTGCGTATTTCACAGGCACACTAATAGTATTGGCTTGTGTAGGTCCTACAAATTTAAACTATTGGCGGATGGCAGCATACTTAAATGTAATTACCTTACCTTTTATCATATACTCTCTGTATTATCAAATTATGATATATAGACATTGGTGTATCATATGTTTGTCTATTTTATCTATTTTGCTATACTTATTTATAATATCCTGTTTGAGCGGTTTATTAAATCTGCATTTGGGCATAATTCTTAACTGTTTCACACCATTTGTTATAGTTGATTTAATTGTACTATGGGGAAGTAACATGTATAAGAGTTTATGTGAACAAAATAAAAAATATAACGAGTTATTCCCATATTTTAATAGAGTCAGATTTAACAAAAACGTATTTTACACACTATTAGACGAATACCCATTGATAGAAAAAGTTCCTTTAGATATGAGCATAAATATTGGGCAGTCCACTGCGCCTACTACAATATTAAAGATATGTGATCCTTTTTGTCGTTCCTGCTCTAAATCTCATATTGAAATGGAGAAATTATATGACAATAAGAATATTTTCTTACAGGTAATTTTCTATGTATCCTCCAAAGACAATGAAACAAAAAAGAATATTATAAAACTATTCTTTGCCCTTAAAGAAAAATATGGAAATCAATATATGCTACAAGTTTTGCATGATTGGTATAGTCAGACAGATAAAAATTTTGAAGAGTTTCGAAAAAAATATAATGATATTGATGACAAAGCAATAAACGCACAAAACAACAAAATTACATGGTTGGTACAAAAAAACATAGAATTGAAGATACAATATACACCAACTTTCTATATAAATAATCACCATATGCCTGATGATTTTTACTCTTATAATGATTTTAGCTCTTTATTTACGGATAAAAACTAATATAAGTTATCTGCAGTACACTTATATTCAGTAATATGCATTAATAAAAAAAGTACAACAATGAAAAAAATTAAAGTTAATCCCTTTGAGGGACTCATGAAAAATTCGCTCAATCGCGAACAGTTAAAACATGTTGTAGGAGGCTCTAGTTCTGGTTGCTCTTACGAAAATCAGTCATGTACATGGAATGGTAAAAGTGGTATCTGCAAATATCTTCCATTCTCTTATGGACTAATCTGTTGGTGTGGATAATAGACGGTACTTAATTCCATAAACAGAATCTGTTAATAGTGTCTCATTGCAGATTACTGCAATGAGACACTTTATCTAATTTTTTTATGAATAGAATCACGCTAACTATATTTTTTTGTCTCTTAGTTTGTTCTGGTCTTAGAGGTGCAAACTACAACCATAATGTTCAAGGCAGAATAGCAGATAAAATTACAGGAGAACCAATACCTGCCAAAGTTTTTCTACTGAACGAGGATAGTTCGGTTATTGATACAACAACGGCTGTAGTAGAGGACATTCCCTATCAAGGAAAAATTTCCATGTATGTTTTCAATGGAAAAATAAACAAAAAGGGACATTACATAATCAAGGCTGTCATGCCTGACTATCAGGACACTTATGCTGACTTTGAACTAAAAAGCCTGCGCCAAGTCAGTATCAATGTCAAGCCTATCCTAATGGGACACAATTACCATGAATTGCAGGAGGTAGTGGTCAAGGCCACGAAGATAAAGATGGTGATGTACGGTGATACCATCGTGTATAATGCCGATGCCTTTAATCTTGCGCAAGGCAGTATGCTTGACGCACTTGTGTCCCGCTTACCAGGCGCACAACTGACAAAAGACGGACAGATATTTGTCAATGGCCGACACGTACAGAGCCTGCTTATCAATGGTCGGGATTTCTTCAGTGGCAATCCTAAAATGGCACTCGAAAATCTGCCATCATATACCGTCAATAAAATAAAGGTGTATGAAAGAGAAGGCTCGGCCTCACGTCTCATGCAGAGAAACATGGGCGACCAAAGTCTTGTCATGGATGTCAAACTGAAAAAGGAATACAATGCAATCACTTTTGGCAATGTAGAAGCCGGGCTGGGAACAAAAAGTCGCTTCACACTGAAAGGTTTTAGCATGAAGTCCTCCCAGAAAGAGATGTTCTTTGCATTTACAAATATCAACAACCTTAACGACAATCAGAAGCCAAGTCTGCAAGGACAGTGGATGCCACAAGAGACACCTAACGGACTGCTGACCAACCGTACAGCAGGGATAGGTTATGCGAGATTCTTCGACAGTAACATGGACAAATGGCTCAGTACACAGAATACCATTGTACATAATGATGGTGACTATCAGACACTGAAAAGCACAGAAGTCTTTCTGCCAGATAGAAATCTCACCAAGCGTATGCAGGGAGGAACAAACACCAAGGCTACCATCTTTGACAGTCAAAACTCTATTCACTATGGAGAAAGAGGAAGGTATTCCACGATGGCAAATCTTAATTTTCATTTTAAGCGTAACGAGAAATATGGAATGTATTACACATCCACCTCAGATACCACATCTTTACTTAATGAGCTGATAGAGAAAAGCACCGACAAAAACGAACACTATCATGTGACGTTTACGAACAGCTATGACATCATAAATATTACAGACTTTCTGCATGTGGATCTCGGCGCAGAGTTTGACAAACAAAGTGGCCGTAGCTTTTCGCTCTACGATCTTCAATATGAGGACGCAGAGGCGGCTCGTGACTTCCGCAACAACCATCTCCGGTATGACCGCCGACGCTGGGACGTAAAAGCAGGCACCGTATACAATTGGAATTGGCCGGGCTGGAGTCTTCGCCCGCAATACCAATACGACTATAAGTATAACAAGGCCAACAGTTCTCTCTATCGGCTTGACAAATTGGAAAATAGGGACAGTACACATTATGATTTACTCCCCTCGGCACAAGCCGCTCTTTTGTCAGTATTAGACCATAACAACAGCTATGCTTACACCGAATATCAGAACCACCACCGCTTGATGCTGGAGTGGAACATCAATGCTGCCAGCGGTGCCAACAAGCTGAATATAGACTATGGTTACATCAGGCTGCCCTTGCGTCTGGTAAAAAAGAAACTTTTCTATACACGCCTGGGCAGACATGATGTTTCTGAAAATGCTGTGTTCTTTGAACCGGAAGCCTACTTCCGGGGTGGTAAAGCCCTTGTTTGGGAAGTGCGTGCCGATATGAAGTCCGAAATTCCTGAACTTGTAAGCAAGGTGGATTACCGTGATGATGCCAACCCTCTGTATATCGTATCAGGCAATCCCGACCTAAAAAACATACACCGATACAACACATCTCTTTCTCTGCGGCATGAAGGAGCCAGCCAACGGTTGTGGTACGCCTCAGTAGAATATAATAAGACCGACAACGATGTAGCCTATGCGACTTTATATGATACGCATACAGGCGTTGCAACTATGATGCCAGTCAGTGTGAACGGCAATTGGCGTGCAAAGGGACAGTTTGATTACAGTTTACCTTTAGACAGTGCCCGCAGGTGGACGCTTGATAATCATCTTACTTTTCAGTATTCCCATAATGTTGACATGACGACAACCGAAGAAGATGCATCAAGCATGCGCAGCGTTGTCAACAACTGGCAGTGGGGTGCAGCCGTTAAGTTAAATTTCAGACCCAGCGAGAAAAGTGAGTTTGCTTTTCATGCTGATGGGACATACTACAACCTAAACAGCCAACGAAGCGGTTTTAAGAACATTCACGCAGGAGCCTATCGCTTGGGGCTTGAAACCGAGTTTCAGCTCCCTCTAAATTTCTCTTTCGGCTCAGACCTCAGCCTGTATGCCCGCCGAGGCTATCAGGAAAGTATGATGAATACCACGGAGTGGGTATGGAATATACATCTCCATCACAGCTTCATGAAAGGAGCTTTGCTTGCCAAACTGACGGGATTTGACCTGCTTCACCAACTATCGAACACAAAATATGAGATGAACGAACAAGGGCGAACAGAAACTTGGTATAACAATCTACCTCGCTATGTTATGTGTTCACTCGTGTGGAAGTTTAATATAAATCATAAAAAATAATTGAGCATCAAATATAAATAGTATGAAAATTATACAGTCTTTCTGGAGTAAACCTCTTTTTGAAGCTAACAAAGACGCAAGTCAGAACAGATATAATGGTGGCTGGATAAACTATCGCTACTGCTTACTATCAATGGCATATAGTTGCCTTACTATATCCCGATACTACCCTAATCTTGAACTATACACAGATACTTTTGGTATGAACCTTTTCAGAGATATCTTAAGACTTCCGTACCATAAGTTTCATGTAAATCTTGACGATATTGCCAACATAGATACCTCCTTATGGGCTTATGGTAAAATAATGACATATTCTGCCCAAAAAGAGCCATTTTTACATATAGATAATGATGTATTTATATGGCAGAATTTCCCCGACAGGGTAATTGATGCCGAAGTCGTATGCCAAAGTTTGGAAATGATTGACAATTTTTCGTTGACAGACTATACTTCAGCAGTGGATTATATAAAGAAACATATAGGTGCTGCTCCACAAATTATAATAGACAGTAAATGTAAAACTGCTGCGAATATGGGAATCTTCGGAGGTAATAATTTGGACTTTATACAGCAATACTGCAAGGAATCTCGAGCTTTCCTTACTGGTATATATGACGGTATCATGCAATCTGGTGATATGAAGGGAAAGTTCAATGTTGTTTACGAACAACTTTTACTGACGGAACTGGCAAATAAGCATCAGCAGAAAATATCATATCTGATACCTAATAACGATATTGATGAGATTGTGAAATATAGCACTATTGAAACAGCCCAATATGAGAGCAAGTATGCACATTGCTTAGGAAGGCTGAAAAAATACAATTATATTTGTGAACAGATAGAATATCGTTTAAAATATGAGTTCCCGACTTATTATAATCGAATCATATCATATTTGAATAAAAATCAAATAATATATGCAGAAAATATTAAATCAATGAATGACTATGACAATTTCTACAAAATATATACGCGAATTAATGTTGCTAAAAACATATCAGAAATAATGACTAACTTTGAGTTTAAACTAAAATCAAATTGTCATATAGAAGCTATAGATGACAGTTACTATATGAATTCACCCCAAGGCAGATATAAACTTACAGGTTGGTGTATATTTTTAACTCTTTTTTCGCTTCCAAATACAGGTAATAGTATATGCATGGAAATATTCAAAGAAGGATATCTTCCCAACCTAACATCTACTCAAATTCATGACAATATCTTTTATTTGATAATGGAAAGTCTCTACATCACTAAGTGTTTAACTATTTCTTGAATTACTTGACTCAGGAACAGAACTTTTAATATTATTTAATAATGAAAAAAATCTCAGCCCTTCAACAACACGATGCTATGGATTGTGGGCCAACATGCCTCGCCATGATATGCAAATATTATGGCAATCATTATGACATAACACACATTCGAAATCTATGCACAACTTCTCATGAGGGCGTATCACTTTATGCAATTAGTAGAGCTGCTGAAAATGTTGGTTTTCGCACTATTGGTATCCAATTAACCATATCAGAACTAGGACAAGAGAGTTTTTTACCTTGCATCATTTATTGGAACCAAAATCATTTTGTTGTATTATATAAAATAAAGAAAACATCCCGAGGATTAGTCTTTTATGTTGCAAATCCTGCTACAGGTATGATTGCAAAATTTAACGAGTTAGAGTTTGGTAATTGCTTTTTAAACTCCATAAATGCGCAAGGAAGTGGTGTTGGCATTGCTTTATATTTGTCACCAACCAATAAATTTTATGAAAAGAAGGGAGATGATAATAAGAAGAAAATTCAAGCCCTAGAATTTCTCTATTCATATCTGAAACCTTACAAAAAGCAGTTTCTACTACTTATCATGGTCTTAATCTTCGGAACTACCATACAACTAACGTTGCCTTTTTTAACTCAAGCCATTGTTGATAAGGGTATTAAAAGTCAGAATATAAATATTATCATTTTAATACTTTTAGGTCAAATGGTATTAGAGATGGGTAATACATTCATGGGATTTTTACGCAACTGGCTATTACTAAAAACAGGCACAAAGATTAATATTTCTTTGATATCAGACTATCTTACAAAATTGATACACTTGCCTATATCCTTCTTCGACACGAAACAAACAGGCGATATTTTACAACGCATCAATGACCATTCTAGAATACAAGGTTTTTTAACCGACTCTAGCATTAATGCTGCTTTCTCTATAATCAATATAATTATTTTCGGTAGTATTATTTGCATTTATAATAGGATAGTATCTTTAATTTTCTTTTTGGGAAGTATTCTGTATATCTTTTGGGTTTGGGCTTTTATGAAACAAAGAGCCATCCTTGATAATAAAATATTTACCCAGAATTCAGCTAACCAAAGTAGTATAATACAGCTGGTTACTGGTATGCAGGAAATTAAATTGAATGTATGTGGGCAAAGGAAACGTTGGGAGTGGGAGCATATTCAGCATAATATTTATCGCCTTTCTATGAAAAGTTTGAAATTATCGCAGTTTCAACAATCTGGAGGGCTATTCCTCAATCAGGCTAAAAACCTAATAATTACAGCATTCGTCGCAACTTTAGTGATAAAAGGTAAAATTACACTTGGCATGATGATTAGCACACAATATATTGTTGGGACTTTAAATAGTCCTGTAGATCAATTAATTAATTTTATCCGCCAATTTCAAGATGCCCAATTGAGTTTAGACCGTTTACAAGATGTATATGAGAAGCCAGATGAAGATAATGAAATTAAAAAAAATATATCCGATCAGGATTGTGGAGATATTGTTCTAAACGCAATATCTTTTAAGTATGACAAAATTGATTCCAGACCAAATATCGACAATGTCAGCTTGCGTATACCACAAGGTAAAACTACAGCAATAGTTGGACTAAGTGGTTCTGGAAAAACCACATTACTAAAGCTTATCCTTGGTTTTTACCATCCTGACAAAGGAACTATATATATAGGCGGTGAGAGATTAGATAATATAAATATGCAAGACTGGCGGAAAAAGTGTGGAACAGTGATGCAAGAAGGATTTATTTTTACTGATACCATCGCCCATAACATTGCCCCAAATGCTACAAAAATAGATATATCCCGTATCAAGAAAGCTGCAAGAATTGCTAATATAGACGAATTTATAGAAAAACTTCCTCTCAAATATAATACGATAATAGGCTATGATGGACATAATCTGAGTATAGGACAAAAACAACGTCTACTCATAGCACGTGCTGTTTACAAGAATCCTAAATATATATTTTTAGACGAGGCTACAAATTCCCTTGATGCAAATAACGAACTTGAAATCATGGAGCATTTAAACAAATTTATCAAAGGTAAGACTGCTATTGTAATAGCTCATCGCTTGAGTACAGTTAAAAATGCAGATAATATCATTGTCCTTAAAGATGGGAAAATAGTGGAATGTGGACGACATGTAGACCTCATTACTCATCGAGGATTATATTATAATTTAGTAAAAAATCAGCTTGGCTTCTGATGTTTATAGGTCCTATAGGTGCCATATATCAACATATAAATAATATTGGATATATAGCTCACGTTGTTTTAAATTATTGCTACCCGATAGTTATTAGCATATAAAAATATAAAACATCCAGTTATAAATAGGTAATAATCATACAAATCAGCCATATCCTTCGGTACGAGTCTTATATCAAGCGTCTTGACGATTGGACTCATTTCGTAGTAATACTCTTCGGAGTACTCAAACAATTTGATTCTCTGCGTGAGTTGGAGATATTCAATGAATATTTAGTCCACCCTTAAAAATCTAATATTCCGCTGATTCACAGTATATTATGCTACAAATTATTTGCTTATATCTGCAAGTTTTTGTACCTTTACATTATAAATCTTGCAGATATTTATGCTTAAACGTACATCCAAACAGCTCTCTATGTTCTCTTATTTAGAGGACATGCTTAGTTATCAACACCCCCTTTTCCAACTTAGTAATAAGATTAATTGGAAGTGTTTTGAAAAGCTTTTCTCCATTGTATTGCTGTACTAACGGGCGCCCAGCTCATCCTATTCGCTTGATGTGTGGTCTTTTAATTTTAAAATATTTGCGTAATGTGTCAGATGAAATGGTTGTTTTTCAATGGAGTGAGAATGCTTACTACCAATACTTCTGTGGTGGACTTGAATTTATGCCAAAACAACCCTGTGATGCTTCCGAGTTAGTTCACTTCAGAAATCGTATAGGTGAGGAAGGTATGGAGTTAATATTAGCCGAGATCATCCGTGTTAATACTGTCCATGATGACGAAGACCATTTTGATACGGCTTTCATTGATTCTACTGTACAGGAGAAGAATAT
The DNA here is from genome assembly GCF_000613925.1 of Prevotella histicola JCM 15637 = DNF00424. GTDB lineage: Bacteria > Bacteroidota > Bacteroidia > Bacteroidales > Bacteroidaceae > Prevotella > Prevotella histicola. Next base: position 42,085 of record NZ_BAJX01000015.1, read on the forward strand.
AACCTATCCTACAGATGCGAAGTTGCATAAAAAGATAATCAAAAACGTTCTGAAGATAGTTCATGACAAGAGTCTTCCTCTACGACAGAGTTATACGCGTACCTTGAAAGGCATTTACCGTTCCCAACGTTTTCGTAATCATCCCAAGAATCGTAAGAAAGCTCTTAAGGCAGATAGGCAACTGAAGACCATAGCAGGTAGATTAGTAAGAGAGCTAGAGCGTAATCTTGGGAGAAGGAAAGGATATGAGAAGATGTTTGAGCTATATTACAGAGTTCTTTCTCAGAATAGGAAGTCAAAGAACAAAGTATATTCTCTGCACGAACCAGATGTAGTTTGCGTCAGCAAAGGTAAGGAGCATAAGCAATATGAGTTTGGCAATAAAGTATCTATTCTTCGTTCATGGTCTGGACTTATTCTTGGTGCATGTTCTTTTAGGAATGAATATGATGGGCATACTATCAAAAAGACGTTAGAACAAACCCAAAGGATGACAGGAAAGCAGGTTGATAAGTTAGCAGGAGATAGAGGGTATAGAGGTATAAAGCAGATTGGGAAGACAAAGATACTCATTCCAGACACTCCTAAAGCTAAAGACAGCTACTACCAAAAGAGAAAGAAACACAAACTATTTTGTAAACGAGCAGGTATAGAGCCAACCATAGGACATCTTAAAGCAGACCATCGATTATCTCGCAACTTTTATAAAGGTGTGAAAGGAGATGCTATCAATGTCTTATTAGCGGCGGCAGCATATAACTTCAAAAGAGCTATGAGAGTTCTTTTGTACCATATAAAAAGAATCAGTATAGAGCTTGTCAGTACAGGCTTTATGCTGAAATATAGTTTTAAGGGACGACTACTTAGGTGAATAAATTGTATCATTATTGAATCGACTATATCCCCCATCACAGTACCCTTACCTAAGCCTACCAGCATTGCCACAAGAATTCTTCGCAAACATCTATGCATCACTTCTCGAATGCTACACTTTTTTAGCGAACTGCCGCTCAAGGGATGAGCTGATACTCAAAAGTGGCAAGAAAGGTGACATGAAAGCACACACGGTGATGAGGTGTTGAGCAGGGAATCTTATAGTTGTACAGCTTACCAATGCCCTCTTGCATGACTATAATCCCTTAAGGAGATGCATCTCCCCAAAATGGCACCTTTACCATGGATATGGCATGCGTAGATTAAGCATGGTGCCCAAAAATTACCGAAGAGGATTGTGCTATGTCACCAAGATAAAGAGGAGACTGAAGTATAAATAAAGGGATTCTTGAACCTATGTAAGTTGACGAATTGGTTACACACACGGACAAAAGGACTGTCTTTGAGTAGAGAGAAGGCATGAGTCATACGAGTGGAGTTGTGAGTGGGTAACTCAAACAAGTCCATTGTCCTTCTTCCCAATAACTTTGTGCTTGGCGTAAGGGACATTGGGGAAATTTACAAGCAGAAACAGGCTATAGCATTCTTATATTAACAACTCAAAACAGAAACTCCCACAAGATTTTTCTATAGCGACTGTGTTAACGCAATACAGGCACTGACATTGATTGTACTCATTGTCAACTCGCTTTCTTCCATCATCTTCCGAATGATTAGAATACATGTGTCATTCTTTCAAATTGTGTCGATGCTAAGACTTACACTGATACACGATACAGACTTCTCATCTTCCATGGGAACTCCACAAAATGATAAACCCATAATAATGGTAGAAAGAACAAAAACACTACCACAAGAGCTGAATCTATTTCATTTAGGAAGGTCTTAGCTTTTAAAAACAATTTAGAATTGTCTATATAAAGGTAATCCCGAAACTATCTTTAAACTATTTTAGGAGTTACTGGCTGCAATATGTAAAATCCCAAACAAAAATTATGGCTCTATAACGAATCGTGTGGGTAACTAAGTTTAAGCTCCCCTGTAATGAAATAGACCATATACTTAAAGTTTTCTGCATTTACGAATCCCCTTGCCCTCCTTTAACAAGTTGCTTCTGATAGGGCTAAAGGCTGTGTAAATATCTCGGTACTATTCATATGACAAAGGTAATATTTTTATCTAAGTTATCTATGATTACCCACACGATTCGTTATAGAGCCAAAATTTATTTAGCCTTTTACCAAATGTGTAAGGTATGGAGTATTTTTCATCCGCTCAATTTCACAATCCACCAATGAAAATATCTCTTGTTTCACCTTACGATAATTGGCTTCAATAGTTTCTTTGAGATTATCGGAGCCATCTTCGTTTTTGAAGTCTGCGATTGTGGGTATAGACTGATAAACTTTCATTTCAGCGGAAACTTTGGCAATATCCACGACAATCTCGGCATAAAAAATCCTTTGGTCGATACGTTCATCGAAATTATCGGATACTACACCTTCAAACATACCCTGACCCTTTGGTGGAATTAAGGCCGAATTTACCAAGTCTTTTGAAAAGAATTGCATATATTAAGGATTTTTGCGAAATTCGCATATAAGTTGTGCATACGGATTATTGAACTTAGCATGTTGGTTATTACTAAGTTACAAAATATCTGTTATATGCAACCGTCATTGCATATTAATTTATCCTTTAATCTATTTCCGCCAACGAGTTATATATAGTTAATAATATAGCAAATATAGTGAAAATACTAAGGAAATACAAATTTTTGAAAATAAAATAACTATTTTTCTTGTTATAAACAATATATATTTGTATATTTGCGACAAGAAAAGGAAAATGTAATTTTAGTATAATTATCTATCAGACCATACTGTAAAAAGGAGCGGAAGCCGAAAAGCTTACGAGTAGGCCCTAACTTACCTTAATTAGATATGAACATACATACTTTAAAAGTAACGGCAATTCTTTCCGTATTTCTATTTCTTTGTATGCCGACAATGGCACAACAAAGAGGTAAAGATGAGAGCTTAAGGAAAGTCTTAGATAAAATGTTTGCGCACATTGACAAAAATAAAGTGCCAACAGGACTATTAAGAGATTATGCAGAAGAGTATGAAGATCTTGATATATTTACTGGAATAGTGCCCTTAACAGAACATAACGCTGCTGATTATGTAAGATTTGGCTATTTGTTGTCAACAATTAAGTCTGCAGATTTAATAGGTGTAGTAAGTAAAGACATAGATGTTTTTTCCGTCAAAAAAAATCTTATGATGAGAATAACTCTATATCATTAAGTCTTGCATTGTACAAATATTCTCAAATTAAGGAAAATGCATTAAAAGATGGATTAATAACCTACAAAAACGATCAAGTATATACTACAAATAAAGATCCATATAAGCAAGGTTACCTGTTCGCTTGTAGTTCACTCGTAGAAAACACAACTGAATCTTCTGTTGTCATAAGTTTGCCCCAAAGTAACCTTTTGACTAACATACATTTAAGTAAACTTGAAATAAATATTGGAAATGGCTTTCAGGAAATTGGAGGGAATAAAAAGGTAAAAGCGAATTTACAACAAGGAAGAAATGAAATAATAATAAAGGCAACATTGGATAATGGACAATCATTATTATCCCACATGTTTATAACAAAATTAGAACGTAAGCCTGATGGATTAACAAGAGCTTCTGAATACAGCTTTCTCTCCAATCCCCTTTCAGATACAATAGTTATAGACGGAGATGATTATCGTGGTATATCTACAAAAGCAGAAGTTACATATTGTTTATCAGGTGATCATACAACTATTGTGAAACCTTTTATTATTGTAGAAGGCTTTGATCCTAGATTACCTAACAAGTCTAAAGGCTTTACGCATTACAATAATGTCGTTGCTCCGAATTCTTTCTTAGAAATGTTAAGAAAAGATTTTGGCTATGATCTTGTATATGTAGATTGGAAGAGCTCTGGAGAATATATTCAGGCAAATGCATATACATTGATATCTGTTATTAACTGGATAAATGAGCAGAAAGCTATATCTAATAGCAAAGAAAAAAACACAATAATAGGGCATAGTATGGGAGGGCTTATCATAAGATATGCTCTTAAAACAATGGAGGATAGGAATATCAAGCACCAAACTCAGACTTATATAAGTTATGATGCTCCACATTTAGGTGCTTATGTTCCTTTGGGAGTCCTATATGGTTATAAAGCTATTCGCGACTGGTGCGCAGATAAAAAATTTCTTAAATCTGTAATAAAAACATTTAGTGGTAATAAATTTAATGTGGATGAGTTAATACAATTGGGAAATTCATTGGCATATTCAAGTGCTACAGCCCAATTATTGGTTGATTATGTAAACCCAGAGGGAAATTTGGATAATCGGGAATATATATTATGGCAAAAGGAACTCTCTAAATTAGGATTCCCTAAAGGTGATAATGGGCATGGACTAAACATGTTTGCTATAGCTAATGGCTCATATAAAGAACCGATTATTCCTGATCATTATTTATCAGCCGGTGCCAATGCAGGAATAGGCTCACTCGACATTCTAACCCCATTAAATCCATTTATTTATGGACTTTCATTGAATGATATAACCGCAGCACTAGTTAGCATGATACCTGGTAAAACAAAGGTAGATGCCGACATAAAAATCTCTCCTGCTAAAAAAGTTGGAGATGAAGTTACTTATTTTAGAATAAAAATTAAGAAAAAATTTCTTTGGATAGGACCCACTATTAGTCACACTAACTTTAGCTTTGATAGATACTATCCCAACATACCGCTTTATGATACTTATCCCAGTTCAAAATACGATGTAAGTGGATTCACAGGTAATCTAGATGGTAATCTTGGAGATAAGTTGAATGTTCCTGATATTCTATTGCAAAGAGAAATTTTTGTTAAGCCTAAAGCTATCCCTTTTGTTCCAACCTCTAGTGCCTTGGCTATAGGGTCAGGATTAACTCATAACCCTGAGCTTTATAAAGCTGAACCGCAAAGTATGGCCAGTGCTTTTGGCAAAAACTATTTTGTTAATAATGAAAGTCAAGAACACTCTTCTTTTTTAAAAGAAAAGCAAGTAAAAGATTGGATATTATCAAGACTCTCTACTCTAATCGTTGGACCTATAAATGCTTATACCAATGCCCAATATTTCTTGACAAACGCTATAGGGGTGACAAGTTGGAGCACAGATAATTCAAAGATTGCGACTATTAATTCTAGTGGAATACTTACCGCAAAGGGGAAAGGAATTTGCTTTGTAGAGGCATCTAATAATGGAATTAAATATAGTATGCCAATAGTCGTAGGTAATCCAAGATACATACTTAAGGGTTCTTACAGTCCAGGAGGCTATTTGCTTAAAGCTGAATGTCTTGATAATGAATTTAAAAACTCACAGGATCTTATAAATGACGCTTTCAAATTCAAATGGGGTATTAAGTATGGCAATAGCCCAATAGAATGGATAGAAAACACTAAACATGAAATTCTTTTTAGACAAACTTCAGATAACGAATACTGTGTTTGTTTTCTTGAAGTTTTGAATAGTCAAGGCGAACGAGTATCTATACAAAATATGGAAATTAGTTCTCTGAATATTTATGATATTGAAAATTCTACTTTCTACATAGACAGGAGTGGTAATTTATATGATGGAATAAAAAATAAATATGATTTTGACTATGCCAGCATATATTTCTCTCGCAAGAAAAATATTAGCAAAGCATTTGATGATAGTTCTTGGGATGCCATAACTGCGTTGTCAGTTGATCCTATTGGTAAATATAAAGAAGTTACTATTAACGAGGGAAGTATTCTTTTGAAGGATATGTTTGCAGAAGATGCTATAGAGTATATGAAGGCGCATTCAGAAGAAGGACAACAGTATATTTATACAATTGTACTTCTAAATTATGAAAATAAGTCTTTACAGTATATCCCTATTAGAGTTATCTACAAAAGTGATATTAACAAATAAAGAATAGAATTATGATAAAGTTTTTAAAAGTCTCTTTAATATTGTTATGCAATATTTTCCTTCTTTCAAGTTGTATGAAAGAAGTGGAAGGATATGATACCTTTGCAACGATAACGCTGAATGGAGAAGTATATAAGGATTATGATTCTTGGAACTGGCTGCGTAGCTCATACAATCCTTCCTTTTTATCAAGATTGGAATGTGAGGGACAACTAACAGAATTGGACCTATATCTCCGAAAACAGCCAGACAATCGTTCGAATTATGCATATTCTCTTGATATCATCTTTGATTCACCGTTGAAGAAACTAAAGTTAAAAGAGCCTTATACTATAGTTTCTACTGCAGACACTTTACTCTATAAGAATAAACCTTTGGATTTTTACAAAAAGATATGGGAGGACAGGCGACATCTCCCTACATTTGGTAGCGGAGGAGTTTGCATTTTAAGAACAGTAACTGGACATATAAGAACGGCGGTAGTCACCTCTCTTTCAGGTACCTGTGTACTCAATAATTATGATAAAAAAGGGTTCGCTCATGGATATCTAAAACTTTCAGGCATTTGGCCTACAGGTGAAAGATGTAATCTTGAAGGAGATTTTACTGCACATGCTGGAGGCCCTGAAGATATAGAACAAAAATAATTTTAAATTTATCCTAAATGAAAAAAATAAATATAATACTCATAATGATATATGTCATTTTTGCAACCTCTTGCAATGATAACGTTATAGAGGATATAGACAATAATATGACTGAATATCAGAAAGAAAATAAGCCAAGGAGCAATAAAGAAAACATATATATGGAGCAAACTGATCATATAGCTATGCTTACAAGACTTGTTTGGTTTGATAAAGGCAGTAGTAAATACATCCTAGCCTTATCAAAAGAAGATGCATATAAGATGGGCTTCACGCTAAACGAATATCTTTCTGTAGAAAATTATGTAAAAACTCTCAATCAAATAAAAGTATTACACAAATAAAAACCAATCAAATTATTGTATTATGAAAAGAAAAGTATTTTTGGGGTTGATAGTAATTATTGCTATCTTCTCATCGTATTCATGTTCAAATGATGAGACTGTTGAAGGTACAGTCGAAGATATTTCTATATCTCAATCGTCTCCAGAGTTTGTTGCAAAACTATCAGAACAACAAAAGATTAATATCCAGAAAACAGGAGAAGCATTCTTGCAGAATCAGCAAAGACATGCTTTTAATGCAACAATAGCCAAAGATATACCTACGAGATATGGCATATATTCTTTTCCTCAAACCGAAACGCGAGCCGTTGGCATTTGGGGGTCATATCCTGCACAATATTGGACAATGATTAGACTTAGAAAAGCAAAAGTTGTAGGAGGTGAGGTTTTGGCACCGCACATAAGAAGAGCAATCAATGAAGCTGTAAATGAAATGGAAAAAAATACAAATGTAAGGTTTTATAATTCGGAAGGCGAGCCAGAAGTGCTTGCTAGATATGGTATAAAACTACCTAATGTTTCAATAGGATACGACCTCAGTAAGTATGAAGGAACGGGTAGTTTTGGTCTTGTTGGTGGGGAGCAGTTTATTAGTATTCCTCAGACATTTAATGATGACAAATATAAGTTAGGGGCAGCTGGCTATAAGCAATTAGTCGCATTCTTGTTACATGCTTTCTGTAATGCTGCAGGCATGTTCAATGAACAACAACGCCCTGATAGAGATAAGTATGTCACAATCTACCGAGATAATATCAAAGATGGCTATCAAGCATATTTTGAGAAGTGTGGCAGAAACTATATAATGAATGGCTCTTTCGATAAGAATTCTATTACTATAGCATCTTCTAAGGCATATAGCAAGAATGGTAATCCTACTATTAAATTAATAAGTGGAGGAGAAATTCTGAAGAATCTGACCTTATCCGATTTAGATAAGTACTTTTTAAATCAGCACTACTTACCATATATAGCTCGAAAAGACAACTATACAGAACTTGATAGTATCGTCTATATTGATGGCAGAAAATTAACAGACGAAGAAAGATTAAGAATACAACATCAACTCAACCAACAACGCGGCTTATTTGGTGAACCTTCTGCTGAAGGTAGATCTCCACGAAGAATTCCTTGGTAATATATAATTCTGTAACCAACAGAACTATATTCCTTTTAATAAAACACTTAGTTGTGGATTATTCTTGATACGTTCAATCTCCGTATCTACAAGAGTTAGAACATCTTGTTTGACACATTTATAGTTGGCTTCGATAGTCTCTTTGAGATTGTCGGAGCCATCTTCGTTTATGAAGTCTGCGATTATGGGGATGGGTTGGTATACTTTCATCTCGGCAGAGATCTTAGTACTATCCACAACAATCTCAGCGTGGAAGATTTTCTGGTCAATACGCTCGTCAAAGTTGTCGGACACTGCACCCACAAACATTCCTTGTGTGAGGTTACTGATTTTGGATGCTGGAATGAGACTGTCCATCTGTGTGGAGATAGACGTAGACTTGTCGTTGCGGTTGATGGTCATAGACTGTCGTTGCTGCAAGACCTTACCAAAGCGCTCACTCAATGTCTTGGCAGTTTCGCCTACTACTTGACCAGAGAAAACATTGCCCACCGTATTTTGAATCACCTTACTTTCTTTGTCTCCATAATCACGGGTAAGCTGTGAAAAGTCCTGAAAGCCTAAGCAGACTGCTACTTTATTACTTCGGGCAGTAGCTATGAGGTTGTCAAGCCCACGAAAGTAGATGGTTGGCAACTCATCGATAATCACTGAGGATTTGAGTTGCTTCTTCTTGTTGATGAGCTTCACAATACGACTGTTATACAAACCGAGTGCTGCCGAATAGATATTCTGGCGGTCGGGGTTGTTACCCACAACAAGGACTTTCGGCTCATTCGGATTATTGATGTCGAGAGAGAAATCGTCACCCGTCATCACCCAATAAAGGGCAGGGCTTATCATACGAGACAGTGGTATTTTGGCACTGGCTATCTGTCCCTGTAACTGGTCCTGCGCTCCACCCTCCCAAGCGTCCATAAAAGGAGAAAGGTAGTTGGCAAGTTCATCATAGGAAGTAAGTATCGGGAATATCTGTGCGTAGGGACGGTTCAGGAACTCAATGGCATGAGGAAAGGTGCAATACTTTCCGTTCTCATAGATTTTGAGGAACCAGATAATGGCGGCGAGCAAGATAATCGGCGACTCCACAAAGAAGTCTCCCTGTTTCTGTATCCACGAGCGGTTGAGATTGAGCATAATCGTATAGGCACTCTCATAGGCATCCGATATATCCGTCATAAAGGCAGGATTGATGGGATTGCACCGATGCGATTTCCTCGGATCGTCAAAGTTAATTACATAGAACTGTGGTTTTACCTTGTAGGCATCTAAATGATGAAGTAGGTGATTGTAAGCTATCTCTGAAAGGTCGGGAAATTTATAGTCGTAGATGTACATGGCAAAGCCTTTCTCTATCTGCTGCTTGATGTAGTTGTTCACGATAGCGTAGGACTTACCCGAACCCGGTGTTCCAAGTACCATTGAGGCACGAAAGGGGTTGACTACGTTAATCCAACCGTTGTTCCATTTCTTCTTATAGTAGAAGCGTGTAGGAAGATTGACGGAGTATTCATTTTCCATCAACCGTGTTTCCTGCATGAAACTCTCATTCTCAGTATTAAACACATCGTCCATTAGGTTGTTTTTGAGTAGTCGGCTCATCCATACGCCACCCATCAGCAGGCAGATATAGCCAATGGAGAGCGTGAAGATATAGAGCGAAGCTGCACCAATCTTGCCGATGGGCAGTACCAGCAGCCACCAATTGAGAAAGAAAAAGACGAAGCCTGAGAAAAGCACCGTCCAAATCTTTGGCCAAGTGATTTTCTCCTCTTTCACGCCTTTTGTCCCAAGGCAGGACAAGGCAAGGAAAACCACACAAAAGAGTTTTGTCCAAAGGATGGATGAAAACAAGCCCGTGGTGCGCTGGAAGTTCATTAGAATTTTATCAATGATGCCAAGCGTAAACCCCCAGACATGAAAAGCCTCGTAGCAGAACCAATAACAATTTATCAAGAGGAATATCACCGATATACCCCGCATAAAGTCCATGACTTTACCTAATGCCCTTAAATCATCTTCTTGTGCCATAATCGTATTGTTTTTATACTTGTTGTATTATCGTTATTTGAATTGCATTTGAATGTTGTTCAAACAAAGTTTGAAATATGAAATACCTTACCTATCTTTTCTTTCGTCTAAGATTAACCTTACTTTGTCTACGGAGTTTACGCTGCCAAGCTGCTTCCTTCCAATCATCATTGCCCGTAGATACGAAAGAGTCCCCCACCATATCCTTAATAAGTTCATCAATAAGGTTATCCCCTTCTTCTGCATTGGATTGTAAAGGCTGGACAGTTGCTGATTGTTCCAAACGGGCAGACGGACTGCCATACAGCGTTTCGTCCAAGAATGGGTTGTGCGTAGGATTAGATAGATACGCATTAAATACATTGGCGGTATATCCTTTACCCAAGCGTGAGCCATTGAGTGCAACACCCTGCTCATCGTCAATAAAGGTAATGCCATAGATACGACCGCTTTCGTTCTTTCGGATAAACACACGCAAGCTCTGTTCCTCCAATCGTTGCCGAAGTTCTTCCTCTGTCTTTGGAGAGGTACGCATTGTTTGTAACACCCTGTACCTTATGATTGATATCAATGGCTTGATAGCTTGTTTGGACTTCTGCATCCTATTCTGTACGGCAGTATAGCCCACACCACGTCCAATGTCCGAGGCGTGGATAGGGCTGCTTACCTTGTCTCCCTTATCATCTGTTGGGACATAGACAAGTCCTTCATATTTCTTTCCCCGAAACTCCGTCTTCACTTCTTCTACCGCAAGATGGTATTGGGAAAGAATGGCATTCAGCTCTCCTAATGAACAGAACTTATAATGTTTCAGCACCATGCGAAGGGCACTTGCCACCTGCTCCTTGATATTTCTTTGGGTAGTATCAATTTTGGGCGTTTCTTCCACCGCTTTGTCAACGACCTTTGAACTTGGAATGAGGCCAAACCTCTTTTCCAAGGCATCGGTAATCTGCTTGCTCCTTCGCTTTTCAAATCTGTCGTTAATCTTCTGACCACGACTGTCCACTCGAAGTGAAACGATATGGATATGCTCACGGGCGATGTCGTTGTGCTTGAATACGATATAGGGTTGGTTGCCATAGCCGAGTGCTTCCATATACTCTCTTGCAATCTGCATGAGTGTTTCATCAGAGAGTTTCTCGTCTGGGTGCGGATTGAGCGAACAATGGAACACCGTTTTCTTGGTACGGCAGTTCTTCGGTATCAATGCCTCCATATCTGCAAACACTTCCTCCATCGTATAACGTCCCTCCTTGCTCTGATACAATTCAGCGGTAAGAAGAATACTCGCTTCTCCTTTTTCCACCTTTTTGAAGTTGTAGCCGAGTGCACCTCCAAGGTTCTCTGTGGCAGAAATCTTCGCTATCATCTTTCTAACTAAATTCTCAATACTTCTTCTTTCTATAATCAATAGTTAGATTGATAGCCTGCTCTTGCAAGGCAATGATTTGAGCCGACAATTTCTCCAACTTCTCAAGCATAATCTGTGCAGTCTTTATGCTGTGATAGCTGTTGATGGCACGCACGGCTTGGTTATACAGCACGCCAATCTTATGGATTTGTGCCGTCAGTTCTGAGAGCTTTCGGTAATATTCCACGGCAGATTTGTCTATCGTGATGACCTTGAAACTCTCTCCGAGAATACGACCACGCACAAAATCCGACTTGGTTTGCGCCCCTGAACGCTGAAACAAATCAATCGCTCGCTGCTGGTCTTTGGGGTTGGGAAGACGGGTGTCCCATCTGTCCCATCGTTCTATCTTTTCGTTCATTGTTTTTATCCTTATCTAATTACGACTTTGGAGTAATTCTCTCCCCTTCGGGGCAAGGGTCTTTGTCGGCAGAAACGGAGTTTGTCGGACAAAGACACACCTTGCCAATATTAAGAGTTGATACGATTGAAGTATCCACCCTTTTGGGGTGTCTGCTTCGGGACGTTACCTCCATGTATTATTCTCGCCTGCAAAGTTACGGCAGATTTTCAAATATCTCATTATCAGAGATATTCACTCTTTTTCCTCGTATTTCCCTGCACTTCATCGCTGTAATAAAATCAGCAGAAATATCATTTATTTTGCAGTCAGAACGAGCGAACAATGGTATGATAACACAAGCAAAAGATATATCATATTACCGCCTGCTTGCACCAAAGATGACAAGAAGGAACAATACATATTCATAACAATTTATTGTCATGACAAACTATTGTCAATACAACAAATTGTAAGAACTTGAAATCGTCCTTTTGGACTATCGCCCGAACCATACGCAGTCAGAGCAAACTGTCTGCTGATGACTCTTAATAATGAGAGAATATCCAAACATCAAATAGACAAATAATATGAACTAAGAAATTATCATTATGGAGAACAAACAACAACGCCCCCTTTTTCTGGGCTTCTCTTCCCAAAAGGGAGGAGTGGGAAAAAGTACTCTTGCCGAAATCGTAAGCAGCATATTGTACTACGAGCAAGGCATCAACCTCTTCGTGATGGACTGCGACCTGTCGCAAGACTCTTTCTACAAACTGAGGGAACGTGAGAAAAGTATCGTTCAGGAGAGCGAAGAGCTTTCCAAATCCATGCAGGAGTACTTTCATCACCTCGGCAAAAAAGCATACAGAATTTACAAGTCCGCACCCAAGGAAGCCGTCAGGACTGCACGAAGTAAAATCGACGGTATCAGCAACGAGAAGTACCAGTTGGTTATATTTGATTTCCCGGGACATGCCGGAACAACCGAACTGATGGAACTGTCCCTTCAGATGGACTATATCCTTTCTCCGATTGAAGCCGACATTCAGTCGCTGGTTTCATGTCTGGCATACGCCAAGACTATCACGGAGATTGGAGTTTCGATGTCCGACTCCCGGATAAAGGACATTATCCTGTTCTGGAACAAGGTGGACAGAAGAGTAAGGAACATCATCATCGATGAATATACAAAGCTCATCGACGAATACGAACTCACGCTCCTGCCCGGCTATGTGTATGCCACGCACCGCTTCTCTCACGAACTTTCCACATACGGACTGCGCAGAGTGTTTCGCTCTACCTATCAGCCTCCTGCAAGGGGATTACGAATGGGTACAGGGCTGGACGAACTCGTCAATGAGATAATTCAACGTCTCAACCTAAAAACGAAAACAGAAAATGGCAACGATTGAGGAAAGAAAGCAACAGCTGGAAAACAAGCTGAAGAAAATGGCAGAGGACAATGTCGTGGTAAAACCTGTCACGATACCAAACTCCTTCGACCCTTCCGAGGATACTGAGTCCTCCCCTGCAACATCAGGGGAGGAAGACAATAATTTAGAAGAGACGAAAGAAACGAAAACAGCAAAAGAAAAACCGGTAGATGAAATAGAAAGAGAGGAAACGGGGAACACGGAACAGAAACGGGAAAGGAAGCCTAGAATGGAAAAGCCCGGCGTGTCCTCCCTTTCCATAGAGGACTACCGTTCCCTGTACTTTCATCCCGTCCGCTCCCAAATGCGGACAGCCTTCTCCATTAATCTGGAAACGCTGCAGAACCTGCGCAACGTGTTGCAGGACTTGGGGGAGCGTGTTTCCATAGCCGCATATATAGACAACATTCTTAGGGAACACCTGCGTGAACATTTGGAATTGCTCAACAATGCGGCAGCAAAACAAAGACGCAAGACAACAATAACACTATGATGGAAACAATACTTTTCAGTTTTATACTGATACTCATCATCATTTGGATAATGCTGGGTATCCTGTACTTCTATATGCGGTATGTATCTCCGTATGGCATCCTTATCAAGAAAAATAAAAAGGGCAATGAGCAGACTAAGGAGAATGAAGCGACGAAGGAAAAAGACGGACAAAAAGGAGAAGGAAAAGAAGATCAAGCCGAGTTTGTACTGATTGGCAAAAGCCGTTCCATTTCCCCTATTATCCCACAAGTTCCCTCTGCTTCTTCATCTGAAAATTCAGAGCAGAATAGTAATAATTTTGCACCTCAGAACTCCGAAAAGAAAGAGGACATGAAGGAAGAGGACAACGAGATGGACGTTGATTTCGAGATGGAGCGAGTTGAGGAGGATGAGGTCGCCCGTGAGGAATTAATTCTGCCCATTGAGTCCACATCGGACGAAACCGAGATGTCAGGGCAGTCCGTCCTCGCACGTGACTTAGTCCGCCTGCAAAAATGGGCAAAGAACTGTGAGGAGGCTGATGAGAAAGAAGTCAAAGAGACTATTCGGCAGCTTCAAGACTCAGATCTATTGGATAAGTACAAGGAGAACATCGCCAAGATGCAGGGTGAGCAAACTTCGCTTTTGGAGAAAATCCGTAAAGCGGAAGAACAAAGCGAGCAACAAGCAATGTTGTTTTCTCAAAACTCAATACCAGCAGATTCAAGCGCTTCTGACACTTCATCCGATAATGACGACGACAAGCCTCTTTCATATTATCTGTAAACAATCAACGATGGAAGCGGGAAAAGAAAACGGCTCATTAACAGCTACAAGGTTTCCACATGAAAATGTGCCTCTCTTTCCCCTTCCTTTTAAGAACAAGCAATTTTATCACACTTAAAATTATAACATACAAATGAACAAAAAAATTACACTGATGATGCTCCTGCTGATGACCGCCACCATAGGAGCATACGCACAAGGCAATGGTATTGCTGGTATCAATGAAGCTACAAAAATGGTAACCTCCTACTTCGATCCCGGCACGAAACTCATCTATGCCGTGGGGGCAGTAGTGGGGTTGATTGGAGGTATTAAAGTGTACAACAAGTTCTCAAGTGGTGACCCCGATACGAGCAAGACCGCAGCCTCTTGGTTCGGTGCGTGTATCTTCCTCATCGTGGCTGCCACTATCTTGAGAAGTTTCTTCCTGTAAGGCGATGGCAGCATTTGAAATCAACAAAGGTGTAGGCCGGACGGTGGAGTTCAAGGGCTTGAAGGCGCAGTACCTCTTCCTCTTTGCAGGAGGGCTGCTTGCCGTCTTCATTCTTGTGGTCATTCTCTATCTCTGCGGCATCAGTCAGATAGCCTGTCTTGTCATAGGTGTAGTGGGTGCCACCATAGTGGTGTGGCAAACGTTCACCATGAACAGAAAGTACGGACAGTACGGACTGATGAAGAAAGGAGCAGTGCGTATGCACCCACGCTACCTTGTAAACCGCCGTACGGTCTGCCACCTTATTCGTAACCTTCAACCAAAGATAGCGAAGAAATGAGAAATAAAAGCAAGATAACGACCTTGGAATCGAAGTTTCCACTGCTCTCCATAGAGCAGGGCTGTATGGTGAGCAAGGATGCAGACATCACGGTGGCTTTCCGTGTGGAATTGCCCGAACTCTTTACCGTCACTTCTACAGAATACGAAGCAATGCACTCTGCCTGGCACAAGGCTATAAAAGTGCTGCCCAATTACAGCATCGTACATAAGCAGGACTGGTTCATTAAGGAGGACTATCAAGGAAAGCTCTCCGATGGCGGACTGAGTTTCCTTGCTCGCTCCTCTGAACGGCACTTCAACGAACGTCCGTATCTCCACCACTCAGTCTATCTCTTCCTTACCAAGACGAACAAGCAGCGTATGGCACAGCAGAGTAATTTCTCTTCGCTCTGCCGTGGACACCTGCTGCCCAAGGAAATCACCAACAAAGATGAGGTGATGAAGTTCATGGAAGCAGTGGACCAGTTCGAGCGTATCATCAACGATACCGAGCAGCTAAGGATTGTCCGCATGACAGAGGAAGAGTTGGTTGGTACAAATGAAAAGGGCGGACTCTTGGACCGTTATTTCTCCCTCTCGGAAGAAGGACACGCGTCGTTGGAGGACATCCGCTTGGGCGCAGACCTTGTGCGTGTGGGCGACAATATGCTTTGTCTACACACACTCTCCGACACGGATGACCTGCCGACAACGGTCAGCACGGACAGCCGATATGAACGGCTATCCACCGACAGAAGTGACTGCCGTCTTTCCTTTGCCTCTCCCGTAGGATTGATGCTACCCTGCAACCATATCTATAACCAGTATCTCTTCATCGAGGACAGTGATGTCAACTTGGAACGCTTCGAAAAGCAGGCAAGGAATATGCACTCGCTGGCACGCTATAGCCGTAGCAACCAAATCAACGAGGAGTGGATACAGGAGTATCTCAATATTGCCCATTCACAGGGACTGACCTCCATCCGTGCTCACTTCAACATATTGGCCTGGAGTAGCGATAAGGAAGAACTTCGCCAGATTAAGAATGACGTGGGCTCTGCACTTGCTCTTATGGAATGCCACCCTCGCCACAACACCATTGATGCGGCAACGCTCTACTGGGCAGGCATTCCCGGCAATGCGGCAGACTTTCCTGCAGAAGAGTCATTCTATACTTTCATCGAGCCTGCCTCTGTTTCTTTACGGCAGAGACGAACTACAAGGATTCGCTCTCTCCCTTCGGTATCAAGATGGCAGACCGCCTTTCAGGAAAACCCGTCCACTTAGACATATCGGATTTGCCGATGAAAAAAGGAGTCATCACCAACCGCAACAAGTTCATCTTGGGTCCTTCGGGTAGCGGCAAGTCTTTCTTTACCAACACATGGTACGTCAGTATTATGAGCAGGGAGCGCACGTCCTCTTGGTCGATACGGGTAACTCATATCAAGGCTTGTGCGAACTTATCCACCGCAAGACCAAGGGTGAGGACGGTGTGTATTTCACCTATACCAATGGAAGTCCGATATCCTTCAACCCTTTCTATACAGATGATTACTTCTTCGACGTGGAGAAAAGGGAGAGTATCTGCACGCTGCTGCTCACGCTTTGGAAGAGTGCAGATGAGCATATCACTAAGACCGAGGCAGGCGAACTTGGTTCTGCCGTCAACACCTATATCGAGCTGATATGTGCTGACCACAGCGTTACACCCTGTTTTAATACCTTCTATGAGTATCTGCGGGACGTGTACCGAAAGGATATGGAAAAGAGAGACATTAAGGTAACGCTCTCGGACTTTAATATCAACAACCTCTTAACTACATTGAAGCAATATTATCGTGGTGGTCGATATGATTTCCTGTTGAACTCGGACAAGAACATCGATCTACTCTCCAAACGCTTTATCGTTTTTGAAATCGACCAAGTGAAGGACAACAAAGACCTCTTTCCTGTGGTAACGATTATCATCATGGAAGCCTTCATCAACAAGATGCGCCGATTAAAGGGTATCCGTAAGATGATACTTATTGAGGAAGCGTGGAAGGCGATTGCTTCGGCAAACATGGCAGACTACATCAAGTATCTCTATAAGACGGTGAGAAAGTATTTCGGGGAAGCCATTGTCGTAACGCAGGAGGTGGACGACATCATCCAGTCACCCATCGTCAAGGAGAGCATTATTAATAACTCTGACTGCAAGATACTGCTTGACCAGCGCAAGTACATGACCAAGTTCGACGGCATACAGGCGATGCTCGGTCTTTCGGAAAAGGAAAAGAGCCAGATACTCTCCATCAACCAGAACAACGACCCCAACCGACTCTACAAGGAAGTGTGGATAGGGCTGGGCGGTATGCAGAGTGCCGTCTATGCTACGGAAGTGAGCATGGAGGAATACCTAACCTACACTACGGAGGAAACCGAGAAGGTGGAGGTGATGAACAGGGCAGCACAGCTTGGTGGGGATATCGAAACGGCTATCCGTCAGCTTGCCATAGAGAAAAGAAACAATAAAAAGAAATAAGTACAAACCATCAAAACTATAGTAACAATGAAAAAGTACATTTTCATGGCTCTCTTAGGATTGAGCCTTTCTGTTCCCAAAGCCCACGCACAGTGGGTAGTAACCGACCCTGGCAATTTTGCTGGCAACATCGTCAATTCGGTCAAGGAGATAGCCACCGCCTCCAAGACGGTGAAGAATACCTTGGACGGTTTTAAGGAAGTGGAGAAACTCTACAACGACACCAAGAAGTATTACGATGCACTCAAGAAGGTGAACAACTTGATTGGCGATGCCTACAAGGTCAAGGAGTGCATCCTGATGGTGGGCGACATCTCGGAGATTTACGTTACCTCGTATAAGAAAATGCTCTCGGACAAGAACTTCCGCCCTTCGGAACTCGCTGCGATGGCTTCGGGCTATGCCAAGCTTTTGGAGCAGAGCGGTGAGAGTCTCAAGGAACTAAAGTCCATCGTTAAGAGTAATGTCTTCTCGATGAACGACCACGAGCGCATGCTGGCAATCGACCGTATTTATACCACACTGAGGGAAAACCGCTCGCTTGTATCATACTACACAAGGAAGAACATTTCCGTGAGCTACGTGCGTGCAAGGGAGAAGAACAACCTTGCCTCTGTCAAGGCACTCTACGGTAATACGGCAAGCAGGTATTGGTAAATCCACAGACAAAAAAGAACTTGAAAAAACTTTCATAAAACACTTTTGCTTATGGATTTTGCCAGTTTACACGAGCTGCTACGCTCAACCTATGACGAGATGATGCCACTCTGTGCCCAGATGACGGGCATTGCCAAAGGCATTGCAGGCTTGGGTGCACTCTTTTATATTGCCCTTCGGGTATGGGCTTCCATTGCCCGTGCCGAGGCGATAGATGTTTTTCCACTTCTCCGACCTTTTGTCTTAGGCTTTTGTATAATGTTCTTCCCGACAGTCGTACTGGGTACGATGAATGCCGTTCTCTCGCCCGTAGTGCAGGGAACGGAGATGATGGTACACCAGCAGGAGGGGAACCTTGCCGAGCTTACTGCCAAGCGGGACAAGTTGCAAGAGGAAGCCTACCTTAGGAATCCTGAAACAGCCTACCTTGTTTCCAACGAGAAGTTCGATGAGAAGATAGAGGAAATGGGCATCATCGGACCTGAAGATGCCGTGACGATAGCGGGTATGTATGCCGAGCGTGCTGCCTATCAGACCAAGCAATGGATTATGAAGATGGTACACGACCTTTTAGAACTTCTTTTCCATGCTGCAGGACTTATCATCGACACACTACGCACCTTTATACTCATCGTCCTTGCCATTCTCGGTCCGATAGTCTTCGGTATTGCCGTATGGGATGGTCTTGCAGGCTCACTTACGGCATGGTTCTCACGCTATATCTCTGTTTACCTGTGGCTGCCTGTCAGCTCTATCCTTACGGCACTGCTTACGAAAATACAGGTGCTGATGATAGAGAAGGATATCGAAGCACTCAGTGACCCTAACTACCTGCCTGATTCGGGGACGTGGTACTACATCGTCTTCTTCCTTATCGGTATCGTAGGCTACTTCTGTGTACCTACCGTGGCAGGATGGATTATCGAAGCTGGAGGCGGTATCGGCTCATACGGTCGTAATGTCAACCAGACAGCACAGCATGGTGCGCAAGGAGCATATACCGGTGGCAAGGCTGCTATGGCTGGCGCAGGTGCTGCTGTGGGAAATGTCGGTGGACGTATCAAGGGTGCACTGCTCAAAGGAAAATAGAAATCGAGCAACTATGCCTAATTAATCAACAGATATAAAAGAAAAAAGAAATGGAATTCAAATCACTTGGTAATATCGAGACTTCATTCAGACAAATAAGACTCTATGCCTTTGTCTTTGCCATCGTCTGTGTGGTAGTAAGCGGTTATGCCGTTTATGCCTCGTACAGCTTCGCTAAGGAGCAGCGGGAGAAAATCTATGTGCTTGATCAGGGAAAGTCGCTCATGCTTGCCCTCAGTCAGGATGCAAGTCGTAATCGTCCCGTAGAGGCAAGAGAACACGTTCGCCGTTTCCATGAGCTGTTCTTCACCATTGCGCCCGACAAGGATGCCATCGAAAAGAATATGGAGCGTGCCTTTGTGCTGTGTGACAAGTCGGCTTTCAACTATTATAAGGACTTGGCAGAGAAGGGCTATTATAACCGTGCCATATCGGGTAATGTCAATCAGCGCATAGAGGTGGACTCTATCCACTGCAACTTTAATACTTACCCTTATGCGGTAACGACCTATGCACGGGAGTTTATCGTCCGCCAGAGCAACGTCACAGAGCGTAGTCTTGTTACGACCTGCACGCTGCAGAACTCTGTCCGTTCGGACAACAACCCGCAAGGCTTCCTGATGGAGAACTTCCTCGTTAAGGAAAACAGGGATATACAGACTTATAAACGATAAGGCTATGGCAAGGAAAAGAAACTTTTTACTCTCACGTCACTATCTGCGCTTTCACCTGTGGCTCCGCCATCGGTGTGAAAGGCTCACGATAAGGCAGAGAAAGGAAATCGTCTATGGGCTGAGCTTCATCTATCTGCTCTGCTCGCTTTGGATGATAGCGCAGTTTTTCCTTCCTCCAAAGAAGGAGAAACTACCTATCCCCACGGGAAAGCTGACGGACAGTCCGATACGGACGGACAGCACTTTACATGAGTTACACGGTAATTTTTATCTACAACATCATCAAACAATCAAAGAAAATGGATAATAAACAGAAAGAACAAATGAAAAAAGGCTTAGTCTTCGGAGGACTGGGACTGCTGTTTGCCCTCTCAATGTGGTTCATCTTCGCACCATCGGGCAAGGATAAGACTGCAGCGGAGCAGGGACTCAATGACAGCATCCCGCAGGCAACGACAGAAAAGCTCACCGAAAACAAGCTCAAAGCCTACGAATTGGGCGACAAGGCACACGAGGAGGAACAGACCCGCGAGGAGATGGGCAGACTATCGGACTATTTCACCCAGAACACTGCTCCATCAGAGGAGCAGCGTGCAGAAACGGCTGCTTCTACGGCAAAGATAGAAAACTCTATGCATCGCTATGAGGAGAATAATCGCCTCTTGAACTCCTTTTACGCTCCCGATCCACACGAGCAGGAGCGTGAAGCCTTGCGCTCGGAAATAGATAATCTTAAAAAGGAACTCTCAGCCAAAGACAGCAGGGAGGACAATGAAGAGAAACGGCAGCTTGCCTTGATGGAAAAGAGCTATCAGATGGCAGCGAAGTATCTTCCCAAAGCATCAACTCCACCTACCTTCAATAATGGTCTGGCGGCAGGAAATGAAAAAACGGAAGATACAGCAGGTGGCTCTGACGCCGCTAAGGGCAAGACCATGCAGAATGAAAAGCCTGCAATGGAAGTTCTGCCGGAGCGTAGGCAGATAGTTTCTTCACTTGATCAGCCTATGAGCGATGTGTACTTTATGGAGGAATACGGCAAGAAGGCTCGTAATATGGGTTTTCATTCGCTTGCAAGCACGGCTGTACCTACAATGCGCAATACGCTTAAAGTTGTAGTAGACAGGACCACTGTTCTTAAGGAGGGTGACAATGTCGTACTCCGTCTGCTTGAAAGTGCCAAGGTACAGGGACTGCAAATTCCACGGCATAGCGACTCATAGCCGTTGCCAAGATTGAAGGTAACCGTATGCACCTACTTATCAAAAGCATTGAGGTGGACGGTCATATCATAGCCGTCAAGCTCTCTGCATATGACACAGACGGACAGGAGGGCGTGTATATACCAGGTTCGGAGGACATAAATGCGCTTAAGGAAGTCGGTGCGAACATCGGTGGTTCAATGGGAACATCCTTTACCTTCGCTTCCTCTGCCAAAGACCAGATTATCTCAGAGGCTGCCCGTGGGGTGATGCAGGGCGCAAGTCAGCTGCTTCAAAAGAAGCTGCGCACCATCAAGGTAACGCTCAAGGGTGGCTACCGCCTTTTCTTGGTTCAGTCCAAATAAAACAATCAAAAATGATAAGTAAAAAATAACATCAAATAAAAAAGGAACAATGAAGAAAATTATTTTATCAATGGCTATGCTTGCCATGGTGGGAGCAACAGCCACAGCACAGGAAAACAATGATGGTCTGACACCAAGCCATCCGCTTACTTCGGGAGAGCTCTTTCAAGGTATGAGCCGTGCCATTCCAACGGGGCGTGTCGTTCTGCCGTATGGTCTTGACGTTACCTTTGACAAGACCGTGCATCTTATCTTCCCTTCTGCCATTCGTTATGTAGACTTAGGTTCACAGAATATCATCGCAGGGAAGGCGGAGGATGCAGAGAACGTACTGCGTGTAAAGGCTTCGGTGAAGGACTTTGAGACGGAGACCAATATGAGTGTTATCTGTGAGGACGGCTCTTTCTATGCTTTCAACGTCAAGTATGCTGATGAGCCGGAGAAGTTAAGTATCGAGATGAAAGACTTTCTCTCCACGACGGAAGGTAGACTGCCGAGCAATCGCTCTGACATTTACTTTAAGGAACTTGGCAACGAGTCGCCCGTATTAGTAAAGCTGATGATGCAGACTATCTATCAGAATGACAGACGCTGCATCAAGCACATCGGTGCTCAGCAGTTTGGTATGAAGTTCCTGCTTCGTGGCTTGTATGCCCATAACGGCTTGCTGTATTTCCACATTCGTATGGAAAACAGCACGAATATGCCGTACTCTGTGGATTTTATCACGTTTAAGGTGGTGGATAAGAAGATGGCAAAGCGCACCGCTATACAAGAGCAGGTGCTTCAGCCACTTCGTGCCTATCATCAGGTGATGCAGGTGCGTGGCATGGGAAGTGAACACACTGTGTTTGCGCTCGAGCAGTTTTCTCTTGCAGAAGATAAGCAGCTTGAAGTGACGCTCTATGAGAGAAATGGCGGTCGTACGCTAACCTTTTATGTAACGGCAGAAGACCTGCAGATAGCAAAGAAGATTGATAACCTCAAACTCAAATGGTAGGCATTATGAAGAAGAAAATCATTTTATCGGCTTGCGTGGCGGTGGCAATGGCTTTTAGCTTGCCATCGCAGGCACAGCGACTGATACCCAAGCAAAGGGGCATAGAGGTTGTAGGAGGTGTTCCGCTTATCAAGGGTGAAAAGTTCCTTGCTGCTGGCAATTTCGGTATGGGAGCATCACTCACCCGATATTTGGGTCGTGAGAATTATACCTTTGTTATGGCAGAGTATGAACAGCAGAATATGCCGTACAGAAGCTATAACGTAAAACTCAAGGATGCTCTCTTGCAGGTGGGTTATATGCACCCTGTTCTCTCCGACAGAGGAAAGAACGTGTTTCTTTATGGTGGCATATCCGCCTTGGGTGGCTATGAGCAACTGAACGAGGACAAAAAGCTGCTGCCCGATGGGGCGACACTGCTCGACCGCTCCCGCTTTGTCTATGGCGGTGCCGTACATGGCTCGGTGGAAGTGTTCCTAACGGACAGGGTTATCTTTCTTGTAAAGGCGCAGGGACGTTTCCTCTTTGGCTCGGACGTGCATCGTTTTCGTCCGGCTGTTTATGCAGGACTAAGGTTTAACTTTTAAGTAGAAGAAAAGATGAAGAAGATATTGAATACGATTTGGGTAATGGGCGTGCTGACCCTTGCCGTGTTTTGCCTATCTGCTTGTGATAGGGATTTGGATGTTCAGCAGTCTTATCCGTTTACGGTGGAGACAATGCCGGTTCAGAAGGACATCATAAAGGGACAGACGGCTGAGATACGCTGCACGCTGAAGCGGGGCGGTGAGTTTGCTGACACTCGCTATACGATACGTTATTTCCAGTCTGATGGCAAGGGCTTGCTAAGAAATGATAACGGCACGGTTTTCAAACCTAACGACCGCTATCCGCTAACAAAAGATGTGTTCCGCTTATACTATACCTCGCTCTCAGCTGACCGCCAGACGATTGATGTCTATGTGGAGGATAGTTTTGGGAAAGTTCAACAGCTGACCTTTAGTTTCAACAACGAGCGAGAAGAGGGCAAGGACAAGCCTGCATCTTCTCGCCACTAAGAACATAATTGATGCGAACGATAAATTCTTTCATTTTACTTTGTGTATTCTGCCTGTTCTGTCAGCCGACCCTTGCCCAGCGCAGGGTGCGGCTGGCAGACTTGCCACCTTTTGAACGTGCGGTTGTCGTAGTGAAATACTTTGAGGGACTGCACGGCTGGAAGAATTATCCGTATGTTGGTTATGGGCATCAGCTGCAATTAGGAGAGCGTTTCACTGCGGATATGACGGAACGGCAGGCAGACTCGCTGCTTCGTGCCGACCTTTGGAAATGCTTTGAACACTTCAAGGGGTATGGGAAGGATGCCCTGCTGCTCAGCCTCCTTGCCTATAATGTGGGTGTAGGGCGACTGCTCGGTTATGGTAAGCATCCCAAGAGTAGGCTGCTACGAAAAATAGAAGCTGGAGACAGGAACTTTTATCGGGAGTATGTTTCATTCTGCCGATATAAGGGAAAAGTTTTGAAAGGATTAGTGAAACGGAGGCAAGTGGAGTTTACCCTGTTTTATATTCCTTGATTTCACAAAATATGCTTCTTACAAGTTTTATCAGCTTGCAAGGTAGGATTTCTTACCGTTTTATTCGTCTTTGTCACTATGAATGAGTAACTTTGCTTGAAAAAGTAATAAATGCTATGTACAGAGGATTTAATTTATCATTAAAGGAAAATTGTTTCGAGCAAGACGATTTCGAAAAATTACAAGAAATAGGCTCGGAAAGTTTTTCGAATCAAAGAGCAAAGATCATAGAAAAAATAAGCTCTTTTGCAAATGGAGATGGTTTTCTTGACGGGAGTAAAATGCAAGCAAACTGGTTCCCCCAAATTAAGGCTGATATTTTTATATCACACTCACATAAAGATGAGGCTCTTGCTATTGCTCTTGCAGGATGGTTAAAAGATACTTTTGGATTAACTGCATTTATTGACTCATGCGTTTGGGGATATGCTAATGAACTCCTAAAACAGATAGATGCTGTCTATTGTCTTAATGGAAATCACTCTTATAGCTATGAAAAAAGGAATTATTCAACAAGTCATGTTCATATGATGCTCTCTGTGGCACTCACTCAAATGATAGACAATACAGAGTGTTTATTTTTCCTGAATACGCCTAACTCAATTACACCTAACACCATCATTAATCAAACAGAATCTCCTTGGATTTATTCCGAAATTGCAACGACGCATTTAATAAGGAGAAGACACTTCTCAGAATATCGATTGAAAAGAACGGTAGAGTCCTTTTCTGAAGGTGGAAGACCCACTCCACGTATTATATATAACATACCAATAGATCATCTTACCGATATTGATAATAGAGTATTGAATAATTGGAAAAAATCCTGGCTAACAGAAGTATATACTCACCATAAGTTGCGACAGTATTCTGAAGATTTAAGTGTACATGCATTGGACAAATTATACGAATTAAAAGAATAATAAAATGAACAAAGAAAAAAAGTTAGATGTTTTAAAAGACTCCGCAGTACAAGCTCACATATCAATGCTTCAAGGTATCATTAATAGAATGGCGGGGAATAGTGCTAACTGTAAAAATTGGACAGTAACTCTTGTTGCTGCGATGCTTGTACTATTGGTTGATAAAGAGATGCAACTCCCAAATGCTTGCCTTTGTTTGATTCCTGTAGGGCTTCTTTATCTACTAGATTGCTATTATCTAGGATTGGAGAGAGCGGTGATTAAATCTCAGAAGGATTTTCTTGACAAACTCTCTGATGATACTTATGTTGACCTAATTTATAGGGTGGAAAATCTTGGAGGTCGATGTACACAGCTCCAGAACACTATCAAAGCGACGTGTTCTCCCTCTACAACACCCTTCTATTTGATTGTAGCCTTAGTCGTTTTATTCTTTGGCAAAATTATCTAATATGGGGAGAACCAAACGGAGGTATCAAGGAGAACTGCTTCGCTTTCGAAAAATATTGAAGAGACCATTGAGGAATATTTTAGCAATAATGCCAGAGGGATTCTCGGAGGAACTCTTTTTATCAGAGTTCAAACTCTTATATTCTTACTTCTGGGATGATATTTGTAGTAAAGCAAAAGAGTACAATAGGATGGATAAGGGGAGAGAAAAGAAAGGACTACCTAAAATATATTTCTTCCCAAAACCTATCAGTTATCTACGATCTATTGCTCTACCCATTATTTATAATGAGGGATTATACAATCAACTTAAGAAGCCAGAGAAGGAGCGAGTTGAGTTTAGGGAAAATTTACTTGAACAGAGTCTATGCAAGCAAAAAAATAGAAAAGATAAAATAGGACAAAATCAAAAGTATGTTCAACACGTAATTCCTAGTTACTCTAATTATTATATTCAAACTTATTTCGCTGGAAAACATCAGAACCCCACTGATATTGATACTCGTTATGCAGTGTTACAAGAAGCTTCTAAGTACAAAAGCCCCGTTACAATAAAGTTCCTTTACAAAGTCAATGCTTCTGAAAGAAATTATCACCTTAGACATTTTGCATTTCTTACATTGCAGAAATTTGGAGAAAAAGAGGTTCGTCTTCGACCGAATAGGAAAGGGGAAAAACGACCTGGGGATAAAATAGTCCCTAATCCTATCAACACCCCAGAAGATTTAATTCGCTTTATCTATAATTCTCAGCTTGAACAAATGAAAACATATGACCTTTTTATATCTCACAGTTCATCCGATAGTGACTTGATACTAAAGATGAAAGCGATTTTAAATAGTTTTGGGTTAAATGTCTATATAGACTGGGTTAGTGATAGAAATGCTTTAAAGCGAGAGTTGACTAATATTAGCACAGCTAAAGCAATTATTGAGAGATTAAAGTCTTCCAAGGCCCTACTATATATCAATACAGATTCTAGCTTTCAATCACAATGGACACCATGGGAATTGGGGTATTTTCACGCACTAAAAGGGAACAGAATATGTGTATATACACCTAATGATACACCTAAGCCTGCTTACATAGATATTTATCCAAGAGTAAACCTTGTAGATGATATTCTTATGGTAGAAACAGAGGGTGGATGTATCTCACTAAAAGATTGGTTAATGGAATAATTTATCAGTTTGAGATTGCGACTTTCTTTTGCTTCTTTTCTTTGGTCGCCTGCTCGTTCAAAGAGAAAGAAAAGAAGCCACGCAAATTTTCGGTTTGCGTGGCTTTTACTATTATTCAGAAGGATATTTTTGCACTTTCGTTATTCTGTCTATTCGTTTGTTGGGGTGTTTGTCAAAAGCCCAATTTATTTCATCATCGGGCAAAGTGCTGTGAATACTGCCACCCCATAACCAATCCACAATTTTGCAGGACTTTCTGCCGTGCGTCTTCCTTGCTCTCCGCAACCACCTCAAACACTCCTTCAAAGACGTATTGTGTCCGAACTCTGTAAAATTTCTTCTTCATAATCTTAAAATTCAACCTTTAATAATCTATATTCCTTTGGTTCTCCATTGGATAATTTGCGGTGTTTGAGCCAGAAGTGATGTGCGCCATAGCCGTATGCAAAGAACTTATCAAGCTCTGTTTCTTCAGCTATTTTGTTGATAGCCGACCTTAACTCCTCTTTGCTGTCGGATAGGGTTATTGCGTTGATAACCCTAATGAGAATATGCGGTATCTCATCCGCATAGTTGTAGATGATATTTTCAATCTCTGTCTTCATATCTCTGATAATTTAATGGTTCATACTTTATGCTGTTGCTTTCATTCTTCGGCTTATAAGTCCTCGATTGGCATTCACAAGGTTTACTATCTGCTCGTGGTATTCTGTATTCTTGTTGCACACTCCACGACTTTGTACCACCTCCAGAGTTCTTAATGATACTTCAATGGTTTCTATTCGCTTGCCTTCAATGGTAGCCGAAAGGATAAGGGAGTCCTCCTTGAGGTAGTATGCATTAGAGAATACGCAATGGTGCATTGATACACCTTCTTCCAAATGCTCCTGCACGCTCTCCAACACGTGGACTTGGATTGTGCCATCTGTAAAAAAGATACCAAAGAACTTGGATTTGAGTTCCTTGAAACGCTTTTCATCTTCCATAGCCTTCTTTTGCTTCTGTTCTATCTCCTCCCTTTCACGCTGTCTGAGAAGTCCCTCGTGTCTGCGGTCGTGTTCGCCTTTAAGGTCTGTTGGGCATAAATATTTTGGATTATGAATATCCTTTCCTAATCTTCTAAGTGTATCTACATAATCACTCCAAAGAGAAATGTCTGCTATCTCATAGCCGTTACGAACTGCAATCTTGTAGGACTGCCATAGTTCTTCAAAAGCCTTCTTGTTGCCAAGAAAGTAACGTAAATGGTCTGTGCGACCTGCTTTTAGCAATGTTTCCACACGGCTGTCTGTAAGCAATGCAGGAATAAACTTAGTAGGCACGATGCCATAGAAATTATGCTTAAAACCATTTCTACGAAGTATGTCTGTAACCTTGAACTTCGGATATATGGGTGAGTAGGCAATATGCTGGTAGGCTTCATTATCGTTGCGTATCGCCATAGGACTATAATAAGAAAAAGTATCAACATAGTGTCCCAATACCCTCTGTATGGCAACCACTGCTTTTCGTCCCTGCATATTCCACCAATATTGCCCAATCTCAATTATAGACGTCTGTGCTTTGTAACCTTTCTCCATACCCACAATAAGTAGGAACATACGTAATACTTGAAACTCTCCGCAAGTGGTAAGTAGGGTGAAATACTGCTTCTGCTGCAACTTGCGCTCGTATGTTTCCTTGACCTGCAACTTTGCCCTACAATGAGGGCAAGTACAAGTTTCTCTCTGTTTGTCCATTACCCAACTATGCCCACAATCCATACAAGTAGTGCGACCTTTTGGCAATCGGTAGGCAAAGTGGTCTATGCACTCACGGAATGCCCACTTACTTTGTGTCTTGGTTATTGGGCGAAGATGCTTGCTTTGTTCCAAAACCGCCTTCTCAAATTTGTTTCTCGGTTTCATAGGCTTAAAAATCAAATAATGATGGTTGTACTTGGGTTGCTATGTTCTCGGTCTTTTTCACTCGTGCGTTACGGCTCTGTAACTTGGCAAGTTCCTCACGCTGATATTGCTTAATGGCTTCCTGCCTTGCTTCGGCTCTTTCTTCCTCTGTGAGTTCTACAATGTGATTGACGGCAACTTGGCAAGAAACAGCCTTGCCGACTTCTATATCGTCCTCATCATAGTAGTGAACAGCCATAGAGAAGATTTCATCATCATCAAAGCCGTTGCAACCGCTTTTCTGCACTTCATTAAGAATATAGGTGATGCACTCCTCAATATTCTTGTTCGGTTTCATCAAGTTAGGAGCAAACAAAGGGTCTGTCATAGCACGCTGATTGAGATACTCGGCTATTGTCCGTGTGAAATGTTCTGTACCTTTCATTGTCGTATAAGTTTTGATGTTGTTAATACTTGGGAATTTCTACTATTTGATTGATACGCCCATATAGGTAGGCTCTTAGGCTTGTTCTGTCGGGTGCGTAATACTCTGTCCATTGTCCGTACTGATTGACAAGGTATTTCTTCAGCACTTCAAAGAAGTCAAAGCGATAGCCTTGCAGTGGAACGGCTGTACGGAAATAGGTATTAGAGTTCACCGCTTCACATAGCCAATTCTTTTCCTCACGGCTCATACACTCACCACGATTGAGTTTCACACGTAGGAGATATACTTTGCTATTACAAAGGCTCTCCAAAGGGGGAACGTCCCATTGTACAAACTTAATTGCCAACACTTGCTCACTTTTTTCAGCCGTAGGGTTAATGCGGTAATGAGAGGAGGAGCTATATCCTTTTCTGTTCATCGAAGATGTTGTATTTA
>NZ_BAJX01000014.1 GCF_000613925.1 Prevotella histicola JCM 15637 = DNF00424
TTTGAGGAAGAAAACGATACTTACATATAAACAAACCCGCAGCAACCACTTGGTTGCTGCGGGTTGTTTTTGGAAGATGATAAGGCGAGAAAGCTATATCACAATGTCAACTCAACGATATAATCAATGTCAGTAGGGACGGTGTCGAAGTTGAGGGTGATGCCTTTACCAGTCTTTGTGAAGTTGACACGCTTGTTGGTGCCAAAGACGGTAGCGGACTTGATTTTGTGGTTGCCAGTGGGAATGAAGAGACTGGAGTCCATACAGTTTAGGATGTGGATGTAGAGTTTGTTACCACGCTGTGTACTTACGCCCCAGTCGTGTGGATCAACGATGCCACCACGTGTTCCATAGATCGTTTCACCATATTTGTTTAGCCATTTACCTATAGCCTGTAGACGATCAAGCGCAAGAGAAGGCAACGCACCACCAGGTTCTGGCCCGATGTTCAACTGGAGATTGGCATTCTTTCCAGCAGCACGAACGAGCATCTGGATCAATTCCTTTGGTGATTTATAATTGTCGTCAGTGAGGTTATACCCCCAATGGTCGTTGATGGTCTGACATGATTCAAGTGGTAAGCGACTGATGTTTTGCCCCGACAATCCAGCTTTGTTCTCACCCGGAAGGTCACGTTCGAAGATCTGAATGTCCTCACCTGGGAAAGGAGTCTGGTGATGATTGTTACCAATAAGACATTGTGGCTGCAAGCGATGAATCATTGCATACTGTTCAGGAAGCTGCCAATCGAATGGTTTAGCATCACTATCATGATCCCACCAACCATCAAACCACACCGCGCCGATAGGTCCGTAATGTGTCAGAAGCTCCGTCAACTGCGTATTCATAAACTTATAATAGCTTGACCAGTTAGCTTTTCCCTTGTCACGTCCCGTCCCAAGTCCTGTTCTTCCTTGTGGATAATCTTCTCTTCTCCAGTCTAAGTGAGAATAATAAAGGTGGAGTTTGATACCATTTCGTTGACAAGCATCAGCCATTTCCTTGATGATATCCCGTTTGAAAGGAGTGCCATCCACCGAGTTATACGTGCTAGTAGTAGTCTTAAAGAGTGAGAATCCATCATGATGACGTGTTGTTATGGTGATGTACCTTGCTCCTGCAGCCTTTATAGCCTTCACCCATGCATCTGCATCGAACTCTGATGGATAGAAAGTCTTAGCCAACTTAGGATATTCTTTATAGTTAATATCCCTGTTTGTCATCACCCATTCACCAGCTCCCACCATTGAATAGAGTCCCCAATGCAGGAAGATACCGAACTTCTCATCCTGAAATTGCTCACGTGCTTTCAGGTTTTCAGCAGTAGGATGGTAAGTTTCTTGTGCCATACCGACATAACTCATCAGCAAGGTAGCTATTACAAGTAAAGTCTTCTTCATTCTATAAAATATTGTTTAGGTTTATTTCTTTTGTCTCAATCATCCCAAGTAGGAGCAGTACTGTCATCATCTGAAACACCAGAGAAGACTGTTCCTTTTGATAATTGCTCACTCCCATCCACCTCATTAAACACTTCAGCATCACTTTCCATTGAATGAAGAGTGCCTGAATGTCCAGCTAACAAGGCTGGATAGGGATAAGATTCATAGATTGTAGTTAATGGTATAACGTAAGTTTCCATGTTTTTATGATATTTATTGTCAGATGATTACTTCCTAAGATACTTTTTCCCGCGGATGATTATGATGCCTTTATAGTCTTTTCCGACACGTTGTCCAGCAAGATTATAGGTTGGTTCATCCTCCATTTGTGATTCCTGAAATGCCGTAAGGTGAACTCCTGTTGCAGTATCAAACACAAGATAACTCTTAGCTTGTGCTGTTGAGGAAGGCGTATAAGCTATGTAAGCCTTGTGTGCACCGTTCTCAAAAGCTCCACCATCCGCCTTTCTCCAGTAGAAACCAACGCCTCTTTTACCGTTAGAGAACCCATAATAAATCGTTCCACCAGTTGTCTGACTATTGTCGTCAGTACCTTTCAAGACATTCTTTTCATCCTTTTCTCCTTGTTTCTCCGTCATCCAAAAGGTGTAACTCCCCTCATCAGCCTCCAAGACGACTGCCATATCCTTTGGAAGAACATCCCCAGACACGTACTTTTTACTCAACTTAAGCATGTTATCTTCTATCTTATACGTCCGTGCAACAACTCCTTGAGGAATCGTAAAGGCTTTATTGCTGTAATAAAGTGTTGCATGTCGTGCTGCAGAGATGGTAAAAACGACAGGATCTATCTTATAAGTTACTTCTATTTTCTTTATTCTTGCCTGAGTATCTCTAGATGTTGTAAACACAATAGAGTCTACTCCATTCCCACTACTCTCCCATATAGCAATCCCTTTCCTATTAGGGTTCAAAGGTATAGCACCTTTCTTATTCTCTTTTAAGGTTGAAAACCATTTGTCACTTACTTTAGTGACAAGCCAAAAACGAACCTTCTTAATCTTTCCATTGATTCCTTTTATAGTCAAGATATTACCATAATACATCCTCAATGCTGCTTCTTCGTTATCTTTTTTATCGTAGAAAGCAGGTACATATGTAGTATCTTTTCCACCATCAAACAAAAGTATCACACCAGACCGTTCTATCTTCTTCACCTCTATACCACGGCCTCTCATCCCCGTAAAGTCAATTTCCTCAGTCTTTGTTTGTGCTTGAGAGGTTATTGTAAAGCACAACAAAGAAAGCATAGTAACGAAAAATCTTATCATATCATGAGTATTATAATTTCATTTTCATGGTCTCCTACCCCACTCTTCCTACACATATCCAATGTATAACGAGCACAGACAGGTTGTCACCACAGTATTTGATTTATAGTACAAAGGTAAACTTTTTATCACATACGACCAAGTTATTCCATCGAAAAAACTACTCCTTACACCCCTACCAACGTATTATACGCCCCACAACCCCTTCCATTGACTGGTAAGAAAGGGCAAAGGCTGCCAATGTCAGGACGACAAAGGCAGCCTTTTGCGTATATATTATAAAACAGGTTATCCTTAAAGAGGGTATTCCTCAAAGGCATAAAGCACCGTAGAGAGGTAACGTTCACCCGTATCAGGGAACAAAGTAACGATCGTCTTACCTTTGTTCTCAGGACGTTTGGCAATCTCTGCTGCAGCAAAAGCAGCTGCACCAGACGAGATTCCTACCAATAAACCATCCTGTTGTGCCAGTTGTCGACCAGCAAGGATAGCCTCATCGTTCTCAACTTGAAACACTTCATCCACAACAGCAGCGTTGTAAGTATTAGGAATGAAGCCTGCACCGATACCCTGAATCTTATGTGGACCACTCTGACCACCACTTAATACAGGTGAATCACTTGGCTCTACAGCAACAATCTTCACATTTGGATTCTTCTCTTTGAGGTATTTACCAACGCCACTGACCGTACCACCAGTACCAACACCAGCCACAAAGATATCCACTTTACCATCAGTGTCACGCCAGATCTCCTCACCTGTAGAACGATAATGCTTCTCTGGGTTAGCAAGATTCTCAAACTGTTGGAGGATAACACTACCTTTAATAGAGTCACGTAGCTCCTCTGCAGCCTTAATAGCACCCTTCATACCATCCTTACCACTGGTCAGTTTTACCGTAGCACCATATGCTTTCACGAGGTTACGACGCTCAATGCTCATCGTTTCAGGCATCGTCAGGATAAGCTTATAGCCTTTAACAGCTGCCACAAGAGCCAATCCTACACCCGTGTTACCACTCGTTGGTTCGATAATCGTAGCTCCTGGTTTGAGTAATCCTTTCTCTTCAGCATCCTCAATCATTGCCAATGCAATGCGATCCTTCACACTACCACCTGGATTGAAGTATTCAACCTTAGCAATAACAGGCTTATCAAGACCCTTATTTGCCGAGAACTTATCCAGTTCAACCAAAGGAGTATTCCCTATAAGCTCGGTGAGCTTCTTTATAATCTTTGTCATATCAATCAATTTTTTGTTCTTACTTTACTGCCTCAAAAGCCTGATCGAGGTCAGCAATAATATCCTTATAATGTTCCGTACCAATAGAAAGACGGATTGTACTTGGGTAGATTCCCTGGTCAGCAGCCTCCTCAACGCTCAACTCAGAGTGTGTTGTTGACAGTGGATGGATGACAAGCGACTTCACATCAGCAACGTTAGCCAGCAAAGAGAAGATCTTCAGATGGTCAATGAAGTCGAAAGCCTTCTGCTGATCACCGTCAATCTCAAACGTAAAGATGCTACCTGCACCGTTCGGGAAATAACGTTCATAGAGGTCATGGTTAGGATGAGAAGCCTCAGCAGGGTGATTAATCTTCTTCACCAAAGGCTGGTTCTCCAGATATTCCAGTACCTTCAGTGTGTTAAACACATGACGTTCCACACGCAAACTCAATGTCTCAAGCCCCTGCAAGAGGATGAAAGCATTGAAAGGAGAGATGGCTGCACCCTGGTCACGCAGCAAAAGCGTACGTACACGGGTAACAAAAGGAGCAGGAATATCACCAAAAACAAGACCGTGATAAGAAGCATCAGGCTTGTTGAAACCAGGGAATTTCTCTGGATTCTTCTTCCAATCGAATGTTCCACCATCAACGATGACACCTCCAAGAGACGTTCCATGACCACCAATAAACTTCGTTGCAGAGTGTACAACGATGTCAGCACCATGCTCTATCGGGCGAATCAGGTAAGGAGTACCAAAGGTATTGTCAATCAACAGAGGTAATCCGTGACGGTGTGCGATATCTGCAGAGCGTTCAATATCCGATATATTAGAGTTAGGATTACCCAATGTCTCAATATAAACCAGCTTGGTATTGTCCTTGATAGCGGCTTCAAGCTCCTCATAATCATCTGGATCAACGAACGTTGTGGTTATGCCGAACTTGCTAAGTGTGTGTGCAAGGAGGTTATAAGTACCACCATAAATGGTCTTGGAAGCCACAACATGGTCGCCAGCATTGGCTATATTGGTAATGGCATACGTCACTGCAGCTGCCCCAGAAGCAACAGCCAGACCAGCAACACCACCCTCGAGCATTGCAACACGCTCTTCAAGAACAGCCTGTGTAGAGTTGGTCAGTCGACCATATACGTTACCTGCGTCCTTAAGAGCAAAGCGATCAGCTGCATGCTGACAGTCATGAAAGACATAAGAGGTGGTCTGATAGATAGGTACAGCACGTGCATCAGTTGCTGGATCGGCTTGTTCCTGACCTACATGAAGCTGAAGTGTCTCGAAGTGATACTTTTGTTTTGCCATAATTGAGTTTCCTTTTTTTGTTTTCCTACCGTGGACCTTAATGAGAGGGCAGCTGGAAAACGGTTAATACATTTATTGATATTAATTCTTTTTGTTACATGTCACATCGGGCATTCAGCCTTTTGTTACCTGTTAACGGGTGCAAAGGTACGGCTATTTATCCGAACGAGGAATACTTATTATGTGTTATTTCGTATACCATAATCGTGGTATTTACATTAAAATGTCGTATTTTTGTCGTGTTTTGAATATAAAATACTATATTTGCAGTATAATAATACAGATGAAATAACGATTATGCAGAAGTATGCTGACTACATAGAGGAGATTGAGATAGACTCTCTCTGGAGTGGGAAGAAACACATTCGCTGGACGCTTGACCGACAAGTGAATATCCTCAGTGGTATTAATGGCGTGGGAAAAAGTACCATTTTAAATAAGGTGGTACGCGGATTGTCACAAGGTGGTGAGTTTCCGAGCCATCTACTGAAGGGTGTCCGACTGAAAGTTAGCCCTGATGATGCCAAGTGGATACGCTATGACATCATCCGTTCCTTCGATCGTCCGCTGATGAATTCAGACAGTATCAGCAAGATGGATACGAACCTTTCCACGGAACTTGACTGGCAATTGTTCCAGTTACAACGCAAATATCTTGATTACCAAGTGAACATTGGCAATCGGATCATTGCAGCCCTACAGAGTGGTGAGGCTGATTCTGCAGAAAAAGCACAGCTTATCTCTACTCCCAAAAAGCGTTTCCAGGATATTATTGACGACCTTTTCACGGAGACTGGTAAGACTATTATCCGTACAGAGAATGAGATTCGGTTCTCACAGATGGGTGAAGAACTCTTCCCTTATCAGCTATCCAGCGGAGAAAAGCAAATGCTTGTCATCCTGCTTACCGTACTGGTGGAAGACAATGAGAACTATGTACTCTTCATGGATGAGCCAGAAGTGAGTCTGCACATTGACTGGCAGAAACGTCTCATAGACCTGATTCTTGAGCTGAATCCCAATGTTCAGATCATTCTGACCACCCATAGCCCTGCAGTTATCATGAACGGATGGATGGATAAGGTAACGGAAGTGACTGACATTACTGATAAATAAGAAGCCGATAACATGGGTAAAGCACTGAGGGACAATCTTTCGTCAGCTTATTTTGCCGCAGCTAACCAACTCAACGGTAAACATTCCAGGCGCAAAATCGTGGCATACGTTGAGGCGTATGACGATATTTTCTTCTGGAGAACAGTGCTGAGTAGGTTCGAAAACAAGGAACGATACTTTGAAGTGATGCTCCCTTCACGGCAGAATCTGACCAAAGGAAAGAAGTCGGTACTGATGAATCTCATTGCAGAAAAGGTTGGTGAGAACATGATTGCATGCGTAGATGCTGATTATGACTATCTTCTTCAAGGCACAACACACGTCTCTTCGGAGGTGAACAACAATCCCTACGTGCTCCACACCTATGCTTATGCCATTGAGAACTTACAGTGTTTTGCCCCCAGTCTGCATGATGTCACGGTGGCAGTAACGCTCAATGATCACACCATCTTCAACTTTGAAGACTTCTTATACCGATACAGTGAGATTATTCACCCACTCTTCATCTGGAATATCTGGTTCTATCGACGCAACATCTACAAACAATTCACAATCACAGACTTCAATAGAATCACTGAAATAGGCGGATTCTCCTTGCATCGTACTGATGAGTGCCTGGATATGTTACGCCGTAAAGTATCACGAAAGATAAGACAACTGCAACACGAATACCCACAAGCAAAGGAGAGCTATCTGCTACTGAAAGACGAATTACGTACATTGGGCGTCACACCACGTGCCACCTATTTATATATTCAGGGCCATCATCTCTTTGATAATATCGTTGTACCGATACTGAAACGTATCTGTGACCGATTGATAAGGGAACGGGAAGACGAGATAAACCGTAATGCTGTGCATGATACACAACGTCGGAATGAGTTGTCAAGCTATAGCCATAGCACCACAGAGATAATCCCTATGCTAAGAAGAAACGTTGGTTACTTGACAGCAGAGCCTTTCCTACTATTGGAAAAGGATGTAGAGGAGCTTTTAAAAACAGGAGCGAAAGGAGCAGAAAAAGGCAGTGAAGAGGAATGAAAAGGAGTGAGAAAAGAAGGCAATGCGATTCAGATGGGTGTATAGAAGATTTTATTACAAAGTGATGTCAGGTATGAAATGGGAAATAACAGAAAAGCTATAAAAAGCCACTTTGTAACCAACAGATAACCAACAACTTACAAACAGGCTTGTAAAAGACGCCCTTTTGCATTGTGAAAGGGCGTCTTTTACACATCAAAAGGGCACCTTTTACAATGCAAAAGGGCATCTTTCACTTCTCAAAAGAGCACCTTTCACTTTGTGATTGTGAATAGTTTTTACAAAGAAGGGTATATCTCCTTCATTCTGCACAAGTGTGATGTTCGGCGAAGTTACATTCAGTTCAGCATTTAAGCCTCCCCTTTCAGCGATTGAACAAAGCAACAAAAAGACCCAGGATGGTAATCACTCACCAATCCTGGGCTTCTATTTTATTATCTGTTATACGCTATGATCGTGGCTCAGAGAGGAAGAACAGCATCTCACTCTCATTGGGGAAACTAGCAAAACCATAAGGACGCTTATCGATATAGTAGCCTGCTAAGTAGAGCTGGAAGAACAATCTCTTCTTATCAGAACTATAAACTGCATAAGAATCAGTTATAGGACGGAAGACAAACGCTACCTCATGCTTTGCCCCATCATACTCCAAATCCTTGAAAACGATTGACTGTGGGAGTAGATAGAAGGCTACAGGATCACGCTGGAAGAAGCCAATCCGACAAGTATCATTGACAGCTGGAAGCTGACTAAGCGCTGCTTTCAGTTTATCATTACCAACCTTATCAACCAACAAGCTTGTAGGAATGTTCTTCAAAACTAAGGTTGTATCACCCGTTACCTCACATGATATGTTCAAAGAGTCCGTCACTCTCCTTCCATCTGTGCTGTATTTAAAATACTTCATCTTACCATTGTAAGACCCACGTACCGTATTATACGCCGTAACTCTCTCTGCTGGAGTCATCTGTTTGTTCCGTACATCATTCTCTTCATCGCTCAGACAAGAGGTGAAAGACAATACTGAAAACAGGCAAGCAGCCCAAAAAAGTACCTTATTCTTTTTCATTGTAATAATAGTTTATTAATCTCTTATGTTATTATTTGGCGCAAATATACAAATTTATCAGGCAACTCTGTTGTAAAATCTGTTAATTCTCTTTCCAAAAGGCAGGTGTAAACAGAACCAATACAGTAAATAATTCCAGACGACCAACCAACATAAGGAAAGAACATATCCACTTTGCAAAGGCAGGAAGCTGTGCCCAAGACATCGTAGGACCAATCTCCATACCAATGTAGGCCCGACATTACCCAGACTACTCAGTGTTATGGTGATAGCATTCGTGTTATCAATACCGAAAGCAATCATCGTAAAGGCACAGAAAAGGGTAAGAATAAGATAAAGACCCATAAAACCCAATAGCGTAACACGATTGGATTGTGGAATATTCACCCCATCTATCTTCATAGGAAGGACTGCATTAGGATGAAGAATCTGGCGAAACTCGTTACGAACAACCTTCAACATCATCACACCACGGATACTCTTAAGACCTCCACTCGTGGATCCTGAACAGCCACCAAAGAACATACACGCCGCAAGAACTACCCAAGTGACATGTGGCCACTTGGCTGCATCGTCACTAAAGAGTCCTGTTGTGGTAATGAAAGATACCACTTGGAAGACTGAACTACGGAAAGCATGCTCTATATCATAATGATTTCTGTAAACAAGTTCAAAGGCTATGAAGGCTGTAAACAGTAGAACCATAATCGTATAGAAGCGGAACTCACTGTTCACAAGTAGCTTTTTGATATTCAAACCTACTACTGAAGCATATAATAAGGTGAAGTTCACACCCGAAAGGAAACAGAAAAGAGCACAGACATACTCCTCTGCAGGAGAATGAAAAGTCATGATTGATCCGCTTTCGGTAGAGAATCCTCCCGTAGCAGTACTGGTCATGGAATAATTAAAAGCATCAAACCAACCCATTCCGCAGAACTTATAACTAAGAATACAAGCCACGGTGAGAATGAGATAGACCATCCATATCCACTTAGCACTGGTGCTAAGACGCGGATGAAGCTTACTCTTGATTGGTCCGGTAGCCTCTGCTGCAAACACTTTCACTGATCCTCCCACCATAGAAGGCAAGATAGCAATGGTGAAAAAGACAATTCCCAGACCCCCAATCCACTGTGTCAATGACCGCCAGAAGAGCAATCCCTTCGGTAAACGTTCAGGAAAATCAATGATTGTAGCCCCTGTTGTGGTAAAACCAGACATCGCTTCGAAGAAAGCATCAGTGAAACTATCAATATAACCACTGATCATGAAGGGCAAAGTTCCGAATATTGAGAAGAGAATCCAGGACACTGTAACAACGAAATAGGCATCACGACGACCCAAAAGGTTATCAGCATGAAGTCCCAAAAGACGGAAAATAGTGCCCGCTCCAGCAGTTATC
Organism: Prevotella histicola JCM 15637 = DNF00424; assembly: GCF_000613925.1. Classification (GTDB taxonomy): domain Bacteria; phylum Bacteroidota; class Bacteroidia; order Bacteroidales; family Bacteroidaceae; genus Prevotella; species Prevotella histicola. The sequence continues at coordinate 9,914 of NZ_BAJX01000014.1, forward strand.
AAGATACTCCAGATAAAAGGTAAGAAGTCAGCACTGGTGTAAATCAATGACACAAGGAGGCAGACAAAGAGCAGAGAGCTCTCTATCCACAACAGTGAACCAAGAATTTTAGAGATGAGTTTTAGGTTTAACATGATCACATAAATAGTTTCTCTACCTTCTTCATATCGACATTATAACAGAAAGCAACGACAGAGTCGCCTGCTTCAATCTGTGTATTACCAGAGACAAGCATGCCTTCGCCATTCCTAACAAGTCCACCGATGGTCACTCCCTTGGGCAGATTGAGTTCCCGAACAGTCTTCTTTGTTATCTTAGAGTCAGGACTTGGCACAAATTCAGCCACATCGGCGTTGACAGACATAAGGAATTTAACATTCTCAACATTAGCATCCAGCATCATTTGATAGATATGACTGGCTGCAACAGCTTTCTTATTGATGATCGTTCCGATGTCAAGACTCTCTGCAGTGCATACATAATCAAGGTTTTCCACGGCTGCTACAGTCTTACGAACGCCCATTCTCTTAGCCGTAAGACAAGCAAGTATATTGGTTTCTGCATTCGATGTCAATGACACAAACGCCTGCGTATTACGGATTCCTTCCTCTTGTAAGAGTCCAATGTCACGTCCGTCACCGTTAATGACAAGTGTATCCTCATCGAAAATGTCATTCAACACTTCACAACGGGCTGGGTTCTGCTCAATAATCTTGGCATTCATATACTCCGGCATCATCTTTACGGCACGTGTTGCGGTCTTTCCTCCACCCATAATCATCACGTTCTGTACATCAACATAATGCTCTTTGCCAACTACTTTGCGAACATAAGGGATGTATTGCTTCGTTGTCATGAAGAAAGCAAGGTCGTAAAGTTGCAGCGTATCATTACCTCCAGGGATGATAGTCTCGTCGTTTCGTTTGATAGCCACTACATGATAAGGGTCATCAGGGCCACTAATCTCCTTCAAAGGACGGTTGAGTACTTCGCATGTTTCACGTAATTTGATTCCCAACATGACCAAAGCACCATCATGAACATCCCAACGTTGACGTACCCATGACATCTTTAATCCGTTGATAATATCCTTTGCAGCCAGCATTTCAGGATAGATAATACTACTAACGCCCATCTTTTTGAAGAGTTCCTGATTGCTTGGATCAACATATTCTGGGTTATCTACACGGGCAACGGTCTTCTTTGCACCCAACTGATGCGCCATAGCACAGGCAGAAAGGTTTGCAGACTCATTCGGAGTAACGGCAATGAAGAGGTCAGCATCCTCTATTCCTGCTGTTTTTAAGCCTTTAATACTCGTTGGAGAACTCTCCATTGTCAGCAAGTCATAGTCATTGCTTATCTTAGTCAGGTTCTCTGGATTCTCATCCATCAGTACAATATCCTGCTTATCACGTGAAAGAAGCTTGGCAAGGTACGTTCCTATGGCATACGCTCCAGATATAATAATCTTCATTCTATATTCCTTTCTTTATTAGACAGTTATGATGCAAGGGGTATTAACTATCCCTTCTCGGATGTTAACACCTTCTTTATGCTTTCCACATCAATCCCACAAATCTGCTTTAGTTCCTGTACTGTTCCGTGTTCTACGAAGTTATCGGGTAATCCCATACGTGTAATAGGAATTGAATAACCATGATCATTCATCCATTCTGTTACAGCTGAGCCTAAACCTCCATTGCGAACACCATCTTCAATAGTAACAATACGTGAGAAACGGGTGGCAACCTCTTCCAGAATCTTCTCATCCAAAGGCTTCAAAAAACGCATATCATAATGAGCAACTGACGGACAATGACCCTTTGTTGATGGCGACTCAGCACTCTCTATCTGCTGAATAGCCTGTTCAACATCGTTCCTATCGGGCCAATACTTAACACTGCTACATCCCAACCATCATGAATGCGTCTACCAGTCCCCACTTCTACCTCACTCAAAGGGCATTCCCAATCAGTCAGAACGCCACGTCCACGAGGATAACGGACAACAAACGTCCCCTTATCAGGCAACTGTGCAGTGTACATTAGGCGCCGCAACTCACGTTCATCCATAGGTGAAGCGATGGTAAGATTTGGTATTGGACGTAAGAAAGCCATATCAAATGCTCCATGATGTGTGGCTCCGTCTTCTCCAACAAGGCCCGCACGGTCCAGACAAAGTACTACAGGGAGGTTCAATATGGCTGTATCATGGATGATACTGTCGTATGCTCGCTGTGAAAAGGCACTATAAATATTGCAGAAAGGCTGCAATCCATCCTTTGCCATACCAGCAGAAAAAGTCACAGCATGCCCTTCAGCAATACCAACATCAAATGTTCTACCAGGTATTTCCTTCATCATTATGTTCATAGAGCAGCCCGTTGGCATGGCAGGAGTGACTCCAACGATACGCGGATTCTTCTTGGCAAGCTCCAATAAGGTCTTCCCAAAGACATCTTGATACTTCGGTGGCTCACAGCTACAGTCCTGTACTATGCGCTGACCGGTAGCTGGGTCGAACTTACCTGGCGCATGCCAGATCGTCGCACTCTTCTCTGCTGGCTCGTAACCTTTGCCCTTTTTGGTATGGAGATGAAGCAGTTTAGGTCCCTTCATACTCTTCAACTGACGAAGAATACGTATTAATTCAACAACATTATTACCATCAAAAGGACCGAAATAGCGGATATTCATCCCTTCAAACAGGTTCTGCTGATGTGCAAGTGCCGCCTTCAGAGCATTATTTAAGCGTAGAAGTCCTTTCCGACGCTCATCATTTAGCAGTCCTTTAGCATGCAACCACTGTGAAATCTTAAACCTAAAACGATTGTAAGTCTCATTTGTATCAAGGTTCAAGAGGTACTGTTCCATACCTCCCACAGCCCTATCAATGGACATATCATTGTCATTCAGGATTATCAGGAGGTCATTGGGTTGGCTCGACACATTGTTCAATCCCTCAAAAGCCAGTCCTCCACTCATCGCACCATCGCCAATAATAGCAACAACATGTCGTTCCTGCTTCATCAGTTTAGCAGCGACTGCCATTCCTAATGCTGCAGAAATAGAGTTAGAAGCATGTCCACAAGTGAATGTATCATACTCACTTTCCTTTGGAGAAGGGAAAGGCATCAATCCATTTAGCTTACGATTGGTGCAGAAAGAGTCCCTTCTGCCCGTCAATATCTTATGTCCGTAAGCCTGATGTCCTACATCCCACACCACACGATCCTCTGGAGTATTGAAGACATAATGACAGGCTACCGTGATTTCTGTAGCTCCAAGACTTGAAGCAAGGTGTCCTGGATTAACGGCAACTTCCTCAATTATATCCTTTCTCAGCTGCTTACAGAGCTCAGGAAGCTCCTCTAAGCTCAGTTTTCGTAAGTCTGCAGGGGACTGTATCTTGTTTAAAAGGTCGTATTCTTTCTCGTTTGACATTATATAATAATGTGAATCATTTTGCAAAGATACGCTAAATAGCTTAAAAAGCAAAAAAAAAGAAGCGTTAATACATGGTACAACGGATAACTGATAACAACCAGAAATAATTGTAAATGGCATTTCCTTCATTACTATAAAATATCTTTATCATGAAGGTTATCCATATCTGACACATTTTATACCAAATTCTTACGATTTCTTCTGCCTGAGATGTCGATAAAGATAGAATATAAACATCAGTCCACGGAAGCTGAGTTCAACAGCCATTGCAAACCAAACACCACGAAGACCATAGTGGGATGCAAGCGTATAAGCCAGTGTCAGCCGAACAAGCCACATGCTTCCAAGGTTGATAAACGAAGGTTTCAACGTATCACCAGCACCAACACAGACGCTATAAGCCACGATAGCTGCTGCAAAGAAGGGTTCTGCAAAGGCTTCAATACGCAATATTGATGTGCCAAGGGCTTGTATTTCTGGGACAGGAGTCAACAATCCAATCATTTCCGGTGCGAAAATATACATGATAATGCCCATGAAAGCCATAACAGCCATACCCATCAAGACTGTCATCCATGCAAAACTACGATGCAGATCACGCCTATCAGCTCCCACACTCTGCCCAACCAGTGTCGTAGCAGCCTCACTGATGCCGTAGCCAGGCATATAACAAAGGCTCTCGGCAGTGATTCCGAATGAGTGAGCAGCAATTGCTACGTTGCCCAAAGGTGCTACTATCATCGTTGAGACAAGCTGTGCACCATTCATAAGAAGATACTGTAAAGCCATTGGTGCTCCAATCTTTACAGCATTCCACACATATTGCCATCGCCAAACAAAGCGCTCTACATCCAGTTTCCAAGCTAAAATGGAACTACGAAAGATTGCGAAATAAGCCAAAGGGAGTGCAACAGAGACAAAAGCAAGCAATGTTCCAAGAGCAGCACCTGCTACTCCCCAACCGCATCCGGGGACAATCAACTGCCATCCAGCAATGGTTAACGTACGCGTTGGGAAGATAAAGAAGAAGTTAAAGATGACATCCAGCACACACATGAGGATTGCCATAAGACTGGGACGGCGCATATCACCCGACACTTTCAGCATAGAAGCAGACAGAACTTCTATAAGATGGAATGGAATAGCAAATGAAAATATCAGGAAATACATACTTGCGTCATGCTGAATATCCACACCTCCACCCAGCCATACAGGTAAACGAAAGGCTATCAGTACTGTGATGAGCAAGAGAATCATTGAGAAAGACAGTCCGAAAGCATATCCATGCCGCATTACGGCACGTGCCTTTTCAAAGTCATTCGCCCCAATAAAGTGAGCAGCCTGTACAGAGAATCCCATTGAAGCAGCACTCACTAAAGAGCCGAAAAGCCACGTAGCGGGTTCAACAAGACCGATGGCAGCAGCTGGTTCAGCACCTAATGAGCCCACCATCCCTGCATCTATATAGAACATCAGTACCGTTGTGACCTGCGCAAGGATAGAAGGAATACTGAGTTGGATGATGAGATTGAGCTTCTCACTCCTACTCATCACTCCGCCTTCACGAATCTTTGCAAGCAAAGCATCGGTTACTGATTTACTGAAAGAGAGTCTCACTGTGACAAAAAGGGGACTAATAGATTAGGATAATGAACGATTAAAAGTAATGAACGAGAACAAAAAAAGGACACCATTCCCGTCTGTCCGATATCATTTTAGTATGACGGACACACGGGGACGTGTGCCCCTACGCATAAATGCCAAAGTCTTTCAAAGCCCTGTAATAATAAAGAGCTCCACAAAACTTGACTAAATCCTCAGCTTCTGTCCAACATGTGCGATGCCAACCAGACGCAAATCAAAGATAAGAGTTGAATAAGCTGGAACAGAACCAGTCTTACTACTGCCATAACCCAACTGATAAGGGATATAGATAGTCCAATGATCACCCTTGTGCATCTGCTGTAAAGCTGTCGCAAAACCATCAACAACACTCCCGACATGTAGGTGTGCAGGACGTGAAGTGGAAGCATCAAAGACATCCTTCGACCATGACTTATCAAAGATAAGACCAGCAGTATAGGTGGTAGATGGGATTAATTGCCCCTTATAATGTACTGCTACGGAATCAGAATAGATTGGAGTTACAGTCCCAGTACCCGTCTCTTCCACGTGTACGATGATGTAATCCTCAGGACGATAGCTGAGTGTAGCACCCGAATTGGCTTGCTGCCCCTGTAAAGTGTAGTTCAGAATCAGCTTCCATGAGGTATCTCCAGCTTTTATCTTCTGCTCTGTAGCTGTATAAAGCTTCTGCCAATAGGTATCATTTGTAGACTTCCAATTAGCAAATTCCTCCACTTCGTCTTTGTTTTCCGTACAGGAAGCAAAGATTCCAGCCGAGAACAGCATAGCACACAGACAGAGAACGCCAGTCAAACGGTGGATAAGCGTCTTTAAATTCTTTGTCATAGTCTTTCTTTTTTTATAAAGAAGGATGACCGAAAGGTAGTCTGATAATATGCCAGACTACCCACGTTTCACCCATTCATCCTAATCAATATCAATCTTCTTCAATAGAGAAGTAATTGAAACACGGTCCTCAATGATCTCACGAAGCTTCTCAACTGGAACACGTTCCTGCTTCATTGAGTCACGATAACGCAGCGTTACGGTATTGTCTTTCAGTGTGTCACCATCAACAGTAACGCAGAAAGGAGTACCAATAGCATCCTGACGACGATAGCGCTTACCGATTGAGTCCTTAGCTTCCATGTGTGTATTGAAATGGAACTTCAGGCCGTTTACAATCTCCTGTGCCTTCTCTGGCAGACCATCCTTATTGACCAAAGGTAGTACAGCACACTTAACAGGAGCCAATGGCTCTGGCAATTTGAGTACAACTCGGCTTGAACCGTTCTCCAAATCCTCCTCTGTATAGCTGTGACACATAACAGAAAGGAACATACGGTCAACACCAATAGATGTCTCAACATCGTATGGAGTATAGTTTTCATTGCGCTCTGGGTCAAAGTACTTAATCTGTCGACCAGAGAATTTCTCATGTTGTGAGAGGTCAAAGTCAGTACGTGAGTGAATACCCTCAACCTCCTTGAAGCCGAATGGCATGCGGAACTCAATGTCAGTTGCAGCATTTGCATAGTGAGCCAGCTTCTCATGGTCATGGAAACGATAGTTATCATCACCCATACCCAGAGCCTCATGCCATGCAAGACGGTGCTTCTTCCAGTATTCAAACCACTTCATCTCTGTTCCTGGTTGGCAGAAGAACTGCATTTCCATCTGCTCGAACTCACGCATACGGAAGACAAACTGGCGTGCAACAATCTCATTGCGGAAAGCCTTTCCTATCTGGCAGATACCAAATGGCAGCTTCATACGACCCGTCTTCTGAACATTGAGGAAGTTAACGAAGATACCCTGCGCCGTCTCTGGGCGAAGATAGATCTTATTGGTAGCCTCAGCTGAAGCGCCCATCTCCGTAGAGAACATCAAATTGAACTGACGAACGTCTGTCCAGTTCTTTGTTCCACTGATTGGATCAACGATACCTTCATCAAGAATAATCTGCTTCAGAGCCTCCAAGTCAGGACCTTGCATTGCCTCAGTATAGCGGGCATGAAGTTCATCACGCTTCTTCTGATGCTCCAGGACACGTGGGTTTGTCTCACGGAACTTAGCCTCATCAAAGCTGTCTCCAAACTTCTTAGCAGCCTTAGCAACCTCTTTTTCAATCTTCTCTTCGTACTTACCAATCTGATCTTCAATGAGATTATCAGCACGATAACGCTTCTTTGAGTCGCGGTTGTCAATCAATGGGTCGTTGAAAGCATCAACATGACCACTGGCTTTCCACACTGTCGGGTGCATAAAGATAGATGCATCAATGCCGACAATGTTGCTATGCAGCAATACCATTGACTGCCACCAGTACTGTTTGATATTGTTTTTCAGCTCAACACCATTCTGACCGTAGTCGTAAACTGCTGCCAAACCATCATAAATATCACTACTTGGGAAGACGAAACCATACTCTTTGCAATGGCTAACGATCTTCTTGAAAACATCTTCTTGTGCCATAATTGATTATATTTATCTTAATTTTTGACGCAAAGTTACAGTTTTTCTCTTGAATAAGAATAGGTTTATTGCGAAAGTTTATCCTAAAACAGTTATTACTAACCGAAGTTCAGCATGCGTCAAGAGCTACGCAAGGAAACCAAATCACCATTATCAAGATTACCATCTACCGCCTCGCACAAGGTATTATACGCCACTACAGAAAATTACAAGGCGTCTGTAATACTTCTACAAGGCGCTTGTAATACTTCTACAAGGCGTCTGTAATCTTTCTACAAGGCCTTTGTAATTTTCCGAAACGAGCTTTCTTGGTTAGCAAGCAAGTATGTTTGGGGCTTTAAGGGAGGGCATTTCAGTCTTTCTTCACTGGTCTTTTTCAACGTTACTATAAACTTCATATTTGTCTATTTACATTTTTTTTCGTACATTTGCAGTCTTATGGGCTTGCATTTAAGCGATAAACAAGAACGAAGACAATTATGGATGACGAAATAAAAGACATGGAGGGACAGACCCCAGAGGAAGAGATTCAAGGGCAGGACTCCCATTCTGATTATAAACCAGCCGACAGATTTGATGCTTCTGCCGTACATCACCTTTCGGGAATGTACAAGAACTGGTTCCTGGATTACGCCAGTTACGTAATTCTCGAACGTGCCGTTCCCCACATTGAAGACGGTTTGAAGCCTGTTCAACGCCGTATTCTCCATTCTATGAAACGAATGGATGATGGCCGATACAATAAGGTTGCGAACATCGTCGGTCATACCATGCAGTTCCATCCACATGGTGATGCTTCTATTGGAGACGCTTTGGTGCAGCTGGGACAGAAGGATCTGCTCATTGACACACAGGGAAACTGGGGAAATATTCTCACCGGTGACCGTGCAGCAGCACCCCGATACATTGAGGCCCGACTGTCAAAATTCGCTTTAGAGACTGTCTTTAACCCCAAAACTACCGAATGGCAGCTCTCATATGATGGTAGAAACAAAGAGCCAATCACACTTCCTGTGAAGTTCCCGTTGCTCCTTGCACAAGGAGCCGAGGGTATTGCCGTTGGCTTGTCATCTAAGATTCTTCCCCACAACCTCAATGATATCTGCGATGCAGCTATCAAATATCTGCGTGGAGAAGAGTTCAATCTTTATCCAGACTTCCCTACCGGCGGTAGTATTGACGCTTCAAAATACAATGACGGACAGCGTGGTGGTGTGCTGAAGGTACGTGCCAAGGTTGAGAAACTTGACAACAAGACACTCGTTATCCGTGAGGTCCCTTACACAAAGACAGCAAGTTCGCTTCAAGAGTCGATTACTAAAGCTGTTGAAAAGGGTAAACTGAAGATTCGTCGTGTGGAAGACATGACAGCATCTGAGGTTGAAATACAACTACACCTTACTCCTGGAACATCCAGTGACAAGACTATTGATGCCCTCTATGCCTTTACCGACTGTGAGATAAACATCTCTCCAAACTGTTGTGTCATACGAGATAACAAGCCAGAGTTCCTTACCGTCTCTGAAGTATTGCGTAATTCGGCAGAACATACCAAGGCATTGCTGAAGTTAGAGTTAGAGATTCGCAAGCACGAATTGGAGGAACAGCTCTTCTATAACTCCTTAGAGCGCATCTTTATAGAGGACCGTATCTACAAAGAGCGTAAGTTTGAGACGGCAAAAGACCTCGATGAGGTTGTTACTTTCGTTGATTCCAAGCTTGAACCATACAAGAAAACCTTCATTCGTGAGGTAACACGCGATGACATCATACGCCTGTTGGAAATCAAGATGCAACGCATTCTGAAATTCAACAAGGACAAAGCTGATGAGCTGATACAGAAGATTAAGGCAGAGATTGCAGAGATTGACAAAGATCTCAGCGAGATGGTACGAGTAACTATAGAATGGTTCACACATCTAAAGGAGAAATACGGAAAGGAACACCCACGCCATACTGAAATCAGAAGCTTTGATACGATTGTAGCAGCAAAGGTGGTTGACGCCAACGAGAAGCTCTATATTGACCGTCAGGCAGGCTTTATCGGGACAGGATTGAAGAAGGCTGAGTTCGTACAGAACTGTTCTGACCTGGACGATATCATCATTTTCTATAAGGATGGAAAGTACAAAGTAATCCGAATAGCTGATAAAGTCTTTGTTGGCAAGGGCGTTCTGCATGTACAAGTATTCAAGAAGAACGACAAACGAACGATATACAATGTTGTTTATCGTGATGGCAAGACTGGTCCTTATTATATAAAGCGATTCAATGTCACCTCGATCACCCGTGATAAAGAGTATGACTTGACGTTGGGAACACCTGGATCAAAAATCAATTACTTCACTGCCAACCCTAATGGTGAGGCTGAAATCATCAAGATTACACTTGACCCGAATCCAGAAAAGAAACGCCAGAACATCTTCATTGAGCGTGACTTTGCAACGATTCTTATAAAGGGACGCGCAGCGAAAGGTAACCTTCTGACCAAAGAAAGTATACACCGCATCTCTTTGAAGAGTCATGGTCATTCTACACTCGGCGGACGAAAGGTGTGGTTCGACCCAGATGTCAACCGCATCAACTACGAAGATCACGGCAACTATCTTGGTGAGTTCTCTGATCAAGACAGCATTCTTGTCGTCCTTAAGAACGGTGATTTCTACATCACGAACTTTGATGCTACCAACCACTATGAGGACAATATCCTCCGAATAGAGAAGTTTGTTATTGATAAACCATGGACGGCAGTAATATATGATGCCGACAATCAAGGCTATCCTTACCTGAAACGTTTCCAGATGGAAGCAACGAAACGGCACCAGAACTTCATTGGTGAGAACGCTAATTCACAGTTAGTTCTCCTCACAGACGTTACCTATCCGCGTATCCAGATTACATACGGAGGAGCTGATGCCTCACGTGGGAAAGAAGAGATTGACGCAGAACAGTTCGTTGGTGTCAAAGGATTTAAAGCCAAAGGTAAACGACTGACGACATGGAAGGTCAGCAAAATAGAAGAGTTAGAACCCACACGTTTTCCAGAAGAGACAGGAGAAGACGACAACAACTCTGATGATGAAGATACAGAAACGCAGGTAGAGACTACTGAAACAACGGCACAAGATGAGAATCTTGACCCAGATGCAGGTAAGTCACAGCAACAAGTTATTGACGAAATAACAGGTCAGCTCAGTCTCTTCCCTGATGAATAGGCATAAAAATAGGGACAGACGCAACAGCCTGTCCCTATCAAAACAAAAGAACTTTACCACTTAATATATTTCTATGAACCGAAGCGTACGACTTATTAACTACACACGACTGTTAATAATAACATTACTATTAACGACAACAAAGTCCTGGGCACAAGATACTTTGCGCTCTGGGAAGGTTATTACAAATGCTCAAATGATTGGTATCGGTGCTGTTAACATCCTTGATACCTACATTTCACCAGAGATTTACAGAGGTTCTGAACTGCGATATGTATCACATTCCACACGAGGAAACGGCAGTAAGCTGTCTCGCGAACTGATACATCATGCACAACTCACCTTTGCAAAGAATAGAGTTAGAAACAACCAAGAGGTTGGAGGATATTATAATTTTCAGTATAACTGGATATATGAACTTGGGAAATGGAACCTTGGAAAAGGTGAACTGAACCTAAAAACAGGTGGAGGTGTGGACGTTTTAACAGGTTTTCTGTATAATACACGCAACTCTAATAACCCTGCACAAGGTTATGCACGCCTGAACATAGCACCAGACATCATTGCTGCTTATAGTTTCCGTCTATGGAGACGTTCTATACAGGTACGTTACGAACTACAGACACCGCTCCTTGGGGTTATGTTCTCACCTAATTATGAACAGAGTTATTATGAGATCTTCTCACGAGGGAACTATGATCACAATATCGTTTTTACCACTCCATTCTCTGCACCATCACTCCGTCAGATGGCAACGATCGACTTCACACTCCACCATACGACCCTCCGCGTGGGATTCCTTGGTGACTATCAACAGACAAAGGTCAACGGATTGCGACAGCATGTATGGAGCAATCTGTTCCTATTAGGTATAGTAAGAAAGTTTTCCATCAATAAAATTCTCCCATGAGTGCATCTTCCAAAACTATAAGACATTTCGTTTTCACCTTTTTGTCAGCTATAATACTGACCAGTTCCATAACAAGCTGCGTCACAACTGACGAATATGACGACAATTCAAAGGGTAATTTTGAAGCACTTTGGAGGATTATGGACGAACATTATTGCTTCTTTACACAGAAAGGAATAGACTGGAACGAGGTTCACGAACGCTATTCCCGCCAGTTTGATGCTACCATGACAGACGCACAAGCATTCGAAGTAATGACCAAAATGCTATCAGAAGTGAAGGATGGGCACGTCAATCTCTATACATCTTTTAATATAGGACGCTACTGGGCATGGTATGAGGACTTCCCAAAGAACTACTCTGACTCTTTAGAACGCAAGTATCTCAAGACTGATTATCGCATTGCAAGTGGCATGGATTATACCATCTTTGATGATAACGTTGGTTATATACTCTGTAAAAGTTTCCTAAACAACACTGGTGCAGGTAATTTAGACAACATCCTCCTTTATATGCAACCATGCCGTGGACTGATCATTGACGTACGAAACAACGGTGGAGGAAACGTAAATAATGCTGAAGAACTGGCAGCACGTTTTACAAACGAGGAGCTACTTGTTGGTTACATTCAGCATAAAACAGGTACAGGGCATGATGATTTTTCATCCTTACAACCACAACACCTGAAGCCTGGGAAAGGAATAAGATGGCAAAAACCAGTTATAATACTTACCAATCGCAGTGTATATTCTGCTGCTAATGAATTTGTAAAATACATGAAATGCTGTCCAAAGGCTAAAATTGTAGGTGACAAAACTGGTGGTGGAGCAGGTCTACCCTTCTCTTCCGAACTTCCAAACGGCTGGAGTATCAGATTCTCAGCTTGCCCTATGTATGACAAAAACAAGCAAATGACAGAGTTTGGGATAGACCCTGATTACAAAGTAGACATCTCTTCCTCTGATTTCTCACGTGGTAGAGATACAATTATAGAGTTTGCAAGACAACTTTTACATTGAGATACAAAGAAACGTGTAAACATTTGGCTATCTCCAAAACATTCTGTATCTTTGCAAACGTTTTGCGCCTGTGGCGGAATTGGTAGACGCGCTAGACTTAGGATCTAGTAACTCACGTTGTGCAGGTTCGAGTCCTGTTAGGCGCACTGAAATAAGAACCGGATAATTAGTAATCAATTATCCGGTTTTCTCTTTTATAAAACCTTATTCAATACGAGATGGTATATAAGCAAAGTCTTCAGGAGTGGATAGACAGTTTTCAGACAGCAGATGTTCACACTACCGACCGCCACATTACAGACTTCTCAAAACAGGAGATATCCAAGAAAGAATGGATAAAGAAGAGCTTTCTTATAGCAGGAAGCTGTATTGAATATATCAAGAATACAGACTATCGCATATTCGTTTACATTGGTTTTGCCCTGAAAAAACAGACGTAAGCCTTTTATTCCAGACACATTAAGTTTAGGAACAATGGACAAATGGACGCCTCCTTTCATCATCCTTTCCAAGACGAGAATGGAAAATGAAGAAAGCTATACTACCTCCGAAATACTCAGCAAAAGCCTACAAAGGAACGTGTTCTTTTGGCAATATAAAGAAAAAGGACCGTATCTTTCAAATGTCTATATTGCGATAGAAGAATCAAAAGCATAAAAACTTACCCCTCTATGGGTAAGAAAAACCACCACCGTAGTTTATCTTAAACAAAATAGACAGGTCCTAAAAGCCTCATCCGTTGACCTTAGCCAAAAGGCTATCGCCTAACACAGAGCCTTTAGGACCTGCCTTATTTATTTAGAACTTGTAAGCTACACCTACACCAAGTACCAACTGGTTGTAGTTGCTAATAATCTGATACTTCGCCTCAGCGTTTACGTTCAAGTTCTTAGTAAGCTCATACTCAACACCACCACCGAGGTTAATAGCAAGACGACCGTCTGAACCCTCATTTATAGTATTACCAGCGTACTCATACTTGTATGACCAGTTTGTATAGCCAAGACCTGCGAGTGGATATACCTTAAACTTGTCTGCTACATCAAAGAGGTAGTGAACATTTGCGTTTACATCCCACATTGAAAGTCCCTTGCGCTTGAAGAAGTAGTCAAAAGAACCCTCACCTCTAATATGATCTGTGAAGTAGTACTGACCCTTAACACCAAAACCGAGACTGTTAGTCTCTGAACCGAATACGAGCTGTGCACCGAGTGCCTTATCACCTGCCTGCGCTGAAGCTGAAAGACTCATAACTGCAGCACATACTAAAAGTAAAAGTTTTTTCATTTCTAATAATTGTTATGTTAAAAAAATAAGTTTATTTAGAGTGAGGACATCTTACAAAAAGAATGGTTATAAAAACCTATCAGCTTATTATTTCTGATTAACAGAATAACTAAAATTGAAAAAATGTCCTTTTATAAAACGATTTTTAGAGTATTATCCCTAATAGTTTTAAGTTTCTTATTATATCCGCGATAAACGAATTCTAACCTCATACACAGTCTATTCAATCTGTATATATAGAGGAAGTGCTATATTACCGAGTGCAAATATATACAAAATACTTTTAACATCAAAGAAAAACAGTAAAAATCTTGCGAAAACAAGAACAATAAAGAGGGAATATCAAATATTTTGGAGACTAAATGATAGATATCATCTTTCAGTTTGCTTATTATCTACATAAACGAAAGACGAATATCCAAAAGTATAAGAAGCTTCTGCCTAATCCCTTTATCACTAGAGAAAACAAAAACTCTTGACTTTATACATAAAGCCAAGAGAAATCTTATAAAAATACAAGTTAACCCCAACACATTTTATAGAAGGGGATTACTCATCGTCTTCGTCATCATATTCAGGCTCTGCCCACTCTACACGTGCACCATACGCAAGATTCTGGTTCTTCTTTCCCGTACGCGCATTACGTGTACTGGTAGGTACAAAACGACACTTCACATTCTTCACATGTGTTTTAATATCAAAGTCTTCTGGATTATCAACAGGTTCGCTCTCTACCGTCAGGTGGAATCGTCCCAACCCCTCAAGTGCCACTGTTTCACCTTCACGCAGTCGATAAGAGATCTCATCAACCAAAGCAATAACAAGTCCACGAACGTCACCACGGGAGAAAGAAGTGTTCTCTTGAATGGAATCAGCAAGTTCTTCAGTCGTAACAACACCTGTACTCACCGTACGAGCATACCACTTTCCAGCACCTTTCTTATCTTTAAATTTACTTTGCTCTAATCTTATTTCTACAGCCATAATATTACTTTTAATATGAATTTTGCCCTAAAAGACTTTGCAAAAATAGCAAAAATAATCAATTCAACAAAGGAAAATAAACTATTTTATAAAACAGTTAAATCTATATATTTGACTAATTACATATGGATATGGCGTTGACCAATGAGAAAAAAGATTACTTTATCATTATAAATTAAGGTGTAACAAAAGTTACAACATCAAAGTCATCCAACGGCAATCTACATCACATAAGCCCTCA
This sequence comes from Prevotella histicola JCM 15637 = DNF00424, assembly GCF_000613925.1. Classification (GTDB taxonomy): domain Bacteria; phylum Bacteroidota; class Bacteroidia; order Bacteroidales; family Bacteroidaceae; genus Prevotella; species Prevotella histicola. The sequence goes on from NZ_BAJX01000014.1 coordinate 25,120, forward strand.
ACAATAGATGTTTTATCTTTCAACAAATAAGTTTTCAAACAAATAAATTAGCAATTGCTTGCTAGATTGAAAAACATTCCTTACCTTTGCACCCGCCTTACAGAAAGTAAGGGCGTTTAGCTCAGCTGGTTTAGAGCATCTGCCTTACAAGCAGAGGGTCGGCGGTTCGAATCCGTCAACGCCCACAAGGGGTGTTTCCCTGTAGCCTTTCGGGGCTGCAGGGGATTTTAAGGGGCGTTTAGCTCAGCTGGTTTAGAGCATCTGCCTTACAAGCAGAGGGTCGGCGGTTCGAATCCGTCAACGCCCACCTTTAATATTAGATAGAGATGACTTTGTAACATTTGTTGCAAAGTTTTTTGTTTTTAGCATCCTACACAGCTTTCTTTTTCATATTATTATTGGTTTTTCTTGCGTATTTACTGATTTTATTGCTAAATTTGCACCATATTAATCAATATCGTTATGACCCTTGACACTTTAACAGCCGTATCTCCTATTGACGGTCGCTATAGAAGTAAGACCGAATGTCTTGCCGACTATTTCTCTGAGTATGCTTTAATTCGCTATCGCGTACGCGTAGAAATCGAATACTTCATCACCCTATGCGAATTACCTCTTCCACAACTGAAAAGCTTTGATTCATGCTTTTTAAGCGTCTACGGGAGATTTATAGTAAATTCGACGAGAATGATGCGGCTCGTGTAAAGGATATTGAGAAGATAACAAACCATGATGTTAAGGCTGTAGAATATTTTATAAAAGAAGAGTTCGACAAGATTGGAGGATTAGAACCTTACAAGGAATTCATCCACTTCGGCTTAACATCACAGGACATTAATAATACCAGCGTTCCGCTTTCTATCAAAGAAGCACTTGAGGACGTGTATTATCCACAGGTAGAAGAGCTAATCTCTCAACTAAAAGATTATGCTACAGAGTGGGAAAATGTTCCAATGTTAGCAAAGACACATGGTCAACCAGCCTCCCCTACTCGCTTAGGAAAGGAGATTGAAGTCTATGTCTATCGTCTTAACGAGCAACTCACATCATTACGTAACTGTAAGCTGACAGCTAAGTTTGGTGGAGCAACAGGTAACTACAATGCCCACCATGTTGCTTATCCACAGTATGATTGGAAAGCTTTTGGTAACCGGTTTGTAAGTGAGAAACTAGGGTTGGAGCGTGAGCAGTGGACAACACAGATCAGCAACTATGATCACTTAGGAAGCATCTTTGATGCCATACGCCGTATCAACACCATCATCATCGACCTTGACCGTGACTTCTGGATGTACATCTCTATGGAATATTTCAAGCAGAAGATTAAAGCTGGTGAGGTTGGGTCAAGTGCTATGCCACATAAGGTGAACCCTATTGATTATGAAAACAGTGAAGGTAACCTTGGTATCGCCAATGCTATCCTTCAGTTCCTGGCACAAAAGTTGCCAGTTAGTCGTCTACAACGTGACCTAACAGACTCTACCGTATTGCGCAACGTTGGTGTTCCTCTCGGACATAGTGTCATTGCCATTCAGAGTACACTGAAAGGATTGCGCAAACTGATTCTCAATGAAGAGAAGTTAAGTGAGGATCTCGATAACACATGGGCTGTTGTTGCAGAAGCTATTCAGACCATTTTACGCCGTGAAGCTTACCCACACCCCTATGAGGCTCTAAAAGCTCTCACTCGAACGAATAAGAAAATGAATGAGGAAACCATCCATGAATTCATAAAAACCCTTAATGTCAGCGACAGTGTAAAGGCAGAATTAATGGCAATTACCCCACATAATTATACAGGTATTTAGAACAAACAACTCCGGTTAATATGGAGTAAGAATATAAACCAATAACAATATTTTTAGTATTTGGCCGTGAGGCTGATAATTTCAACATTAAAGTAAGAACAACTATGGCAGAAGAATTCGAGAACAAAGAAGTTCAATCTGAGCAAAATGAGAATAGCCGAGATGGCTATTCAGCAGCCGAACAAGGCAGCTACCAAAGAGAGTACCGTGCAGCTGGACGTCCACAACGTCCACGTATTCACACACAGCGTGCTTACAGCACTGACAATTCAAGCAATAACAACGAGGAAGGCGGATTCCGTCCTGAGGGCTTTGGCTCTGGTTTACAGAGTACTGGACGCCCACAGCAAGGAAGTTATCGTCCACGCCAGAACAATTATGGTGGCTATAACAATCGCGGTGGCTATAACAGTCGTCCGCAGCAACAGGGTAGCTATCGTCCTCGTTACAACAATAACAATGGTGAAGAAGGTGGTTATCAGCCACGCCAAGCTGGATACAACAACCGCGGTGGATACAACAATCGTCCACAACAGGGAGGTTATCGCCCCCGTTATAATAATGAGGAGGGTGGTTATCAGCCACAAGCCTATCGTCCACGCTACAACGCTAATGCTGGTGTAGAAGGAGAAGAAGGCAATAACGGTTTCCAAGCACAGCAAGGTAGCTATCAACCACGTCAAGGAGGATATCAGAACCGTGGTGGGTATAATAACCATGGCGGGTATCAGAACCGTGGTGGATACAATAATCGCGGCGGTTATAACAATCGTGGTGGTTATAATAACCGTGGTGGATACAATAACCGTGGCGGTTACAACCAAGGTGGATACCGTCAGCGCACCGCTGATTATGATCCAAATGCAAAATATTCAATGAAGAAACGCATTGAATATAAGGAAGAGAATTTCGATCCAAACGAGCCAATTCGTTTGAATAAGTATCTGGCTAACGCTGGCGTTTGTTCACGCCGTGAAGCTGATGAGTTCATCTTATCCGGTGCTGTCACCGTAAACGGTGAGGTCGTTAAGGAACTTGGAAGCAAGGTTCTGCGTACTGATGTCGTACTCTTCCAAGAGAAACCAGTATCTTTAGAGAAGAAAGTATACGTTCTTCTGAACAAGCCAAAGGATTATGTTACGACAAGTGACGATCCTCAGCAGCGTAAGACTGTTATGGATCTTGTGAAGAATGCATGTCCAGAGCGTATCTATCCTGTAGGACGTTTGGACCGTAACACAACAGGTGTATTGCTTCTTACAAACGATGGTGACCTTGCTTCTAAGCTCACACATCCTAAGTTCTTAAAGAAGAAGGTTTATCACGTATTCCTTGACAAGCCTGTTACAGCAAACGACCTTCAGAAGATCTCTGATGGTATCGAGCTTGAAGATGGTGAGATAAAGGCTGACGCTATTGAATATGCTAGTCCTGACGACTTAACACAGGTTGGCATTGAGATTCACAGTGGAAAGAACCGTATCGTTCGTCGTATCTTCGAGAGTCTTGGCTATCGTGTTGTAAAGCTTGATCGTGTACAGTTCGCTGGTCTAACAAAGAAGAACGTACGTCGCGGTGATTGGCGTTTCCTTACTGAGAAGGAAGTCGATATGTTGCGCATGGGTGCGTTTGAATAGAAGCCTCCCCCAAGCCCCTCCGAAGGGAGGGGGTGTGAGAGGATAAACGAGGATAAAGACTTCTACCATAAACTTCTAAGGAAAGGATGTATAAAGAGGTTCTCTCTCTCATCCTTTTCCTTTAAGTCTGTTGAGAAGTCCTAATTACAATACAAAAGATGAAAAGAACAAAAGTCGTCGATGCACTTGCATGCACCGACTTTGGTAAAGATATTAATGTAAAGGGTTGGGTTCGCTCACATAGAAGTAGCAAGGCTGTTGACTTCATTGCACTGAATGATGGTTCTACAATTAAGAACATCCAGATAGTTGTTGATCCTTCTACAATCGAAGAAGAAAAACTGAAGAGCATCACAACAGGTGCTTGCATCAGCGTAATCGGCACGCTTGTAGAGAGTCAGGGAGCTGGTCAGACATCAGAGATACAGTGTAAAGAGATTGAGATCTACGGTCTTTGCCCAAGCGACTACCCTATGCAGAAGAAGGGACAGAGCTTCGAGTATATGCGTAAGTATGGCCACATGCGTCTGCGCACAAATACTTTCGGTGCTGTCTTCCGTATTCGCCATAACATGGCAATTGCTATCCACAAGTACTTCCACGACCATGGTTTCTATTATTTCCACACTCCATTGATTACTGGTAGTGATGCTGAGGGTGCTGGAAATATGTTCCAGGTAACAACGTTAGACCTTGATCGTATTGCAAAGAATGGTGAGGTTGATTACAGTGCTGACTTCTTCGGAAAACGCACAAACCTTACTGTATCTGGACAGTTGGAGGGTGAACTGGGTGCTACGGCACTTGGTGCTATCTATACTTTCGGTCCTACCTTCCGTGCAGAGAACTCTAATACGCCTCGTCACTTGGCAGAGTTCTGGATGGTTGAGCCAGAAGTTGCTTTTATTGACAAGGACGAACTGATGGATCTTGAGGAAGACTTCATCAAATACTGCGTTCGCTGGGCTCTTGAGCACTGTAAGGACGACCTTGAGTTCCTTAACAAGATGATTGACAAGGGGCTGATTGCTCGCCTAGAGGGTGTACTCAAGGAGGACTTTGTTCGCTTAACTTACACTGAAGGTATAGAGATTCTGCAGAAGGCTGTTGCTGATGGTGTGAAGTTTGAGTTCCCAATCACAGGTTGGGGAATGGATCTCAGTAGTGAACACGAGCGTTATCTCGTTGAGGAATACTTCAAGCGTCCTGTTATCATGACTGATTATCCAAGCGAAATCAAGTCGTTCTATATGAAGAAGAATCCTGACGGCAAGACCATGCAGGGAACAGACGTTCTCTTCCCACATATCGGTGAGATCATTGGTGGCTCTGTTCGTGAAGAAAATTACGACAAGTTGCTCACGGAGATAGATAACCGCGGTATGAAGCGTGAGGTATATGATTGGTATCTTGATACTCGTAAGTACGGTACTTGCCCACATGGTGGTTTCGGACTTGGCTTCGAGCGTCTCATCCTCTTCGTTACTGGTATGCAAAACATCCGTGACGTAATTCCGTTTGCACGTACTCCGAAGAACGCTGAGTTCTAAGGATAAGATAACAGAAGGCGACTATCCACTATGGATGGTCGCCTTTTTATTCACCAATAGGTACAGTCCTGACGAAACTTAAAACAAAACTTACATAAAAGAAAAACTATTATGAGACTGAAAAAAATCGTATCAAACCTCCTCTTATTATGCTTTATCCTCTTAGTGGGTTGCTCAGCAGACTCTTTCCAAGGCGATGACATCTCATTGAAGAACCTACATGAAGGTGACTTAATGTTTGTCGTGAAAGAAACAAGTAACCCTATCACAGATGCAACACAGGGAATTGACGGACTGAAGATTGACCATGTGGCTATCTACCATCATACGGATAGTGCTGATTACGCATTAGAAGCAATTGGCAAAGGGGTAGTACTCACTCCACTGACAGCCTTTCTCAACCGTACGAAAGGGAAAGAAGGGAAACCACTCGTCGCAGTAGGAAGGGTTATTACTGACTGTGACATGAATACTTCTATGAAACGCGCATTGAGTTATGTCGGCAGACCTTACGATCATTTCTATATGCCGGACGATAAAGAAATCTATTGTAGTGAACTGGTCCAAAAGTCGTTTGTCGACCATCATGGGCTTCCGGTATTCCCCACTATTCCCATGTCATTCCATGATAAAGACGGAAAGATATTAGATTCCTGGAAACAATTTTATGCTTTCTATCACCGCGAAGTACCCGAAGGAGAACCCGGCACTAATCCTGGACAGCTATCACGTGATAAAGCTGTAAAGGTTACCTATGCATTTTGAAGATTAATCTTTGGGGAACTATCCATCTGAGAGGTCTTCAAAACATCTCTACACTTCCCAAAAGATAAGCTGTAATCACAATATAAGTTTTAAATTCATTTGCTGTCATTTTAACATTTCACCCTAAAAAACAGTATGCTAAGCACTTAAACTGATATTTAGGGTGACAGAAGTGACAGCAAATTTATTAGAAGGATTTAACTCATAATTTAAAAGAACACTATATAATCATAATGGATTGAATGAACCTAACAAGAAGAAGTTTGTAGATGGATTCATAAAGACAAAAAAGTAGGCTGGAATAACCAGCCTACCAAATGTCCATTACTAAAACCCGAGAGGTTTTCAGCCTACCAAATGTCCATTACGCCTGCTTGCATATACTGTAGATGCTCTCACCCACAATGCGAAATAGGCAAAGAGAAAGGACCAACTCCGAAGCGGAAACTCCGTCATGTTTCTCCTATGAAAGGCGAGGCAACAGGTGTCCGATGCCAAACTTACCAAAAGATGAAATAAATCATCACTCATTCGAGCTTTAATACTTGAAAGTTTGGATAACTCACTTATTTTCTCTATTTTTGCTTCCATAACAGTTTTGTTGTCTTGTCTTTAAAATCAGTTCTTTAGCGATTAAAGAATTTACAAAGAAAATTCGACAAACTATTATTTTTCTATCTATTTATTAGGGTGGAAAACTTTAGTTAGATAAGAATTCCTAGGCAAGTCCTCCTGCAAATTTAACAGTCGATACATCGGCTACAAGGTGTTGGACAGAATCACTATTGCAGCTACCATCTTCAAGCTTACGTTTAAACATTAATTATGGTGGACAATAGTTCTATCTAAATGCGCATTTTTATGTAATTTTGTAGTTTTTCGTTATGGCATTGCGTCTAACGAATATAAAGCATTAAAATAAGAACAACATGGACGACAATCAAAAACTATTTTCAGTTATGGTCCAACAGAACAAAACTACCATTTTTACCGTGTGCTATATGTTCTCGAAAGATCAAGAAGAAGTGAACGATTTGTTTCAAGAGGTGGTCATCCGCCTGTGGCAGGGTTTCGACAAATATAAGGGAGATAGCAAAGAAAGAACTTGGATCTATCGTGTGGCTCTCAATACATGTATCTCCTTTGACCGGAAAAAACGACGCCATAATAAAAAGCAGGTTTATACGGGGGATGAGCTCTTCGGTTGCAACGAACGCGACACCCAACAGAAAGAAATTCTACATAAGCGCATCACACAGCTCTGCCCACTCGACCGCGCCATAGTCTTGCTCTGGCTCGAAGACATTAGCTATGAGGAGATCGGCTCCATAATCGGCATAACGGCAAAGAACGTGAGCGTGCATCTATACCGCATTAGAGAACAGCTCAAAAACATGTCTAACGATTAAACACAACAACACTATGAATACGACTGTTGCACCCCAAGATTTCATTGAACTCCATGAGATGAAAGAGCAGTTGCATATACTGCAAGAAAAAATTCAGAAAGAGGTTACTATAAACAATACACTGATCCAAGAGTCGATGAAACACAAAATGTCTTGGATCAAGAAACTCTTTTGGATGGAAGTTGTAATTGCTCCTTTTGGAATCTTAGCCTGGTTAAATATAGTAAAGGCGTGCCATCTCTCTTGGTGGACCTTTGGATTCTTTACCGCTATGCTGTTGATATGTTTATTTTTCGATTATGTAATCAACTTAAACACCCTTCGGGATGAGGACTACCAGAGGGATAACCTCATTGAAACCTCAAAGAAATTGGTGCGCATGAAGCGACTACGAAAGATAGAGTATATTGCCACGTATCCCTTGGGGAGCGTATGGCTGGGATGGGCTGCCTTTGAGATGTGGCAGCAGGTAAATCTTCAACATAATGAAGTTCTCAGCCAACAAGTAGGAATAGTGTATGTGGTGCTCATTGCTTTAGCAGCGTTTGTTGGTTTTTACTTATACCACAAGATGCAACACACTAATGATGAGCTTATTGAACAGATCAAAAGCGTCACAACCAATAGTTAGCTGTTTGTTGTATTTTTCAGAATAATATGATCTACCCATCATAAGTGAAATGGCTCCATTCAATTCAGGTTTGTGCACCCTTATCGCCATACTGCTCAGCAGTCTGCCCTGTCAGGATTGCTTAGCTCAATGTACGTTAGGCGGGCATGTCTACAATAAGGATGGACACCATTGGTGGGGCAACTGTCAGCGTGATTTCGAGACAAGACAGTATCGTGGCACAGGTCATGACCGACAGTATAGGTGGATATATTTTTGGGTTCTTCCGTTAAATGCGTAGACGCCTATCATGCAATGCATATAGCCTTAATGTGAAGTATTCCTCATTTCTGAATCCATATATCTGTCTTTTCAGAACCTTTATTTTATTGTTAATGCCTTCAATTGTTCCATTTGTTATATAATGGTCATACCACGCAGAGTCAACCAGCAAGTGCAAAATTACAAAACATGTTTAAAGAACTCACACTTTGGAGTAGAAAAGTTTAATTTTTTCTCTTGGTCTTTCGTTCAAATTCTTTTGTATGGACATAATTCTCTTGTCCGTATAGTTATCAAACGAATCCTTTTTAGGTATATACTGCCTGATTAATTTGTTTGTATTCTCAACAGTTCCCTTTTGCCATGAACAATATGGGTCAGCGAAGTACACTGGCACGCCTATGTATTTGGTGATGTCCTTATATGCCGCAAATTCAGGTCCGTTATCTGTTGTAATTGTCTTCAGGCTGTTCTTGTATGGCAGCAGTAGTTTCCTAACCACCTTTACCAGAGGCTTTGACAGTTTTCCAATATGAGAGACCCTATAATCCGAAGTATCCTGTGGTGTGCTTGGATGAAAAGCCATATCAGTTGTTGAGGTGAGGTACGTGAACTTCTCCCCATGCGGCTGAGAACCGACAAGAAAGTTGATTCGGAATATAAGCGCAATGGCACTTGCAGCATCTTCGGGTGTGTTGAGCCTCTCGGCGGATGGCACCTAGTCTGTATGCGAAAGTACCGAACTGCAACAGACAGGGTCGAAGAAATAAAATATTTGGTCGAATGCTACCCTGAGGCGAACAAAATAGTCCTTGTCATGGACTACCTCAACACTCATAAGGTTTCCTCCCTCTACAAACGGTACAACCCCGAGGAGGCACAGCGCTTCAGAAATAAGCTGAAGATTCATTACACTCCTAAACATGGCAGTTTACTTGATATTGCAGAAATAGAATTGACCCTGACGACCCGTCAATGCTTGAACAGAAGAATTGACAATCTAGATACCCTCCGAAAGGAACTGTCTGCATGGGAGTTGGAGAAACTCGATGAGAGGGAAAAAGTATACAAAATCAAGTCACTTATTTCTTGAACTTTTTGCCACATTCGGCACATTTATAGAATTGGCTGCTAGGTTTGGGTACTACCAGCAAGATGCCTCCTAACATGACGAACGGAGATATAACAAGACAATATAGACTGATTGATACAAGAGCCTCTATAAAATTTGGAAGAAAAATGCCGATGCATCCAAGAACAATCAAGCTACACCGATAAAAGATGTGGCCCTTGATCTCTTGCCTTCTTCTTTTTTTAATGCTACAACATTTTCGCTACCACAATTGGGACACCAAGGTAACTGTTTGGTACGTGCCTCATTTATCTCCTTAAGAATGCGTAGACTTTGCACAAAGTCTTTTTTGCACACTCTCACCTCAATCCCTGGATTTGATCCGTAGGCGCCATAAACTGGGTCGTCTAGTTCATCATGGAGCGATGAGCTTATGCCTTCTTCGGCCAATTTCGATACAATTTCATCAGCCATGATAGTGTTACTACACTTTGTTAAGTTAACAGTTTCAATATTTTTTTTCATGTTGTATTAATTTCCGCTATGGCGAAAAAGCTAAGACCATACGCTGATAGTAAAGCTAAGACCATACGCTGATAGTAATTGATTATTATTTACTAAAGTTTTTCACTCCAAAAAGTGACTTAAAATATGCGCGCGAGTCGATATGTGGCCTCTTTGCTAATCTAAAAGTGATCCCTGCAGGTCACGTCTGCAAAGGTATAAAATTTATTCTATCTTTTATCTTTTTTGATTAAAATAGTAACTATTCAGCAATCCATTCTCTCCAAATCTCCGTCCATCGTTGGATCAGAGTTATTGCAAACTAAGGTTAGGTTATACTTTAAAGAAAGTACCTGACAGAACTGGACAAGGAGCAGGAATGGTCGAAGCAAGTTGCAGACCTGCTGCGGAAGGTCATACACGAAGAAACGCACGACCAAGCGAAACTATAAACAAGCAAACGTGGCTTGACGAACTTGTTGAGCTACTGAAAGTGAACTTGACGCACCTGAAGGATAACTTCGAGAAACTGTGAAAGGGGGCCTGCAAATGCCGAGATTATATCTTCAACTTCCTTGAAAGCCCAATGATTCCTCTGATAACAAAGCCAACGAAAGAGGGATAAGGAAACTGAAAATCAAACAGAAAATATCGGGTACGTTTGGATTCGACAATGGCGATGCCTTCTTTGCCATACACTCCATTGCCGATAACACCTGGAAAAATAATCAATCACAACTCAGTGCACTATGTATTATCTTGTCTTAATAGGATAATACAGTGGTATACCCTATGAGCTATTGCTGAATAGTTACGACTTTCTCCACAACACAAAAATAGGTTGTATCCTAACCCATTGATTTCCCTAATCACAATATAAGTTTTAAATTCATTTGCTGTCATTTTAACATTTCATCCTAAAATACAGTATGCTAAGTACTTATACTGTTATTTAGGGTGATAGAAGTGACAGCAAATTTATTCTCAACAAAATAAACTTCCACAGTACTGATTCAGATGTTATAGGGAAGATAAGTCGGAAATAACTTCCCGAATCAGATTGGTTTGACTAATTGCAAGAAATAGGTCTCACCCATTTATCGCAAAACAACATAGGCTTTTCACGTTGTTTGACACGCTACTTACAAAATATTGGTAAGAGCTAAGCCTCAGCACAATTAGTGCTAACGCCCAGCACCATATGTGCTGGGCGTTAGCACTGAGGTAAAAGCATGGAAACCCCAATATTAACGAGAAAGGAGAAATAATTCAATGGATGTTACGCTTTGAAACACAGATGGTAGATACCCATTGAAAGACAAACACTTCACGAAGAAATTCTTCGTCAAGCTCTTTACAGAGAAAAGCATATATATCACAAAGCCTGTTTCAAGCACTCTTAATTAATGTGATATAGATATGATAACAAAACTACACAAAAAAATGAAGAAGTATCTTTTTCTATTACAGGACAGGATTATGCTACGCAAAAGGTCTACTGTTGAAACTATGAATAATAACTTAAGAATATATGTCATATAGAGAACATACAGGACGCAGAAGTTCTGGCAACTTTGTAACTAATCTTATCTCTGCACGCATTTCGTATCAACTAATGCTCAAAAAGCCAACAATGACATTGAAATCATAGACAAAAGCAAGCTAATTGCATAAAGATTATACAGAACTTTGGTTGTTATATGGAAAGATCAGGACAGTCTGGACCTTTTGCATATCGAACATAACCCAAACTAACGTATAATGTAAAAGAATATTATCCAACCAAATAGATTCTGAGAAAACTACAATGTTAAAACACGTATAATGCATTTTATTGTACTAAATCTTCCCTTGATACGATGTCAGAGAGATATGTGAAGAGGATGATAGCCAAACTAGCTTCTCTGGGTAAGACTGTCATATCAATCGCACACCGCTTTAGTACAATCATGGATGCCAAGCATATCATCCTCTTGGCAAAAGACAAGGTAGTAGCTGAGGGTACTCATCAGGAATTGCTTAAGACTTCTGAAGACTATCGTAAATTGTGGAGTGATCAGAATGATGAAATTGACTGATATTTATGTAGAGTTAGGTTTCTAGATGTTTGGCTGTTCAAATTTATAGTTGTAACTTTGTGACGCCAAAAGAAAGCATACTCAAGTTTGGCCTTCATCTTTCCTCAATTAAGGTAAGATAGTACGTTTGGTAAAGTTCAGAGACAGCCTGCCCTTATAACCAATTATAATAAATTAATATGAATAAATTCTCTAAAATAGGATTTGAATATTTATTTATGTTCATTGCATTTACGCAATTGGCAGTACCTTTATTAAGCATATGTTGCGTTCTGATAGTTCAATTGATATATCCTTTTACCAAACCTATTAAGGATATAATTGATACCACTATATCTTTGTCTTTAGTTATTGGAAATTTCTTATTATTTCTGTTTATAGTTTATCGTTTACGTCATCATTTTAGATACAGAAAATTTTCACGCCATTATTTTGGTAGGGACATATTACTTTATGTTCTCATCCTTGCAATATGCTTCCCAATGTGGAACTATTTTATCAGTGATTTGTTTCCACTTCCAGACTTCGATAGTGAAGTTATCTCTAAAATAAGTAACACTTCTTATTTCGGTTCTTTAGCCATTTGTATAGTTGGTCCTTTTGTTGAAGAATTTGTCTTAAGAGGGTCACTTGAGAGAATGATTTTGAAAGGGAACAAAGGCAGACCTTGGCTGGCAATACTAATCTCCGCCGCAGTATTTGGTGTAATGCATGTTAATCCAGCACAAATTTCATATTCCTTTTTGTCAGGGATTCTTTACGGGTGGATATATTTTAAACTGAAGAGTGTTTGGCCTTCCGTTATTTTGCATTCAATCAATAATTCGATAATTATGATTCTTATCCAATTTTTCCCGAATGACGACCGTTTGATAGATATTTTTAATGGGAATACAATGATAATGTGCATAACTTTATCTTTCACATTAATCCTATTTATTTATAGCCTGATAAAAATAGAAGTTAGAGTTTAACTCAGCTTGCAGCCTTTATACTGTTTAAGAAGTCTATTGTGACTTTTTTACCTCAGTTTCTCTTCCTATATCTATTTTTAGCTTTAGGATATAGAAGACATCATATGTCCTCTTTTCTCGTACAGAGCCTAAAAAAAGTGCCGCGCTTGCCAAATTCATCTTTGTTCAAGACAAAAACTCTAAGACTAAGCACATATGAAGCAGAATGCCGACTATGCTCTTACCCCTTGATATCGTGCAGCATTTGCCACTCAATAGCATAGTTAGCAGCTCAGTAGAAAAAAGGTGGGGAAATTTTCTTAATTAATATATTTTTCTTTCCTTTGTATCATGGAAGAAAAATATCATCGAAGTTCTACAATATTAAAGGCAGAAAACTTATTACCTAATTGAAAATTAACATGAAAGGAGCGTTAATGAGTGTTTCAGACAGACTTTTACTCAGAAAAAGAACCACGCAAAGAAATTCTGCTATTCTGTTCTATTTTAAACTTTCCTGTCATTTCTGTCACTCTAATATTGACTACAAACCACTGATAATAAGCCTTATGCAGAAAATGTTAAAAGTGACAGCAAACTAAATAAAAAATAACTAGGGTACTTAGATTATAAATACTATCTTTGTTTTATCTATTTTCTTTTATTATCTTTGTAGAGAACATATAACCATTATTAGCCAACTAAAGTATTATTACTAATTCTAAAAATTATAATTATGACAGTTACAAAAGCAGTTTATCAAGGGAAAGGACGTGTTGAAGCAACGCATGTTAGGTCTGCAATAACCATAAAGACAGATGCTGGTAAAGCAGTAGGAGGATTAGGTGAGAATCAGAATCCTGTTGAGTTATTAGGCAATGCACTGGCAGCATGTGCTCTGACCATGATGGGACTACAGGCAGAACGTGGTGGAGTAGATTTTTCAGGTTGCTATGCTGAGGTAGGTCAGATAGAAGAAGATATGGAGGCTTTCGCTGTTACACGTATTCCAATCACCTTCCACCTGAAGGCTTCATTTGACGATAAACAACGTAAAAAGTTTGAGCATATCGCTCATAAGACTTGTTTTGTTGGCAATACGCTAACGGCAAAGAAAGACTTCACCTTCGTTTACGAGTAAACTCGTAATACAATTTGAAGTTAAATAGCATAAACTACAAAAGGGTATTTGGAGATTGAAACATCACCAAATACCCTTTTAGTTTCTTATATAGTCTTAGGATTATGTCTTTTCAACGATGACAGAAAGGCTTATTCTCCTTAATAATAAAATATAAATCATTACTTATTCTCCGCAACCTTCTCTGCTTTGAGCCGTTTGTGCTCCTCCAGCATCTTTGCAGCACGCTCACGAGCGATACGTGCAGGCTCACTTGTAGCTTCTTCTTCAGGACGAATACGCATAGTATGGGCTATATTGACAAGATCTTTCACTGCTTCTCCACCTGCTATTAGCCCTGCAGCAGCAGGAACCCACGCATTAGAACTGGGGATTGTGTGACGATCGGTACACTTACGCATATCTTTATCAGGGCAGATACAGTGGAAACGACAAGAGATTTCAGGCTGTTCTATACTCTCAAGCGGTTCTTCTGGACTGTACACCACCTTCAGATGCTTAATCTTTGTCTTACGAAGTTTCTTACGAATCACCTTTGCCAGTGGGTCGTTGATTGTCTTGAAGATGTCAGTAACACGGAATTGCGTAGCATCCAGCTTATAAGCTGCACCCATACAAGAAAGCAATGGGATGTTCAACTCATGACAACGATAGATGAGATCAAGCTTTGCCGTTACAGTATCGATGCAATCAACGACATAGTCATAGTGTGAGAAGTCGAATTGGTCAGCATTGTCGGGTAAATAGAAGGTTTGATATTTCCGTACGATACAACGAGGATTGATGGTATGAATACGCTCTTCTGCCACGTCCACCTTGTGTTTTCCCACTGTCCGAGTGGTTGCAAGAAGCTGTCGGTTGACGTTCGTAAGACAGACACGGTCGTCATCAATAACATCAATAGCCCCCACGCCACTGCGTGCCAATACCTCCACAACATAACCTCCGACGCCTCCAACACCAAAGACAGCCACTCGACTACCATTCAAGGTATCAATAGCTGGCTTACCAAGGAGGAGTTGTGTTCTTGAAAATTGATTCTGCATTATATTTTATTATCCTTTTTTGAACTGCAAAGATACGACTTTTAAACTGCAAAGATACGACAAAAAAGCGAGTTAGAAGAATCATTTCTCGTTGACTAAACGTATAGACAATGGTTCAACGGTGATGAGTCGGCGCTTGTAAAGGTCGCCAATAGCCCGCTTATAAACCTTCTTCGACACTTGGAAACGACGTTTGATATCTTCTGCCTCACTCTTATCACCAAGGTCGCAGATACCATTATGCTCACGGAGATACTGGAGAAGCACCTCAGCAAAGTCCTCTGTATGCTGCTGCCCAGTAGGTTGAAGCGTACAATCAATCTTTCCATCAGGGCGAACTGTAGATATATAACCCTTCAATCGGTTGCCAGTATGAACATATTGGAACACCTGATCTTCATAGATAAGACCAGGATACTGGTTATCAACAATCACCTTAAAGCCAAGATCTGTCTTCTGCCATACGAGAAGATCAACCTCCTGCCCATGCTTATAATCACGTGGTCGATGCTCGTCAAGGTAATGTTCCACCTTAGCAGATGCCACAAGGCGATAACTATCCTCATCCAAATGGATATGCACAATATATGAGTTACCCATTACCATACGCTTCTTCTGTTCACGGAAAGGACAGAAGAGGTCTTTCATCACACCCCAAGAGAGAAATGCACCATACTCATTGACCCACGAACACTCCAAATAAGCAAAATCACCCACCTGTGCTAAGGGTTCTTCTGTGGTCGCAATAGGACGTTCCTCTTGGTCAAGATAGACAAACACTTCTATCTCATCACCGATCTCTGTACCTTCTGGTACATATTTCTGAGGCATAAGAATCTCACCTTCTGGTCCTCCATCGAGGTAAAGACCAAATGGTTCACCATTGCCTTCACGTAAGGCAACCTTTAATACCGTGAGCGTGTTATATGCTCCAAGCTTTATTTTAGACATAATAACCCTTTATAGTTGAAGACAAGATAATCTCTTATAAGACAGAGTAACATAGGAACAACATGCCTAAGTAACAGACTTATCATTCTAAGAACCTATTCATTCTCTATTTCGACAGTAGCACTCCCCTCCTTTCGGAGGGGTTGGGGGAGGCTTTCTATCATACCATCTTTAAGATGTATTGTTCTATCTGTGATGTGTGCGAGCCCCTCATCGTGTGTAACAATGACGAAAGTCTGACCGAACTTATCACGTAAATCGAAGAAGAGTTGATGCAACTCTTGTTTGTTCTTTGTGTCCAAGCTACCTGAAGGCTCGTCTGCAAGGATGACAGCAGGATTGTTTACCAATGCTCGAGCTACTGCTACACGTTGCTTTTCACCACCTGATAGTTCGTTTGGCTTATGACTTGAACGGTCACTTAAGCCCATAAACTCTAATAGTTCCTCAGCTCTCTGACGTGCTTCCTTCGTATTCTTACCTGCAATATAAGCTGGAATCATGATGTTCTCAAGGGCAGTGAACTCTGGTAAGAGCTGATGAAACTGGAAGACAAAGCCGAGATGTTGGTTACGAAAGTCGCTCAACTTCCCCGTTGAAAGACGCCCAACGTCAACACCATCTACGATAACAGAGCCATCATCAGGCTTGTCCAACGTACCGATAATCTGTAATAAAGTGGTCTTACCAGCACCAGAAGGGCCGACAATACTCACCACTTCACCTTTATTAATATGCAAGTCGATACCCTTCAGCACCTGAAGTGAACCGAAACTCTTGGTTATATTCTTAATATCTATCATAGTCTTGTTTTATATTAAACCCATGAAGCCGATTTTGTAATAGCCATCATCAAGTCCATAGATACCTACACCTTATTATGAATCCACTCCCTCACAGCTTCATAAGCACTGCGTTCCTCCGTATGCTGTGGCTGGGCGAACGTCATATCATCCATTTCATTGCCATATTGATCAGGGAAAATAATCATCAAAGTCTTACCTTTAAAGTATCTATTCACCTCATCAGGCAGTCGTTCCATCGCACTTTTATAAGAGATTGTACCTTACGAGCCGTAACAATAACAAAGAGATGATCCTTACTGACCTTTGTTGCAAGGTCGGGTAACTCATTCCAATGCTTCATTGGTACATATTCCGCTCTGACACTGGCAAAGTTATTATGGATATATTCATTGATCAGTTGCAGCGTATCCTTCCTTCCATGGAAGATTATCCTACATTCTAGATTCTCTGTCATACGTGCCAAGCGCTCCAACCAACGGTAGAACCCCGGCTCAAACTCTGCTCGGGAAGGTACAATAACCTGTATCCTACGCACAGTATTCAGAGGTTGCATGATACGAGTGATGATAATCTGACGACTCAACCCATTATAAAGACTGCGTGTAAACTCACCCCAGAAACCTTTACTGATATTATGATGGAAATGTAATCCCATCAGAATCTCTGAAGCCTGGAACTCTTTAAAGGCATGTTTGATACCATTAGCGATATTAGCAGCAATACGAACCTGCGTCGTCATGGGCACATCTGAAGCACTTGCAAGGTGCTGTAAATGCTCCAAGAGTCGTTGTCCTTCCGCTTGATTATGCCGCATATTAACATCATCATACACAACATTCAATGCAACCAACTCACGTTTCAGCTTCGGATTACGCATCATTGTTGCCATAGACACCAAGTTATCAGCATATTCCGGGTACTTTACAGGGATAAGAATCTTCTCATCATTAACGGTCTTTACCAACTCTGGTTCTTTCTTTTCCTTTAATCGGAGTCGTTGTGCAGCCCATTCTGTGACTACTGTTGAGATAACACAAGTGAAGAGAATCATGATAACAATACCATTCAGCACCTCATCACCAAAGAGATAAACACCCGGAGAGATCTCCAAACGCCTGCCTACCATCACCATAGCAATAGCTCCTGCTGCATGTGCACTGGTCAACCCGAACATCATATGCCCAGCCAAACGGGGCATACGGAACACCCCTGCAGCCAAATAAGCAGCTACCGCCTTACCTAAAGTACCAAACAAGACAAGGCAGAAGACGACCCAAAGTATATGAGTTCCTTGAAACAACAGACGAACATTGATCAACATTCCCACACCAATCAGGAAGTAAGGAATGAACAATGCATTACCTGTAAACTCGATACGGTTCATCAATGGAGATACCCTTGGGATGAAACGGTTCAGTATAAGACCAGAGAGGAAAGCACCAAAGATGCCCTCTAAGCCTACAGCATCCGACAAAGCAGCAGAGAGAAACACTACTGCCAAGATAAAGATAAACTGCATAACAGCATCCGAATAACGACGCAAGAACCAACGTGTGAGGCGTGGAATAACAAGAATAAGCCCTATGCTATAAACAAAGAACTTCACAACAAACAACACCCAAAAGCCTATTCCGGCTCCTCCTTGGAAAGAGTTGACGATAGACGCCATGACGATCAGTGCCATGAAGAGCGCCATCATAGAAGACCCGACACTCAATGTTGAGCTTGTATGTCGTGTCAATCCATAACGTCCAACGATAGGATAAGCAATGAGAGTGTTAGAAGCCATGATGGCAGAAAGGAGCAAAGCTGCTAACGGAGTATAACTTAACAGACTCACACCCATAAAATAAGTCATGGCAAACGGAACAAGAAAGGTTAGTAAACCGAATACAATAACACGTGTTCGGTTCTTCTTCAAGCCTTCCATGTCCATCTCAAGACCCGCTAAGAACATTATATAATAGAGTCCGACACGTCCAAAAAGTTCGAAAGAAGCATCGCGCTCCAATATGTTCAACCCATACTTACCAACGATAACACCAGCCAACACCATTCCAATAATATGTGGAATACGCAGTCGCCCCATGATGATTGGTGAAAGAAGAATCATCAACAGAACAACGAAAAATATCAATGTCGGGTCGGTTATCGGGAAATACTGGGATAAATTGAACATGAATGTCTATTAATAATGTTGTATGCAAAGTTACGAAAAAAGTTTTGCAACAGTCCATATTCGTATGTATTCATAGCTTATAAAGAATAAAAAATCCTGCATTAAATAGTCTTTCACATAGGTGGAATCCGTCAAATCCTCGTCTCTTGTTCGTTACTTCTCCCCCATTGTATGAGCGTATGAAATAAAACTCATAGTTACAAAAGAAGTTGAAAAGAAGCAAACAAAGCTCATAAAAGAACAAAATAGAATGACAATATGTTGCCTATATTACAAGAAAAGTAGTAATTTTGCAGACGAAAGGTATATTAAACAATAAAAGAAAGAACTTATGAAAGTAGCAATTGTTGGTGCCAGTGGTGCTGTAGGACAAGAACTCCTGCGCCTCTTGGATGAAAGAAACTTCCCTTTGGATGACTTGGTGTTATTCGGTTCAACCCGTTCAGCAGGTCGAAAGTACACCTTCAAAGGTAAGGAATATGAAGTGAAGCTACTTCAACACAATGATGATTTCAAGGGTGTTGACATTGCTTTCACCAGTGCAGGTGGTGGTACATCAGCAGAATTTGCGGAGACTATCACCAAATATGGTGCTGTGATGATCGACAACTCCAGCCAATTCCGTCAGGATGATGATGTCCCATTGGTTGTTCCAGAGATAAACGCTGAGGATGCATTGGTTCGCCCACGTGGCATCATTGCCAATCCTAACTGTACAACCATTATGATGGTTGTCGTGTTGAACCCTATTGAGAAGCTCAGCCATATCAAAAAGATTCACATCAGCAGCTATCAGAGTGCTTCAGGTGCAGGTGCTGCAGCCATGGAAGAGTTGATACAACAATATAAAGAACTTGTGGAGACAGGCGAAGTAAAGACCATCAACAAGTTCCCACATCAGCTTGCATATAACGTCATCCCACAGATTGACAAGATGATGGATAACGATTACACGAAGGAAGAGGTGAAGATGTTCAACGAGACACGTAAGATCATGCATTCGGACGTACGTACATCAGCTACCTGTGTTCGCGTTTCATCACTCCGCAGCCACTCTGAAGCAGTATGGTTTGAGACAGAACGCCCATTGTCAGTTGCTGAAATACGTGACGCTTTGAAGTCTGCTCCTGGTGTAACTCTTGTTGATGACCCACAGAATTATGTCTATCCAATGCCTCTTGAGAGTGCAGGTAAGGACGATGTCTTCGTTGGTCGTATCCGCAAAGACCTTGCAGATGACAATGGTAGTACGCTTTGGCTTACTGGTGACCAGATACGTAAGGGTGCAGCACTTAATGCAATACAGATTGGAGAATACCTTATTAAGGTAGGAAACATTAAGTAATAATAGAGAATTATGATAAGATTAAATGCATTTTTCAAGGTAAAAGCAGGTGTTACTACCGCACAGGTAAAGGCACTTACGGATGAACTTGTTGAAAGTTCGCGCAAAGATGAGGGTAACAAGGGTTACGATCTCTTTGAAAGTACTACCCAACCAGGTGTTTACATGTTCTGTGAGAGTTGGGAGAATGCCGAACTTCTGAAACGTCATGCAGCCTCAGAGCACTTCACTCGGATTGTTCCGGAGCTGGAAAAACTTACTGACGGCGGTTTAAGTATCGAACAAT
The DNA here is from genome assembly GCF_000613925.1 of Prevotella histicola JCM 15637 = DNF00424. Lineage (GTDB taxonomy): Bacteria > Bacteroidota > Bacteroidia > Bacteroidales > Bacteroidaceae > Prevotella > Prevotella histicola. The sequence goes on from NZ_BAJX01000014.1 coordinate 45,542, forward strand.
TTAAGAGATAACAATCAGCCCCTCCTGCATAAGGAGGGGCTGATTGTTTTATAAGAGGCATCTGTTTCCTACTTATTCTTCTTATAGTAAGCCACAGCAGCTGCCACATTTTCTTTCACAGCACGTGATGAATAGGTTGCACCAGTAGCACCATCAACCGTCTGTGCCTTGGCTGCCTTAGCCACTTTCATCCCATTAAACTTTGGTAAGAGTACCTGTTTAACACGATCAAAGAACTTTGGACTCTCACGATTAGGCAATGCCTCAACCTTTACTACTTTGTTATTCTTAATGTAAACTTCCAAAGGTGTTGCACCTTTAAAGCCTTTCACATTCGGAGTAAGACTGGTTGTGTTAACCACATACGTACCATCAGCTTGCTTATACATTACTTGCCCTTGCTGTATAGCTGCAAAAGCGACACCCGTTGCGAGCAGAACCGTCATGGAAACTGCAAATATTTGTTTCTTCATTATTATTGATTTTATACTTAAAAATACATCTTTAAGACTACAAATATACGGAAAAAGTATAACGTGAAGCATTATTATTTATATTTTTTAACGGTTGACATAACCTTCAGAGGATTCTTATTGAAGAATCAGAGTTTGGGTGGAAACTGGCGGTTTATAATCAGATACAGCTTAAACATTCCTCTTCGCAAAAGGTATTAAGCTGAGTATTATGTAAAGGAAAATCACATTCCACTTTTGAAAGACGCTCTTTTACGTTGTAAAAGGGCACCTTTTGCATGGTAAAAGGGCATCTTTTACACTTCAAAAGGGCGTCTTTTACATTGCAAAAGACGCCCTTTCACTTTCTGAAATATAACCATCTGATTGTCTGATGATTACAAAGTCACTAAAACAACATATTTGTTGAAAAACTCATTCATAAGACCTTCTTTATTGTAATATTATTTCAACAGTCATATACAATCATCAAATGACAGACAATCCATGAGAGAACAAAACATGACGTCCTACCAACTGTCTAACAGAAAGACAATCCCCTCATCACAACCTGCCGTTATCATGCCAAGAAGAAAGCCACAATTCAGTAATTTATCAACACGAGAAAAATCGGAAAAGAGCGTAAATAAAAGCCAAAGACTTATTGCTTTCAGGATTTTATTTGTACATTTGTGAACATAAACAATCGATACCAACTATGAAATATATACTAATTCCAGATGCTGGAAGCATCCGTCAGTTGCCCTTCTACTTTGCAATAGAAGAGTATGTGGCACGACGTTACAACGACGATGACTACTTTATGGGGTGGAGAGTGAACCCAACAGTCATGCTAGGGCGCAACCAACTCATTGAGAATGAAGTGAATACTGATTACTGTCATGAGCAAAACATAGATATCTTCAGGCGCAAGAGCGGCGGTGGATGTATCTATGCAGACACAGGATGTATCCAGTTTTCTTACATTTCCCGCACCTCTAATGCCAACGAAGCATTCGTACAATACATGCAACGCATGGCAGATATCCTGCATAGTCTGCACATCAATGCTGAATTATCTGGCAGAAATGATATTATTCTTGATGGCGCTAAGGTGTCAGGATGTGCCTTTTATCAGCTTACGAATCGCAGTGTATTGCATAATTCTGTCCTCTTCGATACACAGTTAGACCATTTATCACATGCGCTTACACCCTCAAAGGAGAAGCTGCAAAGCAAAGGAATAGAATCCGTAAGACAACGTGTGACAAACATTGCACAGCACACTCAGATTGACATCATTGCCTTTATGGATTACGTAAGACAAGAGATGTGTGGTAATGAAACCTTGGAACTCACCGAAGAAGACATGAGAAACATTTCCGAAATAGAGAAGGAATTGGCTTCACATGATTTTGTCTACGGCAAAAACCCAAAGTATTCTGTAGTAAGGAAGCACCGTTTTGAGGGTGTCGGCACCATTGAAGCACGCATAGAACTGAAGAACAACGTCATCAGTGGTATTGATATGGCAGGTGATTACTTCCTTTTGGGCGACATTGACCATGATCTTCTGAAGCCTCTAAAAGGAAAAGAATTCACAAGAGAAAGCGTCAGTGAAGTTTTGAAAGACATTGATTTGTCGACAATCATACGTGGATTGCAAGCACGCCAGCTGCTCCGCCTGCTCTTTGGGTGTGAACCTCACGTCATGAAACCCGAATGGTTGAAGATTGATCTGACGTCGAAGAAGTCGACAGGAGAGACTGCTGGTATCCTTGCCAAGCACCATATGAATACCATTTGCACCAGCGGACTATGTCCAAACCGTGCAGAATGCTGGATGGCACGTACTGCAACACTGATGATTGGCGGTGATATATGCACCAGGAAGTGCCGTTTCTGCAACACATTGAGCGGAAAACCTAGACGACTTGATGAGAAAGAACCACAACGTGTGGCTGAATCCATCAAGGCACTTGCCCTGCGTTATGCCGTTATCACATCCGTTGACCGTGATGATCTGCCCGATTACGGTGCTGAACATTGGATAAAGACGATTGAAGCCATACGTAAAGAGAACCCAGAAACAAAGATTGAACTGCTCATTCCCGACTTTATGGGACGTGCAGAGCTTATTCATAAAGTCATGGAGACACACCCACACGTAGCAGGACACAATATGGAGACCGTCAGAAGACTGACGCCTACGGTTCGATCCGTAGCAAAATATGACCGTACCTTGATGTTCTCAGAGAGATTACCCGATGTGGTATTACGGCAAAGACGGGCTTCATGTTAGGACTGGGGGAGACACACGAAGAGATTCTTGAGACAATGGATGACATACTTGCCACTGGTTGCAAACGATTAACACTGGGACAATACTTGCAACCCACAGCACATCATTTGCCCGTAATGGCTTATATCACCCCAGAACAGTTTGCTGAATATAAGCGCATAGCGTTAGCAAAGGGATTCAAGCACGTTGTCAGCGGTCCGCTTGTGCGCTCATCCTATCACGCAGCAGAGTCTTAAACACCAGAAACAATAAAAGGTGCTTCCCAAACAGGAAGCACCTTTTATATATTTTGTCGACTGTTGAGCCAGCTGATTACTCAGCAACCTGAACTGTAGCACGACGGTTGAAAGAGATAGGAGACAATGTCTCAACACCACCCTTACCAACAGTAGAAATCTTATTGTTCTCAACACCCATCTTAACAAGCTCGTTAGCAACAGTAGCAGCACGACGCTCAGAGAGCTTCTGGTTGTAAGCAGCAGTACCAGTAGCACTATCAGCATAACCAGTAACGAGGAGATTGTTGTTGTTGTCCTTAGCATACTTAGCAAGAGCCTGTACGTTTACGAGATCCTTCTGAGAAGCGATTGTAGACTTGTTGATGTTGAAGAATACAGAAACAGGAGTATTAACCAACTGCTTAACAGACTCAGATGGAGTCTCTGCAGGCTTCTGATTAGCCAGTTCTTCACGCAAACGAGCATTCTCAGCTTCGGAATCACGAAGCTTAGCATTCAATGCATCGAGAGCTGCTTGGTGCTGTGCGTTGATAGCTTCAACATCTGGTGTCTTGCTCCATGTAGCCTTTCCAAGGTTAAAGTTCAGACCAACCTCAGCGTAGAGGTTATTGTCATGAGACTCCCAGAAGCCTCTATCGTTCTTGCTGTCGAAGCCATCAAGTCCTGCTTCGTAGCGATTCCAACCAGCCTCAAGGTATACACCAAGGTTCTTGCAGAGCTTCCAAGAAGACTGAATACCTGCGCTCAAGCCTGTTGCATACTTGTCTTTAGACATTGAACGACCAACACCTGCACCGATAAATGGGATAACATTCCATACACGGTTCTCATTGTAACCACAAAGAAGGTTACTAAGATTGAACATTACCTGCTCTTGAGCAATCCAATACTTGTTTCCATTATCGAGACGAGACGCATGATTGTCTGTGTCACCGACACGTTTTCCCCAGATACCCTGTACCTTTGTACGAAGACCAATACCTGGTGTGAACCACTTACCGATAGCAAATGAAGCACCAGGGTTAGCACGGAAACGCTTCAATGGGCTTGATGCCTCATTGCGACCATGCTCCTGATCAGAATACCAAGCATTCCAATCTGCACCAATCTGGATGAACCAATTGCTCCAGAAAGAGTTTGTTGCGACACTATACTTCTCTGTAAGAGCGTCGTCCTGTGCAAAAGTGGTCATAGAAACACCAGCTAATGCCAATACAACTAATAATTTTTTCATAACTTTATTTGTTTAACTAACTCAAATTGTTTGTATTAAGACACCGTCGTTAACGGCATTTCACCTTATTAAAAACGGTCGCAAAGATAACAATTATATTTTAATGTGGTCTTTTTTTTCAATAAAATACAGCTTATTTAACGTAGATAACAAAAGAATTATAAATGGTTTAGATAAGCCTTTCACTATCAGTTGTCAACTATCAAAGAGATGTTCAATGTCATGTTGTTGCATAATGGCAATAATAGGAGTACCAGAAGGCGTATAATTAACATTACTGCACGCAAAAAGTTCATTGACAATACTCTCCATTTCACTATTACTCAGCACTTGTCCTTGCGGGATTGCCGCATTACGAGCAAGGCTAAGCGCCAACACATGGTCTATCTCTTCCTTCACATGCGTACCACTTTCTATGGCAGCAGCAACCATATCAGTAATAAGTGTTACTGCATTGAGTCCTTCAATACCTGCAGGTACACCATTAACAGCGTAACTTCCTCCCCCAAGGTTGTCGAGTTGGAAGCCCATCTCCGTCATTTCAGGTAAGATATGATCAAGGATGACAGAGTCTGAGACCGAGAATTGGACCATTTCTGGGAAGAGAACCTTCTGCGAATGTACCTTATGTTCGGACAACTGACGAAGATATGCCTCATATAATATACGTACGTGCGCGCGATGTTGATTGATAATCATCAGTCCAGACTTGACTGCTGTCATGATATAACTACCCTTATATTGATAATGTGTAGGCGATTTGTCCTCTATCATAGCCGTTGCATCAGGCGCAGTTGCTACTGATGAGATAATTGTTTCTCCATTATCAACATTACCAATAGGCGTATCCTCCTGTCCAAAGAGGTCTGTCTGAGGTGTTTCTGTGTTGGTATCCAACCCTGCATAAAGGCTTTCCCAGCTTTCAGTATTAGTTGTTCTTTGTGGCTGAGACGACTGTTTAAAAGGATTATACTGTGGGTTGAAACTTATTTTCGGCGCAGACGTACTCCCATTAGGTTGAAAACAGGGATATCAGGCTTCCCTTCTGTATCAAAATCAATGGAAGGAACATCATTAAACTTACCCACAGCCTCCTTCACCGATGCTAGTAGAATCTGCCAAATAGCCTGTTCATTCTCGAATTTTATCTCTGTTTTCGTTGGATGTATGTTCACATCAATGTTCTCAGCAGGGACTTCAAAATACAGAAAGTACGGAATTTGCTCTCCCTGAGGTATGAGTCTGTCGAATGCTGTCATGACTGCCTTATGAAAATAGGCATGCTTCATATAGCGTTCGTTGACGAAGAAGTACTGCTGCAGTACCTTCTTACGTGCTGACTCGGGCTTCCCTACGAAGCCATGAATACGACATAACGATGTATCAACACCTATTGGGAGCAGATCTTGGTTGAGTCTTTTACCAAAAACCTCCACTATGCGCTGGCGATAGCTACATGAACGTAGATTAAAAAGCTCTGTTCCATTGCTATGAAGGGTAAAAGATATCTGGGGATAGACTAATACTATACGTTCAAAAGCAGTGATAATATTATTCAATTCTGTTGTGTTCGACTTCAGAAACTTACGCCGAGCAGGGACATTAAAGAAGAGATTCTCCACCGTGAAGTTACTTCCTACAGGACAAGCACACGGTTCCTGCCCAACAAACCGACTACCAGAGATAGTTAGTTGGGTTCCTAAATCCTCTCCTTCCATACGTGTTTTTAAGTCAATCTGTGCCACCGCAGCGATGGAAGCCAATGCTTCACCACGGAAACCCATCGTGTGAAGAGAGAAAAGATCATCCGCTTTGCGTATCTTTGACGTTGCATGACGCTCGAAAGAGAGCCGGGCATCAGTCTCAGACATACCCTTTCCATCGTCAATAACTTGAATAGAGGTACGTCCAGCATCAACGATTATCACATTAATGTTGCTTGCTCCGGCATCAATAGCATTCTCAACCAACTCCTTTACGACCGAAGCAGGGCGCTGAATGACCTCTCCTGCAGCAATTTGGTTGGCCACACTATCAGGTAAAAGTTGTATAATGTCACTCATAATCTACCCTATTAGACTAAAAAACAGTATAATAAACAAAACAATAACACCTGCAGAAAGAGCCAAAGCAACCCAAAGTGCTGTGTACCTTATACTGCGATGCCTCAAAATACGGGGTCGTAGACTTCCCGCAATACGCTTCTGCATCTGCTCATGATAGCTATCTTGAGTTGTACTTTCCCCACTCGTCTCCTGTCGGTTACGGCGTTCAAGTTCCTTTAGTAGCTCCTTTCGCTCATCAACATACATGTATTCATGATGAAAACGACGTGGGCGTGATGATTGAAAAAACATGATTATTGTGCGTAATTACGATATATTATATGCTAAAATGATCACTCTACGTGTTGACGAGGGGGCAAAGCTACCTGTGCATTACGAACTGTTGCACTCGTTTTACGTGCTGCCCGCCGGAAGATATCATGCTTATCCTTGGGTCGAACATCATCAAAAAGCTCGAAATGAGGTAACGTTAATTTATCAGAAGGTATCTGTGTCATAGGACTTATGACACCATTTGCCTTAGACATCCATATCTTCTTCAGCTTACGTTCTGGCGAAATGAACATTCTAAGCGTGTCCGTCTCCGTATAATCATGCCCTATTAGCGTACTATCTTTATCGGTATGATAGAATATAACCTCAACATTTCCCCAAGCATCCACCCTTCTTAATGCTCCATCAGTGAAGTAAGCGTGCATCATCTTTGATGATATCTGATTATAATGCTTCTTATCTGGAAGCGTTTCTATAGAGAAAGCATTCCCATATACTAATGCATCACGTATCGTTGAGTCATTCAGATAAGCCTTAATGGAGTCACCTACCAGCTGACGATTCCCACTCCAAACGATAGGATAATCATACATTGTCATGCAGGAATCCTTTGTATTGAAGACAAGAAAGCCACAAACAGCCTGTATATCCGTACGAAAGGCACGTACATTGTTCACTCCATAGATCTCACGATACATCCGTGGAGTATTCATATGAAACCCTTTCATACTGATTGTATCTGCATGTACGAAGAGAGTGTCACCCTTTGAGAACTCTTTAGCTACTGGTCCAGGGTTTCCACCAAAGGCTATTGCCGCTGAATCAGTATAATGTAGATAGTCACCTTGGAAGGCATGCTTGCTTTTATGGTCTATATAGTAAACATTTCCTTCGCCAGTTCCTTCGTGTGTGTTACTGTTATAGGTAAGATCACGCCCCGTTATAGTGCGTTGTTTTACATTATCTACAATCTTAACATTACCATGTCCCTCACTATGACCAGTCTTTTCATTATAGAAGACATTATCTCCTGTAATGATACGGTGGTTCACTTTATCAACAATCTTCACACTTCCATGTCCTTCTGCATCTCCTGTTGCACTATTATAGATGATGTTGTCACCTTCAACATCTTGTCGAGGAGAGGTTATAGTAGAACGGCCATTTAGCTCCATGTAGTCTGTTTTGCTGTTATAAGTTCCATCATTCGTATGGACAACCTCCCCTTTCGAAGTGCGAATGACCGATTTCCCAACTACATGGACAAGTCCTGTTGCAGTATTACCATGCGCCTCTGGCGTATTGATACGATACTTTGGCGTACGCATAACAACGTTACCAAAGAAGTTTGCATCGTGAGTATCTGTATTATAATCACCTTGATCAGCCACAATAGTATTTCCATTATAAACCAATGTGCCACGTCCACCAAAGTAATTAGCTACCTTAGACGCCATATTATAATCCAGACTGTCACAACGAAGAGACCTTCCAGGCTCCCGAACTACCACATTTTTCCGCACATGAATCATCTGTGCAAAGCCATCATAGTGCATTCTGCGACAATCAAGGGTCACTCCTCCTGGGCGAGTCATGTGTACCAAGCCAAACGCTTTGAACCATTTATCTTTCTCATTGAAGTAAGCACTGTCACAACGTAACGTCATTCCTTTATAACGAAAGCGCACATTGCCCTTCGCAATCTGTACATCTGGCATCTCCATCTGGTTATGACGCAGGTTATCAGCATGGTCAATATAGAACTTTTCACCCTTGACTGTAACTGGATTCTGTGCCTTTACAGGTTGACATAACCATAGCCCAAGCAGGCATAGAATCGTAATTATCATGATTCTATGCCCGCAAAGTATATTGAAATATAACCGTTTTAATGTCATTTAACCCAACCTTCGTATTGGAACTTACAATTCTGATATCTTGGATTGATTCTTACGTAGGTCTCCTTTATCTTCTTTTCCACCCAATTATGAATCATTTCCTGTCGGCGATGAGCCACAACTATATCTTTCATTGCCTGGAAATCCTCTGTAATCGTTGCCCTATGTTCTGGAATACGGCTCTTAAGTTTTACGATTGCACAAACAACCTTACCCTTTGCATCAACCATTTGGAACGGAGCAGAGACTTCTCCGACCTTCAGACCTTCCACAACACGAGCTACTTCAGAAGGAAGATCCTTCATTTTGAAGCGTGATGTACGCACATTCTCCGATGAATTAACCATCAAACCATGGTTGTTTTTCGTGTCTTTGTCATCAGAAAGATATGCTGTAGCATCCTCAAAGGTAAATTTTCCAGCTTTTATATCATTGTTTATAGAGTCAAGTCGCTCTTTAGCTGCATCTATAGAAGCCATTGAGACATGCGGTTTCAAAAGTATATGACGGACATTTACCTTATCACCTCGCTTATCAACAAGCTGAATGATATGGTATCCGAACTCACTCTCAACTATTTTTGAAACCTTTTTAGGGTCAGTGAGGTTGAAAGCTGCGGCTGCAAAGGCAGGATCAAGCATACCACGACCCATATATCCAAGCTCTCCTCCCTGTCGAGCAGAGCCTGGATCCTCAGAATACAAGCGTGCCAACGTAGCGAAAGAGGTCTCACCCTTCGTCACACGATCAGTATAATCACGCAATTGATTCTTGATTCTATTGACTTCTTCAGGCTCAACCTTTGGTGTTTGTGTCAATATCTCCACCTCAACAGTAGTAGGAATCATAGGGATACTATCCACTGGAAGGTTCTTAAAGTACTCCCTCACTTCTGCTGGAGACACCTTAATATCACCTACAAGCTTCTCCTGCATACGCTGAACAAGCTGTCTGTTCTTGTAATCATCATGCAGATCCTGACGAATCTGTGCCAAACTCTTATGCTGGAAGGCTTCCAGCTTCTCCTTAGAACCGATCTGTGGAAGAGAAATCCAATAGTTTATCTGTTGGTCAATACCTTGTGCTATCTCCGACTCAGTCACTTCTATACTATCCAAAGCAGCCTGATGGAGAAAGAGTTTCTGCACTGCTATCTGCTCTGGGATGATGCAATCAGGGTCACCACCCCACTTTGTTCCTTCAGCTTCACCCTGAAGCTTCATTATCTCTACCTCAGATTTCAATATTGGTTCGTCTCCAACAACCCAGACAACCTCATCTACAACACTACGAGGATCTGTCTGTGTCGTCGCATCTGAGCGTACTGAGTCCGACAATTCAACAGGACCACTGGCACGAAAAGCACCAGCATGTAAGCCCATCGTCATAAGAACTGTCCCTGCAAGCAGGAGTCCTATCTTTCCTTTACTTATCTTCATCGATTTAGTTAATTATCTTTTAGTGCTTATTAACCGTGGCAACCACTTTCGGATCAACCACAACCTTATATCGTTTTCTTAATGCTTCAACCCAATTCTTCTCCAATTCATCTTGATAATCTGCCACAACAAGACCACGAACATCATCCATTCCTTCTGGCGCTTTTATCTTTTTGCCAAAGGTTGCATCAATAGGATAATCCTTCATTGGTGCTATTGTGGTGTCTTTTTTGAAGACATCACGGTCTACATAAGCGTTATCACCCTTACGGAAGATACCTTTCTCCACTCGGATACGTATCACACTGTCAGCATTGAACGTCTTACGCAATGCCTCAGCCCACTTACTGAAAGGAAGATTCTTCACACAATTCTTCACTGCCGCTACGTCTTCACGCTTCCGTACATGGTAGGCAATACCCTTAAAACGTGGTTCTGACCACTTATATTGCTTCTTATGCTTACTGAAATAAGCCTCAAGTCCAGCCTCATCCTTGGCAGCTTTGTCCCAGACGGTGCGGTTGCTCATCTCAATCATCAGTAAACCGTCATGATATTCCTTAATGAGATTACGCAAATCAGCATCCTTCTCCTCCATATCAGCAAGTCTCTTGCTAAGTATCTGCTCCTTTGTCACACCACTGCCAGCCTGCTTTGCGAGAGAATCTATCTTCTGATCTATAATCTGTTCACGCAATCCACGCATATCAATGAACTGCATTATATCTGCACGAACCGAATCATAAGGAGGAAAATCTTCATGTCCTGTCATCTTAATGATATGATATCCAAACGGACTTAACACCGGTCTGCTGATTTCTCCAGGCTTCAACGACAGCATTGCAGCCTCAAACTCCTTCACAGTCTGACCCTTCTGAAGCGGTGGAAGTTCGCCACCCTTAACAGCAGAGGACGCATCAGCAGAATATCTCTTAGCCAATACTGCGAAATCAGCACCATGTTTCAAAGCCGTATAGATAGAATCAGCCAACACTTTTGCTGCTGCTTCTTCATCCTTAGTGGAGCGTTGATTCATTCCGATAAGGATATGAGAACACCGCCACAAGCCTCCATTAGCATTCACTTGCTGCTGCGTTTCACGATAAAGTCTGCGTGCCTCAGCCTCAACATCAGCGTCAGAGATCATCGTTGGGCGTACCTGCTGATCCCGATAATTCAGAAACTCTTGTTTAAACGACTTCAATGTATCAAGATGCGCATCCATTGCAGCCTGCACCTTGAGCTTATAATTGATAAAGAGGTCAAGATATTCATTCACACTCTTTTTATCTATTACCCCGTCAGAGTTATTCTTATTATAGGAATACTCAAATTCCGAACGACTCACTGGTCGCCCATTGATTGTCATGATAGTAGGGTCAGACTGCCCATAAGCCATTGTTGTGGAGAGCAGTGCGACTGACAGAATTACCTTGATTTTCATTGTTATCATTTAAAACGCACGTACCCTCTCCACTGATAAGACAGAGAAGAGGGCCGAATCTTTATACTCGTGTATTATTCTGGACGTGAATAGTTTGGTGCTTCACTGGTGATTGTGATGTCATGAGGATGACTCTCCATAACGCCAGCATTTGTGATTCGAGTGAACTTAGCATTGTGCAAATCTACGATAGAGCCTGCACCGCAATAGCCCATACCTGAACGAAGACCACCAGTCAGCTGATAAATAACCTCCTGAACAGTTCCTTTGTAAGGCACACGACCAGCAATACCTTCTGGAACAAGCTTCTTTGCGTCAAAGACATCACCCTGGAAATAACGGTCACGTGAACCATTCTTCTGCTCCATAGCCTCTAACGAGCCCATACCACGATAACTCTTGAACTTACGTCCATTGAAGATGATGGTGTCACCAGGAGACTCTTCAGTACCAGCAACAAGTGAACCTATCATCACCGAGCTACCTCCTGCTGCCAAAGCTTTGACAACATCGCCTGAATAACGCAAGCCACCATCAGCTATCAAAGGTACACCTGTCCCCTCAAGCGCTTTACAAACATCGTAAATAGCAGTCAGCTGTGGTACGCCAACACCTGCAACGACGCGTGTCGTACAGATGGAACCAGGACCAATACCAACCTTTACGGCGTCAGCACCATTGTCAACAAGGAACTTAGCAGCCTCACCTGTAGCTATATTTCCTACAACTACATCAAGGTTGGGGAAGGCAGACTTCACATCACGGAGCTTACCTATCACACCTGCGGAATGGCCATGAGCCGTATCAATGACGATGGCATCTACACCAGCTGCTACCAAAGCTTCAGCACGTTCCATGGTATCAGCTGTCACACCAACGCCAGCTGCCACACGCAAACGGCCCTTCTCGTCCTTGCAAGCCATTGGTTTATCCTTGGCTTTCGTAATATCTTTGTAAGTAATCAAGCCGACAAGATGATTCTCACGGTCGACTACTGGAAGTTTCTCAATCTTGTTTTCCTGCAGAATCTGCGCTGCTGCAGTAAGATCAGTCTGCTGATGAGTCGTAACAAGATTATCCTTTGTCATCACCTCATCAATGAGTTTGTCTAACCGACGTTCAAAGCGCAGGTCACGATTGGTCACGATACCAACCAGATGATTCTCTCCATCAACAACGGGAATACCACCAATATGATAGTCAGCCATCATGTCAAGCGCATCTTTTACCGTGCGTCCCTGACGAATAGTAACCGGATCATAGATCATTCCGTTCTCTGCTCGCTTCACAATCGCTACATTACGAGCCTGATCTTCGATGGTCATGTTCTTATGAATCACACCAATACCGCCTTCACGGGCAATGGCTATCGCCATAGAGCTTTCCGTTACGGTGTCCATAGCCGCTGTAACAAAAGGCACATTGAGGTCAATGTGACGTGAGAACTTGGTTTTCAACTCTACCTCTTTAGGCAGAACTTCAGAATAAGCCGGGATTAAAAGGACGTCATCGTAGGTCAATCCGTCCATCGTGATTTTATCTGCAACAAATGATGACATAGTGTATTAAGAAATTTATTGCATGCAAATTTACTAATTAAAATCCAAACATACAGGCTTTTTGCCGTTTTTCTCACCTGCCATTAAAAGTATTTAACGGCACAAGCAACAAGCATGTATTCATCCATTGACTAAAGACAGAATACTGTAAGATTTAAGTTTGCTTTCCATTTATCGATACATGAGCAAGCCAGCAATGATGGTCAATTGTAAAAAATGTTCACTTCAAGAAAACAAAAGATATCCTTTTACATTCTAAAAGGGCACCTTTTGCATGGTAAAAGATGCCCTTTTGAGACGCAAAAGACGCCCTTTTGCAACGTAAAAGGGCGTCTTTTAAAACGTGATTTATAACGGATTAACTATCACTTAGTTACAAAGTCATAAAAAGTCAGATATATAAAGAAAAACAAGAGAGCATCACTTTAAAATTGTAAAGTCATTTCAAAAGAAGAAAGAAGTCTCCTTTTCCTAAGGAGAACACAAACAATAAAAGGCACATCTCATATGTAAGATGTGCCTTTTAAACTATTTAATTAGCCATTTCTGACAGGAATTTGATTCGGACAAGACGAATAAGTTCTTCGCTATACTCACCGTCAAGATCTTCCATTGCAGCTTCTATATCGTCTGTTTCACTACTCATGAAATAATCATAGACATCATCTATCTGGTCTTCATCATAGACATCCTCAAGGAAATAATCAATGTTCAGCTTTGTTCCACTGTACACTATCTCTTCAACCTTGTACAAAAGATCATCAAAATCAAGCCCTTCAGCCGATGCAATATCATCAAGTGGCAACTGCCGGTCAATGCTTTGGATGATCTTTACCTTCTGCATTGACTTCTTTGCAACCGTCCGAACGCGCAGTTCTTCTGGTCTTTCAATATTGTTTTCCTCACAATATGACTTGATAAGCTCGTAGAATTCGCGCCCATAACGCTTAGCTTTACCAGCTCCTACACCTTGTATATTCTGCAACTCCTGCTCATTGACAGGGTACATCATTGCCATCTGCTCCAAAGAAACATCTTGAAAGATGACATAAGGAGGTATATCCAACTTATGTGCAACCTTCTTTCTAAGACTTTTCAGCATGGAGAAAAGCGTAGGATCAAGCACTGCCGTACCTGACATAGGCTCTTCATCAGACTCTTCATCCTTGAATTCAGTGTCCATCACTATCATAAACGATTCAGGAGACTTCATAAAGCGCTTCCCAGCGGCTGTTAATTTCAGCAGACCATAGTTGTCTACATCCTTCTTTAGGTATCCTGCAAGCAGCGCTTGACGCACAACAGGGTTCCATATCTTCGGATCTTCATCTTCACCAGCACCAAAATCGTCCAGTTCATCATGTTTATGATCCTTCTGATCATCAGTAGCTCTACCCTTTACAAAGTCTATCACATACTCCTGACGGAAGTTCTCTTTCAGTTCCTTTACAGCTTTTAGAATCGTCAGAAGATAGTCCTTGCCCTCTATCTTCGTCTTTGGATGAAGACAATTGTCGCACATGCCACAATTACATTTGGCATATTCTTCACCAAAATAATGAAGAAGCATCTTTCTCCGGCAGACAGAAGACTCAGCATAGGCTTCTGTTTCCTGTAACAACTGACGCCCAATATCCTGCTCAGCGACCGGCTTTCCCTCCATGAACTTCTCAAGTTTCTTCAGGTCATTCTTAGAGTAGAACACGATACAAATGCCCTCTTCGCCATCGCGCCCAGCACGTCCCGTCTCTTGATAATAACCTTCAAGGCTTTTCGGGATATCATAATGGATAACAAAACGCACATCTGGTTTATCGATTCCCATACCGAAAGCTATCGTTGCAACAATTACATCAATCTCTTCCATCAGGAAATCGTCCTGTGTTTTTGACCGAGTTTCAGAGTCAAGGCCAGCATGATAAGGTGCCGCTTTTATATCATTGGCTTGCAGAATGGCTGCCAATTCTTCTACTTTCTTCCGAGATAGACAGTAAATGATACCACTTTTACCTGCATGTTGCTTGATAAACTTGATGATTTGCTTGTTAGTGTCATCGTCATTCTTCTTTGGTCGTACTTCATAATAGAGATTCGGACGATTAAAAGAGCTCTTAAACTCTGCACAATCCTCTATCCCCAAGCTGCGAATGATGTCCGTTCGCACCTTATCAGTAGCCGTTGCAGTGAGTGCAATGACTGGCGCCAGCCCTATTGTCTCTATGGCATGACGAATCTTTCGATACTCTGGGCGGAAGTCATGTCCCCACTCTGAGATACAATGTGCCTCATCAATAGCATAAAAACTTATCTTCACTGACTTCAGGAATTCCATATTCTCCTCCTTATTCAGTGACTCTGGAGCAACATAAAGTAATTTAGTACGCCCTGAAAGGATGTCGGCACGTACGTTGTCTATCTCAGCTTTCTTTAAAGAAGAGTTCAAGTAATGAGCCACACCATCCTCCTCGCTGATACCATTGATGACATCCACCTGGTTTTTCATCAATGCTATTAACGGGGAAACGACAATTGCCGTACCGTCCATAATAAGAGATGGGAGCTGATAGCAGAGACTTTTACCGCCTCCTGTTGGCATTAACACGAACGTATCACACCCTGCTAATAGGTTACGGATAATAGACTCTTGGTCACCTTTGAACTTATCAAAGCCAAAATAGTGTTTTAGTTTTTCGGTAAGATTGACTTCTTTTGTCATGCTAATAGTTGTTTCTATTCTTTTCCTTGGTCGGTTTGATAGAAAAACATACAGTCTGCAATGGAAATTTCTATCCAAAGCAGACCGTATGGATATGATATTAGTTTGTTTCTGCTTTCTGAATATGGGCTTTATCAAGCTGTTTCCGGACATATTCATCCGTCACTTCGAAGTGCTTGATACGTCGAGATGGAACATCAAACATAGCATCCATCATCACAGCTTCTACTATTGAGCGCAAGCCACGAGCCCCAAGCTTATACTCAACGGCCTTATCTACGATGTAATCAAGAGCTTTCTCCGTGAAAGTCAGTTCTATTCCATCCATATGGAACAGCTTTATATACTGCTTAATAATGGAATTCTTCGGTTCAACAAGAATCTTACGCAGTGCAGCTCGGTCCAATGGGTTAAGATAAGTGAGCACTGGTAGACGACCTATTATCTCTGGAATCAAACCAAAAGACTTCAAGTCTTGTGGTAAAACATACTTCATCAGGTCACTCTTGTCTATCTTTGCAACATTCTGCACAGAGTTATAACCAACCACATGGGTGTTAAGTCGCTGTGCAATCTTACGTTCTATGCCATCAAAGGCACCACCACATATGAAGAGAATGTTCTTTGTATCAACATGGATATAGTCCTGATCAGGATGCTTACGACCACCCTTTGGCGGGACATTCACCATGGTTCCCTCCAACAGTTTCAGTAATCCTTGCTGAACACCTTCACCACTTACGTCACGTGTAATACTTGGATTGTCACTCTTGCGGGCTATCTTATCAATCTCATCGATGAAAACAATACCGCGTTCAGCGGCAGCTACGTCATAATCTGCCACCTGTAACAAACGAGAGAGAATACTTTCAACATCCTCACCCACATATCCAGCCTCTGTAAATACCGTTGCATCAACAATAGTAAAGGGGACATCGAGGAGTTTTGCTATGGTTTTTGCAAGCAAAGTCTTACCAGTTCCTGTTGAACCAACCATAATAATGTTGCTCTTCTCTATCTCTACGCCATCGTCATCCTTAGGTTGTTGCAGACGTTTATAATGATTATAGACTGATACAGACAGGTAACGCTTAGCTTCATCCTGTCCTATGATATATTCATCAAGATACTCTTTTATCTCCTTTGGCTTAGGAACTTTCTTCATTTCGAAGGCTTCTTCCTTCTTTCCTTGTTCCAAAGCACCTGTTTGCATGACTATATTGTAAGCTTGTTGAGCACAATCCTCACAAATATAACCATTCAAACCAGTTATAAGGAGTTTCACATCCTTCTCGCTTCTACCACAAAAACTACACTTTTTCTGGGGCATTATCTACTTCTTTTCTTATTAAAATTTCATCAATCATGCCGTATGCTTTAGCTTCTTCGGCATTCATCCAATAGTTACGATCACTGTCATTCCACACTTTCTCAAATGTTTGATGAGAGTGTTTACTGATGATTGTGTAGAGTTCTCTCTTAAATTTAAGAATCTCCTGGGCTTCAATTTCAATATCGGAAGCCTGTCCCTGAACACCACCGAGCGGCTGATGAATCATCACACGGCTGTGTGTCAAGGCTGATCGTTTACCTTCCTGACCTGAGACAAGCAATACTGCTGCCATAGAAGCAGCCATACCTGTACAGATTGTAGCTACATTGCTGGATATAAACTGCATCGTATCATAGATACCTAAGCCTGCTGTAACGCTTCCACCAGGAGAGTTTATATAGATAGAGATGTCTTTCCCCGGGTCAACTGAATCCAAATAGAGCAATTGAGCCTGCAAAGTATTAGCTGTATAGTCGTCTATCGCAGTACCAAGGAAGATAATACGATCCATCATCAGTCGCGAAAAAACATCCATCTGAGTAACATTCAGCTGACGTTCTTCCAAGATATATGGGTTCAGATATTGCGCTTGTGATTTTACGACATCATCAAGTACCATACCGTTCATCCCAAGATGCTGAGTTGCATATTTCCTAAAATCGTTCATAGTCTTTCCTTTCTTATATATAATAATGTGACAAAAATAGAGGTTATCGACCTCCTAATCATTGTCGTCAGTACAAAGAGCATGCCACGAAAGCGGCTTCTCAAAGCTTATCTTAGACAAAGATAAGGAAAAAAATCGATAACCTCTATATAAGTAAATAATATTTTTTCCTAAAAAATATTATTCATTTACGAGTTTATTAAACTCTTCAAGGCTTACACTCTTCTTGTTTAGTTTCACAACATCCTTCAATGTAGCAGCCAATTTACGGTCAAGTGCAGCCTCAACGAATGAGTCTATGTTCTCACGTTTCTTCAACATCTCATCAGCATAGCCGTTAAGATAATCATCAGGAACGTTATTCATGCCATATTGAGCAAACTGAGCACGTGCCATCTGGCGTGCACTCTCACGTACATCATTGTCATCAACCTTGATGCCATGTGCCTGTGCCAACTGTTCCTTTATGAGATGCCAAGTAAGTTCTTTGATGCTTTGTTCGTAATTCTTATCAACGAACTCCTCTCCCTTGTCTTGGTTGTTAGCCAACATGATACGTTTCAAGATAGCATCAGGGAATGTTAGCTTGCCAACCTTTTTCTCACAATAAGCGCGAAGGTCCTGGATAAACTTATAATCAGAGTCACCCTTCAGCTGTTCAGCCAAGCCTTCTGCTATAGCCTTACGGAAACCAGCTTCGTCTTTGATGTCAGCAGCCTCACCATAAACACTCTTCCAGAGCTCAGCATTGTTCTCTGCCTTTACGAAACGAGATATTTCTGTAATCTGGAAAGAGAAATCTCCCTTGTGTTCAGCCACCTCTTCTTTCTTAATCTTAAGTAAAGAAGAAACCTCAATCTCGTTATCTGGATAAGCCTTAGTTGGGTTGAAAGTAATGATATCACCAACCTTTGCACCATCAAACAGCTTCTTCTGCTTGTCAACTTTGATAAACTGTGGCATTAATGATGCACCCTCAACAGTGATACCACCCTCAAGAGTATTACCATTCTTATCCAATTCGCGAAGATCACCCTTCAACAAGTCACGCTGTTCTGGGTCATATGTCTCAGCTTTGTCGTAGTGTCCTGCACGACTCTGGAACATTTCAACCTGCTGATCGATAAGTTTATCATCAACAGCAATGTCATAGTAGTCAATCTTGTTCTTACCACTAAGCTCTATTTTGAACTCTGGAGCTACAGCAATATCAAACTTGAATACGTATGGAGCATCCTTTTCCAGATCAACAGCTTCCTGACCTTCTGCAGACATGGGCTGTCCCAACATCTGAATCTTATTGTCAGTAATGTACTTCTGCAGGTTCTCTCCAAGAATCTTGTTGATAGCTTCCATCTTAACCTGTGGCCCATACTGACGCTTAATCATACCCATTGGTACCTGTCCTTGACGGAAACCAGGTATATTGGCACGCTTGCGATAGTCCTTAAGGGTTTTCTCAACCTCATCCTTGTAGTCAGACTCTTCGACAGTCAGGGTCATCAGACCGTTAACCTTGTCGGGATTCTCAAATGAAATTTTCATCTCTGATGTTATGTATTTATGTTTATTATTATTTATCAATTACTTATATTTGCAAAGAAGGCACATTAACCCCTTGCAACTTTGGATTGCAAAGATACTCAAAAAAAAGCACATCCTTATAATATATAGGTGGAAAAATGCTTTTTTAACCTCCTATTCTTCTGCTTCTTTGGCCTCTTCCTGTGCTCGCTTTCTTTGGTCGAGCAACTGGAAGTCCTTCTTCTGAAGAACAAAATCCGTACCAAGATACTTCTCTTTCACTATCTTGTTTGCAGCCAACTCCTCTGGTGTACCTTTGAAAAGGATACGACCTTCAAAGAGAAGATAGGCACGATCCGTGATATTCAGCGTCTCATGGACATTATGGTCAGTGATAAGAATACCAATATTACGGAATTTCAAACGCCAGACAATATGTTGAATATCCTCCACAGCAATAGGATCGACACCTGCAAACGGCTCATCAAGCATAATAAACTTTGGGTCTATCGCCAAACAACGGGCTATCTCACAACGCCGGCGTTCACCTCCTGAAAGTCTATCACCGAGATTCTTACGCACTTTCTCCAAGCGAAACTCACGTATAAGGCTCTCCATCTTGTCAATACGTTCCTGCTTTGACAGTTTCGTCATCTCCAAAACGCTCATGATATTATCCTCCACACTCATCTTACGGAAGACACTTGCCTCCTGTGGAAGATAACCAATACCAGCACGTGCACGCTTATAAACAGGGTAATTCGTAATCTCCTGGTCATCAATATACACATGTCCTTCGTTCGGAACGACAAGTCCTGTGGTCATATAGAAGGATGTTGTCTTGCCGGCACCATTCGGTCCGAGCAGTCCAACAATCTCTCCTTGCCTGACATTGATACTCACACCATTTGCAACGGTACGTTTTCCGTATCGCTTCACAAGCTTATCTGTCCTAAGAACGCTTCCTTCTCCGTCAGGGCGCACTACGATATTATCTGTCTCGCTCATAGCTTTTCATCATTTTGTCATTGGAAAAAGAATATCCAATCGCTGCAAAATTACGAAAATTAAAGCACATACCTACTAATAAAGGTAGAAAAAGAAAGTACCAATTTAGAATTATCAACATGGGAATAGGTTATAATAAACATATTTTAGAGTAATAAAATATTTATAAGAAAGGGCTTTTCAACTCGGCAGATGCAAGTTAAATATTGTCTTTCATGTTTATATCTCTAATTTTTTAGTTATTTTTGCAAATAAAAACTATATAAAAAATCATGCTTATCTTTAAGTGGTTGAATACATTTGGCAAGTATCTCATGCTCATGGGGCGCACCTTTAGTCGCCCAGAACGCATGCGAATGTTCCTGAAACGCTATGTTAAAGAGATGTCACAGTTGGGAGTTGACTCTATCGGCATCGTCTTGCTCATCTCATTTTTCATTGGTGCTGTTATATGTATCCAGATAAAGCTCAACGTACAGAGCCTTGGATGCCCCACTGGGTATCGGGTTATGTAACGAGAGAGATCATGTTGCTGGAGTTCTCCAGCAGTATCATGTGTCTTATTCTGTCAGGAAAAGTAGGTTCAAACATAGCATCTGAGCTGGGAACAATGCGCGTTACGCAACAGATTGATGCTCTTGAAATCATGGGTATCAACTCTGCAAGCTATCTGATACTGCCCAAAACACTGGGACTGATCACGATCATGCCGTTCTTAGTCATCTTCTCTGCAGCAACAGGTATCGTCGGAGCTTATGCCACAGCATACCTCGGACATATCATAACACCGACAGATCTGACTGCAGGTATCCAACATAATTTCAACCCATGGTTCATGTGGATGAGTATCATTAAGGGTATCTTCTTTGCTTTCATCATCTCTACTGTATCGTCATATATGGGCTACACTGTCAAAGGTGGTAGTGTTGAGGTGGGCAAAGCATCTACTGACGCCGTAGTATCTTCAAGTGTTCTCATCCTCTTTAGTGATGTTTTCCTCACACAGATGCTAAGTTAAAAGACAAGAATAGAAGGCAGTCGAGGGATGAAAGGGAGTTAAGATACCCCCATAACTCCATCACCAAGAATTATGAACATAGCACAGGGAAGCATAAAAAAATGAAGAAACAACATCATTCTACCCAGTGACTAACATTACATTTATACAGAACAGTTTCAACAACGATACTCAAAACTTGAGGAAACAAGTAAGTTGCAGAATGCATTTCGCTATGAAATAGTAAATAAGCATGCAGCAACAAACAGAGAGAACAAGACCAACGTCTTCACTCACTTTCATACTTTGACTCCTCATGACTTCTGAAAATTATGATTGAAGTAAAACATCTCTATAAGTCATTCGGTGACAAAGAAGTACTGAAGGACATCAATACTGTCTTTGAAGATGGTAAAACGAACCTCATCATCGGACAGAGTGGTGCGGGAAAGACCGTACTTATGCGCTCACTCACAGGACTTATCGACCCAACAAAGGGTGAAGTGCTCTATGATGGTCGTAACTTTGTCAACATGAACAAGAAGGAAAAGATTCTCATGCGCCGTGAAATGGGTATGATTTTCCAAGGATCAGCACTCTTCGATTCGCTTACTGTGCTTGAGAATGTGCGTTTCCCACTTGATATGTTTTCGGACATGAGCGCACTAGAACGTGACAAAAGAGCACAGGAATGCTTAGACCGAGTGAACCTAAACGGTGCTGAAGAGAAGTTCCCTGGTGAGATTTCAGGTGGTATGCAGAAGCGTGTAGCTATCGCACGTGCCATCGTTATGACCCCAAAATATCTTTTCTGCGACGAACCTAACTCAGGTTTGGACCCTAAAACATCACTCGTCATTGACGAATTGTTGTCAAGTATCACCCGTGAATTTAACATGACGACGATTATCAATACGCATGATATGAACTCCGTGATGGGAATTGGTGACAACATTGTCTTTATTGCAGATGGTAAAAAGGAATGGCAAGGCAACAAAGACACGGTCATCTCTTCCCGAAACAAGAAACTCAACGATCTTGTCTTCGCATCAGATCTGTTCAAGAAGGTGAAGGATGTAGAACTGGCACAAGAGGATTAATCCTCTTTTTATAGCCGTTCAGAACAAGAAAGTTCAGATAAACACATCACACTTGGTTCTCTTCTAAAAGGTAGAAGAGAAACTTATGATGTAAAAATAAATCACATTGCGAATTCCAAAGGGGCTCTTTCGCATTGTAAAAGATGCCCTTTTGCAATGTAAAAGATGCCCTTTTAACACGTAAAAGGTGCCCTTTTGAATGGTAAAAGGGCACCTTTTATTTTGCTATTCTCAATCTTTTGATTCTCTGATAGTTACAAAAGCGAGAATTAAAGATTTTCTTTTATTTCCTAAATGATTGACCGTCTCTAATGTAAAACTATTTCTAATCAGAACCGTTTGGGTACTATAACGATTAGAAATGGGAGCAACATGCTATCGCATGATCCACTTACCCTTCTTCTTCACCATAGGTACTATGACCTGTTCGGTCGTCTTATCGCCATAATGGAAAAGCAGAAAAACACTCGCCGCACTGTCCTTTCCAGTGAAAACAGATGAACCAATCGATACAGAATTGATACCATGATGCACACTATCCTGCATAGCTACGAACTTACGAAGGTTGATAAGCAGTTGTTCTCGATACGTATCAGGCAGCTTATCAGGTCTATTTTCGGCATTAAGGAACGCATCATATTTCCCCTTCAACAGGAGTTCGTAATAGTGTTTGGCTGCTTGCGCAGCCAAATTACCTTGCTCTACAGCTTTCTTTTTCTCGCTACAAGCTGCCAACAACAGAACTCCTGCAAGTAAGAAAGCCGAAAAGAGTTGCTTCATACTCATCATGTAATATTACTTCTGACGGATAAAGATATTAATAGGACAGCCATGCAACTGCCAATTCTCACGCATCTTGTTTTCCAAGAAACGGCGATACTGCTCCTTAACGTACTGCGGTAAGTTCGCATAGAACACGAAAGAAGGAATCTGCGTATTAGGAAGTTGTGAACAATACTTTATCTTTATATACTTACCTTTTACTGACTGTGGTGGCGTTGCCTCAATAATTGGCAGCATAACTTCATTCAATTTTGTCGTACCAATGTGTATCTTTCGGTTCTGATATACCTCTTTGGCGGTCTCAAGAACCTTGAAGATACGCTGTTTTGTCAGTGCTGAAGCAAAGATAATAGGGAAATCAACAAACGGAGCCATACGACTACGGATGGCATTTTCGAAGGTCGTAATAACCTTCTGATCCTTATTCTCAACAAGATCCCACTTATTTACAACTACAACAAGGCTCTTGTTGTTACGCTGAATAAGCTGGAAGATATTCATATCTTGCGCCTCTATACCACGAGTTGCATCCAACATAAGGATACAAACATCAGAGTTTTCTATACTCCGAATGGAACGCATGACACTATAAAACTCTAAATCTTCGGTCACTTTGTTCTTTCGACGAATACCAGCTGTGTCAACAAGATAGAAATCAAAGCCAAACTTAGTATATCGGGTATAGATACTATCACGGGTAGTGCCGGCAATTTCAGTTACAATATTACGATCTTCACCAATGAAAGCATTGATGATACTTGACTTTCCAGCATTAGGACGACCAACAACTGCAAAACGTGGGATATCCTGATCAATGCTTTCATCAGGTGCATCCTTCAACTTCTCAAGTACAAGATCAAGCAAATCACCTGTTCCTCCACCCGTTGCTGCACTGATACAGATGGGATCTCCCAATCCAAGCTTATAGAATTCAGCTGCCTGATAATACTCTCCACTGTTGTCAACCTTATTGGCAACAAGGATAACAGGGAGCTTTGTGCGGCGCAGAATCATTGCCACATCCTCGTCCCAGTCGGTAACACCAGTCTCTGCATCAACCAAAAAGAGTACGAGATCAGCCTCTTCTGTCGCCACAAGCACCTGCTTGCGGATAGCATCTTCAAATATATCATCTGATTTAACAACCCAGCCTCCTGTGTCAACAACAGAGAATTCACGGCCATTCCACTGACATTTGCCATACTGACGGTCACGTGTTGTACCAGCAGTATCGCTCACAATGGCGTGACGAGTTTGGGTTAAACGGTTGAAAAGGGTGGACTTTCCTACATTAGGGCGTCCCACAATCGCTACTAAATTTGCCATTTTTATTGGTCTTTTACCTCCTCACAACATAAGAATCAATCTCATATGCATTGTAAGAAGACTCCAGATGTGGTCAAGCATCCGATGAATATTTGCCGAGGATGACCACTCCCCAGCCCTCACAGTATGTGAGAGTAAGCCTTACTAAACAGTTAAGGCAATTGATTCGGAAACTAACATTTCCCTTTTTTGTTGCTTTTACCATCCATATATTCCTATATTAAACCACTCATATTAACTAATCATGGACTGACAATATAAGTAACAATGGATTTTTATAGCCTTATCCAAACAGACTCCTATGGAGAATTATCCTCCTTCGGAGATGTTTAGAGAGGCGTTTTTACTCTGGATTATATCCAAAGTTATTCAGTTCTTTCTGTGAATTACGCCAATCTTTATCAACCTTCACATAAGTTTCAAGGAAGATTTTCTTATCAAAGAAACGCTCAAGACTCTTCCTGGCTTCGGTAGAGACCTTCTTCAAAGCCATTCCCTGGTGTCCGATAATGATTCCTTTTTGGCTGCTTCGCTCAACATAGATAATCGCATTGATATGAATCTGACGATCATCTTCCTTGAAACGTTCTATCACAACCTCTACGGAATAGGGTATCTCCTTGTCATAATAACGAAGAATCTTCTCACGAATTATCTCTGAGACAAAGAACTTTGCAGGCTTATCTGTCAGCTGATCCTTATCAAAGAAGGCTGGACTTTCAGGCAATAACTCGAGAATACGCTTCATTAGGATGTCTATACCAAACTTATTCTTGGCTGAAAGAGGCAGTATTTCTGCATTAGGGAGTAGCTTATGCCACGTCTCAACAAGATTGCCGAGCTTCTTCTGGTCGCTTTCATCAATCTTATTGATAAGAAGTATCACAGGAATCGTCATCTTTGAGACCTTATCCAAGAAGTCCATGTTCTTCTCAGGGTTCTCAACAACATCCGTAACATAAAGAAGTATATCAGCATCAGCTAACGCTGACTCTGAAAACTGGAGCATCATCTCCTGCATCTTATAGTTAGGTTTCAGAACACCTGGTGTGTCTGAGAAAACAATCTGGGCATCATCCGTATTCACAATGCCCATAATACGGTGGCGGGTGGTCTGTGCCTTAAAGGTTGCAATACTCAGTTTCTCACCGACAAGTTGATTCATCAGTGTGCTTTTTCCTACATTTGGATTGCCGACTATGTTTACAAAACCTGCTTTATGCATAATGAATAATATTCAAAACAAAAAAAACGCACCTATCCTTATTGATAAAGAAAGATGCGTTCTTTTATTTATAACAATTTGAAGTCTTTACTTCTTAACCGCTGCAGAATCTCCGTCGTATGCCCACTTATAATAAGAAGCACCATTAACGAAGCCCGCCCCGAAGGCTGTAAAGATGATATTATCACCTTTCTTCAGTTGTGACTCAAAGTCCCAGAGCACAAGTGGCATACAAGCTGCACTGGTATTACCATAACGTTGGATATTTACCAGCACCTTCTCCATAGGTACACCAATTCGTTTAGCGACTGCCTCAATGATACGTAAGTTTGCCTGATGGCATACAACGTAATCAATATCATTCTGAGTCAAGCCGTTGCGCTCTAACAAGGCTGCACAATCATCACCCATTGCTGTAACAGCATAACGGAAAACGGTGCGACCTTCCTGATAAGTATAGTGCAAACGGTGATCAACAGTGAAGCGAGATGAAGGACAAACAGAGCCACCTGCCTTCACATGAAGGAATGGAAGTCCCTTGCCATCGGTACGATGATAAGAGTCTATTAGACCTATACCCTCTTCAGTTGTACCTTCTACCATTACCGCACCTGCGCCATCACCAAACAAAGGACATGTTGCACGATCACGATAATCAGTAATTGCCGACATCTTATCAGCACCAATCACAATGATTCGCTTATGCCTTCCACTCTGAATCATGTTGCAAGCAACATCGAAAGCATACATAAAGCCGCAACATGCAGCAGCGAAGTCAAATGCGAAAGCATTCTTCAAACCCAACTTACCCAAGACTATTGAAGCCGTAGATGGGTGTGGGTAATCTGGAGTCGTAGTGGCAACGATAACAGCATCAATACTATCAGGGTCAGCACCCGTCTTCTTCATCAGAAGCTTAGCCGCCTTTCGTGCCATATAAGAGGTACCGAGTCCTTCTTCTGTAAGGATGCGGCGCTCTTTAATACCTGTACGAGTGGTGATCCACTCATCGTTGGTATCAACCATGCGAGACAATTCCTCATTGTTGAGGACATAGTCTGGCACATATCCTGCGACACCTGTTATGATCGCATTGATATTACTCATATTTATTCAGCTGTTTCCTTTACGACAGCAACCTTACCACGATAGTAACCACAAGTTGGGCAAACAGTGTGGTAAACATAATAAGCACCACAGTTAGGGCATACTGCCAATGTAGGAGCAACTGCCTTATCGTGAGTTCTTCTCTTAAGCGTACGAGTCTTTGACTGTCTTCTTTTTGGATGTGCCATAATTCTTTAAACGTTTAATATTTTTTATTTTTTCAATTTTAATAGAGCTTCCCAGCGCGGATCCATTGGCTGTTCGTCTTCCTGACCGCTTCGGGCGGCAGAGTGCTCTTCAAGAGCTCGTACCATAGCAGGGTTGCATTTTCCAGGTGCATGCACATGCTTGATAGGGATTGCGAGAGCTATGAATTCGTAGAGGTACCATGCAACATCGAGTATTCCTTCGTCCTCGGCCACCGTTACAAGGTCATCCTCCTCTGAGTTTTCTGTTCCTAATCGTACTTCGAGACGCTGTGTCGTCTCTATGGGCTGCTCCATCAGTTCCAAACAGATATCACATGGTACAAGTACCATGCCTGTCTCATGAAAGTCGAGGGTAAAGAAATCATTTCCCGTGCGCACAATATCAAGCGAAACATGCACACGCCCTTGACTTACTTCGGGAGCGTCTATCGCCTTAAAGTAAGTATCATCCAGGTCAAATGTAAGGTGATTTGCACCTTCTTTCAGACCCTTCAAATCGATCTTAAGGGTTTCTAAGTCCATAATTGGGTTGCAAAGTTACGAATATTTTTCTGATATTAAGCAAATTATAAGTAAAAAAGTGTTGGGTCAAACTTACAAAACGATGATATCACCTTTTATACTTTATGTATTAATAAACTATCGTTGGTTGGTCTACATTTCTCATATTAGTTAGTTATTAGTGCCTTACAACATACTTAATAATGCAAGGAAAGGATGTACCCTACTCTTTCTTAATTATGTACTGCAGCCCATCACCTATGGAGTTAATGCCCACCACTTATGCAGTTGATGGCAAGCACCAATCGTGTTAAGGAGATAACACTCTACCAAAAGACACCAACCGAGTTATTTATTCTTTTCGATACTGCAATAACTTACTATATACTTTGCTCGCAGAAACTACTTTATCTCATCACAATAATAACTCATTTCCCCACCAGTATCACCTATCTCCACATCAGCTTTGTACCAACTAACTGTATCACTACAAGCTGCTAAGGCCAACACACACACTGCCATTAATGGCAAAAAAAGATTCTTTATTTTCATAATCTAGAAATATGTAAGTTATATGAGTTACAAAGTTACACTTTACTTTTTAGCAAAACAATACAAACTTATGATAATTTTTATGTATTTTAACCCTTAAAATGTAATGATCTTGTATTTTATCCTCATAAATAACGAGTATATTACTTCGTTAGTCATATTGATAGTAAAATAATAATTAGGAAATGGGGACTATTTTCTGGGAAAATAGATAGCTTCGTAATTAATAATAAACTGTCAACAATAATTTAACCTTCATCAACGTTAAGAAATCATATGCAGTGGACAGACAGAATCCGACAAGTGAAAATATTCCTTGTAGTGGCAGCTATTCTCATAGCTGTCGCTTCATTGTTAGTGTCTCGTTCTCTAACTCATGACTTAGCTCAGCAGGAACGCAGTCATATGGAGGTCTGGGCTGAAGCTATGCGCTCATTAAGCGAAGCTGAAGACAATACTGATTTAAGCTTAGTACTAAAGGTTCTAGATGAAAATAACACAATACCAGTGGTAGTCTTAGACCGTGATGGTGCTGTAACTGAATACCGAAACATCGAGATAAAAGCACGAAATGCCAAGGATAGTGTACAGGTCGTGACCAATCAGGCAATACAAATGCGCGATGCTGGACAGGTTATTCGTATTCCATTAAATAAGAGCCATAAAGACTATATAGATGTTTGCTATGGAGAATCGCTCATGTTGAAGCGCATAGCTGTATATCCTTATATTCAATTAGGGGTGGTAATGCTCTTCGTCGTCGTTGCTATCTTCGCATTGCTAACGTCTAAGCGGGCAGAACAAAACAAGGTGTGGGTAGGGTTGAGTAAAGAGACTGCTCACCAATTGGGTACTCCTATTTCTTCCTTAATGGCATGGACAACCATCCTAAAAGAGACTTATCCTAATGATGATCTCTTACCAGAAATGGACAAAGATATTCAGCGATTGCAACTGATAGCTGACCGTTTCTCAAAGATTGGCTCTCTGCCAGAACCCGTTCCGGCAAGTCTGAACGAAGTTCTGAACCATGTTGTCGATTACATGGACCGACGTACCTCACGCCGAATAACGATGAAGACGGATTTCCCTTCCGAAGATGTAATTGTCAAGATGAATGCTTCACTCTTCGAATGGGTGATAGAAAACCTCTGCAAAAATGCTGTTGACGCAATGGGAGGTGAAGCAGGAAGCATTACGTTACACCTGGAAGAAAATGAC
This sequence comes from Prevotella histicola JCM 15637 = DNF00424, assembly GCF_000613925.1. Classification (GTDB taxonomy): domain Bacteria; phylum Bacteroidota; class Bacteroidia; order Bacteroidales; family Bacteroidaceae; genus Prevotella; species Prevotella histicola. The sequence continues at coordinate 74,717 of NZ_BAJX01000014.1, forward strand.
CATCGCGCCATTATCGAAGTCACAGATACGGGTAAAGGAATAAAGAAGAAAGACATACGAAATGTGTTCCGACCTGGTTTTACCACCAAAGAACGTGGATGGGGGCTAGGACTGAGCCTCGCAAACCGTATCATTGAGGAATATCATCATGGAAAGATCTTTGTAAAGAACTCTGAAGTTGGGGCTGGTACCACTTTCCGCATAGAACTTAGGAAAGACTAAACACTCTAGAAAGGCTTACCACATCAACATAAATCTATGTTACAAAACAAAAAACCTTAAAGCTAATGCTTTCTTTAAGGCATAAACAAGGTATAGGATGAGCATATCAATAGATATTCTCTACGATAAGACACCCCCTCTTAATGTATCAGAATCCCCTAATTAAGTTTAATTTTTAGTTGCTGTCACTTTTAACACTTCGTGTAATGGGTTTATATTCAGATGATTAAAGGCGAGAATAGAGTGACAGAAATGACAGCAAAATCAGGAATGGGATGTAATTGACTTTTGTTCTTGGGTGGAAAGGGAAACTGATAGTTATGGGATACGCCTGTTTGTGGTAAAACGCTCCGGTACAGTTCCTTGTAAACTTATCCGTCTTGACGCATATCACCGCACCATTACGGTCTAATCAGAAATATGTTTACAGTGATTTGAAGCTGCATGTCTATAAAATCACGAGATATACCAAGCATTCAGACTTGTATACCATTCGCTATCAAAGACTTACAAATTCCGTTCCAAAAGGTGCCCTTTTACCGTGCAAAAGGGCGTCTTTTACACCTCAAAAGAGCACCTTTTACCATGCGAAAGGGCATCTTTTACTTTACGAAAAACCACCTACTATTCCCAATTTATGAATCTTTATTACAACCCTTCTTATGCCCTTTTCCCTTTCATAACAAGCGAGTATCTCGCTCTCTGCATAGTTAATCGAACATCATAAAAACGACCACCTTTCAATTTTCCTGTCACTCCCGTCACTCCTCCCCATGTCACAATACATTGGTAACAAAGCATTTACGCGAAATATTAAAAGTGACAGCAACTAAAAACAAAAACTATGTTAGGGTTTTAGAGTAACAATGAACTATACAATACCAAAGAGTGTAACTGCGGAAAAGTTAATCTTTCCTTATTGCCATAAAGATGTAATGGACATTTGAAAGGTTGAATCCCTCACTCAGGATTCAACCTTAAATTTTACTTAATAGCAAGAGGTTTAACGTATGCTAACAGCCATAAATATGGATACAATGCCGATAGCCATACCCTTATA
>NZ_BAJX01000013.1 GCF_000613925.1 Prevotella histicola JCM 15637 = DNF00424
ACTACTCGTGCTTTGACAGATTCTCTCAGATGATCTTGGGTACGTTCAGCCTGCTGTCGGTATACCTCTCCAATGCGGTCATTGGTGAAGTCGATATTACGGCTACCAAACGGAATAGCGGCACTAATTCCTGCTCCCATATAGAACTTTGGGAAAGCATAGAAACGAAGCAGGACTTGTGGAGTAATGAAATTATAATGAAATCGTGTAGTCTCGGTTACATTTTCAGGTATCTTATGCTCTGTCAGCTTGCTGAGAATACGGGTGTAATCAATGCCCAGCTCAGCACCTAATCTACGATATTGCCATGTGCCAAAGATTCCAATACGAGGATTTACACCACCACGTTCACTCATTGTGAAAGTAGGGCGTATATCATAGTTCTCAATAATACTGCTTAATCCTGAAATGCTGGAATAACCAACTCCAGCTCTGAGTCCTATCCGAAAAAGGTGATAGTGAGGAAAAGAATAAGTTATCAAAGATAGTGATTCTTTCGGATTCTCCTGTACGATGGAGGGCTGACTATTCATAGAGTTGTCAAGAACATGTTCACCTATTTTCAGATTTGTTGGCTCATTGTCTGGTTCGCTCATCTCATGTTTTCTAATGGCTGTTTTATCGTTTAAATATGAAAGGTCAGTTGATAATGATGGAGAAAGGATAGGCTGCTCTGACGAGGAATGTTTGCCATTAGCAGTTTTTCTTGTCCTGCTTGATTTTTTAATTCTCCTTGTATTGATACTTGTAACGTTTCGGGGCACATTCCCCAGCTTATTATATACACAATCTGAACGTCCCGAATCCTTCTGCACTTTTGTCTTGTCTAAAGAAGAAGAGACATGCGGTGTAGTAGATTGTGATGGTGCCTTGTCTGCTGTCTTTTGTTCTATACGCTGCTCAGACTCTGGATCGTCATTAACACAGCGTTCTATACCAAAAAGAGTAGCTATGCCAAGAAAGATTCCTGCCAGAATATAACGTTTTTTCCTGTTGCTCTTGTCCTTCATAGATAAACTCATAAGGGTTAAGGTTTAAAAAGATAGCTGATACTTAGCTCTATGTTCTGTCCATGGGTTGAATGTTCTGCCCAGTTATAGTCATTACGCTCTGTCTTAATGGTAGAGTTCAATCCGAGGAAGTAACGTAAGTCTATATTCCAATGCTTGCCTATTTCATATCCAAAACCACCGCCAACAGCAATATCTGGCTGTCCTGTCAACTTCTCTTTCATTAGACGTTCCGTCTCATCGACAGTGGCAAAATGATAGTTTGCAAACTTACTGTCTTCTTGATTACTCTCGTAAGATATGCCCTTGCCATTAAGGTTAGCTCCCGCGCGTCCTCCAATTGAAATATTGAAGCCTTTGCGCCAAGGATAAATCTTCAACAGAGCAGATACGCCAATGTAATTATAACGAGGTGTTACCTTATAGTTTAACTCCTTATTATCATTATAGACAAGCTGTGAAGCCTTCTGCCAATAGCTAAATCCACCTTCAACACCTATGATGGAACCATCAACATGATACTGAGCAAATACACCAACTGTTGGCGTAAGCTGCCACTTGTCTTTGGAACTGTAATTGGAATAATAGTCTTCAGGAACAAGAATCCTATCCAGACCAGTAGTGACAGACATGCCGCCACCTAAGCGGATGCCTAACTTGAAGGCGGAATCTTGCGCGGATAAATGCCCGCATGAGAGACATAGTGCTAATACGGTGACTGACTTGATGATGTTCATATTGCTAACTGTTTAATAATTTTGCAAAAATACGAAAAACAGTGAAAATCAACCGTAACTATCGTAAATTTAACATTTTTGTAGGCTTAATTTTCTGTAAAAGGAATGAATAGTATGAAAAACTGTGGACGAGAGGTAAAATCCATTGAGTTTGTTGGATATTTCATTTTTAGTTACTATCTTTGCCGTATTTATTGGTCTTTGAAGTATTGCAGAATAAAGAAAGGAAAAGAAACTCGCTCGTTTCTTAATCGTTCACCTTAATTATATCATATATTCTGCTTTCTATTAGTAATCAGCCAATTACATTCATACCCACTACTTTTATGCGGAGATATGCGATTTTCGCACTGCCAAGGACATCGGCATTGACAGACCAGAGAAGAATGAGATACTGCATAACATACCACCGACACCCGAGCAGGAGGTGTTTATTAGCAAGCTGATGGAGTTTGCCAAGAGTGGCGATGCCACAATCTTAGGACGTGCACCTCTGAGTGAGAGCGAGGAAAGGGCAAAGATGCTAATTGCAACAGACTACGCCCGCAAGATGAGCTTGGATTTACGCATGATTGATGAAAATGGCTACTCAGACCATATCGACAACAAGGCGAGCCACTGTGCGAAACTACTCAATGACTATTACAAGAAGTTCGACGCACAGAAAGGTACGCAGTTCGTTTTCTCTGATTTAGGTACTTATAAGCCCGGTGGAGACTTTAATGTCTATTCGGAAATCAAGCGTAAGCTGGTAGAAGACTATCACATCCCGTCCTACGAGATACGCTTCATTCAGGAGTGCAAGAACGAGAAGGCAAAGAAGGCGATGGTAGATGCTATGAACCGTGGGGATATCCGCATTATCTTCGGTTCTACCTCTATGTTGGGTACTGGTGTGAATGCTCAACAACGTGCCGTTGCGGTCCATCATTTGGACACGCCTTGGCGACCTTCGGACTTAGAGCAGCGTAACGGACGAGCTGCGCGCAAGGGAAACCTTATCGCCAAGGAGTTTGCGGACAACAAGGTTGATGTGATTATCTATGCTGTAGAGCGGTCACTGGACAGCTACAAGTTCAATCTGCTGCATAACAAGCAATTGTTTATCAATCAGTTGAAGACCAATACGCTTGGCAGTCGTACCATTGACGAGGGTTCAATGGATGAGGACAGCGGCATGAACTTCTCAGAATATGTAGCAGTGCTTTCAGGTAATACCGACCTTTTGGAAAAAGCCAGATTGGATAAAAAGATTACCACCTTGGAATCCGAGCGCAAGAACTTCCTCCGTGAGCGTGATGCCGCAACGGGCAAGTTGGCAGAGATTGAGAGTTCTGTATCCTTCCATACGGACAAAATCAAAGAGGCACAGTCTGATTTAGCTCTCCTTGAGAAGCGTGTGGAGCGTGATGATGAAGGTACACCTATAAATAAACTTACAATCAAAGGTGTGGAAGACAGCACCGATATCAAGGCTATTGCTGCACGTTTACAAGAAATAGACGAGAAAGCTCGCACCAAAGGGGAGTACAACAAAATTGGCGAAATCTATGGTTTCTCCATTATGGTCAAGACAGAGAGCACTTCCAAGGATTTGTTTGACTGTTCGGTGAATCGCTTCTTTGTGAAAGGGCAGGAGTCTATCTACTACACTTACAATAATGGAAAGTTGGCAACTGACCCGAAACTTGCGTGTCAGAACTTCATTAACGCCTTGGAGCGTATTCCAAAGGTGATAGAGTCGCACGAGAAGGAAATGGAGAAAGTAACAGCCAATAAGGATGTTTACATTACTATTGCAAACAGCTCGTGGAAAAAAGAGGACGAGCTTCGCTCACTTAAAAGTGAAGCTGCGGAGCTGGACAGAAAAATAGCCTTAACACTTTCACCTCCGGAAGAGGAACAAGATGCAAAGGATGAAATGAAACAAGGAGAGGGTCTGTCTGGCAACAATCATTCTGTCGGGAAAGGGAATGATAACCTTTCTGTTCAGGATGCAGAAGAGGAGAAACATTCGCAGAGTTTCAAACCGAAATGGCGACATTATCCTTAATGTTATTCCTTAGTTCTCTCTATTAGATTTTGGCAAATAACGCTTGTTATTGCCAAAATCTAATAGATTACTTGTGTTGTTTACTATTTGCTTATCCTAAACCTTTCTTGAAGTTCGGATAGTGCAGCTAATAGTTCTTCAAATGAAGGTTTTTTCCCATAAATCATTGATTCCATCATTGCCTGATAGTCTGATTTCCATTCTTCAAGAATATCTTTCCGGGGGACAATCCTGAGACGTTTGCGTACATCAGGAGTATAATCCACATCTTTCACTGAAGTATAAATTTCTCTATGATGACGAATAGATTCCCATAATGCATCATCTGCAATGGCTTTCTTTGCAAAATCTTTATTCATCATGACGTAAAGGTCATAAAGATGTCGGCTCTTGCGCTCTGCTATCATTCCGTGTCCGGGAATGGAGAAGAGTTCGTGAAGCAAAAACGCCTTTTCAAGGAATGTCTTTGAGGGAATAGCAGTATAAACGGCACTGTCAGCCAATGGTGTAATCGGAAGATGCTCTCCAATAATACTTTTAATTTGTATTGATTCTGTCGGTTCAAGCAATGAACGTGCACTCACTTCCAATACAATATCAGGGCGGAGATATGTAATCTCCTTGTCAAAAACTGATTTGTAGTGAAGATAAATCTGACGTGGCTCGGGATAGGTGGTGTCACCTTCGCCATTGGGTTGGGCATTAACTGTGACAAACGACAGCAAGCCTTGTCTTTTTAGTTCTTCACAAATCATAGGGGTTAGTTCCTCTAAAACAAAAAGCGATGATGCCTTGCGCAATTTCTTGATTTGTTTTTTTGTGAGATCTCCTTCAGGAGCACCAAGAAAAACAGGATTGACAGCAACATCTATATCTTCCGAGAATCGCTCTATAAGTTTCCAACCTTTGCTCAGACTTGTGCCGCCTTTGAAAACGAGATGCTCTGCTATAGGAAGTGAAAAGATAGTTTGCAAGATTGCAGTTACCCAAAAATCTTTCTCTATCACTTGTGCGGGTAACCCAACTTTATCTGCAATTGATTCATAGACGCTTTTCCGTTGTGAGTCGGATAATCCAAGAAACCTATTCATATAGACCAACTATAAATTCCCTTACCTTTGATGGCATCAGTTTGAGGTCGGCAACTTGAAGGTGAGGATTTTCGTTTAACTTCATTTTAATGGTAGCAACCTGCTCATTAGTCAGGTTCTCTACTTTCCAGTCTTTAAGGGCTGTTGTTAAGAGAAGGGCCAACCGGCTACGGATGGAGAAATATCTGGGAGAGGCGCGCTTGAATCTTATGTTTTTCCCTTCGCCAAGATTTATAGTACGTGAGACGCCATCGGTTAAGTAAGCTATGTTCATCGGTATCTGTTGAGTCAGTCCTAACTGGTATTGGGCATAAAGCCCCGTTGGGACAATTCTTGCGCCATCCCTTTTTGCCATTGCTTTGGCAATATCCTCAAGCGATGGAGGAACCATACCCAGGCCATATACTTTTTCCATTTTGGGGTAGCAATAAATGCCACGTGCAACCCTAAGCATCTGTCCTTTTTCTACGAGACGTTCCAAAGCCTTATTAACGGCATCTCGATTGCCATACGAAATAAAATCCCCCACAAAAAACACAGAACCACGTCCGCGCTTCTTTGATTTTATAAGTATTTCACTTTCAATGCTTTTTGTCATAATTATAATTGTATTTTGTCGTGAAATAATGCATTATTCACGACAACAAAGGTACATATAAAATCTCATAATCAGCACAAAAAACGGAAAAAAGTACAAGCTTAGCGAGCTATGCCAGTATTAATGTACGTATTTTCAATTTTGGGTTCTGCGGGATTTAGTGTGAATTAACATGCCGTATCCCGCATTAAGCGGCACGAAATTCGTATCTTTGTAGTCTGTATGAAGAAATCAAGACCATCGGCAGAGGATATGGTACTGCCGAACGCTATCGGATAGCGATTCTATTCTTCTATGGTGATCTAGACATATGTTAACTCACACTAAATCCCGCAGAACCCAATTTTGTAACCGTTATTTTGTAATGTAACTGCTTGCATTTACACAACAAAACAACAATAAAAACCAACAAATACGCATCACCAACTATCTCGCCTTCTCAGCATCTCGTCAATCTCTTCCCGGAGAAAAAGTAATCGCCCATTGGCCTTGAGATAGGGAATTTTCCCTGCCCACACCCAATTATAGATGGTCTTTTGTTCTACTTTGAGTATCTTGGATACATCAATGATATCCAAGTATTCGGGTTTCAAGGGAGGATGGACAGTTATATCAACAGATTGCTCTTGCAGAATCAGCAGGCGGTCGAGTTTACCCTCGACGCTTATCAGCTTGTCGAACAGGCGTTTTTGCCAAGTGTCTTCGGTTTTATAATCTATGTACGGCATAGTTCTCCTTTTTGATAGTTACCATTGGTATCTTGTGACAAGATACGTTGTTCTTTCATATAGGCGATGTATTTCTTTGCAGTTCTGTCCTTGATTTCCATTTCTCGCATCAGAACCTCACAAAGTTCTTGGTAAGTGAGCTTGAAAGAATTTCGGAAGGCTTCTTTGACAACAGCAATGAGTTCCTCAGTCTTGCGCTTTTCCTTGTCCTCTTTAGACTTCTCGCCACGATAGACGTGCATGTCCTCAGCCTTATCCCAGCCGAAAAGCATCATCGGTACGTCCAACGGACTTCCGTCACGGACTTTCAATGCCTTTACGACCGAGTATTCGGGATTATCGTCTTTCTCAATGGAGAGTATCCCTGCTGCCTTTCGTTGAAGTTCCGAGCCGATATGCCCACGGAGTTTAATACCATTTGGTACGAAGTGTAGCACGCAGATGATACAGGTATTATAAATCCCCGCCAAGCGATAAAGCTCGTCCACAATGGCAATACTTTCCGTTTCATCGTTGGCAGAACGTATTAAGTCGGCTATTCCGTCAATCACTACAAGATGGATGCCTCCATGCCTGTGATGGAACAAGTCCATACTCTCACGGATAAGGTTCAGTCTGTCCTTACGAGACAGAGAGGCAAGGTACAGAGAATGGCAAAACTCCGGTACTGCCGTCAAAGAAGCCCTACGCAGTGTCTTACCCAAGTTCTTGTGCAACTGTGCCTCGGACTGTTCCGTGTCATAGTGTAGGACCGCCAAGCCTTTGGGATTGGCGGTAATCTCTAATCCCAAGGTCTTCTCTATCGGCAATCGTTTTTCTCCCAATGTCCCAGCAAGAATAGCACCCACATAGTTGCTCTTGCCCGTACCCTCACCTCCGGTAATGCAGAACAGGTTATCCTGTGTGCCGAGTGGCACACCGTTTACTGCTACTACTGATTTGGAAATGTCCGGTGGATTCTCATAATCAATCTCACAGGAACGTAACATCATCATGGTTTGGCTATATAGATCTGAGAACATCTTGGCAAGCAGCTCTTTCAGTTCCTTTGCCCCGTTGCCTAAGGCAAAGAAATCAGAAATGTCTTTTTCAGACTTCGTACCACTTAGCGGAAGTGAAAGGTTCAAGACCTTGTATTCCACCAGATGTTCAGACTGTTTATGTGCCTCCCGTACACCTGTTTCATCCGCATCATATAAGAGTATTATATGCCTAAAACGAAGCTGAAGGCTCTCAATGATACTTGTCGGTATCTGTGCCGTTTCACTATTGAAGCAAATCGCATTGAAGCCGTGTGCATACAATGAGAGTACATCCTTTTCTCCACCTGTAATGAAAAGCATATCTCCTTTGGCAGGAATCTGCTCCATTCCGAAGCAATAAGTCGCAGGCATCCGTCCACCATAAAGAAAGCGGATTTTTGGACTGTGAGGTCGGTATATCTTTACATAGTCATTTCCTATATAGGCAAACATAGGTTCCGTAGGTGAGCTATAAAGTTCAAATTTCTTACCTTCAGCAGATACACTTTCATAGCGTTTAAGACTCCGTACACGAAAGCGACGGAGTGTATCCCCATGGATGCCATAATGTGCCCAATAGTTCAGCAGACCATCGTCAAATGGCTGTATCTCAAAACTATATGGACGTTCTTCCGTCCACTTGGTTATATCAGCCTTAGGAGTGGGAACAATAGTTTTTTTATATGCTGACGTGATATGGCTGCTATGCTTTTCACCATCACATAAAGAATACAATCCAAGTTCTTGTACTATCGTTTCCAATACTTCGGGAAAACTTGTTTTCAGGTTCAAATTACGGAGGGTTGCCACAAACCAGAAGCAATCCCCAGAATAGGTGGTATCTCCATGATCATAGAATTTGTAAGAAGAAGTTTTCCTGTCGTAGTAGATATGGCAGGAAGCCCGCCTGTCGTCATAGAAAGGGCTTCGGAAGTTGCGATGAAGGTTTACCTCAAAGCCAAGGAAATGTGAAAACACATTCAAACCTCCTTGTGTAAGTAAAAGAATCTGTTCCTTTTCTATCATAGTTGTCGGTTTTTAGGATTAATACATGAACTCATGATGAGATTGTCCTTGAAACGGTTGAGCCGACCAAGAATCTCGTCGTTTTTCATACCTGATACGCGAAGCCGGTTACACTTCGTGGCTATCACGATAGACTTGAAGAAGTAGCGTACATCGCCACCCTCCGTGTAGCGATACCGTACCAACTGCTTCTTGCGCCAGCGGTAAAGGGTGGACTCTGAAACATTCAGAGTCCCGATAAGGTCTTTCGTGGTCATCTCCAGCTCGTCGTCAATGTCTTGAATAAGACGGGAGGTGCGCTCAACATACTGCTCAATACGATTGAGCTTGTCTATCAGTTCTTGATAGGCTTGGCTTTCTACTGCTATTATTTCCATCAGCGTAATCGTTTGGTTTTAATTGTTACATGTTCTATTCCAAGTTCACTGACTAACTGTGAAAGTCTTCTGAATGCTTCCTCAGTAAAAACTTCCAGATGAATTTCTGCTATAGGTAAAGGACCGGGCTGCCCATTACGTGCAAGAAACTCAAATATTTTGGTAGACTGGATGCCCACCTTTGAAGCGTACATCAGAATTTGTTCAAGAGTCATTGCTGTCTTTCCTCTTTCCCAGCGCGAAATCCGACTCGAACTAACTTTCAGAATAACAGATAGATACTCCTGCGAATAACCATTTTTCACTCTTGCTGACTTCAGCATTTCCAATAACTTTTTCATACTTATAAAGTTACTAAAGCACCGTTACAAGAGCAACCCGCCACATGCAAATGTTTGCACACTATGCAATCCGTCTTGCAGACGGTGCAAGTTTGTTTGTTAGTAGCGGAATACACAGTGTACCAATAAATATAACGAACTAAATCTAAAACATTTTATTACTCTTATATCTTTGTATAATTATTATTGTTTTGTAAAACTCCAGTGCAAGGTGCAAGTCCCTTTATATATAAGGGCTTGCACCTTGCACTGGAAAATGTAGCAGTAAAATCTCTAAATATTTATGGCACAAAGATTTGGAGATATAAACAAAAAGATCTAACTTTGTACTCCGAGAATGGGAGTGAGCGTGCTTTCAACTGATAGTCAAAATAGCGGTCATAAACCAGTCAGTTTGCTGCTACATTTCTGCTACAGAGACTGTCAGTACAAAAAGGTAAATATTTAGCTAACAGCGATAAGGACATATTGTGGATTAGTTCAGGCTGGTCCACAAATGATTCCCTTGTAATTAATGATTACAAGGGATTTTTTGTTTTTTGAAGGTTGCAGACATAGTCTATGAGATGCTACTAGGAACAGGGGTGCTGTGTTAATGATTGATTTCTACTTCTTTATGTAGCATAGAGTGTGTGGCAAAACTTGAATACGAATTATATGGAAAAGTGAGAATAATGTAAGGGAATGTTTTCTTTGCAGTTTTTATTGGTGTACTTTTACATTGTAGAAGCTTATCCTATTTCTTTTATCCGCACGAAATCTGATTGGTATAAGATTGTTCATAGGTTTGTCTTTTTAGTATGTAATTGCATGGTGATACAACGAAAATAAGCCTTATACCTCCAAAGAAATGATGTGTATTTGGGATTGTTCAGCCTTCCTTTAAGAACAAATTACGCTTGGAGTTATGATGTGTTGTAAGGTGTTTGACCCTCAGCACGTCTGGTGCGGACCACTAACTCCATTGGTGCTGGGCATCAACTCCATTGGTGCTAGGCGTCAGCTCCATTGGTGCTGGGCTGCAATACATGAGTAGAAGATGGTGGAATATGTTTGTTCTTGTCGTGGTAATATGTTTGATAAGATACTAATGACTTACTGATACAGGGAATATTTATCACTCATCAAAGTTATTATGCCTTGTAGATGTACGCTTATGATTATCAGAAGTCCATTTTCTTACAGTTTTTCTAGCTGCATTTTGCCTGTTGATAGCATATATGTTCATTTATTCAGCTTGCTTGTTTATCTGCCTAGCAAGTTGTCTTATATTTGCTCGAGCAGGTTTCCCCGTTTCTGTCTGTGGGATATTGTCTGTATGAAAGATATGCCGTGGCTGCCAAAACTTAGGTAGAATCTTCTTGCAAATAGCGTCAACGATAGTAATGTCGGTTAGTGTTGTCAGCAGTACAACAGCCTCTCCAAATTTCTCATCTGTTATACTTGTTATTGCAAAGCCACCCGATAGATGGGGCTTTAGTGTCCTTTCAACTTCTTCAATCTGAATCTTTATGCCTCCAGAATCAATGACATTGTCTTTTCTTCCGATGATACGAAAGCGTACGAAAGCCTCGTTTTCGTCAGTTTTGAATGTCTGAAGCTCGGCTATATCATTAGTAACCAGTGTTTGATTGCATACTGCAGGAGCATGGATAGTTAGACATTTTTCATGGTTTAGGCAGACTTCTATACCATCCAACGGCGTATACCATTCAGTAGCCTGGGGCCCGTTAAGGCGTCGAAGAGCAATATGTGACAGTGTTTCTGTCATTCCGTAGGTACTCCACACGGCATTCGGGAAGTTCTTTAGTTCCTCTGATAGTTTTTCATCAATGGCTCCTCCACCGATAATCAAGTGCTTTATCTGCATCAATCGTTCCCGTTCTTCAGGTATTTGCAATGAGTTATATACCTGTAAGGGAACCATGGCTGCAAAGGTTATTGGTCTTTCAGGGTTTTCAAGTTGCTGAAGTGATTCAGAAGACAGTGGATGTCCTGACGGTTTCACGCTCAATAGCTGCATACCTCGCTCTAATGTCCGCACTACAACCATCTTACCTGCAATGTAATCTAACGGCATACAGAGTAGGGCAGTGTCGTGTTTCTGTAGTCCAAGGAAGTCACAAGTGATGCGAGCAGAGTTCAACATGCGTTGCTTTTCCACCCATATTGGTTTCGGTTTCCCTGTAGATCCACTTGTATGAACACGCAGAAGGGGGCTGTCATTGTTCCATTCTGAAAGAAATTCTTGTAGTGTCACAATCCTATTCTATTCTTTATGAGGATATTAAATATTCCGATTTGTGTTGTTGACCCACAACTGTTCTCCTCTGATTTCAAGTGGCATGGGGATATTATCACTGAAAAGTTGTCCCGTACCTAAGCCTTGTGCCATAGTGATGTGTGGACCATAGATGTCAGCAGTGAGCTGTGCTATGGCGTTAAGTCCTATGTTACTCTCCAAAGCTGATGTTATCCATGAGCCAATACCTCGCTCTTTTGCCAACTTTATCCATTCCCTTGTACCACTAATACCCCCATGTAGACTGGGCTTGAGGATAATATATTGTGGTTGAATGGTATCTAACAGCTGGTTTTTCTCCGTAAGATTATTGACGCCAATGAGCTCTTCGTCCAACGCAATGGGCAAGGGACTGTTCTTACACAGCCGTGCCATCTCCTTCCATTGATGCTGTCGGATGGGTTGTTCTATGGAGTGTATGTCATATTTAGCCAATGCTTCTAATCGTTGCATGGCGTTATCAGGTGTGAAACCACCATTGGCATCTACTCGTAATTCCACCTCTTTGCGTGAGAAATGCTGTCGGATGTGTTGTATCAGGCGTAGTTCTTTCTTAAAATCAATGGCACCAATCTTTAGTTTTACACAATGGAAACCCGCCTTTAGTTTAGCTTCTAACCGTTGGAACATCTCATCGAATGTTCCCATCCATATCAGTCCGTTGATGGTAATGCCTTCTTCTCCTCTGCCAAAAGGAGTATTAAAGAGGTCAATTCCCCCTCCATTGTCAAGCTGTCTCTTTGCTGTCTCCAGTCCAAAGAGCATAGAAGGATAGGGACGCATCGCCTTTTTGTTAATTTTTCCAGACTGACAGAGGTCATCACAGAAGCCTTTTAGTATCCGTTCATATTCCTTTGGAGGCATAGCATCACATGATAGGTCGGGTAAGGTGGCACACTCTCCGATACCAACGATACCTGGTACATTATCATCAGACAATGTTACGTAATAGCTTTGTCGCGTTGTATATACACCACGGGATGTCCCTGCAGGTTGAATGAAGTGCAGTATGCGTGAAGATAGTTTGAATTGATACATCTAAAAGGCTTCTGTGTTATTTTGTTTTTATGATGTTTCAGTTATTTTTTTACTGTAAGTTGCGATTATACTAACAACATCTTATATGTGTGCGGCACGCTCAACACCATTGGAGTTAGCCCTCAACACCACGTGTGCTGGGCTGCAACACCAGTGGTGCTCGGCTGCAGCACATTGATGAAAAACAGGAAGACATGTGCCCGACAGGCATCCTTGAAGAACCAGTAAGTTACTTCTTACTGACTCAAAGTAGAGGATATTCCCTGCCGCCAGTTGTCTTTTGCCCTCTTAAGGGAACTGTGGATACTTGTCAAAGTCGGGCTTACGCTTCTCCAAGAATGCTTTTCCTCCTCTTGTGCCTCGTCAAGTGTATAATAAAGCATGGTAGCATCACCAGCCAACTCCTGTATGCCAGCTTGTCCATCCAGCTCAGCATTAAAACCAGCCTTCATCATTCGCAGTGCCAAAGGTGACCGTTCCATCATAGTTTCTGCCCATTCAATGCATTCATCTTCGAGTTTTTCGAACGGAATGACCTTGTTTACCAGTCCCATACGCTCTGCTTCAACTGCAGAATACTGTCGACAGAGGTACCATATCTCACGTGCTTTCTTCTGTCCTACGATACGTGCAAGGTAAGAAGCACCAAATCCGGCATCAAAAGAGCCCACTTTAGGTCCTGTTTGTCCGAAGATAGCATTGTCAGAGGCTATACTGAGGTCGCAGACAACGTGTAGAACATGGCCTCCACCAATGGCATAACCATTTACCATTGCTATGACTGGCTTCGGCAAACGGCGTATCTGCATCTGTAGGTCGAGTACATTCAGGCGAGGAACGCCGTCTCCTCCCACATATCCACCACGTCCTTTGACATGCATATCACCCCCAGAGCAGAAAGCTTTGTCGCCTGCTCCAGTCAGTAATACCACACGAATGTCAAGTGCTTCACGGCAATAATTGAATGCTTGTGACATCTCCCATACCGTACGAGGTGTGAAAGCATTGCGATAACGAGGGCGATTGATGGTTACCTTTGCTATGTGATTATACTCTTCGAAGAGTATTTCCTCAAAGTTAAAGCCCTCTATGGGTTTCCAGTTTCTTGTTTCCATATAATCTTTTTTGTATTTATTTCTGTTTAAAGCTAGGGTTTACAGTATGTGGTACGAGGTATCTCGAAGTCTATTAAAAGCTCTGATAATAGTCTTGTAGCGCCTGTGCATCATCTTCAGGACTGGTAAATACTTCCAAAAGTACCGGTCCTTCTTCTGCATTGAAGAATCTTTCAAGTCCCTTTGTCAGCTCTTCCGTATTATGAGCTGATAGGTAAACAATGTCATGCGACTGACATATACCCTCTGCAGAAGTAGTGTGTTGCGCTGCTATGGCAGTGTCTCGATAGGGAGAACGCCCTAATCCCGGTAGCTGATGGAAGATTCCTCCACCGCCATTGTTAAGTAAAAGGATTGAGAGATTGGGTGAAAGGTTTTCATTCCACAGTGCGTTCTGATCGTAAAAGAAGCTTAGGTCACCAAGAATACAATATACATCTTCTTCCTCTTGTTGTGCTACTGCATATCCAACTGCCGTTGACAGTGAGCCTTCAATGCCATTTACACCACGATTTACATAGATGTATTGATCGGAGAAGATGTTGCCAAGTCGTACAGAAGCGCTGTTACCATAGAATAATTCACCATCAATATCCAGTTCTCTCATCATCTTATGGAACGTCTTAACAGCTAATAGTTGTGAGTATCGAGGAGTTATTTTCTCCCGAATAGCCATAGCTTTGGTAAAGACAGAATCCCATTTATCAACAAATTCCTTTCGTTCTATACCTTCAGCTTCGTTGGCAAAGATGCCAAGAACATCTGTTGGAGCTCCTTGGATGACGTCTGTTGCGTGCATAAAGGTATCACAGCAGTTGCCATGTTCGTCTACAATGATAGAGCTTTTACACTTACTTTTACGTAGGAAGTGCTTAAGTCGTTTGCTAACGACACATCCTCCTATATATAATAGGTGGTCTGGACGGTAAGAATCATCATCTTCTATTATGCTAAGTGCTTCATCAATGGGCAGAGAAGGGCAGATGTCATCATCCGCCAGCTTCTCTTGTATGACAACAGCGACCTTCTTTAGTGCTTCAATAGCTTCGAGAGCGTCACCAACAACTTCGGGTATCATCTGCCCAAGGACAATCATGGGCTTCTCTCCACAGAAGAAATTGCTGGCTATTTCGTAGACTTCAGCATCGTTGATGACAGCCTGGTGTAAGGTGATTCGTCGTTCATCAGGAAGGTTTGCGGTGCTGTAATCGAACAAAGGC
Organism: Prevotella histicola JCM 15637 = DNF00424; assembly: GCF_000613925.1. Classification (GTDB taxonomy): domain Bacteria; phylum Bacteroidota; class Bacteroidia; order Bacteroidales; family Bacteroidaceae; genus Prevotella; species Prevotella histicola. The sequence continues at coordinate 14,659 of NZ_BAJX01000013.1, forward strand.
TCGGTTATTGGGACATTGATATGGACTGGTCCGCCACCATTTAGCATACAGGCATTGATGACTTCATTGACCAATCGGTTGCAATACCATCGTTCTTCGTCATTGTTTGGTTCGGGAAGAGTCACGCTTTTGCGGACATTTGGCTCTAAGGCTTCATGCTGTTGAATGGTCTGACCATCCTTTTGTTCAATCCATTGTGCAGGTCTGTCTGCTGAAATAATAATCAACGGACGGTTCTGATAGTATGCTTCAGCAGCTGCAGGAGCTACATTGAGCAGTGCAGATCCTGATGTTACACAGATGACAACAGGCTCATTATCGGCTAAAGTCATACCAAGTGCAAAGAAACCAGCCGACCGTTCGTCCGTAACAGGATAACATTCAATGTCAGGACATGCACAAAGGTTATGTACAATGGGTGAGTTTCGTGATCCAGGACAGACCACTGCTTTTGTTATTCCAGCCTTTACGAGTAGGGAAGTGAGGATGTTTACGTTCTCTTTTGTGCTGTACATCGTTGGGTGCAGATTAATTATTGACCTTTTAATAACTGTCTCATGGTATCGAGTTTGGCTTCTGTTTCCTGCCATTCATTCTCCTCCGTACTTTCTTTCAATAATCCTCCACCAGCATAAAGACGGCAAGTCTTGCGTGAAAAATGCATACAACGAAGGGTAACATATAACTTTGCCTCTCCTTTATCACCAAGAAAACCACTGAATCCACTGTAGTATTCTCTCTCTCCGTGTTCGTTTTGATTGATGAAAGAGCGTGCATCTTCCTTTGGTATACCACAAACAGCAGGGGTAGGGTGCAGCGTTGAGAGGAAACTGCCCAGTTGTTGACTCTCCTTGAGGCGGAAAGTGAAGTCTGTACGGAGGTGTACTAAGTGAGCTGCACGGGCTGTATACGGTTCAGTTTCTGTGAGTTCAGAGGTGAATGGTTGCAGACATGTGCGGATATAATCGGCTACTAATCGTTGTTCTTCCTGGTTTTTAGCTGACCACTTCATGTCTTCTCCTTCATATTTCATAGTCCCTGCCAATGCCATAGTCTGATAACCATCTGCGTTACCATGGAGAAGTATCTCAGGACTGGCTACGAGCCACATGCCCGTCTGTGGTGTATAGAACAGAGCAACATACTGTCGTGGATACCGTTTACAGGCACGTAGAAAGATATTCCGAGGTGTCAACGCCTCGTCTTTAGGCTCGATGACTGACCGTGCAAGGACCAATTTGCGGAAGATTCCTTGTTTTAATGCTCCATGAAAGCGTGTGAAAGCATGGTGATAGTCTTCACGTAGGTTGTCAGACTGCGTAAAAACGGCGTCATCTTGCCAGTCAGGAATAACCTGAAAGCCCTCGCTGCCATCCAAAGGAACGTCCATATAACTTCCACTTTCACCATCTAAAAGGCAAATAGGATGGTCTGGACCCTCCGAAAATGGGGATATTACAAATCCTTTATGGTCATTAAGCTCGCCCCAGTTTGTGAGAATAGAAGGTTCCTCCTTCTGTGTATAACAATGACAAAGCTCCTCTAAAGGTTCGCGATAGATAAAGAAAGAGTTCATTTACTTCTTCTGTGGGTCTATGACATAGTTGGTAACTTGTACGCTGGAGACGAGCTCTCCCTCGTTATTTTTGACTTCTATGCTCCACACATGTAGTGTGTGTCCCTTGTGAATCAGCTTTCCGTACGCTGTAACTGTTCCGCCATAGGGCATCGCTTTAACGTGATTACCATGTACATTAATGCCTAATGCCATCTTACCTGGGCATGCTGCCATAGACCCGACACCTGCAAGATTCTCAGCAAGGGCCAATGAAGCACCACCAGAAAGGAAGCCAAAAGGTTGTTTGTTACGGTCGTCAACAGCCATTCGAGCCTTTAAAGTGTCAGGCTCAGGGGTAGAGATAAACTCCATACCTAGCGTCCTGCTGAGTCCATCTTCTCGTTCTATGTTTTTTAATATATTGTCTATGTTCATGCCGCATCCATATTATTGGGTGTAAAAAGTAATGTAAGCCAGATAGAAAAGGGATTTGTTCTTATTTTACCAGCTACTGTTTATTTCATGCAAAGATAATAAAAAGTATATAGAATGCAAAATCATTGCAGTTGAACAAGCGGGAATATCCTTCCTTTGTTCTGCATGTTTTAGTGTGGAGAAAGGAGTAAGGCCAGAAATGTCAGGTGGTTTACCTGACTTTAGAAGAAACTTTAATGTGATGAAAGGAAGGACTCTTTGCTATTTTGAAACACCTTTACAAATAATCAGCAGTAATTCGTTTGGATTTTGATAAAAGCCGTTGTTTTTTACTTTTGTAACTATTTGGATGCCAGATAGTTAATAGATAGGTAAGTAAAAGACGCCCTTTTACGTTGCAAAAGGGCGTCTTTTACACCTCAAAAGGGCATCTTTTACATCGCAAAAGGGCACCTTTTACAATGCAAAAGGGCGTCTTTTATTTTCCGATAGTGAATTAATTTTACATAAAACACGCTCTCTGACATTTCATTATTATAATAATCAGTGTTTCGTTTCCTCTTTCATACAATTGGAATGACCCTGTTTCTGTCTCCTGAAGTTCTACCATGTATGTGGTATTTTAGTCGTTCCCGATAATATTTCTTGCTGCTTTATAGAGGTTTTCTCCAATAATATCTATAAATTTGCCCCAAGAAACTAAATTGAAACATTAACAATTATAAATAGAAAGAAGAATGAAAAGTTTATCATTATTGTTCCCAAATAAGTTTGAAAGTACAAAAACATCGTTGATACTATTGGCTTCTCGCCTTGTGTTCGGACTAACATTCGCCAGTCATGGACTTGAGAAACTGCAGCATTTTACAGAGACAGCAGCTCACTTCCCAGCCCCATTTGGACTAAGCGGAGACGTAGCTGTCGGTCTGAGTATCTTCGGTGAACTGTTTTGTGGATTAGCTTTTGTATTCGGATTCCTTACCCGTCTGACTCTGTTACCAATGATTTTTACGATGATAGTAGCCTTTACTACGGTTCATGGTGGCTCGGTCAGTGCTGGAGAATTGGCTTTCTTGTACCTCGTAATCTTTATTCTTTCTTGGTTCGCAGGTGCTGGTAAGTATTCCATCGATGGCTTTATCGCACGGAAAATAAGTAAATAAGCTATCTACATAGGTGGATTAATCCGTCACATATATAAATGAAACTCCCCCTGAAGCGCATGACTTCAGGGGGAGTTCTGTGTTAAAAACATCCAGATAGATGCATTTATTAACATAAAATGACTATCTTTGCGATATATACAATGTCTTTTAGACGTGATATCTAATATTTGAATGAACCTTAAATGACCTGAGAAGATATGATGTGGAAAATCATTGCCATAGCGCTTTTCGCCTTTATTACCTACTGTTTTGGTGACGTGTCGTACAGTATAGTAACAACTTTGAAGAAGAAAAGATACAGAGCTGCATGCCTTAACTTTGTCTTACTCTTGGCAATGTCTCTGATTTCATTTTTCCTTCTCAGTCCTTTCGACATCCTCAGGAGTGCATTCTGAGTCCGTTTCATCCCAACATTCAATGTCATCAGCTATCTCTGGCATCTGTGTCTTATGGAAAACGGGACTCTTTATGCCTGCATGTTTCTGCCGTAAGTAATCGTCCAGCAGGAAAAAAGCTTGTTTACCCAAGACAAGAATAGCGATAAGATTGCACACAGTTATGAGCCCCATGAAGAGATCTCCAATGCTCCAGACAAGGTCAAGACTGGCTATTGCACCGAATAATACCATCACTCCTCCCGTAACAATGCGCAAAGCAAATACTGCAGAACGGCGATTTGTAAGGAAACGGACATTCGCTTCACCATAATAATAGTTCCCGATAATACTGCTGAAAGCAAAGAAGAAGATGGCAATAGCAACAAAAGTTGGACCAGCACTGCCCACTTCGCTCTGCAAAGCATTCTGTGTCAGGAGGATTCCTGACTCTGTACTGTTTGTATAAACACCACTGATGATGATGATGAATGCCGTACAACTACAAACTACTAACGTATCTGTAAAAACGCCAAGAGCCTGAATCAAACCTTGTTTTACAGGATGTGTGGTGCTTGCAGTGGCTGCTATATTCGGTGCAGAACCCTCTCCTGCCTCATTACTGAACAGTCCGCGCTTGATACCATTCATCATCATAGCTCCTAAACTACCGCCTGCTATAGGACCAATACCGAACGCATTCTCGAAAATCAGACGTATAACATTCGGTACAAGATGGATGTTGAGGGCAATAATAACCAATGCTAAGATGATATAACCAACTGCCATGAAAGGTACAATGATACTACTTACGTTGGCAATACGGTGAATACCACCGAAAACGATACTCAATGAGAGGACAACAAGGATGATTCCCATCCATAAAGGATTTACACCAAAGGCGTTTTGCATGGCTCCACAGATGGTATTACTGTGTACAGAGATATATGCCATACAGAAAGTCATAGTGATTAATACGGCAAAAAGCTTCGACATCCATTTGTTATGCATTCCATAAAGGATGTAATAAGCTGGCCCCCCAATGAATGAACCATTGTGTTTACGCTTATAAAGTTGTGCCAAAGTAGACTCGACAAAGGCTGAAGCAGAGCCCAGAAGGGCTATAACCCACATCCAAAACACTGCACCAGGGCCTCCTATAGCTATCGCACTGGCTACTCCAGCAAGGTTACCTGTGCCTACACGCGAAGCAATAGACACTGCAAAAGCCTGGAATGACGACACATGCTTCTTACCATCATGCTTGTTTGTTGATTCACTCAGCAAGCGAATCATCTCACCAACCATACGAAACTGCACGAAATGAGTCTTCCATGTGAACCATAAGGCACATGCTATCAGTCCTGCAACAAGGATATACGACCAGAAAAAGTCGTTGAATGACACGATTGTAGTGTTTAGCCATCCATCAGCAGAGAATATTTCCATCATAGTAATATACTTTTTAAAGCGCAAAAATAGCAAAAAGGATTGATAATGTCAATCCCATTAAACAAAAAATATAGTTCTTATAGAGTTGAATTCATTATAAATTCACTATCTTTGCAAGCAATTATTTTAGGTATTACCTATACAACTGACCTATAAACTTATCTCTAACAAAAGCCTACTGACTCTTAATGCAGTGGGAATAAGCAGACAAAACACATGGCGAGAAAAAGAAAAAGCAAATTCAAAAACGTCTGGGAGTTCTTCATGATAGCCGTAGCTATGATATTAGGTAGCTTTGGTTGGTGTGCATTCTTACTCCCTCACAAGATTACAATTGGTGGTATTGCGGGTATAGCATCCGTCGTACAATGGGGAACTGGTGTTCCTGTGCAGTACACTTATCTTATTATTAATGGTATTTTACTCTTCGTTGCATTGAAAATATTGGGTTGGAAGTTCTGTGTAAGGACTATCTTCGCTGTATTAGTATTTGCTATTGCCACTTCCATCTTACGACAAGTGTTTGCCGAACATGCACTTTTTGCTGATGAGCCATTCCTTGCTTGTGTCGTTGGTGGTGTCTTGTTAGGTGCAGGAGTTGGTATTGCGTTGCAGTATAATGCAAGTTCTGGAGGCTCAGATGTCATTGCTGCGATGATACATAAGTACCGTGACATATCTCTCGGACGTGTTATTCTTGCGTGTGATTTGTGCATTATCACATCAAGTTACTTGGTTTTGAATGATTGGGAGAAGGTAATCTATGGCTATATCGTACTGTTTGTGATGACTTACTTCGTAGATTATCTCATCAATGGCATGCGTGGATCTGTTCAGTTCTTCGTAATTTCAGAGCATTGGGGCGAGATTGGAACCGCTATTAATAATGATGTAGAACGTGGTTGTACGGTGATTGAAGCCCGTGGGTTCTATACAGGCAAGAAGGTTGGTATGCTTTTTATTATTGCACGACGCTCAGAAGCACGTTCAATCTTCCAAGTTATTGATGAAATAGACCCTAATGCGTTTGTCTCACAAGGTGCTGTGAATGGTGTATATGGCATGGGCTTTGACAGAATGAAGGTTGCACATCGCAAGAAAGAGGCTGAAGAAGCTGTGCACAATAGGTAAGAAAACAAGAAGAAGGTGAAAGGATTGTAGGATGAACATAGAAGAATTAAAGGACAAACGGATTGCAGTTCTGCTTTCAGGAGGAGTAGATAGCTCTGTCGTAGTGTATGAATTTGCACGGCAGGGGTTACATCCTGATTGCTTTTATATCAAGATTGGACCAGAAGAAAAGGAGGAATGGGATTGCAATTCAGAGGAAGACTTAGAGATGGCAACGGCTGTTACACGTCGGTTTAACTGTAATCTGCAAGTAATAGACTGTCATAAGGAATATTGGGAGCAGGTAACTCACTACACAATGGCGAAGGTTAAGGCTGGATTTACGCCTAATCCAGACGTAATGTGTAACCGATTGATTAAGTTTGGAGCCTTTGATGAGAAGATGGGACATGCCTATGACCTCATAGCTACCGGTCATTACGCACAAACTGAGTGGATAAACGGGCGTAAATGGCTCACAACAAGTCCTGATCCAGTGAAAGATCAGACTGATTTTCTTGCTCAGATATATGATTGGCAACTGAAGAAAGCTATCTTTCCTATCGGACATTACGAGAAAAACGAGGTGAGAGAGATTGCTGAAAGAGAGCATCTTATCAATGCAAAGCGTAAAGATTCTCAAGGAATATGCTTCCTTGGGAATATTGATTACAATGAATATGTACGCCGTTACCTTGGAGAACAGGTCGGAGATGTCATTGAATTGGAGACAGGAAAGAAGATAGGGGAGCATAAAGGGTTATGGTTCCATACGATAGGGCAGCGTAAAGGACTTGGTTTAGGCGGTGGTCCATGGTTCGTTATCAAGAAAGATGTTACACAGAACATCCTCTATGTAAGTCATGGGTACGACCCAGAGACAGCCTATAAGAAAGACTTTCCACTGCATGACTTCCACTTCTTGACGGAAGGAGTAACTGATTTACCAGAGAAAATCACCTTTAAGATTCGTCATACACCAGAATATCATCCAGCAACCGTTGAACAATTGTCTGATGGTAAGTGCTTGATTCATTCAGCCGAGAGCATACATGGCGTTGCTCCCGGCCAGTTCTGCGTTGTCTATGATGAGCAACATCATAAGTGTTATGGCTCTGGAGAGATAACACTGTAGCATTATAAGCAACACCATTAATGGGGATGTAATCAATTGAGTATCACCATTAATGGGTATTTTTACCTGCTAAACAAATATATAAGATGCCAAATAAAAAGTTTGGTTATATATTTGTTATCTTTGCTCATGATATGTTTAACAATTAAACAAGTAAGTTATGAGTAAGAAAATTGTAGAACTATTAGGCAAAGATGCTGACTTTTATTTAGCTCATGAGTGCAAAACCATATCTAAATCCATGCTCAATCAGCCTGGAGCAGACTTTGTAGATCGTGTATGGAAAGACAGTGATCGCAACATACAAACCATCCGTAGCCTTTCAACTTTGTTTAATCATGGTCGCCTTGGGGGTACAGGTTACATGTCAATACTGCCTGTTGACCAAGGTATAGAGCATTCTGCAGGTGCCTCTTTTGCTCCGAATCCCGAGTATTTCGACCCAGAAAATATTATTAAACTTGCTATCAATGGTGATTGTAATGCCGTTGCAACAACATTTGGAGTATTGGGTAGCGTAGCCCGTAAGTATGCTGATAAGATTCCGTTTATCGTAAAACTGAACCATAATGAGCTGCTTACCTATCCTAATAGCTTCCAACAGATCATGTTTGGAACCGTCCGTGAGGCGTGGAATATGGGTGCTGTGGCTGTCGGAGCAACAATCTACTTCGGTTCAGATGATGCACATCGGCAGATTATTGAGGTTGCTCAAGCCTTTGAAGAGGCGCACTCTTTGGGTATGGCAACCATCCTTTGGTGCTATTTACGTAACCCAGCTTTCAAGAAAGACGGCGTAGATTATCATACTTCAGCTGACCTTACTTCACAAGCTATACACATTGGTGCAACCATACATGCAGACATCGTAAAGCAGAAACTGCCTGATTGCAACGGAGGTTTCACTGCCTTGAACTTTGGAAAGACAAGTCCGTTGGTATATGATAAGCTGACAACCGCACATCCAATCGACCTCACACGTTATCAGGTTGCCAATGCTTACATGGGACGTGTTGGTCTTATCAACTCTGGTGGAGCATCTTCTGGTAACGAACATGATGATCTTCGTGCAGCTGTCATCACTGCTGTTTGTAACAAACGAGCAGGTGGTATCGGTCTGATAAGTGGTCGTAAGGCGTTCCAGAAGCCGATGAAGGATGGTGTAGAACTACTTCATACAGTTCAGGATGTATATCTTGACAAGGAAATCACTTTGGCTTAATGAAGCTGTGTCTTATTAAACACATTACCAATGAAGGTTTAGTCTGAGTTTACAGGCTATTATTCTATAAGTTATAGGATTATAACAACTATATTTCAGAGAGTTTTATCCAACCTTAATAACGAGGTTTGATAAGACTCTTTTATTGTTTACTACTTCGTATTCGTTTGTATGATTCGAGTCGATTTACGTACGTCTGGACTAAATCATATGAGCAATAGCAAAGCAATACATATACTGACAGATAACAGTTCATACTGCTGTTTTGTAAGATTAATTCCCATGTGGTTTTTAAAAGGGCGTCTTTTGCATTCTAAAAGACGCCCTTTTGCGATGTAAAAGATGCCCTTTTACCATGCAAAAGGGCACCTTTTGAGAGTCAAAAGATGCCCTTTTGTTTTGCCTTCTGTAATCTGTTGGTATATAGACGGTTACAGATGCCTTAAAAATACGTTTTCTTTAAGAATTTAATCGATAGAGGTTCTTTATTTGTAAAGTCTTTTCTAAACACCCTCAACAAGACTTCTTTATGCACTAATCAAGGATTAAGTTATCTCCTATTCATCAGTCTGAGTAATTCCCCAACCCATAGAACGAGTGAAGTAACTAAGATGATTGCAATCCAATCAGTCAGACAAAGTGGAGTAACATTAAACATCTTACCACCGAATTGTACGATGATGATTTGTCCGATGAGGATGACCAGTACAATGATACCAAACCCTTTACAACCTTTGAAGTGGAATGTACTCTTGCCCGTAGCGAATGCCCGCGCATTGAACATGTTCCAGAACTGTAGCATAACAAAGACAGTGAAGAAGATACTTAGCTCATGATTGGTCAGTTCTCTTGGTCCTGTGGGGTGCCATGTGAGCAGGTCTGTCATGCTATTGATAGGTGCATACTCTAACATATAGAGCAGTCCTAAGAGTAAAATGAAGAATAAACCACCCACGCCAATAATCTGTCGTGACATAGATGGGTTGATGATAAATGCCTTTCGGTCACGTGGTTTGTTCTGCATTACTGCTTCTGATGGTGGGAGAGATGCAAGTGCCATTGCTGCAAAGGTATCCATGATAAGGTTTACCCATAGCATCTGTGTCACGGTCAACGGACTCTGTGTTCCAAGTAGTGCTCCTGCCAGTACGATAAGACAAGCTGCTACGTTCACAGTCATCTGGAAAAGGATGAAACGTTGTATGTTCTGATAGAGTGAACGTCCCCACATCACAGCGCGACCGATGGAGCTGAAGGAGTTATCTATAATGGTTATGTCCGATGCTTCCTTAGCTACGCTTGTTCCATCACCCATAGATAAGCCAACGTGGGCAGCCTTTAAGGCTGGTGCATCATTGGTACCATCACCCGTAACAGCCACCACGTGGTGTTTTGCCTGTAATGCTTCAACGAGCCGTTTCTTGTCCATTGGCCGTGCGCGGGCAATGATTTTCATACTGTTTACACGTTCTGATAGTTCTTTATCACTAAGAGCTTCAAACTCAGGACCCGTTATGACGCACCGATCACAGTCCTTTTCAGTCCATATACCTACCTGTCTGCCAATCTCTTTGGCAGTACCAGGAGTGTCACCCGTCACGATTTTCACATCGATACCAGCGTCTAAGCACTCCCGAACGGCATCAGGCACTTCCTTACGTACAGGATCGGCAATAGCAACGATACCTTGAAAAGTCAGTCCGTTATTACCATCTTTTATAGAATCAAGTATCTGACTGATGACACCTTCGTGTAGTTTGAATTCTGAACTGTCTGGTATTATCATGTAGGCGAACCCCAAGGTTCGCATAGCTTGGTTCTGCCATTTAAGCAGTTGTGCCGTAATGTCATCCCATGAGCGGTTCCCCATGATGTCAGAACAGTAGTATCGGATGATGTCTGTTGCACCTTTTAGATATAGTATGGTCTTACCCGGTAGCAGCCCAGAGCGTACTAATGTTCCCATACACTTGCGTTCTGTGGAGAAAGGTAACTCATCAATGATTTCAACATCAGCCCTTAGTTGACGGTAATCATAACCTTTTTCGTGTAACCACAGTAGGAGTGCACCTTCAGTTGGGTTGCCTAAAACGGTCGGATGCTGAGCATCAGAGAGATCAAGTGACGCCGTAGAGTTAACGGCAATCCCTTCTTTGGCTAATGCTTTATGCTCTTCCGAGTTGCAATCAACTTCGATTTTATATACCCGCATCTGATTCTGAGTCAGCGTTCCAGTCTTGTCTGTGCAGATAACTGTTGTCGCTCCCATCGTTTCACAGGCGTGCATCTTGCGTACAAGATTGTTGGTCTTGAGCATACGACGCATGGAGTAAGCCAAGGAAAGTGTAACTGCCATAGGCAATCCTTCTGGTACTGCAACGACGATGAGCGTTACGCAGATCATGATAGAGTCCAGGAGATATTGCAGAAAGTGCACCCATGTGAAGTCATAGCTGAGGAAGAACATCGCTATTCGGGCTATAAGGATGATTACAGCGATGGCATAACTTGACCAGGTGATAAGGTTTCCAAGTCTTTCAAGTTGTTCGGTGAGTGGTGTTTTTACGCTGTTGTCAATCTGCGATGCCACGAAAACCTTACCATTTTCAGTATTGTCACCTACCTTTTCCACACGGAAAACACCGTGTCCTTCCATAACTTTGGTTCCTCGCAACACGTAATCAGAAGGAAAGGTAGCGTCTTTGTCAAAGTCTTCTTCATGGGTACTCTTATTACAGATGGGTTCTCCGGTGAGTGTTGACTCATCTATGTGCAGTGAGATAGCTTCAAGTAGCTTGCCATCAGCAGGCACTTCGGCACCCGTATTCAGTAAGACAATATCGTCAACAACGATGTCACGCTTTGCAATTTTCTTTGGATTGCCATCACGGATAACCTCTACAGGCTCGTCATCATCCACCTGATTGAGTATGGCAAACGCCCTATTGGCTTTCTCTTCAAAGAAGAAAGCCATTCCTGTGGCAAGCAAAATAGCGATAAAGATGCCTACAGGCTCGAAAAAAACTTCTGTTCCTTCGTGTAATCCATGGTATTCATAAAATGAAATGGCGATAGAAAGGACTCCTGCAACAAGTAGAATGATGATCAAAGGGTCTTTGAACTTTGTTATAAAGCGTTTCCATAGTGGTGTTTGTGCAGGGGGAGTGAGGAGGTTCTCACCGTATTTCTTCCTGTTCTCTGCAACTTCCTGTGCGTTAAGTCCTGTGTATATCTTTTTAAGTTCCATAATGTATTGTTATTGGGACTGTACGTTTTGAACGGGATCAGTCCCTTATCTGGTGACTGTTTGGGCATGCAAAGATACAAAAATTAAATGAATAGGAAAGCACTCTCTTTCATAAGAATCAGAAAGAGAGTGCTTTGTCTTATTGTAAATGTGACGTTTCTTCGTTAGATTGTTATCCTTCTCGAAAGAAATCAAGTGCTTCTTTCACATCGTTTTCAGTGATTGACTGGTCGATACGGATGTCTCCTATACCGCCAAGGAGGGTGACATTGATTTCGTTGCCACGGTTTTTCTTGTCGTGATACATTAGCTCGATGAGCTCTGGATAGTCATTGCATGTAATAGGAAGTGTACCGTAATACTCACGGATGAAGCGCACTGTCTGGTGCATACGGTCTGTAGGAAAGCCTGTTTTGATCACTGCCAGATAGAGTTCGGGTATCAATCCAAAGGCAACAGCGTATCCATGAAGAATCGGTTGATGCTTCAGAGCCCATGACTCAAGGGCGTGTCCGAAGGTATGTCCAAGGTTAAGAGCCTTTCGAAGACCCTTCTCATGTGGGTCTTTCTCCACGATTCTCTCCTTAACCTTCACACTTTTACCCAACATAGTGGATAGTTTTTGTAGGTCAGGGTTGGCAAGATTGAATTTGATAAGTTCTGCCCACATGTCTTCATTGGCTATCAATCCATGTTTTAACATCTCCGCATAGCCACTCCGAAGGTTCTCTTCATCAAGTGTCTTCAGCCAGTTCGTGTTGAGAATGACACAGTTTGCATCGCAGAAGACACCAATCTCGTTCTTTAATCCACCAAAGTTGATGCCTGTTTTACCGCCGACACTGGCATCCACCATAGCAAGAAGAGTCGTAGGAACATTGATAAAGTTGATTCCACGTTTGAAGGTTGAGGCTGCAAAGCCACCAAGATCCGTCACCATACCACCTCCAAGGTTAATAAGAAGGCTATGTCGTGTGGCACCCCCTTGCTGCAATGACTCCCATACATGCGTCAGTGTTTCGAGTGTCTTGCTGCTGTCTGTTGTCCCAATCGTTATCACCTGTGCTCCTTTCAGGCAGTAATAATCCTTTATAAGATCCCAGCAAAGATCTTTAGTGGTCTCGTCTACGAGTATAAAAATCCGATCATGTTCACACTCTGCAATGGCTTTTGCCAAGTCGCTCTTGAACTGTTTCGATATAATAACCTGTTGTTTCATAAGCTTTCTCCCTTTCTCTTTCTTACAAAAATACGCTTTTCTTTGTTTTAAAAAGGAATAACGGCATTTTTATTTCACACAATTTAATATGAAATGGATTATTATTGCGCACATTGATTATTGTCTGTGCAGTGGGTCAAGGTCTATCTTTCTCTCTCGAGAGTAGGACAGAGAGCGCTTGTATAGGTAAACTTTTCCACAAGAAAGTTACCCCATGGAGACTCTCACATAGAATGAATATCATATTATTTCTGTATTGATTCTTCTCTTATAGGAATATTTTTCTTCTATATAATAATAAGATGGGAAGCGAAGGGTAGGGAAGAAAAAATGATTTAGGTATTAAACTTTTAAGAATTGTTGGCATCATATAAAACAGCTAATGATATAATTTATGATAAAAAGACTGTTGATATTCGTTCTTTTGATGACAAGTGCCGTTGCTGTGATGGCACAGAACAGGACGGTTACGGGCTCTCTTTATGATGGAGAACTAAAGGAGAAGGTGCCTTATGCTGTTGTTCAGCTGCTGAAGCAGGACAGTAGTTATGTTGTTGGGGCTGTCTCTGATGATGGAGGAAACTTTAAAATCACTGCACCTGCTAATGGTAGGTATATTCTAAAGGCGTCGTACGTAGGATATAAGACTATCTATCAGGACGTAGCCATAGCCAACGAACAAGATGTTGCGGTAGGTCAATTGGACTTCCATGTGGACTCTCATACACTGAAAGAGGTGAAAGTTGTGGCAAGTGCACCTAAGGTTGTAGTGAAGGCAGATACCTTTCAATACAATGCATCAGCTTATCGTGTACCAGAAGGATCGACGATAGAAGCGCTGGTGAAGAAGCTTCCAGGTGCAGAAGTGTCGGATGATGGAACGATAAAGATTAATGGAAAGGAGGTAAAGAAGATTCTTGTAAATGGGAAAGAGTTCATGGTGGGCGATACAAAGACTGCTATGAAGAACTTACCAACATCCATTATTCAGAACATAAAGGCCTATGATCAGCAGAGTGACCTTAGCCGTGTGACAGGAATAGATGATGGAAATGAGTCAACAGTATTGGATTTCGGTGTGAAACCAGGGATGAACAAAGGACTCTTCTCAAACATCGACCTTGGTATTGGTACTAAGAACCGATATTCTGAACGTGGAATGGCGGCTTACTTCAATGACAAGTTCCGCATGATGGGTTTCGTTTCGGCGAACAATGTCAATGATATGGGCTTTGGAGGTGGGCCTCGTGGCGGCTTTGGTGGTGTACGTCAGGGACTCAACGCTACGAAGATGATAGGATTGAACATGAACTATGATAACGGAAAGACGCTGCAATGGATGGTAGTGTGAGATGGAATCACTCGGATGGTGACCTCAATACGCGCGTGTCAGCAGAGAATTTCGTAGCTCATATGGGATCTTTTTCTAATCGACTGAGCCAGCAATATACACGGGAGAACTCCTGGGACGGACGTTTCCGGTTAGAGTGGAAGCCTGATTCTGTATGGAATATTATGTTCCGACCAAATATTCAGATTAGTAAGAGTGATGGTCAGACGGTTAGTACATCGGCTGCTTATAGTGCAGACCCATATGAAACTGTTGACGACCCTTTGTCTGCTGCTTCTATTGCACAGCTAAAGGCGTTAGGAGTAATGGTGAACAGCCAGCGTAACATGACGATATCATATGGTGATAAGACTACTTTGGGAGCAATGCTTCAGGTGAACAGGAAGTTAAGTAAGGCGGGAAGGAACGTCACATTACGTGTAGATGGTGATTATAGTGATGCCGATTCGAAGACATTCTCCACACAAGACCTACAATATTTTCAGTTGCGTAATGCGTTGGGTAATGACTCTACTTATCAAGCCTACCGCTATAACCTCATGCCAACGAAGAGTTGGAATCTCGCAGTACAGACAACTTACAGTGAACCGATAGCCCGAAAGACTTATTTACAGTTCAGTTATCAGTTCAAATATGGCTTTTCTAAGAGCGATCGTGATACGTATGATTTCTCTGCTCTGCCTTCTGGAGCCTTCAATAGTCTGCAACCTGCCTATCGTTCGTGGGGAAATTACCTCGGATTGTTACCCAATCCTGTAGGCAGTTATCTGGATAATGACCTGAGTAGGTATTCGGAATATCGTACTTATACGCATGATATGCAAGTGATGTTGCGCATGATTAGGAATAAGTGGAAGATGAATGTCGGTGTAATGCTACAGCCACAACGGTCTACATATATGCAGGATTATCTCGGAGTACATGTTGATACTGTCCGAACGGTGGTAAACTGGAGTCCAACATTCGACTTCCGTTATAAGTTTAGTGAGCAGAGTAACCTACGAATTAATTATAAGGGGACGGTGACACAGCCAACGATGAGTCAGTTGTTGAACATTGTTGATAACACTGATCCACAGAATATCTCTATTGGTAATCCAGGGTTGAAGCCTGCATTCGTGAACCGTTTCCGTCTGTTCTATAATACTTTCAGACAGAAACATGCGCAGGCACTCATGACTTTTGCGAACTTCTCAACCACACGCAATGCCATCGGAAACAGTGTAACCTATGATGCTGCAAGTGGAGCACGAACGGTTCGGCCCATAAACGTCAACGGAAACTGGAATGCAGATGCGGCGGTGATGTTCAATACAAGTATTGATTCAGCTGGAATATGGAATGTACACTCCTTTACACGTGCTAACTTCAACCGTTATGTCAGCTATCTGCAGCCTAATGCAGCAAGTCTTTTAGAGAAGAATATAACGAAATCGCTGACTTTGGGAGAACGTTTGGCAGGCAGTTATCGTATCTCTTGGCTTGAATTGGAGTTAGATGGCTCGGTGGATTACACACGTACAAAGAATAATCTACAGAGTTTCAGCAATCTACGCACATGGCAGTTCGCTTACGGAGGTACGCTTAACTTCAATCTCCCATGGAATATGAGTATCTCAACGGATTTGCATCAGACCAGCAGAAGAGGATATAATGACGCTTCACTGAATACGAACGAGTTATTGTGGAATGCCCAAATCTCACAGAGTTTGCTACGTGGTAATGCGCTGACATTGAGCTTACAGTTCTATGATATACTGCATCAGCAGAGTAATCTCTCACGTGTCATCAGTGACGTGAGCCGTTCAGATACGGAATATAACAGTATAAATAGCTACGTTATGTTACGTGCTACGTATAGATTGAACCTCTTTGGAGGTAAGAATGCAATGCCGAAGCCGCCATCGGGACGTGATTTCGATCGCCAAGGTCCTAGGATGGGACCACCTCCTGGGGGCAGACCTGGTGGTGGAGGTAGACCGCCGATGGGTGGAGGACCTGGTGGTTTCTGATGGCAATACGTAGATTATTACTTGATTATAAGATGGGGGCGCTCTATTCGAGTGTCCCCTTTTCGATTATAATACAAGTGTTAGAAGAATCTTTAGAGTACTTTGGCACCTTATGAATTACCCTTCTCTTTAAAAAAGGTCAACCTTTTTGAAGAAAAAGTTGACCCTTTTTGTGAAAACCGTAGCCCTTTTTCATTGAGACCATGAATCCCTTGCTGGGGGAAGTATCTGCAGATAGAACAAAAAAAGCCCCCGACAGTCCGTAAGCTTGTCAGCTTTTCGGATAGTCGAGGGTATCTTTCTCCTGTAAAAAAGTGCTCGAATATAATGCCGTTATGCCTTGTTTTATTCATTTCTCATGACGATTAAAGGTTGGAAAGTCCATAAGAGTCTATGGTACAATCCTCCTTTTCATCAGAAATCCTCATCATCTTCATCGTCGAACCCAAACATTGCAGGCTCAACAAAGGCATCCATTTGGCGCCGATCTTTCTTTGTTGGTCGTCCCGTTCCACGTGCTCTGTCAACAAATCCACTGATGCGGCTCATTTCAAGTAGCTCATATTGCTTTGCCTCAGTAACATTCTCATACACCTCAGGGATGAGTTTTGCACCTACACGCTGCTCAATAGTCTTCAGAACTTTGAAGGAATATGTGATTGGAGGTTTCTTGACGCTGACCACTTCACCTACCTTTATAGTGTGTGAAGGCTTCACATTTACACCTTTTATTGTAACACGTCCGTTCTTACATGCATCAGCTGCAATGGAACGGGTCTTGAAAATGCGAGCAGCCCATAACCATTTATCTATTCTTGCAACGTCATTCATTATTTCTTTCCAAGCTTATTAAACTGATTCATCGTGATGTCTGTCCCTGCAAGGACGAAACTCTTGATGATATCCACACCTAAATCGATGGACGGTTGGAGTAGCTTCATGTCTTCATCAGAGTAATGCCCAAGAACCCAATCAATCTGACCGCCCCGCGGATAGTCATTTCCTACACCCATACGAAGCCGTGCATAGTTCTGTCCGATAAGCTGTTGGATGTGTCCTAAACCGTTGTGCCCACCGTTTGAACCATTACCTTTCAGTCGGAAAGCACCGAGTGGCAGGGCTACATCATCCGAAATGACAAGCAGGCGGCTCTGGTCTATGTTCTCTTTATTCAACCAATAACGCACTGCATTACCTGATAGATTCATAAAAGTCGTGGGCTTTAGCAAGAACACCTTACGTCCCTTAATACTTGTTTCAGCTACGAATCCGTAACGTTTGTCCTCAAAAACAATATTGGACGCTTTAGCGAAAGCGTCCAATACCATAAATCCTGTGTTGTGGCGAGTCCCATCATATTCCTGTCCGGGATTACCTAAACCACAAATTAGATACTTGTCCAATGTTTCTTATTTACTTGTACAATCTGTCCTGTTTAATGGTTCAGTGAGTAATAAGTATTACTCAGCAGCAGCTTCTTCAGCCTCTGCAGCTGCAGCAGCCTGAATAGAGTTACGTGTTGCCTTGATAGAACAAACAACAACCTCCTTAGGAGTAACCAATTCAAGACCCTCGAAACTGAGATCGCCAACCTTGATGCTCTTACCGAGACGGAGCTCTGTAACGTTGATATCAAGGTGTTCTGGAATCTGCTGGTATGGAGCCATAACATTAATCTTACGGATAGAAAGGTTCATACGACCACCATCGCGAACACCTGTGCCAAGCCAACAAGCTTAACAGGTACTCCAATTGTGATAGGCTTTTGGTCATTAACCTCATAGAAGTCAACATGAAGCAGAGCGTCTGTTACTGGATGAAACTGGAGCTCCTTGAGAACTGCAGTGTGAGACTCACCATCAATAACCAACTCAACAACATAGATGTGTGGAGTATAAACCAACTTACGTAATTCTGACATTGATGCTGTGAATGACAATGCCAATGGCTTACCGTCCTTATGTGCCTCACCATAGAGGTTACAAGGAACTAAACCTTCCTTACGGAGATGCTTTGAAGCTTTCTTTCCAAGGTCTGTACGCTTCTGACCTGCAACTTTGATTTCTTTCATAATCTTTGTGTTACTCTAAATTAATATGAACTTTAATTCGCCATCACACACTGAGAAACTAAGGATTGGAAAACTGTTACGTTTGCAATTTTCAATTCTCAATTTGCAAAAAGCGATGCAAAGGTAGTTTTTTTCGACGAATTGGGCAAGTAATATGTAAAAAAACATAGAAAAACAAATGATTGTTTGCATGTACGGAGGTTTTTTCCTACATTTGCAAAATAAAGAATTTAATAGAAACACAATCTTTTAGAACAGACAATGATCAATAGGGAACTAATTCGAATCAAGATTGTCCAGTTAACCTATGCATACTATCAGAACGGTAACAGGAACATGGACAATGCTGAAAAGGAACTTCTTTTCAGTCTGGCAAAAGCGTATGATCTTTATAATTACCTCTTGGCTCTAATTGTTTCTGTCACGCAGGAGGAGCGCCATCGTGTGGAGATTGCCGCTAACCGTGCTACCCGTGAAGGGACAGAGGCTCCGTCACAACGGTTTGCTTACAATAAGTTTGCCGTACAATTAGAAGAAAACAAGCAGCTGAATCTCTTCATGGAGAATCAAAAACGTCGTTGGGAAGATGATATGGAGGCTGTTCGTAAGCTCTGTGATCAGATTGAACAGAGTACAATTTATAAGGAATACATGGCAAGTGAAGATGATTCTTATGACGTAGACCGTGAGGTATGGCGTAAGATTTATCGTACTTTGATACAGGAAAATCCTGACTTGGATGCTGTTTTGGAGGAGAGAAGCCTTTACTGGAACGATGATAAGGAAGTGGTTGATACTTTTGTTATCAAGACAATCAAGCGTTTTGATCCAGAAAATAAGGCAGATCAAGAGTTATTACCCGAATACAGAGATGAAGAGGATCGTGAGTTTGCAGTAAAACTATTCCGTGCTACCATTCTTAATGCAGATGTATATCAGCGTTACATGAGTGAAGCAAGTCGTAATTGGGATTTCTCTCGTTTAGCATATATGGATGTTGTCATCATGCAGATTGCCATAGCCGAGATGCTTACCTTCCCAAATATCCCTGTTTCAGTGACAATAAACGAGTATGTTGACTTGGCCAAGTTGTATAGTACACCGCGTAGTGGTGGCTATATCAATGGTATGCTTGATACAATTGCGCGTCATTTGGTTCAGACTGGTAAGATGATGAAAGCGATGCCAGAGCCTCGTCAGCGTCGGAATCGTGATGATCGTCAGGAGGAAAGGGATTTCCGCCGTGAAGGGCGTAGGCCAACTGTAGCAGAGACTTCTGCCCAACGTCTTGCTGAACGTCAGCGAACAGAGGAAGTACAGGCTGAGAATTTGGAGAATGATAACGCGGAGTAATCAGTTCTTCTGTCGTATAATAAAGGAAAACAAATAAGAAAAATAAATGAATACAAGTCTTTTTTTAGCGGCACAAGCCGCACAGCAAGGTGGTAGTGCTATGCCTATGATACTAATGATGGTGGCAATATTTGTCATCATGTGGTTCTTTATGATTCGTCCACAGCAAAAGAAACAGAAAGAAATTCGTGCTTTTCAGAATGCATTGAAGGATGGTGACGCAGTCGTAACAGGTGGCGGTATCTATGGAACAGTAAAGCACATTGATTTGACCAATAATAAGGTTGATATAGAAATAGCACGTGGCGTTGTCATTACAGTAGACAAAGGCTATGTCTTTGGCAGTGTACAAGCTTCTCAGCAGAACCAAAGTAAGTAACACTTATCGGTTGTTAAAGAGATAAGGTATTTGATGAAGACAGGTAAATCGCTTCATGCATTTAGTATTTTCAGGAACTTCTTGTCGAGAATTGTCAGCAAGGAGTTTCTGATTTTTTTGTTCTTCTTAGTGTTAAGTGGGGCATTTTGGCTTGTGATGACGCTGAATGAAACGTACGAACGTGAGTTTAGCATTCCTCTTCGCATAGTAGATGTCCCACGTAATGTAGTGATAACGAGTGATCCTGATACTGTTGTGCGTTTTACAGTACGAGATAAAGGATACATGATAGCTGCTTATGCTACGGAAGAGGCTTTTCATCCAATTTTTATAGATTATAAAGTCTATACGGATGGTAAGGGGCATGGAGAGATTTCTGCTGCAGATATTCAGCGACTGATTTATCTTCAATTAGCTAAAAGTTCGAAGATAACTTCAGTGAAGAGTGGAAATTATACTTTCTCTTTCAACTTTGGACTCCATAAGAAAGTGCCTGTAAAACTGTTGGGAAAAGTTATACCTGGTAACAATTATTATCTTGCACATGTTGAATTCATTCCTGATAGCGTACAAGTGTATGCTACCCGGAGTGTGTTGGATAGTATTCAAACGGTATATACATCACGTCAACATATCTCGAATTTCACAGATGTGAAGGAGATAACAGTTGACTTGCGGCGTTTTACCAATGCTAAGTGCATTCCTTCCAAAGTGAAGATGAAGCTATTCCCTGATGTCTTAACGGAAGAAAGTGTGGAAGTCCCCATTGAAGCTATCAATACTCCGGCGGATAAGGTAATGCGTACGTTCCCAAGTAAGGTAACTTTGAAGTTCGTTGTTGGTGCTTATCGTATGCGAACGATGCCAAAGAATCCAGAAACGAGGGAACTGTTACCTGTTGGTTTCCGTGTTGTTGTTAATTACAAGGAGGTAGAATCGCGTCATTCAGATAAGTGTCACCTCTTTATACAAGCCACTCCTAATGGTGTTCGTGATGTTCGTCCATCAGTAGATGTTGTTGATTACCTCATTGAACAGCGATGATTGTAGCATTGACAGGTGGTATTGGAAGTGGAAAATCTTATGTCTGCCAGTTACTGAAGGCTCATGGGATTGATGTTTATGACTGTGATGCACATGCAAAGCAGTTGATGCGTACATCTGATACTTTACAACGTGAGTTGTCAATGTTGGTAGGCGAGGATGTATACCGTGATGGAGTCTTGCAAAAAGCTGTACTTGCCCAATATCTTCTTCATAGTGATGAGCATATGCAAGCAGTGAATAATATCATTCATCCAGCCGTGGCATACGACTTTGAACAGTCGGGTTTTACTTGGTTAGAGAGTGCAATATTCTTCGATAGTGGGTTTTATAAGCGGACACATGTCGATAAAGTAGTTTGTGTTACGGCCCCAATAGATGTTCGTGTGCAACGTGTAATGATGCGAGACCATATCAGTAAGGATAAAGCCTTAGATTGGATATCACATCAACTTCCACAAGAGGAGGTTTTACAACGAAGCAATTATGAAATAATCAATGATGGTTTACGCCCTTTAGAACCACAGATAACTCACCTATTGAGTCAACTTGGTACTTCTTGTGCCACATTAAAAAGATAGAAAAAAGGATAATTCAATAATTAAAAGTTATATATAAAAATGTTACAGACAATTCTTTCAATTGCAGGTAAGCCAGGACTCTATAAGTTAGTGAGCCGTGGTAAAATGAATCTTATCGTAGAAGCATTAGACGAAACACACCGTCGTCAGCCCGCTTTTGCAACAGATCGTGTGACAAGTCTTGCTGATATAGCAATGTTCACCGATAGTGAGGATGTTCCATTGGGACAGGTTCTTGCTAAATTACGTGATAAAGAGGGTGGAAAAGTTGCTTCTCTGAATTGGCGTAAAGCCTCTGCTAAAGAGTTACAGACCTATTTTGGCGAAGTACTTCCCGACTTTGACCGTGACCGTGTACACAGTAGTGACATAAAGAAGCTTCTCCAATGGTATGAAATACTTGTAAAAGCAGGTATAACAAACTTTGAAGAAGACATGAAACCTACGGAAGGTGATAACATAGATGATAGAAAATAAACAAAGAAAGTCCTCAAGTGTACAAGACACTTGAGGACTTTTCGATTCTAATAAAAACTCAATTAAATAGGGATAATCACTTCATTTGACTTTCGGAAAATATCTTTGCGAGTATCCCAAACTCCTCTTCCATCAGGGCAAGTAGACCCTTTCTTTGTTAACCTACAGTAATTTGGCGAGCAATCTTCTGTACATCAACCTTAATCTTTGGTAAGGTGACGGTCAGAACACCGTTGACTACACGTGCAGCGATGTGCTCTTTCTCAACATCATCAGGAAGAATTAATGTCTGTTCGTACTTACTGTAAGCGAACTCACGACGTAAGTAATGAGCTTTCTGCTCCTTCTCATCAGACTTCTTCTCCATCTTAATAGTCAAGTCACCATCATTATTGATGTTAACCTCAAAGTCATCTTTGCTTAAACCTGGTGCAGCAACCTCTACAGTGTAATCAGTTTCAGTCTCCAAAACATTGATTGCAGGTGCTGTTGCATTTGTTTTTGGCATATTCGTAGTGTTCAAGAAATCATTAAATACTTCTGGTAACCATGAATCTCTGTACATATCTTTATCTCCTTTACTTTATTTTTATTATTAATATTTTGTACAGAGTGTTATGCAATGAGCGTACCAGTGGAGTTTTAGTGACACTTTGACACTTTAATACGTCAATATGTCGTATTAGCTTAGTAGTTCTTTCAATACCACAGCATTGTTATGCTCCTCGTCATGTGCGGCAAAGAGGAGTGTCGCATCAGGATGTTCAGAAAGTACTTTACGAAGATCATCCAGCGCACCAGACTCTGCTAACTCTGCCTTATAGCGTTTTGTGAATTCTGGGAAACGCTCTGGTACGTGTCCAAACCATTTCCTCAAGTCACTACTTGGTGCTACAGACTTCAGCCAAAGATCAATCTTTGCCTTTTCTTTGCTAATACCACGTGGCCATAAACGGTCAACTAGAATACGATAACCGTCGGTTTCTTCAGCCGGCGCATAAGCACGTTTAATCTTTATCATTGTATCTTTATTTTATAGGATCCAGCTTAATGCTACTCCCCGATATTATCCTCTATAATATAATAAGGTGTAATATCTTTGGTTGATTATTCCAAAGCCAATGCTCTTGGGAAGATAATCTCATCCTCCAAGTAGATGTGTTCCAGGAGATAATCACGGAAACGGTGCAAGTCTTCCATTGCTTTCACGTATTCAGGTTCGGCACCTTCAGGGGCAGTATACCCATTTGTGAGTTCCTCAATACGCTTGTGTCGTTCTGTTTCATCACCATGGTCAGCCATCATAGCATTGATTGGGTACTGAATTGACCCACAGTGGAACTGTGCATGTTGCTGTCCTAACTCAGAAGCATTGAACAGTTCGAGAATGAATGGATAGAGAACATTCTCTTCCTTTTGGCAGTGCAGGTCAAGATCTGCGATACTATTGCGGAAATGATCTACTACACGGTCCAGCTCTGGATGCTTAGCAGCGAGCGCATTAAGTCTGTCAAGGAGTTCGTATCCATATTTTCTCGTATTACGATGATGGAACTTCAAAACATAATCTACCAGTAAATCAAGATCCCAAGTTTCAAATGGGATTGTCGTATTAAATTGTTTTTGTGACATATTCTTATTTGTTATTTATTGTTTCTTTGGTTGCAAAGGTATATAGATATAGATAGATGGCAGGTAACAAATGTGCCTGTTATGGATTAAATATTGTTAAAACCCTAAGGTTAGGAAGAAAAGTATTACCTTTGTAACTATGGAAGATAAAGTAATGAGAGCCTTAATAGCCTGCCCTCTCTTTGCAGGAATGAGCCCAATGGAGATAGAAATGATGGTTGGTAACGTCAAGTATCATGTCGTTAAGTTGCCTGCACATGATGTCTATGCCCTTGCTGGTATGCCTTGTCGCTATGTTGACATTGTCGTAAGTGGTTTTCTTATCTGTCGAATGGCATCTTTGTCAGGCAAGCAGGTTGAGGTCAGCCGTCTGCACTGTGGTAATCTGGTAGCTCCAGCCTTTATTTTCTCCAAGGATAATAAGCTTCCTGTTAGTGTGGAGACGGACGGGGCCGTAGAACTCTTCCGTATTTCCCCAAGTGAACTCAAGCTGTTGATAGATACTGATGAGACTATTCGTACCAACTATATTCGTATATTATCTAATATAGACGTCTTCCTGACTCAGAAAATGAAGATTCTCAGCTTGTTTACTGTGCGTGAAAAGGTGGCTTATCTTTTGTTGGAAAGTGCAGGGGAGCAGGGTAGTAATGAGGTTCATCTGCAGCGTTCTCGTCAGGAGATAGCCGACTCTTTTGGTATCCAGAAGTTCTCTTTGCTGCGCGTCTTGTCCGATTTTGAGAAGGAAGGCGCCATAGAAATCAAAGGAAAGGTCATAAAGATATTGAACAGAAGTAAGATGTTGAAATAAATAAGGATGCACAAGTATCCCCTATTTTATTAAGGTGTAAATACATAAAAAGTCAAAAAACGAGTGGGGATAGAAAGATTTTATTTATTTTTGTACCCCCATATTAAAACAAGAACCATATGAAGAAAATAATTTTATTGGCAATATTAGCCGTAGTATCTTTTACTGCTAAGGCACAAGATACTAAGCCATACGAGGAGAAGATGGCTAAACTTGAGAGTGCTTTTAAGGAACTTGAGGATGCATATCACAGTTTTTCAAAACGTGATCCAGCTACTTTCACTGATGCAGAGAAAGCTCAATTGAATCAAATCATGGTGAAAGCAGATTCGTTAGACTCTGTTCAGACTGCAACAGCATTGGAGATTGCAGAAAAGTTCAAGACTACAAAGTTCCCTGCAAGGTATCTTGCAGATGTTATGTACAACTTGGAATATGACCAATTGAAGCAGCTTTGCGATCCATCAACGGGTTATTACAATGAGCCGGGTATGGAGAAAGTGAAGAAACTGCTTGCTTCTTATGAGTTGCGTCACCCAGGACTGATGTACAAGGAGCTTACTATGGAGGATCTTAATGGCAAGCAAGTGAAGCTCAGTGACTGGGTTGGAAAGGGCAAATATGTCTTTGTTGACTTCTGGGCAAGCTGGTGTGGTCCATGCCGTAAGGAGATGCCGAATGTTGTTGAGGCATATAATCGCTACAAAAACAAAGGACTTGAGATTGTTGGTGTAAGCTTTGACAGCAATAAGTTACAGTGGTCTGCTGCTGTTGAGAAGCTTGGTATGACCTGGCCTCAGATGTCTGACCTCAAAGGTTGGGAGTGTGCAGCTGCTAAGGTGTATGGTATTCGTAGTATTCCTTCTAACATTCTTATTGATCCACAGGGCAAAATCGTTGCTATGGACTTAAGAGGAAGCAAGCTGCAGACGGTACTTGCTGAGTTGATAAAGTAGGGGATAGCCCCTTTAAAAATATGAAAGGTATCAAAGGATTCGTCCTTTGGTACCTTTTTCTTTTGTCTTTCCTCTTGCTCGGAAAAGTCTTTACAGATAAAAATGTGACTGAATGCCGAATGGAAAGAAAACCTTTCTTTTTTAGGTTTGTAATCTCTTGACTGATAAATAGTTATGAATAGGGTTGTAAAAGATGCCCTTTTGCAGTTTAAAAGACGCCCTTTTGAAGCATAAAAGGTGCCCTTTTACCATGCAAAAGGGCACCTTTTATGCTTCAAAAGGGCGTCTTTTAAATCCGTTATGCGAATTTATATGACATAAAAGTCATTCCTTCTTTAGTTTCTTTGTGGTGGAGTCGTTATCATACAGACTATAGAAGCCACCACATGTAAGCCACGAAGACAGCTGTGAGAACGGCTCCCTCCCATCGTTCGATGGTACTTCTTGTAAAAGAGAAGAACCAAATGAGAATCATGGAGACAACCATTACAGACAGGTCTGTTGTCGTTATGCCCTTTATTGTCATAGGCTGATGAGTCCAGTCACGCCTAAGATGGCAAGAATGTTGAAGACATTAGATCCTAAGACATTGCCAATGGCAATCCCACTGTTTCCTTTTCGTGCTGACACCACGCTTGTTGCCAGCTCAGGAAGTGATGTTCCACCAGCCACAATCGTCAGTCCGATGACAGCTTCTGACACCCCTAGCTGTGCTGCAACCTGTGTTGCACCTTCCACAAAGAGGTTACTTCCACCTATCAGGCATGCTAAACCAATGATGATCCATACGGCAGACATGGTTGCTGACATAGGTTTCTTCTCTGTTTTTATGTCTGAAGATTCTTCTTGCAGTTCTGTTTTACTACTCTTTGCACCGTGTAAGGTAATATACATGAAGGCTATGAACATTACGAAAAGCGTTGCAGCATCAAGCCGACTGATATGTCCATCAAGGCACATGATCATCAATACGATTGAAGCTACCAATGCAAAAGGAATGTCTTTGCTGATAGTTACCCTCGTAATAGCCATGGGAGCAACCATAGCTGATACTCCAACAATCAACAGAGCATTGAAGATGTTCGAACCAACAATGTTTCCTACAGCCAAGTCGGGTGTACCTTTGAGAGCCGATACCAGGCTGACACAGAACTCGGGCATGCTGGTTCCCATTGCAACTATTGTTAATCCAATCACAATCTGTGGCATCTTTAGCTTTTCAGCCACGGCTACTGCACCCTCTGTCAGTCGGTCCGCACCCCATAAAACGAGGCTTATTCCCACGAGAATAAAGACAATGTTTAGAAGCATAATTTCTTATCTGATATTTGTTTGGCGGCAAAGTTACGAAGAAAAGTTGAACTCATGCGTCTCTTTCGGCTCCTTATTCTCTGCAGAAGACTCATCTTCTTGTATATATATGAGGTGGAAAGAGTGCGTTTGTGTCTTATGATTTAGTAACTTCCTTTTAATGATTATAGGGCTTTTAACAGTCTGCCGAAAACTAATGTTAATCTTTTTCGTCTTTAATAAATATATAATACGAAAACATTATATTTGCAAACAGAAACGAAAATAGCATGCCTAAGCCACGCTAAATTAACAAATTACAAAACAAATCAAATGTTCAAGTATTTACATTTATCGCTAACACTCCTGTTAGGGTTTGTCTCTGCTGGTGTGTCAGCTCAAAGTCCGCAGCCGTCAAAAGATGGTTATTTCCGCATTGTCAATGCCAATAATCGTGCTGATGGTAAGCAGTATGTGTATGTAACAGGCGCATATGCCGCAATGCCGAATGCCACTAAGACAGAGGCAACGACGCTACCTGGTACGGTAATACATCTGAAAATGGTAGAAAATGGTACCAATACAGGTGTTTATGATGTGCAAACTCTGCGCTCACAGGGCGTTGATGTCATTAATGGATATCTGAATCCTGCTATTGAAAAGGTGGAGAAAGCTTTGAAAGACAAGCTAAATGAAAAGCTCTCAAGTCCTATGGCCTCCCTGGCCTATGGGCTATTTAGTACGAGTGTGATTGGACAATGGGACCTGAAAATGCACCTAAAATCAGTAAGAACCTCTGATGGACGTGATGCTTACTATGCCTATGCAACAGTTCCTTCCATACAACCACTTTGTGATTTCTGGCATACTTATGGGACATTTGCAGGTAGTGCTCTTAATAACTATCCTAACTTAAAGGCAGCTTTAGACAGTGGAAATCCAGACGATGTATGGTATGAGATAGAGCGACTAGCATTGGCTAAAATAGAAAGTAGCTCTTATGCAAGCACTGAACTGGTGAATATTATCAAGCATTACATTGGTACTACACGTGCTGAGAATCGTATCAATCAAGGGCAAACTTACTATCTTATCTCTGGTAATCTAAAGAAGGTTGATCCTTCTGGTACGGCACATAACCCTGCCAATCCTATGGGTACGGCACATAATGAATATGACGGGACGGAGGCAAAGTTCGACTTTGTCAACAACAATACAAATGATCAATACTGGGGTCCAGAACTTCCTGTAACCAAGGATGCCGCTATGTGGATATTAGAGGAGGTAAACAATACAAACTACTTTGCGGTGAAACCTTCTGCAAACATGCGCGGAAAGGATGGCAAATATTACACAACACTTTATGTGGACTTCCCCTTCAAGATAGTTGGTGACGTAAAAGCTTATACCATTGAGGGCGTAAATGCCCAGAATGCACAGGGCTATTACTTTGCTAAAGTGAAGAAACTGGCTCAGCAAGGAGATGTTGTTCCAGCTCAGACTGCCGTTGTCTTGGAATGTAACTCAACTAATCCAGTTGACAATCAGTTGTTGCCTCAGGGTGATGAGACTCCCCAGGCAAGTGGTAACCGTCTCTGTGGAACATACTTTGGAGCAGCTATCAATGGCTTGGAGGTAAAGGATGGTGCAGGAAACGCATACAATGTAACACATGATAACGTGCGTGCTTTCAATATAAACACTGCTGATGCACGTAACCCTATAGGCTTCTATAAGCTGAATAGTGCCGTTACAAGCGTACCAGGTAACAAGGCTTTCCTTGTTCTTACCAGTACAGAAGCACAGGCAAAGAGCTTCGTTTTGAACTTCGATGACGGTGAAACAACAGGTATAGAGACCATCAATGTGGAGAAGAATGCTACAGAAGACGGCGTTTACTATGACCTACAAGGACGTCGTGTAGAGCATCCAACACGTGGAATTTATATCTTGAATGGTAAGAAAGTTGTTATTAAATAAGGAGGAGGACACAAATATGAAGAAGAATTATATGGCTCCTCAATGCGAGCAGGTTGTTCTGAACGTTAGTGAAGAGATACTTGATGGTCATTTTGGTAACCAAAGTGGTGTGCCAGTAGAGCCTTCAACAGGTGGTTCTGGTACTCAAGGTAACACGGGAAGTGGAGTAGATGGCTTTGAAGCAAAGGAAAGTGAATGGGGAGAAGTCTATTATTCACCGTGGGAAGATTAGTATAACACGATAATAAAGGATTATAAA
Organism: Prevotella histicola JCM 15637 = DNF00424; assembly: GCF_000613925.1. Classification (GTDB taxonomy): domain Bacteria; phylum Bacteroidota; class Bacteroidia; order Bacteroidales; family Bacteroidaceae; genus Prevotella; species Prevotella histicola. The sequence goes on from NZ_BAJX01000013.1 coordinate 43,773, forward strand.
ACAGGGATAATGAATGCCTATGAGGTGTAACTTAGGGCTATTCATTATCCCTTTTTCTTGTCCAAATGAAGCTTTTTATGTATGGTACAGCGATAGTTCAGATAAATTATGTACCTTTGCAACCACGTATTTAAGATAGGGGTACTTGCTCAACCCCCTTTAACAAAACAAGACAATGATAAAACAAAAACAACAAGTGAGTGTGCTGTTTATGCTTTTCAGCATCCTCTTTTGCGTTTGCTTGATTGCAGCAAACATCCTCGAGACAAAGCAAATATCTGTGTTTGGTATCTCATTGACGGGTGGACTTATCGTTTTCCCTATCTCTTACATCATCAACGACTGTGTTTGTGAGGTGTGGGGATTCCAAAAAGCACGTCTGTTGATATGGACGGGCTTTGCTATGAACTTCTTCTTTGTGGCGATGGGAGCATTATGCGACTGGATACCAGGTGCACCTTATTGGACAAATGATGCTGGATTCCATGCTATCTTTGGTCTTGCTCCACGTGTGGCAGCAGCCTCTTTCGTTGCTTTCATTGTGGGTTCATTCGCTAATGCCTACGTGATGAGTAAGATGAAACTACGTGATGGAGGTCGTCATTTCTCATGGCGTGCCATCTTGAGTACCATTGCTGGTGAGAGTCTTGACTCTCTCATCTTCTTTCCTTTGGCGTTGGGTGGCGTTGTTCCTACCCCTGAATTGCCAAAACTAATGCTTTGGCAGGTAGTGTTAAAGACGCTTTATGAGGTAATAGCCTTGCCTATAACGATTCGAGTTGTGAAGGCTTTAAAGGCGCATGAAGGGGAAGATGTTTATGATGAAGGTGTGAATTATAGCATCTGGAAGGTCTTCACTCTGCAATAAAGAGCTGATAACTGACAACAAGAAAGGGGATATGCCAATCAACAGGCACATCCCCTTTCGTTGTTTACTTCCCAAAATTCTGTTCGTTTCCCGTAATTCAGACTATCAAAACAGCGTATGTCTTGGTATAGTGGTCGTTACATTGTTTTAAGATGTCTATCCTTTAGTAATGGTAGGAATCAATGTAAATGAGGTTATAGTGGGAATAAGAGGAAGGAATATTACCATAAAGCTGACTGATAATTAGGAATATCTTTCAGGAAATGCGCATAAATCACTTACAATATAGTAACTTTGCAAATAAATTAAAGTATAATAAACGATTATGGAAAGAAATGAAGAGGGCTTGCAGTCGTTAGGTTCTGCAACCAAATATAGAATGGATTATGCGCCAGAAGTGCTGGAAACATTTGTGAATAAGCATCCTGGAAATGACTATTGGGTGCGTTTCAACTGTCCTGAGTTCACGAGTTTGTGTCCTATTACGGGGCAACCTGACTTTGCAGAGATACGCATATCCTATATACCAGATGAGCGAATGGTGGAGAGTAAGAGCCTGAAACTCTATCTTTTTAGCTTCCGTAATCATGGTGATTTCCATGAGGATTGCGTGAACATCATTATGAAAGACCTTATCAAACTCATGGATCCTAAGTACATAGAGGTAACAGGAATCTTCACTCCACGTGGTGGTATCAGCATCTATCCTTATGCTAATTACGGTCGGAAGGGAACGAAATACGAGAAACTTGCCGACCATCGGTTTATGAATCATGAGTAAAATGCTTGGTGGAGCTGTGCGTTGGACACATCAATAATTTGCTTGTCGTGATGTGCCAAGACTGCTTTGATATTCATGATTGGGTAGAATTATGTAAGGATAATTCACGTTAGGCTTTTAATCTATCGTCTTTTACATTCTAAAAGAGCATCTTTTAGAATGGCTTTTGTAAGCACTTGATTCATTGAAAGTTACAAAACGGGAAAAGAACAGTATTTGTTTGAGAATCTATAAATACGCGTTTGATAGTTGTAAATACTTTTCTTTCTCACTACTATCTCATACTTTACTTCTTAGTAGTATCTTTTATAGCAGCTTTTCGTTCAGCTTCCTGTGCTCTCTTGTTGGCTTCTAAGGCGTTAAGCTTGCGATGATACTGCATGACTTTCTTGCCAAAGAGGGCAGCCATGGAGTCATTTGAGAGGTAACGCATTGAGCCTGAGTCGAAGCCAACAGAGTCCTGTGGGATGCGTTGTCCCTGTTCATCAACCGTATCCTTATATATATAAAGTCTGCCATTATAGATATGCCAGCTTGTATATACTGTCACTTTAGGATATTCAACAGGACTTTCATCCTCCAGAGAGTTTGCTTTCATGATGTAACCGACAGGTGAAGCCTGGTTATAACTCTTAAGTGTGAAACCATATTCACGTGGTATGAATAAGGCTTTCTTCATGGAATCACTCATTTCCGCCATGATCTGTTCGTCCGTTTTGGTTGGATTCGGTTTCAGTTTTGGCAGAACCTGGAAAGTCCATGTCCCTTTCATCTGTTCAAGATTGATAACCATGACAGCCTCTAATGGGTCGATAGGATTAGGAAGAATGGCGAGTTCGTCACCAATTTTGGGAGTACCATACACCATTCCATTGCGCATTGCCGTTACGATATCGAACTTTATAGGGTCTCCACCCTCATTAGGAAGGAAAACAATGATAGAGTCTGAACATCCGTCGCATGCCAAACCATAGCGTGTACTGTCGCCCTTCAGTTTCATTTCCATATCTATAGCCCCGTGATCGCTTGTTGTTGCCTGATTATTACATGCTGTAAGAAGCAGTAAGGGGAAGGTTATAAGTGGAAAAAATAATTTCTTCATGTGTCTACTTTTGTGACTGCAAAGATAGTCAATTATTGCAAAAAATATAATTAGTCAGCCGTTTTTTGGAAATTTTTATCTAATTTTGCAGGTCGAGATTGCAGGTTGCAATCGCCCGTTTAGATAACAACAAAATCACATATGGGAAAGAAAATTCAGTTCAGTCTCATTTATCGAGACATGTGGCAGAGCTCTGGTAAGTTCCAGCCACGTAAAGATCAGTTAGTGCGCATCGCACCTGTGTTCGTTGAGATGGGGTGTTTCGCACGTGTAGAAACCAATGGTGGTGCTTTTGAACAAGTAAATTTGCTGGCTGGTGAGAACCCAAACGAGTCAGTACGTGCCTATACAAAGATTCTGCATGAAGCTGGTATCAAGACTCACATGCTTGATCGCGGTTTGAATGCATTGCGTATGTATCCTGTACCTGATGATGTTCGTGCGATGATGTATCGTGTAAAGCACGCTCAGGGTGTAGATATTACTCGTCTTTTCGACGGTTTGAATGATATTCGTAACATTGCTCCAGCTTTGAAATGGGCAAAGGAAGGTGGTATGACTCCACAGGGTACACTCTGTATCACGACCTCTCCTGTTCACACATTGGACTATTATACAAAGCTGGCTGACGAAGAAATTGCAGCTGGTGCAGAGGAACTTTGCTTGAAAGATATGGCAGGTATTGGTCAGCTGTATTCCTTGGTGAGCTGACTCGTCGTATCAAAGAGAAGCATCCAGATGTTCTTCTTGAGTATCATGGTCACTCTGGCCCAGGTCTTTCAATGGCTTCTATGTTGGAAGTTGCTAAGAATGGTATCGATATCCTCGATGTTGCAATAGAACCACTGTCATGGGGTAAAGTTCATCCAGACGTTATCTCTGTACAAAGTATGTTGAAGAATGCAGGCTTTGATGTACCTGATATCAACATGGATGCCTATATGAAGGCTCGTGCTATGACCCAGGAATTCATTGATGAGTGGTTAGGTTACTTCATCAACCCACAAAATAAGATTATGAGTTCTTTGCTTCTTAGCTGTGGTTTGCCTGGTGGTATGATGGGTTCTATGATGCTGACCTCGGTGGTATCCGTTCAACCATCAATAATCTCCGCAAGAAGAAGGGTGAGCCTGAGCTCTCTGTTGACGACATGCTTATCAAGTTGTTCGATGAAGTAGCATATGTTTGGCCACGCGTGGGTTATCCTCCATTGGTAACTCCATTCTCACAATATACTAAGAACATCGCATTGATGAACCTCCTCACCCTTGAGCAGGGTAAGGGTCGCTTTGTTATGATGGATGATTCAATGTGGGGTATGATCCTCGGAAAGAGCGGTCGTGTGCCAGGTGAGATTTGTCAGGAATTGAAAGACCTTGCAAAACAGAAGGGACTTGAGTTCACTGATGCTGACCCACATACATTGTTGAAGAATAATCTTGAGGATTTCCGCAAGGAAATGGACGAGAATGGCTGGGATTATGGTCAGGATGAAGAGGAACTCTTCGAGCTTGCTATGCACCCAGAACAGTATCGTAACTACAAGAGTGGACAGGCTAAGAAGAATTTCTTGGCTGACCTTCAGGCTGCTAAGGACGCTAAACTCGGTGCAAAAGTTAGTCCTGAAGAGGCTGCAGCATTCAAACATGCAAAGGCAGATGCACTTGTTTCTCCTGTCAAAGGTCAGTTGTTCTGGGAGTTCCAGGGCGATGCCGAGGCTAGTCCTGCTGTAGAACCATTCATTGGTAAGGCATATAAGGAAGGTGATATATTCTGTTATATCCAGGCTCCTTGGGGTGAGTTCGTCACAATTCCTGCTGCTCTCGGTGGTAAGTTGGTTGAAATCAACGCTAAGCAAGGTGCTAAAGTGAACAAGGGTGATGTTATTGCTTATATCCAAAGAGACGAAAAGTAAGGACTTAAGCTAAACAATATAACTACGATTCATTCACGAATTATAAGGCCGGAACGCTTTCATAGTTTGTGAATGGATCGTTTTTCTTTTTGTATGGGCAACAATGCTCATAATAAAAAGGAAGATAACGGTGATATGTTGAAAGCAGATACTCCCGATACTGATTGCCTCTAAAGTATGGATTTACGCAGCCTATTAACAAAGAGAATATACAAAGAGGAGGTGAAACATCTTGCTTCCATGGTGCAGTCTTCCTTTGATGACCGTGAATTCGCTGAGTTCTTTCAACTCTTATACGATGAGGATGCAAGGGTTTCAGAGAATAGTGCATGGATAATGAGTCATTTTAATAAAGTAGGATGGGGACGGTTAAACAGTAAAAAACAATCCCTCATGGAAAAAGCAATGCATACTTCCAGTACCACAGAACTACGTTTGTTGCTCACTATCATCTCAAAGTTGTCTGTTTCAGAAGAAGAAATAGCAATACCTTTCTTGAATTTTTGCCTTGATAACATCACAACTATGGCTCAATCAGTAGCTGTAAAGTCGCTCTGTATCTATCTTTCTTTTCAGCAATGCAAGTTCTTTCCAGAGCTTTTGCAGGAGTTGCAAACGATATTAACCTCTTATGATGGTGTATCTTTGTCTCCGGGACTGAAGAGTGCACGGTCAAAAGTATTACAAGCAATAGTAAAAAACAATAGAAGAAACAAATAGCAATGAATTATCAAGCCATCATAGACAAGTATTATCCTGAAGAAAATGAATTAAAGCATATCTTGCTTGTACATAGTAGAAGCGTAGCTGATAAAGCATTGATGGTGGCTGAACGCCATCCAGAGTTACATCTTGATTGTCAATTCTTGGAAGAAGCTGCCATGTTACATGATATTGGGATCATTCGTTGTGATGCTCCAGGCATCCAATGTTTTGGTTCTGAACCTTATATATGTCATGGTAGATTGGGGGCAGAGATGCTTCGTAAGGAAGGTTTTCCGCGTCATGCCCGTGTCTGTGAACGGCATACAGGAGCAGGTGTTACACGTGAACAGATTATTAATCAGCATCTTCCACTCCCAGAACAAGACTTTTTGCCAGAGACAATGGAAGAGAAAGTGATCTGTTATGCGGATAAATTCTTTTCAAAAACACATCTTGATAAAGAGAAAACAGTTGAGCAGGCAGAACGAAGTCTTGCAAAGTTTGGTGAAGAAGGAGTCCTACGTTTCCGTGAATGGGAACAAATTTTTTGTTAAAAGAGTATATTTTCTTATTTGTAAAGCTTGTTTTTACATTTTATATAGATATGAAGTAGCATTGCTACTTCATTTTGTTTAATACAGTATAGGTCATTTTTCCTTTGTTTTTGTCTATACTTTGGAATAGTAAGTCTTTGAGCTTTTGATTTTATGAATTTATAAACTTATTGTATATTGATAATTCTTTCTTCTTTCATTGTGTAGGAAGTAATGAATTGTTAATGTATTTCTATGTATCAATATGCTTCTATTATGAAAAATAGGGATAATCTTATTAAAAACTTATAAATAGGTGTTGCCCTTTTATATTTTATGTTTAACTTTGCCAAAGTAGTCTAATGACATTTTACTTGGCGAAGTATCATAAAGCACAACCTTCTACCTCTTTAAATAAAAGGTACAAGATATATATAATTTAAACCAAAAGCGTATGAAGAATATTTACTATTTGCTATTATTAGTTATTGTAACTCTGGTGTCAAGCAATGCCGTGGCTGATACTCCAATCAAGCTAAGGGTTGATGATTCCAGCAGAGTTGTGGTGAAAGTTAATTACCATCCAGTTGATATTTCTAATGGTTTGAATAAACTGGATGTTCCTCAGTACGGCTCAGTACAGATTGAAGCCGTAGACGGATGTTATCTTAAAGAGGTATCTAAGCCTAACAAGAGCGAAGGTGGGAATATTCCTATGAGTATCTCGTCTATGCGAAACTGTAACCTATATATCTCGGATGAAGATAAGAATGTAACTTTTACGGTGAAGAGTGGAATCTTTGATGAAGCGCGTACAGGCTTTTGTATCGTTAAGATTGATGATGCATCTAAGGTTAAAATGGTGCGTTATGAATCTCAGACGGGAGTAAATCTGAAGAATGGAGATAACGATGTAAAGTGGATTCCTGGAGCAGAGAAGACCTTAGTGATTACTAATGCCAATTATGGAGATGCTCCTATTTATCGTGTAACATTAGATGGTGTGGAGGTGGAAAGCTCCAGTAACCAGTTCTTTGTTACTCCTAAGGATGGTAGTGTAGTTAATATTACCGCAAATTATCCCGATGTTGATTATGCAGTAAAGTTTAATTTCTCTGATAATGCTGCTAAAAATGTTATCTCAAAGGTGATGATTGATGGGGTAGAGGTAGCTAATTACAATGAAGAAGGGTTCAAGGTAAAGGCTGGGAAAAAGTTAACGCTTACATTTGATAAGGTAAATTACTCTTTAGATGGGTTTAAAGTCAACGGTGAATCTATATCTCTTTATGGTCCTTATGAATGTATTGTGAAGAACGAAATGAACTTTGAGATATCAGCACATAAGTATGCTACGGTAAAATCTACGCTAAATGTGGATAAAGCTGCTAATGTTACTGTTTATCAAGGACAGAGTTATAATAATAAGGTGATATCAGTCCATGATGGAGAAAATGTTTTGGAGTTGAATGAAACAAATAGTATGATTCAGATAAAGCCGAATAGTGGTTGCAAAATTGATTCGGTGAAGGTCAATGGTAATCATTTCTCTATTGGATATGATGGTGCTTGTGAGATTAAACTGACGGAAGGAATGAGGGTTGATGTTGCAACTTCAGCCATTGTACGTGACCAAAAGGCAACTGTTTTTATAGATGATATAAGTCTGGCAAACTATGGTTTCAATTTCTATCGTACTGATCATTCAACGGTACAGATGCAGTCTGGTGAGAATACACTGATGTTCTCGAAAGATGATCACCACTTCATGTTTGGTGCTTATGGTACTGATATGAGTAAAATGGTGGTGAAACTGAATGGAACAGTACTTGATCCAACTTATCCTGGTGGGTCAAGTTTTGAGTTTGATTTAAAAGATAATGACCGTTTGGAAATCTTATTGAAAGGTGAAACTAATGGTATTGATTCCGTAGGACATGTAAAGGGGAATGAAAGAAAGGTTTATCGTATAGATGGAACTTGTGTGACAGGTGAGAATTTGCCACGCGGTTTATATATTATTGATGGTAAGAAAGTATTAATTAACAAGTGAAAAGCTAATGAGAAAAATTCTACTTACAATTCTTTTGTTTGGAATGGTGGGTGCAGTATTTGGTCAATCCAAACTTGACCTGCAAAGTCAGATGGAGCTGCAGAGGCTTCGAAACACCTCCATTCCCACTTATAATGCTCGTACACGTTCCTTCGAACGCCCTAAAGTTGCCCAACAAAACACTTTAGCCATGGTTGAGCTCATGGGAGGATGTACTCGTGAAGATCTCGAAGCACAAGGTGTGGAAGTCTTAAGGGTACGTGGTAATATTGCAATTGTAGCGTTACCCGTCTCTGATGTTGAGCGTATTTCTACATTGACATGTGTTTATCGCATGGAACTTCCACGTCGGCTTTTTCAGAAGATGGACGTGGTACGTGCAGAGATAGGTGTAGATAAAATCCATAAAGGTATAGAATTGCCTCAAGCCTATACAGGAAAGGGTGTCGTAACGGGTATTGTTGATGGTGGTATTGACCCTAATCACATCAACTTTCTTAAGCCTGATGGCTCAACTCGCTTTGGTTATATCAGTAAGATTATAGCCGCTCCGAATGAAAAGAAAGGCTATCATTATTATAATTATTATCCTCGTGCCGTACTTGACACTTTGTCAAATCGTGATGATACATATTCTATTGAGGATGATTTCACTACAGATTCTCCTACAAACTTCCATGGAACGCACACAACAGGAATTATGGCAGGAGGTTATAAGGGGAATATAACATATGCAAAGACAAATAATGATACGACAAGTTACCTCGTAGAAGCTCCAAATCCATTCTATGGTTGTGCTACAGAGTCTGAGCTTGTGGCTTCATGTGGTGATTTACGCGATATGTATATAGCTTTTGGAGTTGATGATATCGTTCAATATGCATTACTATCGGGCAAGAAACCAAAGCCATGTGTTATAAACCTTTCCTTGGGAAGTAACATTGGAGTACATGATTCTACAAGTGTGATGAACAAGTTCCTTGCAAAAGAAGGAGAACATGCTATCATTTGTATTGCTGCAGGTAATGAAGCTGATAAGGCTGTTGCCCTTAAAAAGAACTTTGAACATGCGAATGAAATGGTTAAGACATTCATTACCCCAATGGTTCCTGATACGCTAAAAATGGGGAAGAAGGCTTACATTAACTTTCGGAATGGTCAGATAGCTGCGTATAGTAATGATTCTACTGCTTTTGATTTTCAGATTGTTGTAACCAATACAAAGCGTGGAAATCATGCTGTAGTACGTATCCCAGTCATTGGCAATAGCGATGGAAAAGCAATAACTTATGCTTCGGGAGGAGATGATTACGCAATCCCTGGTGCTATTATTAACCCAACCTTTGCTAAGGCTTTTGATGGTTATGTTACTGCTGCTTCTGCTATTGATCCTGAGACGGGACGTTATTATGCAATGGCTGAGATAATGACCAGTGATAATCCAACTACAAACAAGGATGGAAACTATAAGTTGTCCTTGGAGATTAAAAGTAAAAAGGATGGTCAGAATGTAGAAGTTTATGGCGATGCACGCTATGTTTATTTCGATAGTAATAAGCAATCAGGATTTGTTAATGGAACACGAAATGGATCTATCAGCGATATGGCATGTGCAGCGAATGTTATTTCTGTAGGTAGTTATAATGTTCGTAATCATTGGTCTTCATTAGATGGCTATGTGTATGGCTATAATAAGAGAGGTGAAAATGATGATTTCCCTCCTGGGGAGGCTTCTCGTTTCTCTTCTTTTGGTACACTTGCTGATGGAAGAAACCTTCCTCTTGTATGTGCACCAGGTGCTTCAGTCATCTCTTCAGTCAATACTTATGCTGTGAATAACCCTGAATTAGGGTATACTGATGCTGGCTTACAAGGTAAACTAAAGAAAGGAGATAAGACTTACTATTGGCATCAGTCACTCGGAACATCTATGGCAACACCGGTTGTTGCTGGTGCTGTAGCTCTCTGGTTAGAGGCTAATCCTAAGCTAACTTGTAAAGATGTGGCACGTATCATTAAGGAAACAGCTCGTAGAGATTCCTTTGTGGTGAATACAGGTGACCCAGTACAGTGGGGAGCAGGTAAGTTTGATGCCTATGCAGGTTTGAAACAAGTTCTAAAAGAGAAGGAGTCAACTGGGATTAATGGTGTTAAGGTAGCTGCTGAAAAGAATATTCCAGTCATCACTTCAACAGGTGAACGTTCATTTACTGTATTCCTTGCCGGTGCAAAACAGTTGAATGTACGTGTTTATACACTCTCTGGTCAACTTGCTCATACACTAGTTACTCAAGGTGATGAGACTAATATTAATGCTTCTGCATGGAGTAAGGGAGTTTATCTTATCCAGGTGAATGGGGGCAGAGCACAACGAATTATTATTTACTAACGTATATGAAGAATAGATTTACTTTCCTGTCATCAACGTTCTTACTATTGATGACAATGTTATTGAGTTCCCTTGCTGTACAGGCACAGGAAGAACAAATCATCAGATTCCATACGAATATACCTGCAAAGGCAAAGAGTGCAGGTATCCCAGCACAAGTATCTTTCGTACTTGGAGCATCTGATGATGATCAGACTGTCAGTATAGACTGTGGTTCTGGTGATCAAGAGTTTGATGTAAAGAAAGCTATAATAGGTGTAGAGAGTGGTGAACAAACCATCAAAGGTTCCCTTTTTACTGGTACTGTCACCGATGAAGGATGGGTAACCATTACTGGTGATCCAACTAACATCTATTATTTCAATGCTTCTGGCAATGAGATTGATAAGATAGAGTTTAGCAAGAACCTTCGGATTAAGGTGTTGAATTTGGAGCATAACACTCTGAATGCTTTAGATATTAACAACCTGAAGAGCCTACAAGTTATCTATTTGCAGGATAATCCTTTTACGGCATCAACTCCATTGATGATTGGTAATTTACCAGACTTGGTTGTTTTGGAGATTCCACAGATAGGACATATCTCTCCTGATTTCACACTTCGTAACTTCCCTAACCTTCGTTCTTTCGATGCATATCACACATTGGGGTTGAAGACTGTTGACCCTGCAGGATGTCCTAAGCTGCAACGTCTGAGTCTTGATATGACGAATGTTGAGACAGTAGATATCTCTAAGAACCCAGAACTGCAGATTTTGAATGTAGGTGACTCTCGTGTGAAGTCTCTTGATCTGAGTAATAACCCTAAAATCACTCAGCTTTACATCTCTCATTCCTCTGGAACAGTAAATACTGATGTTAAGTTTGATAATATAGATGTTACCCATTGCCCTGAACTTTATTATTTCTATTGTGGCGGTAATAATCTGAAGACTCTTGATTTGAGTAAGAATCCTAAGCTCTTTACGCTCTCTTGCGATCGCAACCTCCTGAGAAATCTGGATGTAAGCAATAATCCTGCTCTTTATAGTGTCAATGTTCGTTATAATTACATGGACTTTGCTACTCTTCCTTGGCCAGGTAACTGGTTCGAGTATTACCATGAGCAGAATCCAATGGAGCTTAATGATACATATAAGGTGGGTGACGTTATTGATTTGAGTAATCGTGTTCTGCGTGCAAGGACTACGACTGATGCAAAGCTTTATCGTGTTCCTAAGGCTGATCCAACCAAGCCTGTTGAGTTGGATGATTCTTATTATTCTTATGCTGATGGTAAGGTAACGTTGAAGAAGGCACTCGATGATGAAGTATTTGTACAGTTCACTAACAGCGTTCTAAGGGATTATCCTATTCGTACTGAGAACTTCAGAGTTAAAACTGTTGCTGATTTCGGAAAGGATGTAAAGGCTATCGAACTGACAAGTCTTGGTTCTGCAGGTTCACCAGTGAAGATGTCTGTTGGTATCTTGGGTGCTTCTGAGGCTAATCCTGTTACTGTAAAGGTTGATTTAGGTGATGGTGAGACGACTCCTATTCAGATTAAATCTGATCATCCTTCCCAGGCAAACATTGATGCAATACGTACCGGATCAGGTAATATTATAGTTTATGTCCCACAAGACCGTTATGTAACGACGTTGGAATCAGATGGTCAGTACATTGATAACATTGATCTTTCTGCACTGACAGAGCTACGTGTTCTTACTTTGAAGAATGCTGGATTGATGACAATCGACCTTGGATATAACAATAAACTTCAGAAGCTTGACCTGTCTGGCAACCAGCTTAGACGTGTTGACCTCCGTGGTCCTTCTTCTTATTTCTATAAGAGTAAGCTTTCAGACATTAACGTCAGCCATAATCAGTTGGATTCACTTCTCTTTAATGACCTCTATGCGGTTAGAACTCTGAACATCAGTCACAATAATTTGAACAGTCTGGATGTCTCAGATGCTGATAATCTGCGTACACTTGATATTTCTCACAACAAGTTTACACGCCTCTTGCTCAATCATAGTGAGCTTGTTGAGGATATAAATGCATCAGACAATGCCCTTACTGAGGTGAAGATTCCACCTGTAGCACCAGTTCAGAAGCTGAATGTCAGTGGTAATTACTTCACACTTGCTACTATGCCTAATGACTTTGGCTTAGCTCGTGGTAAGTTTATCTATGCTCCTCAGCACATTCTTGAGATATCAAAATCGTCTCCAGGTATTGATCTTTCAGAGCAGAACATCACGAAGAACGGTGCAAATACACAGTTCATTTGGAAGAAGAAGGACGGTCAGCCTTTGCAGTTAGGTACTGATTACACAATCAGCAATGGCTCTGCGAAGTTCATTAACTTGGCTCTTGATTCTATTTATTGCGAGATGACACATCCTGCTTATCCTGATTTCCAGGGTGCAAATGTGTTCAAGACTACTTATGTTCATCCTATTGCTTACCCAAGATATGAGTTGGCGAACTTCACAACGATTAATCGTACAGACAGTGTTGCTCTATCTTTAGCAAGTCCTGTGGATGGTACTTCTGTTTATTTTGAGTGGAATGGCGATGGTAATGTTACCCAGTATACGCTTGGAACAACCTATAAACTCTTCCGTGCTAAGTCAAAAGAGAACACGAAGGTGCGTGTTCTTGTGGCAGAAGCTAATGATAAGCTGAAGATTTTCAGTGTGTCTGGCGTCAAGATGAGTCAGGCTGACCTCTCTGGACTAAAGGATGCGAAGGTTATAACGGTTGCTGAGGCTGAGTTGCCTGCTATTACTCTTCCTGCAACGGCTCCTAATCTGACCGATTTGAATCTTGATGGTAATGAGCTGACAGAGATTGATTTGTCCAAGTTCCCTAAGCTCTTCGCGTTGTCTTTGGTTAACAATAAGCTCAAGACATTCGATCTTTCTCCTGCAAAGAGCCTTGGTCTGGCTTATCTTTCAGGGAACAAGATGAAGGAGATTAAGTTTGATAACCCACATTTGTGGAATCTTGATTTGAGTAAGAATGACTTTGAAACCATCTCTCTTGATAAGCTTCCAGAGCTGGAGCAGTTGTGGTTGAACTCTAATAAGCTGACGAAGGTTGATGTTTCAAAGAACACTAAGCTGCGTGTCCTCAATGTTGTTGACAACAAGCTGAAGTTCTCTACGATGCCTCTTCCTGAGAGTAACGGCAGAAAGTTCGATAAATACTCTTATAATCTCCAGGCTCCTATCGATGTTCAGTGCGTCAATGGTAAGGTTGATCTGAGCTCTGAGGCTGTTATTGCGGGTAAACCTACTACTTATCGTTGGTTCGATGGTAAGGTTCAGTCTGTTGACGGCGTGCTGCAGGGTGAGGAATTAACTGCGAACGATGAGTATACAGTTGAGAATGGTGTGACAACCTTGAAGCTTACGGACACCTTTACGAAGCTGGTATGTATTCTTGCGAACGAGAACTTCCCTAATGCACTGTTGAATACGAACTATATTACCTTCACACCGACTGACGGTATTGACGAGGTCAAGGCTGGTGAAGAGGTGAAAGTACAGTTCGTTGCTGGCGGAATTAACGTTCTTGGTGCTCGAAACCACACGCTTGCAGTCTATACGATAGATGGCAAACTGGCTTATCAGAGCAAGGTTAATACTGATGAGCAGCGTGTTTCTCTGGCTCCAGGTGCATACATCGTGCGTGTAGGCAACAGAGCTTCTAAAGTTGTTATCAAGTAAATAACACGTTCTAAATAGCCCGATGAAGGGTAGAGAGGGTATGTCCGAAAGGCATATCCTCTCTTTTTTATGCGTAAAGAGGATGCTTCTTATGTGGAATATACTTTACATTTGATTTTCTCATTATAGCTTTTTCCTGCCTTTCTTTATACCTTAAAATCGGTTAGATATGACCTTATAGGGAAAAAGTATATACCTTTTCGGCAAAAAGTATATACTTTTCAGTCAAAAAGTATATACTTTTCAGGCAAAACGATAGTACTTTTTGGGCAAAACGATAGTACTTTTTGCCTAAAATGATAGTACTTTTTACCTAAAACGATAGTACTTTTTGCTTAAAACGATAGTACTTTTCTGAAAACAGCTTAGTTCGTTCTGTTAGAAAGTATGCATGATTTCTGTAAACCGTTGGATATCAATTGCTTACAAAAACATAGCGTTAAACCGCCCAAAACGGGAGTATTTGACCGTAAATATACCCTTTGTGAATAGCACCGTCAGAATGATAGTCGGAATTAACAATATTCTATTACAAAATACTTCCCTACGGTTTATGCGGACATTCCTCATGAATCGTCGCCGTTCTCTCGGTCCGCTGATTGCGCTGAGCATACTTTTTAGCTGACGAGCAGCGTATTTCAATGCCCTAATGTCTTTATACTTATGGGAATTGCTTACCTTTGTATGCAACTAAGAATACATCACAACGATATGAAAAAACATCTTATTTTGCTTTGCGTGTTAGCTTTCTCAGCATCGCTACACGTCGTGGCACAATCAATCAGGAAGCAGATTGAGTCACATCCTGAACTTTCTGCCAACAATTACCTTGCTTATCCCGCACCATCGGGCAAGCTTACGCCTGCACCTTCGGGCTATCTTCCCGTCTATCTATCGCATTATGGGCGTCACGGTTCGCGCTATCTCATTCATGCGCAGCAATATCTTCGCCCGATCGAAACGCTTCAGCGGGCTGATTCGGCTGGCGTTCTGACCAATGAAGGCAAGGAAGTTCTCAAGAAATTACGCCTCATGTACACCGAATCCTATAAACGTTGGGGCGAACTGACACTGCTTGGCGCCCAGCAACATCAGCAGATCGCACGGAGAATGTACAATCGTTTCCCCTCAGTCTTCCGTGATTCAGTCTGGGTAGATGCCAAGTCTACGGATGTTATCCGCTGCATTCTTTCCATGGAGAACGAGCTGCAGGAGCTCATTCGGCATAATCCTCGCCTCAGAATCAGGCATGATGCAAGTGCGCATGACATGTATTACATGAATCAATCGGACAAGAAACTCTCCCATCAAAAGGACAGTAGCGCCGTAAAGAAGACGATTGACGAGTGGGCAAAGCGCAATATTGACACGCAACCTCTGATGTCCCGCCTCTTTAAGGACAAGGAATACGTGGCAAAGAAGGTGGACGCATCGCAGCTTACATTCGACCTTTTCAGTCTTGCAAGCATTGTTCAGAACTCAGAAATACGCCATTCGCTCTCATTATACAACCTCTTTACACCCGAAGAACTGTATCGGCTCTGGCAAAGAAGCAATGCTTGGTGGTATTTACGCTATGCCAGCGCACCGCAAAGTGGAGGCAATCAACCCTTCTCGCAGCGTAATCTCTTGCGTAAGATCATCACTGATGCCGACTCTTGTCTGGCTCTTCCTCATCCAGGAGCAACACTTCGCTTCGGACATGACACGATGGTTATGCCGCTGACATGCCTGCTTAATCTTAATAATAGCGACATCCGAGTGTCAGATATAGACAGTCTTGCCCTTAAAGGTTGGAGTTCCACACGCATTGTTCCCATGGCAGCAAACATTCAGTTCGTGTTCTTTAAGAATCCGAAGCGTCCGAAAGATGATGTTCTTGTGAAGGTTCTGCTCAATGAAGAGGAAGTAACGCTGCCACTTCCCAAGACTTCCACACCGTATTATTACAAGTGGAGTGACTTTAAGAAGTACTATCTTGCCAAGCTGAATGCCTATCGCGGATAAAAACCATAAGCCTTCCTCGGCTGAAGGTCTATAGTAAAAACCCGGAATCATAAAACAAAGAATAGGGACAGACGCTCTTGTCTGCCCCTATTCTTTTGATGTTTTCTCATTTCTGATGTGGACCTGGTGGGAGTCGAACCCACGTCCGCACAAGGAAACCATACGCTTTCTACACGTTTATTCCAGACTTTGGTTTTCGTATGTCGGCAAGACCTGGACCACCAACCGACATCTTATCCTCTAAATCTTCATCAGTGCAGCGAGGCATACACTGACTATTTCCGATTGAACCTGCATCGCTTACTCTCCGGATTCGGAACAACATCCTCGGAGCGATGTCTCGTTCAGCTATCTAATAGCCGAATAAAGCCAGTAACCTACTGTACTTCGGTTAGGCAGCGAGAGCGTAATTGTTTTCGCCAATTAATTGTTTGATAGCTGATATTTAGGAGCAAACTAACGACGCTCCGCGTGCTTACGTACCATTTCGTCTTGCCGTCAAATCCAAACAAGCCCATAGTACAATGAGGATTTCTGTGCTTTTGATGGAAAAAATATTCCCTTCATTGCGCTTTCATGCCTCATTCAGTTCATTTGAACTGGGTTGCAAAAGTAATCAGACTTTGCGAATTTACCAAATGTTTGGCGCTTTTTTAATAAAAATTGCCAGCCTCGTACATCTTATTGTGTGAGGCTGGCAATGTTTTTATAGGATTATCTCCTCGTTTATGCTTCTTTATCGTACTCCAAATGGAAGTTGATAATTGTTTCAATACCCTTTAGCCAGAGATCAACAGGCATATTCTCGTTTGGAGAATGGATGGCATTTGATTCCAGACCGAAGCCCATGAGGACACTCTTAGCACCAAGTAGCTTTTCAAAGGTTGAGATAATTGGAATAGAACCACCAATGCGAACAGGCAATGGGCGCTTTCCAAAGACAGTCTCGAAACCTCTTTCGGCAGCTTTATATGCTGGGAAGTCGATAGGACAGACGTATCCGTAGCCACCATGGTGCTTCTCCACCTTAACTGTTACTGTGTCTGGAGCAACACGATTGAAGTAGTCTACTACTAATTGGCTGATCTTGTTGTGATCTTGATGGGGTACAAGGCGTGATGAAATCTTTGCATATGCCTTTGAAGGTATGACTGTTTTGGCACCATCACCCGTATATCCACCCCAAATACCGCATACATCGAATGAAGGGCGATAGCCTGTGCGCTCAATTGTGCTGTAGCCTTCCTCGCCGAAGAGAGCCTTTACGCCGATAGACTTCTTGTATTCTTCCTCATTGAAAGGTATAGAAGCAACGAGTTTGCGCTCCTCGTCTGATGCTTCTTCCACATCATCATAGAAACCAGGAATACGTATTTTGCCGTCAGGACCAGTGACATCTGCTATCAACTTACAAAGAACATTGATAGGATTAGCTACTGCACCGCCGAAAGTTCCTGAGTGTAAGTCGTGGTCAGGACCAGTAACTTCAATCTGCCAGTAGGACAATCCGCGCAGGCCAGTGGTGATAGAAGGTACGTCAGGACTAATGATTCCCGTATCAGATACGAGGATTACGTCACATTTCAGTAAGTCTTTATGCTCTTCAATGAATGGACCAAGACTTCCAGAGCCAATCTCCTCTTCACCTTCAAAGATGAATTTCATGTTATGTTTCAGCAGGTTATGCTTGTTCAGATACTCAAAAGCCTTTGCCTGCATGAATGATTGTCCCTTATCATCGTCTGCTCCACGTGCCAGATATGCCCATCCTTAATGACTGGTTCGAATGGTTCTGTCTTCCATAGCTCGAATGGTTCAGCTGGCATCACATCATAATGACCATAAACAAGGACGGTCTTTGCCTTTGGATCAACCATTCTTTCAGCATAAACCATTGGATTTCCCTTTGATGGCATGACCTCAGCTTTGTCTACTCCTGCCTGCAACAAGAGCTCTTTCCAGCGTTCTGCACAACGTACCATGTCCTCTTTATGAGCTGTTTGTGCACTTACGCTTGGTATGCGTATCAGACTGAATAGCTCCTCGAGCATTCTGTCTTTGTTCTCTTCTACATATTTCTTAATCATAGTTATTTGGTATTTTATGGTGTTATATCTTTCCTATTTGAATGTAATTAATTCCTCCATGACACTGATGAATGATTCAACTAATGGAAAGTAAGGTTTCACTTCATCTTCTGTTGCATTATACATATCATCATAATCTCCTGATTGACGCAGTTCATACAAACGTGAGAACAACCTTCCATATGTCTTATCTATCATCCCAGTTGATACAAACTGCTGCCCAATAATATGAATAGTCCCCGCATGTGTCTTGGCTGATAGACCTTTATCTAGCAATAAAGCCTGTGCCATGTGGTAAACCGTGTAATATAAACGATTGCCAACAAGCGTCCAATGCCCGAGCTTAGCGTTATCATAAGCTTCCTTTAGAACCGACTTCGCCTTCTGTATTCTGTAGGTTACGAGTACTCTTCTCTCACCGTTTTTTAGCATAAAGCAATCCCATCTAGTTCTATATTATCCCGGAAAGGAGTGTGAGAGCGAGTGCTCCATTCTTTTAAAGTATATACAATAGGATGAATCATCGCATTGATTTCCCAGCCAAGTTCCCAGAATGGATAAGTGAACTTATCATGGTCTGCCACCTCTATCTTATCCTTGTCTAATAGGATAAGAATATCCCAATCGGAATCCTCACGAGCTTCACCACGTGCCTGAGAACCGAAGAGTATTATCTTTCCATTCTCTGGTTTTAACTTCATTGCAACGTTGCGAATGGAGTTAAATACGTCTGTATGTTTCATCCTCGTAGTCATTTGCTCGCAAATTTAAGCATGATTTATGACTTTTGCAAGTTTTTCCTTTGGTTTTTCTTTTTTGTTTCTTCGTCTGATACAGGTGTTTCCTGCCTCTTGTAACAAATAGAATAGCTTTCTTTGAGTATTGCTTGTAATGTTATTAATGTAAAGATGATTCATAGTTCATTTTCAATAGGTGCCTTTTTGCGTTGTAAAAGACGCCCTTTTGCATTGTAAAAGATGCCCTTTTGACATGCAAAAGGTGCCCTTTTAAACTTCAAAAGGGCACCTTTTAGAATGCTATCTGCAATCATTTGAAAGACTGATAGTTACAAGCCCGGAGAAAAGAGGCTTCCTGTCATCTTGTAGATAATTGTGGAATAGACTTTGTAAAAGTGTTTCTTAAGATTGCTTTTTGTCTATCTCTCTTAAGACTTTAACTGCATCCTCTACACTCTTCACGTCATTTACCACCATAGAACGTTTACCGTTCCGTTCTTTCAGGTTGCAACGACGGGGATGATAACCTATGTAATTAAGTACTTTGTCAAAGGCTTCACTCTGATAGTACATACTGTTTGGGTTGGAAACGAACTGCATCTGCATGCGTCCTTGCTTGAGAATAATCTTCTCACAGCCCAATCGTTTACCCACTCTTCGCAGTGCAACGACCTGCATAAGTTCCTCTCCTTGGCGTGGAATAGGTCCAAATCGGTCTTGAAGACGTTTACGATAAGCATCAAGATCTTCATCTTTCTCTATATTATCCAGCTCCCGATAGAGTAGCATGCGCTCAGAACTTCCTGGTACATAGTTATCAGGGAAGTACATCTCAAGGTCGCTTTCAACAGCACAATCATCAATGAAATCATCGCCTGTAATCTGCTTTCCTTCGTTCATCTCCTCTTCATAGAGATCCTGGAACTCATCATTTTTCAATTCGGTGACTGCCTGACTGAGTATCTTCTGATAGGTCTCATAGCCTAAGTCCTCCATGAAGCCACTCTGTTCAGAGCCTAAGAGATTGCCGGCACCGCGTATGTCTAGGTCTTGCATAGCAAGGTTGAAACCACTACCGAGGTCGGAGAAGGTCTCAAGAGCTTCCAGGCGGCGGCGTGCTTCTGGGTTCAGTGCTGATAAAGGTGGTGCTAAGAGATAACAGAAGGCTTTCTTATTCGAGCGTCCCACACGTCCACGCATCTGGTGAAGGTCGGATAATCCGAAGCGATGGGCATCATTAATAATGATGGTATTGGCGTTAGAGATGTCTATTCCGTTCTCTACTATGGTTGTGGAAAGCAGTACATCATAATCATAATTCATGAAGCCAATGACAATTTCTTCCAACTCTTCAGGTTTCATCTGTCCGTGTCCTATAGCGACCCTACAGTCTGGGACATACTTTTTAATGAGGTTAGCAATCTCAGGAAGGTTACTGATACGGTCGTTAACGAAGTAAACCTGTCCGTTACGGCTCATCTCGAAGTTAATAGCATCAGCTATAACCTCATGTGAGAAGGATGCTATCTCGGTTTGAATAGGGTAGCGGTTGGGAGGGGGAGTGCGCATAATACTCATGTCGCGGGCTCCCATCAATGAGAATTGTAGTGTTCGTGGAATAGGAGTAGCAGACATTGTGAGCGTGTCTACATTGGTTTTCAGCTGGCGTAACTTCTCCTTTGTTGACACACCGAACTTCTGTTCTTCATCAATAATAAGCAGTCCGAGGTCATGCCACTTCACAGATTTACCAATCAGTTTGTGTGTCCCAACGAGAATATCAATCTTTCCTTCAGCCAAATCAGCCAATACTTGTTTGGTTTGTTTCGCACTTCGGGCACGTGAAAGGTAGTCAACACGTACTGGCATGTCCTTCAATCGGTTCTTAAATGTTTGGTAATGTTGGAATGCCAAGACGGTTGTTGGTACCAATACTGCCACTTGTTTGTTATCGACAGCAGCTTTGAAAGCAGCACGAATGGCAACTTCTGTCTTGCCAAAGCCCACATCACCGCATACCAAACGATCCATAGGACGCGCACTTTCCATGTCTTGCTTCAGCTCCTGAGTAGCTTTTACTTGGTCAGGAGTGTCCTCATAAAGGAACGAAGCCTCCAGTTCATGTTGCATAAAGGAGTCAGGAGAGAAGGCAAAACCTTTCTCTTTTCGCCGCTTAGCATACAGCTTGATGAGGTCACGTGCAATGTCTTTGATTCTTTTCTTCGCACGTTCTTTCAGCCGATCCCATGCTCCTGAACCAAGAACTGACAGCCGTGGTGCTTCACCAGAGTCTCCTCTGCGGTATTTACTGATCTTATAAAGTGAGTGGATGGATACATCTACGATGTCGTTATGCTGGTAAACAAGGCGTATCATCTCCTGATAGGAGTCTCCGGCAGGCACTCGGACAAGTCCGGCAAACTTACCAATACCAAAGTCAACATGTACAAGGAAGTCACCAGGTTCCATCTCTTGCAGTTCTTTCATCGTCAATGCCATCTTGCCTTGACGTGCCTTATCCGACTTGAGGTTGTACTTGTGGAATCTATCGAATATCTGATGATCAGTGAAGAAACATACTTTCAGGGTGTTATCAACAAAACCTTCATGCAGCGTTCGGTTGACAGCAGTGAAAGGAAGACCCTCAACGGTTCTGCTTTTATCCCCTTTATTCAACGAAAGAGAACTATCTGCAATAGACAGATTCTCGGAGTCCGGAGATAAGTTTCCGCTTGATAAGGAATCAAATATGTCCCTTAAGCGTATCGTTTGTTTCTCACTGTCAGCGAAGATATACAGCTTATAATCCTGGAGAAGATAGTCTCTCAAGGTCTTTGAGAGAAGCTCAAAGTTCTTATGGAAGAGTGGTTGCGGGGATGTTTGGAAGTTTATTGTTGCTCGATGATCACCTTTTTTCCTTGTATCATCATTGATAGAGTGATTTATTCCGAACTCTATGCGGAGGAAATCGAGCGCGTTATCCATAAAAAGAGAAGCTGTAATGAGTTGGCTTTCCTTGCGGAAAGCTTTCTCAATCTCCTGTTGTTCCACTTCGTTTTTCCCTTCTAAGCTATCGACTAATGCCTGGGATGTAAAGCCATCTTGGTAGATTCCTTCTATGGTGTCACGAACATAGAGGAAGTCTTTGAATGCCAATACCGCATCATTGGGTAGGAAATGGAGAAACGGAACCTTCTCTTCAGAGAGTGTTGCAAGCTCTGGAACAATCTCAATACGTTTTAGTTTCTCGTTGGACAGCTGACTCTCAACTTCAAAAGTACGGATGGTTTCAATGTCATCTCCGAAGAAGTCAACACGATATGGAAGCTCACTGGAGAAAGAATAAACATCGATAATACTACCGCGTACGGCAAATTGTCCTGGTTCATAGACATAATCGGTCTCAGAAAAGCCGAATGAACGTAACGTTCTCTCAACTTCTACAATGTCAATATGCTGATCAATAGTCAGTGTCAGGCGTCTCTCGTCTAATTGTTTTTTGGAAACTACCATCTCTGAGAGGGCAGATGGTTCGGTAACAATATAGAGTGGGAGAGTGGAAGAGTCTTCTTTTTCCGTTGTTAGGGCTGACAAACGCGTCAAGACTTCAGTACGTAGAATCTCGTTTCCTGCATCTCGTTGCCCGTATTTCACGGCACGTCGGTAGGATGAAGGAAAGAAAAGAACCTCTGCAACTTTGTCTTTATTATCATCAGGCATGGCAATTGTTTTCAGATCATTATAGAAATAACCAGCCTCATCGTTATCATTGAGAACAAAAACAGTTGTCTTTTTCCACTTTTCAGCTATAGAAGCAAAGAGCATTGGGGCAGCTGATGCCACGAGTCCTTGCAGGAAAATGGTCTTGATGGACTTATCTTCCTGTGTCTTTATCAATGCACCTACCTGTGGTAAGGTTGCATATAGTTTCTGTATATCCTGTATCTTCATCGCTAGTGCGTTGTAAATGCAAAGTTACAACATTTATCTTACATACTGATAAGAATATAAAATATCGCCTTGCTGGTACACTATTTATAAAGAGTTCGGGAACAGCACGAATGGAGTTGACCATCAGCTCCACTGGTGTTAGGCATCAGCTCCACTGGTGTTAGGCATCAAAATGTTTATGAAAGAGCAAGAATGGCATGTGTTAATCATGTTTTTAAGAGGGTATTTATGAGACTCTTAAGACTGATTCTGTATGGAAAATGTTTACGGAATACTAATGATTAAACGACAACAGCCATAACTCCGAGAAGTTATGGCTGCTGATATATGGTCTTTTGTGTAATCAAATAATGTGTATTCTTGTTGCTTTTCGAAAAGAGATAATTCCCTTTAGTTTTGTGGTTTAGGATATTTCTTGAACCATCCGTCCATGCGTAGGCGCATAACACCAAAGAAAGCTTCAGAGAAAATACCACCTGACATCTTGCTAGTTCCCTCCCTGCGATTCACAAAGATGACTGGTACTTCTTTTATTTTGAAGCCTATCTTATGGGCAGTGTATTTCATTTCAATCTGGAAAGCATAGCCCTTGAAGCGGATTTGGTCTAAAGGAATAGTCTCTAAGACACGACGACGGTAGCAAACAAACCCTGCTGTGGTGTCATGAACATGAAATCCTGTCACTGTTTGGACGTACTTGCTGGCGAAATAACTCATCAAGACCCGTCCTATAGGCCAGTTAACAACGTTCACACCACTTACATAGCGTGAGCCAACTGCAACATCATAGCCTTCATCATGTGTGGCGGCATAGAGACGAGGCAGGTCGTTAGGGTCATGACTGAAGTCTGCATCCATCTCAAAGATATAGTCATAACCATGTTCTAAAGCCCATTTGAAGCCGGTGATGTAAGCCGTTCCCAATCCTAATTTACCTGTTCGCTCAATAATAAAGAGGCGGTCGGTAAACTCAGTCTCCATCAATCGGTGTACAATCTGTGCTGTACCGTCAGGACTTTCATCATCAATTACCAAGATATGAAAGAACTTTTCTAATCGGAAGACGGCACGAATGATTTTCTCGATATTCTCTTTCTCGTTATAGGTTGGTATAATTACGATACTATCACTTGTCATTGGCTTTCAGTTTTTGGGTTTATTAAAAGTAATACAAAAGTAGTACATTTCTCTGAATGAAGCAAATCTGTGTTTCTTTTTATTGTTTTTATTAGGACATGGGTAGAGATATGTGATGTTATTGGTCTGGATTTTCTATGAAACCTTGATACTTTGGTTCTATACCAGACATGACTGCATCATAGGATTCTGCCATTGTTTGTTTCTCGAACTCTGTCCCTTTGCCTTTTGGAAAGATAGGTTCGTGAATGGTAAGGCTAAGAGGGTGCCACATAGGAAAGCTCCAATCTCTTGTACGGGGCATGATATCGAAGGAACCATTGATGGTCAATGGACATACAGGAAGTTGTAGTTCATCGGCAAGCATGAAAGCTCCACGACGGAATTTACCCATATGACCAGTAAAAGAACGGGCACCTTCAGGGAAAACAACGACTGACATACCCTCTCGAAGGGTCTTGCGTGCTTCGTCATAGGTCTTCTTTATCTTGCTTGCTCCACTCTTATCTACGAAGATATGATGGGCATATACACAAGCGATACCTACCAAAGGAATCTTCCGAATACCTTTTTTCATCATCCATTTGAAGTTACGGCCCAAGAAGCCATAGATGAGAAATATGTCAAATGCACCTTGATGATTGCTCACAAAGACATAGCTTTGCTTGGGATCTAAATGCTCTCTCCCTTCAACTTTTACGGGTAAGAAGAGCAAACGGATAGTAAGCCATGACCACCATTTGCCTGGATAGTAGCCCCAGAAGTGTCCATTGCCAAATCTACAGCCAATAACTGTTGTCAAGGCGGTAAGAGTTGATGTTATAATAAAGATGGGAAGCGCAATAAAGAAGGTGTAGACTCCATAGATGAGACGTGCTACCAACGTTATTACAGAAGGATGATTCTTCTTGTTTCTTGGGGAGATAGAATTGCTCATAGAATACTTTTATTTCATTTTTTAGTGTGAAGTGTTATGACTGTAATCTCATTTGGCATATTGAGACGGAAGGGTACAAGTCCTCCAAGGCCTGCAGTGACATACAGATATCGCCCATTTTGCTCATAGAGTCCATGGTCTTCTGCCTGTCGAATACTTGTAGGACGCCAGCCAAAGAACTGCATCTGTCCGCCATGTGTGTGTCCACTGAGCGTCAGTTGGGCTGTTGTCTTGGGGAGAATAGACCTACGCCATGCAGAAGGATCATGTTGTAACATGATGACAAAGGCATCTTTGGGAATCCCGTGGATGGCTTTGTCGTAATCAGAATGGTTGGGGAAAGGTGGTCTTCCGTCGTTTTCCGTGCCACATATATATATGTACTCCTTATGTGAAGATGCTATTTTGATATGTTGGTTGCATAGCAGTTTCCATCCTAAAAGGTTTCTTTCTGCTGCAATTAATCGCTTCTCTTGCTGAAATTCTACCCTTGGCTCTTCTTTTATATATTCGGTATAGTCATGATTTCCTAAGACTGATACAGTGCCTTGCATGGGTTTATGAAGTACGTTCTGCATCTTTTCAATTTCTTGAGGACGCATATTTTGTAGGTCACCAGTAAAGCAGATAAGGTCCGGATGTTGCTTCACGATACTGTCCATCTCTGCCTTTAGTATGCTTTTACGCCATCCATCAAATGTTCCAAGATGCAGGTCGGATACGTGAACGATGCGATATCCATTGAATGATTGTGGTAGATTCCTGAAATAAAGGTTCACATGTTTAACCTTTATGGTAGAAAAACCTGCTGTAAGACCATATACATAAGTTGCAAAAGTACATATCCCAAGGGCGATTCCAATGTAATGTCCCCAGTTGCGGTGCATATGTGTGATGTATTTTCGTACTATCCAACTAAGGAAAGAAGTAAGTGTAAAGATGGCTTTTGGTCCGACGAACATTCCAAGGAGGAAGAGATAAGTGTTCAGCCAAGTGAGGTCTGTGGGTGCAAAGTCCTGTATGGAGCTAACGCACATGTGTATATTACCATGCTAATGCAGGGTATCCACCATAGTAAACGCAACCACCTACTAATGTGGTATTGCTTCCGGAAGTAATGAATGTCAATGTATAGGTCGGGAAGTACAATGACTAAAATGAGTGGTATGATGATTCGTGCAATCATTTTTTTAGTAGACTGGAACTGAGATACTTCCTGATAGACTCTGTAGGGAGGCCGCGTCGGCGTGCATAATCCTGTAGTTGGTCTTCTCCTATCTTCCCTAAATCGAAGTAACGGCTCTGTGGATGAGCGAATATTAGTCCTGAAACGCTGGCATGAGGAATCATCATTCCAGTCTCAGTAAGGCTAATGTGGATAGCTTTCATGTCCAAAAGCTCTGCTAAAAGGAAGTTTACACTGGTATCTGGAAGCGATGGGTATCCTATGGCTGGGCGTATCCCCTGATATTTTTCAGCAAATAACTCTCTCAAAGTAAGTTGCTCTTCTGGTGCATATCCCCAATATTTCCTTCTGATATCTTCGTGCATTTTCTCTGCTGTAGCCTCTGCTAAACGGTCAGCAAGAGTCTGTGACAGCATCCGTAGGTAGGTATCATCTTCGAAATCATCTGTCAGGGCAGCGTCAACGGAGGTCGCAAAGAGCCCTAAAGTATCTTTAATTCCGGATGATAAGGGACGAAGAAAATCTGAAAGACATAGGTTAGGTTTACCAGGTACGGCTTTTTGTTGGCGTAACATTGGTATGCGTGTTCCCTTAACGATGATATCATCGCCATCACTGTTGGCTTCGCACAGTGCAAAAACAGCATGGGTATGATACTTCTCATTCATCTTAGCCAGCATATCCTCAGCTTCTTTTTGCAACTCTTTTTGTGCATCTTTTGCCTTACCATTCATTGACCAGGCATAGAAGAAGTATGCCCAATTGATGTATGGGGCGACATCATTGATGTTATAAGTGAGAATCTTACTTTTATTATCTACGACTTTCTTGTCCATAAGACCTTCTTTTATCTACTACCTTTTGTTTTTATGAAGGGTTACTTAGTGTTCCTGAATGTTATTTTCTCCCCCCGTAAGGTGGTATTGAACTTGCCATTATTTAATAAGTGATTACCATTTAAGAATGTGTGGACCACCTTCCAATGATATTCATGTCCCATCATAGGCTCCATTTGCACTTACTTTCGATACATTCTTCGTCTACAATCCATGACTGGTGAGGCTTAATGATGGTGATGTCAGCCTTGTAACCTTTGCGAAGGAAGCCCCGTTCGTCAATGTTAAAGAGTCTTGCTGGTGCATGAGCCATAAGTTCTACAAGCTTTTCTATGGTCAATACGCCCTTATCAACAAGTTCTAACATCGTTACAAGAGAGAATTGTATCATCGGCATGCCCGATGTTGCCTTTGCACATCCACCTTGTTTCTGGCTGAGAAGATGTGGAGCATGGTCCGTCCCTACAGTTGTTATGCGTCCATCCATGAGTGCATGGCGGATGGCATTACGGTCAGAAAGTGTCTTCACAGAAGGGTTACATTTGATAAGTGCATGCTTTGTGAGATAATCTTCTTTGGAAAAAGCAATGTGAGCAATGACAGCTTCTAAGGTTATCCGTCCTTCATCTTCAGGTTGAAGAGCCAATGATAGTTCCCTTTGGGTAGAGATATGAGCTATGTGAAGGTGTGTCTTAAACTTTCGTGCAAGCTTAACTGCCAATTGAGAAGAAACCCAACAGGCTTCTTCACTGCGTATTTCGTAGTGATGTATGATGTCAGGATCATCTCCATAGATCTTCTTTGCCTCTTCCATGTTAGCTTTGATGATATCTGAATCCTCACAATGTGTGACGACTGGAAGTCCTAGTTCTGCTGCGTTATGGAAGGTTTTCTCTAATGCTTCCTGTCTATTTACGAGCATATTGCCCGTTGATGCACCCATAAAGAGTTTGATTCCTGGAATAGTATGTATGTCTAAATGAGCGAAAAGGTCACTGTTCGTATTTGTTGCACCAAAGAAGAAAGCATAATTGATATGACTTGACGATTCAGCCCGTTGCCATTTATCGTTCAAGGCATCTATTGTTGTGGTTTGTGGATTGGTGTTTGGCATGTCAAAATACGAGGTGACACCACCGAAAGCTGCTGCTCTACTCTCGCTTTCAATGTCTGCCTTATCCGTCAATCCAGGCTCACGGAAGTGAACATGTGTGTCTATGATACCTGGAATAACAAAACATCCCGTGGCATCGATAGTCTCTTCGAATGTGCCACGGGGTATCTTGTTGCCTTCAATTATCTCTGTTATACGGTCATCTTCTATGATGAGAGAACCAATAAAGCTTCGCCCTTCATTGACGATTGTACCACTTTGGATGAGTTTTCTCATATGTTTATGTTTTTAGGGGTGTAATATATTCTATGAGAATGTCTGTGTGAGGTTTGAATACTGATGTCTTTCAAACCTCATTTGTTTCTGAATCTTTTCTTTCTTGTCCACCTATTAGCGAACAGAATCACCAGCCATCTGAGCTGGCGTTGGTGGAGTTATGTCAGGATTCGTTGTTGTTCCACTTGCTTCAGGGCTGGTAGTAGCAGGTTCTGCTGTACCATTCATCTCTTTTTGTGTCTGCTGGAAATTAGTATAGAACGCCTTTACTTGTGGATTATTCTTAAACTTATCAGTAGCTTTGGTCATGATGTACTCTACCCATGACGGTAATTGGTTCAGTGCATAGGCGTACATATAGTCATTCATCCATACAGGATAGGCGTTAGGGGTGGTGTCATAACTAATACGTGTTAGGAATCCCCATGGTCCAAGGACATTGTCAAAGTTGTCTGTCACAAACTTTGTGAACAGTTTATCGCCCTTTTCATAGACTACTAAAGCCTTTTTGATGAGTTGGGCATTGATCGTTTCTTCGTCATGTCCATTGAGAATGGCTGCACTTTCTTCGTGGTCAATCTCTCCATATTGGTTGCGTAACTGTGTAAACTTTGTCCAAAAGTCATTGAGTTTGTCATTCAGTGGTGTTCCGCTAACACGCTGTTGTGTGTTATTCAGCTTGACATTGATGTTTCCACTCTCGATAACAACAGGAAATTGTAGGTTAACGTCATCCATAAAGACCTGTGCTACTTTCACAGAATCAATCGTTCCATGAAAAGAAAATTGCCCGTGAACGACATCACAAGAATCCAAATCAATCAGTGAATCAGCCTGATCAACCTTCAGATATAACTTTCTTCCATCTAAAGCAGAGACGTTAGATGTTCCTTGGATAGTGTATGAGTCAGCACATGATGCGAGCATCACAAGTGAAAGTAGTGCATATAGAACTTTATTCATAGTTCATTAAACTGGTTCTTGTCAGACAAATGAGATGTTCTCCACCTCTTATGTCTGTCGTTTTTTCTATTGAAATTATCTCTTATCTCTTGTTCTAATCAACCCTCAAGTGGGCTTTCTTTCCTCAATTCGTAGTTGATTCGATGTGTCGTATACATCTCTAATACGGCTGAGATGAGGAGAAGTATCACCCAATTGTGGTGGATTATGTTGATGTAAGTACTGTATCCACTTATAGAGTTGGCTACAAATGGGCGAAGAAAGAAATACGAATCCTCTACCATAAATAGTCCAGCAAGGATAAATCCGATACCTGCAAACGTCATAATCTTACGCAAACGGCGTATAGTTAGTTGTGTTCCAGTGTATCGTTGTCTTGTTTGCATGAGTACGAATATGATGGCTCCTACCAGCATAACCCAGCATGAAACAGGTTGGATGAGGAAAAAAGCATATAATCCAGCACCTGTAACCATCAGTAATCCTCCGAAGAGGAAGGCTATTGATTCGTATTTATTCAGTTGTTTCATATTTAGAAGGGTTGTCAGCAGGCTGTTCGTCATCACTCAGAACGAAGATATCCTCGTTGTCAGCCTTCATAAAGTAGCGTTCACGGGCAATTCTTGCAACAGCTTTCGGGTCACGTTTCAAGTCTCTCAGCTGTTGTGTGTCATGATGATATTGGCGGTTGTACTTCTGTATCTCCGTCTTTAGATCATCAATCTGGTACGCATACTCTATACGTTTCAGGAAACTGTTCTCATCCAGTACGCCAACTATAAGTATACCAAGGATGATAACGATATGAAATTTGAATCGGCTCAGAAACCTGAGAACATGTCCAGTTATTTTGCTCACTTCTCTCTGTTGTTAAAAAAAAGATGTAAGCGAATGCAAAGTAAGAACTATGTCTTGATTGCTAACGCTATTTTAGTTTTTGCAAAAGTAAGGAAAAGATTGCAGATGTATGCATTAAGCATATAGATTTTTAGCAAATTAACAATTTAATCATATCCTTCTCCTGCTCTTTTCTTAACTTTTATTACCTTTGCACGAAATAATCAGAATGTTAAATTATGAGTGAATATATCGTTTCGGCACGTAAGTACCGCCCGATGTCCTTTGATTCTGTCGTTGGACAACAGGCGTTGACGACTACGTTGAAGAACGCTGTGAAGAGCGGGAAGCTTGCCCATGCTTATCTTTTCTGTGGTCCTCGGGGCGTAGGAAAGACTACTTGTGCCCGCATTTTCGCCAAAGCTATTAACTGCGAGCACCCAATTGCAGAGGGAGAGGCGTGCAACGAATGTGAAAGTTGTAACGCTTTTAACGAAGGACGTAGCTATAATATCTTCGAGTTGGATGCTGCGAGCAATAACTCCGTTGAGAATATCAAGTCTTTGATGGAGCAAACTCGTATTCCTCCACAGGTTGGTCGATATAAAGTCTTCATCATTGATGAGGTTCATATGCTGTCAACGGCGGCTTTCAATGCTTTCCTGAAGACACTGGAAGAGCCGCCTGCTCATGTTATTTTCATTCTTGCAACAACAGAGAAGCATAAGGTTCTCCCCACAATCTTGTCTCGTTGTCAGATCTATGACTTTGAAAGAATGACAGTACGCGACATCATTGGGCATCTAAAGAGCGTGGCTGAGAAAGAAAATATCAAATATGATGAGCAGGCTTTGAACGTCATAGCTGAGAAAGCTGATGGTGGTATGCGCGATGCCCTTTCAATATTTGACCAGGCAGCAAGTTTCTCTCAAGGAGATATCAGTTATCAAAAGGTGATTGAAGACCTCAATGTACTGGATGAGGAGAATTACTTCAACATCATTGATCTTGCTTTGGAGAATAAGGTAAGTGAGATAATGGTACTCTTGAATACAGTCATAAACAAGGGGTTTGATGGTGGAAATCTCATCAATGGCTTGGCTTCACATGTGCGCAACGTACTGATGGCAAAGGATGCACAGACCCTTCCTCTGTTAGAGGTGAGCGATCAGCAACGCCAACGTTATCAAAGTCAGGCACAGAAGTGTCCTACACCTTTCCTGTATGATGCTCTGAAGATTATGAATCGTTGCGATGTGGAGTATCGCCAGAGCTCGAATAAGCGTCTGTTAGTTGAGCTGACACTGATTGAAGTGGCTCAGATAACGCAGAAAGAAGATGATGTTCCAGCCTCGGGGCGCAGCCCTAAGCGTTTGAAATCCCTGTTTAAGAAACTTATAATGAAGGCTCAGAATAAACCGACTCCGCAGGTGGTCGGGAGCCTGAAACGTGCTAATGCTGCATCACAAGGTGTGGCTGATGGGGTAGTATCACCAGTAAAAGATGATGCAGCTCCGAAGATTGAAACATCTATCACCGCTCCCAAGCCTGTTCCTACAGCTATGTCAGGGTCTTTGAACTTAGGTTCCTTGGGGATGTCATTTGATAATCTTCTTAAGAGTAAAGATAAAAAGCCAGCTTATATAGATGAGCCTGAGGTCACAAACAAGGAAGAAAATGAATCATTCTCTCAGCAAGACCTTGTTGTGCAATGGCGTTCCATGTGTTCACGTATGCCGAGTGATATGCAGGCTTTGGCTCAACGCATGAAGAATATTACTCCAACAATAACGGAATTTCCGCATATTCAGGTGTTGGCAGAGAATAAAATCCAACTGAATGAACTGCTATTTATTAAGGCACGCATACGTGCAACTCTGGCAAAGACATTGCATAATGGACAGCTTGAACTGACTATTCGCTTGGCGGAGCAGGATGAAATCAAACCTATGCTCACACCAAGACAGGAATTAGAGAAGCTAAAACAAACCAATAAACCCGTAATGAAACTGATTGAGGCCTTAGGATTAGAGTTGGCATAGAGGATGAATTCTGGAGTATGAAATACTATTACAGTTTTTCTTTTCGCTACAATTAAAAAACAAAAGAATGTGCCTCAAAATAGAATTGGTAACTAACAGAGAATCAGAAGATTAATGTGGTGCTTCGTAAAAGACGCCCTTTTGCGTTGTAAAAGGGCGTCTTTTGGAGTGTAAAAGGGCATCTTTTGCAACTCAAAAGGGCACCTTTTACAAAGCAAAAGAGCCTCTATTGATTTCATGATATGAATTTATCTTACACTGATAACAGTTGTTAGGCTACCGTAATCATGTGATTGTAAGGTGCACAAGCAAAACAATAAGCATCAAACAGTGCTTCATGTACCTGACAACTCGTCATTGTTTATCACTAAAAGAGCATATTTGTGAGGCGTTCTAAAACGTTAAAATAGTGTAATGATATATATATTCACCATTAATTCTGTACTTTTGCACGATATTAGTCAATGAGAAATAAGAGCATCATACTCCTACTATCGATGGCCATCGTCTATGCGATGGCAAGCATTAATATGCCCTTGCCAAAAGGTAAAAGGACCAAGAAGGCTACGGGTAATGCTGTTATTGTTGATAGTCTGTTGCAAGGGAAGCGTCCTGATGTAGCTGATAGCAGTAGATTTGCTGGAGTGGATACAACGAAGATGGACTCTCTTCAATTGGCAATTTACCACCATAATAAACAGATTGATGACTCTATTCGTGCAGATAGTGTAATGCGAGCACGTTCAAACGGTATTGATGCTCCGGTAATCTATTCTGCTGATGACTCAATCGTCTATGATGCTGCTACGGGAACTGCCTATCTGTATGGTAATTCTAAGGTGAATTACGAGAATATGAAACTCGCAAGTGATAAGGTTTATATGAACCTTGATAGTAATACTGTGCGTGCAACAGGTACTGCAGACTCAACAGAAGAGGGCGGAATCAAAGGAAAGCCAATCTTTACAATGGGTAAAGATGAGTATAAGACGGATACCATGGCATTCAACTTCAAGTCGAAAAAGGGTTTGATAAAAGGTATCTATACCGAACAACAGGAAGGATTCCTCACCGGAGAGGTTGGTAAACGTGATTCGACGGGTGTCATTTACCTGCAGCATGGACGTTATACAACCTGTGATAAGCCACATCCTGATTTCTATATTGCGCTTTCTCGTGCAAAAGTTCGACCAGGGAAGGACGTCGTTTTTGGCCCTGCTTACCTTGTCGTAGCTGATGTTCCGTTGCCATTGGCTATCCCTTACGGTTTCTTCCCGTTCTCAAAGAAGTACTCCAGTGGCTTTATTATGCCGAGTTATGGTGATGAGAAAGATCGTGGTTTCTATCTTCGTGATGGTGGTTATTACTTCGCTATCAGTGATAAATGGGACTTAAAACTCTTAGGTGAGATATATACGAAAGGGTCATGGGGCGTTACTGCTGCCAGCAACTATCGCAAGCGCTATCGTTATTCGGGTGCCTTCCTCTTCAGTTATCAGAACACAAAGACGGGAGATAAGGGCCTTCCTGACTATGCAGAACAGGAGAGTTTTAAGTTACAGTGGAACCATCGACAGGATCCGAAGGCCAATCCTTACAGCTCTTTGGCTGCAAGCGTGAACTTTGCTACGTCAAGTTATGAGCGTAATAACCTGACCAGTATGTATAATCCACAGACCTTGACACAGTCAACACGTACGTCATCTGTCAGCTGGAGTACTACTTTCTCAAGTATAGGTCTGTCTTTAAGTGCAACAACCAACCTTGCACAGAACATGCGAGACTCTTCTATTCAGATGACTCTGCCTGATTTGAACATCAGCTTGAGTCGTTTCTATCCTTTCAAACGTAAGCACGCTGTAGGGAAAGAACGCTGGTATGAGAAGATATCTATGAGCTATACGGGTCAGTTGTCAAACTCAATATCAACAAAAGAAGACCGTTTCTTACACTCAAACTTGTTTAAGGACTGGAAGAATGCTTTCCAACACAGTATTCCTGTACAAGCAAACTTCACCTTATTTAATTATATTAATGTCACACCTTCTTTTAATTTCACAGACCGTATGTACTCTAAGAAGATATTACGGTCATGGGATGGAGTGAAACAAAAGGAAGTTAATGATACTACTTATGGATTCCATAACGTTTATAACTGGAGCTTCGGAATGAGTGCCAGTACAAAACTGTATGGTTTCTGGACTCCAAGTAGGAAACTTTTCGGTGATAAGATTCAGGCTATTCGCCACGTCATAACTCCTCAGGTATCATTCTCTTATTCACCAAACTTCGGAGCACGCCGTTACGGATACTATGATAGCTACCAGTATACAGATGCAAGTGGTAATGTGAAGCTTGTAGAATACTCTCCTTATCAGGAAGAACTATATGGTGTTCCGGGTAAGTATAAGACTGAGATGATCAGTTGGGATGTGAGCAACAATATCGAAATGAAGATTAAAAGTGATAAGGACTCCACTGGCTTTAGGAAGATTAGCATCATTGATGAGCTGGGTGCAAGCATGTCTTATAATGCTGCCGCAGACTTCCATCGCTGGAGTGACCTCAGTGTTCGTCTTCGTTTGAAGTGGTGGAAGAACTATACTTTCTCCATGAATGCCCAGTTTGCCACTTATGCTTACGAACTTGATGCAAGTGGAAAACCCTATGTCGGTAATCACACAGAGTGGGGTTACGGTCGATTCCCACGCTTCCAGGGTATGTCACAGAACTTTTCTTTCACTCTAAACCCTGAGAAATTGAAGAAATGGTTCGGACATAAGGATGATACAGATGATGATAAGGTCACCGAAAGCAGTGATGGTCCAGACACAGACATTGAGTCTAACATGGATGATGACCTCGAAAAGGGTAAGTATGCAGCTAAGAAGAAACGTGGAGATATAGCAGAAACAGATGATAATGGATATATGAGTTTTAATATGCCATGGTCATTGACAATCGGATATGGTATCACTATGCGTGAAAATACTGCAGGAAGATTCAATACAAGGACGATGCGTTATCCTTATAAGTTCTCACAAACATTGAATGTCTCTGGTAATATACGCATCAGTGATGGGTGGAATATTAATTTCTCAAGTGGTTATGACTTCGAAAATCATGCTATGAGTATGACAACTGCAAGTCTTTCACGTGACCTCCACTGCTTTAATATGAGTGCTTCTGTGGTATTAGCACCTTATACTTCATACAACTTCACGTTCCGTTGTAATGCTTCTACACTTACTGATGCTCTGAAGTATGACAAGCGTAGCGGTATCAGTAATGCCGTTCAATGGTATTAACCTCTATTTTAAAACATATTGCAGGGAGCAGATATAGCTCCCTGTTATCTTTATAAACAACCCAAACTACAAAGAAATATGAAGAAACAGACACAGGCTATTCATCTGCCTTACAAGCGTCGGGATGCTTATGATGCATTAAGTATGCCTGTATACAATGCCGTTGCCTATGAGTTTGATAATGCGCAATTGATGGCTGATGCTTTCTGTGGGCGCATTGATGCTCCAGATTATTCGCGTGTAGAGAACCCAACAGTAACAAATCTTGAGTTACGTATTAAGGCTTTGACGGGGGCAGAGCGTGTTATAGCCCTTAACTCAGGTATGGCTGCCATCAGTAATACGATGTTTGCTATCGTAGAACAGGGTAAAAATGTTATCACATCCCGTCATTTGTTTGGTAATTCATACTCTTTGCTGACTTCAACATTGAAGAGACTCGGCGTAGAGGCTAAGCTTTGTGATCTCACTGACATCGCTTCGGTAGAGAAACAGATAGATAATAACACGTGTTGCCTTTTTCTTGAGGTAATGACAAATCCTCAGTTGGAGGTAGCTGATGTCAAAGCGTTGTCTGATATAGCACATAAGCATGGCATTCCTGTTGTAGCTGACACTACGATAATACCTTTCACACAGTTCTCCGGTAAGGAGTTAGGAATTGATGTTGAGGTCGTTTCAAGTACAAAATACATCAGTGGAGGAGCTACTTCATTGGGTGGTTTGATCATAGATTATGGTACTTTCCCTACTATCGGAGACCGTCTCATGAACGAAATGCTCTTTAATCTCGGCGCTTATATGACCCCACAGGTAGCTTATATGCAGACATTAGGTTTGGAAACACTTGATGCTCGTTATCGCGTGCAGGCTGGTAATGCTCTGGAGTTGGCTAAGAGACTACGTACACTGAAACCTATTTGCAAAGTGAACTACGTTGGCTTAGATGATAATCCTTACCATCAACTGTCTGTTCGGCAATATGGAGAAACAGCTGGGGCTATGGTTACGATTGATTTAGAGGACCAGGCGGCTTGTTTCAGACTGCTTGACAATCTTAAACTCATTCATCGTGCTACGAATCTCTTCGATAATCGTACGTTGGCAATCCATCCTGCAAGTACCATTTTCGGTCTCTTTACTCCAGAAGAACGGGCTGCTATGGATGTGTTTGATACTACCATACGACTCAGTATAGGCCTGGAGAGTGTGGATGATTTGTTTGATGACATTAAACAAGCATTGGAAGTATGACAAAGACTTATAACTTTGATGAGATAATAGACCGTTCTGGAAGTGGTGATCTGAAGCATGAAGCTCTCCTTCCACGGTGGGGACGAAATGATTTGTTACCTCTCTGGGTGGCTGATATGGATTTTGCTACGCCTGATTTTGTGGTAGATGCATTAAAAGAACGCCTGAACCATCCTATCTTTGGTTATACGGTTGACCCCTCAGACTACCGTCCTGCTATTATTGATTGGATCCGATCACATCATAACTGGGATGTTAAGCCAGAGTGGCTAAGCTTCATTCCTGGTATTGTTAAGGGTATCGGACTCGTAATAAATGTGTTTACCAAACCTGATGAGAAGGTGATTATCCAACCACCCGTCTATCATCCTTTCCGTCTGACACCAGAAGGTAACCGTCGGGAGGTGGTATTCAATCCTCTGCGGCGGCGTGAAGACGGGTACTATGATATGGATTTTGATAACCTGGAGAAGGTCTGTGATGATAAGTGTCGT
Source organism: Prevotella histicola JCM 15637 = DNF00424 (assembly GCF_000613925.1). Lineage (GTDB taxonomy): Bacteria > Bacteroidota > Bacteroidia > Bacteroidales > Bacteroidaceae > Prevotella > Prevotella histicola. The sequence continues at coordinate 81,004 of NZ_BAJX01000013.1, forward strand.
GTGCTTGTATTGTGTAATCCTCATAATCCTGCAGGGCTGTGTTGGTCCGTAGACACTCTGAAACGATTGGCAGACTTCTGTTATGAACACCATATCATAGTTATAAGTGATGAGATTCACAGTGATATGGCACTCTTTGGGAATCGTCATGTTCCATTTGCGAGTGTGTCGGAGCATGCTGCAGACATCAGTATCACGTTCGGTGCACCTACTAAAACATTCAATATGGCAGGAATTGTAAGTTCCTATTCCATTGTTCCAAATGGTGATTTGCGTGAGCGTTTCTATGGTTGGTTAAAGGCAAACGAACTCGATGAGCCAACACTCTTCGCCCCTATAGCTACGATTGCAGCCTTCCGCAAGGGTGAAGAATGGCGTAAGCAGATGTTAGCATATGTGGAGGAGAACGTGAACTTTGTTGAAAACTACTGCAAGGAGCATATCCCTGGTATACGTCCATTGCGTCCACAGGCCAGTTTTCTGGTATGGTTAGATTGCAATGGATTAGGTCTTAATCATGAACAACTATTAGATCTTTTCATTGATAAGGCTCATTTGGCTTTAAATGATGGTGAGATGTTTGGACCAGGTGGTGAAGGTTTCATGCGTTTAAACATCGGAACGCCTCGTGCAGTGCTTCGTCAGGCATTGGACCAGCTGACAGAAGCTGTAAAGAATCTGTAAAGACTAAGGAGTAAGGTACTATTGTTATTCGGTGAATATTTCCCATATTAGTTAGTCAATAGTACCTTACTGTATTTCATACAGTGATGGGAACAAACGTGTGTTCCTGTCTTTTACTTGTGTGCTATCGTCCCGCACCAATAGTGTTGCAGCTTCGCTCCAATAGTGCTACAGCCTCGCACCATGGGTGTTGATGGTAAGCACGAATGGTGTTGATGGTTTAACACCGTATGAAAGGTTACACATTATACCATTTAATGTCCTCCCATTTATAATACTTTTCTATATATCCACCCAGTGATACATATGTTTGTTTCTAAAAGGAGTGGTATAGTAGGAGAGTACTTTTTCAAGTTTGCTGTCACTACTGTCACTAATAATAAGCCTTTAACCTCTTAAAAGCAAACTGATTATGCGAAGTGTTAAAAGTGACAGCAACTAAAATAAAAAATAAATTAGGAGATTGTGTGGTGTGATAGATACTGTAAAATTATTCAACGTATGAACTTCTCACCCTCTAAATTTAATGTCTAACAATTAAATATA
>NZ_BAJX01000012.1 GCF_000613925.1 Prevotella histicola JCM 15637 = DNF00424
CTATATCAAGCCATGTGATTAACATGTAATAGTTTACCATTCACCCCCCTAAAAGCTCGCGGTTACCACGAATTTGCTTGTCCTTTAAACCGCTCGAAGACCACGGTTAGCACTTGATTGCTGATGGTTAAAACTATATCAAGCCATGTGATTAACATGTAACAGTTTACCATTTAAACCACCAAAAACCCACGGTTAGCACGTGATTGCTTATCATTTAAACCAACAAAAGCCCACAGTTGACACAGGATTTGCTTGCATTTTAAACCATTCAAAGCCCGTAGTTGCTACCTGATTGCTGATGGTTGAAACTATATCAAGCCATGTGATTAACATGTAATAGTTTACAATTTAAACCATCAAAAACCACGGTTGGCATGCATTTGCTTGTCTTTTAAACCACCCAAAGCCCACGGTTGGCACGGGATTACATATCGTTTGAACCGCCCGAAACCTATGGTCAGTGCCCGATAGCTTATCTTTTAAACTGCTAAAAGCTTACAATTGATCTTTGAAAGTAGGCTGATTTCATAAAAGAACATCCCAAAGCTAAAGATCATTTACGCTTAATACGCCCAATGATTACCACCTATCAGCCCAGTATTCCATGCGTATCAACCAACTGCAGACCGTCACTTGTGGAAGATTTTATGCACGCTCGCATAGGAATTCATCCTTACTTTCTGCATCAAAGTCAGACAAGAAGGTCATGAAGTGTTCACAAAAAGATAGTTGACAGCCCTTAAACCATCAACTATCTATTGTTAACCATCAACTAACCTTACATAGGTTTAGTGATGAAACGCTTGTTCTTCTTTGCAATTTCAATCCACTTTGGAACGATAGTGTCAAGGAACTGCTTCTTCTGACCTTTCAGTTTAGGCATGTCAAGACCAATATAAGCCTGAGCCTTCGCCTTAGTTGAGATGTCAGGAAGTGGTATCTGACCCGTGAAACCGTGACGTGCTACGACACGAGCTACCTGCAATCGTGCGTCTTTAGCATACTCCATAGCACTCGCAAGTAGGCGCATTACCTCCTGAGGAGCATGGAATGCTGCACCATGGCTGGCTACTGCATAGTCCCAACGCCACTGTCCTTTGCGCAAATCCTTAAGAACTGGCTCCATTTCAGCTGCTGTTGCACCCTTATCCCAAGCAAATTTTGCCTCAATATGTGCTGCTGAAAGTTCCTTTTCTACGTGTGTACGGAAGTCATAGACCTTCTGTTGACGCTCATAAACATTCTGTCTGAGGGTCTCAGCATCCTGTCTGTGACAGGTCTGGCACGTACGATTGATGTTAGCCAATGGACTTGTGATGTGGTGATCAGTGTATTTCACACCGCCTTCAGAGATATATGGCATGTGACAGTCGGCACATGAGACACCACGTTGCGCATGAATACCCTGCAAAGAGATCTCATATCCAGGATGCTGTGCCTTTAAAATCTTCGCTTTAGACAGTGGATGGATATAGTCATAGAAGCCAATACTATCGTAATATTCCTCTGCTGCCTCACACGTCATACCCTTTTCTTGTGGGAAATGGAGATAATTTCCATTCTCTTTCTCGAAGTAATATTCCGTATGGCACTGTGCGCAAACCAGGCTACGCATCTCTTGATGACTGGCTTTCTTTACATCTTTGCCCACACGAGCCCATGCTTCATAGAGCGCAGGACGAGCAGGACGGAGCTTCATAGTCCTTGCATCATGGCAGTCAGAGCAACCGACGGTGTTCATGACCTCTGGTCCCCAGTCGCTCCACTTGGCAGCATAGAATTTATCTGTTCCCTTTTCACGCATCAAACGCATCACATCAGGACCCTTGCAGGTCCAACAGGTTCCTGGCTGTATGTCATCTTGTCCATCAACACCTGGACTTCCTGTACGCATAATCTTACGTAAGTCATCAATACAATGACGGTGTCCACGTGGTGTATTATACCCTCTTGAGAAAGAATAGCCAGCCCATAGGATCACCATCTCTGGTCTTTCAGCCAACACATCCTGCTCTTGTGAAGAGTTGTATTTGCTCTTGAAGGTTGTATCTTCGGTCATTGACCATGTCTCATACTCCCTTGGGAAGTCCTGAGCGAACTTTTCGTTCTGTGAAACGATGGAGTCTGTCATCTTAGTTTGCCTATTATTGAAGATGCTAACCACCTCAGCTCTTCTCTCAAGCATTGATGAACAGAGCAGACCAAGGACAAACACAATGACCATTGCGCCTCCAAAGATCAACCAGCCTTGCCATTTCTTTAATGTCTTTGCCATAATTATATAGGTTTTAGTTTATTTATTTTCTTATTTCTTGCTCTTGTTTTTGTTGTATTCTCATTCTCTTCCCAACGCTTTCTGCAGCCAATGTGGTACTGGAGAAGGTGGCATTGGTTCTACGAACTCGGCATTTGGTGCGCTTGAGAGTGAGTTTTTATTCATGTGAGCAACGTCTCTGTGACAGTCCCAACATGCTTTTCCTTCTCCTCTCTTGGCTTCCATGTAGTCAATTCGGCCTGTATTAACAAACTCTTGGTTGAGTTGTTTATGACAACGGATACAGTTATCCATGATAACTTCAGCCGATGCGTCTTCAGCTTCTATGGATTGTCTCTCGCTAAAGGTCACAAAATAGGCGACATGCTTCATACCATCCATCCCTTTAAAGGCATAATGTGCTGCCATATTGTTGTTAGGAACATGGCAATCGTTGCATGTTGTATTACGAGCGTGGGCTGAATGCGCCCAAGTAGCGTAATATGGCGACATGATATGGCAGTTAATACATGCTGCAGGGTCGTCACCTATTATATATGTATGCATACGTAGCAAATAGAAAAACAGACCTGTCAACCCGACAATGACGCCACATAGCACGGAAAGTGTTACTTTCTGCCGATATGATATCTTTGACAAGAAGCCTGTCCACATCTTTTGCAGCTTGCTTAGGTAGGTTTTTAGTTGCATATACATAATGTTCTGTTCGTCTGCAAAGATAGGTTTTTATTTTATATATTATGTATGAAAAGCAGAAAAAATCATCATTAATTATGATTTTTCTTGTTTTTTACGTTTTTAAACATTGCATTTTAACTCGTAAAACACTATATACATGACAGTTACATACTATCATCCCCACACCAAAACACTACCTTTATATGTACAAGATACTTGTCTTGCAACCCTACAACGCCAACTCCCGACTCGAAGACTGCTATATATATAAGGTGGAAATATCCTCTGATAATGATGTTGTGGGCACTTATAGCATCGACCACTCTACAGAAACGCTTAAGAATGATGGTACTGGCAAGGTGATAACGGTCAATACCAACTCCAGGAACAGCGCCCTAAATCAATATCCTAACGGCTTCCCTATCAAGGAAATAACAGCAAACATCGATGATAATGGTACGTATGTCGTCATGAAACCCGGTGTACATAAGCTGACGATCAAGTATTATATCCAGGACGTTTTCACAAAAGTTTCAGATGTAATCACGAAACATTACCCTTCTTTTGACTATAAAGAGAACACCTACTACCCCATGCCAGCCAATCTGAAGATACTGAATTACAGTCCAATGTACTACATGTGGGATGCGAAACAGAATTATTGGTACCCTCATCAGTGGGGAACAACAGATGTATGGCAGCCAAAAGTGTCGGCAGAGATATTGAGTAGCCATGCAACACTGCCTGGTGACTCATATAATAAGAACTATCCAAGAGAGAAAGATACCGCCCCAGACCGCTGGTACAACGACAGTTATCCTGGCGAAAACATTCGGAATGATGCACAAACGGCACTCTTCAAACAACTGCCCAACGCCAACGAGATGGCTTGGTACTGCCTGAAAGGCGACCCACACATCGACAAAGACAAGTTATACTCCTTCGTCGGACACCTTTGGAAAGGTGGTATGTGGTTCTTGAAGAAGGAGAAAATCAGCGGATTCAGTACCGAACAGACGCCTGATGGTAAGGATTGCAGACTCCTTGTGGCGAATACTTACTATCACAACTCCGCTCCCGTGGCAACGCCACCAGCCTCTGCACGTCTGTCAGATTACTTCTTCCTGCCTGCTTTAGGCTACAGTTACATTGGTAGAATGGTAAATGTTGGCTTCAGCGGATACTTCTATAGCTCAAGTGCACGCCCCAAAAACGGCAATGACGGTAGCCCTTATGCCATCGCATTATCATTCAGAGGGGAGACGAAATATGACTTCCAAGTGTATGTAGAAGCCATCAATCGCATCAAAGCATGCAGGACTCACGTCTTCGGAATGACCGAAGGACAATGAGGCAAGGACCACATAACGTCAAATAAATTCACATTAGGATTCCAATAGGTGCCCTTTTGCATTCTAAAAGATGCCCTTTTGCATTGCAAAAGGGCATCTTTTGATGAGTAAAAGGGCATCTTTTACAACGCAAAAGGGCGTCTTTTACAAGCCTGTTTGCAACCCTTTGATTATCTGATGATTACAAACCAAGAAATGAACCCTTTTCGTTGAATAATCCAGCTATCACCCTTCATTTTGTGTAAAGGCTTTTCATAACATCAGAAAACAAAAAAGGAGCATGACAAAAGCTGCCATGCTCCGAACCAAAATATACATCCTGAAACCTTAATACCACATTAGAAGAGCCATTTAGTTGAGTGTATTTATCATTACTTTACGTACACTTCCGTCGCTCATCTTCAGTATATTCAACCCTTTCACCTTGTGTTGGAGCTTCATACCATGGATATCATATATCCCCACAACAGTCACATTATCAGCCGATTGTCCCACGTGTGCCACACCCGTTGGTGTCAAGTCGCCTACAATAGAGTCGAAGGGACCATTGCCCCAAGCACTGTTCTGCTTGTATTTCTTCACTGCGCTACCCACAACATGCAATGTAACGGAATTGTCGAACGTATGGAAAGCCTCATCATCACACGCTGGTGGCACCTCAGCATAGAGGAGAATGTCCGTCAAAGTAGGATTATAAACAGCGAAAATGTCACGTCCTATATAGTTCAACGTACTAGGTAACGTCACTTTCTCCAGTCCTGCACATGCGCCAAAGGTAGCATCTTCCAATCGGGTTACACCCTCTGGGATGACGATCTGCGTCAGATCAGTATAATAGAAACAGTTACTGCCGATGCTCTTCAGCGTCTTTGGCAGACTGATCTCTGACAGTCCACTGAAGAGAAAAGCATCCTTTCCTATGCTCTCCACACCTTCTGGCACCGTAACCTTCACCAAATCATTCTTCCTTTTCTCTGCACCTTTCATGCCTTTATGTGCGTTTTGCCCGCCCGCCTGTGCGAAAGCACCGTCGAGAATGTGCTTTACAGTAGTGGGAACGGTGTAAGCCTGTCCGTCCTTTGAGGCAGGATAAGTAATCAAATCCGTCTGATCCTTGTTGAACAATACACCATCAACGGCTGTGAAAGAAGGGTTTTCAGCAGCCACTTCAATGTTCTTCAATCCGTAAGCAGCATTGAACGCCTCATTACCAACACGTATAACGGAAGAAGGGATACGCACTGTTGTGACGTTATGAAGCGGAGAGAAAGCCTCATCCCCAATGCTCTTCATCTCCTGAGGAATATCGATTGCACCCTCAGCCATGTCGAAACACTGCAACACCTTCTGCTCTTTCACATCGCAAAGCATGTTCTGAACCATCTTGAAGTTCGTATTCGCAGCGTCAACAGTCACTGTCTTATAGTCTTTATTACCAGCAAAAGCAGCATCACCGATGTGCTTTACTGAGGCAGGGATAGTCAGACTCTTGCTGTGAACACCATAGAACGCACTGTTCCCAATCGTCTCAAGTCCGTCATTCAGAACCACAGCAAGTAGGTTACAGTTCTTAAATGCATTGTCAGAGATGCTTTTCAATGATGACGGGAAGTAGATATACATGAAATAAGTGAGGTCCTTGAAGCACCCTTCTGGGATGTTTTCCACCACAGCATCAGTGAGATTGGCAGAGTGAAGGTCGTTAAGTGTTCCGCCTTTTGCCAACTTTGCCAGATAACGGAGGTCCTTTTCGTTCATCGGACCAATGACTTTGATGCCCTGAACATTCACATCACTGAAACGAGATATTACCTCTTGCTCCAGCGTACCAGCCTTTTTCAGTCCTACGACACGCTGATTGAAGTAGGCATCGCCCTTGATTGCTCCACCATTCTGTGCAGAAACAGCCAGCACATTGCACAAAATCAGGAACATTGTAAGTAGAATTTTCTTCATAAAAGTTTATGTTTTAATTATTAATCAGATATTGAATCATATATTATAACATGGTCACTATCAAAGCGTAACACCAACAGACAGTTCTGTGTTATAGGCTTTCTGATGGTTATCAAACCACCGATGACCAGCCGTTATCTGCACAAAGACGGAAGAAAGAGCCTTGATAAGCTGTACGTCATACCGCACTTCCAACGCCGCATCACAGTAGTTTGCCTGCTGCATAGCAGCATTGTTACGAAACATCTCAACCGGTTTGTCAAACAGTTCGGGCTCATCAAACACGAAATGATGGTGCATTTGTCGTCCAACTGCCGTCTGTAGCCCCACTGACAACAGACTTTTTGAGAACATTCTCGACACTTTCATTTGCAAAGAAGGTATCATGAAAGCCGTCTTCAACTGTCTTACGGGCATTATATACTGGGTGTTCTGCACCTCATAAGCCACGTTGGGCTGAATGATCAACCACGTCAGAGGTGAGAAACGACGTAATGCCGTGACCGACAAGCACATCATTTGCCGCTGGAAAACAAAGGGTCTGGCACTCGCTATCTGCTGATAATTGGTCAAACCACTGTCATAAAAGCGCTCCTGTCCATCCCTTTCAACAGCCTCAACATTGAGTGTCACCTTGTAAGTCCATTGCTTCCGCTGCCCAATCCATGAGACATCACCCCGCCATGTCGTCTGAAAAGCATCGCAAATGGGGACATCCCGTTCCGAAGCAAGGCGTTTCTGTACCGTTTCATACGCCAAATCCGCTGATGCCTGCAGTCCCATTCGGTTCTTCGTGTACGTAGAAAGCCCTATCAGATAGTTACTCCCTTCGTATTTAACAGCGTTCTGCAGTCCCTTGAAGCGGAAGTATTGCATCCCAAGTCCCATGAGATGATAGAGCACACGGTTGCCTTGTGGGTTCATAAACAGTACGTTACTCTGCTGATTATATCTGCCTGCACCAACCGTCAGACCGACCATCCGCTGCGCCGATACGGCATATCCAGCACCTAAACGTACCTGAACATCAAGTGAAGTGTTCTTCGGACGAGGGTCAACATCCCTATATTCCGTCGTAGAACGGTAACTTAACTCTGCTCCTAACGCCAGTTTGTTCAGCTGATGAGCGTATCCACCACGGAAAAGATAGTATTCCCGGAGCATAGAGAGCGTTGTTGTATCGGCAATAACGTATGGAAAGATACGTTTATAATCACTGTTCAGATTCCACGAGATACCCATTCGCCGTCCATTCTCATAGCAAGCCTCTCCCCAAGCCACAGCATTCTTACTTGTTTTCATGTGGGATTGTGCCCTGAAAAACATCAGTTCAGCTCCCGAACCCTGCTGTGCATCAAGTGGAAGTGAGGTGTTATCATGCTGATAACCAGCCTTTATCTGAGAAAAACTATGGTGGAATTCATCCAGGTTTGATGTGATATCCTTTCCACCCAGTCGACTGAAATAACGCAAATAGGTATCAGCCTCCCTCACATACACCAACGAATGTGAGGGAAGAGAATCCCTTTCGCTCTCCTGAGCAGCCCCCGTGAGCGGCAGACAACAGTAGATTACGATGAGAAAGCAGTGATATAACCTACTTAAAGACATACCATGGATTGGCTTTTACCGTCTCAAAGTCGTGCTGAGAGTCGTTTGTATCAATCAGTTTATGCGTTTTTGAATTGTATTTCCTGCGTACTGACTTGCCATAACGGTTCTTATCATGGTCTACTTCAGAGAACCATGCATAGCCATTGTCCAATGTTGGACTGATGACATTCCACTTCTTCATATCCTTGATAGCCAACACCACGGCATCAAGAATCCATGTGTTAGGAATCTTAACAGCATGGAACTTCATGTCCTTGGACGTTGATCCATACACAAACCGATAGGAATAATCATACTGATAAGCCTTATCCGTAAGGTAAGTACGACTGTCTACGCCCAGAAAACCAATGACATAAGCATAGAAACCACGGTCATGTGGACCCCAGATGGTACGTGAATAGGTGTAGAGACGCTCCATATTCGGTACTGCAGGGTTATCAATATCCGTCACTCTGGGGTTTGTTGACTCATCAAACCACTCCCAATCTGCCTTTGAAAGATCGAAGGAATTAGGGTTACGATCAGCCGTTGTGTGGTCTATAGCATTGTCACAGATGATGAGAGAAGCCCCTGGTTGCACAGGATATTTCTTGTCTTTACCATGTATTCCAGGTACTTTCGTGAGATATTGGAGTGGTGTTTCCTTATCTAATATATAAGGTTTATAGTTCTGATGTATCATCTGTTGGAACGCACTCTCGCCTATAAACAACCCGTCAGCATACATAACAGTGTCCGAATTGTTTGTGATTCGGAAGTATTGGTCGCCTGTATACGGGTCACCAGATGGTCTTAACGTGCGTGCAGCATGTATTTCAGCTATCACAAAGCCGTTATCCATGTTGGGAGAGAAGAGGTTTACGATGACAGAAGACGCCACATCAGCGCCATTTTGTACGATAGTATGGTTCATAAGGTTACCTCTGACGGTGCTTGGGGTCTTCAATCGACTGTGATAAACAGCCTTTGCCTCAAGCTCAACATTGTAAAGTCCCTCGGCAATGGTCAGGGTATCGAGTGTTACTGTGGGTGGATTCCCTTCCGTAACAGCCTCCCGAGCAATATTCGGGACGGTGAAAGAGCTGTCTCTTCCCGTAGAAACATTATGTACTTTCACATGAAATGCCACGAGAGAGTCGACATCCTGGAAGCCTTGAGGTAAGCCTATCTTAAGCACAAGTTTAGCATATTTAATCGAAACCTTGCCCGATGGGACGTCATCATTGGTACAAGCATTACCCAGAAGCAATGCCAATGCCATCACAGAGATGGTCTTTAAGAGTTTTTTCATCATCTATTTGTTATGTTATAAATACTCATTTCATATCTTCAACCCTATCTCCATGCCGAAATAAGGGGAGAAAGTACGACGCACGATGAAGCCATTGACTTCGTAATCGGGGGCTACATAGAACACTCTATCAGCGAAAAACGACAGTGATAGATGCCGTCCGAAACGCTTTGTAGCCTTGAAATTGACGAGCATATAGCTTCTTTCCCGATAGTCCATGTCCTGTCCTGCAGTGCCTGTCAGCACCAACCACCGCAGATAAGGGTCACTTTGGTCAGCCTCAACATACGGATGTACGGTGCCAGTGATGTCCATATAGCCCATAGGAACACTCGATGTGGCAGGTCGTTTGGTGTTACTCATCCAGAAACACTCCGCTGTTGCCGACAGAATCAACCCCAGTTTGTCCACATAAGAGTCGAAGATGAAGTTCGAAGTGAATATCTGTTTGTCGTATTTATCCGTACTCTTATAGTATCCGGCATACCTGTCTGCTATAGCAACAGTACCCACTACGACGTTAGGAGCCGACCGAAACAAGGGTATACTGTTCTCATATAGGGTTCGGAACCACGCCCCATTCACCGTGATACGGGTCTGAATGACGGGTATTCGAGGGGAGGAATACTGGAATTCTATGCCTTGTTTCATTATTCGTGAGCCGTTTTCGGTTCGTCCATAACCGTCTAACAGGGTGTCAGTGGCCACAGGTAGGGATGCCAAAGACGGTGGACCCGTAAGTGCAGAAGGGTTAATCACCGAGGTATCATACCTCTTATAGATGAAAGGACGCATTGTTGTGGTACTTCTGAAGCCGTCTTTCATGTCCTCATGGAAGTAAGTTACACTGAAATGGTGTGCTCCTTTGTCTATTCCCAGACGTATTTCCCACTTCTTATTACGTGCCTGACGGAGGTCAGGGTTAACCTGATTGAGCTTATATGTACGTATATGAATACGCTTATAGGCTGGTCTGACATCCCAATAGTTCATCTCCGTGATGTCCTTATACACGTAATCGGGATACAAATCCAGTACTGTCGGCATCTTGGTCATCATCCCAAAGCCTCCGGAAACAAAGCTTTTGAAGCCCAGAAAGGATGGAAAATCCCACTGAACATTAACTCTTGTATCCGTAAAGAGCTTCCCATGGACGGCATAAGATGCTGGAATATTCAGCATTTGGGTGGTACGAAGTCCTGCCATCACCGTCAGTTGGTGTTTACCAATGGGCATTGTGGCTTTGTCTTCGGCATAGAAGGAGAGGATATCTGTGGCTGGTATGTCTTTATATGCCCGTGGTCTGCGGGCTGTAGAGGCGTGAAGTGGCTTGGTAATATCGAAGATCTGCCCTCTACCATAGTTCTTATTCAACAGGAATTCGCCACCTGCCGTGATGTGATGGCTGATGAATGACGTCCGTGCCAACCATTCTGTCTCTCCTCTAAGAGTACTGTAAAAGGGCTTTCCTTCCACCTATAGTCACAGATATACTGTATGGGAAGAAACAATCCATCGTACTCTCCACTCTCATATGCCAACGGTACGACGTAATCACGCTGTAAAGCGACGGCTTCAGTCTGGTGTATTCTGTCGGAAGCAAGGCTTGCCGAGTATGCCAAAGACACACTCTGGAGTCCCACCAACGCCTTTCTGCGAAGCAACAGTCGATGGTTCATCCCCATTTTAAGGTAAGATGAACGGTAACTGTCTTCTCTATGAATCTGTATTTCGGGGTCGGTTTTCACATTATCTATATTCAAGGAATAGTCAGTTGCCCCACTCCACTCAAGTACATAATGCTCTCCCAGGTTCCATTTCCTACGCAAACGGGCTGAGAAAGTGAGTCTTCGATAGGTCTCGAAACGGTTTCTTGGCTCTTTTCTGGCATCCAATAAGCTCCATCTACATTCAGATTCCACTTGCCAGAGAGCAGAATTCCTTTCCCAACGGACACTAATTTACCGTATTCATCAGCTTTTAGCCGAAGCAACAGGGGTGATTGGCTGCGCTTTCGAGTGATGTTTATCAGTCCACTGGTCAACTCTCCATACTTAACGGATGGTATTCCGCGTACCACTTCCACCTTTTCTATATTGTCAGTCGGTATCTCTCGCATGTCAACACCATAGCTAACGTGGTTCCTACTGTTGTCTGCATCCCCCTGAAAGCTGCCTGCAATGTATTGCATATTGGCATCAGTACCAATCGCCTGACCGTCAATGACGAACTTCGTACCCAATGATGAGGTGGCATATTGCGAACTTGGCGGTCCTGCTTCACGTAAGGTTATGACGTTAGCACTGCCCAATGCGGGGATCTTTGTCATGCCTCCGGGCAACAATGCCAGCAGATCAGCGAATGAAGAGGGCTGCAAATGCTCCATTGCCGTTTGTCCTATGACGGTCGTACTGGTCATACCTCGCTTCTCCGAAGCCGTCACTGTGACCTCGTCCATGGTGTGTTTCCCAGCTCGCATGTATATATATATAGGTGTAACCGTGGGCACATTCAGAGTCGTATCGACCTCTTTGAAGCCGACAGCAGTGATGCGAAGCTGTAAAGAACCTGATGAAGGACACTTCACATTGAAGTTACCTGAAGCATCAGACACCGTCCCTCCAACTAATTTCTTCAGTTGATAAAGGCGTACAGTAGCACCTGCAATGGCTGTAGCATCGGTAGAAGATACCACAGAACCATGCAAAAGGCAACTGGATGTCTTCTGGATTGGCTGTGCTTTTATTGATATTGCTGCAAGCAAAAACAAGCTCATAGCATATATAAATTTAGTCATAGGTCTTTATTTGGTGGCAAAATTAATAAAAATAAACACTGTGAACAATACCTAAAAACAATGATTTAACACATGAGAGGCTAATACTTTCTGTTATTAGAAACTCATTTTCAAGAAGTTGAAGAGAACATAAAAACCATCGGATGAAGCCCTTCAAGAGAATAAAAGGAAAGAAGGAGGAGAAAAAGAAACGAACAAAGGATATATAAAAATGAACAAAGGGTGCTGCAAAATGCTGTACCCTTTGTTCATTTCCATAAAGGAAAAGTTGTGTTTGAGCTTGACTTTTGGTTCGCGCCTCACGGCGTTCACCAATCATCTTGCATCGTTGTTATCCTTTTATTAACCTTCTTTTACCTAAACTAAACCTATCTTTTATTATCTGAACAATCTCTTTTGTCCTAACTTTGAACTAAAAAATCTAAATCTATTACTACTAACCTAAACAATCTTAATTTGTCTTTTGACGATGCAAAGGTAATACTGTTTGCGCACACATCAAAGCTTTTTCATTCTTTTTTTCGATCATATATGCATTTATTGATATGAATCAATCTGACAAACCAGAACCTTTGGACTGATAATAGGAACAGGAAAGTCCTCCATTCCCTTATGATTCGCTTATTACTAACAATACTTTTACTCTATCATCTGCCCTTTTATCTGTGGCTCAATCATCCTTTCTAACAGCTGCAGCATGTCATACAATCCAGATAGATAAACCAAACTCTCTCATTCTTTTAAGTGATTTGATTTCTTATACCTTAAGTATCAAAGGTGAAGTTATAACGCTTTTCCGTATTTGTAGATTATTATTGCTTATTCAACTATTCCTATCAAAATATAATTTAAGGCTGAACTCCAACACTTGCAGTTCAGCCTTATGAGTTTATCTTTGATCTTAGCACCAAGAAAACTATAACTATGGATTAAAAAGTACTTATTTAATGATGCTTACATTCTTATTTTTAATAAGACTTTAGAGACCTCTTTCTTTTTTACGGGCTTCTCAACTTGGTTCTCTCTATAATCATAAGGAATGCCATATTGCCGTATTTCTTTATCTAAGACTAACACATCATGTGGTAAAAAGTTATAATAATGAGATTTCCATTTCAGAAGATATGCGGTTTTATCATTAATAACAGACGGATGATACTGCCCACCAGTTTGTTTTACCCAACACCTGTTATCTGTCCCGTTAAGGCACAAATTCATATCTCCAGCATTCACATACATTACGGAGTTATATGAATTTGGGCTATTCTTGACAGGCTTTGAATTCCTTATTCCATCTTCTATTTGCTTAAAAGCCACGGCATTTACATAGATAGTATCATCGTATTCTATCGTTTTACAGATACTATCTAGTTTAGTACATTCGAGATGTCTATGTGATTCTATAGTACCACAAAGATAAAAAATGGTAAGTTCTTTTTCTTTATGAGAGTTACAGCTCATCAAAAGGACAATACATATTATAAACATACAATATAGATTTATTCTCTTACCCATATTATTTATCGTCTTTATAAACTATAACTTCTCTTTGTAAACTGGCATATTCATCTTAAGAGTTTGATGAAAGTCAAGCTAACAGTGTTATAGATTCTATCTTTATGTCCCTTCCTGACAGCCTTTCTTATTCTCTTTTCTAAAGAACAGAGAGCTAAAGCACAACACTTTCAAGGACAAATATACGACTTTTATTTTGTAAATGCATTTTTAGATCATGGAAAAACGGGGAAGTAGAATGTATGTTATGCTTTTAAAAACAGCATATGTTATTACTGCAAAAACCCTAAAATAGTTTTTATTTTAGTTGCTGTCACTTTTAACATTTCGCTTAATAGCTTTACAATCAACAAATTAAAGGCGAAAAAAGAGTGACAGAAATGACAGCAAACTTGAAAAGAATATGCAGTCAGCTTTTGTCCTTGAGTAGAAAAGGAGACAAGAATGTTATAGGATATAGAGGTTAGTGACGAAGCAAGGGGCGATAGATATTTAGCGGGAATACGGAACTTGGCAATACATTGTTCGATATCAACAACGTTGAGAGTATATGATGTGGCATGAGACAAGACGGGGAAGGGTGATTGGAAGGGCGTACTGTGGTGCAGAATGATAAGAGGATAAGAACTCTACAGATAACATAAGAAATGGCAGCCGGCTCTTCACAAGGCGGTAATCTCCTGATGATTGAAACGAAAAAGGGGAAGAATGAAAACGCAATGGTATGATGAACGAAATGCAAAAAGAGGAATAATCATAATGACTATTCCTCTTTTTACTTGGTGATCCGCATGGGGCTCGAACCCATGACCCCAACATTAAAAGTGTTGTGCTCTACCAGCTGAGCTAGCGGATCTCCCTATTGCTTTATCAAAAGCGAGTGCAAAGGTAATAAGATTTTCTGATTGCACCAAACAATTCGTGGATTTTCTTGAATCAATAGATAAAATATCCGTCCGGGGATGGGATACATGGGAGGGATGAATAAGGATGGAAGAGGATGACATCCTATCCCTATTGAGAGCCACTTTACGGACTATTGAGAAGTCATGGATCACCCCAAAAAGTAAAATATTTTATAAAGTGGATTTTAAAAGGTGCTCTTTTGCGTTGTAAAAGATGCCTGTTTGCATTGTAAAAGGTGCCCTTTTGCATGGTAAAAGGGCGTCTTTTAGAGTGCAAAAGATGCCCTTTTAGGAGCCTGTTTGTAACTACTTGATATACTAAGGGTTACAAAGTCGGTTTTTAACGGTTTCTGTCTGTTTTTCAATCTATTGCCCTTCATTTTTTGTAAGATTATTTCCTTAATAACGATTTCCATACTTACTACCAGGCGATGGGTTCTCTCCTATCCCACCTTTGTACCCCCTTAATTCTTCAACCTTTCGCCCTTCACCTTATATTTTATCTATGATAGAAGAAAAAAAAATCGGCAGAAGCGTAACACTATCGAATCAAATTACTACCTTTGCATTACTTTTTTGATAGAGCCAAGTTTACGACCTCTAATAGAGATAACACTACATTATATATAAATGAAGAGACTTTTTGGTTTAACACTGCTCATGGCACTGCTGCTATGGAGCTGCCACTCTAAGAAAAACGACCAGGAGACGGTCGCTGTCTATACATCAACGACGCCGTTGGTTACCGACATAAACCTCCCTGAAACCTATGTGGCAAACATTCAATCACTAAAGAATATTGAGGTACGTTCCCAACAAGAAGGTATTCTTCAGCAGGTTTACGTCAACGAAGGACAGTATGTCAAGGCTGGGCAACCGCTCTTTCGCCTTGCCATCGTTGGTGCTGATGAAGAGATTACCAAGTCGAAATCAGCTCAAGAGCAGGCACAAATAGAGCTGCAGAACACGAGTAAGCTCACAGAAAACAATGTTATCTCGCCCAATGCACGCCGTATGGCAAAGGCAAAGTTGCAGTCGGCAGTGGCAGACTATCGTCTTGCTGTTCAGCGCAAGCGTCTTTCCGTTATCCGTGCGCCCTTCTCTGGCGTCTTAGGTCGCATACCTGAGAAGCTGGGAAGCTATATTCAGCAAGACGATTTACTGACAACACTATCGGACAACACGCAGATGCAGGTTTATTTCAACATCTCTGAGACGGATTATCTCGACTTCCAAGAGCATCCGGACCGCTACATGCAGCTACCATTGAAGCTGATTTTGGCAAATGGAAGCACCTTCCCTGCACGTGGAAAGATTGCTGATATATCAGGACAATTCGACAGTGCGTCGGGTACAATATCTGTTCGTTCACTCTTTAAGAACGCACATAACCTACTGCGCAATGGCCAGACAGGCACTATTCAATTACTCTTACAGAAGAAACATGCCATTGTTATTCCACAAGAAGCAGTCTATGAGCTACAAGATAGGAAGTATGTTTTCGTTGTAGACAAGAACAATGTCGTTCATCAAAGGCAGATACAGATAGCTGCTGAACTGACAGGAATATACGTTATTGGCTCTGGTTTGAGTGCCAATGACCACTATCTGACGGACGGAATACAAAAGGTTAACGACGGCGACCACGTCCGTACACGCTTCGTATCACCCCGTGAATCAATCAAGTTGAACAAAATAGGCATTTAAAAGATGTTCAAAATCTTCATTCGACGTCCGGTTCTATCCATTGTGATAGCACTGGTTATTGCCTTTATCGGTATCCTCTCACTGTTTAATCTCCCCATTACACAGTTCCCTTCCATCTCTCCTCCGAAGGTAAATGTCATTGCTGACTATCCGGGAGCAAACAATGAGCTGCTTATTAAGTCGGTGATCATCCCGCTGGAGCAGGCATTGAACGGTGTTCCGGGCATGAAATACATTGAAAGTGATGCTGGAAACGATGGTGAAGCAGAGATAAACGTTGTCTTCAAGTTGGGTACTGACCCTAATGTTGACGCCGTAAATGTGCAGAACCGTGTGTCGGCAGCAACAAATAAGTTACCACCTGAGGTGATTCGTGAGGGTGTAAAGATATCGCGCGAAGAGCCGAATATCCTCATGTATATCAACCTTTACAGTGATGATCCTAATGTTAATCAGGACTTTCTGTTTAACTATTTCGACATAAACATATCCCCTGAGCTGCTACGTGTTGATGGTGTGGGTGATCTTGACATATTAGGTACACGCAGTTATGCCATGCGTGTGTGGCTACATCCAGACAAGATGATATCTTACGGACTGTCGACTGACGACGTGAGTGATGCTTTGGAAGATCAGAACATAGAGGTTTCACCAGGTAAATTAGGTGAGAGTGGTGGTACACGGCCGCAGGTTAAGGAGTTCGTTTTGAAGTATCCAGGACGTTACACCACGACAGAAGAGTATGGAAACATCATCCTTAAGAGCAATGCCAATGGGCAGACGGTTCGTCTGAAGGATGTTGCCGACA
The DNA here is from genome assembly GCF_000613925.1 of Prevotella histicola JCM 15637 = DNF00424. Taxonomy (GTDB): domain Bacteria; phylum Bacteroidota; class Bacteroidia; order Bacteroidales; family Bacteroidaceae; genus Prevotella; species Prevotella histicola. The sequence goes on from NZ_BAJX01000012.1 coordinate 16,902, forward strand.
TTCATTTGGGTAGTGAGGTGTATGATATTTACTCCACTCTTAACGGTCGTCCATCAGCAGCTGTAACCCTGAAACAAGCTTACGGAAGTAATGCAAGCAACGTTATCAAACAGGTAAAGCAGGCTATGAAGCACCTCCAAAAGGACATGCCGAAAGGTATGCACTACGAGATTAGCTATGATATTAGCCGCTTTCTTGATGCAAGTATAGAGAAAGTAATACACACGCTGTTTGAAGCTTTCATACTTGTAGCCATTGTTGTGTTCATATTCTTGGGCGATTGGAGGTCGCAGTCATACCTATTATGGCAGTACCTGTGTCCCTGTTAGGTAGTTTCATTGCGATGTTGGCATTCAACATCACACTCAATATGATTTCACTCTTTGCCCTTGTTATGGCTATTGGTATTGTTGTTGATGATGCCATAGTGGTAATTGAGGCAGTAAATGTAGAAATATCGCGCAATAAACTGTTGCCAGTTGAGGCTACAGAGAAAGCTATGAAAGAAATCAGTGGTGCCATTATTGCTATCTCTTTGGTGATGGCTTCAGTGTTCATACCCGTTGCTTTTATGGGAGGACCAGAGGGAATGTTCTACAGACAGTTCTCTATAACGATGGCATCTAGTATTCTTTTCTCAGGATTCGTAGCCCTTACACTTACTCCAGCACTGTGTGCTCTCATCTTAACTAAGGAACAAGAGAACCATGTTAAGCTGGGTTGGCTGGGCAGAATGCTGCAACGTTTCAATCAACAGTTCAATGTTGGCAGTAAGAAATATGCCCATGTATTACAGCATACAGTGAAGCATAAGCTACTAACGATGGGTGCTGTACTCGTCTTTTGTGCGTTAGCTTACTGGGTAAATATGGGCTTACCGTCAGGATTTATCCCACAAGAAGACCAGGGAATGATATATGCTGTTATTGAAACACCACCGGGTTCGACGATAGAACGTACCAATGAAGTGGCGCATCAGTTGCTGAAAATTGCAGAAAAAGAAGATGGTGTAGAGAGTGTTTCATCATTAGCAGGCTTCGAAATCCTATCCGAAGGCACCAGTGCTAACTCTGGAAGCTGTCTTATAAACCTAAAGGATTGGAAGCACAGGAAGCGCACTGCAAAGGAGATTATTCGTGATTTGGAAGATAAATGTAAAGCTATTACAACTGCAAACATCGACTTTTTCGAACCACCATCGATCCCTGGATATGGTGCAGCGAGTGGTTTTGAGATGCGATTGCTTGATAAAACAGGTAACAACGACTACCATCAGATGGAGAAAGTGAGCAAAGATTTCGTGCGAGAGGTTAACAAACGACCCGAAATTGGCAATGCTTTCACATTCTATTCAGCCAGTTTCCCACAGTATATGCTCAATGTTAATGATGCATTGGCACTCCAAAAGGGTGTAGAACCAGGCAAAGCACTCAACGGTTTGTCTGTACTTGTGGGTTCAGACTACCAAACTGGCTTCATAAAGTTTGGCAAACCGTATAAAGTTATTGTACAGGCAGCACCACAATATCGTGCCTTTCCTGAAGATCTTCTGCATCTTTACACGAAGAATGATGCAGGACAAATGGTGCCGTATGCCGACTTTATGACCCTCAGCAAGACCTATGGAATGAGCGAAATCACACGCCATAACCTCTATAACTCGTCAGAAGTAACGGGAGCACCAGCCCTGGATACTCCAGTGGACAGGCTTTGAAAGCAATACAAGAGGTTGCAGAGAAGTCACTTCCTAAGGGTTACGACTACGATTGGGCTGGTATTTCGAAGGATGAGGTGGACCAAGGCAACACTGCCATCATCATTTTCATTGTTTGTTTGGTGTTTGTTTATCTCATTTTGGCTGCCCAATACGAGAACTTCCTCCTTCCTTTGCCTGTTATTATCTTCCTACCTGTGGGTATTTTCGGTGCTTTCCTTTTACTGAAACTATGCGGATTGGAGAACAATATCTATGCACAGATAGCCTTAGTGATGCTTATTGGTTTACTGGGAAAGAACGCTGTGCTAATGGTTGAGTACTCTGTACAACGCAAAAACATGGGTCAGACCATCGCAGAGGCAGCCATTGAGGGTGCAGTAGCACGTTTCCGCCCTATTCTTATGACGAGTATTGCTTTCATAGCGGGCCTTATTCCACTTGTGTTTGCATCGGGTGCGGGTGCAATTGGTAACCGAACGATTGGTACAGCAGCCGTAGGCGGTATGTTGATTGGTACGATGGGAGGATTAATCATCATCCCCGGACTCTATTATATCTTTGCCTCTATGGCTGATAAGATTGTGAATTATCAGAAAGAAAAGCCTTTGAGCGAAGAGAAAGATAAACGATATCACAAAGAATCTATAGAAGATAAAGCTGATGACAACGCATAAAACAGGTTTATTCACTGCTCTGGCAGCTCTCTTGTTGCTGACGCTGATGGCATGTAAAACGCCTCAAGCAACACTGCCTAAGGACAATATAAAAGCAACATTGCCAAAAGTGACCACCGACACGGTGACCAATGTACACGTATGGCGCGACTTTTTCAAGGATCCGGCATTGTGTGCTCTCATTGATACAGCACTCAATAACAATCAAGATCTGAAGATAACACTACAGGAAATGGCTATTGCTAAGAGTGCTATCACGGCAAAACGTGGACAGATGTTGCCTACTGTGACTGCCAATGCCACTATTGGTGTGTCGAAAGTGGGACGCTATACGAGCGAAGGAGCTGGTAATGTAGGAACAGAACTCACACCAGGACATAACATTCCGACCGTCATTCCCGATATAGCACCGAACCTTCAGCTTGATTGGAGTATTGATCTTTGGAAGCAACTCAATAGCAGTAAGCGTGCAGCAGTTGAACGTTACCTTGCTACAGCAGAAGGACAACGCACGCTAAAGAGCCAGTTGGTAGCGGATATTGCAGAGAATTACTATGCTTTAGTGGCGTTGGATAACAAGCTCAACATCACGTTAAAGTATATAGAACTACAGAAAAAGGCTGTCCAGATAGCCCGTATTCAGAAGGAAGCAGATGCAGATACACAGTTGGCTGTAGAGAAATTTGAAGCTGAACTAGCCAAAGCATCGGCTAATGAGTACCAGTTGAGACAGTCAATAACGGAAACGGAGAACAGTCTGAACCTTCTTCTTGGGCGATATCCTACACCCATCAAACGTGACAAGGATGCACTCGACCATCAGTCGTTGCCCACATTACAAGCTATTCCAGCCCGTCTTCTATTGCAACGTCCCGACATTCTTCGTGCCGAACATGAGCTGCAAGCTGCCAAATGGGACGTGGAAGCGGCTCGAAGAGCTTTCCTTCCCTCGCTCAATCTGTCGGCTACATTAGGCTTAGATGCCTTCAGTCCGAAGTATCTTCTGCGTCTTCCGGAGTCTGTAGCATTCAGCGTTTTGGGTGGATTGACAGCTCCATTAATTAATAAGAAAGCCATACAGACGAACTTCGATCAAGCCAATGCTATGCAGTTGGAGGCTCTTTATAACTACGACAAGGCATTGCTCACGGCATATAGTGATATGAGTACGCTGCAGTCGCGTGCACATAACCTGTCACAATATCAGGCATTGAAAAACAAACAAGTGCAATCTCTGACGCGTGCAGTGACGGCTGCTCAACAGCTTTATGCTTACAATCGTGCCACATACCTGGAGGTGTTAGACAGTGAACGTGAGCAGTTAGACTGTCAGACGGAGCTTATCGACACACAACTTCAGCAGATTTCCACACTGATTGATGCCTATCGGGGATTCTTCTATTAATATAATAAGGTGGCTGTGATGTTCTTTCATCACAGCCTTTTTTGTCTTTAGTCCCGAAACAGGTAACATTTGTTACTCTTATCTGCTTTGGCATTGCATTTGTTCGTCTATTGTCAGAACATAATTATTAATACAATTAAAAGACAATAGAATATGGCAAAGTTAGAAAAAGGTACGGTTTTCCCAGCAAAAGAAGTAATTGATTACGCTGATGGTGGCGTAGTAAGCAAGGAACTTGTACACAACAATGCAGGGAGTGTGACGCTCTTCAGCTTTGATGCAGGACAGGGTTTGTCCGAACATTCAGCACCTTTCGATGCACTCATCCAGGTCATTGACGGTAAGATGGAGCTGACTGTTGAGGATACAAAGCATGTCATCAGTGCTGGCGAACTGTTTATTATCCCTTCTGGAGCACGCCATTCTGTCAATGCACCAGAACGTTTCAAGATGATTATCACCATGATCAGAGGGTAACAAGTGTTACCATTCATTATTGAGAACTGACAAAAAAAAGGAATCATGAAACTTGTAGTATTTGGTTCTTCCACGGGTATGTGTGAAGAGATAGCAGGAAAGATTGCAGAAAAGGCTGGTGCCGACTGTATTAACGTTACTGATCTCACGGCAGAGAAGCTCTCTGACTATGACACATTGTTCCTTGGAACATCTACATGGGGTGCAGGTGAGATGCAGGACGACTGGTATGACGGGGTGAAAGTGCTGAAAGAGGCTGGTCTTAGTGGTAAGACGGTTGCCATTTTCGGCTGTGGTGACTCCGAAAGTTATAGCGATACCTTCTGCGGAGGTATGAAGGAACTCCATGATGCTGCGGTGGATGCTGGCGCAAAGGTTGTTGGCGCGGTAGACGCAAGCGGTTATACATATGACGACTCAGAAGCCGTTGTCGACGGAAAGTTTGTTGGTCTTGCTCTTGATGACGTCAATGAGCCGGAAAAAACAGACGATCGCATTGATGTGTGGTTGGCACAACTCGCATTATAATGCCGCAACGGTGGTGCATATAGTGGTCAATTTATGAGTCGAGGTCAGGCGGATTCTTCCGTCTGGCCTTTTTGTTTTCAAGCGGTTCTTCCCTCTCTCGCCTTAGTCTTTACGGTTGATGCTGTCTTCATCGCCACATCTCGGAATCGCCCTTCGCCACGGTTATGACAGTATCAGACCAACGTATCAGAACGCAGGAAATGAAGGTTCAGACGACAGATACAAACCGTATAATGTAAAGTATATTCAGTATTGAAAAACAGAAGACGCCCTTTTGGCTTGTAAAAGGGCATGTTTTGCATTGCAAAAGGGCATCTTTTACCATGTAAAAGGGCGTCTTTTACATCGCAAAAGGGCACCTTTTACAACCCCATCTGTAAACCTTTGGATAACAAGAGGTTACAAAGGCGAAAATAAGTGCTTATCCCTTCAGAACGGAGAAAGCATGGTCTTAAATTAGTAAAGTTATTTCATGGGAACAAAAAAGAGAGCTAAATCAACTGTCCTCCACCCGTCCTGCCAATGCAAAGAACGTGGAAACAGTTGACTTAACTCCCCCGTTTTTTCTCTCCCTACACCTTATTATATTATAGGGAGCTATGTTTCTTATCTCGTAATCTTCTCAAAATCCTTGTCGAAAGCCCTTGGATGACGCCCAATGAGCACCACATTCAGCAAGCAATTAGCCACTAACTCCTCACTGGTAAGGTCAACTTTCGGTCCTTTCTTTAACTCCTTGCCCAAGAGAACGTCCCATGGACCATTGAAATCATGGTCATCAGCACCGAAAAACATCTCATTTGAGTCAGGATCTTCCATGAGTTCATAACGTATCTGCTTCTTCGACATCACCGGTTTGATGTCTAAAAGAAGATTATAAGCATTGCGGAACTCCTCACGCAAGTGCCTTCCCTTAGGGAACATCAGCCCAATCTGAGGATAAATCTCATCAAACTCGTAGGCTTGGAATAATTCTTTCAGTTTCATTTTATTATTAGCTTTTCTGCAAAGTTACATAATTTTTTCCGTTACGCTTGCATGTTAGAAACTTAATTCGTATATTTGCGCCATAACACTAACCAACGGGTTTGTAGAGATATACGAACCCCCTAAACATTACAAATACACATGAGAAGAGACCAAGAAATCTTCGATCTTATCGAAATGGAACACCAGCGCCAGCTAAAGGGCATGGAGTTGATTGCATCAGAGAATTTTGTCAGTGATGAGGTTATGCAGGCCATGGGTCATACCTAACCAATAAGTACGCTGAAGGTTACCCAGGCAAACGTTACTATGGAGGATGCCAAGTCGTAGACCAAGTTGAAACACTCGCCATTGAGCGTGTAAAGCAGCTCTTTGGGGCTGAGTATGCTAACGTGCAGCCACACTCTGGCGCACAAGCTAACCAAGCTGTATTCCTCGCTGTACTGAAGCCTGGTGATACTTTCATGGGCTTAGACCTTGATCAAGGTGGTCACTTGTCACATGGTAGTGAGGTAAATACATCAGGTATTCTCTATAACCACATTGGTTATACACTGAATCGTGAGACAGGACGTGTGGACTATGACGAGATGGAACGCCTCGCACGTGAGCACAAACCAAAACTGATTATCGGTGGCGGATCGGCTTATAGCCGTGAGTGGGACTACAAACGCATGCGTGCTATAGCTGATGAAGTTGGTGCATTGCTGCTTATTGACATGGCTCACCCTGCCGGACTGATTGCTGCAGGACTCTTGGAGAACCCTGTGAAGTACGCACATATCGTTACAACTACTACACATAAGACGCTGCGCGGACCACGTGGTGGTGTCATCATGATGGGTAAAGACTTTGATAATCCTTGGGGATTGACAACCAAGAAGGGCGATGTAAAGCCTATGTCTATGCTCATTAACTCTGCAGTTTTCCCTGGAAACCAGGGTGGACCATTGGAGCATGTCATCGCAGCAAAGGCTGTTGGCTTCGGTGAAAACCTCCTTCCAAGCTGGAAAGAGTATGCTACACAGGTGAAGAAGAATGCTTCTGTACTCGCACAGGCGCTTGTTGACAAGGGATTCAGCATCGTTAGTGGTGGTACTGACAACCATTCTATGTTGCTAGACCTGCGCCAGAAGTATCCAGATCTTACTGGTAAGGTGGCTGAAACAGCACTTGTTGCTGCTGACATCACAGCCAATAAGAACAAAGTTCCTTATGATGAGCGTTCTGCTTTCCAGACAAGTGGTCTGCGTCTCGGTACTGCTGCCATGACAACACGTGGCTGCAAGGAGGATATGATGCGACTCACAGCAGAGTTAATCGACGAGGTTCTTGCTGATCCTGAGAACGAACAGGTTATCAAACGTGTACGTGAGAAGGTGAACACAACCATGGGTGATTATCCTCTCTTCGCATATTAATGACATGAAAGTTTGAGGTTTGAGATCTATGGTTTTGATGTTTTAAAACTGAACAATGGAGTTTAAGGACGGGATGTTGGCTTAACGCTCTTCCACTCCACTCACTCCTTGACACATAAAAATGAGGTCCCGACATTATCATTACGATATGTCGGGACCTTTCTCATTTCCTTTTAAACCCTCACGCACCATGCAGAGGAAGCGTTCTTAATCATCTTTTAGACCGTGAAATGCTATCTTTAAGACTGTGAACAAACGTATTTAAGTGCGTAATCCACAGTCTTTGTCAGGTGATAACACCGTCTTTACTTGAACAGTTTCTGTACAAATTCGCTCAGATAGATACGCCAATTGCGCCAGATATGTCCACCTTCTGTCTCCATATAGGTGTATTTATAATGCTTACTGTCAAGGTATTTGCGCAAATCTACATTGCTTTGATAGAGGAAATCAGTACTTCCTATACCTATCCAGAAGAGCTTTGGCGACTTACTGAAGAGCTTATCAATCTTCTGATTACGGTTCTCATAGACCGAGATGACGCCACCTGACTGTTGTTTATCTACTGCTGCAGAGAACAAACCAACGTATCCGAAGGTGTCAGGGTTATTGATTGAGATGTACAAAGAGTGGAAACCACCCATTGATAAACCCGCAATAGCACGGTGATTCTTGTCTGATTGCACACGATAAGTATGTTCAACAAACTTAATAACATCAGGGAATGCAGTCTCAAAGTTGCCATCCATGGTCTTGGGAAGCATCATTGTCGGTGTCTTAAAACCCTCAGATGTCTCGCCAGGTGCCGCTTCCTGAGATATATTTCCATTCGTCATGACCACGATCATAGGCTCTGCCTTGCCCTCAGCAATGAGGTTATCGAGTATCTGAGTGGCTCTTCCCAACTCTGACCAGGCGTTTTCGTCACCACCAATGCCGTGCAACAGATAGAGAACAGGGTACCTTTTCGTGCCGCTTGTCTCATATCCTGCAGGCGTATAGACCGTCATCCGACGTGTCAAACCAGCCGTTGGACTGTTGTACCATACCTTTGCTACCGTTCCATGGGGTACGTTTTTCACCTGATAAAGCCCCTTTACGCCCCCTCCAATCATAAAGATATTGAACATACTGGCGATGTCGCGCACTGCATAAACGTTCAGTGGATCAGTGATTTTCACACCATCAACGATCAGATTGTAGGTATAAAGCTCGGGAGAAAGGCTGATGAGGTGTATGACCACACCCCTTTCTCGTTCTTTTTCAGCTGCTCCACGCCCGGAGTTTCCTGCTCTCCATAGGCTGTTTTTACCTTTTTCACAGGCAGAAAGTCGCCCGTTATCTCCACTTTCTGTGCTTCTGGAGCTACGATATTGAAGGTAACTGTGTTGTCAGCATTGACAACTGGTGACGCCAAAGGTGCCTTGCCCCATGATAAAGCCTGCTGTGCAAAGCCCGTAGAGGCTGCCATAACGCAGGTAAGTGATAGTAAGATTCTTTTCATTTGTTATATTATTAATGATTGATTGTTATATTATTAACGAGTGATTATCGTATTATTAATGAACGATTATCATATTATTAATGAGTAATTATCATATGATTAATGAACGATTATCATATTATTAATGGACGATTGCCATATTATTAATGAGTGATTATCATATTATTAATGAATGATTGTCATATTATTAATGGCCGAATGTTCTCTATGTTTTATCGAGATACGCCTTTATTTCCAGTTTTTTTTCGTTACTTTGTCTGCAGAAACAGTATCAAACAGGAAATATGAAGACTACAACAGACAATAAGAAACGCATCCTCTTTATTTGTTTAGGTAACATCTGTCGCTCTCCGGCAGCCCATGCTGTCATGCAACACATGGTAGATGAACGTGGACTAAGCAGTCAATACGAGATTGATTCAGCTGGTATCGGAGGCTGGCACATAGGACAATTACCCGATAAACGCATGCGTGAGCATGGTAATCGGCGTGGTTACCGCATCGATCATCATGCCCGTCAGTTCGATTCCAGCGTAGATTTCGACCGATTCGACCATATAATCGTGATGGATGAGGACAATTTCCGCAACATAACATCACAAACTACAGACGAAAAGGCACGTGCAAAGGTGCTTCGTATGGCTGATTTCTTCACTGAACACCCACATGCCACCTGTGTTCCAGACCCTTATTACGGCGGATCAGCCGACTTTGAGCTGGCACTTGACCTGATTGAAGACGGCTGTCGTGGACTTCTTACGTTGTAGTTTACGACTGAAAGAAGGCTTTTATCTCCTCTAAATGCTCCAAAGCAACCTCCCTTCCCTGGTCATATGTCATCTGCATATCATCAGGATTGTGGGAGATGTGCCCAATCGTCAGCTTGTTCCGTGGACGAAGAACGAGTGTCTTGCCCTTCGATTCCTCCTCTTTTACATAGTCTAACTCGGCATTATACATGGCAGGACGGTCTTCCAAAGCCTGCACAATACGTGGATGACGATGCAACCACATGCGCATGAGTGGCATCAACGGACTACGTTTCTTCACGTAACCAGCTGGTTGGGTGAGTACAACAAGGTTCTTTTCATAGCCTTGTTGCTGGAAAAAACGAAGCGGAATGGAGTCTGCAATACCGCCATCAAGCATCTTTTTCCCGTCAACAGTAACGATACGGGCAGCAATAGGCATGGAAGCAGAAGCCCGAATATACTCTAAACTGTCGTAATCTACCTCCGTCAGCCGTTTATATTCAGCCTTTCCCGTGTCTACATTCGTACAAACAACCCAGAATTTCATAGGATTTTTGGAGAAAGTGTCAACGTCAAAATAGTCAATATGGCGTGGTACATAGTGATAAGCATAGTCTCCTCCGAAGTAATCACCCGTCGTAAGGAGGGAACGTAAGGATGAATAACGCCAGTCATTGACCAGGTTTTTGTTATATCTGAGCGCACGTCCCGGTTGTTTCGACTTCATATTACACCCGAAAGCAGCACCTGCCGAAACCCCAATAACGCCATCGGGCCATATATCATGCTCCATCAGAACATCCAATACACCTGCAGTAAACAGTCCACGCATGGCTCCTCCCTCTAATACCAATCCTTTTTTCATCTTCATTCTCCTTAATAATATCCTCTCTCCTGCCCTCTTTTCCTTTGCCAAAAGCAAGAAAGAAGTATTGCAAAGGTAAAGAAAAAACTATAGAATCAGCCCAAAAAGCATGTAAATAAAGCCTAATCCGTAAGACAGCACCCCACTATCCACTTCCCCTTAGCAGCCATTGTAACCACAGAAAGACATCCCCCTGCCTCCAAATCCATGATGAAACGAACATTACCCATGATGAGACTAAACTCCTTTTATGAGTTTTTAAACTTCCATCAACAATAGTTTATTGAATGAAAGAAAACCATTCAATATAAGTCAGCACCATTCAAAACGCAAAACCAACTGTCTATCAGCCCCTAAAACAAAGGTTTTCGCCCTCTAACACCATAAAAAGAGACACGAAAAACCACAATCTAAATTGGAATTTATACAGTTAATTAATAATAAAATTAACAAAACAAAAACGGAAGTGATATATATTATTAGTAACTTTGCACACGAATTAATCATGATATGGGATAAATCCCTGGATAACAGTGCATGATTTATCATCATGCAAGTCAATATTTACAACATCAACGCCTCCTTTTCAGGATCATTTTAACGAAAGATTGGTGATAAGTTTATGATAACTAAAAAAATGAAGGAAATTAAAACTCTATTTAAAAAAGACTACATCAGACCGCATGTTGCCGTCTTTGATGTAGCAGAAGACAGCCATCTCTTAGTCTCAAGCCCTAATGTGCGCCCCGGAGCAGGTGGTAGTCCCGCTGGAACTGTTACGGTTGAACCTCTAACACCAGTTGATGGAGGTGATGATGACAACCTCGAAGGATAGAAATACTCAGATAATAAAAGAATAAAAGGAATGAAAAAGATATTTTTTCTACACACTTTACTGCCATTATTTGCAGGAACATTTGCCTTGACTGTGGCTTCATGCTCGGACGAGACATTAGGAGATAACGCAAACAATGGCGATAACGACGCCGTTGTACACTTCGAAATTAACGATGCCCAAGAGGAGATTCTTAGTCGTGGAGGCGTTTTGACACGTGCTGCCAACGGCTCATCACAGTCTCAACAAGAGCTAATGGGACGCAAGTTAGAGGCTCAGAACGCAGCAGGACTTGATGTTTGTTTGATTGAAACGACTGTAGAAGGTGTCAATCCGGTCAAGGTTGATGCTGGCACACGTGCCAATATCGTAAACAGAATGTCGCTTGGCGACTTCTCAACAACAGGTATTCGTGGTACAGCAGTTAGCAATATCAACGAGAATTGGTTCAATAGTGCAAAGACAAAGAACTCCGGTGAGCTATATACTCCTATTCGTTGGTCATGGTATAAGCCTTTTGGCCGTTTCTATGCAGCCTATCCTGAGTCGAACATTGCCTACCCTGATGCTTCAGGTAACGTAACTGTTGAGTTCACAACGAACCCAGATGTAAGACAACAGGTAGACTTTATGACGGCATGTTCTGGTGATGTGCAATATGCAACACGCTTCCAAGCGCCCAAAACAAGTCTTAACTTCCGTCATGCACTTACTGCTATACGCTTTGCAGTAGGGCAAAATCTGTCGTTCGACAAGACCATTAAAGAGATTACCCTTAAGAATGTATTGCTGAAAAGTAAGTATATCATCTCTAATAAGTATGATGGTACAGGTGCTCAATGGGTGTCTACGGGGTATAACACACGTGGAGATGTCAAGTTAGATAACCTGAATTACAGAACTAACGAGAACCCAAACAGCATCATAAGGGACGTAACGAAGTATTCAACTGGCGTTCGTTTCGAGAATCTTAAGGACAATTATACCTTCTACTTGATACCACAGGAACTGACAAACAAGGTTACTGCGGTGATCACATTCACTGATAACACATCTATTTCCATCCCTCTCAAGGGTTCATGGGAGCAGGGAACGACACGTACTTACAAGCTAAGTGAGAAGACATCAACCTGGACTTACACGCTGGAAGCTACCAGTCCTGAGGCTGTTGCATACAACAGAACAACATCAGGTAACTATGGTATAACAAGTTATCGCACTGCTCCTGACGGAACAAAGAAGCCAATTGCGTGGAAGATCACTGGTTATAGCGAGGACAATGGAGCAACATGGACAATGAACAAGCCCGCTTGGTTGAAATCACTTACCAAGGAATCAGGCAACGGAGGTACTGCTGCTGAGCAAGGACTAGCAACACTCAGCAATGACGTCATCGACCTTGCAGCTAAGCGTAACAAGGAACTTCAGGACGCAACACCACTGGGTTCGGCTGCGAATCCATATAACCTGTCAAACAATACAGGTGCCGATGCTGTGCAGAACACAGCCAACTGCTATGTGATTTCAGCTCCGGGATACTACAGTATACCGTTAGTTTATGGTAATGCCATTAAGAATGGAGCAACAAATGCCAGTGCTTATAAGAGTTCAGCACCTGTAACAAACGTTACGTTTGGTAGTCCTGCAGCTACAAAGGATGTCATTCTTCATACGCTCGTAGACCATGATGGAAAGCCAATCACAGATCCTTGGATTGAGAAAACCAATAATAAAGCCAACAATGGTATCAATGGTGCACAGGTTGTTTGGGCTGATGGCGCTAACCTCGTTACCCTCCCTTCAGCACCGATCTATCGTGATGCAAGTGGCAATGCATTTGTGAAATTTGAAGTAACAAAGGCAAATCTCAAGAGTGGTAACGCCGTCATAGCTGTCAAGAAGGGTAACACTATCCTCTGGTCATGGCACTTATGGTTTGCACCTAAGAATGCTTTAACCAAGATTCCAGTAACCAATAAGCAGGGAAAGGTGTTCAACTTCACAGAGGAAACACTCGGTTGGAAGCCAACAGCATGGAAAGGAACATCCTATTCTGCGCCTCGTACTGTAAAGATCAAGGTTGAACAGGCTATTGGTAATGGCGGTACAAAGCAAGAGGCAGTGGTTACTATCACACAAAATGACGGTGTAGAGAAGAACGAAGGTAGTGCAAACATGTATCAATGGGGACGTAAAGACCCATTCCCTGGCTCAAATACAATTCTTCCAGAGGGCTCTATCAAACAGAATGCAGGCGACCAAATCTACATGCAGAACATCATTCAGAACCCTGGTTTCTTCTATACAACAGGAACAAATGCCGCAGGAGTCATTAACACGAATGCTGGTTTGACAAAGTATTATTACTTCTATAACCTCTGGTCAATCAACAACAGAACGGCAAGTAACCCTAATCAGGTAAACAATACTCCTGTTGTTAAGACGATTTATGACCCTTCTCCTGTAGGATTCAGTGTTCCTTCAAACGCTGCTTTCACTGGTTTCACTGCCAACGGACTCAACGAAGGTACTATGAACGTGAACGGAACTGATGTTCAGGCAGCTTATACCGCAAACTATGGGCACGTCTTCTGGACAAACAGCAGTAGGAATGCAACGATCGGATTCCCGGCTTTCGGATACCGTGATTCTAAGTATGGCGCTTGGTTCTATGGTGGATCAAAAGGTGACTATTGGTCAGCTGACCCCAATGATGTCAACAATGGATGTGTCATGGGTATACAGGTTGACAAGGTTTATCCGCTATATCGTAACGTTCGTACGTATGGTTTCGCTGTACGACCAGTAGCTGAATAAACGCAAAGACACATTGTTGCAAAAAACAAATTACTGATTATACTTTTCAACTGACGACCCCATCTTACGCAATAAGTAAGATGGGGTTTTACTTTATAGGAACTTCTGAAGGGAGAAGGGAGTACTGTCATGTAAAGGAAAATGACACACTGGATTGTAAGAGGGCGTATATTGCATTGCAAAAGACGCCCTTTTGCATTGTAAAAGATGCCCTTTTGATGTGTAAAAGGTGCCCTTTTGCATGGTAAAAGACGCCCTTTTACAATGCCACTTATAACTATCTGTGAAAGAAACAGTTACAAAGGCGGGTTTTAAAGGAAATGACTTAAAAACGGGTTGGACTGTGGTTAATAAATGTAAGGATAATATCACAAAAGCCAAACTACGTATCAGTGCATCGACTAAGGCTAACGGGAGAAAACAAGATAACCGATGTTGAGGATGCAGGAAGGGACAGGGAAAAAGAAAACTGCCGTAGTATTGGATGATACTACGGCAGTTTTCAGCTTATAATATTAGAAGTTTGTGCGCTTACCTTCGTGTACAACAGGCTTCACAACAATCTCACGTTGCTTGGCATTGTTGGTGATCTTCTTTGCCACAGCAGCTATATCCTGTGGTGTCAGCGTACTGAAGACTGGCGTTGAAGCTGTTGGTACTGTTGGCGAAAGCTCATTACCCGTCTCCGCATAGACGTTCAGCAGACTCAACCAAAGGGACGGATCACTGTTGTCTTGTGGTGCATCAGTGCGCTCTTCATCAACTGCCAGTGGCACCATTGCTGCCTTGAAATCGTCAAGAGAGAAGCGTTGTGCCTTCACGTCATCAAGAATCTGATAGACAAGGGTGATGGCTTTGTCCACATTCTCACGTGATGTCTGCAGGTGAATGCTAAGACTCTCATTCTCTTTTGGCTGTGCCGTATAGACACTCTGCACACCAACGGTATAAGTAAGGTGTTCTTTCTCACGCAACACATCGAAGTACCGACGCTCCAACAGAGCACGCATCACTTCCAGAGCAGCCTGTTCCTTGTCGGAAAGGGCAACCTTGTTATCGTAAGAGATCTCTATTTCAGCCATTCCATCATCTGATTCGGTTTCGAAGGTACGCTTTATCAGTGGCTTATCAGATGTGAAATCAAGTGGACGAACCGTGCGTTTTGCCACTTTAGCATCGCCCTTCAGCGAACCAATATAGCGTGTGACAAGCTCCTTGGCACGTGCCTCTGGGATGTCACCGATAAGACAATAAGTGAATTGAGCGGCATTTCCGAAGTGCTCATCGAACTGTTTGCTCAGTCCATCGAACTGTACTGACTTATAGAAAGCCTCGTTCTGAAGAGGATTCTCAGCCGTTGCAGGATAAAGAAGCTGGCGGATGGAGTCCTGAACAGCATCCATACCCGTTGTAGGACGGTTGTCATACAGATAGAGACTGCGCTGGATATACTTGTCGAAGACACTCTTTGAGAAGTTCTGACGTGACAAAACGAGATACAGATAAGCAAAGAAATCATCAGCATTGGCTACTGCTGCATTGCCACCAACGCCATCACTGTAGTCTTCCAAGGACAATGAGAGATTCAAATCCTTACCTTGTAACCACTGAGCCAGCTGGTTTCGGTTGTACTTATATACCCCCGACTGCATCAGCAGGGCGCGCATTGCCATGTAATCAGCAAGGTTTTTAGCAGGAACAATGGACTTTCCACCTACTGATGAACCAGCAAAGAAGAAGCGTCCCTTGGCTTCGGGCAGGTATTTATAGATGACTTTAGCCCCGTTACTGAGGGTCCATTCCTTCGACTGTAGCGTCTTGAGCTGTTTCTCAGCAACTATCTTACCCGGTACAATATTGAAGTCTATGAGCTTCGTGATGGCTGAACATCGTTTGTCTGCGCCATCTGCTCGTCCTTTTGTTCTGTTTTCAGTGCGCTCTCAAACGCCTCTTTCGTAATATTCATCTCATCTTTCGACTTAGAATAAGTAACGAAAGCGAGGTTCTTATCCGTCAGGAGTGACTTCATCCACGCATTGATATCCTCTACTTCCAACTCTACAAGCGTCTCAATGTTACGACTTATCTGTGTACGGAAGTCGGCTACGGGGATTCCGAAGAGGTAGTTCTGACGGAAAAGCATCAGTGCATTGTCGGGTGTTCCAAGTCCTTTGGCTTCCAGAACATCCTTCATTCCACTGTACATCTTCTCCTTTTCAGCATTAAACTCGGCTGCCGTGAAACCATTGTCACGCAGGTTAGCACGCACAGCAAGCATCTGTTGTAGTGCTTTCTGTTCCTTACCCTCATAAGGAACCATGTCCCACGCCATCTGATAGTAATCCCTCACCAACGGAGAAAGGCTCACCTCAGCTGCTATGAAGTTCTCTTTATCAGCATTCTTCAGCATGACAAAGCGCTTAGGAGCAAGTGTATTGAAGAATTTTGTGAAGATAAACTGACGCACTCTGTCCTCTTCTGGAGCGTTACCCTTCACGTTATAACGTTGATAAAGACCAAAGGAAGCACTCTTATTCTCGGGATCTATGAAGCGAAGATAGAGCGGATCGGCATTGTCAGGGATGTTACGAACCTGTGGATCAACGGCTGGTGCAAGCTTGTTAGGCAACGTCTTGAACACCGCCTGGATGTTCTTCTCCGTCTGATCAAGGTCTACATCGCCGATGATAGCAATGAACTGCAGGTTCGGACGATACCATTTATCATAGAATTGCTTTACCTGTTTCTGCTGGAATGAGCGTAGGAAATCCTGTGAACCAATGACATTATGTGTTGCATAACCAGAGTTGTTATAGACAACAGGTGCTATGGCATCCGTCAGACGACGGTTGACACCAGCACGATGACGCCACTCTTCAAGGATAATACTGCGTTCTTTCTCAACGTCCTGTGGGTTTATCTTGATGCCATGGCACCAGTCACGAAGTATCCAAAGCATCTGTTCATTGAGCTTTGCATCCTTTGTTGGGACGTTATGAACGGCATAACGTGTGTCATCAACGCCCGTGAACGCCTCAAAATCATTGAGATTATGACTGCGAAGGAAGTTCATCACACCGTCAGGGAAGTGGTCTGTGGCATTAAAAGCCAAGTGTTCGAGCACGTGGGCAAGCCCCATCTCGTCCTTATTCTCCATGATAGCACCCACATTCTGGTAGAGATAATACTGTGCCTCACCAACATCAGAGCCGTCATTGTAGATGTAATAAGTCAAGCCATTGGGTAGTTTCCCCTGCCGAAGCCCCTTCATCTGTGCATGAGCAGGGGTCAGCGATAAAAAGAAAAAGCCCACGAGCAATGCCATAGGCACGCCCGTAAGCTGTTTAATGATATTCTTGAACATTGTCATTGTTTATTTTTCAAGGAGTTCGATAGTAGCAAGTTTCTGCTTGATGGCGTCCTGAAGCATGGCTTGAGGCATCTCCATATTCTCCAAACGGAGCGTCTCTGCATACGCTTGGTTATAGAATTCGCGTGCCTTAGCATAGTTCTTCAGCTCACGATAAGAGTCACCTATCATCACCATATAGTTCACTCTATCCATGACAGCATCCTCTTGTGAAAGTGCTTTCTGCGCCCATTGGATAGCAACCTCATGATCTTTAGGCTTCAAACTCTTGCCTGCTGCCATGTAAAGGTTCTGTGCTGCCTTACCATAGTCGGCTGCACGGAGGTTATCCTGCATCTTTGAGAAGTAAGTTTGCATGGCTTTTACGTATCCATCTACATCCTTATTCTTATAAAGATTGTAGAGAGCATCGAAGTAAAGCTTTGACTTCTCATAAGGAGTGATGCCCTTCAAGCCAATAACATCATAGGCTTTGGCATACTGATTCTTGACTTTCTCAACATAATCCTTATACTTTATGTTGCCCTCCTTTGCCAAATCCTCAGCCAGGATGTCGTTAGCTTCAGCGATATAGTAGGCTGGTGCCTTGCCAATAGCCTTCATCCAATCATCAAGATGGTCATTGATGAGGTCTACGATGTACTGTTTGTGCTCCTTATCATCATCCCTTCGAGGGTAAGAATAATCTTATAGTCATTCTCATTGATGATTTTCGTTGGTGCTTTGGCAGCAACATAGTTCTTATAAAGCTTCTGTAGACGTGTCACCCACTTGTCTGCTTCCATGCCTTCCTGCGCCTGTAGGAAGGAAGGAGCTTTGAGAAGAAGCTGCTGTTGTACGTCGAGGTCATTGTTATCTGCCTTGTACTTATTGTAAAGTTCCTCAAAACTAACACTCTCACCAGCAACAATCTTGGCTGCTTCCATGAGCTCATCGGCATTCATAGCACCCGTATTGACTGACAAAGCCTTGCCGTCTGGAGCGATAAAAGCTACTGTCGGATAGGCAACGACCTTATAATTCTTCGCAATCTGTACGTTTTCGCCCTTCTCAGCATCAAGTTGTAGACTGATAAAGTGCTCATTGAAGTACTTACCTACCGCCTCTTGGGTGAAGACTGTCTTAGCCATCTTCTTGCAAGGGACGCACCATACGGCGTAAAAGTCGACAAATAACGGTTTGTTTTCCTGCTTTGCCTTGACCAATGCTTCCTCAAATGTGCCTTTAAAGAAGCTGATACCCGTTGTATTCTCCTGAGCATATAGCGGAGAAACGAACATGAGAAGCGCTACAAGCGCATAGATATATCTTTTCATTTTCATAAGTAATACCTTATTATATTGTTCTTATTGTTGTGTGAGAAACCCACGGGAGTTAAGCTGTAGGCAACTTATCGTCTGTTACTACAATCGTAAACACATCTTTCAGGATGGCCTCGTGGTCCTCATTATACACCTTAAGAGAGAGTATATAACGCCCGTTAGGAAGCTGACGGGAAGCATTCTGTGAGACAACGATCAGTCCACCAGCCACTGAAATCTTCCCTTCTTTATAGAGTTTCATAAAGAGTTCGGAAGCAGAAGGGCTGTCAGCCTTGACACTTGATAGCTCATAATTAACAGGATTGGTACCTGCTACACCCTGAATGCGTATGGAAACGAACGGCAAATTGTCTGTTGCCTGCACGCTGGTAGGGTCAATGTTGTGGAAAACATTCAATGAATCTGGAGTGAATGAGGCTCCTTCTGTTCGGAGATAACCCACATCCATCTTGCTGCATGATGCTGTGAACCCTATGACAAGTGCCATAAGAGAGAGCATCAGTATGTTTTTTTTCTTTATCTTCTTCATCGCTTAATCTTCATTTTATATGATTGGGATATTCAACTAATTTGCTTTAAACCTTCAAATAATCTGCTTTGAACCTTCAAGTAAGCTGCTTTGGTTTGTCAAACTATATACTTTAGACTTTCAAGTAATGTACTTTTGACATTCAAGTAAGAAACTTTGAACCGTCAAGCTATCTACTTTGGATATTCAAGTAAGATACATTGAACCTTCAAACTATATACTTTAGACTGTCAAGCTATCTACTTTTGATATTCAAGTAATGCACTTTAGACTGTCAAGCTATCTACTTTTGATATTCAAGTAATGCACTTTGGACAATCAAGCAGTATGCTTTTAGCTCTTCAGCCAGCGTGACTTTAGAAGTCACCCGGCGTGAAGTTATAATCAAGAGAGTGTACAACACCCGTCAATGTCTCAATGTTACATGAGGCAACGTGGGATGTTTTCGTCGTAGAAGGTGACACAAGATAGATCTGAAGTGGTCCTGCATGTGCCACACCATTGTAAGATTCACGGAAAGAATATACCCATAACTGCTTACCTGACGCCATTGTGAGCATCTCACCACCCTTTCCTACTGGCGTAGAGGGGTCAGTTGACTTCACACCTTCCTTGAAATCGTCCAGCATAACACGCTTACCTGGCAGCAAACAGTCGAGGATAAACTTCTTACAGTCGGCTACTGGGATGTCAGAAACCTTATCCATACCATTCGCATAGAGGTATCTACGGATACTATTGCTGGTAGGTCCGAAGAAAGTGAAGTTCTTTCCGTACTGGCTTGTGCCCTGGAAGACACTCACAAGGTCAGCCCTTTCAGCCATCTCACATAGCAATTGCCAGTTATATTTATCACCTTTGAAGTAGTCCCACATGGTTGTTTCATGCTTACCATTGGCTACTCCGGTATCATCAAAGTTATATTGTGTACAGCTGCCGAGCTTAATATAGCCAAAGACAACGCCACAAGAAATATGATCTTCTTCATCTTTATATCAGAATTATTATAGATTCGTAACCCAGCATACCATTAGTTGTATGCCTGCCAATATGGTTTCTGGCGCAATTGGTTGTTAATGACATGTCCATCCTTATCCTGCCATGCGTCTTTTGGCAATGGTAAGAAGAGTGCACCATTCTGTATATCCTGGTTGGTGAGCACCTTGAACTTACCTTGTAGCTCTTCTTTGACATATCCATTACGGATGATATCAGCATAACGAGCGTCATTTTCACCAATGAACTCCTTCTCTCTTTCGAGGAAGATGGCCTTCTTCAGACCTTCAGTATCATAGGTTGAAGGGTAAGAAAGGGCACCTGCACGATTGCGGATAACGTTCAAGTCGGCAATAGCTTGTGCTTCATTGCCCAACTTCTGATTGCATTCTGCCCGCAAAAGGTAGATATCTGCCAGTCTCCAATACACGTAATCAGCATCTACAGTACGGTAACTTTTACCACTTGGAGAGTACTGGTCAGGATCGAAGATAGCCTTTCTGAACTTATACATAATGGCATAATCTGTGCCATCTACGTCATGTTGAGTTCCCCACTGATAGAAAAACGCCTGCAAACGCTTGTCTGTTGTATCAGGGAAGAGCGTCTCCACCGTTGATTTGTACAGCTGATAAGTGGTACTTGATGTCAGATCAGCCAATGTCTGATCTTCTCTTACAGGCCAGCTCACGTAGTTCTGTGCTATTTCATTTGGTGAAACGACATTCTCAGAACGTGTCTTATCGAAGTAAAGGCTGAAGATTGCCTCTGGATTAGGGCTCTTCTCATTTGACAGATAGGTGCAAAGTACTTCTGGAGAAGCACACAACTGATAGCTACCCACCTTATTATCAATCAGCTCAGTGGCATATTTAACAGCGTTCTGGTAGTCCTCCTGCGCATTACCTTTCAGATGATAAAGCTCTGTAACACTACCTTTCCACGCATAAATCTGTGCCAACAAAGCAGTAGCAGTACCCTTTGAAGCCGTCTGTCGATTGGTTATTGCATTGCCATTGAGGTCAGTCAGCTTGTCCCAAGTAGGCAAAACGTCATACGCTTTCTTTGCATGTTCAATTGCCGCAGCGAGCACTTGCTCCTGAGACGACTGCTGATAAGGTTTGATTACCGAAGAGTTCTCTGTGATGATAGCATCCCCATAACGTTGAGCCAAGAGGAAATAAGACAGTCCAAGACCGAACTCTGCCTGTCCAACGTGGTAGTTCCGACGCTCAGGAGACAAGTCTTTTGTCCTGTCAATGTTATCCAACAACAGGTTAGACTCAAAGATAATATCATAGAAACCCTTCCAAGAATACTCACTTGTTATCACCGTTCGTGGGTTCCACTCACGTAATTGCTTGCCATCCAAGATATTATCAGCCAACACACCAGCCGTTGCAAAGTCATAGTTATTGCCCACTGTAGTGTTTATATAATACTGTATGGATGTCGTTGTGGCGTTCAATTCCTTCTCAGTATTGAAGGAATTGCTATATGTAAGACCGTTCTCTGGCTGCAGATCGAGGCTGCAGGAAGTGAGAAGGCAGGCACATAACGAAAGATATATGATTCTTTTCATTCTCAATTAGAATTTTAAATTAAGTCCCAAGGTCACCTTTCTGTTCAAAGGATACTGTGTTCCGTCGTCTTTTCCTGTATAAGGATTGATGACTTCAGGGTCAACTCCAGAATAATTAGTTATCAAGAAGAGGTTCTCACCACTGAGATAGATGTTTGCATCCTTAATGAATGTGCCCTTCAACCATGTCTTTGGGAACTGATAACCAATGACTAACTGCTTCAAACGCAGGAAGCTGATGTTCTCAATGTTCGAGTCTACGTTACCATCAAACTGTCCGATGTAATCCTTATCAGCAAATTCAAGGGAAGGATACTTGGCTCCGCGGTTATCTGGAGTCCAGAAATCATTGGCGTGGAAGTAGTTCATGATAACACCAAAGTCCTTGGTAAAGGTGAAGGCACTGTTCTTATACATGTTCATTACCTTACGTCCTATGGTGTAACTGAACAATACATCAAGGCTCAATCCCTTCCATTCCAAGTGGCTGTTCAGACCACCATACACTGCAGGCAGCGTACTACCAGCATAGTAAAGGTCCTTATCATCAATCACACCGTCAAAGTTCTGGTCCTTGATCTTACGTCCACCCACACGCAATGGGTTGTTAACAGACTGGAAGTAGAGCGGTGTGAGCTTTCCAGAGGCATTCGGATACATTGGGATATCCTCCTCTTTCTGCACGATACCCTCGTCCTTGAAGGTGTAGATACCATATACCGGACGCCCCAATACCTTGTCGTTGAGGTCCTCACCGTTATAGGTCTTGCGCAGCATATTCTTATTGTGTGAGAGGTTCAAGCCTACACTCCAGTTCCAGTTCTTCTTACGAATGATGTCATACTGAGCCTCAAACTCAATACCTTCATTGGATATTGCTGAAGCGTTATCCCACATGCTCGTTGCCAAGAAGACGTTACCTGGGAGGTAAGACTGCATCAACAGCTTGCTGGAATACTTATAATAATAATCCAACTTGAACTTCAAACGATAGTCTAAGAGCTGAAGATCGAGACCAACATCATACTGATCGCTCTCTTCCCACGTCAGTCTCTTGTTTGCCATGGACTGTGGTATCAAGCCCAACGAGCCATTGAAGATGTTACTCTCCTCCATTACACCCAGTGCAAGGTAAGGTTCCTGGAACTTCTGACCTGATTTTCCCCATGAAGCACGTAGCTTTCCGAAGCTTAACCACCAGAGTTTCTTCATGAAACGTTCCTCACTGAATGCCCAACCAAGGCCCACTGAAGAAGGTACCCCAACGAACATCTTTTCCGAAGACGCTGGATCCGTCCGAACGAACGGATACTTCAGCCATGTAACGTTTCTTATAGTTATATACAGCACGGCCTAAGAAGCTGACCAACGACTGTTCCTGCTGGTTGGTAAGGAAGCTTTGCGCTGCTCTTATCGTACCTCCATCATTCAAAAGAGAAGGCCATCCCTCACCAGCGTACTTGATTGAGTTCGTCGGACCACCCTTTGCAGTACCGCTAAGGTTCTGTAACAGGTCGTAATTATAGGTCATACCTGCCATCAACTCCAGTTTATGATCAGTTGACAGTGGTACGTTATAAGTCAGAATATTCTCTGTCTGAATATTCGTCATTGCGATGTTCGATGCTTCAACAGCCGACTTGAGGTCGTACTTCAGATAGTCTGGCGTGAAGGTATATACTCTTGTGAAGTAGTGATCGAGTGAGTATGTGGATGAGAACCGCAACCCTTTGATGATGTCATAGTTCAAACCGAGACTCAATCGGACGTTATAATTAGAGTTTGTCTTGTCGATATCCCTCAACTGACGCAGTGCAATCTGCTCTGCAGTACTCCCCTTTCCTGGCAGAAGTGTCGACGTTCGTTTCGGGTCAAAGGTCAATCCCTGCACTCGACCACCACCCGAACCAGCCTTCTGTGTGGCATAAGCGAGGTTGATACGTGTGAAAACACTGAGCTTTGTAGACAGGTTGAAGTCGAGATTACTCAACAAACTGAAGCGGCGGAAGTTGGAACTGATCATGATACCGGTCTCATCATAGACACCACCATTGACCATATACCTTATATTATCCGTACCACCAGCCAACTGAAGGTCGGCTTTTGTCACGCGACCAACACGGAAAACGTATTTCCACCAGTTGGTTTTGTTATTATAGAAGGTGTTCAGAGAGTCCTGAGCGATGGCTGGTAAACGGCGATCAGGGTCGAGAACTCTACCATTGCGCCACAGATAGTCATATGCACCATCGTTATCAGCATCCCATCCATACGAATCTTTATAGGATCCAGGAAAAACAATCTTATCCGTGAGATAGTCATAGTGTGCGCCACGCTGGCTCTTTGCAAGAAGCAAAGCGATGTCAC
This sequence comes from Prevotella histicola JCM 15637 = DNF00424, assembly GCF_000613925.1. GTDB lineage: Bacteria > Bacteroidota > Bacteroidia > Bacteroidales > Bacteroidaceae > Prevotella > Prevotella histicola. The sequence goes on from NZ_BAJX01000012.1 coordinate 41,050, forward strand.
GCTCGCCCTTACCCATGGTCTGCATTGGGGTACTTGGCAACCAAGAGAGTGACTGAGAGACGTTGACACTTACCTCAGACTTGCCCGATTTTCCTTTCTTTGTCGTGATAAGGATGACACCATTACCTGCACGTGAACCATAAAGAGAGGCAGAAGCAGCATCTTTCAGTACCTGAACCGACTCTATACTTGCGGGATCAAGACCAGCAAGTGGGTTGATACCACCCGTAGCCTCGCCTGCACTACCTGACACAGGGATACCATCAATGACGTAAAGAGGCGTTCCGTCGTTGATACCGTTCTGGTTCAACGAGCTGAAACCACGTATTGTAATCTTTGCACCACCACCACCTGGTGAGCCAGAGAGGTTACTTACATCCACACCTGCCATGCGTCCCTGCAGCAAGTTTTCTATACTTGCTGACGGAGTCTTCTGTAAATCCTCTGGTTTAACGGATGCTATCGCACCAACTTGCTCACGTGTGTTACGCTTACCATAGGCAACTACCGTCACTTCTCCCAAGGAATGGGCTGAAGAAGCAAGGATAACATTCAGGTCTTTTGCCGTATTATACTTCAAAGTCTTGGGTTCATAGCCCACACTTGATATGGTTATGTTGCCTTCCTGTTGGTCCATTGGCATGGAGAAATTACCGTCTATGTCGGCAGTCACACCCTTTGATGTTCCTTTTATCTGTACAATGGCAAAGGGGACACCCAGTCCGTCCTTGTCCTTAACAGTACCTTTGAGGGTGTACTGTCCTTGTTTGGCATCCTGCATCTTAAAGACGTTGATGACTTTTCCATCAACATTGTGCATGAAATGCGTATGTGACAAAAGGCTCTCCACTGCACTTAGCTCGTCGACGTCATCGAATGAGATGGTGAGAAGCAGAGAATCATTCTTCACATCGTCGGAATAATTAATCTTGTAGTCGCCCTTTGTTGCAAGGAAATCCAGGATATCAGCCACGCTCTTGTCCTTAAACGAGATTGAGAACGGCTTGCCCGGCACCTGTGAGAACGCCGGAGTAGTCCCTATGAAGACCAGGAAAAAGGTCATCAGGATTACTACGGACGGTAACCTTCGGGTGAAACTAAACACATGATGATACTTCATGATAGGTTTGTTATTAAATGAATAATTTTATAAATCGTATGTTCTATATGGTAATATTGCTAAATCACCATACATGATGGTATCATAATCATGGGAAAGCCACCGTCTCCCATTCTTAAGTTAACAATGATTCCAAAATGAATTTTCTCTGCAAATTTAAACATATCTTTTGATAATACAAGGAAAACATGTATCTTTTTTTCCACTATTTTTGCTTTTTCTTCCAATCATAGTGGGTGTATCATGACGTCAACTATACATCTTTCTTCACGGAGGGAGGAAAAGTAGCTTCATTGAAACATCATTACATAATTTAAAGGTTCATCTTTTAATTTCTCAAAGAAATCCTTTAAAATCCGACTTTATAACCATCAGATTATCAAAAGGTTACAAAGAGGGTTTTAAAAGGTGCCCTTTAGCATTGTAAAAGACGCCCTTTTACACGTCAAAAGATGCCCTTTTGCAATGCAAAACATGCCCTTTTACAAAGCAAAAGGGCATAGATTGAAAAGCAGATGGGAAGAATCTTGACAAAAAGGGCTTCCAGGTAATAGCTTTAAAGCCTAGGATTCCTAGGAATCATAGGACTCCTAGCCCCTAAGAATCCCCCAGCTAATAGCCTTTAAAGCCTAGGAATCCTAGGCACCCTAGGAGTCCTAGCCCCCAAGAGCCAAAGCCTTTAGCACGCAGGACGCCTACTGATCATCCTGCAAACTCCCCCACTTGTCCCCTTCACAAGCAAGCATCGGAGTGAACTTCATCTGCCATTTCTACACCTTATTATATATATAGGAACAAAAAAACGGGAATACCATGACTGATATTCCCGTTATAAATATATTAAGAGGTGAATTATCCGAAGTTATCATACATGATAGCATCCTTGTCAACACCAAGACTATCAAGATAATCGGTAACAGTCTTGATAAGCATAGGAGGTCCACAGAGATAATATTCACAATCTTCTGGAGCCTCATGGTCCTTAAGATACTCATCACGAATGCAGTTAACGGCAAAGCCAGTATAGTATTTTACGCCAGCTTCATCAGCCTTTGGATCCTGACGGTCAAGTGAAAGATGGAAGTGGAAGTTAGGATATTCCTTCTCAAGTTCCCAGAAATCCTCAAGGAAGAACGCCTCACTGAGTGAACGAGCACCATAGAAGAAGTGCATTTCACGGTCACGTGTGTGCAACGTCTTGGTCATATACATAATCTGAGAGCGTAGAGGAGCCATTCCAGCACCACCACCAATCCATATCATCTCCTTCCCTGAGGTGAAATTAGGATGGAAATCACCGTAAGGACCACTCATCATCACCTTGTCACCTGGCTTGAGTGAGAAGATATAAGACGAACCAATACCCGTTGGTACATCCTGGAAACCAACCTGAGGACGTGGCAAGAACGGTGGTGTAGCAATACGAACCGTCAGCGTAATGATGTCACCCTCGTCAGGATAGTTCGCCATAGAATAAGCACGAATGGTGTCTTCTGGGTTGTGAGCCTTCAATGAAAGAAGATTGAATTGCTTCCATGGACCCAGATATTCCTCACCAATATCATTCTTATCGAAGTCCTTGTCATAGTCAATACAGTCGTAAGCAGGAATCTTAATCTGTGCATACGAACCAGGAATGAAGTCCATGTGCTCGCCAGGAGGCAAAGCAACCTTGTACTCTTTGATGAAACTTGACACGTTTTTGTTGGAGATAACGGTGCACTCCCACTCCTTTACGCCCATGACAGCCTCAGGAACTTTCAGTGCCATGTCACCTTTCACCTTACACTGGCAGCCGAGTCGCCAGTGATCCTTTATCTCTTTACGACTGAAGTGTGGTCGTTCGGAATCGAGAATCTCACCTCCTCCTTCAACAACCTGCACCTTACACTGTCCACAGCTTGCCTTACCACCACATGCAGAAGGCAGGAAGACACCGTTTTCGTTCAGCGTTGCCATGACGGAACTACCTTGGTCAACGGTCATCTCCTTATCGCCATTAATCGTTATCGTCACCTTTCCACTCGGACTAAGGTACTTTTTAGCCACAAGCAGGAGGATTACCAGCACCAGGATGGTAATCAGGAATACTACAATACTTGTTGTTATGAATTGTCCCATTTGATTACTTAGATTTTAAGACCTGAGAAGCACATCATTGCCATGGCCATCAGTCCTACTGTGATAAATGTGATACCAAGGCCCTGCAATGGCTTTGGCACGTCAGAATACTCCATCTTCTCACGGATAGCACCCATTGCGACGATGGCTAAAGTCCAACCAATACCCGATCCGAGACCGTAGATGAGAGCATCCCATACGGACCCAATGTACTGTGTGCTGGATGGATCAAGACCAATACGCTGCTGCATAAAGAGTGATGCACCCATGATGGCACAGTTAACGGCAATCAATGGAAGGAAGATACCTAATGCACCATAGAGTGAAGGAGAGAATTTCTCTACCGCCATCTCCACTATCTGCACGATACCTGCAATGACTGCGATGAAAAGAATGAAACTAAGATAAGTGAGGTCGACACCATCTGCAAGACAGTCGGGACCTAAAACCTTTGTCAACAGGAGATAGTTGGCAGGTGTGGTAACAAGCAAAACGAAGGTTACCGCAGCACCAAGTCCAAGCGAAGTCTTCACATTCTTCGATACAGCAAGGAATGAACACATTCCCAAAAAGAATGCGAAAATCATATTGTCCACAAAGATGGACCTGAAGAATAAACTAATAAGATGTTCCATAACTACTTCTTGTCTTCTTTATAGAAATATGAACGATGAATCCAAATAACACATCCTAACAGGATGAGGGCCATGGCTGGCATGGACATCATACCGTTATCCATGTATCCAGCATCATAGAAACTCTGTGGGATTAGCTTGAAGCCTAACAGAGAACCACGACCGAAGAACTCGCGGACAGCACCAACGATAACAAGAATCATGGCATATCCGAGTCCGTTACCAATACCATCGAGGAAACTTGGCCATGGTTTGTTGGTCATAGCGAATGCTTCCAGACGTCCCATGAGGATACAGTTGGTGATGATAAGCCCGACATAGACTGAAAGCTGTACGCTTACGTCGTATGCAACAGCCTTCAATATCTGGCTAACGATGGTCACAAGAGCTGCAACGACCACCAACTGCACGATGATACGGATACGATTAGGAATCGTGTTACGAATAAGTGAGATAATAACATTGGAGAATGCCGTGATAATCGTTACGGCAAGACCCATAACAATTGCCGGTTTCAACTGTGAAGTGACGGCAAGGGCTGAACAGATTCCGAGCACCTGGACCATAATAGGGTTGTCCAAGTTCAGCGGATTACTGAGAACCTCTCTATTTTGTTTTGAAAATAAATTCATTTTCTTATTGCATTAAACGGTTAGACAGTTATTTGCTGGTCAGGAATTTGACGTAAGGCTGGAGTCCACCCTTATCAGCCTGGAACATCTCCGTAACACCATTACTGGTCAGAGTAGCACCTGTCACGGCATCAACCTGCGTTGATGGTCGGTAATCTTCTTCTCCACAGCCAACGCTATCTTCTGCTTGTCTGCACCAGAGAAGAGCTTCTTTCCCTTGAACTTAGCCTGCCAAGAGGCATTATCCTTGATTTCTGCACCTAAACCGGCAGTTTCACTCTCATGATTGAAGTAGGCTCCAAACACCGTCTGCTTGTCACCGTTGATGGCAATAAAGCCATTGATAGGACCCCAAAGACCATTACCATAAACAGGAATAACATACTTATCCTCACCGTTTACTTTACAACGATACAGTGCCAGTTTACCTTCCTTCGCGTCTTTGCTGGTCAGTTTGAAGCCAGCATCAACGCCTCCTTGCTTTCCAGCTTCGGTAACTTTACCGTCAGCATTGATGACATCGTCAGCAATGATAATCTTCTTCCACAGCTGAACAGCCTGTTCGTTGGTCATATTACGATCCTGATTGAGTGCAAAAAGAATCTGTTTCTGCTGGTCGAGCTGCACATTAGCATCCTGCATGGGCTTCAATGCCTGGAAAACGAACGCAAGCAAGAAAGCTACTATCAACACGAGGATGACAGAATAAACAATTGTATAAGAATTACTATTTGTCTTCATATCTTTCTCCTCCTTATTTATTTAGCACGCTTAGCACGCTTGCTGATGTTTGACTGTACTACACAGTAGTCGATAAGTGGGGCAAACATGTTACCAAAGAGGATGGCGAGCATCATACCCTCTGGATAACCTGGATTCAGAACACGGATGATGATAGCCATCGCACCGATGAAGAAGCCATAAACCCACTTACCTGTCTCTGTGCGAGAAGAGGTAACAGGGTCGGTTGCCATGAACACTGCACCAAAGCAGAAGCCACCTAATACGAGGTGTTCATACCACTGTATTGGAGTTGCACCAGTAGAATGGAAGAGCAGTCCCATCACTGTTCCACCAATGAAGACGCTGAGCATTGTCTTCCAACTGGCTATATTCGTCCACAAAAGGATGACAGCACCAATGGCAATGGCTATGACTGACGTCTCACCAACTGATCCTGGGATTAATCCTAATACCATATCGCAAACGGAATGGTTGACATCTACACCCTGAGCAATCTGTCCCAATGGTGTTGCCATGGTGAATCCGTCAGGTAAGGTATAGCCCAATCCACAGATAGAATCACTTGCTACCCAGATACTATCACCTGTCATTCTGCTTGGATAAGAGAAGAAGAGGAAGGCACGGGCTGCTAAAGCAACATTGAAAATGTTCATACCTGTTCCGCCAAAGATTTCCTTTGTGAAGATAACAGCAAAGGCAATGGCAAGGACAAGGATCCACAATGGTGTGGTAACAGGGATTATCAATGGTATGAGAATACCTGACACAAGGTAACCCTCTTGTATCTCTTCCCCCTTCCACTGTGCCCAGGCAAACTCAATACCCAAGCCAACAATGTAAGAAACAAGAATCTTTGGCAACAATGCCAGCAAGCCATAGAGGAACATTCCCCAGCATGTTGCATCGGCTAACTTCCCTGCAGCTACAGCATTCTGGTATCCGATGTTATACATACCGAACAACAATGCTGGCAACAGAGAGATTACCACAATACTCATAATACGCTTCGAGTCAATCGCATCGTGGATAGAGACACCGCTCTTGGATGTTTCGTTCGGAACATACAAGAAAGTATCGAAACCATCAAAGACACTCTTGAAAGCATGAAGCTTACCACCCTCTTCAAAGTTTGGGCGTATCTTATCGAGATAATTTCTTAAACTCATATTATTAATCGTTATAGGGTTCTTAAATTTTATGTAGGAATCACGAAACCCTACGCATTTTCTTTTCTGAGAATATCAAGACCTTCACGAACAATTTTCTGCAGTGGTAGCTTTGAACTGTCAACGAATTCAGCTAAAGCAAAGTCCTCTGGACTTACCTCATAGATACCTAATTGTTCTTGACTGTCTATGTTTCCTGAGATAATAGACTTGATAAGGTATTCGCCATAGATATCCATTGGCAACACCTTGTCGTACTCTCCACTCATGATCATGTGGCGTTCACCACCCTTGATACGTGCATCGAGGTTATATGCTTTCTTTCCCTGCAACCAAGTGAAGTAACTATGGGAGGTTGAGAAATCATTGAAACGTGGCATTATCCAACCTGCAAGCTCGTTAACATCATCTCCTTCAGGGATCACTGTTACCTCTGAGGTGTGTGCACCAAGGACTGTTTCATCTGTAGCGATGATCCCCGTGAGAGGATTACCATTCAAGATGCGGACATGACAGCCACCTTTCACGTTGTCTGCAAGAATATCCTGCAGCGGAGTACCAACAAGAACATCCACGTAACCAGTGTTCTTCACCATGCTACCAGCTACAGCTACACGACGAGTAAGGTTGACTTTACCCGTATTGAACAACCGACCGAAGAAGATAACAGCTGTTGGCTCAACGGTCCATACGGTCTCTCCCTTGTTGACAGGTGAGATATGATTCACCTGAACACCGACGTTTCCAGCTGGACAAGGTCCATCGAAGACGTTAACCTCAACGTCTTTGGCGTTTACCAACGCTTCAGCAGTCTGCTTAACACCGACACCTAAATAGACTTTAGCAATCTTTGCCAATGCAGAAAGGCCCGTCTGGAAATCCTTTTCCTGTCCTTTCAACTCAAATTCAAAGTCGCCCTGCAGTGGTTTATCACGCAGTGCAGATACAAAGATTGCCTTCGGCGTAGTATCAGGACGTGTGCTGACAGCATAAGGAAGCTGGTTTATAAAACCAAAAAGACCGGCTTTCAACAGACAATCCTTCACCTCGTCTGCTGACAAACCAGCCAAATCCTTTATTCCAAAATCAACAAATTCTTGCTGCTCATCAGCAACAACCTTCACACGTAACACCTTACGCCTCTCTCCACGTTCGACACTTGTGACCGAACCGCTCACAGGTGAAGCGAAACTTACCTCTGGACAACCCTTATCAACAAACAAAGGGTCACCAGCCCGGACATGATCTCCCTCACGGACAACCACCTTAGGAGTCAATCCAGTGAAGTCATCAGGTACTAAAGCGTACTCCTTCGACGGCTTAACTGGCAGCAACTGCTCCTGTGCGCATCCAATCAGGTTAATGTCTAAGCCCTTTCGTAACTTAATTACATTTGCCATAAAAATGATATTATTGCGAGTTTTTATATTATTTCATCGATAGATTGTGCAAGCAAAGGCATTGAAAGGAGTGCTTTCGGATTGCCGAGCGCAGCTTATTTTCTGCAAAAATAATGCAAGCAAGAGCAATGAAAGGAGTGCTTTCAGATTGCCGAGCGCAGCTTATTTTCTGCAAAAATAATGCAAGCAAGAGCAATGAAAGGAGTGCTTTCGGATTGCCGAGCGTAGCTTATTTTCTGCAAAAATAATGCAAGCAAGAGCAATGAAAGGAGTACTTTCCGATTGCCGAGCGCAGCTTATTTTCTGCAAATGTAGCAAAAATTAAGTACATTTGGCACATTTATATATAATAATTTCAGTATAAAACGTTTTTTTTGTAGTTTTGTAAACGCATTGAAGAGAATTAGAACTACCATCCGTTGGATTGTATGGACGATTATAAGTTTATACATCGTCACCATTGTGCTGCTACATATACCAGCAGTACAGGGGGGTATTGGTTCTAAAATAGCAGACTTAGCATCCGAAAAACTCGGTACAGAAGTACGCATTGGACATGTTGATTTAGGCTTTCTGAACCGCGTTATCATTGACGACTTACTCATTTATGACCAGCATCACAAGAAGATGTTATCTGCTTCACGCATCGGAGCAAAGGTCGATCTCATTCCACTCCTTCAATCTGGAGCTATCAATATATCCTCTGCACAACTCTTTGGACTGAAGGCTGACCTCTACAAAACAACAAAAGACAGCAAGCCCAACTATCAATTCGTGCTGGACTCACTGGCTTCAAAGGACCAAAGTAACAAAAAGCCATTGCACTTGTCCATCAATAGTCTTGTCATACGCAATGGTTCCATACGATATAATCAATATGATGCACCACAAACACCCCACCGATTCAACCTTCATCACCTGGCCATAACCAATATCTCCACCCATATCGTCCTTGATAAGCTTGACGATAACAGTGTTATTGCCAACTTAAGGAGTTTCTCATGCAAGGAATCGGCAGGCTTAGATGTACAACAGCTGACCTTTGAAGTCAATGCCAACCAACGACAAGCAAGTCTTACAGACTTCAACCTGCAACTCCCTAACAGCAAAGTAGCTCTGGAAGAGATAAAAGCACATTATGAGTTAAAGGGCAAAAGACTGATAAACAACAGTTTAAGATTTAACATTAAAGGTTTTAATAGTACACTACAGCCATCAGATCTCTCCACATTTTTACCAGACTTACACCTCCTCAGGAACCCTTATAGAATCGTTTTAAGTGCACAAGGAACGAACCGTTCTGTAACAATTCGTCAACTAACCGTCTCCTCTCCCACCGAGTCAACACTTCTAAAAGCCAGAGGTTGGATAAAGGACTATGACACGAAGCCTTCGTGGAACATTACTTTCGCACCATTAAAGATTGGACATAACACCCTCATAAACCTTGCAAAAGTAGCAAAAAAGCCACTCCCCGCCCCCATAAACAACCTTGGGAACATTTACTATAAGGGCGTTATCAGTCAACAAAACAATACTTATACGGCACGTGGTGACCTAAACACCAACGCTGGTAGTGCCCGACTGGCTGCTTCTATGCATGGTAAAAACCTCCGTGGCACTGTTATCACACCAGGATTCAACATCGGTGAGCTATTAGCAAACCCTGATTTCGGAAAGGTTGTTGCCAAGATTGCCGTTGATGGTAGTACCGATCTCACACGCATCTCAGCCAAAGGGGATGTCTTTTCTTTCTTCTATAAGGGTTACACCTACAAGAATATCCATGTAGATGGACTTCTTCACCATGATGCTTTCAATGGAGAAATAGCAATAAACGACCCCAATGGCAAGTTAGAAATAAGTGGAAAAGTTTCAAATATTTCCGCTTTCATCAACAAAAAAGGTGTACTCTCAGCAAACATCAATATCAATGCTGATAATGTAAACCTCCATAAACTGCAACTTTCAGATGCTTTGGGAGATAGAGATATCTCCTTCAACTCACAGATTAATGGTCATTACTCTTCCGTAGACAACCTAAACGGAACGTTACAAGTGTCATCATTCTTCATGAAGGGCGAAGGACAAGACATCAACATAGACCATCTGAATGCCAAAGCCAGCAGTGGTGTACTCATGAAGTCGCTGGATGTCACGTCAGAACTTGGTGAAATACATCTCAACGGACAGTATACTTACTCCTCATTGCCACAAAGCATCACAAATATTCTGAGCCATTACTTACCAAGTGTCATCCGTCAGAAACCTTCTTATCAGTTGACAAGAAGCAAAAACAATTATGTTTTCTCCTTCCGCATGGATGATACGAAACTCCTCAATACACTTTTTAAGACGTCCCTCACCTCTCATTATCCTATCAGTATTGCTGGTAGGGTGAATGATCAGGCACATACCATCACTATGGATGCATCTGCACCATCACTCACATACGATGGTCATAAGCTCAGACATGTGTCCCTCTCAGTAGACACGCATCCTGAAGGACTCCTCGTCAACCTCTTTGGAGAACGTGCAGGAGCACAAGGACCACACGTAATTGTCAAAGCAAAGGGGAGTATTGCCAATGATAAAGTAGCCTCGGACATTGCTTTCCAGATGCCAGGGAGCACCGTTCTACATGGTAATATCAACACATTGGCAGCTTTCAGTCATCATCATGGAGCATTACAGACAGACTTACACTTCAATCCTTCCAAGATAACTGTAGACACAATCACGTTACAGCTACAGCCATCCGACTTGTCTTACTATCACAACAACCTGGCTATAGACCATTTTGAGATATCAAACCGTAACCAACACTTCGTTGTCAACGGACAGACATCAGGCAATCCAGAGGATTCTCTCATGGTAACACTGAAGGATATCGACGTCCCGTACATATTAGATATTGTCAATTTCCACAGCGTAGACTTCTCTGGTATAGCGTCAGGTACGGCTTCTATCCACTCTGTCTTCTCTCATCCACAGGCAAATGCAACCCTTACCGTGCGTGATTTCACGTTCCAAGAGGGCGACATGGGGACATTACAAGCGAAAGTAAACTACAAAGAACAAGAAGGAAAAATCAATATAGATGCTAAAGCAGATGCTGGTGCAGCATCATATACGGACATAAAGGGGTATGTTGACATCAAAAACAGTTATATCAACTTACCTATTTACGCCCACGGGACACACCTTTACTTCCTAAAGAGCTTCTGTGGTTCCTTCATGAGTGATATAAACGCACAGGCTGAAGGCTGGTGTAAGGTGGTAGGACCACTGGATGACATAAACCTTGAGGGTGATATGATAGCCAACGGTCCCATCCATATCAAACCTATTGGCGTTACCTATACATTAAAAGACTGTCGTGTCAGACTCATACCGAATGAGATAACATTTGCGACAGATACCGTTTATGATCCAAAAGGGAACATCGGTATTGTCACGGGAGGCTTACACCACAATTCCCTCACCCACCTCACTTATGACATCAACGTCGAAGCACATAACCTTCTGTCTTATTACTTCCCAAGACACACCAGCAAAGAGACATTCTGGGGTGTTGTCTACGGCACAGGAAACTGTGACATTAAAGGTGGACCGGGTGAGACAACGATGAATGTTGAGCTGGAACCAGAGAAAAATACCTTTATTACTTACAACGCAGCAACGGCAGGTGACGTAGGGACAAACAACTTTATCCACTGGATTTCCACACCCGTAGACAGCAATACAGTACTGATTCCAGAGACGGGCAACCCTTCTTCCGTAACGGCACCAGCCACTACACACACACCATCTGACGCCAACAATAATAATAGCTTTGCAGATATACCGAGCAATCTGCACATCAATTTCCTCCTGAAGACCAATCCTAACCTCACTTTAGGAGTACTCCTTGATGAAGCAACAGGCGATAACATCACACTGAACGGCTCAGGTATTCTCCGTGCCACCTATTATAATAAAGGTGCATTCCAGCTTTTTGGCAACTATAACGTAGACCATGGGCTCTACAGTCTGACCATACAGAACATCATCAAGAAGCAATTCTCCTTCCAGCCAGGGTCAACAATTGCTTTTGGAGGTGACCCTTTCAATGCTGCACTCAACTTAAAAGGAATATACACCATCAACTCCGTACCTCTCAGCGACTTAGGGTTGGGCAATTCGTTTGCACATAACAACACGAAAGTAAACTGTCTTCTAAATATCGAAGGGACACCAGCAGCACCAACAGTATCCTTTGATTTGGATCTTCCGACGCTCTCCTCCGACGCACAACAGATGGTACGTTCCATCCTCAACTCCGAACAGGAGATGAACAACCAGGTGCTTTATCTGCTTGCTGTCGGTAGGTTCTATCCCCAAAGCAACAACAATAACAACATGGCACAGAAAGACTTAGGACCAAGTCAGACCTCACTTGCCATGCAGAGTCTGCTCTCCGGAACAATCTCCCAGCAGATCAACACAGTCCTTTCCAACTTAGTAAACAACCGAAACTGGAACTTTGGAGCAAACATTGCCACAGGAAACGAAGGCTTTAGCAATGCTGAATACGAAGGACTCCTCTCCGGTAGCATGCTCAACAACCGTCTACTCTTCAACGGGCAGTTCGGTTATCGTGACAATGTTGCTAAAAACAGCTCCTCATTCATTGGAGATTTCGACATCAGATACCTCCTTTTCCCAAGCGGGAACGTAGCCTTCCGCGTCTATAATCAGACCAACGACCGCTACTTCTCTCGCAATTCACTGACCACACAAGGTGTGGGTATCATCCTGAAAAAGGACTTTAACCACATCTGGGATATTTTCGGTGTAAAGAGAAGAAAGGTTAAAAAAGAACCGCAAAAGCATTGATGTTCAGAATATTATTAGTAACTTTGCGCTCGATTTGGGGATATTAAGCCCCATTAGAGTTCATATAAAGTCAAACTTTATTAATTAAATTATTTTTTTAAACACTTTATGACAAAAATTGAAGACGTCAAGAATGTACAGCCTTTAGCTGACTTCAACTGGGACGAGTTCGAGAACGGAACACAGAATGGCGCTAGCAAGAGCGATCTTACTAAGGCTTACGATGAGACACTCAACAAGATCCAGGAGCATCAGGTTGTTGAAGGTACTGTAATCTCAGTTGACAAGAAGGAAGTAGTAGTAAACATCGGTTACAAGAGCGATGGTATTATCCCTGCTTCAGAATTCCGTTACAATCCAGATCTCAAGCCAGGCGATAAGGTTGAGGTTTACGTAGAGAGCCAGGAAGACAAGCGTGGCCAGCTCGTACTCTCACACAAGAAGGCACGCCTGCAGAAGAGCTGGGAGAACATCAACAAGGCTTTGGAGAACGATGAGATTGTTCAGGGCTACATCAAGAGCCGCACAAAGGGTGGTATGATCGTTGATGTATTCGGCATTGAAGCATTCCTTCCAGGAAGCCAGATTGACGTTCACCCTATACGTGACTACGATGTATTCGTTGGTAAGACTATGGAGTTCAAGATTGTTAAGATCAATCAGGAGTTCCGCAACGTTGTCGTATCACACAAAGCACTCATCGAGGCAGAGCTTGAAGCACAGCGCAAGGAGATCATCTCTCATCTTGAGAAGGGTCAGATCCTCGAGGGTACTGTTAAGAACATCACCTCTTACGGTGTATTCGTTGACCTCGGTGGTGTTGACGGACTCGTACATATCACTGACCTCTCATGGGGTCGCGTAAGTGATCCACACGAGGTTGTAACACTCGATGAGAAGATCAACGTTGTAATCCTCGACTTTGATGAGGATAAGAAGCGTATCGCTCTTGGTATCAAGCAGCTCACTCCACACCCATGGGATTCTCTTGATCCTAACCTTAAGGTTGGTGACCACGTTAAGGGTAAGGTAGTTGTTATGGCTGACTATGGTGCATTCGTTGAGATACAGCCAGGCGTTGAGGGTCTCATCCACGTATCTGAGATGAGCTGGAGCCAGCACTTGCGTTCAGCACAGGAGTTTATGAAGGTTGGTGATGAGGTAGAGGCAGTAATCCTCACCCTTGATCGCGACGAGCGTAAGATGTCTCTTGGCATCAAACAGCTGAAGGAAGACCCATGGGAGACTATCGAAGTGAAGTACCCAGTAGGTTCTAAGCACATTGCTAAGGTTCGTAACTTCACTAACTTCGGTATCTTCGTAGAGCTTGAGGAAGGTGTTGACGGTCTTATCCACATCAGCGATCTCTCTTGGACTAAGAAGGTTAAGCATCCTTCAGAGTTCACATCACAGGGTGCAGAGATCGAGGTTGTTGTTCTCGAAATTGACAAAGAGAACCGTCGTTTGAGCCTTGGTCACAAGCAACTCGAGTCAAATCCATGGGATGAGTACGAGGAAATCTACAAGCCAGGTACTATCCACAATGGTAAGATCACCGAGTCTATGGACAAGGGTGCAGTGATTACTCTTGATGAAGGTGGTGAAGGCTTCGCTACACCTAAGCATCTTGTTAAGCAGGATGGCACACAGGCACAGCTTGGCGAGGAACTCCCATTCATGGTTATTGAGTTCGTTAAGGACACAAAGCGCATCATCCTCTCTCACTCTCGTACTTTCGAGGAGGTTAAGGAAGAGCCACGTCGCCCACGTCATGCAGCTAATGGCGCACGCAAGCAGGATCAGTCAGCACAGATCAACAACGTTGCTGCTGGTACTTCACTTGGTGATCTCGACGTACTCGCTGACTTGAAGAAGAAGATGGAGGGTGACAAGTAATCCTTGTTACAATCATCTAAATAATATAAGGCATCAGGCTATCACAGCTTGATGCCTTTTTTATTGTCCGTGAATTATCCTTACAGATAGCACGCCATGGTATTCTGAAAAATGAAAGAATATGGATGGAAAACGACTTTGTAACCATCAGACAATCAAAGGCTTACAAAACGCCTCGCAAAAGGGCATCTTTTACGGTGCAAAAGGGCACCTTTTACACTTCAAAAGGGCATCTTTTACAATGCAAAAGGGCGTCTTTTACACGGCGAAAGAGCACCTCTTGATTTGCGAGTAATAAAAATCCTGACAACACACACTACTAAAGGCGATTATTAGTGATACTATTCTACCAACAGAAAGCGCGATACACAGCTGAGACTTCTTAACCATATACAAGAGACATTTTATGATATATACGGGAGAGGACACGGACGATTAAGGCGAAAGAGACGATCAAATTACCTTATTTTAGGTATTGTATAAATTCTAAAATTTACATACTTTTGCACAAAATAATGGATTATCGATAAAAAATTGTATACATAATGAGAAAGAAATTTACCCCACTTGTGTTTATTCTGGCAGCAGTTGTTGCACCTTGTAACGCACAGACAGAGAACGCACTGGACTCTACGCAGCATCTGCAGGAGGTGACCATCAGTACGACACGTATCCCTGAACTGAAGTCGAATGCGGCTGCTACGGTCACAATCATCGACAATAAACAGATAGAAGCAATGAGTAAGATTGCTCCAGACATGTCGCATCTCCTTGGATTGCTCACCCCGGGCATGGCATTGTCAAGTAATACGACAAGTTCACGTGCACAATCACTCCGCGGAAGAAGCGCATTAATACTGATTGACGGTATACCCCAGTCGACTCCGCTACGCTCTACCGACCGTGATATCCGTACGATTGACGTCTCTGCCATCGACCATATCGAGATTGTGAAAGGGTCAACGGCACTGTATGGAAACGGTGCTATCGGTGGTTTGATCAACATCATCACTAAGAAAAACACCACCAACAGAGCCATTGCAGGACAGACAACGCTGGCTGGATCAACCTATAACTTCTTCCGACAGGGCAAGGGTCAGGGTTATCGTATCAACCAACAGCTTTACGGAAAGGCTGGACAGTTTGACTATCTCATCAGTGGAACCTTCGGAAGAACAGGCAGTAGCGTTGATGGTGACGGACAATTCATCTCTCCAAGATACGGACTTGGCGACACATATACCACCAATACACTCGTGAAACTGGGCTATGCACTGTCAACAAAAAGCCGAATTGAACTGATGTATAACTTCTATCGCAGTCTGCAGGACACGAAACTGATTCCTTCAGCAGGTATATATCTGCAGCGCCCAGCCATCGGTGTCATTGGGAACAGAGACCCACAGGCTGTTGATGAAGGTACACGATACAACCACAATGCTTACTTGAAGTTCACTTCACATGACATTTTCAAACATACAGACTTAGAGGCTGACATCTATGGGTCAAGCCTTTACACCATCTTCGACTTCCGTAAAGCCAACCCAGCACAACCCCGATGGGAGGAGACCAGCGGACAGTCAGCAGTGAAAGACCGTAAGTTCGGCTTCCGTACACAGTTCACGTCTCGTCTGACACTCTCTGAAAACGCCTTCGCACGCCTTGTTTACGGTTATGATTACCTCTTCAACAAGACGGCGCAACCCCTTGTTGACGGTCGTTTGTGGATGCCTTGGCTCAGAAGTAACAACCATGCACCGTTCGTACAGATGAAAGCTACACTGTGGCAATGGTTCAACGTGAAGCTGGGAGGACGATATGACTTCATCAATGTGAGCGTTCCCGACTATGATGTGTTGCGTAATAAACTCTCTGACCCACAGGTTCATGTGCAAGGAGGATCACTTCATTACAACAATCTCTCATTCAATGTCGGACTGTCTTATAACAAGATCCGTGAATTCCAGCCTTTCGTAGCCTTCTCACAGGGCTTCTCAATCTTCGATTTGGGTCGTACGTTACGTGCTGCAAAGGCTGATGTGCTATCAAAAATATCAACAGAACCAGTCAAGACAAACAACTATGAGATTGGTGCTTACTCACAGATTGGTGACTGGTTGCAGCTGAATGGCTCGTTCTTCTATACCTATTCAAAGCTCGGTAGTGACCTGAAGATAGAGAATGGCTTCTGGGTTGTCAACCGGACACCACAGAAAGTGTATGGTATTGAACTGAGTGCTGACGCCAAGATCCTTGACAATCTCAAGGCAGGAGCAAACCTTTCATGGTTTGAAGGCAAACTGAAATCAGCCTCAGGAGAATGGGATACATACATGTCGAACATATCTATTCCTGCAGCAAAGTTGGGAATGTACGTGAACTACTCCCCTATTAAGAATACGTATCTACAGCTACAATACATCCACACAGGTAAGCGCAACCGCTTCACACCTAATGCTACCGGTGCTTACAATGAGGGAGAAGGAATCGTAAACCGTATCAACCTGCTGAACTTTATGGCAGGAATGAAGCTGAAAGCATGGGACTTCAGCCTCGCAGTATCGAACCTACTGAATTATACATATTATACACCTTCATCCATGTTAATGGCACGTAATGCTGAATATGCTCATGCTGATGGGCGCAACATCACGCTCACAGCAACCTTCAAATACTAATGAAGGTAAACAAAGAACCTCCCTCTCTTCGTCGGAAGAGCTGGGGAGGTTCTCTGTTTTTGTATCTGAAAAGTTTAAGAAGACCCTGAAAAGAACACCAAAGCTCACTTGTCTACACCTATAAAGTAACCCTACTTTTTCGCAACTTTCTAACTTTCCTGTCACTACTGTCACCCATTCTTCTCTCATAATACCCTCTTTCACAGGCTATTAATCGAAATGTTAAAAGTGACAGCAAAGCAATTTAAAAGTTATCTTAGTATTTATCGGTAAACTTTCAAGGCTCTATCCTTGGAATAAAGAGCTGATATAAGTTGAATACTATACACCTTATCAACTCAAATAAATGGTGCATCAACGGATAAATCCCAAAAGAAAACGAAAGCTATAAAGCTGTTTTACGATGGTATTAACAAAAAAAGAAGCAGGAAACCTGGATGGAACAGATTACCTGCTTACTTATTTAAGAGTACACATAAGTACTGTGCACTGCAGAATCAATGATTAAAGAGAACCGTTGTTAGCCTGACGAATCATTTCAGATGAAGCATAGAGATAAACTTCTACACGACGGTTAGCCTGACTGACAGTCTTATTCTCGATAGGATTAGCACTACCAAAGCCCTCAACTGAACGAATCTGACGGTTAGAAACACCGTTTGCCTTCAGATAAGAAGACACTGCATTGGCACGACTCTGTGACAGAGGGATGTTGATATTATCGTTACCAGAAGCGTCAGTGTAGCCCTGGATAGCAACGTCACAGTTTGAATTGCGCTTCATCAGACCAGCGAATTTCGTCAGATCCTTCTTAGCTGAAGCACTCAAAGTAGACTTGTTAAGAGGGAAAAGGATACCAGAATCGAAGGTTACCTTCACACAATCCAGACCATTTGCATCTGTTACCTTGTCAACTCGAGCGTTAGGAAGCTGCTGAGAAGCCTCACGTGCCACCTTATCCATGTGACGACCGATGAGCGCACCAGCACCTGAACCAATCACACCACCGATAGCTGCACCGATAGCAGTACTCTTTGTATTCTTTCCTATGATGTTACCAACGATGCCGCCCAGTACCGCTCCGGCACCACCACCAGCTAAAGCACCTGTTCCTTGTTTGGTCTGACAACTTACGACAGTCAGCATACACATGCCTGCTGCCATTACTTTCATATTCTTCATAACCTGCAATGTTTATGTTATAATATTATCCTTTAATTTCAAATGGAGCCTTCCTGATGGCTCACCCGTTATTTCTAATCCGTGCAAAGATAAACAAATTATGGTGTAAAGCACTATTTGCCAACATTTTTTTGTAATTTTGCACAAAATAAGCAGTGCTTGGCAATGCCGAAGTAAACTTCATTTGCACTTGCTTGTATTACTCTATCGCAAAGTTAGGTGTTCCTGTTACAAACACAAAAGGGAATTGCCTACAAAGCTTGGGATTTCCCCTAAAAGAAAAGAAACAGATAAATATATTATGGCAAAAGAACTAAAACACATGACCAAGAGAGCAGAGAACTACTCTCAATGGTACAATGACCTTGTAGTAAAAGCTGAATTGGCTGAGCAGTCTGCCGTACGTGGATGTATGGTTATCAAGCCTTACGGCTATGCTATATGGGAAAAGATGCAGGCACAGCTTGATAAAATGTTCAAAGAGACAGGCGTTCAGAATGCTTACTTCCCACTTTTGATTCCGAAAAGCTTCCTCTCTCGTGAGGCTGAGCACGTAAAGGGATTTGCCAAAGAGTGTGCTGTGGTTACTCATTATCGCTTAAAAGCAAGCGAAGACGGCAATGCTGTTGAGGTAGACCCTAACGCTAAGCTTGAAGAAGAGCTGATAATACGTCCTACAAGTGAGACAATCATCTGGAATACATATAAGAACTGGATTCACTCTTGGCGTGATCTGCCATTGATGTGTAACCAATGGTGTAACGTTATGCGCTGGGAGATGCGTACTCGCCCGTTCCTTCGCACCTCAGAGTTCCTCTGGCAAGAGGGTCATACAGCACATGCTACACGTGAGGAGGCAGAGAAAGAGGCACAAACAATGCTGCATGTATATGCTGATTTTGCGGAAAAATGGCTTGCAGTACCTGTTGTTCAGGGTGTAAAGAGTGAGACTGAACGCTTTGCAGGAGCACTTGACACTTACACCATCGAGGCTATGATGCAGGACGGTAAGGCCCTTCAGAGTGGTACTTCACACTTCTTAGGTCAGAATTTTGCTAAGTCTTTCGATGTAACCTATCTTAATAAGGACAACAAACCAGAGTATGTATGGGCTACATCATGGGGTGTGAGCACCCGATTGATAGGAGCTTTGATCATGACACACTCTGATGACAACGGTTTAGTGTTGCCTCCAAAGATCGCTCCTATACAGGTTGCCATCATACCTATCTTCAAAGGCGAGGAACAACTGAAGGAAATCACAGCCAAGTTACAGCCTGCTATCGACCAGTTGAGGGCATTGGGCATCACAGTGAAGTATGATGACGCTGACAATAAGCGCCCAGGCTTCAAGTTTGCAGACTATGAATTGAAGGGAGTACCAGTCCGTTTGGCAATGGGTGGTCGTGATTTGGAGAACAATACCATTGAGGTTATGCGCCGAGACACGCTTGAAAAGGACAGTGTAAGCTTCGATGGCATCGTTGACTACGTGAAAAATCTCCTCGATGACATACAGAACAACATCTTCCAGAAGGCAAAAGACTTCCGTGATGCGCACATCTACGAGTGTGAAAACTACGAAGAATTCAAGGAGAAGGTTAAGGATGGTGGTTTCTTCCTCTGCCATTGGGATGGTACAGAAGAGACAGAAGCCAAGATAAAGGAGGACACACAGGCTACAATCCGTTGTGTTCCGTTCATGTTCGAACAGACTCCTGGCACCGACATGGTAAGTGGCAAGCCTGCTAAATACCGTGTTATCATTGCAAGATCCTACTAATATATAATAAGGTGGTTGATGATTCAGAAGGTCATCAGCCACCTTTTTGTTTTTCCCCTACCATGGCACGACGCATTCTATGCCATAGAACGGCAACTGCCAGCCCATGGAACATCAAGCATAACATCCATAACAAGGATGTGAAAGAGAACAACTAACCATTTAAAGTACAATTTTAAACGAAAGAAATTATGAAGAAGACACTCATCACATTTGCATTATTACTTACCGTAACGGTACTGAATGCGCAGACACTCATCAAGGTCAACCTCAAGAAAGGTGACAAAGCCGTTTATGAAAACGTAAACACTGTCAATGCAGCACTGCCTATGGGTGCTGGAAATCAGAACATTAAGATAACCAACACGACCACTGTCGAGGTGAAAGATGCCACTGCTGACGGTTTTAAAGTTGAGTTCCTGACCAAAGATACGAAGATAGAAGGGAACGAAGAGGCGGCACAACAGTTTGGCGATCAGCTCAGTCGGTACCTCGATGGAGTACCTGTTCTCTTCCAGACTGATAAGAATGGTTGCTTGCAGAAGCTGCTGAACTACGAAGAAGTGGTTGGGAAAATGAGCAAAGTAGCCATCGCTCAGATTGACAGTATGTATAAAAAGAATCCTAACATAGAGAAGATGGCACCAAAAGCCAAGGTGATTATGGCACTCAACGACCTCTTCACCGAGAAGAATATCATGGAGAACTTCAAGAACAAGAGTGTCTTCCAGCTCTATGGTAAGACCCTAAAGACGGGTGACAAAGAGGACAAAGAGATACAAGGCATCAAGGTTAACACCACTTATGACGTCAGCAACGTTCTCGGCATGCTCACTGTTGTGGCAAAAAGCAAGGCTAACATGACAGAGAATGAGACCAAAGCGTTCTTCATTAACAATATCAAGAAGATGGGATTGGGCGATGAGATAAGTTCACAAATTGAGCAAAACTGGGGTCAACTGAAGGCTATGGGCATGGCAAGTATCGACATGAACGATACGACTACCTATCATTTCACAAAGAGCGGATGGGTCAATGACGTGGTTAGCTCAGGTAAAATGAAGATGATGGGTATGCAGATGGAGATCAACACCAGCGTAAAGTTGGTTTCTGACATGCACTAAGCGTCTGCTTTCAACGGGTTATAAGAAAGGTTCAACACCCCCGATGCGTTGCTGAACCATCAAAAAAAACATTGCCACCAACTGGAGGTTTCCCTTCCAATTGGTGGCAATTTTCGTATCAGAAGATTATTCTGTGATAAACTTCTTCACCACAATTCCCTTGTTCGTAACGACCTTCAGGATGTAAGTAGATGCCTTTCGTGGAAGTTCAACATCACGAACGTCACCCGAAATGCGACTTACAAGCATGCCAGAGAGCGTATAAACACTCACTTCACGAACCTGTACTGCATCCGATTCTGGCTGCAAACGGAGTCGGTTACCTTCTATTCTAACCGTCAGACCATACTCTGCTGCATTGCCACGAACCTCATTGATACCCGTTGTTGAATTGACAATACGCACAAGTTTATAGTAGTTGTCACAACCACCGACAGGCATTTCAACAGCGTTTTTACCCAGACCAGCCTTGCAAGTGATCTGCATCAGATAGAATCCCGGTGCTATATCGCCCTCACGTGGCGTATAGTTCAACTTACCGTCCGACTGTGTTCCAGCCTGTCCCGACACTCTTGTCATGGCCAGAAGCACACCGCCACGACCAGTAAACGTGCGCAAAGCAACCTTCACCATCATGTTCTTTACATCCTTCAGAGCCTTGAGAGAGAAAGAACCTGTTGCAGCTTTCCCCAGTTCAAGCGTTGTTGGGAAGTCGAGGGCAGCACACTCTAACGGCAACTCGGCATTCTTTTCAATCGTCACCGTTGCTGAATCGAATGCACAAGGCATATCCTCCAGCACATCCTCAGCCACATATTTCGTTCCTACCTTATAGGTTCCAGGTTCGAAAGGCAGTGGTTTATAGAACTTCATCGTCTGCTTCTCACCCTTATCAAAGTCCTTTGAATCCTGCATAAAGACGTATTCCTTACCCGTCAGCGTGCTCTTGAAGCAAGTGACAACACTGGCATTACCGTCCTTACCATAGTTACGCATGTCGCAGGCAAGCACAATCTTCTTTCCTTGTGGTACGGCAGTCTGCTCCTTTGTATCGGCATTGAGCCATCCCATCTCCGACACCTGACGCAGCACAGGATGAGCAGCAGCAGGACGAACGTCCACCTCTGTCGTTCCAACTTCCGAATCATCAAATGTCAAAGCGTCATATTTTGCATGATAAAGCTTCACTGCATAACGTCCTGCAGGGAGCTGTTCAGGCAAAGCAAATACCGTTTCATAGTTCTCGGTACAGTCACCATAGATGCTTGCCTGAAGCGTATCACTGGTGTAAACCTTCTGCGGATCAGCCGTTGAAGTGAACTTAAAGATGAGCTTACTGAGGTTGAAATCCTTGCTCTTGTTCTGCAGTTTGACCCGTACAAGACCAGCTCCTTCAGCATAAAGAGGACCGTCAAAGTTGATTTTCGACAGCAGTTTAACGTCAGGTGTAGGCTTATATTCCATGTCAGCAACGATCACTCCCTTCTCAACCTTCACTACTCCATAAGCAGAATTGCCCACAGGATGACGAAGAACCGTCCACTTGTCCTGACCGACAGGGCATATTGCAAAGCACACTTGATACTCACCATCAGCAACACCTGCCACCTCCAACGGGATATCACGCATGATGTAATAAGTATGACCAGCCTTGCCGTCCGTGTAACCAGCCAGCTTCTGGTTGTCATCCTTCAGATGTTTCAGGATCTGACCGTCCTTCATCAGCACGGCAGAGATGCGGAACTGAGCGGGTTCAACATCGTAGTTCTCAATGAAACTTGCCAATGACATGGACTTGTTGACGAACTTCTCCGTATTGAATAACATCACGCTTAGGCGTGTAGGCGACGACACACTAAGAGGTACTTCAGATACTTGTGACCCTGCAGGAACGAAGTTGATGAGGATCTCCTGCCCTACATTGAATCCACTTTTATCTGCTCCAATGCCGAGTTTCTCAGGGTTTAGATGGTTCACCATGAAGAAACCGTCACTGTCACCATGCCATCCCCAGTTGATATGTACGAAGTCCCGACTGTCATAACCATCACAAACGAAGGCGTGACCACCGAGTCCATCCTCCGAACTTGCCGAATAATAAACAGGTCGACGGGCGTCAAGCTCGTGCTTTATCAGTGTCATCCACTCATTGGTTGAGTAATGTTCACGCTTCAGATACTGCACCGACTTATCATAACCGAAGTAGGTACGCATGGCATAAGGCACCAGTGGAGAGTATGTTCCACTACCCGTCAGCCCATATTCCATATCCACTGAGATGGCAACATGTGCATTGAGGAGAGCCACAGCCTTAGCCTGTTCAGCCGTATAGTTCACGTTCCGATAGTCGGGTAACATCTTATCCCACTCGTAAGTATCCTTGCTGAAGTCGGCAGAGAGCGTAACGTTCTTCTTCAGTGGCTTACCATTCTCGTCAACAAAAGTCGTTGTGTACGAGTGACTACCCGTTCCGTGCAGTGGGTATTTATAGTAACGCATGATCTGTGAGGCTGCCGTAGCCACACAACCCACGTAGTAATGATACGTGTCCTGCCCATCCGTCCATGTCGGACCGTCATTGTTGTAAGGTGTATCCTGCCCCCATTTAATGTCGCCCAACAATGGTTTCACCACGGGATGAGGTGCTTCAGCCATTCTCTCCTCCGTCTTTTCATCAGCACGGATAGCCGCAATGCGCTTTGCATAGGTCTTCATCCAGAACAAGAGGTTGTCTGGCGCATCCTTAAACGTGAATGTCCCATGGTCCGAATAGCCTAGGATGGTGCCGATAGCATCGTCACCTGAGACAATGACAAAGCCCTTTCCACCATCGTTGTTATAGATGTAGAACGGTGCTTGTCCGTTACTACTGCGTGTGCCTGCAGGCATAGCCGACGAAGGCAACATACGCATAACAGGGCGTTTGACCCATCGTTTCATGAACCGTGTTGCCAACTCCTGCGCTTCCGTCTGCCCTATGGGACGGGCGTTTACCGCACAGAATGCTAACAGCAACGTTACTGATAGTAAAATTCTTTTCATAGTGATACTATTAAATAAGTGATAAATAATTCTTCAAAACGTATTAAACGCTTGTGTCACCGTTCCACAATCTCAATGCCGAAGAGCATGTAGTGCTTCAAAATAAAACCTTCAATTACACTGAGTTATTGGTCTTGTATGTCGTTTTCAGTCATCCTTTCACAATGCAAAAGGATATGGTATCTGATGTTAGTAGCAGTTGCAAAGTTAGTGGTTTTACCTTATATGACGGCAAAGAAAGATGTAATTTTATACAAAATATATGTTAAGAATTACTGTTTCTACACCTTATTTATACATATAGCACCCTATCCCACCTTACGACCCACGCTCGATGGAAAACCAAGTAGGCACAGACGGGCAACCAAAAGAGATGCCTTCATTGTAAGAAAAAATCAGAATCGGAAAACAAAAGAGGCTCTTTTGCATTGTAAAAGATGCCCTTTTGCATTGCAAAACATGCCCTTTTGACATGTAAAAGACGCCCTTTTACAATGCAAAAGGGCGTCTTTCACTTCCCACTTTGTAAGTATTTGAATCACAGAAGATTACAAACCCAATAAAAACACATAATCCTTTGATTTTCACGAAATGGCATACCGAAAAGTGTAAGCATATTTCATAACAACAGAAAACATCCTCTTTTCAGCATGACAAGACCAAAGAACGCAAGAAGAGGAAGCACCGATTGAAAAACAAATAATAAAGAATAAAATCTCACTTCACCACAATAAACACCACAAACGTTCGTTAATTATTTGCTGAAAGTAAAATCATTTGTTAAAAACAGACGCATGGGTATTTCATCATCTGAGATAAAGTATGAAGGGCATTTAGGTCTATTTATACATAAAAAAGCATAAAAGATACAAATTCAGACCTGTTATATTTGGTTTTTCACCTCTTTATATGTACCTTTGCACGCCGTATCGAGAATTAGGATAACGGAAACCAGCTATATTTAAGGAGGAAATAGTAAACAATTCATGAGACAACTTAAGATTTCAAAAAGTATCACCAACCGATCAAGTGAGGCTCTTGACAAGTACCTTGTAGAGATTGGTCGTGAACCAATGATTACCGTTGATGAGGAGATTGAACTGGCTCAGGAGATCCATAAGGGCGGCCGTAAAGGTGAACGTGCCAAGGAGAAACTGATAAAAGCTAATCTTCGCTTCGTCGTTTCCGTAGCTAAACAGTATCAACACCAAGGACTTTCGCTTACAGACCTTATTGATGAAGGGAACATTGGACTGGTAAAAGCTGCTGAGAAGTTTGACGAAACGCGCGGTTTTAAGTTCATCTCTTATGCAGTTTGGTGGATCAGACAGAGTATTCTGCAAGCTATTGCTGAGCAGAGTCGTATCGTTCGTCTCCCACTGAACCAAGTTGGAGCTATCTCAAAGATTAATCAAGTGACCAATGAGTTCGTGCAAAAGCACAACCGTAGGCCTTCTATACATGAGCTGGCAGAGCTAACTGGCATTGACGAAGCACGGATCCGACAGAGTCAGAGTGCTGATAACCATCACATGAGCATTGATGCACCGTTCAGCGATGACGATGATAACTCAATGAGTGACATGCTTTCATCAGGTGATGACTCACGTACTGACCGTGGAGTAGACTTTGAATCAATGTCTGATGACCTGCGTGCCGTTCTTCAGAACACACTTAAAGATCGCGAGATAAAGATTGTCACGGAGTGTTTCGGTATCGGTTGCCAGGAAAAAGGACTCGAAGAGATCGGTACAGAGATGGGATTGACCCGTGAACGTGTACGTCAGATACGTGAAAAAGCCATCGAAAAGATTCGCGAGAGTGGCAATGCACGTGTGCTGATGAAGTATCTGGGCTAAAAACAGTCTATCCTAATCCCTTTAGAGGAGCGAATGTCCCAACGAGTTTGTTGCTAACTGTGCTTTAAAAGAGACACATAAACAACAAGAACACAGTCAAATACGACTCTCACATTCAACAAAATAAAAAGCGGAACGATGACTCTTCATCGTTCCGCTTTACTCTTTTACCTCCCCTTCCCTGCCTTTTACTGTTCTATTCTTTCACCTTATAGCTATTCGGAAGCTCACAATACACTTTTATCCTTTCACCTTTCGACTGTTCAAGAAACCATTTTAACCTCTTACACTTTTACTTTTCCATCGTTCAAAAGCTCATTTTTCACTTTTAACCCCTCACCTTTCCACGTTCAAACAGCCTCATCTAATTGGACATCCCCTCCTTTGGAGGGGCTTGGGGAGGCCGCATCTTTTGGTGTGAAGGCCGCCCTTTTTTGGTGCAGAGGCCGCCCTTTCACAACCTAATATCCCTCAACGAGGTACCAGACATAAACCTATCGAGGTCCACATGCCCCTTTATGCCACGCACTTTGCCTCGTTCCGTGAACTGCCAGATGTTATGTCTGCCTGCACCTTTTATCTCTGGACGACGCGAATTGTACTTTCCAAGGAAAAGAAAGTACGTATTGAAGCGTGGAGCAAGATGTGAATTATAGAAGTTTACCTGCGAGTAGATAAGTGGTTTCTTACCATAATACTTCTTTACAAGTCGTGCAAAGAGCGCCACACTGTCCTGCACCTGCTTGCGTGACCAGCCCTTTACACCCTCACGTTCCACATCAATCATCGGTATAAGGTCCTGTCGGCAACGCTTCATCATAGCCCTGAAATGGCGAAACTGTGCCCGAACAGACGATCGGGAAGACATAAAATGATAAGAACCACAGCGCAATCCCTGCTCACGAGCACCCCTCATATTACGAAGATAATACTCATCCGTTATCGAAGTACCCTGCATTGCCTTCACATAAACAAAGCGAATCTGCTTGTCACGACCCACTTCCTTCCAATTGATGATGCCCTGATGATGCGACACATCAATACCATCATAATGCCGAGTTACCGCCTTTTCCGACCGACGGGAGCCCGTGTGAGCCATTGAAACAATACAAACAAAAAGAAACACCAGTACGCCGAGAGGGCGAGAAAGAAATATTGACTTCATTGATTTACTATGAATGTTATCACCTAAATACGTTTCCTTAGTGGAAGTAACTGCAAAATTAGTACATTTTTCCCGAACGAAAACACAAATATCCAATAATAATCATTATCTTTGCAGAGTAGTTATATATTTTATATAATAGTCAATGAGTAGCCAGAACTTCACTCAGCAACTCACCAAAACAGTGGATGAGCTTTCCAAACCACAAACACT
The DNA here is from genome assembly GCF_000613925.1 of Prevotella histicola JCM 15637 = DNF00424. Classification (GTDB taxonomy): domain Bacteria; phylum Bacteroidota; class Bacteroidia; order Bacteroidales; family Bacteroidaceae; genus Prevotella; species Prevotella histicola. The sequence continues at coordinate 68,688 of NZ_BAJX01000012.1, forward strand.
TCAAGGGCTCTTCCATGAACATCGTGATGGAGATCCACTTCCTTCGTCAAAGGAATTGGAAGAGATTATTGAGTTGACACGCTCTATTCTCTTCCCAGGATTCTATGGAATGACATCCGTAAACATACAAACCATAAGGTATCGCATAGGAGTTGACACGGAAAGGCTGTACAAACTGCTCTGCAGACAGGTGATGGCTGGACTCTGTTTCAACGAGGATTGCCACTGCGCCAATGCTGCTGACACACGCTGTTGCCTACAGGAAGAGGCAGAAAGGATTGCTGAAAACATCATCCTAAAGCTACCTAAACTGCGCAAGATACTGTCAACTGATGTGCAGGCAGCCTTTGATGGTGACCCGGCGGCAGCCAATCTGGGGGAAGTAATAGACTGTTATCCAGCCATCAAAGCACTCACAAACTACCGATTGGCACATGAATTAGTGCTGGAAAACGTACCACTCATCCAAGAATGATCACCGAAATGGCACATTCTGAGACTGGAATAGACATTCATCCGGCTGCAACCATCGGAACACACTTCACTATTGACCATGGGACGGGCGTCGTTATCGGGGCTACATGCGTCATTGGCAATCATGTAAAGCTCTATCAGGGTGTGACACTCGGGGCAAAAAGCTTCCCATTAGATAAGGAAGGAAAGCCTATCAAGGGTATTCCACGCCATCCAATATTGGAAGATAACGTCATTGTATACGCCAATGCAACGATCTTAGGACGTATCACCATAGGCAAAGGGGCTGTCATTGGCGCCAATGTTTGGGTGACACGGGACATGAAACCACGGTCGAAAAAATACAAACAGAACAAAACCGATATCCTCGATATTAACTATGATTATGGCGGAGGCATATGAAATACACCGTATTTTACTAACAAATGCCTATCCAAATAAAATAAAACATTAATGCAAGAATTTGAACTCATCGCCAAGACCTTCATGGGCTTGGAGCAAGTCTTGGCCAAAGAGCTGACACAATTAGGAGCAAACAACGTACAGATCGGTCGCAGAATGGTATCATTCACTGGCGACAAGGAGATGATGTATAGGGCAAACTTCCAGTTACATACCGCTATCCGCGTTCTGAAACCTATCGCACACTTCAAGGCACGCAGTGCTGAAGACATGTATGAGGAGGTGAAGAAGATTGATTGGAGTAAGTATATTCTGAAGGGAAAGACCTTCTCTGTGGACTCAGTAGTGTACTCAGAAGAATTCACGAACTCACGTTTCGTAACATATAAGGTGAAGGATGCCATCGTTGATCAGTTCCGTGAGAACACCGGAGAACGCCCAAATATCTCTGTTAGTAACCCAGATATTCGCCTGAACATACACGTTGCTGAAGACAATGCTACCCTTTCACTCGACTCAAGTGGGGAATCTCTGCACCGCAGGGGCTACCGTCAGGAAAGCGTAGAGGCTCCTTTGAATGAGGTTCTGGCTGCAGGAATGATTCTAATGACGGGTTGGAAGGGTGAAACAGACTTCATTGACCCTATGTGTGGGTCTGGTACGCTACCCATTGAGGCTGCTCTCATAGCACGAAACATATCCCCTGGCGTGTTCCGCAAGGAGTTCGCATTCGAGAAATGGCCTGACTTTGATCAGGATTTGTTCGACAGTATATATAATGATGACTCACAGGAACGTGAGTTTACACACCATATCTATGGCTACGACACGGATATGAAAGCTGTCAACACAGCCCGAATGAATGTCGCTGCAGCTGGTTTCTCACGTTATGTGACCATCGAACAGCAGGATTTCAAGGACTTTACACAGCCAAAAGAGAAGAGTATCATCATCATGAACCCTCCTTATGGCGAGAGAATATCCACTCCTAACCTCCTTGGAACATATAAAATGATAGGTGAAAGACTCAAACATGAGTTCATGGGAAACGAAGCTTGGATCCTATCCTACCGTGAAGAGTGCTTCAGACAGATTGGATTGAAGCCCAGTATCAAGATTCCTGTATACAACGGATCGCTGGAATGTGAGTTCAGACGCTATCAACTCTTTGATGGAAAGATGAAAGAATTCCGCCAAGAGGGCGGCATCATCAAGACAGAAGAGGAGAAAAAGGAGATGGCACAGAAGCATCGGTTCAAGAAAGAACGCGACTTTAAGAAGCGACTTGACGAGAATGAAGAGAATGCAGAGGCTGATATACGCTCCTTTACGTTCCATAGTTTAGAGCGAAACAGACTCTCTGGAAGTAAATTCCGTGATGATCGGGGTGGCAGAAAGCCACGCTTCGACCGCAATGATGATAGACATGACGACAGACGTAACGGCAAATGGAACAAGGAAGGACGAGACAATCGGCGCTCTTTCAGCCGTGATGACGACCGTAAGTTTGGTGGCAAACGCTTTGATAAGGCTAACAAACGCGGAGGATTCCGTAACAAAAACATATATCATGATGAAGATTAAACCTTTTATTAGTCTCGTAGGGCTCCTTGCTCTTACGGGACTTTTCAGTCCTACTAATAGTATGGCACAGAAACAATTTACGCTCGAAGACCTGAACTTTGGTGGTAAAAACTTCTACAGTATGCGCCCTGAGGCACGCTATCTGACGTGGTGGGGCAGCAAGCCTGTGCGCCAGGAGCTTAACAGTTGCTCACTGATTGACCCTGCCAATGGCAAAGAAACAAAACTATTCACCCTCGATGACATCAATGAATGGGCTGGTTTGACGGCATCAGAGGATAAGATCCGCCACCTTTACAACGTTGAATTCCCATATGCTGACCGCCCTATTGCACTTGTACAGAACGGTCATGAGGATATATTTGTCAACTTCAAGACTCATAAAACAGAGAAGAAACAGGAGCGAAAGCAGAACACACAGGCTCGTGATTGGAACCAATCATCGGCGGCAACGGCTTATGTTCTGGATCATCAGCTCTATGTTACCGACCCAAACGGCACAGATCATCAGCTGACAAAGGATGGTTCACGTGATATTGTCTATGGACAAAGCGTCCACAGGGATGAGTTTGGTATCAACGGAGGACTCTTCTGGAGTCCGAAAGGCAACCGTCTTGCCTTCTACCGCATGGACCAAAGCATGGTTAATGACTATCCACTTGTTGACATTCCAGAGCTTGATTGGAAGCCAGCCAAGGGCGAATCACGTGCTGCAAAGGCTGATCCTATCAAATATCCTATGGCAGGAGAGACCTCACACAAGGTCACTGTGGGTGTCTATGACCTGTCAACTGGCAAGACAATCTACCTCCAAGCAGGTGATCCTACCGACCGTTACTTCACGAATATAGCATGGAGTCCAGATGAGAAGACCATCTATATGTTTGAAGTAAACCGTGATCAGAACGATTGCAGACTGGTTTCTTACGATGCAACAACAGGTGCTAAGCTGAAAGAACTGTACCATGAGACGGATGAGAAGTTCGTTGAACCACTTCATCCTATCCAGTTCTTACCATGGAACAAGGACCAGTTCATCCTGCAAACTCAGAAGGATGGCTACAATCACATCTATCTTTTCGATAAAGAAGGACGCCAGATCAAACAGTTAACAAGCGGAAAATGGGTTGTATTAGACGTCTTGGGCTTCAACAAAAAGCTGAAAAGCATCGTCTATGCATCCAGTGAATGCAACCCAATACAGCGTAACACGTGGATGGTTGACGTCAATTCGGGCAAGAGAACACTCCTTGACAATGGCAAGGGATACCATTATGCACGCCTCAATGCGGCTGGCGATGCACTGATTGACAGTTACAGCGAGCCTACAGTGCCCCATGCTTACGAGTTCATCACACTGAACACGAAGCCACAACGCCATCATTATTTCACGGCTCCAGACCCTTGGAAGGGATATAAGGTGCCTGAATACAGCAATGGAACCATCAAAGCAGCTGACGGAACGACCGATCTCTACTGGAGAATGGTGAAACCTGTCGACTTCGACCCTACAAAGAAGTACCCAACAGTTATCTATGTATATGGCGGACCACATGCTCATAACGTAGATGCAACGTGGCATTGGGGCTCAAGAGGATGGGAAACATACATGGCACAGAAAGGTTATTTACTCTTCATATTGGACAACAGAGGCAGTGATAACCGTGGAAAGGCTTTCGAACAGGCTACTTTCCGCCATCTTGGACAACAGGAAATGAAGGATCAGATGGAAGGTGTGAAGTATCTTAAGTCTCTTCCATACGTTGATCAGAACCGTATTGGCGTACACGGATGGTCCTTTGGCGGTTTCATGACAATCTCTCTTATCACCAATTATCCTGATGTCTTCAAGGTAGCAGTGGCTGGTGGACCAGTAATTGACTGGAAATGGTATGAGGTTATGTATGGAGAACGTTACATGGATACCCCACAGACCAATCCAGAAGGCTATGCTCAGACCTCTCTTCTGCCCAAGGCTAAGGATCTGAAGGGTAAGCTTCAGATCATCATCGGCTGAATGACCCTGTCGTAGTACCACAGCATGCCTACTCATTCCTCAAGGCTTGCATCGCAGCTGGTACACAACCCGACTTCTTTGTCTATCCGGGTGAGCCGCATAACATGCGTGGTCATCAGAGTGTACACCTGCATGACCGTATCACTCAGTACTTCGAGGACTATCTCAAGCCGCTCTCTGCACCTGCAGAAAAGAAGGCTGAATAGTCAATCAAAGACTGTCTGGCGGTGTTCCGTACCCCGCCAGACATTACGAACAAAGACACATCTTAATATTAACAACAATATAACAACCCACGTACAGTAAGCCTGTACACCTTCATGTCAGAGGGTTGGGACGACGATTTATGAAAATACTGCTTTTAGGAAGCGGCGGCAGAGAGCACGCCTTAGCATGGAAGATCGCACAAAGTGCGAAGTGTAGCAAGCTATTCATCGCTCCAGGAAACGCTGGAACGGCTGAAGTTGGCGAGAATATAGCCATTGGTGTAAACGAATTCGACCGTCTCAAGGACTTTACCATCAAGGAGAAGGTCGACATGGTGGTCGTTGGACCGGAAGATCCATTGGTAAATGGTATCTATGATGCCTTCAAGGAAGATGCTCGCACAGCCACAATCCCTGTCATCGGACCATCGAAAGCAGGTGCTGTATTGGAAGGTTCGAAGGACTTTGCCAAGGCTTTCATGAAGCGACATGGCATTCCTACAGCTGCTTACGAGACCTTTGACGGTACAACCATCGAAGAAGGAATGCGCTTTTTAGAGACTTTGAAGGCGCCATACGTACTGAAAGCGGACGGACTGGCAGCCGGAAAGGGCGTTCTTATCCTACCAACTCTGGAAGAGGCAAAGCACGAATTGCGTGAGATGCTGGGTGGAATGTTTGGCAATGCGTCTGCTAAAGTCGTCATAGAGGAGTTCCTTTCTGGCATAGAATGCTCTGTTTTCGTCCTGACGGATGGTTCTCATTATCAGATTCTGCCTGAGGCTAAGGACTATAAGCGCATCGGTGAGCATGACACAGGGCTCAACACGGGTGGCATGGGCAGCGTTACTCCCGTTCCTTTTGCCACGAAAGAGTGGATGAAGAAGGTGGAAGACCGCATCATCCGACCTACTGTTGAGGGATTGAAAGCCGAGAACATCGATTACAAAGGCTTCATTTTCTTCGGTCTTATCAATGTAGAAGGCGAGCCAATGGTCATCGAATACAACTGTCGCATGGGCGATCCGGAGACAGAAAGCGTCATGCTCCGCCTGAAGAGCGACCTTGTCGACCTCTTCGAAGGGGTTGCAGAAGGCAATCTCAACGACCGGAAGGTGGAATTCGACAGTCGTTCTGCCGTCTGTGTGATGCTCGTCAGCGGTGGTTACCCAGAGAAATACGCCAAGGGTTACCCCATCACTGGCATTGAAAACGTAACAGATTCCGTTGTCTTCCATAGTGGCACAGCTCTCAAAGACGGTAACATTGTCACCGCAGGAGGGCGTGTCATCGCCGTTTCTTCCTATGGAAGCAACAAAGAAGAGGCACTGAGCAAGAGCTTTGATGCCGCACAGAAGATTGATTTTAAGGATAAATACTTCAGAAGAGACATTGGTCAGGACCTATAGAGAGTGCTCTCTGACTACGGGATGGGCACACTGCTGAGGGTCTGCAGAGGCAGATGACACCGTGAGCAGCCACATCCCGCTTACGATTATGCAAAAGAAAAGAATACAAAACAGGATATCCGAAAGCCGTTGGACACTATCCATAGTAGTGTCAACGGCTTTTATTGTTTGGTTAATAGCGGCATTACACACCCGAAACGTCGTCCTATCAGGCGGCACTGCGCTCCTTTCAACCTATCTGATGGTGGAGTTGAACAATGCCAATGCCCTCATCCGCATCTATAGCAGGATGGTTTCTTGTGCCTTTGCTGTAATGGCAACCATACCCGTCTTCCTGTTTCCGTCCCACCAGATGGCGTTTGTCATGCTCGGATTCGTTGGGTTTTACACCCTCGCCTTCCGTTCTTACCAGGACATTCAGTCTCCCGGACACACGTTTTATGCCTTCCTTTGTATCGGGGCGGCAAGCATTGAATGGGTACAAGTGCTTTTCTTCCTCCCCTTCCTGTGCTTATCATGCGTGTAAACCTGCTCTCGATGAGTCTTCGGAACTTCGTTGCATCCCTCTTAGGCATCATTCTTCCCTATTGGTTCTACACCGCTTACCTTGCCATGAGGGGCGACCTGATGACCTTCATAGACCATTTCTGCGAGCTGGCAGTGTTCGGTAATCCCTTCGACCTAACCATACTGACACCCAACAGGATAATACTCTTGGTTTATGTGTTGCTTTGTGGACTGATAGGTATCATCCATTTCCTCGACCAGAAGCGAAGTGACAGTATCCGAACCCGACTCTTTTATCAGGTTTTCATCAATATCTTCCTTATTGCAACAGCCTTTCTTTTCCTGCAACCACAGCATTATGATGCCCTTATCGGCGTACTGATTGTTGCCGCGGCACCTCTCATAGCCCATTTCTTTGCACTGACACACGGAAGGATAACAAACTGGATGTTCAAGATTCTATCAGTCTCTGCCATCCTCATAACGCTCTATAACTTATGGATTTTCTTACACACATCCTTTTAGACTACGGCTATTGGGGTATGTTTCTCTCGGCTTTGCTTGCCGGAAGTGTACTCCCTTTCAGCAGTGAGGTGGTATTGGTGGGTCTGATAGCAAGCGGACTCGACCCCGTTCTCCTGCTCATCTATGGTACAACGGGTAATGTCTTGGGCGGCTTAATCAACTATGGTTTAGGCAGAATGGGCAAGTTGGAGTGGTTACAACGTTACTTCCATGTGAGTCAGAAGTCGCTTGATCGTGCCCAACGGTTCATGTCGGGCCGTGGCTCATGGATGGGATTCTTTGCTTTTCTGCCCATCATCGGTAGTGCTATCACCGTCGTTTTGGGTTTGACACGTGCCAATATCGTCATCACCATCCTCAGTATGACCATCGGAAAAGCCATCCGTTACGCCATCATCATATGGGGTACAGGCATTTTTACATGACACATTGCACGTGTTTTCATCATAGAACCAGCGTGTTTACACGACATAACCAACTTGGTTACATCCTATAAAGAGTAATTGGGCACACCGTTTTGCCTTTTTACTCTTTTATTTTTTACCCTTCAAAGCAGCTTTTTACCGTTTTTCGCGTTTACCTTTTTTTCTTCCGAATTGCTTTTTTATCTTTCTATATGTTCAAATTAGAAGTCTGAGTTGACGTGTTTACAAGTTGATAAGCAGACGAGTTATGTGCTCAGTTGACGTATTCACAAATTGACAAACAGACTATCTAAATGTGATAAGCCAATAGTTTGGATTCTAATCTTTTGACTTTTGCGAATGGATAAATACCCTATAACTCCGTCTTCTCCACCCTTCTATATCCCCAACACACATCATTCCGTTTCCCGCCAGGTACATCCCCTCCTTTCTTATCCCACCGTTTCCTCTCACATCCCCTCCTTCGGAGGGGGTTGGGGAGGCTTTATTTGTAAAGTTCTTTCCCTTTCGTTTCCCCATCTACGCCCTTTTGCCTTCTAAAAGACGCCCTTTTACATTGCAAAAGGGCATCTTTTGATGTGTAAAAGGGCATGTTTTGCAGCGCAAAAGGGCACCTTTTACAAGCCTCTTTATAACCCCTTGACATCTTGAAGGTTACAAAGACGATTTCTCACGATTATCCTTCATTTTGCAATCATCACCCTTCTGATATTTGTAAGGTTATTTCATCACGGATAACAAATAACCATTCAGCCGCATTTAATCACTCTTCCCCCACGCTCTTCCCTACGGAAACAGAGGCAAAAAAGCACATATTCCCGTCGCCCCCGACCCACCCTATTCATGAAGAAGAGGCTGCCAGTGACTTAAAAAAACCAAATATAACCACCTTTACTACTTCTATTTCAATAGAAATCAGTAACTTTGCATGTATGAAGATTAAATATATATTAATTATCATAACTTGTCTACTCACATTCAACAACGCAAAGGCACAATACAACATACAATGTGAAGACACCTGCAGCCATATCCACGGACTGGATATGAGTCATTATCAGGGTGATGTATGGTGGGAGACTGTGGCTCAAAACAGCAACCATAAGCTTAATTACGTATATCTGAAAGCTTCAGAAGGAGGCTCAAGAATCGACCAACGTTACCTTGATAACATCGAGGCAGCACAACGATACGGTATGAACGTGGGTTCATACCACTTCTATCGGCCTGCTCAGCCACAGGCAGAACAGCTTAGGAACTTCCGCATGCAGTGCCGTCCGCAGGATCAAGACCTCATTCCTATGGTCGACATAGAGACAACGGGCGGACTAAGCAGGGAGGACTTACGAGACAGTCTGCAGAAATTCCTCGTGCTCATGACGCAGGAATACGGTGTACGACCGCTCGTTTACACTTACACGAACTTCTATGACCGATACCTCAGTGGGGCATTGGACGGATATAAACTATTCATTGCGCAGTACACAACACGCGAACCCGTGCTGCAGGACGGCAGAGACATCTTTGCATGGCAGTACACCGGAAAAGGCAGAATCAACGGTGTGAACGGCTATGTGGACAAGAGCCGACTCATGGGAAAGCACAGTATGCGCGAACTAAGATACCGACGACGGCGATAAGACACGCCGTCTGGCATCATCAGACTTTTTTAACCATCACACTAACGAATAAGATACTCTAAAGAAAATGATAATTAAATGTCCTGAATGTGGCCATCAAGTGAGCGATAAGGCACCTGTATGCCCAAGCTGTGGCGTAGAGATTGCCGGACATCTCATCAAATGTTCCAACTGTGGAGAGCTCTATCTCAAGGAGGAAGGGATGTGTCCGAACTGCCACCATACGGAGACAGGGCACCATGACATGGGGTCAGCTTCACAGGAAGAGCCCATGCAGAAACCCGTAGAACCAGCTGATTCAACTGAAGAACAGATACCAATGGAGGTCGTAATGACCGAACCAACGGACAACGAAGAGGCTCCCCAGAAGGAGAATGAAGACGAGGAAGAGACGGTGGATGCCGACTTCATCATGGACGATAACGCCGATGAGGAGGTCATAGCAGCTGCTGAAAGAGTCGTAAAGAACCATGACGACGACGAAAAACAGAAGCAACAGAAACGCAGTCACAGCTCGCTTGCCATCTCACTGCTCATCGCTATCATCACGGCAGGTATACTGTTGTTCCTCTATAATCAGGGAGTTAACAAGAACAGAACCAACGAAGAGCAGGATGCTTACGCACAGGCGATTGGCAGTAATGAACCAACCGTGTTGCAGGATTACCTGGAAAACAATCCTGATGCACCGAAAACGCATCGTGACAGTATCTCTGCACGGTTGAATTCGCTACAGAATGACACGCAGGAGTGGACAAGCATGATGACAAGTAACTCTAAGGAGGCTTATCAGGAATATCTCTCCAAGCACCCTAACACGCCTCATCGCAAGGAATTACTTGCTAAGATTGACGAGATTGACTGGGCTGCTGCAGTGGCAAAGGGCAGCGAAGACGCTTTCTTAGGCTATAAAGCACAACATCCAAATGGTGCACATAGCAAGGAAGCAGACGAGAAACTGAAGGTTTTGCTTGTACATACGGCAACAGAAGGTGACAAATCAAAGGCGGTTAGCGTGCTGCGCCAGTTGTTGCAGGGTATGAACAGCAAGAGCAGTGATAAGATTGCAGGGGCTGTAGCATCACAACTGAACTTCTTAGGAGCAGGTGGTGCAACGGCAAAAGATATTCAGAAGTATATGAAAGACAAACTTTACCAGGCTGATGTGAAGACCATTAACTGGCATCTGGGCTCACCTGCTGAAGTAACAAAGGAGGGTGACAACGACGAAGAGCTGAAGGTAAAGGTTCCTGCAACGCTGGATATCGACCGTCAAGGTGGTAAGTCGAAACGCAATTATGTTATCTCTGCTACGATCAAGGGCAACAGAATAACACAAGTAAACTGGCGTTAAGGGCTTACACAATCGTATGCCTATGGGCAAAAGAACTATTAAATGGGGGCAACCATTCAAGGGTTTCATACGCATAAACCTTGTGATGGTTGCTCTGTTGGTTATTATCAATCAGGCAATCATTGCTTTCTTAAACGCTGATCTGCATGCGCTGGTGGACGGAGAGATGCTCCTCTACGCCAGCCCTATCGCTGGTTTCTATCTCGTAAGCAGTCTGTTGACATGGCGGTGGAGCAATCACCACTGGGCTGTAATGGCTTTTCTGGAAATCATGTTTGCCAATGGTTTCAACCTCGTATACATCACTCTCATCGCTATACTTGATAACGTTGACCTGCTATGGGGTTCGTTCTTCCTCACTGGCGCCATGGCTTTACTCGCTATCTTCATCACTCCTACATGCTATTACTTCATGCGCCATTCCTACAAAGAGCTGGAATCGTGACAGACAATGTGCTGCACAAGGATAGCAAAGGCTATAAATATAAATAGGTATAGACACAGAACTAGGATTGCAAAGGCTATAAACATGAAAGGCAAAGATACTGCACCGAGATAGCAGAGATTATAAATATAAATAGGTATAGATACTAAACAGGATTAGATAAGACTATAAACGTGAAAGGCAAGGATACTGCACAAGGATTGCAAAGATTATAAATATAAATAGGTATAGATACTAAACAGGATTAGATAAGACTATAAACGTGAAAGGCAAGGATACTGCACAAGGATTGCAAAGACTATAAACGTGAAAGGCAAAACACCGAACTGGGATAGCAATGACTATAAATATAAATAGGTATAGACACTGAACTGGGATAGCAAAGACTATAAACGTGAAAGGCAAAACACCAAAGAATAAATACCAGGAAGCCCCACCCCATTACTCCATCTACACCATCGTAAGGTACAAAAGAGCTAGAAAGCAGAAGCTAAAGTGAGCAAAATAGGCGCAAAATATCAATAAAATTTTATCTCATACACGACAGATAGTCAAAGAGTTACAATGTGTTCGCACACAAAAAAAACAACGAAAAAAAGACGAAATAAAGTTTGTGTGTAACGAAAAAATACCATATCTTTGTATCGTTATCCTGAAAACAATCTTTTTACCTTAGAAGACTAATGCCTATCAAAAGATAAAGCGATCGCCTGTGAAGGTCATCGCTTTTTTTGATGATTGTAAGCAAATAACCTAAAGATTATCCTTCACTTTGTTGTGAATTAAACAGTAGATTGCACATGAGTGTGCAATGATTAGTAAATGACAATAAAGAGAACATGGAATAATCTTATAAAGCATAAGAAATAACAACAAAAAGCGGTGAGTTGCAATACTATCGCAACTCACCATGGATTATTCCCCCCTAAATAAGTCCATTGTTCAGACTCATCGCTATAAGCTTTGCAATGAACAAGGAATAACAAAAATAATGGCTAAAAACCTTAAGAACTTTTCTTTTTACGGTTTGCTAAGAAGTTAGTGTATATCTTCTTCACCTGTGGAGCAAGGAAGATGATACCTATAAGGTTAGGAATGACCATCAAACCATTGAAGGTGTCGGCTAACTCCCATACCAAATCAGCTGCGAAAAGACAGCCCAAGAAGACGAATCCTACTACCAATGCACGATAAGCAAGGATTCCCTTCTTACCAAACATGAACTTGATGTTCATCTCAGCAAACATATACCAGCCGATAATCGTGGTGAAAGCAAAGAAGATAAGACTGATGGCAAGGAAGATGATACCACCTTCACCAAAAGCTATCTCGAAGCCTTGCTGCGTAATAGCAACCGACTTCAATGCTGTATTATGATAAGAACCGGTAAGCATGATGACGAAAGCTGTTGAGGTACAGATGAGTACTGTGTCAACAAATACACCTGCCATGGCGACGAAACCCTGCTCTGAAGGATCCTTAACATCAGCCAAAGCATGTGCATGTGGGGTGGAACCCATACCTGCCTCATTAGAGAACAAACCACGGGCAACACCATAACGAATGGCATACTTCATCACTGTACCAGCTGCACCACCGGCTGCTGACTGGAGAGAGAAGGCATCGTGGAAGATGGTACGGATGACTGAAGGCAACTGATCAGCAAACATATAGATGATAATCAGTGAACCGACAATGTAAACGATAGCCATGAAAGGTACTAAAAGCTCTGCAATAGCAGTGATTCGACGCTGTCCACCAATGACAACAACTGCCACAACAGCTGCCAGAATAATACCTATTATATAAGATGGGATGTGGAAAGCATTCGTCAAAGCAATAGAAATAGAGTTGGCTTGCACCATATTACCCACGAAACCAAGGGCTATGACAATGGCAACAGAGAAGAAAACTGCCAGCCACTTACTGCCAAGACCATAGTAAAGATAGTAAGCTGAACCGCCAACCGTCTCACCATGAAACTCTTTCTTGTACTTCTGGGCAAGCACAGCCTCGGAGAAGATAGTACTCATACCCAACAAAGCTGATACCCACATCCAGAAAATAGCACCCAAACCACCAGTGGCAACGGCAGTAGCAACACCACCAATATTACCCGTACCGACCTGAGCTGCTACGGCAGTAGCCAATGCCTGGAAAGAGTTTACCTTCTTTTCACCTGGCTTTCTCTTCTTAAAAACGGGACCAAAAGCATACTTGAACGCCAAATTCAAATGGCGAATTTGTGGGAAACCAAGGTAGACAGTATAGAAAATACCAACTCCTAAAAGCGCATACATGAGAAAACTGTTCCACAGAAACTCATTAAAAGTCTTTACATAGTCTAATGGACTCATCGTCAACATTATTTAGATATTAGTAATAGATAGGCAGTATTAAACCGCTCAAATAGTAATTTTCGAACTCGGTAAATAGAAATTTATGCCGCAAATATAGTATTTTATCTTTTAGCAAACAACTATCAACACATTTTTTTTTACCATAAAAATGTTAAATACATGCGGAAAATAGCATGCCAAAAATGAAAAAATAAAATGAATATAAGGGACAAAAAACAAATTTGCTGTCACTCCCGTCACCGCTTTTGGGCATACAAACTCCTAAAAATAAGCCCATTACACGAAGTGTTAAAAGTGACAGCAAATTAAAACAAAACTCTATTAGGGGGTTAAGCATTATTTATCTGCCCCAGGAATCATACCTTTGTGGTAGCAACAACAACTAAGCGCATATAAAAGAGCATGGATGAATTGTTGTGCTTTGCTTTAAAATTAGTATCTTTGCATTATCAGACACAACTCTCTATGCTTTCTTATGATTTGGAAAGGGTTGTGATTTGCTTTAAAATTAGTATCTTTGCATTATCAGACACAACGTGGTAGCCCGATTAAAAATTAAGCGTTGTGTTGTGATTTGCTTTAAAATTAGTATCTTTGCATTATCAGACACAACATATGGATTGGTTAATGAAAGGTAAAGGT
>NZ_BAJX01000011.1 GCF_000613925.1 Prevotella histicola JCM 15637 = DNF00424
ACGTTTCCAAGAGGAGTTTTGCTTTCGCGACGCAAAGCAGTTCCTAGGTCTTACCGATTGTCAGGCACGCGACAAGAAAAAACTTGAATTTGCTTTTAACTCTTCATTCACAGCACTCAATGTGGCGAAGATTATATGCAAGGAACTTGGTACGTCCATCGGTCGCCTTAAAGCGAAGATGATCAATGCCTATTACGCGCAACGAATTATTGACGTGTTCGAGAAAAGCCCGAACACGCCATTAAATAAAGAAAGGATAAATGATATATTTAGTTTCGCTGATGATGCAGCATAATATTTAACGGACTATTGTGTTGTTATAATAATGCAGAGGGAGAGATACTCTCTTGTTATGAAAAGAACAAGGACATTCGAAGTGTTGTAATAAAGATTCATAAATTGAAAATAGCAGATGGACTTTGACACGGCAAAAGATGCCCTTTCGTAGGGTAAAAGATGCTCTTTTGAGGTGTGAAAGACGTCCTTTTGCAGCGTAAAAGGGCACCTTTTAGAAAGACTTTTGTAAGTCTTTGGTAGAGAATGATATACAAGTCTGAAAGCTTTGCATGACTCATGGATTTGTGGACTTGCAGCTTCCATCTCTTGTAAATATATTTCTGCTTAGTCCGTAATGGCGCGGTGGGTATCTGGAAGGACGGATAAGTTTACAAGGATCTGCACCAGAGCGTTTTACCAAAAACAGGCGTATCTTATAACTATCAGTCGCCCTTTCCTATCCAACGACAAAAGCCTACCGTATACCATTTCCGTTTTTGCTGTCATTTCTGTCACTCCGTTATCGCCTTTAATCATCTGAATATAAACCTATTACACGAAGTGTTAAAAGTGACAGCAACTAAAAACAAAACTTAATTAGGGGTTTTGATGCTTTTCGTTTGGTTACATTTAAACACACAACGCACCCTTATCCATCCTCGTTTTCCCATATTCTAAATACCCATTTACAAAATAAAGTTGTATATTTGCCTTAAGATAACACATGACATAGGAATCTGCGGACATGAAGTCTTACGGTGGAGGAGGTGTTGTGGTGTAGGAGATACAGGTCTCTTTGTGCTGTGATGGAGAGTCACAGTTGGGGCTGGTGTCTCTCGTTTCTTCCTTCAATCTATGCCCTAACTTTATTACACACACTAATAATGGAAATTTTATAGATTCTGTTTTAAAATCCGTAGGTGTTAGAGAACCTGTTAATTATAATATAGATAAATAACAAATGGAACGTAGATTATTGTTTTACTTTATATGGGTTATTATATCCTTTCTCATTTTCATTTTAGTCTCCTTTATCACAGCTATAGCACAAAACACCCCTTTCTATCTGTATCTGGTTGTATATCTACCATTTATTACAATCTCAGCCTCTTCCTTTGCTACATTGCTTAAGGATAAGTGGTGGGTGAGTATACTTGAAGGGATTTTTACTATTATGTTACCTTGGGTGGTACTCGCGTTAGATTATTAAGAAAATGCCTAAACGTTGTTACTTGGATGCATATCTTTGCACACGTATCATTATAAAATAAAAACGAGGAACTACCCGTAGGTAATCCCTCTTAGTTCTTTTTTAAGTGCAGTATGAAAGTCGGAACAAACAAGTGCACTTGCTCTAAATGCGTTGCAAAGTTAGATATCTTTTTTAAAGGAACAAGCGCTTTAACGTTTTTGCGTAATTCTTCTTCCTTTAAGCCAGAAGCATTCAAAATAATGTCTTTTATACATTGAAGTGGTATTCTATCATAGGCTTCTACAAACTTACTTTCCATTTCTACTACTCTGTTTCCTAATTACCACTTGTCATGGTATGAATATATGCAGACGGAGGGAGTACCCGACTGTTGGAACTCATTCAGACAGTTTTGAAAAGAGGCTTATTTCTGCTCACAACTTCCAGCTAACAGTATGTAGAGATGGTAAGAAACTACTCATTTGTTCCAGTTCTGTGTAACTATAAGTATGGAGGTGGAGACGAAAGAAAGAAAATTTGCTGTCACTTCTGTCATCTTCCTATGCGTTCTAATTATCTAATTTTCAATCCGTTACTGCAAATGTTAAAAGTGACAGCAACTAAAAACAAAACTAAGATAGGGGATTGGGAGGGTGTGATAACACAAGGTTGCGTGAAAGATGTGTGTGTTTCTCAGAATGGATAAAAGCTATCTGGTACGTTAATCTCAGGAGAAGATAGTAAAACGGGAAATCTGAAAAAATACTAAGGGATATAATATAATTTAAAAAAAAGTCATACCTTTGTCGACAAATAACAATATATGGTGCATTCCTTATACTATTTACGAATAACTAAAAGCTCATAAAACATGAAATATGCTTTAATAACCGGTGCTTCACGAGGAATAGGACGTGCTGTAGCCTTGCTTTTAGCAGAACAATATTCTATAATAATCAATTATCATTCTAATTCAGAATGTGCTCAAGAAGTGAAACAACTGATAGAGGAGAAAGGTGGTCATGCTGAACTTCTGCCCTTTGACGTTGCTGATCCGAAGGCAATAGAAGCTGCTATTGATTGTTGGGAAGCTGCTCATCCAGATGAATTCATCTCCGTATTGGTGAATAATGCAGGTATCCGGAGGGATAATGTCATGTTTATGATGTCGGAAGAGACTGGCACAGTGTTTTGGATACGAATATGAATGGTTTCTTCTATATCACACGTCGACTGTTGAAACACATGATGCCACGTAGACATGGAGGAAGAATCATCAATATGACATCACTGTCAGGACTGAAAGGAATGCCTGGACAGGTTAATTACAGTGCAGCAAAGGCTGCTCTGCTTGGTGCAACGAAGGCTTTGGCACAGGAAGTAGCACCACGAAACATCACCGTAAATGCTGTAGCGCCGGGATTCATACAGACTGATATGACGAAGGAGTTGCCAGAGGATGAACTGAAGAAGCTCATCCCTGTGGGGCGTTTTGGTAAGCCAGAGGAGGTCGCAGCCGTTGTGGCGTTCCTTGCTTCGGATGCAGCTGCATACGTTACAGGTGAGGTGATAAATGTGAATGGAGGATTATATACTTAATGAGAAGTGAAAGAAGTTATGAGATATCCCTAACTTCTAAAAAAGAAATATGGAAAGAAGAGTTGTAATAACCGGAATGGGAATATGGTCATGTCTTGGTACTGACCTTGAAACGGTAAAGAATTCATTATATGAAGGAAAGTCGGGCATAGGCATTCAGGAAGAACGCCTTACCTATGGCTATCGTTCGGCATTGACAGGTGTCGTTGCAGAACCAGTCATCACGAAGAAGATGCTCGACCGTCATATACGTGCTGGTATGTCGGAAGAAGCACGTTATGCTTACATGTCTAGTTTGCAAGCCTTTGCTCAAGCGGGTATCACGGATGACTATCTGCGGGAGAATGAAGTAGGTTGTATCTTTGGTAACGACTCTTCAGCCCAGCCTGTCATTGAAGCCTCAAAGATAATGGACGAGAAACATGACTCAGCAATGTTGGGTTATGGACTCATCTTCCAGTCGATGAACTCAACGGTGAACATGAATCTCAGTACCATCTTCCATCTGCGAGGTGTGAACTTCACGGTCAGTTCAGCCTGTGCCAGTGGTAGCCATTCCATAGGCTTAGGGTTTATGATGATCAAGCAAGGACTTCAGGATATGGTTCTCTGCGGTGGTGCACAAGAGACAAACTATTACTCAATGGCATCATTTGATGCACTTGGTGCTTTCTCCGTTCATATGGATGAGCCGACAAAAGCCAGTCGTCCGTTCGATAGAGACCGTGATGGACTCATACCGAGTGGTGGTGCAGCGTCATTGGTATTGGAAGACTATGAACATGCGAAGGCACGTGGTGCAAATATCCTTGCAGAAGTTGTTGGATATGGCTTCTCAA
Organism: Prevotella histicola JCM 15637 = DNF00424; assembly: GCF_000613925.1. Classification (GTDB taxonomy): domain Bacteria; phylum Bacteroidota; class Bacteroidia; order Bacteroidales; family Bacteroidaceae; genus Prevotella; species Prevotella histicola. The sequence goes on from NZ_BAJX01000011.1 coordinate 3,907, forward strand.
GTAATGGTGGTGGTATCAGTCAACCATCCGATGAAGGGAGTGTTATTGCCATGACTCGGGCTTTGAAGTGTGCAGACATGGAGCAGATGATATAGACTATATCAACGCCCATGCTACGAGTACACACCAGGGAGATATGTATGAAGCAATTGCTTTGAACCGTATGTTTGAAGGTAAACATGCCCTCATCTCATCCACCAAGAGCATGACTGGTCATGAGTGTTGGATGGCAGGAGCATCAGAAGCAGTGTATAGTATCTTGATGATGCAGCATAACTTCGTAGCACCTAACATCAACTTCGAGAACCCTGATGAACATTCAGAGAAGATGAACCTTGCTACAACAACCGTTGACACCGAGGTAAATACCGTACTGAGTAACTCATTTGGCTTTGGTGGAACCAATTCTGCCTGGTCATTAAGAAGGTCAAAGCCTAATGAAGATTAACTAAAAACTTAATTTATATTATTATGAGAACGTATGTAAAGACCTTATTGGTTCTTATCGCTGTAATACTTTACAGTCCAGTAGTAAATGCACAGAGTGGTGAAAGCTATGGTTGGGAGCAAGCCCCTCGTTATAGAGGATTCATTTCAGAAGGCTATGTGTTTGGAACAGGTGATGTGAAAGAGAATCGTAGCTTCCTTTCCACTTCCCATGGTGTACAGATCACCCCAGAATTCTTTGTCGGTGGTGGTGTAGCCGTTAATTATTGGTGGGACAGTGAAAGCTGGAGCTTTCCTCTTTTCGTAGACACACGTGTGGAATTTCATAAGGCATTGCGTAAGAATTTCTCTCCATACATTAGCACAAAAGTCGGTTATAGTATAGGAGACTGTGAAGGGTTATACATCGCTCCACAAGTAGGATGTCACTTCTATTTCGGTCATAGCAAGTTTGGTATCAGCACAGCTCTCGGTTATACGTTCCAGAACTGTGAGGTTGAGACGGGTTTCGGGACTGTAAACCGTAATGCTGGTGGTATAGAATTATCAGTAGGCTTAGACATTTAAGAGGATATTTATTTGATTATTAATTTATATTTTACCTATTATGAAACGAGTCGTATTATTATTATCTTTCGTAGTGTGTTGCGTGATGAGTCTGTTTGCTAAGTCTGATGTAACATTAAAGAGCGGTTCACTTTCTAAACTAAAGACCTCAAAAGCAAAAGTTTATGTTGTTTGGGACTATAGCCATGCGACATTAGAAGGACAGGATGTGAAGACCTTCTTGAAAGAGAAAGGCAAAGAGTGGGAGCGTGATTATAAGGCAGAACTTGAACGTGCAGAAGCAAACTTCATGGAGCGTTTCAATGACAAGACGAAGAGTGTGACAATCACGGATAAGAAGAGTGAGGCAGACTACACCATAGTTATTGAGGTGAAAGACTTCCATTATGGTAGTACTGGTGTCTCAGTTCTCATTGGCTTTGGTGCTGGTGATGCTCACATGAGTGCTCTGATGAACCTCTATGAGAAGAACACGAAGCAGCCATTTGCTGTTATTGATGTTGATGGAGTTGCTGGTGCAGGCTACGGTAATGAGAAGCGCCGTATTGAAACCTATCGCGAATTGGCTGAACAAGTTGTGAAGCTGATAAAGAAGGCAAAGTAATTATACCCCTTTATATTATATAAGGTATGAGAAAGTTTATCATATTGATGTTTTTTACACTTCTGAACTTATCTTGTTTTGCAAGTGTAAGGCTAGAGAGTGGTAGTCTTAGTTGCCTGAAAGGTGAGAAGACTATTGGCGTCAGTTTGGACTTGACCAGGATTAAATACAAAAAAGATCTTCCTTTTAAGGACTTCTTAGCCCTTGGAAGAAGAGTGAGTGATTGGAAAGAACGCTCTTTGGACTATTTCGTAAAGGAGTTCAATGAGGAAGGTTTTAAACATGATCTTAGTGCAACAACTCATACCAGAGCCACAAAATATGTCCTTGTTCTAACCCCATTGATCGTTTATAAAGACGGAAGTATCAGTGGTATTGCTTATTTACGTGAAGTAAGTACCAAAAAGATCAAGGCAACAATGGTGTTTAAGTCTGATGATGGCGATTATGATGATCCGATAACATTTAAGGATCCGATGGATGATTTAGGTGAATCTTTCGCTAAGTTATTTATAAGAGAAATAAGAAAGGCAAATAAATAAGGATGAATCTATTCCAATCAGAGAGTGATAGATACACTCAGGAACAGCTCTCTGCTCGTGAAGCACAACGTCTTGCAGAGTATATAGCATGGGGTCCCGTCATTTTTCAGGTGTCTCGCCTGATGGTGAAGTGGGGCATCTTGGATGCTCTGCGTGACAGTCTGGAGGGTTTGACATTGGATGAATTGGTGAAACAGACGCAGCTCTCGGAGTATGCTTTGAAGGTTTTGCTTGAAGCTTCACTGAGTGCAGGGACTGTTTTGGTGAATAAAGATACTGACCGATACACCATATCCAAGACAGGTTGGTTCCTACTCAATGACCCAGCTACACGTGTGAATATCGATTTCAATCATGATGTCAACTATCGGGGCATGTTCTTTCTTGATGAAGCATTAAAGGAAGGAAAGCCAGCTGGTCTGAAAACCCTTGGTGACTGGCCAACAATCTATGAAGGATTGTCGAAACTTGATAAGCAAGTACAGGATAGTTGGTTTGGTTTTGACCATTTCTATAGCGACCATTCCTTTGATAAGGCTTTGGAGATCGTGTTCGGTAAACATCCCAAACACCTGATGGATGTGGGTGGGAACACAGGGCGTTTTGCTTTGCGCTGTGTTGAATATGACCCTGAAGTCAATGTTACAATCGTTGATCTACCCGGTCAGATTGGAATGATGAAGAAGAATATCGAGGGGAAAGAGGGTGCAGAGCGCATCAACGGGTATCCCACAAACATTCTTGACGAACACAATGATCTGCCACAAGGAAGCTGGGATGCCATTTGGATGAGCCAGTTCCTTGACTGTTTCTCAGAAGAAGAGATCTATAGTATCCTTGTTCGGGCAGCCAGAGTGATGAAGAATGATTCCACCTTATATATAATGGAGACCTTCTGGGACCGACAAAAGTATGAACCGGCATCACTATGTCTGACCATGACAAGCGTCTATTTCACTGTTATGGCAAATGGAAACAGCAAGATGTATCACTCTGATGACATGATAAAGCAGATTGATAGAGCTGGATTGAGAGTTGTTGACACCCATGATGGTATCGGTCAAGGACACACAATACTGGAAGTAAAGTTGAAATAAATCATAAAGTATAACACATAATGGAAAGAAAAGAAATTGAAGAGAAAGTAAGAAACTTCCTCATAGAGGATCTGGAGATTGACGAAGAGAACATTGCACCGGAAGCAAAGCTGAAGGATGACCTTGGCATTGACAGTCTGGACTTTGTTGATATTGTCGTTATTGTCGAGAAGAACTTCGGCTTTAAGATCAAACCAGAGGAGATGCAGGGAGTCGTTACTTTGTCACAGTTCTGCGATTATATAGAGAGTAAGGTTGGCTAACACTACATATGGCAGTGGCTGGATGCATCGATTGCTGATACAATCGTTGCGCTGGTTGGATGTGCGGATGGTCTATTTAGTCACATCCCTCTTCGTTATACCAGTCTGTCTGCTACTGAATACCAACCATAGTAGGACCTCAGCCTATCATTTCTACCGTCACCGCTTGTGCTATGGGCGTTTGCGTGCAGCATGGAGTGTTTACATCAATCACTGTTTGTTCAGTCAAGTAGTGGTGGATCGCTTTGCAGTCTTTGCAGGTAAGCACTTCCATTTGGATATCGAAGGGTACGAACACTTCCGTCTGTTAGAGTCAGAACCGAAAGGATTCATGATCTTCAGTTCTCATATAGGTTGTTATGAGGTGGCGGGTTACTCCCTTATCTCAAAGACAAAACGATTCAATGCATTGGTCTTTGGGGGTGAAAAAGCCACTGTGATGGCAGGAAGACAAGAGGTTTTGGGACATCATAACATCCGTATGATACCCGTTAAGGAGGATATGAGCCACCTTTTCCTTGTGAATGAGGCATTGGATAACAATGAAATCATGAGCATGCCAGCCGACAGGATCATTGGTTCAGCTAAGTCGGTGACGTCTGTTTTCATGGATGCTGAGGCTCGTTTCCCTGCTGGTCCACTCTCTGTGGCAACGATGAAAGGGCTGGATGTCCTCGCAGTCAATGTCATGAAGACGTCTGCTAAGCACTATAAGGTATATGTAGCACGTCTTTCTTACGACAAGCACGCACCTCGTCGACAGCAGATACAGCAGTTAGCAGACAGTTATGTGAAGGAACTTGAACACAGAGTGCGACAGTATCCTTTGCAATGGTTTAATTTCTATGACTTCTGGTCACGATAAGTTGATGATAAAGAAGATGGTAAATTTTGATGTAGCGAATCCTTCTGAAGCTGCACTTCGGGCAATCGACGTACATGAGTTACTGCCACAGCAGGAGCCTTTCGTCATGATTGGTACACTGATACATTTCGATAAGACACTTACTGTCACAGAGACTGAGGTACAGAAGAACAACATCTTTGTGGATGATGACCGCTTTTCCGCTTCAGGTATGATGGAGAATATCGCCCAAACCTGCGCCGCCCGTATAGGATATGTCAATAAATACATTCTCAAGAAAGGAATTCAATTAGGCTTTATCGGTGCCGTCCGTAACTTTGAGGTCATTGATTTGCCCCATGTAGGAGACGTTATAACGACGCGTGTAGAGGTGAAGGAAGAAGTGTTTGGTATGACATTGGCTGAAGCAAGCATAACATGCGGTGATAAAGTGCTCGTCACATCCGAGATAAAGATAGCCGTTAAGGAGCAAGAAGAAGCTTGAAAAAGAAAGAAATCCAGTATTGAATGAAAGAATTAAAAGCATCAAAAACATTTTCAATCCGCTTCAGTGAGGTTGATTCCATGAATGTTGTATGGCATGGTTCTTATCCTCTTTACTTTGAAGATGCACGTGAAGCATTTGGAAAGAAGTATGGATTGGAATATATGGGATTCTTTGATCATGGCTATTTTGCTCCATTGGTCGACCTCTCCTTCCACTATAAGAAGCCAATTAAATACGGGATGACACCTCGTATAGACATCATCTATCGTCCGACAGAGGCTGCAAAGATAGTCTTTGACTATGAGATTCATGATGCGGAAGATGATAGTCTGATAGCAACAGGACATTCCGTGCAGGTGTTTATGGACCTCAACTACCAGTTAGTGTGGGACAATCCTCCATTTTATCAGCAGTGGAAAGAACGCTGGGAACAGGTGGATAAGAAGTAATAGTGTGTAGGAAAGAATCAGAAGAAATCATGGTTTACGTTTTAGCTGATAATATTATCTCCCCTCTGGGTGATACTTCAGAGGATAATTACCAGGCTGTAAAGGCTGGTAAGTCGGCTATTCGTGCCTATGCTCCAATGACGGATGGCATCCCAGATGGCTTCATGGCATCCTTGATGTCAGCTGATTTTGAAGACTTAGTCTTTCGTTCTGCAGGCAAAGCCATTGAGGCTTCGGGTATACATGTGGCTGATGACCGTTCCGTGTTCATTCTGAGTTCTACCAAAGGAGCGATAGAAGGATTAGGCAAGGATGCCGATGAAAACCTTTATTTGGGTGAGACAGCACAGCGAATAGCCACTCGGTTAGGTTTTACGACACGCCCAGTGGTGGTGTGTAATGCCTGTATCTCGGGTTCTGCTGCAATGATTTTAGCCTCCCGACTGTTACAGTTAGGAACGTATGATCATGTTGTTGTCTGTGGTGCTGACTGTCCTCAACGCTTTATTATCTCTGGTTTTCAGTCACTTAATGCCATGTCAGCAGAGCCTTGTAGACCTTTCGACATAGAGCGTCAGGGTCTTAATTTAGGTGAAGCAGCAGCAACAGTGGTATTGAGCAGTCGTCTTCCCGCTGGTGAGCAGGCTACTAACAAGTCTGATAAACGGGTTTGGACGATAGGACATGGACATATAAAGAATGATGCTTTTCATATCAGTGCACCGTCAAAGACGGCAGAAGGGTTGCTTGAGGCCTTGCAACAGACGATGGAAAGCGTTGGGAAAGATGATTTAGCTTTCATCAATGCACATGGGACAGCTACGCTTTTCAATGACCAGATGGAGTCTATTGCCATTCAGAGAGCTGCTCTTTCTGATGTCCCTGTCAATGCTTTAAAGGGTTATATCGGCCATTCTTTAGGTGCAGCAGGCGTCTTTGAGACCATCCTCTGTATGAAATCTGTCGATGATCACACTGTCTTAGGGACGCGTGGATATGAAGAAATGGGCGTATCTGGTAGAGTGATACTGTCTGCAGAGCACAGTTCAACCCATAAGACAGGCTTCATCAAGATGCTTTCAGGCTTCGGCGGATGCAATGCAACCCTCTACGCGAAGTCTGTTGAAAGCTCTTCTTTGTCTTTGAATGAGGCAAAAGCGGTGACAGATCCTGTTCCTTCAGTATTCAGAAAGACGTATCATGTGCGTATTACTCCTGAAGGAGCATGGCTTGACGGTCGACTTCTCCCTGTCAAAGGTGAACCAAACGAAAAGAGTCTGCTCACAACAATCTATAAACAGATGATAGGAGACTATCCAAAGTATTATAAAATGGATGGTCTGTGTCGGTTGGGTTTCATCGCTTCAGAACTCTTGCTGCAGGCAGAAAAGGCTGACGAAACATCTATCAAAGAACTTCAGAGGAGTCGGGGAGTGGTGCTTTTCAACCGCTCTTCATCTATCTCCTCTGATAAGAAGTACTTAGCTTCGATAGCAGATAAGGACAATTACTTCCCAAGTCCTTCTGTCTTCGTGTATACCTTGCCGAATATTGTTACTGGTGAGATTGCCATTCGCAATGGCTATCACGGTGAGACATCTTTCTATATTCTTCCGGAAAAGAATGAAGAGCAGATGCAGACATTGATACAAACAGCTTTCTTAGACAGTCAAACAACAAGTTTGTTGACGGGATGGATAGATTATGAAGACCGTGAACACTATGAAGCCGACTTGTATATAGTATCTATCAACAAGGTATAATAAAGAAAAATAAAACAGAAAAATCATATCATATATAAAATAGACACGACAATGAACGAGTTAGTAAAAGAATTAAAGGACGAGATTATAGAGGCTTTGAACCTCGAAGAGATGACCGCTGATGACATTGATGAGAACGAACCACTCTTTGGTGAAGGTTTAGGTTTAGACTCAATTGATGCTTTGGAGCTGATAGTCCTTTTGGAAAAGAAGTACGGTATCAAGTTGGCTGACCCTGCTGAAGGCAAGAAGATCTTCACCAGTGTCGCTTCTATAGCCGACTATGTCAGCAAGAACCGAAAGAAATAAAGCCACTTTGGGGTAATAATAGCGAACGGATAAACCAATAAAATGAATATTGCAGTTACTGGCGAAGGCATAATCTCTGCTATTGGCTTTAACAAACAAGAGGTGTTAGAGTCCTTGACAACGAAGCAGAGTGGTATTGGATGATGAAACATCTTCAATCAGTTCATCGTGAATTGCCTGTAGGAGAGGTTGATTTGTCGAACGAACAGATGAAAGAGATGGCTGGAATCCCTGTGTCACAGATGATGAGTCGCACAGCCCTGATGGGTATCATAGCCGTTCGCCAGGCGTTAACGGATGCAGGAATCAGTGTCGATGACATCCTTGTACGTAAGAAAAAGGGTGAAAGTCTGCGCATAGCACTTGTCTCTGGTACAACCGTTGGTGGCATGGATATCACTGAACTTTGCTTCGATCATATTGAAGAAGATGACAATGTATCCTTCCTTCAGCATCATGACTGTGGCAGTTGCACGAACACCATGGCTGATTACTTTGGTATTTTCACGGAAGTAACGACTTTGTCTACAGCCTGTTCTTCGGCTGCCAATGCCATTATGTTTGGTGCACGACTGTTGAAAGACCATCAAGCTGACATCGTTATCGCTGGTGGTACAGAGTCTTTATCTCGCTTTCACCTCAATGGTTTCAACTCATTGATGATCCTTGACCATGAGCGTTGTCGTCCGTTCGATGCTACACGGGCTGGTCTTAACTTAGGGGAAGGGGCTGCCTTCGTAGTGTTAGAGTCTGATGAGACTGCCAATGAACGTGGTGTAAAACCCCATGCTTACCTTACTGGATATGGAAATGCCTGTGATGCATTCCATCAAACGGCATCGTCAGAAGAAGGGGAAGGTGCTTATCTTGCTATGAAAGAGGCTTTGGATATGGCACATCTCAGTCCGAAAGATATTCAATATGTCAATGCCCACGGAACAGGAACACCCAATAACGACCAAAGTGAGGGTGTTTCTTTACGTCGAATCTTCGGCGATAAGCTCCCATTGATATCCAGTACAAAGTCATTTACGGGTCATACTACAAGCGCATCAGGAAGTATTGAAGCCGTTATCTGTATCTTAGCGATGCAGAATCATTTTGTTCCAGCCAACTTAGGTTGGGCACATCAGATGGAGAAGGGTATTACTCCGACCTTAGGTGAACAGGGCGTCACGTTGGAAAACGTGCTCTGTAACTCTTTTGGTTTCGGTGGTAACGACTCTTCTTTATTGTTTTCTACCCATCCAACGACTACAGAAGAGCCAGTAGAAACACGGAAAGAAGTTAAGGTATTGTCCCGTGTTGAGCTCACTTCTGAGGACCAACTGGCAGACATCCGTAAGTATGTCAAGCTTTAGAGGCACGTCGTATGGGCAAGATAATGAAGAGTTCGTTGCTCTCTTCTTTGGAAGCATTGGCGCAAGCAGGTGTTGATAAGCCTGATGCCATCATCACTGGGACGATGTATGGTTGTCTGGAATATAGCGAACGACTGTTGGAACAGATGAAAGAGGAGGGTGAGACAATGTTGAAACCCACTTATTTCATGCAGAGTACACACAACACCATAGGTAGTAATATCGCCATTAAGACCCACTGTCACGGCTATAATGTTACTTATACACAGGGAACAGCATCTTTATCATGGGCATTACGTGATGCAGAGATGCTATTAAAAGAAGGGAAGGCAAAGACTGTCCTTGTGGGATGTCATGATGAGAGTACTCCACTTCTTAATTCATTATTGAAGCGGGATGGGGCAGAAGAGCTGCCTTCAATCCATGCTATCGCAATGGTATTGTCATGTGGCGAGTAGTTATCTTATCCGTTTTGCAGAGTTCTCTGTTGGCAGGAGGGCAGGTGTTTTTGAAGTTTGCACTTCAGAAAATGCTTCCCTTTGGATGGACCCGTACGTTCTGGTGCAGCCTTTTGTTGAATTGGCAGTTTGCTTGTAGTGGTCTGTTATTCGGTTCCAGTTCCATACTTTGGATGTATATCATTAAGCATTACCCCCTGAGTGTGCTTATCCGATGATTAGTTTGAGTTATGTATTTGGCCTTCTTGCGGCAATACTCTTTTTCCATGAGTCCGTTTCTGTGATGAAATGGGTAGGAGTGAGCCTGATAATATTAGGCTGTTGCTTGATTGCCAAGTAGAAAAATAAGATGTAAAATGAAAAAGTTATTATTAATTTTGGTGGTGTTCTGTATCGCCACAACGACAGTCTCAGCACAAGCTGTCAGTGAGGCAAAGATAAGACAGCAGATAGAAGCTGCCGCTGCAAGCATGAAAACCATGCAATGCGACTTTGTACAGACGAAGTATCTCCGCATGTTGAATGATAAGATGGTGTCACGTGGTAAGATGTATTACCAGCAAAGTGACAAGCTCCGTTGGGAGTATACCTCGCCTTATGCCTATGCTTTCGTACTGAATGGCTCACGTGTTCTGATCAGTAAGGGCAATCGCAATGATGTTATCAACGTCAATCAGAGCAAGTTTTTCAAGGAGATAGCACGCATAATGATGAACAGTGTTGTGGGAAAAGCTCTCAATGACAAGCGTGATTTCAAGGTTAGTCTCTCTTCATCAGCCACCGAATATGTCGCTGTTCTCTATCCACAGCAGAAGCAGATGCAGCAGATGTTCCAGAAGATTGTCCTTCATTTCAACCGCCAACGAGCAATGGTTGCTAAGGTTGAGCTTATAGAAAAGCGTGGCGATCGTACTGTTATTGAGATGATGAATGTAAAAGTAAACAGTCCTATTAATGCGAAAGTATTTACTGTTAATTAGTATTCTTCTGCTTTCTCTTGCCTCTCTGACGGTACAAGCACAGGACAGTCTCACGGTTCAGCAGTCTCCTTTGTCGGACAGTATAGGCTGTAAAACAAGGTATGCCACTACCATTGAACTGTCAAAAGGCTATCTCAGTGGCATCACCATCATGGTACGTGAAGCGGATGTATATCATGGTGTCCTGTTCAATGAGTTTGGTATCACGGCATTAGAGTTCACCTATCAGCCCAGACGAAGAAGGTTGAGTTGATTGAAGTCATTGCAATGCTCGATAAATGGTACATCCGTCGTGTGTTAAAGAGTGATTTACAGCATGTTATGGAGAATCTTTTGAAAGGTAATCCTACCTATAAAGATGAGAAATATCACATCAGTTACAAGTTTTCATTGATGAGCAATGAGGAAAATTCCAACATAACAGAAGGAGAGAACGATGCAACTGAAGAATAATTTATACAAGATAATCCGTAAAGAGGGAGTTGGTCCGGTGGTGAATTACGCCATCGAACTGATTCCCTCTTGTGTTATCTATGCTGCCCATTTCCCTGGTGAACCCATCACTCCGGGTGTATGTATCGTCCAAATGGGCAAGGAACTTGTCGAGGATCTACTCTCCGAGCAACGCTCCACACCGTGTAAGCTGATGATCACGAAGGTGAAAAACGTGAAGTTCCTCTCTGTTATCTCACCCAATGAGACGTTACAGCTCACGTATCAGGTGAAGAAGTTGGTAACATCAGAGGATGGTACAAGTGTTGAAACACAGTTGATAGTACTCTCAGAAGAGAAGCCTATGGCAAAGATTTCCTTAGTGTTGAGGATTGTATGATGAATGAGGAACTGAAGAAACAATTACGAAACAGGCGTATCTGTGTTGTCATTCCCACCTATAACAATGACAAAACGATAAAGACAGTAGTGGAGAAGTGTCTGCTCTACTGTGACGATGTCATTGTCGTTACAGATGGGTGTACGGACCGTACTACCGATATTCTGCATGCCATTGATGGTATAACGATAGTTTCCTATGCACAGAATCGGGGGAAAGGATATGCCTTGAAGATGGGTTTCAGAAAGGCATTAGAGATGGGTTTTTCCTATGCCATCACCCTTGATGGGGATGGACAACACTATCCAGAGGACATCCCACTCTTCTTGAAAGCCAATCAACAGCACCCCCAATCCTTGATTATTGGTAGTCGACAGTTGGAGGGTGTAGATCGTACTAAGGGTAGTTCCTTTGCCAATAAGTTCTCTAACTTCTGGTTTTATGTACAGACAGGCAGGGCATTACCTGACACCCAGACAGGTTATCGGCTCTATCCTCTGCACCGTTTGTACGGACTGTCATTGCTCACTTCACGCTATGAAGCGGAGCTGGAACTGCTTGTCTTCGCCTCTTGGCATGGTGTCAAGCTTGTCCCAATACCCATACAAGTCTATTATCCACCGCGCAATGAGCGTGTAAGTCATTTCCGTCCGGGAAAGGATTTTGCACGTATCAGTGTTCTGAATACCATCCTTTGTTTCTTGGCTGTGGTCTATGGACTTCCTTTACGACTGTGGCGAGCACTGACGGCCACCCTTCGTACGGTTTATTCCTTACTCTTTTTCCTCTTTTTCACGCTGGTTGTCTTCACTCCTTTCGTATGGATTTACACGAAATTCGGTAAGATGACCGAGCGTCGTCGTTACCGTTTGCATCAGCTTATCTATCATGCTTCACGCTTTGTGATGATCCATCACGGCATACCCGGTACGAAATATGAGTATAAGGTGGCTGAAGGTATCGACTTCAACAAGCCCCGTATCATCATTTGTAACCATCAGTCGCATCTTGATTTGATGTGTCAGCTGGTCTTCACACCGAAGATTGTCTTCCTCACCAATGCCTGGGTATGGAACAATCCCTTCTATGGTTCACTCATTCGGAACGCAGAATACCTACGTTAGGAGGGATTGGATGAGATAATGCCCCATTTACGTTCATTGATAGAGCGTGGTTACAGCATAGCGGTCTATCCTGAAGGGACCAGATCTAAGGATTGTCGTATCGGAAGGTTCCATCAAGGAGCGTTCTATATGGCACGTGAGTTCGGATTAGAGATCCTTCCGATGGTCCTTTATGGACCTGGTAAGATCCTTCCAAAGACCGGTTGGCACCTCCATAAAGGTAAATTCTTCGTTGAAGTGGACAAACCACTGACACAAGAGGAGCTCTCTGCCATGGGTGACCTGAAGCAACAGGCATCCACAATGCGCAAACGTTACAAAGAAAAGTATGAAGAAATAGCTAACAGAATGGAACAATGACACAACAGAAGAAGGTTATCATCATCGGAAGTGGCTTGGGTGGACTGTCTTGTGGGGCTATTCTTGCAAAGAACGGATATGCCGTTACCGTACTTGAACAGGGCATTCAGGTGGGTGGTTGTCTGCAATGTTTCTCCCGTCGTGGCGCAAAGTTCGAGACAGGAATGCACTTCATAGGCAGTGCAGCACATGGTCAGACCCTTGATAAGCTCATGCGTTACTTGGAGATAGACAAGACCGTGACGCTCTCACAGCTTGATCCTCAAGGTTATGATGTCGTGGTATTGGGTGGGAAAAAGTATGCTTTTGCCAATGGCAGAGAGGCTTTTCTCAAGCAGATGACCGAGTATTTCCCTTCCCAGCATGACAATCTCGTTCGTTATTACGACCTTATTGAGGAGATTGCCAATGCTTCTTCACTCCATTCTCTTAAGTATGCAGACTCTGATTCACCGTTGAATATGGAGTATCAGCTGCGTTCTATCAATGCTGTCATTGATGAAATAATCACCGATCCTGTGTTGGCTAAGGTCCTAGTGGGCAACCTTCCGCTCTATGCAGCAGAGAAAAACAAGACACCTTTTGCCACACATGCCTTCATAATGGACTTCTATAACCAGAGTGCTTTCCGTGTTAAAGGGGGTAGTGACAGCATTGCTACAGCCTTAATGGGTACCATCAACCGTTATGGAGGCGAGGTCCTGACCCGTAAGAAGGTGACCCGTATCATCTGTGATGACACACATGCCGTTGGAGTAGAGGTGAATGGAAAAGATACTTTGCCCTGTGATATCATCATTTCTGATGCCCATCCAATGCGTACCTTGGAACTGTTAGACACGAAACTGATTCGTCCTGCCTTCCGCAAGCGTATCAATCACATCCCACAAACCGTAGGTGGCTTCTCTGTTTATTTACATTTCAAGGAGAAGACGGTCCCTTATCTCAACTATAATTACTATGGTTATCAAGGCGATACACCGTGGGATTGTGAACGGTACACGGCAGAAAGTTGGCCGAAAGGCTTCCTTTACATGCACTTCTGTCCAGAAGGTGACACGCAATATGCCTCTACGGGCGTCATCCTTTCTTATATGCAGATGGCTGATGTGGAGCAATGGAAGGGTACAAAGGTCGGGAGAAGAGGACAAGACTATGAGGATTTCAAGCGCGAAAAGGCTGAACGACTCCTCGATGTGTTGGAAGAACACTTCCCCAACATACGTTCCCAGATACAGAATTACTATACTTCCACACCGCTGACCTATCTTGATTACACTGGAACGGAGGGTGGATCAATGTATGGCAATGCTAAGGATATCAGTCTGGGCAGTGCTTGTCGGGTACCGCAACGTACGAAGGTTCCGAACCTTTACCTCACTGGTCAGAACATCAACTCTCATGGAATGCTGGGCGTTTTGGTGGGAACGATTGTCACTTGCAGTGAGTTGTTGACGGCAAAGACCATCTATGAACAGATAAAGGAGGCTAACGAATGAAGACAACTGTGATAATTGGTGGTGGATTGGGTGGACTCTTTGCGGGTGCTATCCTCTCTCGTGAGGGCTTTAAGGTCACTGTTTTGGAGAAGAACGACACTGCGGGCGGTGGACTTCAGAACTTCCGACGCTTTGGAATGAAGTTCGATACGGGTATGCATGTCATCGGTGGGATGCGTCCTGGGGGTAATATCTATCGTATTTGTGAGTATCTCGGCATTGCAGATAAGGTGCATTTGCGTGACGTTGACGATGATTGTACGGACAGTCTCTACTTTGCTGAGGACCAGACAACCTACCATATAAAGAAAGGTAAGGAGGGATTTGTCAGCTCTCTGGCTGAACATTTCCCTGAAGAACGGTCAAATCTTGAAGCCTATGTGGATGCTGTACACCGTCTGACGGATGAAGTCGACCTCTTTTATCTGCGTCCTTCCAATGATTTCTTCCCTGTTCATTCGGAGGAATTCAACCTTGCTGCTGATGCTTTCATCGCGAAATACATCCAGAACCCTAAGCTTCGCAATGTCGTTGCATACATGAATCCACTCTATGGGGGCATGGCTGATGCAACACCTGCTTATGTTCATGCCATCGTGAGTGTGCTTTACATGCAGGGGGCGAGCCGCTTTGTGGGTGGAAGTGACCGCTTTGCACAGCTGTTAGTGTCTGTTATTGAGTCGGCAGGAGGCGAGGTCAGATGCAATGAGGGCGCAGAATGGGTGGAAGTAAACAACCGTCACGTTGATTATGTACGGTCTACGAAGGGGCAAGAGTACCGTGCTGACCATTACATCTCAGCCATTCATCCCTGTACTTTGCTCCCTTTGCTGTCTGAAAAGGCGTTCCCCAAGGCTTATCGGACCAGGCTTAACGACATCCCGAATGCCTATTCTGCCTTCTCTGTATATGTGAAATTCAAGCCAGAGACGTTCCCTTACATCAATCATTCAGAGTATTACATGACCCGATACGATAAGGTGTGGCACTTTGGGGAGCACCATGACACATGGCCGTTGGGCTTTCTTTTCATGACACCTCCTGAAGATAACCAAGGGAAATATGCTGACAAGGCACTTATTACGGCACCAATGATATTTGATGAGGTGGAGAAATGGGCGCAGACCACCGTCGGCAGAAGAGGAAAAGACTATGAACTGTGGAAGAAAGAGCAGGCACAGAGACTCCTCGAACGCATAGAAGAGATTCATCCGGGCTTCAATGCCTGTGTGGATAAGGTCAATACGGCATCTCCACTCACCATTCGTGACTATTACGGAGCCAAGGATGGGACGATGTGTGGCTTCAGTAAGGACTATAAGAACACTGTTCTGTCACAGTTACCTGTGGTGACAAAGGTTGATAACCTGCTGCTTACGGGACAGTATAACAACCTTCCTGGCTTCTGCGGTGTGCCCCTTACGGCAATAAATACCGTTGAGGCGATATTGGGAAGGAACTATGTGATAAGACGACTCAACCCCAATCACGACCAGTCTTAGTCCCAAGTCCAACCAGCTTCACCCCCAACTGCTCTCCGAAAGGACAGGAACGTAGACACTGGGATGTGCCAAACAGGGCGTATGTGGGAGGAGATCAGGATGGATAGGACGACTAAGTGGGTTGGAGGAGATACATCAATTCAGTTGTATGTTATCGCTGATTCAGTTGGAGAAGATTAACCAATAACTTGTCAACTCATCTACCTATCAACTCGTCAACTCCACAAAACAAAGTTTGAAATGAAGAGATATTATACGCTTATCCTGGTGGCATTGCTCTTCTCTCTCTGCACTTTTGCACAGAAGGAGAAGCCACAACGGATTAATATATGGCAAGGAACGGCGGTTGGAAAGACTGTTATGATGACGCCATACTTGGCAAAAGGCAAGGGGAATGTTGCCGTTATTGTTTGTCCGGGTGGTAGTTATCTGTGGCATGACATGGGTGCTGAGGGCAAGGATGTGGGCGAATGGCTGCAACGCAATGGTATCTCGGCTTTCGTTCTGCACTATCGGACGGCAGGAGTAGGGGCTTTCATGACTCCTTATCGTTATGTCTTCCGTGGCAATCGGTACCCTGATGCACTCAATGACCTGCAACGTGCGATGCAATATGTCAAGGCACATGCTCAGGAAATGGGCATTGATGCCTCACGTGTGGCAGCAATGGGCTTCTCGGCTGGTGGTCATCTGGTGATGTCGGCAGCTGAGTTGTTACCCCGAGAGCAGCGCCCGTGGTTCGTTGTTCCCGTCTATCCCGTCGTCACAATGGTTGAACCTTGTGTCCATAAGCGTTCCCGTCGTGCTCTGTTGGGCGACAGTCGGTTGCGCAATAAGCAGTTGCGCGATTCACTATCCTTGGAGCGTCATGTGCCGAAGGACTGTCCGCCGGTGTTCTTAGTCAACTGTAAAGACGACCCCATCGTGCACTATCACAATTCAGAACTGCTCGATTCGGCACTCACCCGACAGCATGTGCCCCATCGTTACATACAATATAAGACAGGAGGACACGGCTTTGGAGCTTCCAACCATAAGGGAACGGCAGAGTGCCGACAGTGGAAAGAGGCGTTCATGATGTGGTTTCGCAGACTGGAGAAGCGTCGTTGACAGTGTCATCTGCCGTAATACAAGAAATTACAAAGCCTTTGTAATAAGATTACAGACGCCTTGTAATAGTATTACAGACGCCTTGTAGAAGTATTACAAGCCGCTTGTAATTTTCCGAAAAGGCAGAGAACGCATTGCAAAAGACGTGACAAGGACAGTTACAAGGGCGCAGAACAGCTTGTTTCAGAGTATGGAACACATAAGAGAGACAACCTTTTAAAGAACAATTAAAGATATATACAGCAATGGAGAAGACACAGTTTGATGACATCCGACCGTACAATGCAGAGGAGATTCCGGCTGCTATGGTGCGCATAGCCAATAGTTCTTCCTTCCCACTCCTTGCCTCTTACGTCTATCCGGACGAGCCTTTGGAGGCGGTTCGCAAGCGTATAGCAGACTACAAGACCGTGCGTGACTTCCAAACGGAGACGATGCGCATGGTCAATGAGCGGGTCATAGAGCACAGTATTAAGAAGTTTACCTGTTCGGGGCTTGACAAACTGAGTCGAGAGACGCACTATCTCTTCGTATCTAACCATCGTGACATCATGTTAGACTCCAGTTTGCTGCAGTATTACTTCGTTACGCAGGACTTTGAAACAACTGAAATAACCTTCGGAGCCAACCTGATGATTAATCAATTGGTGATAGATATCGGTAAATGTAACAAGATGTTCAAGGTGGAACGGCCTGGAAACAACATCAAAGACTTCTATCGTAGCTCCCGACATCTGTCTGATTACATTCGTTATGTCATCACTGAGAAAGGCGAATCGGCATGGATTGCTCAGCGAAACGGTAGGACGAAGGATGGTAACGACGTCACTGACCAGGGTATTATCAAGATGTTCTGCATGTCATGTGCCGAAGATAAGATCAAAGCCATTGATGATTTGCACATCGTTCCCATTGCTGTGTCTTACGAGTGGGAGCCTTGTGACGTGCTTAAGACGCTCGAACTCTATGAATCACAGTTCTCTAAATACACCAAAAAGCCTGGGGAAGACCTCAACAGCATCCTCACAGGCATCGTACAAGAGAAGGGACGCGTGCACTTTGAACTATGTGAACCCCTCTCTTATGCCGAACTTTCAAAGTTTGATGGACTGACAAATAACGATTATCACAAGCAGGTGGCACGCCTGATAGACCGTCGTATCCGTGCTGCTTATAGGCTTTATCCAAACAATTACATAGCCTATGACCTGCGATACGGTACAACAAAGTACAAACACTGCTACACCGTGGCAGAGAAAGAAGCGTTCCTAAAACGTCTGCAGACGCTGGAACAGTATGACACCTGCGACGTTGACAAGCTCAAAGACATATTCCTGGGGATTTATTCGAACCCGGTAAACAATAAATAAGGATGACAGAAACAATACTGAAGCTATATGATTATCTGCGACAACACCGCCTTGTGGGGTTGGTTTCGTTCGTCGTTGTTACGCTGTTGCTGACTGTTTCAGTGCTACGGTTGGGCTATAAGGAGGATATTGCCGACTTTCTACCCGTGGATAGCAACCATCATAATGCGCTGAAGGTGTATCAGGACATATCAGGAGCAAATAAAATCTTTGCCGTTTTCCAGTATCGGGACACGACAAAGAGGGATGCTGACGCCATGGTAACGGCTGTTGACGCCTTTGTTGATGAGGTTCAACGGGCTGATACGGCGCATATCGTGCAGAACATGACGTCACAAGTGGACTTGGAGAAGATGACTTCCGTGACGAACTTCGTCTATCAGAACATCCCATACTTCCTTACTGAGCATGATTATGCCCGTATGGACAGTGCTCTTCGTAGTCCCGGATACGTTGAAAAGCAGCTTCAGCAAGACAAGCAGATGCTGATGTTCCCTGCTGGTGACATCCTTTCGGACAACATACAGCGTGACCCACTGAACCTCTTTACGCCTGTTGTGCAGAAACTTCAGCGTTCGGACACGGGTTTGAAGTATGAACTTTATGACGGACACATCTTCTCTCCTGATATGCAACGTGCCATTGTGATGATTGATTCACCCTATGGTGCAAGCGAAACGGAGAACAATACGCAGCTGATTAACATGCTGCAAGGATGTGGAAAACGGGCACTATCACATGCAAAGAACCTTGATGTACATATTATTGGCGGTCCGGTGATAGCCGTTGGGAATGCTTCCCAGATAAAATCGGACAGTATCCTCTCGGTAATCATTGCCGTAACGCTTATCATGGCACTGTTGCTTTTCACGTTACGTAGCGTTCGGAACATCTCACTCATCGTCCTTTCCATTGCCTGGGGATGGCTCTTCGCCATGGGAGGGTTGGCTTTGTTCCATGACAGTGTGTCTATAATCGTCATCGGAATCAGCTCTGTTATACTCGGTATAGCCGTCAATTATCCGCTACACTTCATTGCTCACCTCAGTCACACACCTGATAAGAAGCGCGCATTGCGTGAGATTGTCATGCCGTTGTTGGTGGGTAACGTCACAACCGTTGGTGCTTTCCTTGCCCTTGTGCCGTTACAGTCGGTGGCATTAAGGGACTTAGGGCTCTTCAGCTCCTTCCTTTTGGTGGGTACAATCGTCTTTGTTCTGGTTTATCTGCCGCATATCACGAAGGAAACAAAGGAGGTTAAGCACACCTTCCTCGACCGTTTGAGTGATGTCTCATTGGAGAATAAGCCCGTATTTGTGGCTATTGTCGTCGTTTTGACGCTGATCTTCGGTTATTTCAGCTTCCAAACACGGTTTGATGCGAACATGTCTAACATCAATTACATGACCGATGAGCAGAAAGAAGACATGGCTTACTTCCAGAAAATGATGACAGTGAACGGTGGATATCAGAAGGTTTATACCGTAACAAGTGACTCTACGATGGACGGAGCATTGGAGAAGAGCCAGCGTTTGCAGCCTTCTTTGGACCGATTGGTACGTGAAAAGGTGGTGCATGACTACTCTTCCTGTAGTCAGTTTGTCGTGTCGAAGGCTGAACAGAAGCGCCGTTTGGGACTGTGGGAGCGCTTTATTGAACGCCACAAGAGCGAACTGACGACGGCACTTCGGGCTGCCATGCAGGCGGAAGGCTTTGCTCCTGACAGCTTCAATGACTACTATTCACTGCTCAACAAACGTTATCAGCCACAGCAACCAGCATATTTTGCTCCGCTGACAACGACCCTTTTCGCTGGAAACATCAGTGTTGACAAGGCGGAAGGACGGTATAACATCGTCAATGTGCTCTCTGTTAAGGACAAAGATATGCCACAAGTGAAGGCGAAACTGGCTGATAAGGACTGTTTTAGCTTTGATATTACGAGCATGAACAGTGCCATTGCCAATCATCTTTCCAGTGATTTCAATTACATTGGCTTTGCTTGTGGACTGATAGTGTTCCTCTTCTTGTGGCTTTCCTTTGGTAATCTGGAGCTGGCTTTACTCTCTTTCGTGCCTATGGCAGTGAGCTGGTTGTGGATATTAGGTATCATGTCACTGTGTGGAATGCAGTTTAATATTGTCAATATCATCCTTGCCACGTTCATATTTGGGCAGGGTGACGACTATACTATCTTCATGACTGAAGGATCAATGTACGAGTATGCGTATCGAAGAAAGATGCTTGCATCGTATAAACACTCGATAATTATCTCGGCATTGATAATGTTTATCGGTATCGGAACGCTTATCATAGCACGTCATCCAGCACTCCATTCACTGGCAGAGGTGACCATTGCGGGTATGTTCTCCGTTGTTTTGATGGCTTATATCTTCCCTCCACTGATCTTCAACATCCTTGTTAAGACACGAGGAGCATACAGACGCCGACCCCTAAGACTAAAGAATCTTGTTGTGATGGGCTATTGTGCTGTCGTATTCTTTAGTCAGTTGATAACGGTTTACGTGTTGGGATTCATCCTCTTTGGGCTTTTGCCGCAGTCGGAGAAGCGCCGACTATGGTTCAGAAGATACCAACAGCGATTGTTCTTGTTCGACTTACGCCACATCCCAGGCGTCAGATTCCGTGTTGAAGGGATAACAAAAGAGACCTTCGGTACGGCTTCCATCATCGTTTGTAACCATCAGTCCATGCTCGATTCGGCTGTCTTCATGGCGTTAAGTCCGAAGACTATCCTCGTCTCTAACAGTAAAGTGAGTCGTAATAGGGTCATCCGAAAGATCTATCAGTGGAACGGTTTCATTACGTTAGACGATAAAAACGCCATCAATGATGCACTTATCAAGGACTACATAGTCCACGGTTACAATCTGGTGGTGTTCCCTGAGGGTAAACGTAACGACCGTTCAACCATCAGTAGGTTCCATAAAGGGGCGTTCCTGTTGGCTGAACGTTATGGACTTGACATCCAACCGCTCATCATTCATGGGCTTAACGTGGTTCTACCACGCAATAGTTCCCAGGTTTTCACGGGCTCTATCACGGTGAAAGGCTATGAACGGGTGCGCCAGGATGGGCATACCACTTATTCAGAGATGACCTCCCGTGTGCATGCTTTCTATAAAAAGGAGTATGAAAGACTGGCACGTGAGATTGAAACGGCAGCTTATTTCGCTCCACTTGTTGAGGATCGGTATTGCTATAAGGGTGTGGAAATCTATCGTTCGGTGCATAAGAACATCAAACGGAACGACTGTTTCACACGTTGGATAGACACATCCGAGAGCCTTTCTGCCGTCTTGATAAAGAACAACGACCATGGTGAGTTTGCACTTCTCTATGCTTTGGTGCATCCATCAACGCTGGTCACGGTGCTGGAAGAGGATGAAAGCAAGCGTGCTCTGCTCACTTATTGTGCCAAGGGGATAGCCGATAACCTTCAGGTTACGGACCATGTGGACATGAAAGAGGCAGAGAAAGCAGGGATAAAGATTATAAGTTTATGATAAAACACAGGTGATATGAAACAGATTTTATGTACATTCATCCTTTCATTTGCCGCCCTTGTGACGTCAGCACAGACGGTTTCAAACAAACGTATGCCGTTTGTGGACGGTGACAGGACGGTTACTTTCCGTTACGTTAACAAGCAAGTGAAGCACGTAACGATAGAAGGTTCGTTCCCAAAGCCTATGTCTATGGTGGGAAAAGACGGTGCATGGGTTTATAGGACAGCACCTCTCCCGTCGGAGATGTACACCTATCGTTTTGCAATAGGTGGTAAGAAGATGGTTACAGACCCCCTGAATTCGAACGTGGTATGCGACATTGACGACTCGTTGAGTTACTTTGTTGTGGGTGGATATCCTGGTTCTTACTACATGGATAACAATGTTCCGCATGGTACGGTACAGCAGTTGTGGTATCATTCGGAGTTTGATAAGAACATGAAACAGCGCCGTTTGTCGGTGTATCTGCCTGCTGAATACAAGCAGAATCCACAGAAACGTTATCCGGTTCTGTATCTTCTGCATGGTACAGGAGGTGATGAACTGGCGTGGTTGGGCATGGGCAGACTGGCACAAATCATGGATAACATGATTGCTCAACGCAAGACTGTGCCGATGATTGTCGTCATGCCGAACGGAATAGCCGAACAGGACGCGGCTCCAGGGCACAGTCCTTACATGAAAACAAAGGCTCTGCACGTGAATGTCTCCTCATGGTTGGGACGTACAGAACGGGCTTTCCCAGTGGAGGTGATGCCCTTTATTGAGCATCAGTTCCGTACTTTGAACGACAAAAAGCACCGAGCAATAGCCGGACTGTCGATGGGTGGACTGCACACGATAGCCATTACGGCGAACAATCCCGACCTTTTCGATTACGTTGGGCTCTTCTCTCCGCAGTCAGTGAGCTTCCTTACCAACGGAAACATCAAGTCGTTGGACAGATTCACACGTGGATTGGATAAGTTTATGGCTAATATGCCGTCGCAATGGCAGCAGAGATACGACGAGAAAAGGCCTCTTCTGACGGATGTTGACATGTATAAGAACCTCGACAAGAAGCTGCAACGGGAGTTCCAGAACCCTCCAGCACTCTATTATATAGCCATTGGTAAGAGTGATCCGTTGAAGCCTTTTGTTGATAAATACCGTTCCAGACTGTCACGAATGGGCTGTATCTATATGTATAATGAGACCTCTGGCGGTCATACATGGGAGAACTGGCGCCGTTATCTGCTGAATTTTCTCCCTCGTTTGTTCAAGAATAAGTAAGTAAAAGATATGAAAGAAGAGATTCGTAAGAGATTAGAAGAGGTGTTGCCAATCGTAGATTTCGATTCAGATTTCCTGTTTCAGGAGCTTGATTCGCTTGGAATCACAACGATTCTGATGACACTTTCTGACATGTATGGTATTGAATTGGACCGTAAAGATGTGACACCAAAGAACTTCAAGTCGCTTGATAGTCTGGTGGAACTCGTAAAAACAAAACTCGGTAAGGATGCAGATTGAGGATAAACTGCGGCAGAACGCTGAGCAACAACCCCATAAGACGGCACTTATCTGTGGTGATGAGGCTTATACCTATGGGCAACTGTGCAGGCAGTGATGGCGAAAGTGGATGCTATGGGGGATATGAAGGGGCGATTGATGCCCCTCGTTGCTACGTCAACAGCCGACTTTCTCATTGCATATTTTGCCGTTCACGTGGCTGGAGCAGTGGCTGTTCCGCTGCATAAGGACCTTCCGAAGGGTAAGCTGGACGAATATTCAGCACGTCTTTCACGGGGTTCTGCACCTGAAGGGGTGGCTGATATCCTCTTTACTACGGGTACTACGGGCAATGCCAAGGCGGTGATGATCAGTCATCAGACGATATGGGCGAACGCCGAGAACCTTGTTTTCTCACAGGGATTCAGCTCTGATGTGACGTTTATCATCAATGGTCCGCTGAATCATATCGGTAGTTTGTCGAAGGTTTACCCAACGATTTACGTCGGAGGAACCATCCATATCATCGACGGAATGAAGGATATCAAAGCATTCTTCGATGTTATAGACCGTACGGAGGGGAAGATTGCAACGTTCCTTGTCCCTGCTGCCATCCGAATGCTCATCACTCTGTGGGCTAAGGAGCTACAGAAGGTTGCCCAGAAGGTGGACTTCATTGAGACGGGAGCAGCACCAATGGCTGCCTCGGATATGCGGAAATTCTGTGAGTTGCTACCTATGAGTAGACTGTTCAACACCTATGCCTCGACGGAAACGGGTATTATCTCTACGTATAACTTCAACGATGGCGAGTGTCTTGCTGGTTGTGTGGGACGGGCTATGCGCCATTCTCAGTTCTTCATTACGTCCGATGGGCACGTTGCCTGCAAGGGATTGACGCTGATGACTGGCTATTGGGAGGACGAAGAGGCTACGCGGCGTGTGCTGCAAAACGGTGTTGTGACGACAGCGACTTGGGTTTCATTGATGATGAAGGGCGTTTGCGCCTCCAGGGTAGGGGCGATGACACCATCAATGTGGGCGGATACAAGGTCGCACCGTCTGAAGTGGAGGATGTGGCGTTGGCTTTCCACGGTGTGAAAGACTGTATCTGCATTCCAGCTGAGCACCCAGTGATGGGTATAGTGGTGAAGTTGATAGTCGTACCACATGCTGATTACGATAAGAAACAGTTGATTCTGTTCCTTAAAGAGAAACTTGAAGCCTATAAAGTGCCACTTCTCTATGAAGAGTCCACGGTTATCCGCCGTACCTTTAATGGGAAGATAGACCGTAAGTCGTATGTCACTGCATCGAAAAAGGTGTAAGAACAGTTGCCCGTCAGTCCTCCTTTCTATCATAAGATGATAAGGAATGTTTAGTTCAGAAATAACTTTACAGTTTTTTGAGGGCTATGATGGCATGACAAACGAAAACAGATAAAAAGCGTCTTTGTAACCTATAGATAATCAAACAGTTACAAATGGCATAGTAATTAATTATAAAATTGTATCTAATTGAAAATAAAGAAGTTACCTTGTTGGTATAACTAAACAGGTAACGATTTGGAAACGAGCGAGCTACTTCAAGTTGCTGTTTTCTACCTAACAAAGAACGCTTGTTATTCTATCTGCAAAGATAATACTTTGTTACCGAATAACAAGCGTTCTTGATGAAAAACACACATAATTTTACCAGCTTGAATGAAACAAGTGGTTGGACTTATAGTTTCTACTTACAAATCTAAAACTTTTCGCCTTGTAATGCTATCCAGTTTGAACATTCTGAGGAAATAGTCCTTTTTAGATTTGCATTAAGCATCTTACATACGTTCTTTATTATATTATGGACATCCTCCTTGGTGGTATTTCTCTTTAGTAATGTGGTATTCGGCAAATAACACCTCGTACCATTATTACCTATGATTATATCCTTAAAACCATACTCTTCAATTAATGTATTCCTAACTTCGGTATGTCTGCTATCTATATCGTAGGTTAACAGCACATTGTATGTTCTTTCCATATTGTTTGTATTAATAGTTAATAAATTCTTATTGTCAACTAGCAAATAATGTGCCAACAATGAAAGTATTGCTATTCAAATTTTCTACAGCCTTCGTCCTTTCTTTTTCCTATTGGCTTGGTATCTGAGCTTACGTTGCCATGCGGTCTCGGCATAGTCCTCGCCATGTGTCATTGGCGTAATCATTCCACCTACTCCCTCCACCAATTCATCGGCTGCGCTGATAGCTGTATCTGCCACCGCTCTTATAGCCTGTGCGATTTGTGGAGTATCCTCCGTTGCTCGTGGGCTGTATGAAAGTCTTGGGGGTACGAGTTGATAGCCAGCATCCTTAGTATCTGTATGCTCTGACGATTTGCGTATTACTTGGGCAGATACATTCGTCTCGGCTTTCTGACTTGCCTCGAAATTCTTTTGCAAGGAATGGTAGCCAAACTCCCTGCCCACTTCCGATGCCTTGAAAGATTGTCCGCCAAATGAGAACTTCAAACCATAGACCTTGCCCTGCTTGTTCTTCATGCGCTCAATGGTGATGCTGTTCTTGTTCAACTCGTAAAGGAACATGGAATGCCCCGTGATACCTGTATCTTTATACTTCTCAAGCAAGGCATAACAAATCTTCTGCACCTGCTGCTTTGTCTGTTCTCTCGTTAGATTGGCTTTTGACTTTTGGTATTTCTTCTCCGCCTTGACCTCCTTTGCGATAGTCAAGTTTTTCTCTCTGCTTATTTCCTCCGCCACTTTTGCTGCCTTGTTGCTCACAAAGGTGGTATCATAGACCTCTCCGTACAGACTGATGCGGTTGGCAATGATATGGATATGCCTGTTGTCGGTGTCCTTGTGCGTTACCGCTACCCATTGGTGGTTGTCAAGTCCCATTCGCTTGGCAAACAGATGAGCTATTCCCATAAGCTCGGATACAGGCAGTCTTTTCTCGTCCTGCGGTGCGATGCCTATTTCGATGCGGAGAAACTTGTTCCTGCAACGGTTGTTATAGTCGCTGACCACTTTCATTTCCTCGTAGATAGTCTTTGGCTCCCTGCTGCAAAGGTTGTGGAAGGCAAGCCGACTGCCGAGTTTGCCTTCCCTAAATATATAGTCCAAAGCCGTGCTACCATGCGCTATCGCCTTGCATTTACCTATCATCTCTCTTCATATTTAAGACCTTATATATCTCATCATCCACACGAAAATGAGGGTCGTAAAACCGCTTAAATGCCTCTTTGGCACATAGTGAAAGGTTCTTTGTGATATGTACCCACCTTTCATCCTTGACCTTGATGAGATTGGAAATCTGCCCATAGAACCTTCCTGTATGCTGGAGAATGGTAATGGCTTCCCTTTCATTGTCGGTCATCTTAGGAACGGCTGCCACTTCTCCGTTAAGGAGTATTTCCCGACAATAATCGGAGAACTTACGCCCCGCACTTTCCGCCTTTGACTTGATACGTTGCTTTTCCTCTAAGGTGCATCTTACCTTGATGAACTCTGTCTTATTCATCTTCTGCTCTTCCTTATTCTGTTGCTGCCATTTGGCAATCTTTTTATTATATCTGTTCATATAAGTTTCTTTGAAAGTTAATCATTATAGATGATTCATTGTCTCTTAATTCTTGAATACTAACCGATGAGAACGGAGTGATTACGGTCTTATCTCCCCGACAATCTAACGAGGGGAGCTGGGTGCAGTTTGTGGGTACAAACTGACGTCTTGCAATGCTACCGAACAAACCATTTACGCTTAAAACGTTTTATAGCTTAAAAACGAATGCCGTGCATTCTATGACTAACTGCATTCGTGGCATTCTCACAGAGAACTAAACCGAAGAAGAAAAGGTAGACCTATTTTGAAGAAAGGGTAGACCTTTTTCCAGAAAACCGTCTACCTTTTCTTACGGCTTACAGTCTTCTCCATTTCTCTATGTCCTCACCATATTCCTCCAGATGCTGACGAACGATGTTCTCAACGAAGCTTGAAAGGTTGCTGCCCCTGTCGCCTAATCTACGCACAATGAAGTCGGCACGCTCCTGTGTTTCCCTACTCAGATAGACTGCCTTACGGTTGTTTAACTTGGTCGGCACAAGATAGGCTTGCTTGTAGGCTTCAAGTGTTTTCTTTCTCATCTTGGCACTGATGCGTTTCTGAATGGTTACGTTCTCAGCATTCCGTGCAGGCTCGGAGTGCATGGTATTCTCTGTATCCTGCTTGTTTGTTGGGCTTTCTCTTTCAGGGACCGCAGTCGCTTCTTGTGAAGTAGATTCGTTCTCTGTTTCATCTTCCACACCCAAGAACCATGAAAGGTCTTTGTCGCTCATCATAGTTTCCATTTCCATTTCTATTTCATTTTAAGTTTGACTTGTTTTGATTTCTTGTTTTGTCCTGTAATTGATATGTGTGTCTGTTTCTGCGCTTTCCGTTTCTGCTGCTCACGGACACGGCTGACATGATATTCGTTGAGATCCTTGAAGTCTTTGTAATGTATGTTCATATCCTCAACATGGAAGCCTGCCTTTATGAAATCTTGAACAGTCCTCCGTCCTGCTTCGTCATTGTCAAGGAAGGCACGGATATGGGTGAGGTGTCGGTCATTCAAATAACGGATAGTCCTTGCCACGTTGCTCACGGAGTTCATCACAAAGCAGTGGTTGGTAATCTCTTCTTTCATCGAAAGGAAGGATAGGAAGTCCATGAAGCCTTCAAAGATACATACTGGCTCCGCTCTATCCGTGAATATCGGAGTAATGTCCTTCGGAGCTATCGTTCCCTTGAACGTCTTGTCGTCCCGAAGCTCATAGCCGCCAGAGAGATTGGCAAAGCCAATGGCTTGGTAGTGCCTACCCCTTACCTCATAGCTGATACATTTGAGGAAAGGCATAGCCTTTTCCAAGTTGATGCAACGCACCTTTGTAAGGTACTCCTGAAAATGTGGTGGTAGGGTGTCTGATATTTCTATCAGTCTCCTTGCTCCATTTACAGCCATTACAGGTTGGGAATTATTTGACACGAAGTCATTAAGAGAACTATATGTGCTATTATCGGGAGCGTTCTGCCCCAAACGACGGATGGCTTCCGATAGCGTGCATCCCTCCATACGCATACAGAGGTCGATTATGCTTCCGCCCCTGCCTTCGCCATAATCTATCCAAAGGTTCTTCTCAGTGTCCACCTTAAAACTCGGATGCGTTTCCTCCCTGAGCGGTGAGCGGTACAGCGCATAGGAAGGTGTCCTACGTACAGGCTTGATGCCTTTCCTTTCAAGATACTTCACGATGGGGTATCGCTTGATACGTGATAAATCTTCTTCTTTCATTGTTTTAATACTTTAATGGGTTGAATGATAATTATTTATGTTTATCTGTTTTTGGGGTTTTACCTTTTCCAAAGTTTTCCCCCTCCAAACTTTTTCATCTTTCTTCTTACTACATACTATTTTGTGATAAGTGATTGATAATCAGTATTACTTTGTAGTATAAGACAATACTACACATTCTACTACATTTGGCTACTACAAGTTTGAAGGAGCGGGCATGGCAAGATTTTCCTAATCTTGTAGACATAGATGGGGCTACTACCGTTTCTTCGTTTGCTCACCTTTATGTATCCTGCTTTCTTCAAGGCTTCGCCCATACGCTTGGCAACAAGTGGTTGGTGAGTATAAACGCCCAAATAAGTGAGTATCTCCGTAGTGGTCATTAACGAATAACTTTCATCCTCCGTTGGCTTTTCAAAACAACGCAACAAAAGCTCCATCTCTGCAGTCTGTACTTGAAAGTCCTCACTCTCTCTGTATAGTTCGGCAATCTCATCATCATCAAACCAATAGCGAAAACCTGACTTTAACAGGGCTTTGGCTTCAGCATAGACATTGTCCATTGAAATACGCTTGGCTTTCTCTATGTCTATGGAAAGAACTTCAAAGGGCAGGAAGCGTCTGCTTCCTGTAGGGTCTGTAAGAAAATCATTGCCGTTCACCGATGCAACGAAACTTGCCAAGTGGGGATGTTCCTCCACATACTTGTCGTAGGGCATACGGTATTTGACCATCGGGCAGGTAATGAGGTTCTTCAGCTCATTCTCATCACGTTTATTTAGAGCTTTGAGTTGGTCGTCGATGTTTACTATGAGGTTCTGTCCTATATAGGTGAGTGTGTCTTTCTCCTGCGGATATATTTTTCCTGTGTAACTGTAACCGTGCAGTGCTGGGGGACAGAGCAAATCCAAGAATGTAGTTTTGAACTTGCCCTGCTCACCTGTCAACACAAGGCAGGTATGATTACGGCACTCACGGTCGTCCATCGCATTGGCGACCACCGCCACAAGCCATTTGGTAAGATACGGCAACCATTTGTTAGAATTACGGACAACAACGCAGCTTGCCAAATCGGGAATCGCTTTCAATGAAAAGGGAGAACTACTGCTTACATCCACCAATGGCAATCCCTTGAAATACTCCTGTATGGGATTGATACGTGGAGAGAAGCTGCTCTCGATAATTGAATAGAGGTTGTCGGAAGATGTGATAATCCCCACATCGTTGTCAAGTTCCCTGCGGAGCGTGTTGATTTCATAGCGCCCCACCTTTGTGAAATCGCTGCTATTCATTCTGCGGTATTCGGTTCGTCCCAATACCGTGTTGTATCTGAACTCATAGCGAGAGGAGAGATAGGCTTCTATCTCCGAGTTCTTGGAAAACTTCCTTCTTGTATGAAATTCGCTGTTTCCGCCCTCAGATTTGCCTTTATCTGCATTCTTCTTCATTATATGATTGGTTTGGTTTCAAAGAGTGAAGTTATGAAGAGAACAGGAAAGTGCCAAGCATTCGGAGAGTGCTTGCATAATGTTGCGCACATTGGCAATGAATTTCTCACGGATTTCAGGTAGGAAACTGTCGGAAAGCATGGATTTAAGCCCCAAACAAGAGGACAAGTATAGAAATGATGCAAGAAAGGAATGTGTTTATTTGCTCCAATCCGAATAGCATTGCGTCAGATAAAACGGATATGATAAAATGGAGTATGGAGGCAAAGAAAGAGAGCGACAATCCCTTTGTCTTTTCCTTGTTTTTCCCTGTATTTCCTTGCTGCTCTCTCGTGCTTTGAAGTATGGCAAACACATCATACTTTTGCAGACAGAAACGTGCATTAAGGCGCAATACAAAAAGGAATTACAAACAAAACAACAATAAAATTATGGGATATTTTATCATTACGGATTCAAACTGGGCAAAGCTGAGGAACGAGATACTCAGCCTTGCCGAGACATGCCACAAGGCATTCGGGGAACAAAGCAGGCATACCGATTGGCTGCACAACGGGGATGTGTGCAGGCTGCTCAACATCAGCAAGCGTACCTTACAGCACTATCGTGATACGGGTGTCTTGCCCTTTGCCCAAATCGGGCATAAGTGCTACTACAAGCGTGAGGATGTAGAATGGCTGTTACAGACAAAATCGGAGAAATCAAAAACAGACAAATAAAAGAACGAGAAATAAGACAAGAGAACGATGGAACAGGTAAGGGACTTAAACATGGAGGCTGACGATATGCAGGTGGTGCTGTCCGCTATCAGCAGTGTAAGTAGAAGGATAAAGGAAGTAGCACAGACCCACAAACCGCTGTTTGGTGGAGAACATTTCCTCACAGGTAAAGAAGTATGCGAGAGGCTGTATATCAGTCCTCGCACCTTGCAGGACTATCGGGATAGGGGAATTATCCCCTATACTCAGTTTGCAGGGAAGATACTCTATAAGGAGTCGGATTTGGAAAGGTTGTTGGAGGATAACTATAAGGAGTAGCAAACATGTTCTCTTCTGAATATGTTATAAAATCTAAAATAATCAACAATGTGATTGATTATTACACTTTTGTGTAATGTATATATGCTTTATTACATCTACTTTTGCCTAAAATAATTGTTTCATTATGGAAGAAAGATACAGCAGAAACAGGCTCTATATGAGTGAGAAAGAGCAAAGTGTGATAAAGGATTATAAGATATTCCTTGGTGGTGCAGGTATCGGCAGCATTGTGGCAGAATGTGCCTTGCGGTTTGGCTTCGAGCATATTACCATTGTTGATGGCGATAAGGTAGAGCAAAGCAACCTGAACAGGCAGAACTATACAGAGAATGATATTGGCAGATACAAGGCTGAGTGCTTGGCTGAGCGTTTGCTAAGCATCAATCCTGATGCACAGATAGATTACCATACAGAGTTCCTTAACCCTGATAACATCGAAGAGATGCTGAATGGGCATAATGTAGCCATCAATGCATTGGACTTTAAGGATAAAACTCCATTCGTCTTTGATGAAATTTGCAAAGAAAGAAAAATCCCAGTACTGCACCCATACAACTTTGGTTGGGCTGGCTTTGTTACGGTTGTAGACCCATTGGGGCATTCTTTATCTGAACTGACTGAAGAGCCAAAGGGATTTGAATTAAAGGTAGCTGAGTATGTTACTGGACACGGGGCTTTTTGGAATCAACCTAAAGAGTGGTTAGACAAAATTGTAACCCAATATAAAAAGGAAAGCGAAATGCTTCCACCTCCACAACTGTCCATAGCATCATGGATTGCAGCAGGCTTGTGTACAACGGCAA
This sequence comes from Prevotella histicola JCM 15637 = DNF00424, assembly GCF_000613925.1. Taxonomy (GTDB): domain Bacteria; phylum Bacteroidota; class Bacteroidia; order Bacteroidales; family Bacteroidaceae; genus Prevotella; species Prevotella histicola. The sequence goes on from NZ_BAJX01000011.1 coordinate 35,544, forward strand.
TGTACAATCTTGCTACAGGAAAACCTGTGAACTATTTTCCTAAATTCTATCTCTCTTCGCTTTTGCCGTAAGTTATTTTTTCAGAAGAGTTTGTTTAAGGTAGCTCTTGAAATAGCTTCGGTGATATTCGTCACGCCTAATTTGTCAAAGGCGTGGCGTTTATAGGTTTTGATAGAATCTAACGAGCGGCACATTCTGTTCGCAATTTCCGTCATGGTAAGCCCTGCTGCTGATAACCGTAGCACTTCAAGTTCTTCTTCTTTGAGTGATATTCCATCACGTTCTTTCCACCGATGCCCTTCGAAAGAATATTTCCAATAGTTAAGATTACCCTTTTTGTGAAACTCTACATGTCCCACTGTTTTATGTGAAGATAGTGATACGACACACATACCAATCCATATCTTGCCTTCATCTGTCAATAGAATGGGAGTAAGCTGGTGATTAATCAACTTACTTTTTGTTCCACTCTTCAGATGAAAATGATATGACATGGAACATTGGTATTTATCAACATTGTCGAAAGTATCAAAGAACTTAAACCCACTTTTATTCAGCTCAACAAGCATTTTTAGTTCTTCCTCTGGTACATATTTCAAATAAAAACTATACCCCAATTCCTTCACCTCCTTTGCTGTATGACCACAAAGAAACAAAGGATTATCTGATACATAAAGAAACTCCTGCTTATAATAGTCTATCAAATAAATGCTCTGATAGGTTACACGTGCAAAGGACTCTACTGTATGAATCAATGTTGACAATACATTTGAATCGTAATCTGGTGCATTACGCACGGTGTTCGATGCTATAAAGAAATCTTTTATGTCTGTCATATATGCTAAACGTGCTAAGATTCTCTGATATATTTCACTACAAAAGTACATTTTTAATGCGAAATACCGCAAAAAGATTACACAAAAGTGTAAAAAACAAAGAGAGAAATGAAGATTTACACAAAAGTGTAATAGGTGATATTTGCATAAGAAGTATTTTTGCCATATAAATCAAGAAACAAAAAGCATTATGGAAAAACAGATTGCAACATTTAAGGACTACGCTATCTTCATGGCAGACAAAACGAGTCTGTTGGAAATAGCACAGTTTGTGGTCAAGGAAAATTACTCCCATCACTTATCTTCATTTACAGAGAAAGAAGTAAATGAAGATATCAAATCAGTGCTTGAAGAAGAGGAATATCTGTATGATAACAAATCTCATATTTATATTGCAAGGGATGCCTTTGGGAATATAATTGGCTGCATCAGGAGTTTCCATTGGGATAAACACAAGACTCTTCCTATTGAAAAAATATACGGAATAAATCCACTGAATGCTATTCACGGGGAAAGTAAATATAGTTTTTGGCATATCGGGCGCTTTGCCGTTGCAAAGGATTCGGGAATATCCACATTGACATTGTTCAAGCGGCTAATGGCATTGGCAGTAAAACCGATAGTAGAGGACAAGTACAGCTATATGATAGCAGAGATTGACAGCAAACTATTGAAAGTAATGAAGGGCTTGGGATTTGGCACACGTCAAATAGGGAAATCCATAGATTACCTGACATCGGAAACTGTTCCTGTATGTTCCAGTAAGAGAGGTATAATGGGGTTCTTTTCAAAGTATGGTGAACTTTGCAAGGCTGCATGATTACACTTTTGTGTAATATTTCAGACAACAAATTCAGAATTACACAAAAGTGTAACGATATAATTTGGAGAAACCAATACATTTGCAACATCGAAAGACAAGAAAAGTTGTCGGCATATCATGATGTTGACTCCAAAATTATAATAAGACAATACATATAATAAATAATATAATGTTTATGAAAAAGAAAATTCTCACGTTGCTCATGTCTGGCTGCTATGGTATTCTTGCTGCACAAACTACGGGAACGGTCGTAGATGAAAACAAGCAACCATTACCAGCTGCAACGGTTTCGTTGTTTCGTGAAAGCGAAAATAAGATGATTAGTGGAGTAGTAACTGATATGAATGGCGGCTTTGAACTGAATACGCATGAAGGAGAGAACTATAGAATAAGGATATCTTTTGTTGGGTATTCTACGCAGGAAATTAAATGCCAAAACATTTCTAAGCACCTTTCGGTGGGTACAATCATGTTGGAACCAGAAAGTAAGCAGCTTAATGACGTTACAGTGATCGCCAACAACGTAATACAAAAAGCTGACCGCCAAATAATTATCCCTAATCTGCTTCAGCAAAAAACATCAAGCAATGGTTTAAGTTTGTTGCAGCATCTTCAGCTTTCACGAATCTCTGTAAATACGCTTGACAGTAAGGTGACTACCACTATGGGGGATGCCGTAGAGTTACGTATTAATGGTGTAAAGGCAGAGATACAGGAGGTGAAGGCTCTCTTGCCGGCAGACGTATTGAGAATAGAATATCATGATAATCCTGGTCTAAGATACGGAAATGTAGCTGCCGTAATTGACATTATCTTAAAAGAAAAGAAGAATGGTGGAAGCATCTCCGGAGAGTTTATGAACACTATCAATCCCTTAGGTATAGGAGATTATCAGTTATCGGGTAATTATCATGTAGGTAAGTCAAACTTCAAGGCATCTGTAAACTGGAATCGACGTGATGTAAACTGGTTACGTGAAAACATGGAGGCTTTCCATGCAACGACCCCCAGTATCAGTAACTATGAGATAGGGCAAAAGACAAAGGCACGATATGACAACATCAATCTATCCATAGGATACGATTACATAAATAGCGGAAACATATTGAGTGTTACTTTTCGTGATTTATATAACAATACGCCTCATGCGGTATCTGATAGAAATTCCAAACTTATTCAGGATAGCAATACATTCGATATCAAGGACCGCACCAAGTCAAGGAGCAACAATCCATCGTTAGATATTTATTATCAGCATGAGTTTACCAAGGATCGGCATCTGTTCTTTGACCTGATAGGAACATATATCAATACTAAAAACGACCGTTTATATCGCCAATCTCTGGGGAATGCTGTGCAGGAAATAACTTCCCATGTCAATGGCAATAAATATTCGACCATAGCTGAAGTTATTTACGAGCAGAAAATCAAGGATTCGCGATTGTCATTCGGTCTGCGACATCAGCAGATGTACACAAAAAACGCATATGATGGAAACACATCCTCAAGCGTAAAGATGAATACAGGTGAGAGTTATGGTTTTGGAGAATGGGCTTCAAAGTTAGGAAAACTGGATTATATGGTAGGTGTAGGTGCTATGAGAACCTATGTTAGCCAAGGAAATGCCAAACAGGTAAAATATATATTTCGTCCAACTATTCAGCTGGGGTACCGTTTCAACAATTATCTGTCAATACGCTACAAAGCCTACATGGGAGGCTACGCACCCTCACTTGCCGAATTAAGCGATGTTGAACAACACATAGACATTTACCAAATACGCCGTGGAAATCCAAATCTACAGGCGGTCAGATTTTTCTCTAATGAACTATCAATTAGCGTAGGAACAAAATATATTAGTGCAGAATGGTTTACTCGTTATAGCTATGATGATAAACCATATATGGAAGAAACAACCTATTCGAATGGCTTCTATGTTAGGAGTTATGCCAATCAAAGAGGCTTCCATCGTCTGAACTCTCAAATAAACCTAAAAGTACAACCTTGGAGGGATTATATGTCCATCCAATTTACCCCATTTGTCAATCGCTATATCAGCAATGGCAATACCTATACGCATACACATACTAACTGGGGCTTGCGTGCCAACTTAATGGGAATGTACAAGAATTGGTATGTAGCGCCAATCTTGAGACAAGTTTTCATAGCCTGTGGGGGGAGACACTTAACAAAGATGAGAAATCACATAGTATAGTTTTTGGGTACAATAGAGAAAAATGGGGTGTAGAACTCCAGTTGCAGAACATCTTCAGTTCACGTTATGAAATGTCTGTAGAAAATCTTTCCCATCTTGCTCCTTATAATCAAATGGTATGGTCGAAAAATCTATGTAAGGTTTTTGGCATAGACTTTCATTTCAACCTGAACTTTGGAAAGCACGGTTCTGAGGTGAACCAACGTATTCATAACTCTGATACTGATGCAGGTATTGTGCCAACAACGAAGTAGCAGATAAATATAAATTCACGTACAGATAAAGAGGATGTCGAAAATCTTTAAAAGAGTAGACGTTATTAAATACTTTTAGCCTTATGGCAGAAATTAATTTAAAAAAGCTCCTTGATGAGTCCATGTTGAAAGAAATCGATCAAGATTGCATTATTTTGAACGAAGAGCAGGCCGACGAATTATACGGAGGAGCAGAATGGGGTTACTATGGTAACTGTTCATTCGGTAATTGTCACTAAGACAGTTACAAAATGAGTATTAGGGGATGCTAACTCAGGAGCGTGAGTTTTACTCCGACAATAGCATTCCCTTTTTTCTAATATTATAACATAGAAAATGGAAAATAAACTTAAACTCTCAGCATATTTATTTAAGAATTTATATCACATTAAGAGACATCAATTAGGTCTCTTCTTTTCTGGAAGAACAGCAAAAAACATTTTTGTATCAGCTAACACCTATAATTCTGTCATCAATGAAGATTTTAGGCATATAGACAAAAATACAATGGAGTTATTAATTAAAGCAAAGGTGCTTGTTCCAAAGGAAGAAGACGAGTTTAGATCAATAAACATAGAAAACCAAAAGATTTTAAAGAAGCAAAGACAGTACCATAGTGAGCACCTATATATGTCCATTCAACCAACTGATAAATGTCAATTTGCTTGTAACTATTGTGGTCAAGAGCACAACCATGCAGAAATCAGTATAGATACCATAGAATGTCTCATCAAACAGATTGATATTAAATTATCTGCACATGATTATCAGGACATGGAAATAGGATGGTTTGGAGGAGAACCGTTATGCGCCTTAGATAAAATGCGTATAATCAATAAGCATATAAAAATTCTGACAAATAAGCATAAGATTAAAAATCTATCTCATATAACTACAAATGGCTATATACTCACGCCAGATGTATATAGAGAGTTAAAGGAACAATTTAATTGCAGGAGGATAGAAATAACAATAGATGGAGATAAGGAATTCCATGACAAGCACCGTTTCACGTGTAGCGGTAAAGGAACTTTTGTTAAATTATACAACAATTTAAAGTCTATAGTCTCAAGCCCATACTATGATAAGACTAAATGCATGATAACCATTCGATGTAATATTGATCAAAGTAATATAGATGGTGTTATTCCACTTTTACATAAACTGTACAATGATGGGATGCAGGATAAAATTCGTTTTTATTGTGCATGTGTTGTTTCATGGGCAAACAATGGTGCTGGTGATGCCAAGACATGGAAGATAATTGGGAAAAAGTCTACAGAGTATATACTTTATATGCTAACGCATGGTTTTAGAACAGAGATTCTTCCGCACAGAAGTGGGCCTTATATATGTATTGGGACAATGAAAGAGTCCTTAATGTATGATGCTTATGGTAATATTTACGACTGTTCGGAGACAGCCTATTCTACAAGATATTTAGGAGGTCCATTGCATTTGGGCAATATACATAACCGAGGTAATAAGCGCAAAAATAGTGCCTTAGCGACCATTCCCCACATGTTGTTAAGTGGTCAGATTAAACAGTGTAAAGATTGTAAGTATTATCCTTTATGTGGAGGATTATGTCCACTTGCATTATATGAGAAAGAACCTAGATGCCCTATGTTTATATATAATATAGAGGATCGCATGCTAATAAATGCTATATACAGACTTAACCATATAAAATAATAACATAATGCATATAATTCAAACATATAGTCAGTTAAGAAGTTATGGACTGAACTTTTGCGGAGGTTATTTATCTCCACTAGTCAATTGGCTATCAATAGCATTGAGTGGATTACTCTTAAAAGAGTATAACCCACAAATACCCCTTTGTATGTATACAAATTTTGAGTTAAAACATATATTTAAAGATTTGTTTCTATTGCCATATGATACATACTTCATATTGGATGACATCAAGAATGAGTATAGGGATTTTTACTGTTACCCTAAAATTCAAACATATAGTATGCAAAATGCTCCCTTTTTGCATATAGACTGTGATGTGTTTTGCAAGGAAGCGCTCAAGAAGCGCTTATTAACAGCAGACTTAGTAGCCCAGCATGAAGAAAACGATTCAAATTTCTACATGTTAGTACTAAACCATTTGAAATCATGCAATGCGATAATTCCTGATTACATGAGAGTATGTTTCGGTGAAAATAATATACATTCATATAATGCAGGGGTATTGGGTGGTAATAATGTGTTCTTTTGGAAAGAGTACATTGAATATGTTAAAGATTTTTTATCAAGCAATGCTAATAGTATAAGAAAGTCAGACAAGAAGTTTCTTTATAATGTTGTTTTTGAACAATGGATTTTTTATGCCTTAGCACATACAAAAAGAATCAAGGTTGAAACATTTATTAAGGGTGTTGTTAAGGATTTTGTTATGCCTTGGGGAACAGTCCCTGACCAAGTAGTGGAAGCTAACAATCATCCTTATATTCACATAATGAATTACAAAAGTCATCCACGCTGTAATAGCTATATCATTAGGCAAATGTATAGGAAGTATCCAGAGTATTTTGACCGAATACTCTATGTATGCCATAAAAATGATATTTGTCAAAAAATCACACTAAAAGGTATTGCAAATAGTGAGTATGAGAAAAGAGCAATAGAATATGAAAAAATATCTAATGGAGACTTATTAAACTCTATAATTTCAATTTCTCCTGATGTTAAATTCATAAGTAATAAAAAAGTTTCAACATTACCTGATAAAAAGGAATGCAAACAGGAGGGATATCTAAAAACATACAATACATATCTTGCGCAGAATGTGTATATAAAATACGACTCTGTTATGACAAATCTACTTAAAATATTTAGGAAGCCTATTCGGTTAAACGAAATAATAACAGACTTGAATCCCTTTCAACAAGAATATTTAATTACAAGTATTCGCAAGGGATTATTTGATAATGTATTAATTATATGACACCATAAAATAACAAAACATAGTGCATACTTTATAATTAATACTTTGGTGGCATGAGCATAATGCTACACTAATGTATTTTAAGTGTACTAATTATATAGTCATATACACTCAGAAGGTTTAATACTTATACAACCTAAAATTAAGGTTTTTGTTAGTAGCTTAAAGGTATTTTTAGAAAAAGATTTTGTTTTATTAATATTATTGCATACATGAGGTTTTTACAGACATATTACAGTTTCTCCACAGATGAAGATCCTATGTTCGATAAAGCAGGATTTCTCTCACCTGAATTTCATTGGATAACTATGGCTATTAGTTGCCTTTTACTAAAGCAGCATTATGGTCATGTTACGCTGTATTGCAATTCCACAGCTAAAAAAGTTGTTGAAGAATTGTGTATTCCTTATGATCAGATAGTAACAATTCCGAATATTATGGAAGGGTATTCTGGCTATGAATTATGGGCTTTGCCAAAATTATATACATACAGTGAACAGCATGAACCATTTTTACATGTAGATTGTGATTTTTTGTTGTATGACAGCTTACCAGATTCCTTTTGGAAAGCAGACTTATTCGCACAAAATATTGAGTATGACGATCAATTGTATAATCGTAAGTGCATAGATCGTTTCATACAAGTTGGAGGAAAAATTCCCAATTTTGCAGATATAGAGCTTAAAAATAAGATTATTAGTGTGGCTAATGCAGGCGTACTCGGAGGAAATGATGTGAAATTCATTCAATACTACACAGAACAAGCATATAGATTTATATATAACAATGATAGGATTTTGAAACTTAATCATGACGGTTTTATAAATTCTGTTTACGAGCAACTTTTCTTTTATTGCCTAGCTCAAAAATATAATAAAACTATAAGCTACTGCACTGAAGGTGAAAAATTAAGTACTTTGTTTGATTGGATGAATCTTGATATGTCGTGTTTGAAAAAACACGGCTATTGTCATATGCTTGGAAATATAAAAAAAAGAAATGATGCACAAATTTTTGCATCAAGGCTTCTAGAAAAAATAGATCCTGCTTTACATCATCATATAATCAATACATATATCCAGCATGGCGGTATCCCAATATCTAATTATCTGAATTTTATAGATACTCCTTATATCCATCATTACAGGACTTCCAACGAAATATTAGAAAGGTCACGTAGTTTTAAAGTTTCTAAAAATTATGATATAGGAAAAATAATGAAAGAAAGAATCTATACCGAAATTAAGAAACTGGACAACACGTGCATCAAAGTTGAGAAACAACTAGAAGATAATAAGAAGGAATTTTTTAAAAAGCAGTATACTTGCATTAATAGCTTTTGGGAAAATGAGAGATTATATGAGAGTAATTGTCAGTTTATTTTAAATCCTTTTATTAGCTTGACAGATATATCATCAGAAACATTGATGTATATTACAAAAAATCAAAAAATTGAAAATAAAATGTATAAAGTTGTAACTATACCAGATGCTTTTCGTCAAACAGTTTATGAAGTAGTTGCTCGTGGAACGGTTGAAACTATTATAGACTATCTCCTACAGGAGCATACAGCAACAGCCTCCGATATAATAGATAATGTTTGTGCACTATCACAAAACAAATATGGTAAAGAAGAGTATGAAGCTAATTTAAGATATGTAGAAAGAATTATTTACCGGATGATAGAAAACTGTATTTTAACAATATCGAATATCTAACGTCCAGTTTTATTTTTGACTATTATTGAAATATTAATGCTAAAGCTCACAGTTTAATGAAACATATTCGTTTCTTACATCAATACGATTCTATGCAATGTGGTATTACATGCCTACAAATGATATGCGAATATTATGGAAAAAGATACTCTTTATCTTTTTTAGAAAAACTATGTACGCCAACTACAGAAGGAATTTCTTTATTGGGACTAAGTAAAGCTGCAAATTACCTAGGCTTTGATACGATTTGTACCCAGATAGATATTACCAATTTATCCAAATATCCGTTACCTTGTATTCTCCATTGGAATCAGAATCATTTTGTAATACTATATAAAATAAGAAGAGACAAGAGATTTTATATAGCAGATCCTAGTAAAGGATTAATTAAATATAATTTAGAGGAATTTAAGAGTCATTGGATTAGTACAAGATTGAAAGATAAAGAGCAAGGAATCGCTATGCTTTGCAGTACTACTCAGTTACTTGATAACAATAATATTAAAGAAGAATCCAAGCTGAAAGAAGAACGCTCACTCAAGTTTCTTTTCGGTTATGTCAAAAAATACGGAAAGCACTTTGGGCAGATAGTCTTAGGCTTACTTGTGGGCAGTCTGCTGCAACTTATCCTGCCTTTCCTCACGCAATCAATTGTGGATGTGGGAATCAAAAACCAGAACATCGGTTTTATTTGGTTAATACTCTTGGGACAACTTGTCCTTACCATGAGCCGTACTGCCATTGATTTTATCCGTCGTTGGCTCTTACTGCATATCTCTATGCGGATCAATATTTCTCTTGTGAGTGACTTCTTCATCAAGCTGCTCAAACTGCCGATGTCGTTCTTCGACACTAAACTGATGGGCGACCTTATGCAGCGTATGGGTGACCATAGTAGGGTGAACACGTTCTTAACTCAAAAGACACTTAGCATCGTGTTCTCCCTCTTTACCTTTGTGGTGTTCAGCATCGTGCTGCTATCCTATAATTGGCTTGTCTTTACCATCTTCATGCTCGGTAGTCTGCTCTATGGCGGTTGGCTTGCACTCTTCCTCAGGCGCAGAAAAGTACTTGATTACGAACTCTTCGAGCAGCAAGCCATCAACAACAACAAGACCTACGAGTTTATCACCTCTATGCAGGAGATAAAACTCCAAGATTGTGAACAACGTCGTCGTTGGGAATGGGAGGACGTGCAGGCAGACCTCTTTGGAGTGCAGATGAAATCCCTTAAACTCCAACAGACACAAGAGGCTGGTAGCATATTCATCAACGAACTGAAAAACATCGTAATCACCGTGGTGGCAGCCACAGCCGTCATTCACGGACAGCTCACGCTGGGTATGATGCTTGCCGTGCAGTATATCATTGGGCAACTCAACTCACCTGTCGAGCAGTTGATGAGTTTCTTCTATTCGGTGCAGGATGTGAAGATAAGTCTTGAGCGTATCAATGAAATCCACCGCATGGATGATGAGAACGGAAAGCAAGGATTGGAAATGGCAGTGAAAGAAAAAAATCAAGGCATAGACCTTGAAGCCGTAAACTTCAAGTACGATTCTCACGCATTGAAAACCATCATTGATGATGTAAGCCTCACAATCCCCAAAGGTAAGGTAACTGCCATTGTCGGAGCGTCGGGTAGCGGAAAGACCACCCTCATCAAACTGATGTTGGCTATTATCCCGTATTGGGAGGACAAATCACCATAGGCGGAACAGGTGTAAATACGCTAAATAAGAAGTGGTGGCGCAGACAGTGTGGCGTGGTGATGCAAGACGGTGTGATATTCTCCGAGAGTATAGCAAGGAATATAGCCGTAGATGATGGTGAGATTGACAAGGAGCGATTGCAAAGGGCAGCCGAAATAGCTTGTATTCATGACTATGTAATGGGACTTCCCTTAAAATACAACACTAAGATTGGTCGCGATGGCGTTGGCTTGAGTCAAGGACAGAAACAGCGTATCTTGATAGCAAGAGCTGTATACAAGAACCCCGATTATATTTTCCTTGATGAAGCCACCAACTCGCTCGATGCCAATAACGAGCGCATGATTGTGGAGCATCTGGATGAGTTCTACAAAGGCAAGACGGTAGTTATCGTAGCACACCGACTAAGCACGGTGAAGAATGCTGACCAAATAGTGGTACTGGATAAAGGCAAGGTGGTCGAGATTGGCAACCACGAGGAACTCACGGCAAAGCGTGGTGCATACTACAATCTTGTAAAGAATCAATTGGAGTTAGGAAACTAACGTAAAGGAAAAACAACTATGGTAGACGACAAGATAGAACTCCGCAGCGAGAAGGTAAGGCACATCATTGGCGAGATACCGTCAAAAATTGTACGCTATGGCATCATGATTATCACTGTTGTAATATTAGGACTACTGGCAGGTGCATACTTTATACCTTATCCTGAAACCATCAGTGCAAAGGTACAGATGACAAATGCCCGTCAAGGCACAATCGCCGTTCCCTATAAATACGTAAATACGTTAGCGAGAGGAATGACGGTAAACATCGAATTTGAGGGTTACGATGCAGAAACCTACGGAGTTGCAAATGGTGTAATAACAGCCACATCGCATATACCCTTACAAACGGCAGAAGGCAACGTGTTCACGGCACAGGTAAGGATAACAGATTGCAAGTATAATCTCATCAGCGGAATGACAGGCACCGCATCTATACTTGTAAGCAATGAAAGCATACTTCAGAGGATTGTCAGGCAAATAACAAACATCATATAATTTCCTTTTTAATCGTAATCAAGCGGTGAAAGAAGAAGGGCAGTTGTAGTTACTGCGTAGTACCATTGTTTCGGGTATTTTACTACACGTTAATCCTTTTTCTTTCACCGCTTTAACTCCTATTGTAGTAATGTAGTAAGATATAATCGGTGAAAGAAAAAGGAAAGATAAGAAATAATCATTAGTTATTCGTGTTACCGAGCAGAAATATCGGTGTTATCACGGATGCAGGTTTCTGCAATCTCTCACAGAGATACTCTCTAAATAAATGGGCTTCCGTGCTGTCCAACTGAAAAGACAGGGCGATGATGACAGGAAGCGGATAGAGCGGAGCATAACCTTTTAGTTGTTCGTTTGCATAAATATCTTCCTCACCTGCAACCCTCTCATCGAGATGTAGGTTGGAGGATTTTATTATCGTTTGAAGTCTATGGTTAAGTTTGCCCCACGTTACACCGAAGAACCTCACAAGTTCACTCTCTGTCATGGCTATCCCTCCGTTTCCCTTGCGAATGACCTGCATATTGCAGCCCCAATCAAAATAGCTACGATGATTCTCCGTGCTAGTCATTGTCCTTTGTTTATAGTTCGTATTCATGCCGTTTCTTCCATTTTACAGATTGATGTATCCAAAAGTTCAAAAGCCTCTCTCTCCATAGTTTCTTTATCTTTTGCCGATTGTTTGGCAATAAGCCTGTCCATATCCTCCGAAATCTTGTTGTCCGTTACCTGCGCATAAACTTGAGTGCTTGATATGGAAGCGTGCCCCATCATCTTGGCTATGCTCTCAATAGGTATTCCTGCGCTTAGGCTCATCGTACCGAAGGTATGCCTTGCAACATGGTACGACAATCTCTGTCTGATACCGCAAGCCTTACCCACGATGCTCAGGTTCTTGCCCATCACGCTACGGCTGCAATGAGGTTGAAAGACAAGGCTGTCGCCTTTTTCTTTCACCGTCTGCTGTTCTTCGTTTCTTGCCAGCTCTTTCCTATAATAGTTGATGATAGCTTCCGCTATGGGATGTAACGGCACGACAAACTCAACCTTTGTCTTCTGACGCTCTTTGCGTATATACATCTGTCCATCCGCTGCCGTTTGGATATGCTTGTATTTCAAATTTTCCATATCTGAGATAGCCAAGCCTGTGAAGCAGGAAAAGATGAACATCAGTCTTGCCAACTCTGCTTCCTTGTCATTCATACTTATTGCCATAAGTTTCATTACATCGCCCTTTTGCAAGAAGCGTATCTTCTTTTCATCCTTCTCATACTTGGCGTTATCAAGCGGATTGCAGCGGATAATCCTCCTGCTCACCGCACGAAACATCAGTCGGCTCAGCCAACAGAGATTGGTATTGACAGTCGATGCTTTCAGCCCACGCTTTTTCAGGAAGAAGCGGTATTCCTCGAACAAACTCTCCGTAATGGTGGCGATAGATATGTCTTGTACTCCTTTGTTTTCGATAAATTCTCGGAGATTTCTATCAGAATAGTAAAGGTTCAGATAAGTCCCTTCTGCCTTGATTTGCCAACACTCTCCTTGACGGATTGCAGTTCTGCCTTGCTCATTGCAAGGAGCGTGGTGGGGTTAGTGGCAATGCCTTGCAAACGGTTCTTGATAAGTTCCACACTTACCACTCCTTCCCTCGTCAGTATGTCCCGATAGGTTTTTTCTATCAATTCCCTGAACTCATTGATTCTTTGGTTGGTCTTCCTATTGGTTGTCAAACCCTGTTTGGTGTTCCACTCGGAGGGATTGCACTCTTCACCTGTGCTAATGGCTGTGCTCTTTCCGTCGATGGTGATACGGCAGAGAATGGCGGTATTGCCGTCTGCCTTTGTTTTCTGTCTGTTGATATAGAATAGAGTCTTGAATGTACTTCTCATAATGATTTTAGTTTTAATATGTCTATTGCTAAAGACTCATCTGCATATCCTCCGTGAAAGAAAGGAAACGATTAAACTCCTCAAAGAGTTTTTGGGGTGTAACCTTTGCATAGCGTTCAGTCATGCTTATGTTCGAATGTCCCAGCATCTTGCTCACCGTTTCTATTGGCACTCCTTGCTCAAGCGTGATAAGCGTGGCAAAGGTGTGTCTTGCCGTATGTGTGGTAAAGGGAAACGATATGCCTGCACGAAGCCGCAGGGCTTTCAAACAGATCTGATAGTTCTTGTACTTGATACAGGGGAGTAATGTTTCCCTTCCATCGCTGTGGAGCTTCTCCATCAGCCTTATGGCTTCGGGCAGCAGTTTGATACGGCATAATACGCCTGTCTTGTGGCGGTTGAACTTCAGCCAAAGGCTACCCTCGTCGTCACGCACAAGATGGGACTTGTCCAGTTCCATCAAATCACAATAAGCAGCACCTGTATAACAGGCAAAGAGGAAAATATCCCTTGCAGTTTCCATTTCCTCCTCCAAGCCCTCAAAGTTGAGAGCCTTCAATTTGTCTAATGCTTCCTTGTCCAATGCTTTGGGCAGTCTCTTGTCGCCCTTGCTAATTTTGGCTTTGTCAAATAGAAGTACATCAGCCAATCCCTCACGGTAAGCCAACCTGCATACCGTCTTCAAATGCGTGGCTGCATTATAGAATGTGCTTTCTTGAAAACCGCACTCACCTAAGAAATACTGCCCAAACTCATAGATAAAGTTCTCTGTGAGCTGTGAGAAAGCCAAGTCTGTCACCTTGTATTTCCGTTGAATAAACTTCTGCAAATGAATTCGGGTAGAGTGATAGCCGTGTATGGCTCCTTCCTTGATGTCTATACCAACATGGCTTTCCTTCTCCTTAATGAGCATATCCAGCCTTTCAATGAGCATGCATCGTGTCTGTACGCTCCCTTGGAACAGCTCTTTCACATCGGCTGCATCAAATAGGCAACCTTTGGATAGCAGAGATTGATAAGCCGACTGAACAGACAACAGCAGATTTTCCAATTTACCGTTTATCTCCACCGCCTCACGACTCTTACCATCCATTCTGCTCTCTCGTGGATTCCACAAGTCGGGGTTGCAGGAGAGTTTACAACTGAACTGTGCAATACTCCTTCCAAGTGTAATACGCCCCATGATGGGAGCCTTGCCCGACTTGTCAAGACCGCTCTTTTTGAGGTAGAGCAACACCTTCATTTTCTCTTGTTTCATACGCTTTAATTTTTATGGGCAAAGTTACCCGAATTAAAGCGTTCCTCACTTATGCAGAAAACTGCCGACCGCAGCAACAGCCACACGAGCGAAAATAATTCAGTTACCGAACATTACTTCATCGTTACCTATCTCAAAATCAGGTAATGCTTTGGTAACTGAACTTCTGCCTAAATCTGCATATTCCTGCCCTTTTTGAAAAGAGCACTTCTACGCAAATCGTTTCGTTTCTTCCTCATTATCAGTCAGTTTACACCAACTTCGATTTTTCTTCCTTTTCAAGGATTAGTTGCATTCTAAAAGGTGCTCTTTTGCGTTGCAAAAGGGCACCTTTTGATGTGTAAAAGGGCATGTTTTGCAACGTAAAAGGGCATCTTTTACAATGCAAAAGACGCCCTTTTATTTTCTAATATGAATCTCTTTTACAATTGAATGCTTGTGTCCCATGTCTGAGAAGGGCTGACAAAGGAATCATGAAGGAGCTTCCTACTCGGGCAAGTCGTTTGGGCTCGTCAGACAAATACACGTCCTCCAGCACCCATATGATTACCCCTTAAAATACAGATAAGTGTAAAATAAATAGTAAAATGATGGAAATTTTGAGAAAAAATCTCGCAAAATGAGATAAAACCAAAAATAATTCATACCTTTGTGGCAGATAAAACAGAAAGGAAAATACTATGCTTATCAATTTCAGTTTTGGTAATTACTGTTCCTTTAGGGACACAAAGAGCCTTCGGATGGAAGCAGGACAGATCAAGGAACATTCTGATTCCATTATCGAAAGAGGTGGCTTCCGCCTCCTTCCAGTAGCCGTTCTCTATGGAGCAAACTCCAGTGGGAAGACCAATGTCATCAAGGCTTTCGGGACGTTTAAGCGTGTTCTTAATAATAATGTACGGCTAAATCCAGACGAAAGCATTGCTTATGAGCCGTTCTTGCTTGATGAAAAGTCGGCAGAAGCACCTACAACCTTTGAAATTCAGTTGCTTTTGGAGGATACTGTCTATAGATATGGATTTGAATATACGCGCAAAACGATTGAAGGGGAGTGGCTTTTTGAACGTAAGATAGCACCAGGAGCCAAGGAACACTATCTTTTCCGCAGGGAAAAGCAGGACTTTTCCATCTCTGCTACTTACTTTCCTGAAGGGAAGGGCAAGGAGTCTGCAACGACAGGAAACAGACTTTTCCTTTCACTTGTGGCACAATTGAACGGTCAGACATCGCAAAAGCTCATCAAGAACGTGAAGTGCTGTAATGTCATCTCGGGACTTGACGAGGATGGATATGGGCATGTTACGCTCAAGATGTTGGAGGAACACCTTAAGGGTCGTGATGATGCGGTGAAGCTTTTCAAGAAGCTTGATTTGGGATTTACCAATATTGAGGTGAAGGAAAGAGAGGTTCCGGAAGAGATAACGGAGCAGTTGTCGGGTTTCCCGTTTATGGTTCAAGAGCCAGTTGGTGATTATAAGGTGATGGAAGTGGTAACTACACACCATGTTTACGGTGCTGATGGGTCTGTTATTGGTCAGACAACTTTCCGTGCAAACGATAAGGAATCGAACGGAACAAACAAGATAATCAAACTGTCGGGACCTATCTTTAAGACGTTGATGGGTGGTAATGTGCTCTTTGTTGATGAACTGGATGCTAAGCTTCATCCTATGTTGACGCGTGCAATTGTGCGTTTGTTTATGGATAAGGAGACCAATCCGCATGGTGCACAGCTTGTCTTCACAACGCATGATACGCACTTACTCGATACGAAGTATCTGCGTAGGGACCAGATTTGGTTTACTGAAAAGGATGCAACGGAGGCGAGTGACCTTTATTCTTTGCTTGATTTCAAGGTGCGAAACGACCGTGATATCGAGAATGATTACATCAATGGGCGTTACGGAGCAATCCCTTTCATCCGATAAAATAGCTTTGAATAACCATGAGAAAGATGATGAAAAACCGTAAACCGCTGGTTAGTAGAGGGCGAAAACAAGGTGACAGAGCCGTCTATGCTCGCTTCTTGATAGTATGTGAAGGGACTGATACAGAGCCGAATTACTTTAGATCTTTCATCAAAGACCGATGGTCGGAAGTCAAAACAGTAGGCTCTGTTATCAAAGGATGTGGACGAGGTACGTGCCAATTGGTGGCTGAAGCTGTGAAGATGCGGGATGAATTGGAGTCTAGACGGCAAGTGAAATTCGACAGAATATGGCTTGTCTTTGATAAAGATGAGTTCAAAGACTTCACTAAAGCGATTCGAGATGCAAAGAAAGAAGGTATGAAATGTGCTTGGAGCAATGAATCTTTTGAACTCTGGTACTGCCTACATTTTCAGAATATTAGTACTGGTGTGGAACGCAAGAAGTATATCAGTATGATAGAATCGGTTGTAAGGAAGGCTTCAGAAAAGCGGACTTACAAATATGATAAGGCTTCTACTGACATTTTAAAGCATCTAAAAGAGTATGGAAATGAGGAGCAAGCTTGTGCGTGGGCACGCCAGATTCGAGGGAGATATGCCCAACGAACAGATTTCGATAAGCATAATCCACGTACGGAAGTAGACTTGTTGATTGATGAATTGAAGCATCCAGAACGGGTGTTGTAGTCTTTTTAAGGGTTGGATGGTGCTGATTGGGTTGTGAATGATATCACTTTGGGATCATGAAATATAAAGTAAGGGTTGTTCATTTGACCTTTAATTTGAAATGAGAGTTGGCAAATACAGTTGTGGAAGGTTAATGATGCTGTAATATTCATGGTGAATGAGCATTCTTAAAGGATATTGGTTGCTTTATTTTCTTAGTGGTATTCAATTCCCATCGTCACCCTCGATAACCTTAATGTGATATTGGTTGCTTTATTTTCTTAGTGGTATTCAATAGCTTTTCAGGGCATTACGGGATATAAGACTTACCCAATCGGCACAAAAAAGGCAGCAGAACGGATGTTATTCCGTGTTCTGCTGCCTTTTGTTTATGCGTTATAAATGAATCAAATGCTTAGAATTTCGCCATCTTAATAGCGTCAATAGCACATTCATCTCCCTTGTTTCCGAGTCTGCCACCGCACCTATCTTTCGCCTGTTGCAGGTCATTGGTGGTGAGAAGACCGTATATAACGGGGATATTCTGTGTGGCATTGAGGTGCGCAATACCATAAGTCACGCCCTGACAGATGTAGTCGAAGTGTGGAGTCTCGCCCCGAATGACACTTCCAAGTATGATAATGGCATCGAAACCATCGTTCTTTGTCATCTGTTGTGCACCATATACGAGCTCAAAGCTGCCCGGAACGGTTTTGATATGGATGTTTTCAGGGATGGCACCATGCTTTTCCAGTGTCTTAACAGCGCCATCGAGCAGTGCACCTGTTACCTCTGGGTTCCATTCAGCCACGACAATTCCGAAGCACATGTTGCTTGCATCCGGAACGCTTTGCTCATCGTAGTCGGATAAATGATGAAGCTCTGTAGCCATAAAGGATTAGTTTGAAGCGCGTTCTATGTACTTATCAATCTCCTGATAGATAGGAGCATTGACGTAAGTCTTCTTGATATTCTTGTAAATCTCAAGTGCTTCAGCCTTCTTTCCTTCGCTTTCGAGGAGGATACCAGCCTTCTTTAATGCCAAAGGAGCAATGCTTAAGTTGATGTTATCAGCTGCTTCTTTGTTTGCCATGTCGGCTGCTTTCTTGAAACAATCAACTGCTTTGTCATTCTGATTATTGTTAGCATAGATGTCACCGAGTGCCATCTGTGAAGCAGGACTAATCATTTCATCATCTGAAGTATTGAACTTCTCAGCATATTCCAAAGCCTTTGCCCAGTTTGGTTTAGCCTGATGTGCATAGCAGAGTGCTATGTAAAGGTTGGCAAGGTTGCCTGCATCAGTACTGCTATAGTCGCTTTGTACCTTCTGGAAACCTGGCAATGCCTGGTCATACTGCTGTGCATTGAAGAGCATTTGGCTCTTTGCCAGCTCCGTACTTGCCTCAGCTTCACGTGGAGCTGATACGTAATTCTTATAAAGAATCACACCTGCAATGACGATGATGACGGCAGCCACTGCGATAAAGATTTGCTTCTTGTACTTCAAGAAGACGGCTTCAGAATTGTTAAGGGTCTCTTCGTATGTACCCTGTTCTTTTTTGTTTGCCATTTTGATTATGATGTTTTTTATTCTATTCTATAATATAAGGTGTGCTTAATAGCGCGACAAAATTAATCAAAAAGTCGCACATATTGAAATTTATCAACGACTTTTTTCTTTTATTGGAGGGAAAAGGGGTATCTTTGCAACTATGCAATTAAAGAAACTCTCCATCATTAATTATAAGAATATACAGACGGCAACGCTTGATTTGTCGGCTAAGTTGAATTGTTTTATCGGTCATAATGGTGAAGGAAAGACGAATCTGCTGGATGCAGTGTACTATCTCTCGTTCTGTAGGAGTGCTTTCAACCCAAAGGATTCTGAGGTTATGCGCCATGATGCCGACTATTTTGTGTTGGAGGGAGACTATGTTTCGGATGCAGGAGAGAAGGAACAGGTGTACTGTGGGATGAAACGTGGTACGAAAAAGCATTTCAAACGGAACAAGAAAGAGTATAAACGACTCTCTCAACACATTGGTCTTGTACCGTTGATCTTCGTCTCTCCAGCCGATGCAACCCTCATTGAAGGGGGCAGTGAGGAGCGAAGAAGACTGATGGACGTGGTCATCTCGCAGTATGATAACCTATATATGGATGCGCTGACACGCTATAACAAGGCGTTACAGCAGCGTAACAGTATGCTGAAACAGGAGGATGAACCCGACGGGACACTGTTGGAACTGCTTGAAATGCAGATGGCTGAACATGGAGAGACACTCTATCAGAAGCGCGCAGCCTTTGTTGAAGAACTCACACCAGTGTTTCAGCGTATCTATCAGACCATCTCTGGCGACCGTGAACAGGTGACATTAGAGTATGTTTCACACTGTCAGCGTGGTCCGTTGTTGGATGTTATCCAGCGGGATCGTGCCAAAGACCGTATCATGGGCTACTCTCTTCATGGCATTCACAAGGACGATTTGGTGATGAAACTGGGTGGTTACCCAATGAAAAGAGAGGGAAGTCAGGGTCAGAACAAGACATATGTGCTGGCATTGAAGCTCGCTCAGTTTGATTTTCTGCGTCGTACGGCAGGTAATAATACCCCTTTGCTGCTCTTGGATGATATCTTTGACAAGTTAGACTGTAGTAGAGTGGAGCAGATCGTACGTCTTGTGTCGGGCGATGACTTTGGTCAGATCTTCATAACCGACACCAATCGTGACCATTTAGATAAGATTCTGCAGGGCAGTGGGTTCAGTTATAAGCTCTTCTCAGTTGAGAATGGCGAGATAAACGAGCGGGAGGACAAGCATGTTTAGGCGGAAAGTGCAACCTTTGGATGCTGTTCTCAACAGCTTTCTGCGACAGGAGGGATTGGAAACGCCGCTCCTCCAGAAGCGATTGGTTGATGCTTGGGACACTGTGCAGGGCAGACTGTGGCACGATATACGCAGGAGAAGTTCATAAGAAACCAGACTTTATTCGTGAAAATCATCAATCCTGCCTTGCGTGCCGACCTTAGTATGATGCAGACGGAGCTCATCAAGAAGCTCAATGCAGCCGTTGGATCAATGATTATCACAGAGATCAGATTCTATTAAAAGACGTTTCGTTGTCAATTTATTTCCCATTCGCTTTTCAATCTACGCCCTTTTGCATTGTAAAAGACGCCCTTTTACGGTGTAAAACATGCCCTTTTGCATGGTAAAAGGTGCCCTTTTGAACTGTAAAACATGCCCTTTTACAAGCCTCTTTGTAACCCTTTGTGTTTGAATTGGTTACAAAGACGATTTTCATGTGATATCTCCTTATTTCGCTTTTACTACCTCTTCTTTTTTGTAATACTATTTCTCAGTTAGTAAACCATAGAGAAAGACGTTGTTTTCCTTCGTATATTCTCTTGTCAGCGCATGGTGGGACGTATGTGTTTGTTGCTCTGGTGAGAGATAGAAAGTGCATGATGATGCCAGCAAGTGGCGATGACCCTATGTGTTTTCCTTGTCTATCAAAGCGTGAATAAGTCTGTTACGTATCTTGTCCATTCATCCTTTCGCATCTGTTTTCATGAGGTCTTAAACGTTTGAAAATCCCTTGCTGCAGGGCATTCTCCTGCTATAAAGTGGGTTATAGTTACCCCATTGAGAACCGAAAACGTTGTGTTTAAGAGTATTGATACATATCAAAAAATGCTAAATAACTGATTTTTTATGCGTAAAAGTTTTGTTGTGTGCGCAAACAGTTGTACCTTTGCATCGTCAAAAGACAAATAAAAAGATTGTTTAGGTTAGTAGTAATAGATTTAGGTTTTTAGTTATTAAGTTTAAGGTAGAACAAAAGAGATTGTTCAGATAACATTAAATAGGTTTAGTTAAGGTAATAAGTAAGATTGGTTTTAAGGATAACAATGATGCAAGATGATTGGGGAACGCCGTGAGGCGCGAACCAAAAGTCAAGCATAGAACAAGACTTTTCAAGTCAATAAAAATAAGTAAAGAGCGCGATAGGAATCCTATCGCGCTCTCTTTGTTTGTTGAAATGTTCTTAGAACTGGGTGCTGATGTCTCTCAACAGCCCCATGATCGTACTGATTCTGAGTTGATTACACACGCCATAAACGAACAGTCCACCCAGCATAGCACCTACTGCCATGCGCAGGATGAAGGGTTTTAACTCCAAATCTTTCTTATTTTTGATAGCCAGATATATGTTTTTCGCGAAGAAAAACACTACATAAGCGATGCACCCATATAGAAACAGTGCACTTGCTATTAGGAAAATCTCCAGTATTATCTTCATATTTTTGATGGCTTTTGTGCTTTGAAAGCTTACGGTTTGTTCATGTTTTCGTAAGTATCGTGCATGGTGATGATAGCATGAAAGCGCAAAGTTAAGTAAAATAGTTTATATTGTCAAGTGATTCCGCTTGCAAACGGAAGTATTTTTGTGTATCTGTTTCCAATCTTTCTGCCCCTGTGTGCACTGCTTTTTACGGTTCTAAAACCATGAATAATCAAAAAAATAACGTACTTTTGTAGTCCTTTCCCACCTTATTATATATATAAGCGTTGAGGAATGAACCATTAAACGACATTAAAAACAAGCAATATGACAGAAGAGACACACGAGAAACTCAAGGAGATAAAGCAGTCTTTCCGCCTGTTAATGAATGGTGTGGCATCCCATTCCATGCGACAGAAGGGTGTTGAATATAAGATAAACTGGGGTGTTCCCGTACCCGAACTGCAGCAGATGGCAGTAGAATACGGGAAAGATTACGACCTTGCCATTGAACTTTGGAAGGAAGATATACGTGAATGTCAGGTGTTGGCAACGCTGATTATGCCTGCTGAACGGATGGATAACGACCTGGTTGATGTGTGGATGGAGCGTGTTCGGACGCAGGAGATGGCTGAACTGCTGGCTTTCCATCTGTTGCAACACCTCCGTTTTGCACCCTCTCTGGCATATCAGTGGATTGCTTCGGATAAGGATATGTATCAGCTTTGTGGCTATCAGTTGCTTGCTCGACTGTTTGCTCAGGGTCTTGAACCTAACGAACGAGGCATCAATGAGTTCCTTGATCAGGCTCATGTGACGCTGCAAGGGGATAACCTGCCGCTGAAACATGCTGCATATAACTGTGTGTTGAGCTTCTGTGAACTTGGTGAAGAGCTTGAGACAGTAGCGAAAAGAGCGTTGAAGGACCTTGATCTTCTATAGACAGAATGACAAAAGGACGTATTTCTTAATGCCATATTTTAAAGACAGAATGACATAAAGACATATTTCTTAATGACATATATAAGGACATAAGGTTGGATTCTTTGAAGACAGAATGACAAAAGGACATGTTTCTTAATGACATATATAAGGACATAAGGTTGGAATCTTTGAAGACAGAATGACATAAGGACATATTTCTTAATGACATACATAAAGACATAAGGTTAGATTCTTTAAAGACAGAATGCCATAAGGACATATTTCTTAATGACATATATAAGGACATAAGGTTGGATTCTTGGAAGACAGAATGACATAAGGACGTGTTTTTCAATGATATACATAAGGGAATGAGATAAAGAAAAGCCGCTACATCTTGCGATGTAACGGCTTATTTCTTTTTATTTGTAAGCTACTGAAGAACGATTCAAGTAGCTTTCTTGTTGAATTTTCTTTTGTTTTAGACAACTCTATTCGCCCAAATCAATCTGCTTAGCAATGATTAAAGCCTCTGCAAGAGTTGCTGCAACAATGGTTACAATACCTAATGTTAACATAATCTTTTCCTTTCTTCTTTGTGCGGAACCCCTTTGGTTCTGCGGTTATTAATCTTTTTACCCTAATTTTACAGGTGCAAAGTTACTACCAAAGTACCTTATTTGCAAGAAAATCAGTAGGTTATCTCTTGTTTTATGCATCTTTTTGACGTGCGTCAAACCCGTTGATATGCATCAATAAAATCGTATAAGCTTATATTTTCAGGGTATATTTCTACGGCTTTTATGCACGAAACCTCGTATCTTTGCAATCGTTTAGGTATTTAAGGTAACAAGATTATTGTATGGATAGACTAATCACAATGAACAAGGAATACGATAGCACTGTCGATGCTCGTTTCCTTCAGATTCAAAAAGCTCGTCGTGAGGCACTTGCCCGTAAGGCGAAGAAGAACTAATTTAAATCACTTTAATAAATAAAGAGGAGTATCCTGGTGGGTACTCCTCTTTATTTTTATTTGCTAAAAGATTAGAAGTCATCATCATCACCAACCTCATCAGCTTGTATGTCCAGCTCTTCTGGGTTGGTATCGAAGGTAGTACGATAACTCTCCTCGGTCAGTTCGTCCTCGTCAAAGTCCTCGTCATCTTCGTCATTACGCTTCTTCTCGTCCTCATCCTCTGGCAGATCCTCATCGTCATCATCAAGAAGATCATCTTCTTTCGATAGCTCTTCAGGTGTTGGGAACTTCGTACGAGTCACTACATCCATTGGTTTCTCCTTGGCAAAGATAGCCTCGGTCCATGCTCCTTTTGATATCTCGAGCACCTCATAGCCGTCAGCCACCTTCTTATCATACAACCCACCTGGCTTCTTCAGTCGTGCTGTAGGTAGGGTAGTGGTACTTACGTCGAACCCACTGAGGATAATGTCCTGCACACTCTGTGGCAGACTTTCCCATCCACCACCGAAGTTACGTTCCAGAACTTCAATGAGTTTATGTGCTGAGACGTGATGAATGTTCTCCCATGTAAGGTCGGTCACACGTAGGATAGGCTTCTTCTTCAATGCCCATTTCACCTTTGTGCCCTCATCCAGACGTATCTCACCCACCTGGCAACCACGTGCTTCATACTTCTTTATGACCTCGGGTCTGTTCACTTTCACCTCCTCTATGGTGAAAGCACTTTTAATAACGTCTATGTAATGACGCTCGTTATCCCTCAAATCTGCGTCACGTTCGGCTTGTGCCCATAGGCGGAAGACATCGTTTTCCTGAATGTCCCAAACGTTACTTTTTGTTAGATTCTTCAACGATAGTGTTTGTCCTTGTCGCTTCATATATATCTTTTCCTTTCAAATTGCTTTCTTTGGTATATCTGCATGCAGTGTCCTGCTTCAGATGTGGTGCAAAAGTATATACTAAAACCTAAACTTCCAAACTTTTTTGATAAAAAGTTGAGGAGAGAGTGGGTAGGATTCGTAAGGTTCATACCATTATTTTTAGGTGATAACGCTTTTCCTTGTCTCCTTGTAAACACGTCAATTCCATTTTCATCTACTGATAGGAAGCGGAAAAGAAGGGCTACTTTTCCCCTAATATAGTTTTCATTTTAGTTGCTGTCATTTTAACATTTGGCGTTAGATAGTTTATATTCAGTTCGTTATCTGTGCTTCTTCCGTGACAGAAGTGACAGCAACTTTGATAATTAAGTGTATGAGAGGATAATGCGGCAAATGGCAAAGTGCAGAACCATTGGCGCTGAACCCGATGAAGAAGCACGCAGCCTGTCGTGCTTTTTGTCAGGAAAAAAGATTGAGGACGTGCGCTGTTAGCGATAAGAACAATGGTTGTTGGGTTGCCTTTTCATAAAAAAGAAGATCCTGACTCCACTCACGTGGAATCAGGACTAGCTGTTAGCGCCCAACATTATATCTTAGCTTTGTGCTGTGTTGGGTCGAATCTTGTTATCCTTTCTTTTACCTATAAGTGACTAAGCCATATGTTTTTGCCCCAAGTTTGTATTAATATGTCATAGTAATAACGCTGTTAATACAGCTATAAGTTGTATATTTTCTTTGTTTATTGCAGGCTTGTTCTTTTAAATTTGGATTTAGTTTTATCCTCATTTATTATGATTTTATCCAATGAGGAAGTGGTTTTGTCTAAATTCTTTCGTCCGTTAACGGTTGCAAAGATAAGCAACTGAATTGATAACTCCAAATATTTTTCAAGAAAAAAGAAATATATTTTCTTTCTTCCTATAGCTCTCTTAGCTAATTATATGACAATAAAAAGTATCTGTAATGCCCTTTCGAGCAATTACAGATACTAATCTTATATAGAAGATTCTAATGTTGGCTTATTAATTTATTAATCAGCGTATGGAGTTGTCTTCCATAAACGAACAGGAGCCTTCATAATGAGACCTTCAACAAATCGTGAGTCATTTACATAAGACTTCTTATGATCCTGTTCTAATGGCGTACGTGTGTAAAGATAACAGTTGAAGAATCCACTTACATCATCGGCAACAACTGAATATCTAAATGTTACAGACAACTTTGGTGCTTGGTGGGCATTATCTTGCATTGCACCACCACTAGGAGCTTGAGTTGCATAACGTCCACCAACTGGTGCATCATCTGGTGTCCAATATTGTGCACACTTACCAACAGTGTTAGTATTAAAGTACCACCATGTTTGTCCTTCTTTTGAACCAGCAGGTTTTGAGGGATCTAGAGTTGCTGCAACATCATATATACCTGTATAAGGAACAATACGTTCTACATCATTTGGATATGTACCAGTAATTGGTGCTGCCCAGAAGTCTTCATTTGCTATATCGTCCATATCAAGTACAAAGCGTGGACCAAGATAACGCTGTTTAAGAATTGCATTACCATTCTTGTCTTCCCAGCGCATAACATAACGATAGTCATTCTTATCAATCCATGGTGCTGATTCGAAAGCACCAGAACTTGCTCTTGTTAAAGGATTCTTGGCATAACCTTGGTAAGCTTGTCCTTCAACAGTGCTGCTTATATAGTCTGGTTGCTTTGACAAACCAATCATATAAGCTATTAGATTTCCTTGGCTATCTCTTACACCCTTAGAGTAAGAATGGAAAACAAGTTTCGTTTCATTCCAACCTGGTAGTCTTGCTGGTGATACTATACCCATAGAGCAGTTATATGTAGTTCCATTATTACGGAATCCAGAGAATCCATAGAACTGTGGAAGAATACTACGCCAATATTCATGGTGTGCAAACATATAACCAGCAGGAACCTTTGCAGAGTTATTAACGTTACTCTCTATCTCACTGTATGAATATGTCTCTGTATGTGCAGCATCTTGGGTAGCGG
Organism: Prevotella histicola JCM 15637 = DNF00424; assembly: GCF_000613925.1. Classification (GTDB taxonomy): domain Bacteria; phylum Bacteroidota; class Bacteroidia; order Bacteroidales; family Bacteroidaceae; genus Prevotella; species Prevotella histicola. The sequence continues at coordinate 61,949 of NZ_BAJX01000011.1, forward strand.
CATTTGACAGTTCTGCTTCTGTACCAAAGTTGCTATGCTTAGCAATATAGCTCAATGGAGGGAAGTTGTATACAACACTGCCCTTAGCTGGATAGTTTCTACCTGACACATAGTCAGCACGTGTACCATAAGCTGGTATCATATTGATAGATGTTGGTACAACCTTGTTTCCTGCACTTGTCTCTGTAGGTATTGCCATCAACATGAACTGTGTTTTAGAGATTTGTTTTGTCTCAACAGGACTACCAACTCCTTCTTGTTTATTGTATATATTCACAGTCTGCTGCTTAGGAGCCATCCATACATATACATAACCTGTAGCAGAACTACCATTTGCAAGTGTTACGAAGTCATTAAACTTATAATCGTAATAGCTAAGGTCATTGTGCATGCTAAACTTATTTGTTGAAGCCAAGCTTGTTATCTTAGCATCAGTAGTAGCACGCTGAGTGAAATTAAATGCCTTGAATACCTTTTTATAATCATTTGATGTTGCATCATTGAGGACGCCATCTTGTGTATCAGCAAGGTCTGAAGTTGCGACATTATCAAATGAGCTTAGGTCGAACTGACCAACGAGAATGTTACTTGTGATGATACGAACACCATCATATTTGATGCCGAAACCAGTATTGTTAGTAACCTTCAAACGTACGATAGAACCAAACTGCTTGAACTTAACAGCGTGGTTAGTCTTGATGGTTTTCTTTGCTTGGTTCGTTTCCAACTTACGCCAACCAAAGATATAAGGAATGTCTGCACCAAATGTTGTCTTGTTGCCAGAGTTATCTTTTGGTGTATAACCATCAACGAAGCCATCGAACTTAACGTTGCTGTTGGTGTTGTCCAAGTCACCACCTAAGATACCACATACATACCATGTACCTTGGCTAAGGTTAGTACCGCTTTTCATCTCGAAAGTCTCACTTGGTTCCAATGTCAACTTACCACCCTGTGTATAAGTCCACATTGTCTTCACCTTTGTTACAGGCTGCCCTGAGGCATCACTTTTGAATATAAGCACAACAGGAACTTTTGTACCTGTAGCAAGCTCTTGTGCACTTGCTCCAACACCATTGTAAAGACCTTTAGCGGTTGGGAAACCATCGTTGTCCTCTACTTCATAGCCAATAGCACGACTGTTAGGTGTTGCTGCAGCAGCATCGCTCTGCATTTCACCCTCCATAGTCATAGAAACCTTTACACCAGGTCCATCGTTATTAGTCGCATTTGTCTCTGCAACATCTTGGTCAGCACAACCTGCGAGTACCAATGTACAGAAAGCAATACATGAATAAAGTAATTTCTTCATTTGTTTTCTTAATACTTAATTATGTGCTGGGATATCTTTTTATCCCATAACGTTTAAAAATAGTCTTTTAATCTTAGAAAGCTGTTGGGTTAGATTCCTCAGGATCGTCTGCGTCTTCACCAGACTCAATAGTTCCATGTAGGTTACTTGCAGCATGGAAACCTCCCTCCATGAGCTCCTCTGTATAGAGACTTAATACCTCTGATACAGGCTTTACATAATCTTTTTTCATCATTTCTTGTGGATTTTAATATTTGTTTTTTTTTATTTTGGGAATCGTTCTTTTAGGTTAATGGTGCAATGTTTACAGTGGCTTGTGTAAAGAATGCACATTAAAAATAGGCGGTCCATCTCACCGATGAAACCGTACTATAATCCGAATGCGGGTGCAAAGGTAATGAAAATTATACAAACAAACAAATTTTTTTGTTAAATAGTAAAAAAATACCTATACAATGGTCTGATATTTGTAGGTTTCTATGCTCACGAAGAAGGAATTTGTGCAGATTTGACAATAATCTTACAAAATGTGAAAGACTCATGTCTGCAAAATGAACCGAAACCGTTGAAAACCGCCTTTGTAACCTATTCAGATACAAAGGGTTACAAAGAGGCTTGTAAAAGGGCATCTTTTGCACTTCAAAAGGGCATCTTTTACCGTGTAAAAGGGCATGTTTTACAATGCAAAAGGGCGTCTTTTACAATGCAAAAGAGCACCTATTGAAAACCCTACTACCAATTCTTTTTACATTTACTGTTCTCCTGCGTCTGGCGGACGGTGGTCAATGCTGGTTTTATAGCAGGCAGAGAGCGGCAAGCAAAAGCAGTAGACGAAACGGCAAACGTAATAGATTGTTCAGCAGACCAGCGACAGCAAATAACTCATAAATACTGTTTATTCCCAATATTTTCCTATCTTTGCATCTGGATTATAGAACACATTAAACGTAAGAGAAAGGCAAGTGAAGTTCGCAATCATAGCTGCAGGCGACGGTTCACGCCTGCGTGCGGAGGGTGTGGAAGCCCCGAAACCATTGGTGAAGGTGGGCGGTGAGTGTCTCATCGACCGTCTGTTGCGCATCTTCCTGGCAAACCATGCCACGGAGATTGTCGTCATCTGCAACGAGCACATGACCGATGTGGCACGCCATCTGGTGGACATTCAGAACGAAGGACTATCAGGTCAGCCCGTGCCCCTGCGTTTCGTCATTCAGTCGACACCCAGTTCCATGCACAGTTTCCACGTGTTAAGCCAGTATCTTCGGGACGAACCCTTTGTGCTGACCACCGTTGACACCATCTTTGATGAGCATGAATTTGCCCGTTACGTCCGCACGTTCAGTGGCAAGACAGCCGAGGGGATGGATGCACTGATGGGTGTAACGGATTACATTGACGACGAGAAACCCCTCTATGTGGGCGTTGACGAGCAGATGAAAGTCACGGGATATTACGACACACCACAGGCGGACAGTCGGTACATCTCAGCCGGCATCTACGGGTTAACACCCCGTACGCTCGCCGTTCTGGATGCTTGTATAGCACGGGGAGAGCGCCGCATGCGCAATTTCCAGCGTGCTTTGGTGGCAGAAGGGCTGCAGGTTGAAGCCTATCCGCTCACCCATGTGTTCGACATTGACCATGCCTCCGACATCCGAAAGGCTGAATCACGGTGCTGTCGGTGCCTGTTGATACAACGCGCACGGTGCTTTTCGCCCCATTCCGTGGACAAAGACTTAGCCGTTCTGCAGGCATTGAGCCGACAGTTAGGTGGTGCACCGATTGTCAGTGAGGAAGAGATAACGGCAGGTTATCAGCTTCCTGCATCGATAAAGACGGTCTATTCCATGGCACGCAGTGAGGCAGCGTTAAGCTGGTTGTCAACCCTTGAGGCTGCTGGTGTGACGGTTATCAACCCACAGCAGGTGTCAGAGCCTGCCAAAGGAGCAATATAAATAAGGTGATGCAGATGCATCATCTCCCACTTCCACCCGATGCGGGAGCCGATGGCTACTGGGTGAAACGTGGCGACGGTGCTGCACAGAGTAAGGAGGATGTTCGTTTCTGCAAGGATGAAGAAGCATTAGCACAGGCAAAGACCGACCTTCGGCAGCGAGGTGTTACCGATATCGTCGTCCAGGCACATGTGACAGGCGACCTTGTGAAGTTCTATGGTGTGGAAGGAGCCGACTTTTTCCGTCGTTATTATCCTACGGACGACGGCGAAACGAAGTTCGGTGACGAAGCCCTCAACGGCACAGCACAGCATTATCCCTTCTCCATGGAACGGTTAAAGCAGGACGCTGAACACCTCTCCCGTCTGCTTCAAACGCCCGTTTATGGGGGTGATGCCATCGTCAAGAGCAATGGCACGTATGTCATCATCGACTTTAACGACTGGCCCAGCTTCTCAAGATGTAGGGAAGAGATGGTGATGTGCTTGGGAGAGGACGGTATAAGGAAAAGCCGTCCCAAGTCCTTTTAAGAAGAAAGGATGTACGGATAGGAGAACGGAAGGCGGCTGCAGACTACTCGTAACCCCATCTGTTAAAGGCAATTTATATAGCTCTCCATCCCCAAAACAAAACCCTATGGAGGATAAAAGACACATCTTCAACCCTTAAAACATAAGGGCATACGCCGAGTAAGACAATGACAAAAGATACAAATAAACCATCATCAACAGAGCATCTCACTCCCCTCTCCACGCAGAGAGAGGAGAAGAGCGAGACAGGAAGTGACTATAAGGTAGACTCCCTCTCCTCTTTCCGCACCCTTCTCCATGCCTCTTTCAAGTCGGAAGATACGGAAGAGTGGTTGGATGTGTACTTCACACGTCCCATCGGACTGGCTTTTGCCCTGTTATGGCGCCGCTTGGTGTCACTCCGAATGCCGTAACGATACTCTCCATCTTCCTTGGTGTGGGGGCAGGAGTGATGTTTTACTTCACCGATACCCTACATAATATAATAGGTATCATCCTCCTGATGCTGGCAAACTTCTGTGATTCCACCGACGGACAGCTTGCCCGACTCACCAATCAACGCTCCATGAAGGGACGTTGTCTGGATGGTTTCGCCGGTGATGTGTGGTTCGTTGCCATCTATCTTGCCATCGTTCTGCGTATATGGCACCAACCCATACCCGGTACATCGATGTCCTGGGGACTGTGGGGACTGGCATTAGCAGCCCTGGCAGGCTTCCTTTCCCATTCTCCACAATGCTCCTTGAGCGACTATTACAGGCAGATTCACCTCTATTTTCTCAAAGGAAGAGCAGGGTCGGAGTTGGATCTTACGAGAAAGAACACGCCATTGTGGAAAGCTTGAAAGGGAAGAAAGACGTCTTTTGGGACCGTGCTTTCCACTTCAATTACCAGCATTACTGCAAGAGTCAGGAGCATCGCACGCCCGACTTCCAACGTTTTCACAAAGCATTGTTAGCCCGATATGGGAGCATTGAACAGGTGCCACAGGACCTCAAAGACCGCTTCCTTGCCGGGAGCAGACCCTTGATGCCCTTCACCAATCTGCTGACTTTCAATTGCAGAGGTATCCTTGTCTATGTCACTTGTCTGCTGAATTGTCCGTGGGTGTACCTCCTTGTGGAAGTAACCCTGCTCAATCTGGCTTACGTTTACATGCATAAGAAGCACGAAGCACTCTGTCGGGAGGAACTCAACAGGCTTCTTTTCAATTCTGAAAAAGGGGCAACGGACAGGGAGAAGAGCGTGGCTTACCTCTTCGACTTTGGTGGAACACTCGACACAGGAGGCTGCCATTGGGGGAAAATGCTGTGGCATGGGTATGAAAGACAAGCCATCCCTGTTAGTGAAGCACAGTTCCGTGAAGCCTATGTATATGCCGAAAGGACATTAGGAAAGCAATCCATCATAAAGAAAGAATATACCTTCCGACAGATGTTAGAGGCAAAACTGCAGATAGAATTTGATTATCTGTCTGCACAAGGATGGTTGAATGTGGATGCAGAAACGGCAAGAAAGATGCAAACGCGCCTGTTGGCAGACCTATATAATAAGGTGAAAACAACCATAGAAGCAAACAAACATGTGCTTCAACAGCTCAAACAGCAGCACAGATTAGGTTTAGTCACCAACTTTTATGGCAACATGTCTGTCGTATTAAAGGAGTTCGGATTGTCCAATCTTTTCCAAACTGTGACCGAGAGTGCCGTCGTTGGTGTCCGGAAACCCGACCCTGACATCTTCCAACGGGCTGCAGAGACGTTGGGCGTGAGCCCCAGTGATGCGGTAGTTGTGGGAGACAGCTATACAAAGGACATCCTTCCGGCACACAGCATAGGCTGTCAGACCGTATGGATAAAAGGAGAAGGATGGACAGATGACGAACCATCCGACTGCATAGCAGACGTTATCATCCATGATTTGTCCGAATTATTGGTTGTGAAAGATAAATTAAAAGAAAGAATAAGCGGCTGAAAAGCAATATAATAACCTTTGAACCGTTATAAGATACTACATAAATCCGAAAGATGGAGAATACGAACGTAAAGCCTGCAGAAGGCAAATTAGGAATCATGGTCGTTGGTTGTGGTGCCGTAGCAACAACCTTTATGACTGGAGTTTTGATGACAAGGAAGGGTCTGACGAAGCCTATTGGCTCCATGACCCAATACGATAAGATCCGTGTTGGGCGCGGATCAGACAAGAAATACCTACATTACAAAGACATTGTGCCCTTGGCTGACCTCAAGGACATTGTCTTTGGCACATGGGATGTGTATCCACAGAACGCCTATCAGGCTACTGTTTATGCCGAAGTGTTGAAGGCTAAGGACATAGAACCCGTACGTGAGGAGCTTGAAAGCATCAAACCTCTGAAGGCAGCGTTCGATAAAAACTACGCAAAACGCCTTGATGGCGACAATGTGAAACAGTGTAAGACACGCTGGGACATGGTGGAACAGCTGCGGGAAGACATCCGTCAGTTCAAAGAAACACACGGATGTGAGAGGGTAGTGGTCATCTGGGCAGCATCAACAGAGATCTATGTGCCTTATGATGAACGCCATCACAAGACGCTCGCAATGCTCGAAGCTGCCATGCAGGTGGATGATCGGGAACATATAGCACCGTCTATGTGCTACGCTTATGCCGCCTTGAAGGAAGGATGTCCTTTCATTATGGGTGCTCCAAACACCACTGTTGACATCCCAGCGATGTGGGAATTGGCAGAGAAGACACGTATGCCGATAGCTGGAAAGGACTTCAAGACAGGGCAGACACTCGTGAAGTCGGGCTTTGCACCTATCATCAAAACCCGTAATCTGGGCTTGGCAGGATGGTTCTCAACCAATATCCTCGGCAATAGAGACGGCTTAGTGCTCGACGAACCGGCTAACTTCCACACCAAAGAGGTGAGCAAACTCTCAACACTGGAGACCATCTGTAAGGCAGATGACCAACCAGATCTCTACGGAGACATCTATCATAAGGTACGAATCAATTACTATCCGCCACGTAATGACAACAAAGAAGGATGGGATAACATTGATATCTTCGGATGGATGGGCTACCCGATGCAGATAAAAATCAACTTCCTGTGTCGTGATTCCATCCTTGCAGCACCGCTATTGCTCGACTTATCGTTGCTGTCCGACCTTGCTGCACGTGCCGGAAGATACGGTATACAACGCTTCCTGAGCTTCTTCCTGAAGAGTCCGATGCACGATTACACACGTGAAGAGGAGCCTGTGAACAATCTCTTTGAGCAGTATACGATGCTGAAGAATGCCATCAGGGAGATGGGAGGCTATGAGGCTGATGAAGAAATAGACTAAAGGATGACAGGATATCAGCCCTCCACACATTCTAAAACTAAACTACAAGATGAATATACATTCGAAACTAAAGATACAAAACATATCATTTCTCTCAAATTTTTCTGAGAGGCGAAGGGGAAGAGCATTAGGATTAGTGAGTCTGGTATTGCTCTTTTCCTCCGTCTTTCTTCATGCGCAGCCACTCGACTCGGTCATTGTGAAGGCTGATACGCTGCCCGTGAGGATCGACTCCATGACTGTTGAGGGAGATACTGCAGCCATTGAGAAGGATTCTCTACTGCAGTTGATGGATTCTTTAGCGAAAGAAATGTCGAAACCAACCGTAGTTGACAGTACAATGCTGCAGTGTTACGTCATTGATTCACAGACAGGAGACAGCATTCCGTACGCTAATGCACTCTATCAAAGGCTGAAAATCGGTGCATCAGGGGATGCTGAAGGCCACTTTAGCATCGTCCGTCAGGCTGGAGAGCAGCTCACTGTGACATCAGTGGGATACAAACCACGCCGCATAAAGATTACAGACAGTACGCCAATGACGCTGAACGTCTCACTTGTTCCCGACTCAAAGCAGCTGCAAGGAGTGGTGGTCAAGGCGAAAAGAAGGCATAAGTATTCCCGAAAAGACAATCCCGCGGTGGAGCTGATGCGGCGTGTCATAGCGGCAAAGAAGCAGACCCACCTTGAGAACCACGACTTCTACCAGTATGATAAGTACCAGAAGGTGACGATGGCTATCAACAATCTGACCCCAGATGACCTCGAAGGATCCATGTTTAAGAAAGCTCCTTGGCTCCTGGATCAGGTAGAAACATGTCCGTATAACAATAAACTCATCCTCCCGATATCTGTTGATGAGACGCTGACACAGCACATTTACCGCAAAGATCCGCGTGATGAGAAGGACATTGTGCTTGGACAATCAACGAAAGGTATCTCAAAACTCATTCAAACGGGCGAAGCGATGAACACGGTTGTGAAGGATCTCTTCAAAGATATCAACCTTTATGATGACCAGATTAACCTACTTCAGAAACGATTCCCCTCTCCGATAGGCTCTACAGCCATCTCTTTCTATCATTTTTATATCGATGATACGGTTTACGTGAACCAAGATCAGTGCATCCGACTGCAGTTTATGCCAGCCAATCAGCAGGACTTTGGTTTCCGTGGTGAGCTGTATGTGCTCAACGATAGTTCGTTGCACGTGAAGCGATGTGACATGCAGTTGCCTGCCAATACGGGTGTAAACTTCGTTGATGCCATGAAGTTCCAGCAGGAATATACCAAGCTTCCGAATGGGGAATGGGCATTGACAACGGACAATATGGTTGCCGAACTCAAGGTGACCGACTTCCTCCAGCATGCCATTGTCATACGAACAACGGGGCTTACCAACTATTCTTTCGCTCCGATAGCAGACAAACTCTTCAAGGGAAAGGCTAAGATCACGTATGATGCAGCTGCTAAGATGCGCGACAATGACTTCTGGGCAGACCACAGAACAACCAAACTGACAAAGAGTGAGGCTGGTATGGACTCCTTCATCAAGAACATGTCGAAGACAAAACACTTCAAATGGATCATGTTTGCATCGAAGGCTTTGATTGAAAACTTCGTCGAAACAGGATCGGAGAAGACTCCAAGTAAGGTGGACATAGGACCGGTTAACACGTTTATCTCCAAGAACTTCGTCGATGGGATACGTCTGCGTGCATCGGCAAGGACCACTGCAAAGTTCAATCCACACTGGTTCTTTGAAGGCTATTATGCCTATGGAACGAAGTCACACCGAAGCTATTACGATGCGAAGGTGACTTATTCGTTCAATAAACCAGAGTATCAGCCGATTGAATTCCCTATCCGTACGCTCTCATTTGAGTCGAATAAGGATGTGGAATCACCTTCAGACAAGTATCTTGTACACAATAAAGACAACATCTTCATGACCTTCCGACCCGTGAAAGTGGAGAAGATGGCCTTCATCAACCGACAGAAGCTGAACTTCATGTGGGAGACTGACTACGGATTGGCTACCAGTGTGGAGCTGAGAACGGAGAGTAATGTGCCGACAGGGAAGCTCATCTATGAGAAGATGGATGGCTCTCTGGTGGATAAAGTGCGCATGACGGAGTTGATTGTCGGGCTAGATTACCGTCCGGGACAGTCTTATGTCAACTCGAAACAGCAACGAATGGCTGTGAATCTCGATGCTCCTGAGTTCAAGATAACCCACACTATGGGCATACAGAACTTCCTTGGAAGTGATTTTAACACGAATCTCACGGAGGTTTCAGTGTATAAACGTTTCTGGTTGGGCAGCTGGGGACATGTTGACACACGTCTGCAGGCGGGTGCACAATGGAACAAAGTGCCGTTCCCGTTCCTCATTACGCCACCGGTGAACACCTCTTACTTTGAGCATCTTGAGACTTTCAACCTCATGGAGAGCCTGGAATTCCTCAACGACCGTTATGCACAGTTCAATCTTGCATGGGACTTGGAGGGAAAACTCTTCAACCGTTTGCCACTGATAAAGAAGCTGAAGTGGCGTGAATACTTTGCTTTCAAGGGTATGTGGGGGCACTTGACGGACAAGAACAACCCTTACTTGCCGAAGAATATCAATGACCCTGAACTGTATAAGTTCCCTGAAGGGACAAACATCATGACCCGTGACCCTTACCTGGAGCTTGTGGTGGGGGTGCATAACATCTTCAAATGTCTGGAGGTTGATTATGTTCGACGCCTCACATACACACATATGCCGGGCATATCGAAGAACGGAATAAGGTTCGGATTCAACCTTGTGTTCTAAGATCGGGTGCCTTGAATGTAAGGAAAAATCATGGATGGGATGGCAATACATATCCTTTTGCATCTTAAAAGGGCACCTTTTGCAATGTAAAAGGTGCCCTTTTGACGTGTAAAAGACGCCCTTTTGAAGGGTAAAAGGACGTCTTTTACGAGCCTATCTGTAACTGATTGATGAAGAGAAGGTTACCAAGGCGTTTTTGAAAGGAAACAGATGATTGGAGAAGAGATTTGCGTTTGAAAACTGTAAGGTTATTTCATAGTAAGCTATCGAGCCCGTTTCTTGAGCTGAGATGCGTCTTCGTGCGGCATGACAGTTGACGCGATTGGGGAAAGAAGTCGGGTAGGAGAGGACGCAACAGTGTGTATAGTCGGACGACGACGGGAGCTGTCCCGCTTGTCCAGAACAACAGGAAAAATCATAGAACAATGTTTAAAGATATTCTTTTAGTAGGTGTTGGGAGTTTCGTAGGTGGCAGCCTTCGCATGGTAATATCAAAGTATGTGCAGCTTGCCATTGCAGGTTCGTTCCCTTTAGGGACGATGGTTGTGAACGTGTTGGGCTGTTTTCTGATTGGGATCTTCGCCTCATTGCCAAGCGATAATGGGGGAATCAGTCCTGCAGTGCGCCTTCTTCTGACAACAGGATTCTGTGGTGGATTCACCACTTTCTCTACGTTCATGAACGAAAATGTAGGTATAATAAAAGGCGGAGATGGTCTTACCACCTCCGCCTTGTATGTTTTCGCCTCATTGGCGTTAGGCTTTCTTGCCGTTTTGGCAGGCAGACAGCTCGTTATCAGTTTACGATAAACGGGCTTATCCCTCCCTTCTCATCTGCTCCAGGAGTTCCTTCTGATGGTCAGAAAGATGATCGGGGAGTTTCACGTTATACGTGATGATGAGGTCGCCAAAGGTACCATCGCCACGGTCGTAACCCTTTCCACGCAAGCGAACCTTCGTTCCGCCCTGTGTCAGAGGTTTTACTTTCAGTTTCAGTTTCTGACCTGTTGAGAGCTGAATGACCACTTCACCGCCCAGAAGAGCCGTGTACATGTCGATGCCAACAGTAGCTTCCATCTGCCCAGGGTTCGATCTGCCGTATGCCTGACCAGTGCTAAAGCCCTGTGAACGACGCCTTCCGCCACCGAATAAGTCCTGGAAGAAGCTGCTGAAGCCACCGCCTCCTCCGCCGAAACTGTTGAAGTCGAAGCCTTCAAACGGACTGCCTCCGCCTCCGCCGGCTGCTCCTCCGCCGAATCCTCCAGCCTGTTCGTAAGCATCAGCATTGCGCCATTGCTCACCATATTTGTCGTATTTTGCTCGTTTCTCAGGGTCGTTAAGCACCTCGAAAGCCTCACTTAGCGCCTGGAACTTTGCCTTTGCCTTAGGGTCATTGGGGTGAAGGTCGGGGTGAAACTGCTTTGCGCGCTTCCTGTAAGCCGACCGAATGTCTTTCTGAGGAATGTTTTTGTCAACGCCTAATATCTTATAATAGTCTATAAATGCCATATATTTTCTTCTCCTTTGTTATTGTTTTTCTCGATGAAAATATAGCAAAGAGCGTGCCATTAGTCCATTCTATCACGGTAATCCTCGTAGGTGTATTCCCTAAGTATCTCTAGTTCGTTATCCGTATGGAGCAAGGCTATGGAAGGATGGGTGATGCCGTTGAACATAGTTGTCTTCACTGTGGTGTAATGAAGCATATCTTCGAAGATGATATTCTCTCCAATCTCAAGGTCATGATCAAAGGTCCAAGACCCCATCCAGTCGCCACTCAGACAGCTGTTGGCACCGAGCCGATAGGTGTGAAGCCCCTGAGCGGCACCGTCTTCATCAGCCAGTCGGGCGTTACGGATGGTAGGATGGTAGGGCATCTCAAGACAATCGGGCATGTGACAACTGAAGCTTACGTTGAGAATGGCTGTATGTATGCCGTGATCTTCTACTATATCGAGCACCTGAGCGACAAGTGGTCCGGTCTGCCAAGCGAATGCGCTGCCTGGTTCAAGTATCACTTTCAACCATGGATGACGTTTGTGGAAGCCCTTAAGGGTGCGGATGAGGCGTGGAACATCATAGTCTTTACGCGTCATAAGATGTCCTCCACCGAAGTTTATCCACTTCAGTTGACGGAACCATGGGCTGAATTTCTCCTCAATATGCTCCAATGTGCGCTCGAAAGCATCACTTCCGTTCTCGCAGTGACAGTGAATGTGGAAGCCATCAACGTCATCTGGCAACGTAGTGGGTAGTTTATCACTCGAAATACCAAACCTTGTACCCGGTGCACAAGGGTTATAAATGAGTGTTTCAACCTCCGAATACTCAGGATTGACACGCAGTCCGATGCTCAGATGCTCGTTCTCCAATCGTGCACGGACGTGATAACGCCCATATTGTGTGAGCGAATTGAAGACAAGATGCGACGAACAACGGGCGATGTCATCAATCTCATAGTCGGTATAACCAGGTGAAAAAGTATGTGTGGGTGCGCCGAACTCCTCGTATCCAAGTCGGGCTTCATAAAGTGATGAAGCCGTTGTGGCACTGATAAACTCACGGAAAACAGGGAAAGTACGCCACAAAGCATACGCCTTGAACGCCAGAATAATCTCTACATCAGCCTCTTTCGCTACGTTACTGATAAGCTTCAGGTTTTCTCGGAGTCGTTGCTCTTCCAGTATATACATTGGTCGGGAGAGCTCGGCATAAGTTAATGGATTTATTTTCATGGTGCAAATATAAGGAAAAATTTGCTGAATTGGGAAATAATCTCTACCTTTGCAATACAAATAAAGTAAAGCATGAAACTGGTCATTATGACTAAGTCCGCGGTTTTTGTGGAAGAAGACAAGGATAAAAGAATGTTCTTCGGGGAGAAATGGGCACGTTGCCATGTCTCGAAGGGTTGTTATCCCCCGCTTTATTTGTACCCTATTCCGTTTTATTCATCATCAGGTAGTACTTGGAAAGTCGGCTTATTGCAGGATTTTCGAGTTGCTTCGTGATGCCATTTATTTGCAATAAAGATCATACCTTATCAATAAAAAAGAACTAAAAGAAATGAGTGAAAACAACTCTTTTTTGGTATTCTCCGGAACAAAGACGAGATACCTTGCTGAGAAAATCTGTGCCAGCCTTGGCTGTCCACTTGGTAATCTTGTGATGACGCGCTTCTCTGATGGTGAGTTCGTAGTCTCTTATGAGCAGAGTATCCGTGGTAAAGACGTGTTCCTTGTGCAGAGTACCTTCCCAAACTCTGACAACCTAATGGAGCTTCTCCTGATGATTGATGCTGCAAAGCGTGCTTCTGCACGGCACATCATCGCCGTAATGCCTTACTTTGGATGGGCTCGTCAGGATCGTAAAGACAAACCACGTGTGAGCATCGGCGCTAAACTGGTGGCTGATTTGCTGAGTGTAGCAGGTATCGACCGCCTCATGACGATGGATCTTCATGCTGATCAGATCCAAGGTTTCTTCAATGTTCCTGTTGATCACCTCTATGCAAGTGGTGTTCTTCTGCCGTATGTGCAGAGCTTACACTTGAAGGATCTCGTCATCGCCAGTCCTGATGTGGGTGGTTCAAAACGTGCCAATACATACGCAAAGTATCTGGGTTGTCCGCTGGTTCTGTGTAACAAGACCCGTGCACGTGCCAATGTTATTGACACGATGCAGATCATCGGTGACGTGAAAGATAAGAATGTCATCATTGTTGATGATATGGTTGATACGGCAGGTACCATCACCAAGGCAGCAGACATCATGAAAGAGGCTGGCGCAAAGAGTGTTCGCGCCATCGCCTCACACTGTGTGATGAGTGGTCCTGCTACTGAACGTGTTGAGGCTTCAGCATTGGAGGAGATCGTTTTCACGGACTCTATTCCTTACACAGATCGCTGTTCAAAAGTAAAACAAATATCAGTCGCTGATATGTTTGCCCACACCATCGAGCGTGTTGTTAATAACGAAAGTATTTCAAGTCAATACCTTATATAGTAAAGACATAGCAATCATTTTTTGTTTAACAAAAGAGCTGGCCATTATTGGTCAGCTCTTTTCCTTTTGAAGCCTCTTCCTCACTGTGGCATCTGCTGTGTGTTGTTCCTGTGTTTGTGCTCATAGCCCACGTTATAGATTGTTCATCATCATACGGTATGTTGTGTTTGTGAGCATCGTTTGTCGTTAGAGAAAGAAGGATCTATCATAAAATGATTCAGAATAGTTCACGTAGAGGATGGTTTTTGTCTAAGGTGTAATTGTGTTTATGAAGTTCGCTTTATGAAAGTCTTTGTGTTATCACTTTGCTTTATGCACGTAAGAATAGCATGGAAAATCCTATATAAAGCACATGAAATCCACCCCTTGTTTTACTCGAGACATGTAAGAATAGTATGAAAATTCCTATATAGAGCACATGGTATACACCCCTTGTTTTGCTTGAGACATGTAAGAATAGTATGAAAATTCCTATATAGAGCACATGGCATACACCCCTTGTTTTGCTTAAGACATGTAAGAATGGCATGGGAATAACTAGCCTTCCTTTGTCTTAGGTACATACGAATGGCATGGAAATTACTACCTACTGCACATGGAATACATCCCCTCCTTTGCTTTAGACACATAAGAATGCCATGAAAAATCCAATATAAAGCACACGAAATACACCTCAATCATGAAGAAAATCATTTCTTCTGAAATTTCTCTTTTAAATATTTTGCAGTCTCAATAATTATTCATAACTTTGCACTCGCTTTCAACAAGGAAGCAGGTTGACTACAAATCACACCTTCTGGAGAGATGGTAGAGTGGTCGATTACAACGGTCTTGAAAACCGTCGTACCGAGAGGTACCGGGGGTTCGAATCCCTCTCTCTCCGCTTTAGGTACTCTGAACAGACCAACAGAGAAATCCTAACAAAAACGTAAGTATCATAGCTACAAGTAGTTATGATACTTTTCTTTTATATCTATTCTTCTTGTCAGAGTACGTACAGAGGGGGTAAATACTCCCAAAATACTCTACAATGGCTTTATATCTATATGTCACTATAAAGGACGACTTAATGGACTATTAGATTAATGCAAAGAGAACTGGGGCTCCCGACCCAGTTCTTCTTACGGATAATAAGTAATCATTTTTTTTGAATACTTATCTCATATTTTTTATTAGTTCTATTATGACTAGATAGAACTTTTGAACATATTGCTTAGATAAAATCTTATACTAATTAAAATTTACTTTATAACTCTTAGTTGAGCTTTGTTCTTTCCTTCAAATAAGTCTGGATATTCTTGTAAGAAAGCAGTTTCAACATCGATTCTATTCATTTTTAAAGTTTCTGCAGCACAAGACAACTTTTCACGATTGTAATCTATTAAAGATGCCCAATCCATCAAATATGAACGTATATTATCATTACCAGAATTCATGTTTGGGTACACAAAATGCTCAGACGTAGACGCATTTATCTTTTGTCGGGCGAAAGCATCTAATTTTGACGCCACAAAATAGATTTTAAACATTGTGTTACTTTTCGAATACTCATTATTATTACCCAACTCGTATAAAAAGCTCTCAATGCAAACAGTTTCAGGTTGACCTATTTGGATTGCAGGTGCAAAAATAATAACCACAGAGAGCTCCTTCTTATTATAATCTAATCGCCGTTCATTGAAGGTAATTTGGCTTATCAGCTTTCTAACAGATGGCTTACAGCCTGTGATAGCAGTATATTTTTTAGTGACTTTTTGAGGTATATACTTCGAGAATAGCCCCTCTAACACGTTTGTAATACCCTGTTGGGGCTGAGTTGGTATAGAACTTAAATATTCATCACCCAAAATCCATGAATTCTTAAAAATTGTGTTGGCGACCTTTTTATATAATTCAATATGCTTATCAGTCTCACTTAAAACTATTTTTTCCAATAATTCTAGACTTTGTAGTTTGTTTGCTATACGTGAAGAAAAGTTTATAATTTCTTCAAGGTTTGTCTTGTCTAACAAATCAATTAAACTACACCTACTTTTTTTACTTAACCCGACAACATGATTTATAATAAATGAAAGATCACCATCATCTATAACCTTGCGCAGCAATAGATATATAAGAGCCCGATTTGAGTCATTACGATTCAAAAGATGCAGGTCCTCTTCTAATATAAAGGCACTCTGCTCAAAAACACTTGCAGCTAATGGAACCAATGATGCTTCTTCTGAAGAAAAGGGATAGTGCTTGTCTTCTTTTAATTTTTTAATAAAAGAAGTAAATTTGCTATTATCCTTCTTAAAAAACTCATCGATTGTTCGTTTGAGAAACTGTGATAGTGCCTGCCAATCATTATTTAGACCACCGAGTATACTGTTGTCAACAAAATCTTGACTTAAATAATCTGATTCGATTAGAATATACTGTGTACCCATAGAAGGAGCATACCACATTGAATTGTATGCTAACTCCAATGCAGTAGATTGAATATCACCATTATTGCACTGTACAAAAATCCTAACTTTTGCTTCTTCTAATTTTAGATTAAAATATTGCAATCTTATTTCATGTTCCTTCCCAAAAGGATCAGTGTACGTCACCTTTTGTAACTTAGGAGTACTCTTAACAAAATCAGAACGCTTTAATTTATTCCCATTTACCACAAATTGTACTTTTCCCTCAAAGATATACAATGGATAATGTTGAAACAACTTAAAACTAAAATTTTCAGGTAGAAAATCAGTTCCCAATTTGTTTCTTGGAGAACACTTTTCTCTATTTGAAAACAAATTAAATATTTCTACTTCATATCCACAAGTAGCTGGAGACGACAATTTCTCGTGGTCTACATAAAAGTCTATAGTAGATAAGTCGTCTTTCTCAAATTGAGAAATATCAAATTCAACATTTGTACGAGTAAAAATGTTTTCGCTTTTTTCGTACCCAACTGTTGAAATGCGCATATTACTTCCTATTTGCAACCCACTAAATCTACCTACACCAAATCCGTTAGGCTTGTTATCTGTTGCAATTTCCAATATACTTTTAGGAAATTTTGTATATGGGACCCCTTGCCCATTATCAATAATTTGGATTCGCTCAATTTTATGATATTGCCAATCGCTCTCCTCCTTTTCAGATGGGATGAGGTTTATGTTTATAGAAGTTGCATTAGCCTGTATGGAATTATTTATTAATTCCTTTAAAGCATAAAATGTATTTTTATTGCGTGTTAGAACCTTGCTCACAATACGAGCATTAGTTTTCATGTGCATTTTTACCATTTCTACCGAATCTTATTTTGCGTAATCTGGGATGTTTCCTAATGTTGGGCGATGAGTCTTTGGCTTTTGCCAAATTTCCCGACATAAGGTTTCAAGCTCGTCTTCAAAATTTTTATCTTCCACGAAATTATGCCCCTTATTATTACGTATTATTATAGGAAATGCCGTCTTAAATTCTCCTTTTCTCAAACATGGGATAAATTTTTTTGAGCCTAAATGTTGAAAAATTTGAGAGCGAATAATACAATCCTCAAAAGCCACACCAGTCCCTTGGTCGTAAGATTTTACTAGATATTCATCTGTACCTATAACAAGAACCTTATCGGCACGATCTATCCCTAAATCCATGAATTGAGGAAGCAAAGTACCATCCTCCAAATACTGGTCAAGTAAAACATAAATACCTGCTTTTGTTAATCCCTCCGCTAATTTTGCCACCCATTTTTGATGTTCCTTAGAATCCCACGAATAACTTATGAAAACTACAGGACGGTCAGTTGGTATTTCTCCCAGTATTGATTGTTCCATTTTTTGTCTTCTCTGTTCATTCTTTAATTGTTCTTTTTCTAAAAGCAATTTTTCCTGAACTTTACCCTCTGACTCTGCATTATCAGAATTATTTGCATCTTCATTTTTTTCAGTTATAGAGTTCTTTTGGGTAAACAATGGTATGCTATAACGGCTTAAAACTTCTTGAATCGAATTTGAAGCTTCTTTTGGTTCCTTGACTCTTTCTATAAACTTTTGAATTGCAATGGGCATCTGCAAAGATTCATTTATCATTGCAAGACGTTTTTGAGTATATGCTAAACGTGAAAGGCCCTCTCCAAAATCTAAAGTTTGAATTCCTCGACCTTCTACAAAAGTATAGTCATCAGGAAATCCAAGTGACTGAAATAAATTCACCAACTCTGTTCCTTTAAGGTAATTCTGCGAATATGCGTCCTTCGTAGCCATTATACCAGCAATAATATTAATGGCCAAGGGTGGATAAGGTGACTTCTGAGCTTCCATCATTTCAAATCTAATGTATCGTCTTCATTTACTTCTACTTCATTTATATCCGTTCCCATAACGACTTCAAATCGTTTGAACATGGAAAATATCTCTTCAAAAGTTAAATCTGTTGAGGGGTAAAAACGTACATACTTATACTGATCACGATCCCAACATATGTAACTCACAGTAATATGAGGCTTTGCATTTTGCCCACCTATCCAAAGGGTACAGCCCTTACAAACATACCTGTTAGAATCATACTGCTTAAATTTTTCTATCAAATAATTTTGAAGAGAATTCATATAAAAATCAGAGACATCTGCTGCAGCTGTCCCTCTCAAATCATTATATTGTACGGATGCTATCATAATCGAATTATTTAATAACTCCACAAAAATACGAAATAATCCACAACAATAGCAGACTTAATGTGAAATATGTAGCAAAAAACTTTCATAAGGCACAAAATTAGTTTTGATGAGTTTATCATACTATATAATCTTACACCTTTATCGTTAGATTAGGCTCATTTCTACAAGATAATTTCCCAATGATGTTTACTACAGATATGCTTCTATTAGTTTGCTTTACCCTCAACTGCGAGGTGGAGAGAATTTACGCTGTAACACTGGTTGACGCTATCCATACATGAGGATATTACATACCTTTATACAGTTGGTGAGCATTCTTACCCCATCTGATTGATATAATTGAGCAGGAAGTCTTCGATTCCTATATATAAGATACCTGCTTCATCGTGCCATTGTATGATATAATCCTTAACCACAACTATCTTGATGAATGAATCGTTGATCTTGGTGAGTGAGTTGATCTCCTGCAAACGTTTGTTTTCATCTGCAACAGTGAGGGCGGACTGAATATAATAGCGATCGTGGCCACGCTGACAAACGAAGTCAACCTCCAGTTGTGACCGTTGACGATTACCTGCAGTATTAGTAACCATAGTTTCAACGACACCTACATCCACACTGAAACCACGAGCAGTAAGTTCATTATAGAGGATATTCTCCATGATATGATTTTCTTCTTGCTGACGAAAATTCAGGCGTGCATTGCGGAGACCTACATCTGTGAAGAAGTATTTTTGCTGTGCTCCAATGTATTTGCGTCCTTTTATATCATAACGTTCTGCCTTCCTAATGATAAAAGCGTCTATAAAATGATCGATGTAAGCAGAGATTGTTTGATGTGCGATATTTTGCTTCTTTATTGATTTAAAGGTGTTCTCTAGCCTGGTAGCATTAGTTAGACTGCCCACAGATGATGCAAGATAATTCAACAAATCTTCCAATACATTTTTGCTTGCCTTGAGCTGGTTGCGCTCTATCACATCCGTAATATAGGTCTTTTCGAAAAGTCCCTGTAAGTAAGCCGCTTTCTCTGCGTGTCCATCCTTATGCATCACAAAGGGCATACCCCCATACATCATAAACTCGGTCCAGGCCAATCGACTGCCCCCTTGATATGCAGACACAAATTCATCGTAGGTCAATGGATTGACTCTGATTTCTTCACCTCTATCCTTAAATTCAGTGAGAATATCCATTGAAAGCATTCGGGAGTTACTACCTGTGACATACAAATCGATATTAGGTTCTTCTTTCAGTCCAAGTAGCACATCCACAAAACTAATTTTCTCATCAGGATTGTCTGGTAGATAAGGATTTTGAATACTATCCACCTTTTGGATCTCATCCAAGAGTACATAAAAATAGCGGCTCTTGTCGGCACATATTTCCCTAATATATTTACCAAGTTCAAATGGGTTACGATATTTGGCGTTTACGTCTTCATCCAGCGAAAGAATCACAATATCTTCTTCGCCTACGCCAGATGCAAGAAGATGTTGTCTAAACAAATGATTCAAAAGGTATGATTTACCGCAACGGCGTATGCCTGTAACGATTTTAATCATACCATTTTGTTTCTTAGCGATAAGCTTATTTAGGTATCTGTCCCTTCTAATCTCCATATCTATCTTCTTTTTTTGTATCACTGTAACAGCTTTCGGTTACAAAGATGGAAAAAATAATTGAATTATCATAATTTTCTATCTTCTTTTTTTGTATCACTGCAATGTTTTTCGGTTATAAAGGTGAGAATATGTATAGGTCTTCACTAAATGCTATCTTCTTTTTTTGTATCATTGTCACAGTTTTCGATTGTTGATCACGATGAATTATGTGTTTTCTCTTTCAAATTGCAGTTAATATATTCATTCAGTGCGGTAATATAAGGCTCTTCCCGTGGTATCTCACTTGTGAAAGTCCATTTGAAGTTCTCAACATCGATATATTGCGAGTAGAAACTTATTTCCTCAATAATCTGTTGTGCAGTTTCAGGTATGGTATCTTTAATCTCTGCATAGAAAAACAGAGAGCCATTCATTGCCCAGGCTCTTACGGCTTTCTTTCCATTACCGTATTTATCTATGAAGAGCTCTATTTTAAATTCTCCTCCATCAATATCCTTTATATGTCGTATCGAGCAATTATAATCTTGCAAGGTATCAAGTAACTCAAAGTCAAATTTCCCATCTGCATAATCACAGTGCCATTCGAGATGTTGTGTTGCATCGGTTAATTCAACCTCATCGTTTTCATGCATATCGACATTGTCTCATCGAGAATTTGATCACACGGCGGATTTCCAAACTGTCTGGCCTTGTAAGACAAAATAAGGTATGCTTCTTGGTTAAAATGCGATAAATCAAGAAATCTACCTACTAATTTGTCGGAAACAACCAAAAGAGTACCTACTTGTAACAGCAACCTTCCCTTATAATATACAATGGGGTAAGGTCTGTCTAATTTGATGATTGAACTTGTCAACATGTTCTATATTTTTTATTCTTTGCTTATTCTTCTTCTGTTTCCACAGGTTTTTTGATATTCGTATAATAGACTCCAGTAGGATTGCCTCCGAAGCACCAGCGAATGATTGTATTTTCATCTTCATTTCGAGGTGTTACTTTTGTGCCATCTCTTAATGTAATTTCAACCCATTCGTGTTCTCTATACTTGATGTATGCAACTTCTTCTTTTCTGAAAGTAATTGCATTTACACATAAAATACCCTTTAGTGCATTTTTAAGAAGAGCACATTGGATCCACCCCAAGTCTGTTATGTGAAGGGAGTGGTTCAAGTACTCCTTGATGAGACTATCAGGTAAAATATCTTTTATATCACTGATGCCAGAATCTTTATATCTTTTAGTAAGATACTCTTTGACTTTATTTCTGTCAAAAGGAGCGATATTTTCTCTCACATACTCTTCGGCCTGTTCCTTATTATCGAAGAACTTATCTGGCGCATCAAGTCTATAAAAGTCGTCACCACCATAAGAATATAAATATGGCTTATTATCATCATCAAAAATGACTTCTACTTCATCAATCTCACCAATATCGGTTACCAAAATTTTGTTTTCGTTGTGCATTTGTGATGTCTTTTTAATTTTTTTTCTAACTATAGTTATAGATAACTCCTTGCGAAATTATTTCGGCAACGCACCCTGTCCGATGGCCATGCCACCATTCAGAATTGACCATAGTTACGGCAGTGATGGTGTCTATCAACTTTCCATCGAAGCCTATCCTCCTATGGTATCAAAGGCCTCACTCAATGTGTTGTAAGTCATGTAGCCACCAAGTGTATTGGGATTGTTAGTTTGGTAGAGTGTGTAGATTTTCTTCATCGTCATCACTTAGGGCATCATCATTGGTCGTAAAACAGGAGTTTATAGCACCGAATACAAGTGCAACGACTATCGCCGGAACTACTATGAGTACGTCTGGGGCATCCTTATTTTTCCTACCAATCCACTTCTCTAAAATAAATATCGTAAGAAGTTCGAATAAGAATTTAATCTCTCGGTTAAACTTGCTAATACCCTTAATCATAACTTAGATTTCTAATTGAACATGAAAATGAAACTCGTGGCATAGACAACTTATCTGTTTGATTACATTAGGGTCTTGATTGTATGGAAAGAATATAATCCATTCTTTAGAAAGGCATACAACTCCTTTTTTTCTTAAGCAATACAGCAGATAATACATCCTCTTCACCATTTTGTTCATAAGCCTTTGCAGATTTGTTATGGTTAGTCTTCATCATTTGATCGTGTATTGCCACTATAATAAGTAAGATGTCAAAAGGATCGGCTTTCCTTCTATATCTAATCATATCCCAAAGTGGTAGGATAGCTATGCTAAGAAGCTGTTTCCAAGTCATCATACCTTCATCAAATCACGTATTATTTTTTTGTCAAACCAATAAGTAGCACCGATCTTTCTGATAGCAGGATCGATTTTGCCACTCTTTACAAGGCGGCACACGGTAGGCACACTACAATGAAGATACTTGGCAAGCGACTTGTAGCCAGAGACCCAGGCATCTTCATCAAAAAGTTTTTCTGACGTAGCTTCGCCCCCTCTTTTGTACTCTGACATAAGAGAAACGAAATCCTTTACTGATAGCTCCGCCAAAGGAGTTTGTAGGAATGATTCTGATAGTTTCATATTTTACACTTTAATACATATAGACACAATGGGCACATATGGGCCACTGTCATCGTTACGATTAGAATAAAAGCTTGTCGGGAAGAAAACTATCTTGCCAAATCGACAAAATGTATTAAAGTGTCTCGAAACGACATTGCAAAGATAAGCAAATTTATTTCATACAGCATCGTTTCGAGCTATTTTTCTATTCATCAAACTGTTTCATGTATTCAGACTTCACTTCGTCTGCTATATCTATATAAGGTTTCATTGCCTTATAATCACTATGACCTGTCCACTTCATCACCACGCTTGGTGGTATGCCTTTGGCCAATGCGGTACAGATGAAAGTACGTCGTCCACAACGGGTTCCAACAAGTTCATATTTAGGCTTAACCACATCAACTCGTTTATTCCCTTCGTAATGGGTTGTCTTTAAAAATAAAGAAGATAGAGGTTATAGTTAGAAACTATCTTAGGTAAACTACCAACTTTTGAATTCTATTAATATAGTTACTTTAATGAGAGCAATTCTCCTTTTTTAAGTATAAGATTTTACCGATATCTCAATAATATAATTGCATAATATACACTGTTAATATGAGATTTACATCTATACGCAAGCGTACAAACATTTAGATTTGACCCACTTTTTGACCCACTTTTACTTATTGTAAAATATTTTCTCAAAACCTCACAAGTTATGAAAATAATGTAGATATTTTTGAACCCCCTAAAATTTGACCCACTGCTTGACCCACTTTTTTTTCACGGAGTATTAGAACCTAAGTTATCAAAAAATAAAATGTCATATCAAATTATATCAGTAACTTCTTGATGTTCTGATAATTTTGATATGATTTGATATAAATCTTTAATGATTTTGTATAGATGTCCGCTTCCCTCTCTCTCCGCTTTAGGTACTCTGAAATGAACATCAGAGAGAAATCTAAGAAAATCGTAAGTATCATAGCTACAAGTAGTTATGATACTTTTCTTTTATACCCATCCTACTTTTCAGAGTATGTACAGAAGCAGCGGAAACTCCCAAAATACTCTACAATGGCTACAATCTGGCTACACTTTTTGAGGCAAAATAAAAATTGTAGCCAAGAGTTCGTACAGAGTACGCATAGAGTACACGCAAATTGCTGTTATTCAAATAAATATGTCGAACTTTGCAGCGTGGTTACAGAAGTTTATCTCGCTAATAATTCAATCTTTTGGCTACAATTCTATTAGAAGCTGGCTACAATTATTGAATTTTGGCTACAACTTTCCTTTCCATGGCTACAATTAAAAAACAGCAGCGCAAATGAAAACCATTTTCAGAGCAGTCTTCTATCTAAGAAGCAACTATGTGAACAAGGAGGGTAAAACACCCGTAATGTTGAGAATCTATCTCAACAATGAACGACTTTCAATTGGCTCGACGGGCATTGCTGTCCAACAGTCCCAATGGGACAGGGAGAAGGAACGGTTGAAGGGAAGGACAACTGAAGCACTTTCCACCAACCTCGAACTTGACAACATTCAGAGCGGACTCCAGACCATCTTCAAGAAAGTCGAGATGACGGACGAGGTGTCCTTGGAGCGTATCAAGTCGGAGTATCTTGGTAAGAAGGAGGATGTGGACACCCTAATGAGCCTCTTCAACAAGCACAACAGTGACGTTGCACGGCAGGTAGGCGTGTCGGTCGAAGCTGCAACCTTACAGAAATACAACGTCTGCAAGAAACACTTTTCAAATTTCCTTCGTGTTAAATACGGTCGGTCTGACATACGCTTGTCAGAACTCACCTATATTATCATACACGACTTTGATATTTATCTTCGAACGGTTGTCGGGCAGAATCCCAACACCGCCACAAGGATGATGAAAACCTTCAAGACGATTACCATTCTGGGCAGGAAACTTGGTGTCCTGCACCATGATCCGTTCCTCAACATCCGTTTTCACATGGAACCGGTCAATCGTGGATTCCTCACAGACGAGGAAATCCTTAAAATTGCCAACAAAGATTTCGGCATCGGTCGTTTGGAACTTGTAAGGGACGTGTTCGTGTTCTCGTGCTTCACGGGACTTGCGTACATAGACGTGTACAACCTCGCTCCGGAAAACATCGTCACGCTCAACGGCAAGCAGTGGATAATGACCAAGCGGCAGAAGACGAGCGTGGAGACCAACGTTCTTTTACTTGATATACCCAAGAGCATCATTGCAAAATATAGTGGCAAGACCTATCGTGACGGCAAACTTTTCCCCATGCTGACGAATCAAAAACTGAATAGTTATCTGAAAGAAATTGCCGATATTTGCGGTATCAAAAAGAACCTGACCTTCCACCTCGCCCGGCACACATTTGCCACGATGTCACTATCCAAGGGAGTTCCCATCGAATCCGTAAGTAAGATGTTAGGACACACCAACATCAAGACAACGCAAATTTACGCCCGTATTACCAATAAGAAGATAGAACACGATATGGATGAACTGGCTGACAAGTTGGGTACTTTCAATACGGCATTAGGCATTTCCCCAAAATAATGTATATAACCCTAAAACTTTGAAATTATGACAACGACAAAGAAAGAACTTTCCTACTTCCGTCTGAAGTTAGAAGCGTATCTCGGAGAGCATTTCCCAGAGAGAGAGAATGACAATGCGTTTGTAACCGCTCGAGCAGACGAGGCTCTGACGGCTTACTGCGATGCCGTGGCACAAGGCTTCTCGCATCCCGAAGCAGAGAGTATGGCAAGCGAAGTGTTGCATCGAGGACTGCATTTTTCAAAGTATGATACGCTTGTGTCTGTCTTGGAGAATGAGTTTGAGAAAGAATTGCCCTCCCCACTCCCCGAAAGACTGTCCCCGATACTTTTGAAGAACAAGGCTGTGCAAAGCGTTTTCGACAAGTATGAGCTGTCAGATGACTTCGGTGCAAGTCCTGAGTATGAGAAACTCTACACCGAACTGACAGGGACAATCGTTCTGATCATTGAGGTCAATGGTCTGCCAACGATAGGCGGTGAGAACATGACTTGATGTGACACCATCGGGAGCTTTTGTAGTGTCAAGAGCCAAGATAAACGCTCCGCTCCACACGCCAAGAGTTTGTACTAACACTTGTCTTTGTGTAGCCTGCGCATCTTGTTATTGCTCTTGAAACTATTAAAAGCTCCGATATGAATACAATCATCATGAATCAAGATGTCCACACACCTGCCTTCATCAAGGCAGACGCATCGAACAAAACCGATAAGAACAAGCAGCAGCCGATTTCTCCCAAGCAAGTCCGTCGTTTCGGTTGGACACGCTTCATCGAACTAGCCACCCTGCTTTCCATCGTTATCGGTGTCATTTGGCTTATCTCGAAGATGGTAACACCGCAAGTCGTAACTGCCGTCTCTGTCATTGCAGGTTTTCTGATACTACGCTTTATAGTCAGGGTAATTCTAAAAGTGACAATTACGCTGCTGAGCATTCTCTTCTGGCTGGTAATTCTCTGTGCCATCCTGCTTTGCGTGCTTTGAGAAGCACGGCTCTGTAATACCTTTCATGTTATTTCATTAGGTGGTTATCTCGTATTTTGAGATAGCCACCTTTTCTATTTTCCACTACGGCTGTTGCACTTTTGCTTCTTTTCCTA
>NZ_BAJX01000010.1 GCF_000613925.1 Prevotella histicola JCM 15637 = DNF00424
GTAGTATCAGGAACAGAGGTGATGTCTTAACTCCTTTCACTCCCTTTCACTCCTTAACTCCTCAAAACCTACCTTCTCTCTTGGAAGAATCGCTGCATCAAGGCACGACATTCTTCTTCCATCACACCGTAAGTAACATTAGCTTTTGGGTGGAAAGCTTTGGGTGCATACTCGTGGTAACCCCGTTTTTCATCAGGACAACCGTAGACAATGCGCCGAAGTTGTGCCCAGCCGATAGCACCAGCACACATGATGCAAGGCTCAACTGTCACATATAGCGTGCAATCTTGCAGATATTTCCCTCCCAACTCATTGGCAGCCATGGTTATTGCTTGCATTTCTGCATGTGCAGTAACGTCATTGAGCGTCTCTGTCAGGTTATGGGCACGAGCGATGATACGGTCTTTGCATACAACGACTGCGCCCACTGGGATTTCACCTTCTTTATAGGCAGCTTCGGCTTCCACCAATGCACGCTGCATATAGTATAGGTCTTTCTTGCTTTGTTCTTCTGTACTCATGCTGCAAAAATACGAGTTTTATTTTGATTTTACGAAAGATTATCCTAACTTTGCGCTGTAATAAAAATGTAAGAAAGGTGCATGGCTTTGCATAATGATATAGGGCGGTGGGGAGAAGACGTTGCTGTAAGTTATCTTCAGCAGCAAGGCTATGTCATTTTGCATCGAGATTGGAGCTATAGGCATCGTGATTTAGATATTGTAGCCATAGATAAAGGCACACTTGTTATCATCGAAGTGAAGACACGTCGTGATGAACGTTATGCCAATGCCGATGAGGCTGTGACCCCACAGAAGGTCCGTTCGTTGTCCATCGCTGCCAATGCGTATGTCAAACAGTATGGTATCAGCCTTGATATTCGCTTTGATATCATCACAATAGTAGGTCAACCCACGGACATTCATGAGGTAAGACAGGTTAAAGATGCCTTTCTTCCTTTCATATAAAAGTACGAGGATAAATGAAGATAATAGACGCAATGTTAGGCTTTCTGAAGCCATCTGCTGAGAAAAAGCCTGATGTGAAGGTTATTCATCTTGACTCTGTAGATAGTACAAACAGCTATCTGCGGACTTACGTACCTACAGAGAATGAACCAATGACGGTTGTTGTGGCTGATTATCAGTCGGCAGGACGCGGTCAAGGTACTAACACTTGGGAGAGTGAAGAGGGTAAGAATCTCCTCTTTTCAGTCCTTGTTCATCCTGTGATGATACCCGTTCGGAGTCAGTTCTTACTCTCTGAAGCTGGTGCCTTGGCTTTAAGAGACGCTTTACCAGATGAGATAAAGGATGAAATTCGACTGAAATGGCCGAATGATATCTATTGGAAAGACAAGAAACTCAGTGGAACTCTGATAGAAACAAAGCTGGGTGGTGGTCATATAAAGGATTGTATCTTTGGCGTTGGACTGAATGTTAATCAGTCAATGTTCCATAGTGATGCACTTAATCCAGTCTCTCTTTGCCAGATTTTAGGGCATGAAGTGGAAAAAGAAGAGCTCTTGAATAAAATAATAAAGA
This sequence comes from Prevotella histicola JCM 15637 = DNF00424, assembly GCF_000613925.1. Lineage (GTDB taxonomy): Bacteria > Bacteroidota > Bacteroidia > Bacteroidales > Bacteroidaceae > Prevotella > Prevotella histicola. Next base: position 1,545 of record NZ_BAJX01000010.1, read on the forward strand.
AGTTTTCGGAGTTCTATCATTTGTTAGAGATGGGTGGATACAATGATATTAGTGCGATGTATCACGATGTCTTGTATCGCCGAGGAGGCTTTCATAAGTTCCGGGATGCCGATGGCGAGTTTGAAGGAGCAATCGTTGAAGTAGAAGATGATGGGCATCTTATCCTTCGTGACCGCAGTGGTATGATTCGTGAATATCAGTTTAAAGAAGTAGAATTTATTATTAATTGAGCGAGTAGGAGATTGAGTGAGGATTGAAAGAGAATGCCATGAAAGCTATTTGGATTGGCTGATGAGCGCATGAAACGAAAATTATTATTTAGTCAAAGTGTGTATCGTATATGGTATAAACTCCTCTAATACCTTAAATATCTTAACTCCCTAGATAAAAAACAGTAAGTTATGGCAAGATTTAAAAGAATCTTATTAAAGCTCTCTGGTGAGAGTCTAATGGGCAAACAAGGCTTTGGTATTGATCCAGAACGTCTTGATGACTATGCCAAACAGATAAAAGAAGTACATGATATGGGTGTACAGATCGGTATTGTCATAGGTGGTGGCAATATATTCCGTGGTCTTAGCGGTAGTCAGAAAGGCTTTGACCGTGTGAAAGGAGACCAGATGGGGATGTGCGCAACCGTCATAAACTCCCTTGCACTTAGTTCTGCGTTGGAAGCTATAGGTGCAAAAGCCAAGGTGTTGACCGCTATTCGTATGGAACCTATTGGTGAATACTATAGCAAATGGAAAGCTATTGAGGCTATGGAAGCCGGAAGTATCTGTATCTTCTCTGCTGGAACAGGTTGTCCTTACTTCACAACTGACACGGGTTCAAGCCTTCGTGGTATTGAAATAGAGGCTGACGTAATGCTGAAAGGGACACGTGTTGATGGCATTTATACCGCCGATCCAGAGAAAGATCCTACTGCAACGAAGTCTCAGACATTACTTATGATGAAATATATAACAAGGGTTTGAAGGTGATGGACCTCACTGCAACAACCATGTGTAAGGAAAATAACCTGCCTATCTACGTCTTTAATATGGATGTTGTTGGCAATTTGAAGAAAGTAATGGATGGTGAAAACATTGGAACCTTAGTACATAATTAATAAAATAATACAAGTCAAATGAAAAAAAGACAATTATTAACTCTCATTTTTTCCCTGTTGGTGAGTATAGTCGCTATGGGACAACAGAACCCTGTACATGTTTCTGTACAGCAGAAGCGTGTGTCTCCAACAGAGGTTGATATCATTTTTGCAGCTAAGATCGCATCAGGGTGGCACGTATATTCCACTGGTCTGCCAGCTGGAGGTCCTAATTCCACTGTTCTGCGTTTGGATAATGCGGAAGGTGTAAGCCCTGTTGGCAAGCTTACTGCCCATGGAAAAGAGCTGAATGTATTTGATAAAGCTTTTGATATGAAGCTCCGTTATTTTGAAAATAGCGTCAGCTTCGTTCAACGTTATAAGATAACTGCTAAGACATACAGCATAAAAGGTTATTTGGAATACAGTACCTGTAATGAAGAAATGTGTATGCCTCCAATGCAGGTGGAGTTCAACTTCAAAGGGAATGGCCCTGCTTCTGCTCCTGCAGCAGCACCTTCAGACGTAGAAAAAAAAACGACTGACGCAGCTGTAGCTACCCCAACAGAAGCTGAAGGAACAGCTGCTTTGTCAGCAATGACGGCAGATACTACTAAAAATGTGACTGCTTCAACAGCTGATTCTGCAGCGAGTGTAGCACCAGCTGCTACCTCTGGGACAAATGATTCAGACCTTTGGCAACCTGTAATCAAGGAGTTGAAGGCCTTTAATACCGCTCAAAACACTGACAATGCCTCACTATGGTACATCTTCTTTATGGGTATTGTCGGTGGTTTGGTTGCTCTTTTGACACCATGTGTATGGCCTATTATCCCGATGACTGTAAGCTTTTTCCTCAAAAGAGCTAAGGATGACCGTAAGAAAGGTATCCGTGATGCAGTGACATACGGACTCTCTATCATTGTCATTTACATGGGTTTGGCAACGATTGTGACAGCTGCTTTCGGCCCACAGAAGCTGAATGAGCTTGCAACAAATGCACCTTTCAATATCTTCTTCTTCCTTTTGTTGGCTGTATTTGCCTTCAGTTTCTTCGGATGGTTCGAACTTCGACTACCTTCTTCATGGGGAAATGCTGTTGATAACAAGGCTGCTGCAACGACAGGACTGTTCTCAATCTTCCTGATGGCATTCACTTTGTCACTCGTAAGTTTCTCTTGTACAGCACCAGTAGTAGGACTTCTTCTCGTACAGGCAGCCACAAGTGGCGATTGGGTAGCACCTGCTGTGGGAATGTTTGGCTTTGCTTTGGCTCTTGCCTTGCCTTTCACACTCTTTGCTCTCTTCCCATCTTGGTTGAAGCAGGCACCAAAATCAGGTTCATGGATGAATATGGTCAAGGTTGTTCTTGGCTTTGTTGAACTTGCATTCTCGCTGAAGTTCCTTTCAGTTGCCGACCTTGCATATGGCTGGCATATACTTGATCGTGAGACATTCCTTTCTATTTGGATAGCACTCTTTGCACTTCTCGGTTTGTATCTCATTGGTAAACTCAAGTTCCCACATGACGATCCCGATCAAAAAGCAATGCCAGTTCCTGCAATTATGTTAGGACTTTGTTCGTTGGCTTTCTCTGTTTATATGCTTCCTGGGCTTTGGGGTGCACCTTGTAAGGCTGTCAGTGCTTTTGCTCCTCCTATCAATACGCAGGATTTTAACCTTGCTCCACAGACTGTTCATGCACAGTATACTGACTATGAAGAGGGTATGCGTGCTGCTGCAGCAGCTGGTAAGCCTGTGCTTTTGGACTTTACTGGTTTCGGATGTGTCAACTGTCGTAAGATGGAGGCAGCCGTTTGGACTGATTCACGTGTAGCTGAGAAGCTAATGAAGGACTATGTTCTCATTTCACTTTATGTGGATGACAAGACTCCATTGAAGCAACCTGTTGAGGTGAAGCGTCCTGATGGCACCATGCGTACGCTCCGTACGGTGGGTGACAAGTGGAGTTATTTAGAGGAAACAAAGTTCGGTTACCTTGCACAACCATTCTATGTACCACTTGATAATCAAGGAAAACCGTTGAACGGGAGCTTCAGTTACAAAGAGGATATACCCGGTTATCTTGATTTCCTCAACAAAGGACTCGAGAATTATCAGGCAAAACGATAATATTCGTTGGACTTCTACTGCACTGTGTTCGGCATAATGATGGTTGAAGGCAGATAACGAGAGGTCTCATTGAAAGTAAAATGGCACAAAGGCAATCGCCCTCTGTGCCATTTTTTTATGTCTAACACTTTAGTGTTGTTTGCGATTTAAATCCCACTGATACTGTTTCGTTGGACGAATGATAATGCTATTGATGTAAAATAACTTCATTATTGATTTTCGAAAGACGCCCTTTTGCGTTGTAAAAGATGCCCTTTTACCATGCAAAAGGTGCCCTTTTGATGTGCAAAAGATGCCCTTTTGAAACGCAAAAGGGCATCTTTTACAAACCTGTTTGTAACAGTTTGGTTATCTGTTTGTTACAAATCCGTTTTGGATAGGTTTTTGTCTATTCTCTCAATATTCGTAGTTCTCTTTCTGTAATATTATTTCTTAATTGTCTTTTAGCCTTCTGCGATTGTTCCTACATGAACTTATCAACTTATGAAAGTGTAAGGTTGAAGATTCCAAAGAGTGCATGTTAAGAATGGGGAAACATGGGTTTGAAATGCTTTGTGATTGATAAAAATGTAGAAAAATGAAGTTTTTTATTATAATTTATTGACTTATTGTTTTTTTTTCTATCTTTGCGAAGTGATATTATTATCATAATCATTAATCTGAGAGCTATGCCTGCATGCCCTTGAATACTAATTATTACTTATGAGAAAACTAATACTTGTCTTCGGTCTGTTATGCATTGGGTTAACACTTTGTGCCCAATCAATCTCTGGTGTTGTTCTTGACAGCCAGGAAAAGCCATTGCCTTATGCCAATGTTGTTGTCCTATCGGCAAAGGATTCAGGCTTTGTCGTTGGTACGATAACCGATGAAAAAGGAAAATTCCGTGTGGATAAAGCCGCCGTGGGGGATATTCTGAAGGTCTCTTTCATTGGTTATGAACCTTATGTCACAACCCTTAACACCCTTGATGCGCTAACAATAGTACTGAAAGAAGATGCTCATCTAATGTCAGAAGTGGTTGTTAAAGGGAATGTTCCTCAACATAAACTTACCATAGAGGGTGTACAGACGAATGTAGAAAACACACTCTTGAGCAAGTTAGGTACTTGTGAGGATGTCCTGACACATATCCCTGGGTTGACAAAGCAGCGAAATGGTTATGAAGTCTTTGGCAGGGGCGCACCTATTATATATATAAACGGAAGGTTGATGCGTGATGGTGCAGAGTTGGAAAGACTGAAGTCGAGCGACATCAAGAGTGTTGAGGTAATAACAAACCCAGGTGCTAAGTATAATGCAGCAGTAAAGGCTGTTGTGAAAATACGTACAAAGAAGGTACAGGGAGACGGTTTCGGATTTGATGTTAGATCGTCCTACTACCAGTCGGAAAACGTTGATCTTTCAGACAGACTGAACTGGAATTACCGCCATAAGCGCTTAGATGTGTTTGGTAGTCATGGTTATACGCTTGATAATGGTTATTATCCCAGTACGATAACAACAGTTGTTCGCACTGATACACTATGGAATCAGAAGCTTGAACAAGATACACGAGAGAAGGCAATATACTTTAAGAATACGCTCGGAGCTGACTATCAGTTGAATGATAGTAACTCCATTGGTTTTAAATATACTGTCAATTTTCATCATGAGTCGCCTAAACCGAATAATATCAGTAGTGAGGTGACTGCTGACGGTGTGTTTTATGACCATCTTAACACGTTGTCTGTGCGCAAGGAAACTTATAAACCAGCCCACTTCCTGAATCTTTATTACGTAGGAAAGCTGGGGAAAATGGATGTTGATATGAATGTTGACTACCTCTATAATAACTCACGTGACAACACATCGACACATGAACAAAGTCAGAGTAGAACCAGTCGTACCGTCACTTCTAACCATTTGGAACGCAACAGGCTCTTTGCTTCTAAGCTAACGCTTGGTTATCCGCTTCTCGGGGGTAATCTGTCGGCAGGTGCAGAGTACACCTATACGAACCGTAATGACGATTACATTAATCCTGAACATTATGTCCCCACATCGTATGCACAGCTGAAAGAGTCGAACATCGCACCTTTCGTGGAATATACTCATATGCTTCCTATCTGCCAGCTGACCGTAGGATTACGGTGGGAAAACACCCGTTTTAACTACTATGAAGACGGGCAACACATTCCTTCTCAGAGCCGTTCGTTCAGTAATCTGTTCCCGAGTATCTCCGCAGCAACGCAAATAGGTAATGTGCAACTCCAACTTGCATATGCTGCAAAGACGCGTCGCCCGTCGTACAGTCAGCTGAGTAATAATGTCAGCTATGGTAATCGCTTCCTTCTTCAGTCGGGTAATCCACTTTTGAAGCATGAGTATATCCATACCATCTCTTTGGGTGGCGCATGGAAATTCATACAGTTTGGTGTTGCTTACAACGATCGTCGTAATGCAATAGTGTTTTGGAGCAATCAGGATAGGAACAGTTCTTCCATCTCACGGTTGACCTTCAGGAACCTTCCTAGTATAAAAAATGTGATGGCAAAACTTGCTTTTAGCCCAAAGATAGGTATTTGGAATCCTGAAGTCAGTTTCCTTATGAAGAAGCAATGGCTTAATCTTCAGACAGATATCCAGACGTATAAGCTGAACAAACCAATCCTTAAGTTTGTCTTCAATAATACGTTTGACTTTGGCAAAGGCTGGATCTTTGATATGGAGTCATATTTTGTGAGGAAAGGAGATGATGAAGTTGGATCCATGGTGAGCAATACTGGGGCAGTTGATGTGTCTCTTTCAAAGTCGTTCCTAAAGGATTGTCTCACGCTTCGGTTGGGTGGAACAGACTTGTTCCATACTGTTAAAGAAGGTGGAACAGCATATACCGGAGTCATGGAGACAAGTCAATTGAGCACATATGACAGTCGTCAGCTTGTCTTTACCGTTACATATAGGTTTAATTCAGCACGCAGTAAATACAAGGGAAAAGGTGCTGGTAATGCTGAAAAGCAGCGATTGTAAGTGCAAAAGTATTACTTTCGAGCCGTGAAAGTATAAGTAAGAAACACGTTTTAATGCAACAAAATAGCGCCTTCCACTATCGTGAAAGGCGCTATACTTATTCTTTAAAATGATGTTTCGTTATTGTTGTTTCGGTTCAGGGTCATCTACTTCTGTGAAATCAACATATTCTCCTTCGCTATCAGGGATGACTTGTTTGTTTCTTTTCTCTATCGGACGATTGTCTGTGACCGTATTTCCTTTCGTTTCAGTGCCCTCTTGTTGGTCATAAGGGTTGAATTGTCGGCGCGTACGCTTTATCTGCTTGTAAAAAGTATAGGTAATCCACAAGATCAAAGCAAGGAAAAAGATAAAGAAAAAGAGCGCAAACTTCAGAAGAAAAGTTATAAATGCTACCATGACTTTAAGTGTTTTAGTTTCTTATTCTTTAGCCCTTAGCTGTTGAAGGCTTGACAATGATAGAAAGAATCACATACCATGCAATGATAATAGCAAAGGAAGTGATGCCAAAGACAAGGAGAAGAGGAATGCAAGTGAGTAGGAAAATATACTTAACCTCGTTGCCTTTCCAACCCCATTGTTTGAACTTCAAGGCAAACATCGGGATCTCTGACACCAGTAACCATGAACTGATAGCAATCCCAATGAGTACTATATAAAGCATCCAGTCATGGTTTTCCATCTTATTACCAACCCCAACGAGGAGTGAACCCCAGAAAAGTGCGTTGGCAGGAGTTGGTAGTCCGATGAAACCCAATGCTTGTCGCTCGTCAAGATTGAACTTTGCAAGGCGTAAAGCAGAGAAAGCTGCCATGATATAAGCCACAAAAGGCAAGTAATCACGTAGTGGTTCAAGCATTGTTGGGTATGCCATGACCTGCAATTGACTGAAGATTATTGTTGAAGGAGCCACACCGAAGGTGACATCATCAGCCAATGAATCAAGCTCTTTGCCTATTGGTGAACTGACATGGAGCAACCTTGCCGTCATACCATCAAAGAAATCGAATACCGCACCGATGATAATCCATAGCAAAGCCATCTCTATGTTTCCGCCAAAAGCAAATGCAGTGGCAATACAACCAGAGATGAGGTTGCAACAAGTAATGCTGTTTGGGATATGTTTCTTCATTACTTTTGCTTATTTTTGAGGCTTAAGCTTGGCAATAACTGTCTGGTCACCTGTCGTGGCTTGCCCCATTTTGACACATACTTCAGAGCCAACAGGGAGGAAAATGTCCACACGACTGCCTAATTTAATGAACCTAAGTGCTCATCAATGTAGCAATCTTCACCTTCTTTGGCGTAAGTAACAATGCGACGGGCCATGGCTCCTGCAATCTGTCGGCATAAAACGTCTGTGCCATCAGGTGTTGTGATGATCGTATCAGCATGTTCGTTCTCTTCACTTGCCTTAGGTAGCCATGCTTTATGGAAGTTTCCGTCGAAGTGTTTGACTGACTTTACAACACCATCAACAGGAAACCAGTTTGCATGGACATTCCATAGACTCATGAAAATGGATATCATTAAACGACGATCGTGAAAGTATTCATGCTCATCAACTTCCTCTATAACAACAATATGCCCATCTGCAGGTGCTACAACAATACCTTCTGTATCCTCACTTCCGAAATAACGGATAGGACAACGGTAGAAATTAAGAACTATACCGTAGATGGTACCGAAGACAACTGCAAATATCCAAAATGGTATCTTTGATGGAACTGCAAACCAAAGAATCAGTGCAATGAGAGCTAAACAGATGGCTCCATAGAGCAAAGTGTTGGTCCCTTCACGATGAATTCTTATCTTTTTGAGTTTCTTTTTTATTTTCCCCATGGTCGATAAACGACGAATTTGTTTGTTGCAAAGGTACTCCTTTTTTGTTATTTGCACAAATTTTCACTCTCATTCTTTTGGATATGTCGGCTTTTCATAGTAACTTTACACCTCAAAAAAGTATTAACTAATGGAAGATTTCGTACATTTACACGTTCATACCAATTACTCTATTCTTGATGGTCAGTCTAAAGTGACTCGCTTAGTGGATAAGGCTATTGCTGATGGGATGAAGGGTATGGCTATTACTGACCATGGTGTAATGTTCGGAATCAAGGAATTCTCTGATTATTGTGCCAAGATAAATAAGGAAAGGAAAGCTAAAGGGGAGGAACCTTTCAAGCCAATCTTTGGCTGTGAGATGTATGTTGCACGTCGTTCAATGCATGATAAAGAGAAAGATAAGCATGATAATTCAGGCTATCACCTTATTGTATTAGCTAAGAATTACAATGGCTATAAGAATCTTATCAAGCTTGTTTCACATGCGTGGGTTGATGGTTACTACTATAAACCACGTACAGATCGTGAGGAATTAGAGAAATATCACGAAGATCTGATAGTCTGTTCTGCTTGTATTGCAGGTGAAGTGCCAAATAAAATAATACGTGGAGATATAGAAGGAGCACGAGAAGCTTGTGAATGGTACCATCGAGTGTTTGGTGATGATTATTATTTGGAGTTACAAAGGCATGAAGTAAAGGACCCAACATTGGTAGCTAACCGTGAAGCTTACCCTCTACAACAGAAGGCAAACAAGGTATTGATGCAGTTCGCAAAGGAGTATGGGGTCAAACTTGTGTGTACAAATGACTGCCATTTTGAGGATAAAGAGACGGCAGAAGCACATGATCACTTGCTCTGTTTGTCAACGAATGAGGATCTTGATGACCCTAAACGAATGCGTTATTCAAAGCAGGAGTGGTTTAAAACACGTCAAGAGATGAATGAAGTGTTCTCTGATGTGCCTGAAGCCATGGCTAATACGTTGGAGATTCTTGATAAAATAGAAACCTATAGTATCGATCATGGGCCTATAATGCCTTTCTTCCCCATACCTGAAAGCTTTGGAACTGAGGAAGAATGGGAAAAGAAATTCACTGAAGCAGACCTATATAAGGAGTTTACGACGGATGAAAATGGGCTGAATCCATTGTCTGAGGAGGAAGGAAAGAAGGTCATTGCTCGCTTGGGAGGTTATGAAAAGATTTATCGAATCAAGTTTGAAGCTGACTATTTAGCTAAGTTAGCTTATGATGGAGCTAAGAAATTGTATGGTGATCCATTGTCAGAAGAGGTGAAAGAGCATATCCGTTTTGAGCTTCATGTAATGAAAACGATGGGTTTCCCTGGGTACTTCTTGATAGTACAGGACTTCATTAACGCTGCTCGTGAGGACTTAGGAGTAATGGTTGGACCAGGGCGTGGCTCTGCTGCAGGCTCAGTTGTAGCTTATTGTTTAGGCATTACAAAGATAGATCCTCTTAAATATGACTTGCTGTTTGAGCGTTTCTTAAACCCTGATCGTGTCAATCTCCCTGATATTGATACGGATTTTGATGATGATGGGCGTGGACGAGTGCTGCAATGGGTAATGGATAAGTATGGTCATGAGAATTGTGCACATATCATTACCTATTCAACTATGGCAACGAAGAACTCCATTAAGGATGTTGCACGTGTTGAGAAGCTACCTTTGGATGTGTCAAATGCTCTTTGTAAGGCTATCCCAGAACGGTTACCAGATGGCATGAAGATGAATCTAACGAATGCCATTAAGTGTACTCCACAGCTGCAAGATGCTGAAGTTAGTGAAGATATACGTGAGCGTAACACCATTAAGTATGCAAAGATGCTGGAAGGAACTGTGCGTGGTACGGGTATTCATGCTTGTGGTTTTATTATCTGTCGTAATCCTATTGATGACTGGGTTCCTGTATCAACAGCAACAGATCCAGACTTTCCCGAGAAGAAAGTGCCTGTAACTCAGTATGACGGACATGTTATTGAGTCTACAGGTCTTATCAAAATGGACTTCTTAGGACTGAAGACTTTGTCTGAATTGAAGGAGGCTTGCAAGGTTATTAAGCAGACAACTGGTGATGTTATCGACCTTGATAATATCCCGATTGATGATGAACTTACATATCAACTCTATCAGCGTGGACAGACAATTGGTACTTTCCAGTTTGAATCTGCTGGTATGCAGAAGTATCTTCGAGAACTACATCCAACTGTATTTGAGGACCTTATAGCCATGAATGCTCTCTATCGTCCAGGTCCAATGGATTATATTCCAGACTTTATCAAGCGTAAGAATGATCCTTCTTTGGTGAAGTATGATATCCCATGTATGGAGAAGTACCTTAAGGATACTTATGGTATAACGGTTTATCAAGAGCAAGTGATGCTTTTAAGTAGGCAATTAGCCAACTTTACTCGTGGTGAAAGTGATGCACTTCGTAAGGCTATGGGTAAGAAAAAGAAGGCTATTGTAGATCAAATGAAGCCGAAGTTCATCAAGCAAGGGCAGGAGAATGGTCATGATCCACAGGTGTTAGAGAAGATATGGAGTGACTGGGAGAAGTTTGCAAGTTATGCTTTTAATAAGTCACATGCTACTTGTTATTCATGGGTTGCTTATCAAACTGCTTACTTAAAGGCCCATTATCCAGCAGAGTATATGGCTGCTTTGATGACTCGAAGGTTCAGTCAGATAACTGAGATTACCAAGCTAATGGAAGAGTGTAAGGCTATGAAGATAGCTACACTTGGCCCTGATGTAAATGAAAGTCAGATAGGGTTTGGTGTTAACAAGCATGGTGAGATACGTTTCGGTCTGTCTGCAATAAAGGGAATGGGTGCCAGTGCTGCAGAGAGTATTGTACGTGAGCGGGAGGCAAATGGTCCCTATAAGGACATCTATGACTTTGCAGAACGTATTGATCTTAGTAATGTTAACCGTAAAGCTTTTGAGAGTCTTGCATACAGTGGAGGCTTTGATAGCTTTGGTTTACAGCGTGAACAATACTTCGGTGTTACAGGTAAAGGAGACTTATTCCTTGATACTATAGTCCGTTATGGGCAGCTCTTCCAGATGGAAAAGGCTGAACAACAGAATTCTTTGTTTGGTGGAATGGATGCTGTGGCAGTGATACATCCAGTGGCACCAAAGTCAGAAAAGTGGCCTACTATAGAGAAGTTGAATAAGGAACGTGAGCTTGTTGGTGTGTATTTGTCTGCACATCCATTAGATGAATATAGCGTTGTGTTGAGGAATATGTGTAATACGCATTGCTCACAGATTGGTCGTAATGCCGATATGACGCAGTTGTCGAAGACTGACGAAGTGACATTTGGCGGTATAGTAACAGCTGTTACGGAGCGATTCTCACAGAAAACTGGTAAGCCTTTTGGCTTTGTAACCATAGAAGACTTTGATGGTACGGGCGAATTAGCGCTCTTTGGCGATGATTGGGCACGATGGAATAACCTGTTAAAGGAGAACTATACCATCTTTGTTACAGCAAAATGTCAGCCTCGTTATCGTAATAATCCTTCTATGTTGGAGCTGAAAGTCCAGAATGTAGAGCAGCTTTACGATGTGAAAGCACATCGTTTGGAACGATTTACAATAACGGTTGATTCCGTGGCATTGGATGAAGAGTTGGTGTCAGAACTGTCAACCATCGTGGATGAGCATGTTGGGAATACCCGACTTTATATCCAATTGCGCACACCAGAGAACACTATGATTACGTTGCAGAGCCGCAATAAAGGTGTGAATGTAGACCGTAAGCTGATTGATTTCATTACTTCCAGTGACAAAATGGAGTTTAAGATCAATTAGAATGGCAATATAAAGTGGCACGGTCTTTGATGATAAAGAATACATTATATAATCAATTATAAAAAAGAAAAGAATCATGGAAGTTAAGATTACAGCAGAAAACTTTGAGACTTATAAGAATGGTGATTTACCATTGGTAGTAGATTTGTGGGCAACTTGGTGTGGTCCATGTAAGATGGTTGGTCCTATCATCTCTGAACTTGCGGAAGATTATGACGGTAAGATCGTTGTTGGTAAGTGCGATGTTGAGGAGAATGATGATGTAGCAATAGAGTATGGTGTGCGCAATATCCCAACTATCCTCTTCTTTAAGGGTGGTCAGTTGGTTGATAAGTTTGTTGGTGCAGCCCCTAAGAATGTTCTTGATGAGAAGTTCAAGGCTCTGTTGTAAGCAGATTCGGGAACAATACAAGAATTATTGAGTATAAGTAAAGCCATATCAGAGCCTCTCTTGAGGAGTCTGATATGGCTTTCTTTTTTGCTCTTTTACTTCTATCTTTCTTGTGTTTAGATAGGTTTCTTTGTAAAACAAATTCCCTATTACTTTTTAAAAGGGCATCTATTGCATCGTAAAAGGGCACCTTTCACATTGTAAAAGGTGCCCTTTTGCTGTGTAAAAGATGCCCTTTTGAAGTGCAAAAGACGCCCTTTTACAAGCCTGTTTGTAAGTGTCTAATATCCTTATAGTTACAGTTGGTGAAAAAGAAGGATTTTCTCAGAATCATTCATCTTGGCATTCTGCGAGATGTAATATTATTTCCTCGTTTATCAACTCTCTTCTTCAACCGTTCCCTTTGTTCCCTCTTACTTGTTTCATACATAGGAATCTTGATGTAATTGTCACTGAGCAATCTTGCCTTATAAGCTGTTAAGCAGGCATGATGATGACTTATTGAATCGGGAAAAGTACTACGGTGTGTAACATTGTCTGGTAAGGATACTGTTAAAGAGAAGTGTTATACAGTCCTCCTCTTTAGCATTTTAGCTTGCGAGTACCGTCAGCTTGTTCTTCAATCGTCACTTTTATGACATTCTCTGGGAGGATTTCCTCGATCAGTTCCGGCCATTCAAGAAGACAAAGGTTACCACTGTAGAAGTAGTCTTCATACCCCATGTCATATACTTCCTCAAGTTTCTTGATGCGATAGAAGTCGAAATGATAGATAGAATTCCCCTTTCCATCCGTATATTCATTGATGAGAGAGAACGTTGGCGAGGTAATGACATCCTTAACTCCTAAGGTTTCACACAATGCTTTGATGAAAGTTGTTTTCCCAGCTCCCATCTTTCCATAGAAAGCAAACACTTTTCCTTCACCCATCCTATTGATAAATTCCTTTGCAGCCTCTTGGATGGTGTCAAGGCTTTTAATAGTTATTTCCATTATAATTAAGCTTTTTGTTTTGCGTTATAAGCGTATGTTATCTCTTCCTTGGGCTGAGTGTTACCAACGGAACAATCATTTCTTCCATTGAGATACCTCCGTGTTGGAAGGTGTCTTTATAGTATGACACGTAGTAATTGTAGTTGTTTGGATAAGCAAAGAAAGAATCCCCAGTTGCAAAGACATAGCTTGTGCTGAGGTTAGGAGCAGGCAATTGTGCCTCTTGTGGCTTCTTGATAGTGAAGACTTCACGTGAGTCATAGTTCAGATTCTTCCCCAACTTATATCTAAGATTCGTATTTGTATTCCTGTCACCAATGATCTTTATGGGCTTTGTTGTCCTTATTGAACCGTGATCAGTCGTGATAACCACTTTGTAGTCAGACTGTGCCAACTCCTTGATTACATCCGCCAGCACACTATGCTGGAACCAACTGAGTGTGATTGAGCGGTATGCACTTTCACTACTTGCCAACTCGCGTATCATCTTCATCTCTGTTCGGGCATGTGAGAGCATATCAATGAAGTTCACTACAAGTACGTTGAGGTTGTTTTGTGCAAGGTTTTTATACTGTTGCATGAACTTGTCTGCACCTGTAGAATCGTTTATTTTGTGATAAGAGAACTTATCATGTCGGCGGTAACGTTCAATCTGTGTTTGTATGAGTGGTTCTTCATTGAGGTTCTTTCCTTCCTCTTCGTCCTCGTCCACCCATAGGTCTGGGAACATTGTAGCAATCTGTTGTGGCATCAATCCACTGAAGATAGCATTGCGTGCATATTGTGTTGCAGTCGGCAGAATGCTCATGTAAAGGTCCTCTTCTATGTCAAACATGTCACCGATCTCCTTTGACAGGACACGCCATTGATCAAGTCGGAAGTTGTCAATAACGATGAGGAACACTTTTTCTCCTTTATCAATGAGTGGGAATATCTTGCGTTTGAAGATATCAGGACTGAGCAATGGACGTGTGTCATCACTGTTGTTCGTTGGCTTTTTATTATTCCCAGTCAGCTTAGAGAAACCATTGCTCAACTTATTGTCCTGTGGTGCAACCCAATGAAGGTAATTCTTTATGATGTATTTTGCGAAACCATTGTTGGCTTCTTCCTTCTGCATCTTGAGCATTTCAGTCATATTACTGTCGGCACTGCTTAGTTCAAGCTCCCAATAAACAAGCTTCCGATATACTTCAGCCCAGTCATTAAAGGTTCGGCAGTCAGCAATCTGCATTGCAATCTGTTGGTACTCCTGTTGATAACCACTCTGTGTGACTTCCGTAACAATCTCCTTTTGGTGAATATTCTTCTTTAATGTAAGAAGGATCTGATTTGGATTGACAGGCTTAATAAGGTAGTCTGCAATCTTTGCACCAATGGCTTGGTTCATGATATTCTCCTCTTCGCTCTTTGTAACCATGACAATAGGCGTAGCAGGTTGTATATCCTTGATACGCTGTAACGTCTCCAATCCGGATAGTCCTGGCATCTGTTCGTCCAGCAGAACGAGGTCGAATGTCTGCGTGCGGCACTGGTCAATGGCATCACTTCCATTGTTTACCGTTATGACTTCATATCCTTTCTTTTCGAGGAAGATGATGTGAGCCTTCAATAACTCTATCTCATCATCCACCCAAAGTAATAATCCATTGCTCATATTTTCGTACTCCTTTCTTAGAATCCATCCAGATCGTAATACTCATCTTCTATATTATTCTGGATGGGTTGATTCTTTTTATTGTTCTTGTTATTTCCTTTTCCTTGTTGTGGTTCGTCATTTCCGAAGTAGATGATTGGTCCATCATCTGTCGGTTTCGGCTTTTTGACAGGTGGTGTCTGCGGCTTCTGTCCATTCATTTGTGGTTTCTGAAGCGGTGTCTGTGGTGTCTGAACAGGCAACTTTGTTGCTTGCCCTGTTGTTGCAGGCTGCTGTTTCGCAGGCCTCTGAGCCCCAGATGGGGTGGGGAGCTTGGTCTTCGGCTGCGCCTCTGGCTTTGTTGTCGTTGCTGGTGCAGACTCTTTCTTTGGCTCCTCCATTGGGATTTCAAAGGTATTCGTGTCCTCCAACGTTGGTTTCTCTTCCTCTTTTGGTAGTTCAATGACATTCTTATCCTTTGACGTATCCTTTGTTTTGGACTGCTTCTGGTTCGGTTCTTCCAACGGAATGGTCATGGAATTATCAGTTGGAGCATCCTGTGTGTCAGGATAAAGATCCGTATCATTCGCATGTTTCTCTTCTATTTCCTTCTGCAGATCACGTTCTCTTGGCTTCGTAACATTAGCCGGTTCGCTTAATAGATAGCGTTTAGTGACGGCCAGAGGAGCAAAGTTCTTGGCATAGAAGGCTTCATAATCTTTATAACTGAAGGCTGTTCCTATCAGTTTTAAGTTCTTGTCACTGATGATAATACCCTTTGCTGTCTTGCCCATCTGCGTTATGATAGCCTCAGAAGAAAGCAATTGACGTGCATATTGATAAGCCTCATCGTAATTGCGGAAGCCTGATATCTGCATCTGATGTAAGCTTCCGAGATCTTGTATCTCAATCTCAAAGTTCCTGACAAGGAAGTTTGTGAAGTTGAAACGTGCCATTTCGAATAGCAGCTTATGCTCATTAACAGAGTCAGGGTTGTATATGAGCAAGAACTTAAAGTCTATATCACGTTCTGGAGAGAGCTTTGCTTGATGGATACTGTCGCTGTCATTCAACACATTTGAGCGATAACTCCATACGTCTCCAAGGTCAAACTTACCTCCATGTAGCTTCTTTCCTGCCTGAACACCATTGACAATCATGCCCGCCATCTCACTGATTCTACTCTGTGGATACTTTTCTACGACCGTTTTCATATCATTGATGCAGCCATTTACATCTCCATTGTTCAGTTTACTCAAGCCTCCAATGAACAAAAACTTATCCCTGTTCGCACCTAATGGGAACCGTTTCTCGGATACTTTGGTATTCCCTTGTACCTCATTGTATCTCTCTTGCTTGAAAGCATCGTATGTTGCAGCATAGAGAGAGTCCTCTATCTGTGTTCCAAACTTTAGGTTCTCCTTGTAATATGGGTCCGTAAGAAGCGTTGTCCATTGGCTCTTAGGATAATCTTTCTTTAACTTACTGACATAAGTTTCAGCTATGTCAGGTTGATTTTTTCGCATATAAAGGAGGTAAAGATGGTAATAAACATCATCCATCTGCTCATAGTCAGGGTAGTTATCACTTACCCTACGAAGTGCTTTTTCTGCTAATCGAAGGTTATCAAGCCTATCTTTAAAGATTACTCCAGAGTGATGTAAACCGTTCTCCAGTATCTTGTTGCTCGCAATCATTTGTTCTGGAGTGAGCGGAATCTGCGCAAGATAGTACTCACGTTTATGTGGATCGTTCTTAAGAGAGTCTCTTGTATGACTGATAGAGTCTTGTTTCGCTTCAGCTTTCGTGATAGAATCGCGTTGCGCATCAGTCAGTTCTGAAAGGTTATTGCCGTTTTTCCCTGGTGTCCCAACAACTGTTTGGTTTATTCGTTGCCAGTTATCAATATTCTCTCTCTTGCCCCATAGCTGTTGGAAGGTTACCTTTCCTTGTTGTACAGCCATTGGATTATAGAAGTACCAGGTGTTACCTTGCTGCCGATTATCACCGTTTGGCTTTATTGTATTGCCAGGATTGTTGTTTCCAAAACTGTTTTCAATCCCTTGTTCCTGACCGTTATTCAGAGCTTGTTGCTGTATTCTCTCTTCCTTTTCTTTCTTTTTCAGTGCCGTAATGACGCGATCTATGGCTGCATTACGTTCTGTTTCAGAGCATTTAGCCAGATGTTGTAATGAGTCTTGTAGCTGTACAGCATCTGTAAAAGGAACCAATTCATCCAGCACTTTTGAACGTTCTGATAATTGTTCGTAGTCTTTTCGATCCTGATCAAGTAGTCCAATAGCTTCTCCATAGCAACGTTTCGCATCTCCAAAACGCTCTTTTGCCCAATAGAGGTCGCCCAAATGTAGCAGCAACACGCCTTTCTCAATCCCGTTACGTGTAGCTTTCTTGTTTCCTTGTTCGTAAGCATTGATTGCTGCAAGGGTATCTCGGTCTGCCAAATATATATTACCCATGGCGTAATATACCTGGTCTAAGTATTCTTTGTTATTGTCTGAAGCTGCCATATGCTTCAGTTTACCAATCATTTTCTTTGATTGTCCCTTTGCAGTAACCTCCGTTTGTGCGATACGTGCATTGAATTCCAGTTCATAAGGTGGGTTTGTACGAATCACACGTTGGAAAGCTTTGTAAGCTTCTTGGTTCTTTCCGAGTGCAGCAAGTACTTGTCCGAGAAGATAAAGCTCACGTGCTTTCTGTTTACGGCGCATCTCATGCTTAATAACCTTTTGTAAATAAGGTACGGCTTTGGCCAATTCTCCAGTGTGTAGGTAGTAGTCTGCATAGGTATAATCCCATTCTTTTACAGCACGCCAGTCCATAGAGTCACGTTGCATGTTGCGGATTACGTCCTCAGCATCATATAACCAATCCTGCTCTACATAGCATTTTGCCAGCCAGGCACGTGCTTTTCCGTAGATAGCTGGTTGTCCTTTATAGATACGACTCATGTATGCGAAGGTGGCAGCAGCCTCCTCGAAAGCCCCTTGATGGAACTGTGAACGTCCCATAAGCATCCATGCTTTCCACAAAAAAGGGTTGTATTCTTTGCGTGAAAGCCATTCTATGTCACTTGCAGTCTTACGTCTACTCTTGTTCCATTCGGGTCTTTTCTTGATACTATGCCTGGCAATAGCCTTCTCAGCCTTCTCTATTGCACGGTCAAAGTTGGTCTTTCCCAGTTCTCTACTGCTCTTGTTACCTACAGTATAGAGTGGAATCATCTCTGTGAAGTTGTCTTTGTTACCGTTTTCTTTTTCCAAAGAGCCATCTATATAGGCTTGTGCTCCATTGAAATAAGTATTGTAACGAGCATTAAAAGCATGCCACCATCTTGATTGCGACGTGTTCTTATTCGTAGAACAACTAACAATCGTCAGGAAAATGATTGCAAGTAGTGCGGATATGATATGTCTGGTGGATGTTTTCTTCACTCTTTTATTGTCTTTATTTATGTTTGGTTGCCTGATTTAATCTCTCTTTTATTTACCCTCAATCACGGCTATCAGTTCGTCTTTGACTTGGTTTGGAACATTGATACCACGGAGAATAAGACTTCGATTCCAGCCTTTTGCTTCTTGAGGTTGCATGGTGTAGAGTACATTAGCAAACTCTTCGGCTTCCTCATCAGTATAGTTCTCGGAAGAACGACCACAAAAGCGGTCGAGTTCTTCGTCATCATAGTATTCAATCTCCTTTGTTGCAGCCTCCATCATACAGACCTGTTCGCACTTGTCATCCATGCCATCGCATGATGAACAGTCGCCTGATGTAGGCATAACAACATCTGGTTCACCCTCTTTGTGCTTGGAAAGAAGGGTCGTTATAGCTGCTATAACAGCCAAAACAACGAGTGATGCGATACCTATGATGAATATATTCATTCTTTTTCTGTCTTCGTTTTTTTTATGTGAGGACGAGGATTGTTTACCTAATCTCTTCGATTTGGAACCCTGCTTTGCGTAAATCTTCCCAGTAATGTGGGTATGATTTGGATACAACCTCTGGATTATTAATACGTATTTTACCCAATTTTATTGCCAAAGGAGCAAAAGACATTGCCATACGGTGGTCCTCATAGGTGTCAATAGTAGGTTGTTCTGCTGGTTCACAACGCTCTCCGTCCCACGAAAGTTCTGAATCATTCGTCTCATGCAGCACGAACCCAAGCTTTGCCATCTCTGTTTTCATTGCCACTATACGGTCAGTCTCTTTTATTTTCAGGCTACCTAAACCCGTGAAATGGAAGGGAATGCCGAGTACAGGACATGCTGCAATCAGTGCTTGTGCCAAGTCTGGCTGATTGATAAAGTCATAATCCAATCGGTTGAGCATGCAGTTGTGCCGTGTCAACGTAACATCTGTCAATGCCCCTTCCTCCTTATTAGCAAAGTTTGTCTTGACACCTAAGAGTGAAAAGATGTACTTGACGGAAGAATCACCTTGTCTTGAGCCATTCATTAAACCCGGTAATGTAACGCTAGCGCCTATCTCTTCCTGTAAAGCTAATATCTCATACCAATAGCTGGAAGCACTCCAGTCGTTCTCAATCGTATAGTGTCGTGACTTGTATGTTTGTGGTTTTACGCTGATTGTATCGAAGTCACTCCATTCAGCAACGATGCCAAACTGGTGCATCAGGTGTAATGTGAGGTCGATATATGGGCGTGACACAATCTCTCCGGTGAGCTTTAGTTCTAATCCTGCCGTGAAAGTGGGGGCTATCATAAGCAAGGCTGAGATGTATTGTGAACTCACGTCGCCTGGAATCTCTATTGAACCACCTTCTAATTTATGTCCATTTATATGGAGTGGAGGGTATCCTTCTTCACCTTTATACTCTATATCGGCACCCAGATAGCGTAGGGCATCAACAAGAACACCTATCGGACGGTGTTTCATTCGTTCTGTTCCCGTAATCGTATGTTCTCCTTCTGTTGCGCTAAGGTAGGCTGTCATGAAGCGCATTGCTGTACCTGCAGCCTTTACATCTATGACTTCTGGCTTCTCTTTGAAAGCTTTTACTATCACTTGTGTGTCATCACAATCGGACAGATTGTCGGGCTTTATGCTACTGCCTGATAGTGCCTGAATTATCAGTGCACGGTTGCTGATGCTTTTAGAGGCAGGAAGCATTATGTGGGCATTGATATTTTTAGGGGGAATTATGACGTATTGCATGTGTGTTCCGTTACAAAATTCTAACATGACAAAATTACAAAATAAACTTGGCATGGGAGAAAAAGAAGTCCAAAAGTTTGCTAATCTCAGTAAAAGTGAGTAATTTTGCGTTCCGAATAAAGTGCGGGATGTAGTTCAGTAGGTTTAGAATGCTGGTCTGGGGGACCAGTGGTCGCCAGTTCGAGTCTGGTCATCCCGACGAAGAAATAAGAAGCTAAATAGAGAGTTTTGCTCTTTGTTTAGCTTCTTTCTTTTGTGTTTAGTTTCAGGTCGTACACACTTGTATTATCTAATAGCGTGTTCTTTTTATTTTCTTAGTAGCTGTTTTGGAAGCCTTCATGCCAATTTTTTTATAGGAAGTGATGTCCTCATTGATTGGAGAAATAGATTATTTCAGATATAGAGGAGCGTGTCAGGAACGATTCCTTGGGTATGAATGCAACATTCGTGTTTAAGATTGATAGATGTTGGAACTATCTTTACAAATAAAATTGAAGATAGATGGCTGTTTTGAAGAGTTTGGATAAAAACGGGCTTTGTAACCATCAGATAATCAATAGGTTGCAAAGTGGCTTGTAAAAGGTGCCCTTTTGCGTTGTAAAAGACGCCCTTTTGAAGTGCAAAAGACGCCCTTTTACATGGTAAAAGATGCCCTTTTACAATGCAAAAGAGCCCCTTTCGTTTTACGAATGTGATTTTCTTTTACATAAAGTCTACGTCAAGTTAAAAGTAAGGGGAGTCAGAACAAGTTCTAACTCCCCGTGTAAACTTAAATATCGAGATATAAACTCCTTGTTATAAATTGATGTTTACGCCTGTAACAATCCATGCTCCAGGTTGTGGAACATTACCATAATCAACATAATGCTTGTTGAGAAGGTTGTTCGCTTCTACGTATGCAGACCATTTCTGTGCTGTCCAACTGAGTCGACTGTCTACGATACCATAGCTGGCATACTCATGTCGCTGATTGGAAGCATCAGGATAGCTACCCATTCGGTGTAAGAATCGGTAATAGATACCCAAGTCCAAGTGTTTATAGAGGTTTAACTGAAGGTTTGCAACAAGCTTGTTCTTCAGATATTCCAAAGCATATTGGCTCACGATACCTGCCTGTTCACCCTTATTCTGATGGATATAGTTGTATGCAAGACTGAACTTTTTCAAAGTGCGCATCGAAGGGAACATTTGCTGAAAGTCGAAATCAAGAGCCGTTTCAACACCGAAGTCGTTGATGTTTCCAAAGTTTACACTTTTCCAAAGGACAGCACCGTTTGCGTCTAACGTCCCGTCATTGATCCAGTCAATGAGGTTTTTATGATGATTCCAGTAGACACTTGCTTTGGCAGAGATGCCATTCAGCGCATATTTGATACCTGTTTCCACTGCAGAAAGCTCTTCAGGGCGGAGATGTTTATCTGCTTTATGTCCGCCAACAGAATAGAAAAGCTCTGTAACAGATGGCATGCGGAGGGACGAATTATAGGAGGCATATAACTTCCAGGCTGTTCCTATGCGGTAACTGGCATCAATCCCAGGGTAAATATGCATGGGCATGTCTGCCTGACTGTTCTTAACTGCAACAAGACCAGCAGAGAGTGTGAAGCGATCAAGGATGATATTATGTTCGAGAATGAACTGTATATTGGTACGATTCAGTCCGTTTGTATAGTCACGATCAGTCCCATGAATGTGGTGTGGACGCTCTAAAGGCTCACCAAGATTCCCACTTACGAGATCTTCATTGCGTAGTTCAGCACCGAAAGCAGTACGTCCTAATGACCAATCAAAGTAGGCATTAAGGTTTACACCATATACATCCGTGCGGTGATAGTTGTAAGGATACTTGTTAGGGGCACCACGGAAGAGTTCAAAACGGTCCATACTACGGTTCCAATAAATAGAAGGACGGAGGTGGAGGCGCCCATGTAGGTTCTCAGCCTGTATGGCAGTGAACGTTTTAAACGTATGTTCGAACTGATCATCGTACTTAGATGCATAGAAAGTGTTGGCTCCGAAATCCTTCACACTTAGTCCTGCATGCCATTTAACAAGTACTTCGTCATCTTTATAGTTACCTTGATAGAAGGCTTTTGTTGTATGATAATCTGCGCTAAGGGCTCCAGCCTTGTTGCGCAGATAGCCATCGCTGCGTGTGTAGGATGCTGAAAGCTGATTGTTCCAATGGTTGTTTGATGCTATATTGGCGCGTAATCCACCACTGAAATAACCATAAGAACCTGCTTCAGCATGGGCAGAAAGACTTGTTTTTTCGGGAGTTCGAGTAACAATGTTTATGGCTCCTAATAATGAAGATGTACCATAAACGCGGGCAGCGGGGCCTTCAAGGACTTCTATTCGTTCAATTTCGCTAATGTCAACGGGGAAATCGAAGGAGTTATGTCCTGTTTGTGCATCACAGATATTGATGCCATTGAGGAGGATTGTGATTTGTTCTGAGTTGCCTCCACGTATACTTACGTCGGTCAAAACGCCCAGAGGACCTTTCTGTCGGACGTCAACTCCGACGGCATATTTGAGCAAATCATTTACACTTTGTACTGGAGCGGCTTGAATATCTTCACGACTCAGTACAGTTACCATTCTCGCTTGCTGACTGACAGTCAGTGGTGCGCGCGTTCCAGTGACGCTCACTTCATCCATCATCACGCTTTGACGGGTTGCTGTAGAATCGCTTTCAACCTTGTTAGTCTCAATGCTTATGCCTTTGGCAGTGGCATGCTGCAAGGTAGCAACACTCAGTACACCAATCAAAACCTCTTTTCCAAGAACAGAAAATAGGGAATAGCCGTGGTTGGAGAAGTGCTTAAACTTCAGAACACTGCGCTTTTGAAATGTTGGTTTGTACATATATTAAATTAATAAAAAGGCGTAAGAGAAGAGTGTTCTCTTATTGCCAAACGGCTGCAAAAGTAATGTTTTTTTTTGTAACAGTGGGTGTTGACGCTTGGTTAATGTGTTTTTTTCAGTTTGATAGGGATAAAAATGCGCTGGAAACCTTGGTATATTTAATCTTTTTACTACTTTTGTAGGCAATTAGTTTTTGAACCCGACTGAAATTTAATTGCACGATGAAAGCATTACGTGACCGTATCCTGAAGGATGGAAAATGTTATCCTGGCGGTATTTTGAAGGTAGATAAGTTTATCAACCATCAAATGGATCCTAATCTGATGAAGCAGATTTGTGTAGAGTTTATACGCCGTTACGCTTCAACAGAGATTAATAAGATTATCACAATAGAGGCAAGTGGAATCGCACCAGCCATCATGATGGGCTTTCTTTTGGACTTACCCGTTGTCTTTGCTAAGAAAAAGAAGCCTTCAACAATGACAAATATGCTTTCAACGACGGTCTTTTCGTTTACAAAGCAGCGTGAATATCATGTCGTTATATCGAAGGAATACTTGGGAAAGGGCGATAAAGTGTTGTTTGTAGACGACTTCTTGGCTTACGGAAATGCTGCGAAAGGTGTCATAGACTTATGCAAACAGGCAGGAGCGGAGCTGGTTGGAATGGGCTTTATCATAGAGAAAGCTTTTCAACATGGGCGAGATGCAATAGAAAAAGCAGGTGTACGCTGCGAAAGTCTGGCTATTATTGAGTCGCTTGATAATTGTGAAATAAAGATGAAAGAAGATTAATGTGGTGGCTTTTGCGCCTGCCACTTTTTGATTATAGAGGTTTTTACGTGGTGTAATATGATGGTTTAAGTCTCAACTTATTAGTTGTTATATTGTACAGCACGGTAAATTCTTTCCTGTTGACATAATCATTGGTATAGTATAGTGGGGTGATTTATCTCTCTCTTATATAATGATTGCATCGCATGATATAGTGATTCCGCTTTTCGCTTCTATAATGATTGCATCGTATAATCTGTTGAATTAGCTTTCACTATAATGATAGTAGCATAGTATAATCTGATGATGTTGTTTTCATTTATATGATTATCGCATAGTATAATCTGGTGATTTAGTTTTCACCTTATATAATTATAAAAATAAAAAGATGGAAAAGTCAAAAGAACTTATCTATGGTCTAAATGACAGACCACCCCTCCGTGAGACACTCTTTGCCGCATTACAGCATCTGTTGGCAATCTTTGTGGCAATTATTACACCTCCTCTTATCATCAGTTCGGCGTTGAAATTTGATTTAGAGACAACAGGATTCCTTGTTTCTATGTCACTTTTTGTATCGGGATTAGCTACATTTATTCAATGTAAAAAGATTGGTCCAGTAGGTGCAGGATTGCTTTGTATACAAGGAACATCCTTCTCTTTCATCAGTCCTATCATAGGTGCTGGTATGTTAGGGATGGTCAATGGGAAGATGAATGTAGAGATGGGACTGAGCTATATCTTTGGTGGTTGTATGTTAGCTGCCGTTGTTGAGATGGTAGTAAGCCGTCTTTTGCCTTATACACGTAAGGTAATTACCCCGTTAGTGTCGGGTATTGTTGTCTCATTGATTGGTATGTGTCTTATAAAAGCAGGTATTAACTCATGCGGAGGAGGACAGTCTGCGATTGATGCAGGTACCTTTGGCTCTCTTCAGAACCTTGGTTTGGCATTGTTAGTATTGGTAAGTATCATCTTTTTCAACCGTTCTAACAATCGTTTCTTTCGTATGGCGTCTATCGTTTTGGGGCTTTTGATAGGTTGCATTGTGGCATATGCGCTTGGAATGATAGACTTTTCTCGTCTTAACGGTGCTGGTAGCTTGAATATTCCCGTACCTTTTAAGTATGGGGTACGCTTTGATGCTGGAACAATCATTGGTCTTGGACTCATCTATCTTGTAACAGCTGTTGAGGCTTTCGGCGATATTACAGCCAATTCTCTTATCTCCGGACAACCGGTTGAGGGTCCTGTATTCCTGAAACGTGCGCAAGGTGGTATTTTGGCAGATGGCTTTAACTCTTTCCTTGCAGCTGTTTTCAATAGTTTTCCAAACTCAATCTTCGCACAAAACAACGGTATGATACAGCTAACAGGTGTTGCCAGCCGTTATGTTGGATACTTTATTGCAGCAGCATTGGTCATCTTAGGACTCTTTCCTGTGGTTGGTCAGCTGTTCTCTTTGATACCTGATGCAGTCCTGGGTGGTGCTACTTTGCTGATGTTTGGTACAGTTGCAGCAGCAGGTATTCGTATTATAGCCTCTACAGAGATAACTCGTAAGGCTGTATTGGTCATGGCTATTAGCTTTGCGATGGGACTTAGCGTTGAACTTGTACCAGGAATCTTAGACAAAATGCCTGATATTATAAAGAATATATTCTCCAGTGGAATAACAACAGGTGGCTTAACAGCCATTCTTGCTAATGCTTTTATTCGTATAAAAGAGTAGAAGTTATTTATTTTTAGTATTGTTTCGGTGCATTTTCCTTTTAAATGTCTACCTTTGTAGACTGAGAAGGAGAATGCACCGATTGTTTTCTTCTATGAATTATATAAACTAAGAAACGATATGTCAAAGCAGAACGGGCGGCGTAAATTTACGAAAACACTTACATTTAAGGTACTTTGTGGCTTGGTAGTCCTATTCCTTTTGGGGTTATGTTACAACATCATCGTAGCAGAAGATGATGTTCCAATGAGTGAAGAGGAGCAGGAAGAAGAGCAACAGAGGAAGGCTGACATGGACACAATAGATATTGTGGGCGATTATCTATGGCCTCGTATGAAACCTTCTCGGCAAGATATGATGACTGATGAGGAGAAAGCAAAGGAGAAAGAGGATGCTAAAGATAAACAAGATAAGACAGATCATGAGGCAAAATCCTCTGCTGCATCAGGTGGAGAGGCACCTATGGCAGCCCCAGCTCCCCCCGTTACTCCAGCTCCAGCCCCCGATCCGACAGCAAAGCCATCAGCTCCGACGATAGAGAAGATGAATGCACCGAGGGTGGAAAAGATAGAATAGTTTGTCATGTGATACCTATTGTATCTGTAGTGTATAAATAAATAGAAAGTGAGGTGAAGTATGAGACGTTTTATTTTATTGTTTTTCATTGCGGCTCTTATAGCTGGTTGTGCAACAACTTACTATGATTCAGCAGGTAATCCTGTACCGAAAGAGAAGATGGAACAGCTACGAATGGAAGCTGTAAGGGCGCATCTTGGGGAACATCGTTACCGTATTTTCATGGATAGAATGTATCCTATGCGTGGTCCATCTGTCTATCTGACTGATGATTGGGGCATAGAAGTTAGTGGCGATTCTGTCGGTCTTTTTCTTCCTTACTTTGGTAGAGTTTATCAGATTCCGTATGGAAGAGGTGGCGGTTTGAGTCTTGTTGAGCCTCTTACAAGTTATAAAGAAGAGCCTATGAAGGAAGGACGTCGCATCTTTATGACCACTCGTAATGATTATGAGAGTTATCAGATGGTGCTTGAAGTGTTTGATAATGCTACAGCTTCGCTTGTTGTAAATCCAAGTGGAAAGGAGTCAATACGGTTTACAGGTGTGATGGAACTGAATGATAAGTTCACTCCAAAGAGTGGTAAAACAGCACAACGACGCCAGACTTCATTCATGAAGTTATGAGCAATAAAATGCTTTTAAATCTCAAGTGTTGAGGGTTTTATTTGTAAGTAAGATTGATTACACCTGTAATGTTTTATAAAGTAAGGGCTTTCTTTTAGTCTTTTAGTTCTTCTTACTTGCAATAATACATTATATGTTCATAGTGTCATACCTGTAAATTATAGCCATACAGGGTGACTTGATATAGGTCAACTATATAGCAAAAAGATAGCTTGCAATAGGCAGATTATTGATTTTTGTATAGTTGACTTTCTTTTTTTAGTATTCTGATGTTTGTTTCTTAACGTTCTGAAAGTTTTGATATACGTTAAATAACAACTAAAAAAGCGCAAGAAATAATTAGAAAATATCAGTCATAATATTTGGAGGTATCACTTCTTAGCGTTACATTTGCACGCAGAATAGATATATATTAAAAACCTAAGGACAAAGAAGAATTTACTTTTGATACTATTTTTATGTTTTAAAATAGTATGACGAAGAGAGCTTGTCATAAGTCCACCGAAGGCTTTTTGGTGGCAGATGGTTGTTTAATAGAGTCGATTCTTATGAGATAAGATTAATATTCAATGATTTTATAAGTTTGTAAATAAGGGTTAGATCTGTTGAAATTGCGTCGTGAGATGCGGTATCAGACTTTATAGTTACGCTTGTTTTATCAAGTGAGATTGTAAAATCCTCTATAAAAACCAGTCCCCAGTAAGCTGAGCGAAGCTACTGGGGACATTTTATTGTATGGAGTTGCAAAGAGTATTTACTTGTCTCTTTTCATCTACTATGGATGTTTTATACTTTTAATAACGTAGTTTAGGACTTTATGAAACACCCTTACAATATTTAGCCTCTTATGAATGGTGCTATAAGAGATAATTCATTTTTTCTTGCTTCGCAACTAACAGAGATTCAATAGGTTACGAATTCGAAAACAAAAGGTGCCCTTTTGCGTTCTAAAAGGGCACCTTTTACTCTTCAAAAGGGCACCTTTTGACATGCAAAAGGGCATCTTTTACAACCCAAAAGGGCGTAGTTTATTTTCTAATTATGAATTAATGTTACATTTATAGTTCTGTGTTGACAGTTCTTAGAACTGTGTATAGATAAACGGTTGGATACTCTGTTGGCTAAGGTTTATCACTAATTGTGTTACCAGGATAAAGATAATAAGTTTTAAAACCCATGGTAACACAATAAATTTCTGCTGTAACCAATCATAATCAGTCTTTCGGATACTATGAAGTTCTAAGCTAATGAGAACCAAAAGTAGCCATACTGGGTAAGCCATGAGGAAGGTGTAGGCATCACTAAGGTGTGTCTCATGAATGATATGACTGATTAATTCTATTGCAGAGTCTATGTTATTAGCACGGAAAAATATCCAGGCGAAGGACACATAACAGAAAGTGATAAGCCAACTGACGACTTTTACGTATGTATTGTTTGGGATTTTATTAAGTCCATTGTTCAAGCAGAATTTGTGAATTACCAGTCCCATGCCGTGAAGAACACCCCATAGAATGAATATCCATGATGCTCCATGCCATAATCCAGCCACAATCATTGCAAGAAAGCTGTTCAGGTAGGTACGTAAAGCCCCCTTCCTGTTTCCTCCCAGTGGGATATACAGATAGTCACGAAACCATGTAGAGAGTGCTATGTGCCATCGATGCCAGAACTCTGTGAGGTTCAAACTCTGATAAGGGAAGTTGAAATTATCTTTTAATTCGTATCCCATGAGGGCTGCAACACCAATAGCTAAGTCGCTATATCCTGAGAAGTCACAATAAATCTGTACTGAGAATCCCAGTACACCCATCAGATCTCCAAAGCCACTTTGTACGGATGGGGCATCAAAAACAATGTTGTTATACTGTGCAATGTAGTCGGCAATGAGTGCTTTTTTTATCAGTCCACAGATAATGAGCCATAGTCCTTTATATACTAAGTCGTCTTTTACGGGGCGTTTTACTTGTATCTGCGGTACAAGTACTTCTGCTCTGGTGATAGGACCAGCAATGAAGAGTGGAAAGAAAGTGAGATAAAAAGCATAATCGATCAGCTCTGTAGTCTTAGGAAACCGTCCTTTGTAAACGTCTACAGTGTAGCTGATGGCTTGGAAAGTAAAGAATGAGATACCAACGGGTAGGATAATCTTCTCTGGAGCAAAGTTACTGCGTAGTATTTCATGAATGACTTCGAGCGTGAAGTTCATGTATTTATAGTAGAGTAGGGGGATAAGCTCTGTAAAAATAACAATCGCCAGTCCTATTTTACGAATCTTTCCTCTCTTCAACCTCATCATGAAACGTGTGAGATACCATGAGGTGAGTGTTGTAAAAGGCAGTAACCACATTAAGGCTCCATTGGCTTTAAAAGCAAAAAAGAGACTGAAGAGGATGACATACAGCTTCATCCATGTTCGCTGATAGCGGTTCAGACACAAGAAAATGGCAAAGAATACCAAGAAGGTAGCCATGAATGGCAAGGTACACAACGACCAGTTCTTGTCTTGTGTGGACAAGAAGCTGAGTAAAGTGGATGATAGTTGTGTCATATCTGCCATATTTTCCTGTTAATAACCTTCGAAAGAAGGTTGTAAGAGCTTTGTCTTAGTTGCCTTGTGGTGTGCTTTTGGCTTGTTTAATTGTAGGGGATTAGCACATTGATGGCTGGCAATGAACTGTGCTGCAGTGTCCATCCAGTAGGCAGCAGCAGCCCATGTCGGGTGATAATGGTCGCTACCTCGTTTGAGTTTGAGGTGTCTGCTGTCAAAGAAATGCTCCTTTCCAATATTCTCTTTGATAACATCATTGATGCCAGTATCACCGTTCCAGTCTGAAGGACTAATCCAAACGAAAGGCGTATTACCAAGTTTCTTCACAATCTCACGTACATATTGTGCTCTGTTTTCTAGGTCGTTGACGAAGAGTTCATTGCTTCCGAGACAGATGATTACGTAAGTTGGTTTGTATTTGTGCATGTAATACTCCAGAGTATGGGTCGTTCCCCAGCGTTCAGTGGATGAACTGTACCATATAACGGTGTAGAGTGTATGTCCATTTTCAGCAGAATAATCTCCCAAACGGCGTGATAATCCCTCTACCATGGAGTCTCCAATGAAGAGAATAGTTTGGTTTCGATGGATTTTTCGTCCACTCTTTGGGTGTTTTTTTACTTGTGGAGCATGATGGAAGATACTGGAAAAGGTGATCTTCTTTAGTGTATAGCTGCCCAGCGTTACCTCTTTCGGGATAACAGCATAAACGACAATGGCTGCTAAAACAGCAGCCATCAGTGTTAAGGTCTTTATCTGGGCATGCATAGGTAGGCCTTATTTCAAGTCAACTTCCACTGGACAGTGGTCGCTTCCCATTATTTCTGTATGTATTTTAGCATCTACAAGCCTATCCTTTAGCCTGTCTGAGATGAGAAAATAGTCTATACGCCAACCTGTATTCCTCTCTCTTGCACGGAAACGATAGGACCACCAAGAGTAAGTTACTTGTTCTGGATAGAGTGAACGGAAGGTATCAATGAATCCATTGTTCAACAACTGGGTCATTTTCTCACGCTCTTCATCAGTGAATCCTGCATTACGTCGGTTTGTTTTAGGGTTCTTGATGTCTATTTCTTCATGTGCAACGTTCATATCTCCACATACTATGACAGGCTTTTTAGCATCAAGTTTGTGTAGATAAGCTTGGAAGTCGTCCTCCCATTTCATACGATATTCTAACCTACGAAGCCCGTCTTGAGAGTTTGGTGTGTATACTGTGACGAGAAAGAAGTCGTCCATCTCTAAAGTAATCACACGTCCCTCATGGTCGTGTTCCTCGATGTCAATACCATATGATACGTTCAATGGTTTATGTTTTGTGAATATGGCAGTACCTGAATATCCCTTCTTTTCGGCATAATTCCAGTATGATTCATATCCTGGGAAGCTGATGTCGAGTTGTCCATCCTGCATTTTGGTCTCTTGAATGCAGAAGAAATCGGCATCTAAGTCCTTGAATTGCTGTTCAAAGTCTTTCCCAACACAGGCACGTAAGCCATTTACATTCCAAGAAATCAGTTTCATATCTCTTTCTTTCTATTGTTTCTAATATTATTATTAATTCTTCTGATGTGAGTCAAACTCAAACGTTACGGGTAAGTTGTAATCAGTGGATAGGGGAGTGAATGAACCTCGTCCGTTGCTCTTCTTCAGATTTGTTATTGTGAAATTAAAGAACATCTCTTGTGTCGACATTACGTAATAACAAGAGAAAGGACGTGAACCTCCTGTACCAACAACTTCTACTTGTTGTCCATCAAGATTGATAGTGAAGCTGAGTTTAGCTAATGTACTGAAAACAATGCTCCGCTCCTGTGGCCTAAAACTCATCATAGTGATTTCCAGCTTACCGTTTGTAGCGTTCAAGAGGGCTTGGTATAATTTTGAGGAATGATCCTTTACACCGCCAGCAAGTTCGCTACCTGTGATATTCTTAACACTGATCATCTCCTTCTTTGCGGTCCATGTTGTACTTTTCGAGCCTAAGATATTTTCACTGTTGCGCATATTTGCTGTGCCAACATAGGAACCATTTATGTTTTGGTAAAGCTGGTCAATATTTATACTGGGTGTATTTTCCTCCTTAGAACAAGCGGAAAAGATGTTGATAGTGGCTATTACTGCGAATGTAAAAGTGGTTGTCTTTAGTAATTTATTCATAATGATTCCTTTTAAATATTAAGTCGTTATTATATCCGTTTAGTCTCTCCACGTAGTAAGTTCATAAATTCATTACGGGTTTTACTTGATTCAAATACGCCGCTATAAGCACTTGTTGTAGTGATAGAGTTCTGCTTTTCCACACCACGCATTTGCATACACATGTGCTTTGCTTCGATGACAACCATCACACCTTGTGGTTTTAATGTATCGTTAATACATTGCATAATCTGTTCTGTGAGGCGCTCCTGCACCTGAAGTCGGTGAGAGAAAATATCTACGACGCGTGCTATCTTGCTTAAACCGGTGATGT
Source organism: Prevotella histicola JCM 15637 = DNF00424 (assembly GCF_000613925.1). Classification (GTDB taxonomy): domain Bacteria; phylum Bacteroidota; class Bacteroidia; order Bacteroidales; family Bacteroidaceae; genus Prevotella; species Prevotella histicola. The sequence continues at coordinate 33,297 of NZ_BAJX01000010.1, forward strand.
GTCCATTAGGAATATAGCTACATGGGCCTTTCCATAGAATGGGAGCATGTGATGTTCACACATAGAAAAGAAGTCAATGTCCTTAACAATGACCATTTGATTGTACTTTTCTTCGAAGAGAGCGTCGGTCAAAACCTTCTTTGGATCTTGTGTGTAGCCTCGTGTTAGCACTTGCATAGCCTTTGCAACACGTATTGGAGTCTTCTCTAATCCTTCTCTTGTTGGATCTTCTCCTAATAGTTTCAGTACTTCTTTGTAGTGTACTGCTAACTCATCAAGTCCTTCGCGGAACTCAGCTTGTGGTGTCATATTATCTTTTTTATCAATTAACAAATTGGGATGTTTTGATTGTTACCATGGTTCGGATGATATTTGCATGTGGAAAACCATTCTTACGAAGGGTTCTCATGACTTTCTTTGCTGCATTATAGTTCGTAAAATTACCTATAAGACACATCCATCGTGGAGAATAGAAGTGGACATAGATGGGTTGTTCAGGGAACAGTTCCTTAGCTTTTTGCCCAGCAGCATCAGCCTGTTGATGTGCAATACGGGTATTACCACCGCTATAAGCCTGTACTCGAAACCCTCTAACCTTCTTGTTTCCCTTCTTAACACGTTTGGTCACAAGATACGTTCCATCTATTTCTTCATCCGTTGGGATGTGCGGTCTTTTGACTAAACGTTTGACAAGTTTTGTCCCTGCAGGGCGAACTGGTTGTGCGGGAATATTCTCTGGACGTGAGATCTCAGGTCTGTGGTCGTTGAGTTTGGGTACTGTCAGCTTCTTTGTATCTTGTTTCTTGGATGTATTAGCAGCTGACGTCTTCTGTGATTCATGCTGACTCTCTACTCTCTGGCGTTCCTTATTTGCTTTCTTTGCAGCCTTTTTACCATTAACTAAAGCATCAATTTCGGCACTTTGTGTTACCGTAACTGATCCTTGAGCATTGACAGCCACAATGGCAGTCAGCATAAATACGATGATAGTAAGGAGTCTTTTCATTTCTTTTATAATTGAAATGAATTCTACTGATAGTTCAATGACCGTTGATGCTACCAGTAGAATTCTTTAATTTACTTTGGATTACTTCTTCCAAGCGTCGATGATACCCTTGAAATCAGCAGCTTTCAGAGAAGCACCACCAATTAATCCACCATCGATGTCAGGCTTTGCAAACAACTCAGGAGCATTACTTGCCTTGCAACTACCACCATAAAGGATAGAAGTGTCCTCTGCAACTTCATTGCCATACTTCTCTGCTACGATAGAACGGATGTATGCCAGCATCTCTTGTGCCTGGTCTGAAGTAGCGGTTTTGCCTGTACCGATAGCCCAAATTGGTTCATAAGCAAGGATGATGCTCTTCCATTCCTCTGCAGAGAGGTTGAATACAGAACCTTCCAACTCAGCCTTTACTACTTCATTCTGCTTTCCAGCCTCACGCTCTTCGAGTGTTTCGCCACAGCAGAAGATCACCTTCAGACCGTTTGCTAATGCCAACTTAACTTCTCTTTCAGTATTTCAGCAGTCTCACCATAGTATTGACGACGCTCTGAGTGGCCAAGAATGACATACTGAGCACCTGTACTCTTTACCATAGCGGCTGAAACTTCACCTGTATAAGCACCTTTTTCCTTGTCAGCACAGTTCTCAGCACCAAGTCCAACAACGTTAGAATCGAGTACTTGTGCTACACTTGCGAGGTGAATGAATGGAGTACAGATAACAACATCACAGTTTGGCTTTTCTGCTTTCAGTGACTCGTTGATCTCTTTTGCCAAAGCAACACCTTCCTGGAGGGTTTCATTCATCTTCCAGTTTCCTGCTACAATTTTCTTTCTCATTTGTCTTTTACGTTTTAAAAGTTGATATAATCTGTTTGATTGTTCCTTTTGTTTAAGCCATTCTTCCTTTTGTTTGAGCCATTGCTCACGCTTCTGTACCCATCGGGTCCATGACCAAATGCGGTCAGCAGCAATAAGAAAGGCGAGGGGGAAGATGTAACAGATGATGATTAGGACAATCTTTGTCCACGTTTTATTTTCTGGTTCCCGTCCCGTTTCTATTAATGATAGCGGAGCATTAAGCTCAGCTTGCTTTGGAAGATCATTATGACTCCATTTATTGATGATGGTTCCTTTGTAGAGTAATACTAATCCTGGGTTACTACGGATGATGGTTTTTAGTGTTGTGCCATCCGTTGTATAGAAAGGATACTCTGCTCCGGTGACATCTCTCCAATGCTTTATAGCTTTATCCGTACTTGCTGTGAGCCCGTAGAAACCATAACCATTCTCCTTGGCATACTCATAAATAGCATCAATCTCTCCGAAATTACTATCGTCAGCACGTTCTAAGATAGGGGAAATGAGCAAGAATGTGTATCCATCCTTGTTCAGAATACTGTCTGTAAGGTTATCTCCAGTCTTTTCATCAGTAATGGAGAAGTCGTGGATTGGTGGCTCATAGCCTTGTTCAAGTACTTCCTGATGTGTGTCCTTGAATACCCATGTGGAATCATTATATGGATAATCCTTCTCTGTAAATTCCTTCGTCACACCATTCTTTTCACAGATGAAAGTGGTCTTATAGGTTGTTTGCTTAGCTCCCTTTGGGATTTCCATTCCCTTTTTAATGTTCTGTCCGATGTGATAAGGGCGGAAATCAAAGATAGGAAGATGATAAAGACTTAGTACAGAAGCCAGACAGATAAATACAATTGTGAAATAGAAGGCTATCCACTGGTTTGTTTTGGAGATGAAACGCGACTGGTATCTGGGCCACCTGACCAATATTAGTGCTGCTATCAGCAGTATAAGGTTCTTGATAAAAGTCTGTGTATTCGTTAAATGAATGGCATCACCGAAGCATCCACAGTCTTGGATAGGTTCACTGATCGTAAGCCACAGTGTTACGGCGGTCATACATGTCATGAATATCAGTGATACCTTGCTGGCAAAGCGACGGCGAATAGCCAATAAAAGCATTACACCTAAGGTGAATTCAATAGCTGAAAGTACAATAGATAATATTAGTTGAGTCCAATCTGGAACGTAAGCAGACAACTGCACCGCCTCTAAGTACTCAGCTATTTTATATTGTGAGCCCAATGGTCGATAGCTTTGACGAATCCAGAGAAGATAAATGTCAATGCAAGTAGCGCACGACTGAGGTTTACTAATATTGTTTTTACTTTATTCATGCAGTTTGATAGCTCCGAAAACGGCGTAGTTCATTATGTCCATGTAATTTGAATCAATCCCTTCACTTACCAGTGTGGCACCTCCAAGGTTCTCTATTTCCTTGATGCGTTCAATCTTTGTGAGGATAAGGTCCGTGTAACTGCTTGTGCGCATGTCCCGCCAAGCCTCTCCATAGTCATGGTTCTTCTTCATCATCAGTTCGTATGCTTGCTTTGCATAGCGATCGTAAAGTGCTAAAGCCTCGTCAGCAGTCATGTCAACACTATCAACAAACCCTTTTTCTAATTGTATGAGTCCAACGATACTGTAGTTTATCAATGCAATAAACTCAGGGCGGATACCCTCTCCAACCAGTGATTCCCCAGTGATTTCCAAGGAACGGATGCGTTTAGCTTTGATAAATAGCTGGTCAGTAAGCGATGATGGGCGTAGGATTCGCCATGAGGGACCGTAGTCATGGAGCTTCTTTGCAAAGAGTGTTCGGCACTCTGCCAAAGTATCTTGGAATTCTTGCTGTGTCTTTGTTAATTGACTTGCCATTGTGATGAATTGATTTGACTGCAAAAATACTTATTTTCATTGTAATAAACGAAGGAATTAGCAACTAATTCAGGCGAAGGATATGGGAGCATAAAGCCTTTCCAAGGCGAGAATGAACTCTGCTGGGACTCCCCAAAGAAAGAAGATTGCTTGACTGAAGTAAGTTGGGAGAGTAATATTGATGTTGTTTTTGCTTGACTTTCCCACTTTTCATAAGGACTTGGATAGATTAGAAAGGTGGTTAGTTAGTGCAGAGGAAAAGCTAAAAATCCCCTAATTTAGTTTTAATTATAGTTGCTGTCAGTTTTAACATTTGTACTAATAGGTTGTCTTTTAGTCTGTTATGGTATGGAAAGGTGTGACAGAAATGACTGCAAAATTATTTTGTTTCTTAGAAGAACTGATATTCACAAAGAAACGGGAACATCTTTGTAGACATTCCCGTTCTTTGGATTTATGTGTGAAGGATGCATTACCTTATGGTGCAACTACAACCTTTACCCAACTATTCGTGTCATCGTAATTAGCTCTGTCATCATTAGCACTTTCTTTGAATGGCTTTACTTGTTCCAGTTTTGCCTTTTGTGCAGCAGTCATTGTGACAGTAATGTTTGCTAAGAAGCCATTTGGACTTTGGCTACCAGCATAAAATTTCGCCAAGTTTGGCATGTGACGTATGTCAAATGATGAAAGCTTGTTGTGCGCAATACTTAATTCTACTAACTTTGTATTGTTTGATAAGTCAAGCGTTGTCAGAGGAAGGAAGGTTGTTCGCAAATATGTTAAGTTTGGATTATGCGTTACATCCACTGTTGTCATCTCCCTTACATTATACAAGTCAAGCTTGGTGAGGTTTGGATTGTTTGATACATCCAATGAACTTACATGGGTATTTGATAGTTGAAGTTCCTGTAAGTTAGCACCAGCAGCAGACAATCCCTTAATTTCTTTCACTGCTGCACTTGCAAGGTTGACATTCTTTAGGTTTGTCATCTTGCTGAAGTCATAGCTCTCAATTTGTGAACCTGATGCCCAAAATCTTTGCAGCTTTGAGTTATCTGACAAACCTATGAAGCTCTGAAGACTACCGTTAGAGAGACCATTAAAGTCGCTCAAGTTCGGTGAATTGGTGGTATTGATAGTCTGTATATTAGGACTATAATATGTCTGTAATGTTGATAATGAAGGCATATTGCTTGCATCAACCGACTGAAGGCTGTTGTTATTATACAATGCGAATAAGTTGAGCTTAGTGTTACCACCAGTTACAACTTCTGTCAGTCCATCCAGGTGGTGCGCTTGTAACTGTGTTATCTTATCCAATCCTGTCACATTAATCTTTGTAACCAATGGACTACCACTAATTACTATTTGACCAGTGAGCTGTGGATACTTGTTGAGATTGAGCTCTCCTGCAAGGTTCTTGTTACCTTGAAGGTTCAGTCCGTTAATATTACGATAGTATTGTAGCTCATCAATTGACGTGAAGTTGTCTTTGTTATTGACTTCCAGTATTCCCTTGTAAGAAAGGATCTTCTCCAAATTGTCTGCTGCATAGATGTCCAGGTGCCCATCTGCGGTTCTGACTAAGCCTGATACTTTCACAGCAACAGCCTCGATTAAACCCTGATTCTTGAGAATGAAATCCTTAGCTTTAGTTGGATCAAGCGCCATTTCGCCAAGGTTGTACACCTTAGCGCGTTGGATATTTACCTCCTGCTTAACCTTTTTCAATATGGCTTTGCATCCTGCATGATAAAGATGAGTGTCAGTCCCTGTGCCAACTTTTGCTCTGGAAGTGCTATATAATATGCCTTTCCTTCCTCAAAAGTGCCCGATGCAGGCGTGAGGCTTACTACAGGAGATGCTGCGCTGAACTCGTTTTTAGCAGTACTAATCTTCCCATCATTAGCAAAAGTAATGGTAGACTTTAAGTTGCCTGCAAGGTTCTCCTGGCCAACAGAAAGTAACTTCACCTGTTTTACGTTTGAAGTTCCACGAAGACTAAAGCGGAGTAAGCCGCCTATGTTGTAAGCAACGAATGGTTTTCCACGCTGTGGGATTATGCCTACAGAAACATTTGCCTTTGGATCAAAAGTGCCAGCAATGGCATTCTGAGCCTTTGGAAAGTTGTATTGATATATAGCTTGGGTGTTATTATTTGCTGATATCTTTGCATCCTGCTGATAAGGATACATCATAAAGTATGCTACATTATTGACATTTGGCGCTTGTCCCCAGAAATGTACGTCACTTCCAGCGGTAGGAGTGGTGAAAGGATAGTTCTTGGCAGTAGGTGATTTAAAGCCAATACCAATCTTATCGTTTGCTTGCCAAGTGACAGTTGTCCCATCGGAGCCTAATACGGTACGGGTTTTAGCTTGGTTTGATGGGGTAATATCCTCTGCATTTGAGGGACTTTCCAATCCTGCAGATACGAAAGTCATGTCTACCAGTTGATCATCTGTGGTGTTAGTACCCTCGAAGTCGTCATTTGAACAAGACACAACACTTAGTGCAAGCCCTATGCATAAAGCATAAGTCTTCAGTCGATTTGTATACTTCATATTGTTATTCTTCGTCTTTTTTGTTATTAATTTAATCTCTTGTGCGCTTAGAATGGAGAATCATCATCAGTTCCATCTTCAACGTGTGGGCTCAGATCGGTTCCCCCACTGAAACCTTCGTGACTTGTACCATGCGCACTATCCATTAATAAGTTACCCTCTATCTCCATGAATACTATTGTAGTTGAGGGTTTTCTATAAATTCTTTTCATCTTCTTTGTCTTTAAGTCTTATTTCGTTTTTATAAATCTTTCTACCTTCAATCGTTGTCGATTTTATTGTCTTACCACAGAAAACTTATCCCTTTAATAGTCTTAAAGTCTAAAAAAGTTATAAGGAATTAAGGGTCAGTACAGTCTATTATGAACTTTGTTTTTATTGCTATTGTTATATAGCACGTTTTAATAGTGTTGTATAAAAGCTATTTAGTGCTCTTTTATTTCGGGTGCAAAGTTACGACTATTTTTATAAACAATTGTAAAATTTACAAAGAAAAGATACTTTCTAAAGGATAATTAACTAAAATAAAGAGAGATGTTAAAGACTCTCGTTGTGTTTCCTCATAGTGTCGCTAATGGTAATTCTCTGCAATGTTCCGTACTCTGTACGGTATATTCGTGTGTCTTAAAGGATCCTGCTATGGCTTAAATTCGTACTTTTGAAATACCCTTACAATATTCTTGTGGCTGTCGATTGATAATTCTTTGAATATGCTTTTAGATGTGTTTTGTAATGTACAGACAATCAGTAGATTATAAATGTGCTTCTAAAAGGGCGTCTTTTACATTGCAAAAGAGCACCTTTTACATTGCAAAAGAGCATCTTTTACCACGCAAAAGGGCATCTTTTACATTGCAAAAGAGCGTCTTTTTATTTGTAGATGGGAAAAGAATTTACATTAGAGGGTAGTGTTAGTGATGAACTTAAGAACATTGTGTAAGTGGAATACTCCAGACATAGATACTTTGACAATTTCATCGTCAACTTATTAAGGGCAATTGCTGCCTATTGTTTGTTCCCAAAGAAGCCTTGTGTTAATGTACAAAGGACCATTGACACACAGCTTACATTGTTCTGAATTCATCGAACTCACGTTATTGTAGTATACGTGCATTTTTCTGAAAAGGGAAACTTGACATTCTCTCACCAGATAAAATGTAGATTGATTCGTTCGGTGTTTTCATTTCTTTCGTTGAAGAATCTCTTAATGTTGTAGTTTTTATTCTCCACAAATTAACCCCAAATCGTTCATGATACCGCAATATGTTCAGTTTCTAAAGACCAATTTGGGTTTATAAAAGAAAGAGAGAATATGTCATTTTTTTCGTGAACATATCCTCTCTTTTGAAGTGTTATAATCTGATTATTGTTTAATTATGACCTTGACATTGCTATTTGGTTTATTCTTGTCATTATTGTTAGTTATGATATTCTCTGTGAATATTATACCCTTACTGTCGAAATAATCCTTTTGCTGCTGTGTCATTGTTACTTTTATCTGTTGATTTGTCCCAGTAGCATCAGTTTGAAGTCCTACAGCTATATTCTCAATCGTCCCAGCTTCACTTATGTCGAGAGATGAGAGTTTGCTACCTGAAACATTTATATTTTTCAATCCGTTTTTACTCCCTAACTTCAACTCGCGAATACCTGAATTGTTCGTTGTCAGTTCTGTTAGGCGTGTATTATTACTTAAATCTAATGTTGTTATTCCTTTAACATAACTGAGGTTAAGTTTTTGCAGCTCTGTATTCTGTGTTACGTCTAATGAACTTATCTGCGTACTGCCCAAGTCAAGTGAAGTTAAGTTTGTGCCAGCAGCTGACAACCCTTTTATCTCTTTCACTGGAGAACCTATGAGATTGATAGACTTCAACTTAGTCATTTTGCTAAAGTCGTAGCTTTCTATCTTATTACTCCAAGCAACAAATTTTTCAAGTTGATCTTTATCGGATAATCCCTCTATTTGGGTCAATTTCTTTGTGTTACTTATATCGATAGTTTGTATCTTTGGTGAGTTCAATGTATTGATGTTTGTCAGTTCTCCATTGTTATAAGCTTGCAATGTTTCCAGAGCAGGAAGATTACTTGCGTCAATCTTAGTAAGCAGCTTGTTATTATATAACGCAAGGGAAGTCATTTTAGGGTTGTTACCCACTTTCGCTTCTGTCAGTCCATCCAGTTGATGAGCTGATAAGAACTTTAGTTCTGTCAATCCTGAGATATCAAGTTTTGTTACTAATGGACTATTACTGATGACAATGTAATTCGTGAGTTGTGGATATTTATTAAAATCGATTTCTCCAGCAAGATTCTTATTGTTTTGTACATTTAGACTTGTTACATTACGATAATACTGTAACTCATCTAATGTCGTAAGTTCGTTATTGTTTTGGATACTCAAAGTCCCTTTGAAAGACAGAATCTTCTCAAGATTCTCACCCTCATAGATATTCATGTCTCCATTACCATAACGTTCAATCCCATGGATTATCTCAGCGACAGCATCAATCAGTACCTTATTTTTTAAGATGAATGCTTTAGCAGAGGTTGGATTTAACACGATTTCTCCCAAGTCGTACACTTTTGCACGCTCGATATTTATCTCTTGTTTTACTTTCTTAATGATAGATTTGCCATCATCTAAAGTGAATATTATACTAATTCCTTTAGATATTTTCTCTTCTGGTAATGCTATATAATAAGGGGTTTCTTCCTTCAGTCCGCCATTCTCTGCAATGAGATTCACAACAGGTGTGCCATTAGTAATCTTTGTTTGCATCTTGTTTATCTGACCATTCGTTTTAAACGAGATAGTAGAAGTGATATCGCCTACAAGATTGTCCTGTCCAATGGCAAATAATTTTACTTGTTTTACTTTATCCGTACCTTTGATCGTAAAACGAACGAGTCCACCAACATTGTAAGCGATAAATGGTTCATAACGCTTTGGTATAACACCAACAGAGATGTTAGCCTTAGGATCAAAGCTACCTGCAGTAGCCGTCTGATTTTTAGGGAAGTTAAATTTGTATTCTGCTTGTAAGTTAGTTTTATAACTGATTCTTGCATTCTCTTGGTAAGGATACATCATGAAATAGGATGAAGTGACGTCTGCTGCTTTACCCCAGAAATGTACGTTACTTCCTGCAGTAGGAGTCTTAAAAGGTTTGGTCACATTATTATCCGAATATTGGTATCCTATTCCAATTTGATCGTTTTCCTGCCAAGTAACAGTTCCTCCATCTGCTCCTAAGACTGTACGTGATAGAGGATGGTTTGAATGGGCAGTAAATACCATGTCTATTAACTCCTCATTGTTCGTCTCTTTGTTGTATAGTTCATCTTTTGCACATGATGCAAATACCAAAGCGATTCCTAAGAATGATAAGTATGTTTTAAAAAGTTTCATATTGTTCCTTTTGGTTTATTTGTTTTTGTGGCAAGTTTAATTTCTTTTGATTAGAATGGTGAGTCATCATCAGTTCCATCTTCAACGTGTGAGCTCAGATCAGATCCCCCACTGAAACCTTCGTGACTTGTGCCATGCGCACTATCCATTAATAAGTTACCCTCTATCTCCATGAATACTATTGTAGTTGAGGGTTTTCTATAATTTTTTTTCATCTTCTTTGTTTTTAAGTCTTATTTCGTTTTTATAAATCTTTCTATCTTCAATCGTTGCCGATTTTATTGTCTTGCCACAGAAAACTTATCCCTTTAATAGTCTTAAAGTCTAAAAAAGTTATAAGGAATTAAGGGTCGGTATAGTCGATTATGAACTTTATTTTTATTGCTATTGTTATACAGTAGGTTTTAATAGTGTTGTATAAAAGTTATTTAGTGTTCTTTTATTTCGGGTGCAAAGTTACAACTATTTTTATAAACAATTGTAAAATTTACAAAGAAAAGATATCTTCTAAAAGATAATTAACTAAAACAAAGAGAGATGTTAACGGTTCTCATTGTATCCCCTGATTGTTTTGCTGATAGTGTTCGTTCGATATGTTCCGTACTTTGTACGGCATATTCGTGTGCCTTAAAGATTCCTGCTATAGCTTAAATTCAAAGTTTGAAAAGCCCTTACAATATTCTTGCGACTGTCGATTGATAATTCTTTGAATATACTTTTAAATGTGTTTTGTAATATGCAGATATTCAATTGTTTATAAGCACGCTTCTAAAAGGGCGTCTTTTACATTGCAAAAGGGCACCTTTTACACATCAAAAGGGCATCTTTTACCACGCAAAAGGGCACCTTTTACATTGCAAAAGAGCGTCTTTTAATTTGTAGGTGGGAAAAGAATTTACATTAAAAGGTGGTGAGGGTGGTGATAAACTACTTTTATGCGGCGATGAAACAAAACCTTATTGATGATAATAGGTTGATGGAAAATCTCATAAAATTATGTCTATTACCATTTTTTTACCCATGATTTGATTTGTTAGGCTTAGGGAAAATGTGTATCTTTGCATTGCTTTTATAAAGACATCATTATATGCGAAACCTCTCAGATGCCCAGTTGGCAAAACTTTTAGATAAGGATATATTTCATCATATTTCAGATTCCGCTGATAAGTTAGGCTTAGAGTGCTATGTCGTAGGCGGTTATGTTCGCGACTTATTCTTAAAACGTCCGTCAAATGACATTGACGTTGTGGTTGTAGGTAGTGGTATTCAGGTGGCGAGTGAGCTAAATGCTAAGTTAGGGAAGAAGGTAGATTTTCCTGTCTTCCGTAATTTTGGAACAGCTCAAGTGAAATATAAGAATATAGAAGTAGAGTTCGTCGGTGCACGTAAAGAAAGCTATAGCCATGATAGTAGGAAACCGATTGTGGAAGACGGGACGCTGGAGGATGATCAGAATCGGCGTGATTTTACTATTAATGCACTGGCTGTCTGTCTGAATAAGGACCGTTTTGGTGAGTTGGTGGACCCCTTTGGGGGTGTTGACGACTTGTGGGATGGTATTATTCGTACACCGCTTGACCCAGATGTAACCTTCTCTGATGATCCATTGCGCATGTTACGTTGTGTTCGTTTCGCAACTCAGCTTAATTTCTTTATAGAAGATGAAACCTTCGAAGCTCTTGAACGCAATGCTGATCGTATCAAAATCATCAGTGGTGAACGCATAGAGGAAGAGTTAAACAAGATTATGATGACCCCAACACCAAGTAAAGGCTTTATTGAATTATATCGTTGTGGGCTTCTGCAGCTTATTCTTCCTGAGCTTGTTGCACTTGATGTTGTTGAGACAAAGAACGGTCGGGCACATAAAAATAACTTCTATCATACGCTAGAGGTGCTTGATAATATCTGCAAACATACCGATAATCTGTGGTTGAGATGGGCTGCTTTGTTGCATGATATAGGTAAGGCAAAATGTAAACGGTGGGATCCAGCCGCTGGATGGACCTTTCATAATCATAATTTCGTGGGTGCAAAAATGGTCCCTGGTATCTTCCGACGGTTGAAGTTGCCAATGGATAGTAAAATGAAGTATGTCCAAAAGCAAGTCGATCTGCACATGCGTCCGATCGTTATTGCTGATGAAGAGGTGACAGATTCGGCGGTTCGACGCCTCATGAACGATGCTGGAGATGACATAGACGACCTTATGACACTCTGTGAAGCTGATATTACGAGTAAAAATGCCATTAGAAAGCAGCATTTCTTAGATAATTTTCGTATTGTTCGTGAAAAGTTGAAGGACTTGAAGGAACGTGATTACAAGCGGTTACTGCAACCCTGTGTTGATGGAAATGAGATTATGGAGATGTTTAACCTGCAACCGAGCCGCGAAGTAGGTGTCTTAAAACATACTTTAAAGGATGCAGTGCTTGATAATAAGGTAGCTAATGAACGTGAACCACTACTAAATCTATTGAGAGATAAGGCTAAGGAGATGGGCTTGATATAATGTTCTTTTTATAACGTGCAATGTGTTGAGATTATCGGAGTTGGTGTTTTGAGTTACCATAGACTCCGATAATAATTGTTAAAAAGCGTTCTATAAGTGGTGTAGTTTAAATATTAATATGTAATTTTGCACGTAGAAAACTACAAGTACACAATGTAGTTTTTTACAATCTCTTATCCATGGAAGAAGAAAAAGGAGGAAGAATAGGGCAGAGACCTTATATATTAAAGATAATCACAGAACGAAATTATATAATTATTATATATATGAAGAAAGCTAAGATCTTACTGTTTGTCACTGCACTTGTGGCAGTACTTACCAGTTGTGGGGGTGGTCAGAAGGGACTCCCAACGAGTGATGAGTATCCAGTCATTACGATTGGGGCATCAAATGCACAGTTGAAAACAACTTATCCTGCCACGATAAAAGGTGTACAGGACGTTGAGGTACGTCCAAAGGTAAGTGGTTTTATTACTAAATTGAATATACATGAAGGAGAATATGTTCATGCAGGGCAGGTTCTGTTCGTGATAGATAACTCTACTTATCAGGCTGCAGTACGTCAGGCACAGGCACAGGTGAACTCAGCTCAGAGCGCTGTGGCTCAAGCAAAGGCTAATGTTGTACAAGCTAATGCAAGCTTGAATTCAGCCAATGCGCAGGCTGCTACCTCTCGTCTTACTTATAATAATAGTCAGAACCTATATAATAATAAGGTGATAGGTGACTATGAATTGCAGAGTGCAAAGAATACTTATGAGACTGCACAGGCATCTGTTCGTCAGGCACAGAGCGGTATTGCTTCCGCTCAGGCTGCTGTAAAACAAGCTGAAGCAGGTGTTCGACAAGCACAAGCGATGCTTTCTACGGCTAAGGACAACCTTGGTTTCTGTTATGTAAAGAGTCCAGCTTCAGGTTATGTAGGAAGCCTTCCTTTTAAGGAAGGTGCCCTTGTGAGTGCTTCATCAGCCCAGCCTGTTACAACAATCAGTAATACTTCTACTATAGAAGTGTATTTTTCTATGACAGAAGCTGATGTTTTGAAGCTTAGCCGTACGGATGATGGACTCAGTAATGCCATTAAGAAGTTCCCTGCAGTTAGCTTGTTGTTGGCTGATGGTTCTACCTATAATCACGAAGGTGCAATTGTTAAGACCAGTGGCATGATTGATGCGACAACTGGAACGATAAATGTTATTGCCCGATTCCCTAACCCTGAACATCTGTTGAAGAGTGGCGGTAGTGGTAAGATTGTAATTGCTAAGAATAATAACCGTGCACTTCTGATTCCACAAGAGGCTGTAACACAGGTTCAGAACAAAATGTTCGTCTATAAAGTTGATGCAAAAGATAAGGTTCATTATAGTGAAATCACAGTCGATCCTCAGAATGATGGTATCAATTACATCGTGACAAGCGGTCTTAAGATGGGTGAACGCATTGTTAGTAAGGGAGTATCTAGTCTTGAGGATGGAGCAAAAATTAAAGCACTTACACCTGCAGAGTACGAAGAAGCAATAAAGAAAGCTGAGAAACTCGGTGAAAATCAGAGTTCAGCCTCAGGCTTCTTGAAGACAATGAAAGGTGACAGTAAGTAAATTATGAGCTTGGAACTTAATGCTTAAGATTGTTGATGACATTTGTATATAAATGAGGTCGCAGTTGTCAAGATGAGTTCTAAGAATCCAAACAGTAGACGTTATGACATTTACAAATTTCATTAAACGACCGGTATTGTCAACGGTTATATCAATCTTCTTTGTCCTTTTGGGTATAATAGGATTGATATCACTGCCTATTGAACAGTATCCGGACATTGCACCACCTACGATCTCCATTCAAACCTCCTATCAAGGAGCTGATGCGCAGACCGTATTGAATTCAGTTATTACACCATTGGAAGAGAGTATCAATGGTGTAGAGAATATGACTTATATTGAGTCGACTGCAACTAACGCTGGTATGGCGATGCTCACAGTCTACTTTAAGCAAGGTACTGACCCAAACATGGCGGCAGTCAATGTGCAGAACCGCGTGTCACAAGCACAGGCTTTGTTACCTGCTGAAGTTACCCGTGTGGGTGTGACTGTATCGAAACGTCAGAATTCGACTGTGGTCATGTACTCCTTGACAACAGATGATGGACGATATGATGATGAGTTCTTGACGAACTATAACAACATCAATATCGTTCCAATGTTGAAGCGTATTAATGGTGTAGGTGACGTCCATATACCTGGTATGAAGACTTACTCAATGCGTATTTGGCTCCAGCCAGATAAGATGAAGCAGTATGGTCTTGTTCCTTCTGATATCTCTGGTGCTCTTGCAGAACAGAATATTGAGGCAGCACCAGGTTCCTTTGGTGAGCAAAGTAAGCTCAAGTTTGAGTACACTATGCGCTATAAGGGACGTTTGAAGACGCCAGAAGAATATGGAAATATCATTATCTCAAGCAATACAAATGGGCAGACATTACATTTACGTGATGTTGCAAAGGTGGAATTGGGCGGTTTGCTATATTCTGTTGCTATGCGTAGCAATGGTCAACCAGCTGTATTAGGTATGGTTAACCAGGTGGCAGGTTCAAATGCTACACAGATTGCCGATGATGTAAAAGCAGCCTTGGCTGATGCACAGAAACAGATGCCTCCAGGGATGAAAGTGACGATAGAACAGGATGTAACAGAGTTCCTTTTTGCATCTATAGAGGAAGTTATTCGTACACTGGTTATCACACTTGTGTTGGTATTCTTCGTTGTGTATGTCTTCTTGCAAGACTTCCGTTCGACAGTAATTCCTATGATTGCTGTGCCAGTGGCATTGATTGGTACATTCTTCTTCCTATGGGTGTTTGGATTCTCCATCAACCTTTTGACCTTGTCAGCATTGTTATTAGCGATTGCCATTGTGGTCGATGATGCCATTGTGGTGGTTGAGGCTGTCCATGCAAAGCTCGACTTAGGTTATAAGAGCGCGATGACTGCAGCCATTGATGCAATGAATGAGATTTCAGGAGCTATCATCTCTATTACTTTGGTGATGTCAGCAGTGTTCGTTCCTGTATCTTTTATCGGAGGAACCTCTGGAACGTTCTATAGAGAGTTTGGTGTAACGATGGCAGTATCCATTGTTATCTCGGCTTTGAATGCCTTGACTCTGTCCCCAGCCTTATGTGCTATCTTCCTGAAACCGCACAGTAAGGATGAAGAACATAAGAAACTCTCGCCTATTGATCGTTTCCATATGGCATTCAATACCCAGTACGACAAGATTAATAATAAATATCAGAAAGTTGTAGAGAAGGTTATTGGCCATCGATTGATAGCTGGTCTTTCTGTTGTTGTTGGTATAGTTGCTCTTGTTTTGACAATGAGCTTTACCAATACAGGGCTTGTACCTGATGAGGATACAGGAACATTGTTCGCTATGGTCAGTATGCCTCCAGGGACATCACAAGAAGAGACTCAGAAAGTGACCGATCAGGTGGATAAGATGTTGGCAAGTAATCCTTACATTGAACGTCGTGAGCAGATAGTTGGTTACAACTTCTTGGCTGGACAGGGTTCTAACCAGTCAACCTTTATTGTTAAGTTGAAGCCTTTTGCTGAGCGTGAATATGGTATGTTTGATCGTATTAAGTCGGTATTCACGGGTGCTGGTATTGCTGGATTGTTCATTGACCCAACCTCTTCTAACATGATTTTGGGTATGATTTATAAGCAAACAGCTAGTATTAAGGGCGCACAGATACTTGCCTTTGCACCACCAATGATTCCTGGTTATGGTATGTCAAACGGTCTTTCATTCTCTTTACAGGATAAGACTGGTGGTGATTTGAATAAGTTCTTCAAGGTTGCTCAGGATTATTTAGCAGCATTGAACAAGCGTCCAGAGTTCAGTCGAGCACTTACAACGTATAATCCTAACTATCCACAGTACATGGTTGATGTGGATGTTGCTAAGGCAAAGCAGGCAGGAACATCACCGGCAGCTATTCTTTCTGTATTGCAGGGATACTATGGTGGTATGTATGCTTCCAACTTCAATGCATACGGTAAGCTCTTCCGTGTGATGATACAAGGAACAGCAGAGAGCCGCATGGACGAGTCGAGCATGAATAACATCTATGTTCGAACAGCAGCAGGTATGGCTCCAGTAAGTGAGTTCTGTACGTTGAAGCGTGTTTATGGACCGTCAAATATCACTCGTTTCAACCTCTTTACCTCTATTGCTGTTAATGCGACACCAGCAAATGGGGTCTCTTCTGGAGAGGCTATTAAGGCAGCAGAGGAAGTGGCAAAACAAGTGTTACCACAGGGATATGGCTATGAGTTCTCTGGCTTGACACGTTCAGAGCAAGAGTCTTCTAACTCAACAGCGATGATCTTCGTCCTTTGTATCGTGTTTGTGTACTTGATTCTGAGTGCTCAGTATGAGAGTTACCTCCTTCCTTTGGCTGTAATTCTTTCCATTCCGTTTGGTTTGCTGGTGCGTTTATCTTTACAATGATATTCGGTCACAATAATGACATCTATATGCAGATCTCTTTAATCATGTTGATTGGTCTGTTAGCAAAGAACGCTATTCTTATTGTAGAGTTCGCTCTTGAACGCCGGCGTACGGGTATGGCTATCAAGTATGCTGCCATCTTAGGTGCTGGAGCTCGTCTCCGTCCTATCTTGATGACCTCTTTGGCTATGATTGTCGGACTGTTGCCACTGATGTTTGCAAGTGGTGTTGGTCGTAATGGTAACCAAACACTGGGTGCAGCGGCCGTAGGTGGTATGTTAATCGGTACACTCTGTCAGGTCTTTGTTGTCCCAGCTCTGTTTGCAGGCTTTGAGTATTTACAGGAGCGTATCAAGCCTCTTGTATTTGAAGATGAGGAGAACAAGGAAGTTTCTAAGGAACTTGCACAATTTGCGAAAGGTTCAGCTACTGATTACATCATAGAAGAGTAGGATATAAAAGAAAGAAGAACAATGAAGAAAACGAATATAATCATTATAGCTTTTGCAGCCTTGTCACTGACAGGCTGTAAGAGTCTGTATGGTAATTACGAGCGTCCAGACATTAAAACTTCTGGAATTGTTCGTGATCCAGTTGATGATAAGGCTGCATTAGCAGGCTCCAGTGATTTTGGAAATCTGCCTTGGCGTAGTGTGTTCACTGATCCTCAGTTACAAACTCTTATAGAAAAGGCACTGGAAAATAACCCCGATTTGCTTAATGCTGCATTGAATATTGATATTGCCGAACAGCAATTACGTGCGTCAAAGCTGGCTTTCCTGCCGTCTGTAGTGTTTGCTCCGAATGGCAGTATATCTCATTTTGGTACGCATACCTCCTCAACTCAGGCTTACACTCTACCTATTACTGCAAGCTGGGATGTTGATTTGTTTGGTAAACTGCGCTCACAAAAGAAGGCAGCACAGATGGCTTTGATTCAGTCACGCGACTATAAGGTGGCTGTACAGACTAATCTTATATGTAATGTAGCCAATCTTTACTATACGCTCTTGATGCTTGATCGTCAAAAACAAATAGTGGATGACATGTCTGGATTGACCAAAAACACTTGGGATATGATGAAGCTGCAGATGGAATTCGGACGTGCTCGTTCAACAAGTGTACAGAGTGCTGAGGCTGCTTATTATAGTGTACAGACTCAGGGGGCGGATATTAAACGCCAAATTCGTGAGACTGAAAACACACTTAGCTTACTTCTTGGTGAGCCAGCACAGTCTATTGCACGTGGTTCACTTGAAAACCAGAGTCTCCCGGCGAACTTCTCTGGTGGAATTGGTGTTCAATTATTAAGCAATCGTGCAGATGTTCATGCCAATGAGATGGCTTTAGCACAATGTTTCTATAATATTCAGGAAGCTCGAAGTCGTTTTTATCCAGCATTAAACATCTCTCCGACAGGTGCATGGACCAATAGCAACGGACTGGTTAATCCAGGAAAATTGTTGCTTTCAGTGGTGGGAAGCCTCACACAACCCATCTTTATGCGTGGTCAATTGAAAGCTGGTCTGCGTGTAGCAGAGGATAGGTATAAGCAGGCTTATAACACATGGCAGAATAGTATCCTAAAGGCTGGTGCTGAAGTGAGCAATGCTTTGGTTGCATATAACTCGGCTGATGAGAAGAATAAGCTACAGCAACAGCAGATAGATGTGCTGAAGCAAAATGTAGACCATACTCAGATGCTTTATGCACAGAGCTCAAGTTCTTACTTAGAGGTTATTACTGCACAGCAAAGTTTGCTTAATGCCGAGATCTCACAGGTGCAAGAACAGTTTACAAAGCTACAAGCTATTGTGAATTTGTACAATGCTCTTGGTGGAGGTTCTAAGTAAAAAACACAAGTATTAATAATCAATATTCAAGATTATGAGTAGTGAAATCAGCCCAAAAGCGGAAGTTTCTCCAAAAGCAAAGATTGGAGATGGATGCAAGATATTTCCGTTTGTATATATAGAAGACGATGTTGTCATTGGAGATAATTGTATTATCTTCCCTTTCGTGAGCATCTTGAAGGGTACTCGGATGGGCAATGGTAATAAGGTTCATCAAGGTTCAGTGCTGGCAGCACTGCCACAGGACTTCAATTTCGTTGGAGAAAAAAGCGAACTTATCATTGGTGATAACAACATTATTCGTGAGAATGTAGTAGTAAATCGTGCTACACATCGCGGTTGTAAGACTGTTATAGGTTCTAATAACTTCTTTATGGAAGGTGCACACATTAGTCATGACACCGTCGTAGGGGATGGTTGCGTCTTCGGTTATGGTGCTAAGATAGCTGGAGATTGTGTGATAGGAAGTGGTGCAATCCTCTCTTCAAACGTAGTAGAGAAGGCTAATACACGTGTTGGTGAGTATGCTGTGGTACAGGCAGGTACTACATTCTCTAAGGATGTCCCACCTTATATTATCGCAGGTGGTGCTCCTGTTGAATATCATGGCGTGAATACATCTGTATGTCGTGCTAAGGGCTTTGATGAAAAGGTCCTGAAGCATATTGCAAATGCTTATCGTTTGCTTTTCCATGGGCAGACCTCAGTCTTTGATGCATGTATTCAGATTGATCAGCAGGTACCTGATTCTACAGAAATACGTAATATTGTAAACTTCGTACGTGGTACAGAAGCAGGAATCATCAGTAAGTTGTAAATTTCATACCTATACATTTCATGATGATTAAGAGGGTTAACCGCGAGGTTAGCCCTCTTTTTTATAATGCCTTCTTTTATGTTTTTGGGGTAAGGGAGAAGTTGTTTTGTGAACGTAATGCATACGTTTCTGTTCGTCTTGCAAAACTAAGAATGTCTTATAATATTACTTCTGGATTTTAATAGTTGCTCTTTTGTGTTTCAAAAGGGCATCTTTTGCATTGTAAAAGGGCGTCTTTTGACATGTAAAAGGTGCCCTTTTAAGAGGTAAAAGAGCACCTTTTAGAATACTATTTGTAACTGCTTAGTAATTCGTTAGTTACAGATGGGATAAAATGGGGTTATGTACAGGGACTCAGCTCCTTATAGTTGTTTATTTGTAAAGATACTTCTTAAGTGCGTTTTATCTGTCTATTATGCTGTTTTAGTATGATGCCGTACAAGGAATCCCTAGTGCAATGACTCGATCACGGATCGCATCAAGCTCCTCATGTGTGGCTTTCTGAAGACTATGGTCAGGTGTATCTCTGTCAATTGTATAAATCATAACCTCTCTCGGTGCTATCTCTTTGACAGCATCAAGCCATGGTTTTACAAACTCTTCCCCCGTATTGTCGATATTCGTGCCGTCTTCTGTTTCCCCTTTCATAAACATAGTCTGGATAATTGCTTGTCCGTTAAATGACTTTATGTCTGCAATTATTCTGTTAACATCATACGAAGGTTGTGTAGGACGGTCTACCTTATTTATATAATCAGCATTGATAGTGTCAAGTTTCAGAATGTTGTTGTCTACCTTTGACAGTGCTTCGTGAATCTTTGGACGATGGATGAATGTAGAGTTACTGAGTACAGAAATCTTTGCTTGTGGGCAATATTCATTGCGAAGTCTGATGGTATCATCTATAACTCCCGCAAAGTCAGGGTGCGATGTAGGCTCTCCGTTACCGGCAAATGTCAATACGTCCGGATGAATATCCTGTGTCTTCAGTTCCTTTAGCTTTGCTTCTAACGCCTTTGCCACGTGTTCGCGAGTAGGGGGGGTGTCTTTGTCCGATGGTCTTTGTTAAATCCACATTCGCAATATATGCAGTCGAACGTGCAAATCTTCCCATCTGCAGGCATGAGGTTGATGCCGAGTGAAATGCCTAATCGGCGGCTATGGACAGGTCCAAAGATAGGTGACGGATAGATAATTGTACTCATTTGATATCTTTTTTCGTGTATATAGAGGGGTATTGTGCAAAGATAAAACAAATAAACTACAACGTTTCATGCACAATAAGGAAATGTCTTTGTAAGTCTAAATAATGTATAAATTCCTTTGTCATTCTTTTATTTTGCAGTATCTTTGCATCAATTTCGGTGTATTATATCCTTTTCGGAAATGGCAAAAAGAAGAAACAAAGCTCGCAGTCATCATAGCTTGCAGGTTGTAACACTATGCATCAGTACAGCTATGGTACTGATATTGATAGGCATGGTTGTGCTGACTGTTTTTACAAGTCGTAATTTAAGCTCTTATGTGAAGGAGAATCTTACTGTAACAATGATTCTTCAACCAGATATGAGCACAGAAGAGAGTGCAGCTCTTTGTCAACGCATTCGTTCTTTACATTATATCAGCAGTCTGAATTTCATTAGTAAGGAACAAGCTTTGAAGGAAGGAACGCGTGAACTTGGTGCTAATCCAGCAGAGTTTGCTGGACAAAACCCTTTTACTGGTGAGATAGAGCTACAGCTAAAGGCCAATTATGCCAACAATGATTCTATTAAAAACATTGAACGTGAGCTTAGAACTTATCGTGGAGTGAGCGATATCACTTATCCTCAGAACCTTGTTGAGAGTGTAAACCACACATTGGGCAAGATAAGTCTCGTGTTGTTGGTAATTGCAATATTGCTGACTATCGTCTCATTCTCGCTGATGAACAATACGATTAGGTTGAGTATCTATGCTCGCCGGTTCTCTATTCACACTATGAAGCTTGTTGGCGCATCGTGGGGATTTATTCGTGCACCATTCCTTCGGCGTGCTGTTATGGAGGGATTGGTCTCAGCATTACTTGCAATTGCAGCCTTAGGGGTTGGTTTATGCCTCCTTTATGACTACGAACCAGATATAACAAAGGTTCTTTCGTGGGACGTGTTAGTCATAACCGCTGGCGTTATGCTTGCTTTTGGTGTACTGATAGCAACGTTCTGCTCATGGTTGTCAGTCAATAAGTTCCTACGAATGAAGGCTGGTGACTTGTATAAGATATAGCGAAAAGTAAAAAGGTAAAAGAGTAAAAGGGAAAGAAGTAAGTTGATATCATAAGGAAAGACGCTTTTGTCTTTACTCCCTATCACTTCTGTTTAGGCCCTTTCACTCCTTATAACTCCTCAAAAAATATGGACAAAAGAAACTTAGCTTTTGGGAAAACCAACTTTATTATGTTGGCAGTAGGTATTGCCATTGTTGTTATTGGGTTTATCTTGATGAGTGGAAGTGGTTCTACTGAGACGATGTTTGACCCAGGTATCTTCAGCGCACGCCGTATAAAGGTGGCTCCTGTTGTGACCTTCATCGGGTTTATCTCAATCATTGGTGCTATTATTTATAGACCAAAAGAAGCAAAAGACACGGAGGAATAATGACACTTTTACAAACTATCATTATCTCAATTGTGGAGGGACTTACGGAGTTCCTCCCTGTTTCGTCTACAGGACACATGATTATCACGCAGAACCTTCTGGGTGTTCCGCAGGGTGATGAGTTCGTGCATGCGTTCACATTCATTATCCAGTTTGGTGCAATTTTGTCTGTAGTATGCTTGTATTGGAAGCGTTTCTTTCATATAGACCGTTCTCCTGTACCTGCTGATTGTAAATCTTCTTTCCTCAGAATGATTCATCCCATCAGGTTCTATTGGCTGCTCTTTGTTGGTGTACTGCCAGCTGTTGTTGTTGGAATGGCAGCAAAGAAGAGTGGATTGCTGGACTGGTTGCTTGATTCTGTATGGGTTGTTGCGATCATGCTTGTCGTAGGTGGTGTGTTCATGTTGTTCTGTGATAAGATCTTTAATAAAGGTATTGAAGAGAACTTGGTGAATGAGAAGCGTGCATTCAATATTGGTTTATTCCAATGCCTGTCAGTAATCCCTGGTACAAGTCGTTCTATGGCAACTATAGTTGGTGGTATGGCGAATGGTTTGACACGTAAGCGTGCTGCTGAATTCTCCTTCTTTTTAGCTGTACCAACAATGGCAGGAGCTACATTGTTGGACCTACATGATTTGTTAGAGGCAGATAGTTCATGGGCAACAGCTCATAATCTGACAATGCTTCTCATTGGCTGTGTCGTATCATTTGTCGTTGCTTTGTTTGCAATGAAGTGGTTTGTAAGCTTCTTAACCAAGTATGGTTTTAAAGCTTTCGGATGGTATCGTATCATTGTTGGCGCCATTATTCTTGTGATGTTGCTCTCTGGTATGTCATTGAATATGGTAGACTAATCTTTAATCTCTTAGTATCATAATTCGAATGAACTTCAAAGAAGGAGTAATTATTCCGATAGATAAACCTTATGGCATTACCAGTTTCAAGGCATTGGCACATGTACGTTACCTTTGTACACAGGCTAATGACGGGAAAGTGAAGATAGGTCATGCAGGAACATTAGATCCTTTAGCCACAGGAGTACTTATCCTAGCCACTGGAAAGATGACGAAACAGATAGAGACTCTACAGGCGCATACAAAGGAATATGTTGCAACTTTACAGCTTGGGGCAACAACACCAAGCTATGATATGGAACATGAGGTGAACGAAACTTTCCCTACGGGACATATAACAAGAGCACTGATAGATGCTACACTGCCACAATTTGTTGGAGACATCGAGCAGATTCCACCAACTTATAGCGCTGTAAAGGTAGATGGAAAACGTGCTTTCGACTATCGGCGTAGTGGAAAAGATGTTACGTTAAAGCCAAAGAATATTCGTATTGATGAGATAGAAGTGCTAGACTTTGATATAGATAAAATGCAATTATCTATTCGAGTAGTATGTGGCAAAGGAACATATATACGTGCATTGGCACGTGATTTCGGGCGTGCAATAAACAGTGGGGCTTACTTAACGGCCTTGCGACGGACGCGTGTTGGTGATGTTAAGGTTGAGAACTGTGTTGATTATGACCAGTTTGACACATGGCTTCAGCAGCAAACAATAGAAAAATAACAAAAACTCCCCAATATATAAATATGAAGCTTTCACAGTTTAAATTCAATTTACCTAAAGATCAGGTCGCTTTATATCCTCATTCATCTAAGCGTGTGTTAACACGTACAGATGGTAGTACGCAGACTTTCACGGTTACTCGTCGTGATGAGGGCAGACTAATGGTTCTTCATCGCAAGTCAGGGACCATTGATATGTTTAAAAATGAGGTTAAAGGCGAACCGAAGGAAGAGGATTACATACGATTTAAGGATGTTTTCGACTACTTTGATGAGGGTGATGCTTTTATCTTCAATGATACAAAAGTCTTCCCAGCACGCCTTTATGGTACGAAGGAAAAGACTGATGCCAAGATAGAAGTGTTCCTTTTGCGTGAGTTGAATCAGGAAATGCGTCTGTGGGATGTATTAGTAGAGCCTGCACGTAAGATACGTATAGGTAATAAACTTTTCTTTGATGAGTCTGGAACAATGGTGGCTGAGGTTATTGACAATACCACATCACGTGGACGTACCCTTCGTTTCCTCTATGATTGTCCTCATGAAGAGTTTAAACGTGAACTATTTGCGTTGGGTGAAGCACCACTTCCACGTTACATTATAGATAATCGTCCGAAAGAAGAAGGTGAGGAGTTTGCTCATGCTACTGCTGAGGATATGGAGAACTTCCAGTCTGTTTTTGCAAGTAATGAGGGTGCTGTTTCTGCACCAGGTACGAATATTCATTTCTCTGAACATATGATGAAGATGATGGATATACGTGGTATTCACAAGTCATTTATTACCTTACATTGTGGATTAGGTAACTTCCATGATATTGAAGTGGAAGACCTCACAAAGCATAAGATGGACTCTGAAGAGATGCATATCAATGCTGAGGCTTGTAGAATTGCCAATGAAGCAAAGCAAAGTGGACATCGCTTGTGTGCTGTTGGGGCAAGTGTTGTAAAGGCAACTGAGACAGCTGTAGGTACAGATGGTATGCTGAAAGAGTATGATGGTTGGACCAATGAATTCATATTTCCTCCTTATAAGTTTGGGTTTGCTGACTCTATGTTGGTCAACTTCTATCATCCTTATTCTACATTGTTAATGGAGACTGCTGCTTTTGGTGGTTATGATCTTGTTATGGAGGCATATGATAAGGCAGTAAAGAATGGTTATATGTTTGGATGTTTTGGTGATTCGTTATTGATCCTCAATGATTAATATGCATACAGTGTACTTAGCTCTCGGCACAAACCTTGGTAACAGGAAGGCTATTATGCGCGAGGCTATAGATAATATAGGAAAGAAGGTTGGCACAGTTATGCGCCAATCTTCTTTTTATGAGACAGAGCCCTGGGGCTTTGAGAGTCCCAATCTTTTCTTGAATGCATGTATATGCGTGTCTACTAAGCTTGCTCCTCGTCAGCTCCTAGAGGTGACTCAAGCTATAGAACGTGATATGGGAAGGATTGAGAAGACGGTTGGTTTACAATACGTAGATCGTATTATAGATATTGATATCTTGCTGTATGATGATCTCCATATCAACGAACCTGATCTTGTCATTCCTCATCCTCTGATGGAAGAACGCGAGTTCGTTATGAAGCCTTTGCTGGAAATTAAAGAATAACAAGTTAGATAGAGTGGTTTACCAGTATCTGATCTAATGAATTTGTAGTGAAATTACTCTTCTCAAAACACCAGATTAAGTTTGAAATCGTTTTGCTGTCACATTTAACATTTTAGATAAGTACTTGTGAATAAAGTCATTATGAGATAAAAATTGTGACAGTAATGACAGCAAAACAGAGACAGTAAGAACATGTCTTATTGGAAACTGTCTTTTAGAAGGGGTTTACATGGTAATTATTAGTTGCCTGTTTACGGCTTGGGTAGAGCAGATATTGAAAATAAAAATCCCCGTTACCAATGAGGTAGCGGGGATTTTCTTATTCTTTAGATGATTACTTACGCAAACCTAAAGCCTTAACGATAGCACGATAGCGCTCAATGTCACGGTCATAGAGGTAATCGAGCAATGCACGACGCTTACCTACGAGTTGTGTCAAAGAACGAGTTGTAACATAGTCCTTGCGGTTCTGCTTTACATGCTCGGTTAAGTGCTTGATACGATAAGTGAAAAGTGCAATCTGACTCTCTGCTGAACCAGTGTCAGTTGTCTTCTGCTCTTTACCATACTGTGCGAAGATCTCTTCTTTCTTTGCCTTGTCTAAATACATAATTTTTGTTTGATTAATAAGTTTTGCTATTACATCTTTCAGTCGTTAACTTGCCTTAATCACAACAAGAGTACGACTTCAAATGCATCGGAGTCTCCGAATTTGCGGTGCAAAGTTACAACTTTTTATTGGAACGACAATACTTTTCCATTTTTTATTCGTAATTTTGCACCATAATTTAGCATAAGCTTTTAAGGTAAATAAATGCAAGATATTCGTAACATCGCAGTTATTGCGCACGTTGACCACGGTAAAACGACCTTGGTTGATAAGATGATGCTCGCTGGTAAACTGTTCCGTGACGGACAAGACAACAGTGGAGAAGTTCTCGATTCTAACGATTTGGAGCGTGAACGTGGGATAACAATTCTGAGTAAGAATGTAAGTATTAATTGGAAAGGAGTAAAAATCAATATTCTTGATACACCGGGTCACTCTGACTTTGGTGGTGAAGTAGAGCGTGTCTTGAACATGGCAGACGGCTGTCTGTTACTTGTTGATGCGTTCGAAGGCCCTATGCCACAAACACGCTTTGTGTTGCAGAAGGCTTTACAGCTTGGTTTGAAACCTGTTGTGGTTATTAATAAGGTGGATAAACCGAACTGTCGCCCTGAGGAAGTATATGAAATGGTCTTTGATCTTATGTGCGATCTTAATGCAACAGAAGAACAATTAAACTTCCCTGTGGTATATGGTTCTGCTAAAAATGGTTGGATGGGTGCCGATTGGAAGAAACCAACAGATAATATAGAGTACTTGCTCGACCTTATCCTTAAGGAAATACCTGCTCCTAAGCAGCTTGAAGGTACTCCACAGATGCTGATTACTTCTTTGGACTACTCAAGTTATACAGGACGTATTGCCGTTGGTCGTGTACACCGTGGTACTTTGAAAGATGGACAGAATGTAACTATCTGTCATCGTGATGGTACTCAGGAGCGAACAAAGATCAAAGAGCTTCACACCTTTGAGGGTATGGGGCACAAAAAGACTGACCATGTTGATTCAGGTGATATCTGTGCGGTAATAGGTTTGGAGAAGTTTGAGATTGGTGATACTATTGCAGACTTTGATAATCCAGAACCTCTGCCACCAATTGCTGTTGATGAGCCAACAATGAGTATGCTCTTCACCATCAATGATTCTCCTTTCTTTGGTAAAGAGGGTAAGTTCTGTACTTCACGTCACATCAGTGACCGTTTGAGCAAAGAGCTTGAGAAGAACCTTGCTTTGCGTGTTCGCCCGATGGAAGGCTCTATGGACAAGTGGATTGTTAGTGGTCGTGGTGTGCTCCACCTCTCTGTCCTCGTTGAGACTATGCGCCGTGAGGGCTATGAGTTACAGGTTGGTCAGCCACAAGTTATCTATAAAGAGATTGACGGTCAGAAGTGTGAGCCTATTGAAGAGTTGACAATCAATGTCCCAACTGATTTCTCCAGTAAGATGATTGATATGGTAACCCGTCGTAAAGGTGACCTTCTTGGTATGGATGCTGAGGGTGATCGTGTCAATATTACCTTTGAAATTCCTTCACGTGGTATCATTGGTTTGCGTACCAACGTACTGACGGCAAGTCAGGGTGAGGCTATTATGGCACACCGTTTCAAGGATTATCAACCGTTTAAGGGTGAGATTATCCGTCGTACTAATGGCTCAATGATAGCTCTGGAGGCTGGTACTGCTTATGCTTATGCTATTGATAAGTTACAGGATCGCGGTAAGTTCTTCATTGATGCTGGTGAAGAGGTGTATGGTGGTCAGGTTGTTGGTGAGCATGTTCATGATAATGACCTTGTTATCAATGTTACTAAAGCTAAACAGTTGACGAACGTCCGTGCATCAGGTTCTGATGAGAAGGCTCGTGTTATCCCTAAGACTGAGATGAGTCTTGAGGAATGTTTGGAGTATATTAAGGGTGATGAATATGTTGAAGTGACCCCTAAGAATATTCGTATGCGTAAGATTACACTTGATCATTTAGGGCGTAAACGCCAGAATAAGGATTAAATCTTATTTCAATCATAAGTCGGGAGGCGACTGTCCATATAGGGCAGCCGCCTCTTTCCGTATGTGAGTAGATGTCGTTCTTATGATTCATAAGGGTTATAGAAATACCTTTACAATTATTTTCTCCATTTAAATCTGATTTGAAAGGATTGGCTTCTTTTCCGCTTTTGTAAACTACAGATAATCAGCAGGTTATCTTGAGCGTTTTAAAAGGTGCCCTTTTGCAGTTCAAAAGGGCACCTTTTACATGGCAAAAGGGCATCTTTTGACTTGCAAAAGATGCCCTTTTAGAATGTAAAAGACCGTCAATTAGTTTCTATGTTTGAATTAATCTTACAATCAATGGGAATCTAATTCTTAATCGGTCATTATGAACTCTATTAGGAGTTCCTATTATAATTCTCGTTTCTCGTTATTTCACGATCTCTTTTACTGTACGACCATCACTGTATTTCACAATGTTCAAACCACGTGTAGGTTGTGAGATACGGCATCCAGCTGCGTTGTAACGAGCAACTTCTACTACTTCTCCAGTTGTTGGTGCATTCTCAATACCAGTTGATGTGTGGTCAGAAATCTCACATTTATCAGCGTTTACAATCTCACCTGTCTGAGTGTTGATTACCAATACACAAACTGAGAGTTTTGATTTGTCCTGGATAAGAGAATACTGTGATATATTCTTGAAAGCTGTTTGGTGTACTTGTACTTTGTCAGCTACGATAGGAGTGCTGATACTTCCTTGTAGACCTCTGGTTACACCTAAAGCTGCAATAGCTGTATGGTCAAACTTTAAGTTGTAAACTGGGTTTGAAGAATTCACAAAGAAGTCAAGGTCTTGTGAGTAACCTCTGTATTGGTAGCCTCCAGCGAAACCGTTCTTCTGGTAGTATGAACGGCTCTGCAGACCGTCTGCCAACAGTACATAAGCGAGTGCATAGTGTGAGTTGTACTTGCTAACACGGAAAGTTGTTCTCGTTGTGATTGAGATATTGCGCTTCCATTCATCCCATGCAGCAAAGACCTTAACATCCATTTCTGCTCCTCTGTTCTGTTCTGAACGGAACGTTGACTCACCTGTGTAGTCATTGGTATCAGTTCTTCTGTCAAATCTAACAGTAGGATATCCAGAGACACGTATGCCAGAGTAATCATCACATTCCAATGCATCAGAATTGTGAACGGCGATACCGATGAAGTCATTTGGATGGGTACGAGTTAGGTAAGATAATACAGCCATACCTCTTGGGCACCATGGACACCACATACCAGTGAAGTCTTCTACTACGACTTTGCGCTTAGGAGTCTGTGTAAGTGTTGTTCGGGTAATAGTAGTGTAAGGCTCTGTAGTGTTTGTTGGTTGACCATTAACCTTTGTGATATTAAGCGCAAGCTCGTCAACGGTAGGATCAGTAGAAGGAGGAACTACCACATTGAGTGTCTGATTGCTGCGTGTTCTGCCTGCTCCGTTAAGTGCAATGGTTTTCGTTTCGATTACTTCACCATTGCGTGTGAGTGTGTATTCAATACTCTTTGCCCCATTTGTGATGTTGGTAAGAGGCACAGGAACGTTGACTCCTGTTGAATTTAGATTAACATAAGCTTCTTGTGAAGGAACTTGTGCGAATGCATTAGTTTGCATTAATGCCAGTGATAGGGCTAAGAAAAGCCTCAGTGTTATTTTTTTCTGCATGATTTTTATTTTTAAAGGTTTATTGTTTAGGTTTACTGAATGATGTGTTTCTCTGCACTTACGACACCCTTGTTGTCTTTTTTCTGGATGATGTAAGTACCTTTGGCAAGTCCTTGTAATGATGAAATACCCTTACCAACGAGCTTACCCTGCAGCGTGTAGACGGTATAAGTAACTGGTCCTTCTGTGCTGACAGTGTTAATGCCTGTGGCAGTCTTGTCGAAAACAATAGTAATCTTTGGACCTGGCTTATCTGTTACCCAGTCATTACCAGCCTTCTTTGCAGTATACAGTTGTACTTGAACGGTACAGTTAGCCTGGTTGGTAGCTTGTTCTGCAAGGCTGAACTCCATCTCAAGTGAAGTCAAGTCAGTCTTTTTTGCTGAAAGATCACCTGCTTCAGAAGTATAAGAACCAACCTTTTTCCATCGTTTGCATCCTGCTGGGAAGCATACTTGCAGTACTCCTTCTTTCATATTTTTAACCGTTCCTACGAGGATTACTTTCTGAGCATTGCCTGATATATTGCGGACAGAGATGTCTGCAGGCATGATTAGACCAGCTTCTGGTACTCCTGGAACGAATTCTTCCACCTTGTTGAAGGTGACAGTAGAGCCATTCGGGATGACTTTCCCTTTAGCATCAACAAACTCAAACGTTTGTTTGTTTTGCGCCATTAATGCTGTTGTACCCAGCACTGTGGCGAGAATAAATGTAAACAATCTCTTCATACTTGTTGTTTTATAATTGTGAATAATTAAGGGTTAACGAGCTTTTTGCGTGTGACTTGCAGTACACCGTTGTCATTATAGACGAAAGCTACGATGCTCATGTTCTTTACTTTCCAACCGTTTTCAAGCTGAAAATCAGCTTCTTTATCAGCTGTAGCATCCTTGCCAAGGGCAATCTCTTCTCCCCAGTCACCATTGATGGCTTTCCGAAGGACGTGATTGTGTATGTATTCTTTATTGAATTTCCCGTCAGGCATACGTTGTAAAGCCTTGATATCATCCTCTACAAGCCAAAGTTGTAGCTTCCCACTGAAAGATTCTCCTAAGTTGTTGATGGTTGCTTTCACGTGCGATTGATGGGTAATCGTATCATTATTGATAGCAAGTTTGATGTCAACGGTAGCTTTCTGTTGTATCTCATTGTAGACGACTGATGCCCATTGAGAGTCATTGGTAAGTCCACCTTTACGGTTAACAAGACCTGAAGGCTGGCTTTCAACCTTCCAATAACCGTAATACAGGTCGCCTAAGTCTGTTCGAAGTCCGATGACTGATGCCGTAGGCTTTAGTGCAAGAGGTCCCGAATGGATAGCAACAGCTATCACAGTGTCGGCTCCATACTGCTCTTGAAGCTTCTCAATGGTCTCAGCAGCACGTGGACAATTGAGGCATGTCTGCCCAGTGAAGTCCTCAATGAGTACGCATCGTCCTACAGCTACAGGTGGAACATAGATAAAACGGTCGTTTTCATCTATATTACTGCACGAAGATAGCATGATGAGAACACATGCTATGAAAGAAAGTAGTTTGTTCATCTTGTGTTAGAAGTTGTAGTTATATGAGAGTGTGAAACCTTTACTTGCAGGTATGAAGCGGCATACTCCTCCCGAACAGTTGTACCCGCTACGGGTTCTTCCATAACCTACTTGCAGGCGGTGGGCACCTTTTAGGAAGGTGACGAGCCCTTGATAGTAGTGGATATGGGTGCTACCGCTGTTGTACATGTCAGATACAGTGAACATCCATGATGGTGCTATAGATAGTTCGGCAAGACCAAAGAGCCAGTCTCCGTCGTCATCTTTTGTGGCAAGATACTGCATCTCGGTACGTAGAGTGGCCTTCGGTGCTAACTTAAACTTTGCATCAGCGATGAAGATATCAGAGTGAATGACACCTCCTTCACCCTCAACAACTGTTTTGTTGTATAGCTGATTCATGTACATGAGGTTCAGTTTGATACCTTTTGACAGACGTTTCTCCATCTGAACATTGATGTCCTGGTAATAAGTTGACGGTCCCCATGCCCAGAAAGGTGACCCATAACCATCTGTTCCCTTACCTCCGTTCTCATTTTTACGTATGCCATGCACGTGTGACACGTTTAATTTCAGATTCGTTCCATACTTTCCACCAAAGAAAGTGTGCTTTGGGAAGTTGTATCCGAAGGCTGCCTGATAAGCCCATTCACCTCCCGGCTGTGTTGCGTAAGGATAGAGAGCTGCCAAAGCATAGCTATGATCCATTGTGAATGGTGGCAGATGATTGATGAAGGAGGATGTCCCAGACATGCTACGAGCACTACGGAAAGACATGTTTACGCTGCGTTTAGCTTGCAGAAGTATGCTTGCACCTCGTTTAGAGTATGACCCAGAGAGCATGGCTACGTATCCATTACGGTAGATATAACCATTATCAAACGATGGGTCTTGCCCTTTTGCTGCATATTCTGCCAGAATACTGAAGGCTCCATGTTGTAAACGAGCACGCACATCAAAGGCATTCACATTGCGAGGGAGGTTCAGTCGGTGTGTGGCATCAACCATTATGTCCTCGTCACCTTCATGTTTATTGATGAATGAAGCACCCAGTGTGATGTAGGTCTTATCCTTTAAGGCTTTAAACCACTCATCAAGATTGAGCTCAACATCAGCTCCTGAAACTAAAGCTTTGTTATGTTTCCAGTATCTACGTTGCTTTCCAGAGAGTAATTTGAGACTGACACCATTGAAAGGCTTGTACAACAGACGAGCTCCGAGCAGTGAATTGTCTATTCCTAAGCTACGTTCTTCGTAAGTACGGAGGATAAATCCAGACCCGAATTGCTCATAGTAAGTACCCAATGTCAGCTCAGCATTCTTGTAACGACCCTTCAGATAGAAGTTAGGAATACCCCATCCTTTAAAATCATTCTCATATCCAGGGAGTGGATGTTTGAGATATTCCAGGCGAAGTCCTGCATCTACATAGTTGCTTGTAGCGTTAACATCCACATAAGTGTTGGTGAGGAAACTACCAGAAGCTTTGGATGCACCGGTCTTTTCATCATTCTGTGGAATGAGAACATCACTTTGTACGCTACCTGAAAGCCTTATCTTATCGTTGTTTTCCTGTGCCCATAACATCGTATGGGGAACACAGAGCAGCAATCCCGCTAAGATATAAGTCTTCATAGTTACTTACCGCATGCTTCCTTTACTTTCTCATAAAGTTCAGTTTCAGCCCCATCAGTGTAACCATTGTGCTTATAGACAATGTTTCCCTTGCCATCGATTACCAGAACATATGGTATTAGCTGTATTCCGAGGGCACGTCTGAGATCACTGTTAGGGTCCAATAAGACCTCATAGGGCCAACCGTTTTCATCTACTAACGGCTTAACCTTATTCATGTTCTGTGCCTGGTCAATGGAAATAGCAATGAGTTTTACTCCTGTTTCTTCCTGCCAATCAGCATAAACCTCATTGATAGCTTTCAGCTCTCGGTTGCATGGTTTGCACCAAGTGGCGAAGAAAGAGATAATCATTGGTTTCCCATTGTTGGATAGTGTGTCTATTTGCACACTTTTACCCTCAATGTTTTTTAGGATTAGTTTTGGTAATCCTGTTTGTGCATGAACCGCCATGCCAATGAGGATTGATGTAATCAGTAGAGTTATTCTTTTCATCTTAGTTATTTGATTATTAGTTTCTTGAGCGCAAAGTTAGAGTTTCGTTGCATAATGATTGGATGTGCAGGGGTTAAAAAGTAGTAAAAGAAGAAAGATAAAAGGTTAAAGAAGCAAAAGGTTAAATAGTTATTTAACAGTAACTTAGGGCATATCTCTACCTTATATATAAAGAGTGGATACAGACTGCATGTTTTATGTATTATATTTCGTTTCTTTTATATAATCAATCTTAAAATAATTCTTTGTTAAAGCGTCTGTGATGTATAGGTTTTTCAATGTCTTTCTGTAAATAAAAGGTTAATATTGAGTTGATTAATATAGATGGGCCAGAACAGAGAACAGAGCTGAATGCCCTAAAACAATTGCTCGAATGGAAGTAGAGAAATGATTTTACAAAAAAGGAAAGCACAATAATTCCATACTACCTAAATATGTATTGATTTCGGTTTTGTAACTTATAGAATATCAAATGGTTATAAAAACAGAAATAAAAGACGCCCTTTTGCATCGTAAAAGGGCGTCTTTTACACTGCAAAAGGGCATCTTTTACATTGCAAAAGGTGCCCTTTTAGAACCCAAAAGAGCATCTATTAGAAAGCAGATGTGAATTTATCTGACATTATATATTGAATCTCTGCTATCAGATAGTGCTCAGAACTGTTAGCCTTAGTGCTGAGACAGTCTGAGGAATCGTGGATATTTTTGTCTTGATATCCACAATAAGCTAAGCCATATCCCCGTTATGACTATGCAATCTTTAATTAAATAACTATAAAACCAAATGAGACGCATAGCTTTTTTAGTATTATTCGTTGCAGCAACGCTGACGACATGGGCACAACAACAGAAGAAAACGTGGTCTGTGATTCCACATATTGGGGTGTCAGTGGCAACACTTACGGGTGCAGGAATGAATATTGCAATAGCCGATAATGAGAGACTTGAATTGAAACCACATGCTCGTCTTGGTTTCACGGGAGGTGCTGATGTGATGTATCAAGCAACGGATAGGGTAGGAATCTCTGCAGGTCTTGCATATATTCAAGGTGGATGTAACTATAAAGATATTGATATTAATGAAAATGTTTGGCATGACCATTATCTGAGGGCGGACTATGTTGTAGTACCAATCCTGATACATTCTTATGTTGCACAAGGCTTTTCTATTAATGCAGGACTGTCACCTTCATTCCGGGTTCGTGGCAAATATCACGCTGGACTTCAGAGTTATGACCATGATGCAGATGGTCATAAAACTAACATAAGGGAAGATGAGATTGATATGGATGTGAAAGATGGATTGCGTAAGTTTAGTCTTTCTATACCTATTGGTATCAGTTATGAATATGAAAATGTTGTGTTAGATGCTCGTTACAATGTGGGTGTATTGAATATTTCTAATCAAGGACTTTCCTCAAGAAGTAACATCTTGGAAGTGTCAGTAGGCTATAAGCTTAATCTTTAGTAGTTAGTAGCTTTTTAAAACTTTCTGAATTAATTATTATTCTGTTATAAAAGATAGGGACAAATGTCCTCGTTCTTTCGCCGCAGGATGTTGTGGCGGATAGACGGAGGCATTTGTCCCTATGTTCTTTTATTAAGTATCCCTTGCCTTTCGGGGAAGGGTGGGGAAGTTTCTTATTTCTTTTCAGGATATTTCAGATTATCCTCTGTGATCTTATCCAGAACTTCTGTAAGGAATTTACGTGATTCCCAGCGTGCCATAGGGAGGTCGTGAAGCAGATAGTTTCCACAGTCACGAGGCGCAGCGCCAGGTATTTCACCCTCATAATCAGCTACAAACTGGAAAGTACGGCGCATGAGTTCTACGATATCCTTCGACTCTAAATCACCTTGAAGGATAAGATAATTACCAGTTAAGCAGCCCATTGGTCCCCAGTAAATAACTCGTTCTTTCCATTCAGGGTCATTGCGGAGATAAGTTGCTGCTAAGTGTTCGATAGTATGGATAGCCCCAACGTGTACCACTGGTTCACGGTTTGGTTCCTTCATACGGATATCGAATGTGGTAACTGTCTCGTTTCCCACTTTATCTTTACGACTTACATAGATGCCACGGAGCAAACGTTCGTGGTCAATAGTGAATGATGGAATCTTATTCATTGTCTCTTTTTGTTTATTTTTATAGGGAGTTTAAGAAGTCAGAGAGTTAGATGGGGCAAGCCTGATGTGTTTGTTTAGAAGGGATACAACAAGATACTGCCTTGTTAAGTGCAGCACAGGGATACCTTGGTGTTGGCTTAATGTCACTAACAACTTAACTTCTCTAACTATTAAATAGCACTGATAAAATGTTTCGTTACCTCAAAACTGCCATTGGCAATGCGTTCCCAGAAGTCAAAATATTGGCTTGCTTTGTTGTCTTTGAGAGGGATATCGCTGATAACACGGAAGGAAACGAAAGGTATTCCATAGATGTGGCAGACCTGTGCAATAGAACAACTCTCCATGTCAACGGCTGTTGCATCGGGGAAGTTATTTATGATCTGTTGCATCTTTTCTTGTGAATTGACAAACCATTCGCCGCTGACAGTGAGTCCAGCTTTGATATGTAGGTCCTTACAATCGGGTAGATTGTTTAATGAAAGGGCTTTCTCAATCAGTTCTGAAGGTGCTTTAAAGCGAGCAGGCATACCGATTATCTGTCCGAAAGCAACCTCATCGCCACAGTAAGCATCATGGTATGCGCACTCTGTAGCTACAACAACGTCAGTAACTTCCAGTGATGTGTCTGCTCCACCGGCGCAACCGCTGGATATAATAAGGTCAGGATGATAGTGATTGATCATCTCTACGGCACCAATAGCTGAGTTTACTTTGCCAATACCACACTGTTGGAGGATGATTTCCTTATCTTCTAAGTTTCCTCTGACGAAGTTTTTGTGATTGATATGCTCCGTCTGCGTGTCAGAAAGAATTGTGTTGAGTTGCTTGAACTCCTTGTCCATAGCAACGATGATTCCTATTTTCATACGGCAAAGGTACGAAAAAGTTAGAAGTTGGATATTGTAAGTACTTTGTTTTTTGTAACTTTGCACGCATAATTATATACATTTGAGAAGAAACAAAACGCAATAAATATGAAAACTTGGAAGAAATTTCTACCTGACGTCGTGGTGATTGCAGTGTTTGCGATTATCTCTTTCGCTTACTTCTTTGTACCAATCACACAGGGTAAGATCCTCTATCAGCATGATGCTTCAGCTGGAGTTGGCGCTGCACAGGAGATGACAGAGTATCAGAACCGTACGGGTGAGACTACAAGATGGACCAATTCTATCTTTGGAGGGATGCCTACTTACCAGATGTCACCGTCTTATCAGTCTACAGATGGACTGTCACAGGTAATGAATGCTTACCATCTTTGGCTGCCAGACAACGTGTGGTTCCTCTTCGCTTATCTGTTAGGTTTCTATATTTTGTTACGTGCTTTCGACTTCCGACAGTCCCTTGCAGCACTTGGAAGTGTGATGTGGGCATTCTCATCTTACTTCTTAATCATCATTGCTGCAGGCCACTTATGGAAGGTTATGGCGTTGGCTTATCTCCCACCAATGATAGCTGGTGTCGTCTTGGCTTATCGTGGGCGTTACCTTTCGGGTTTCATTGTCACGGCATTGTTCACAGCTTTTGAGATAAAGGCGAACCATGTGCAGATGACTTACTATTATCTGTTCATCATTCTCTTCATGGTAATAGGCTATTTGGTAAAGTCTATCCGTGAGAAACAGCTTGCTGTATTCCTTAAAGCGACGGGTGTTCTGGCTGCCGCAGCACTGATTGGTATAGCAATCAACCTCTCAAGCCTTTATCATACATGGCAGTATCAGAAGGAAAGTATGCGTGGTAAGAGTGAATTGGTCAAGAAAGACGCTGCCAACCAGACCAGTTCAGGGCTTGATCGTGATTATATCACACAGTGGAGTTATGGTATTGATGAGACATTAACGCTTCTTGTGCCTGATGCAAAGGGTGGAGCAAGTGTTCCATTGAGCAAGAATGCAACTGCAATGGCAAAGGCTGACCCACAGATTCAGTCTATGATACCACAACTTTACGATGCCTTTCCACAGTATTTTGGTACACAACCGGGTACGAGCGGTCCTGTTTATGTGGGTGCTTTCGTGCTTTTCCTCTTTATCTTAGGCTTGTTCATTGTGAAAGGTCCTATGAAGTGGGCTTTGTTAGCAGCAACAGTATTGTCCGTTCTCTTAGCCTGGGGGCATAACTTCATGGGCTTTACGAACTTCTTCCTCGATTATATACCGATGTATGCGAAGTTCCGAACAGTGGCAAGTATCCTTGTTATAGCCGAGTTTACTATCCCATTGCTTGCTGCTTTGGCATTGAAGAAGATCGTTGATGAGCCTGATGTACTCAGTAAACAGATGAAGTTTGCTTATATTAGTCTTGCTCTTACGGCAGGTGTAGCAGCTTTAATAGCTCTATTCCCGGATATGATGGGACCATTTGTCAGCGAACAGGAGCGTCAGATGATTGGAAGTATTCAGGGAATGGATGGAGGTACAGCTCGTACTATCCTTGCAAATATCTCTGATATGCGGGCTGCAATGGTCAGTTCTGATGCTTGGCGGTCGGTTATTATTATCCTGATAGGCTTTGCTTTGCTCTTTGCTTATAAGCTAAAGAAGCTCCGTGCCGACTATATGATAGCTGCTTTGCTGGTGCTTTGTCTTGTTGATATGTGGCAAGTAGATAAGCGTTACCTCAATGATGAGATGTTTGTACCGAAGAGTGAACGTGATATGCCACAGCAGCCAACGGCTACAGATATTGAAATAAATAAGGATAAGAGCCTTGATTATCGTGTATTGAACTTTGCTTCAAATACCTTTAACGAGAATGAGACCTCTTATTTCCATAAGAGTATAGGTGGTTATCACCCAGCAAAGTTGCGTCGTTACCAGGAGATGGTAGATGCTTATATCGTTCCTGAGATGCAGAAAGCGATGCAGGCTATTGCAGCTAAGGGTGGAAACATGCAGCAGGTAGATGGCGTGAAGTTGTTCCCTGTGCTCAATATGTTGAACACAAAGTATTTTATTTTCCCTCTTCAAGGTGGTGCAACAATCCCATTGAAGAATATCTATGCGCAGGGTAACGGTTGGTTTGTTGATAAGATTGACTATGTTGCTGATGCTAATGCAGAGTATGCTGAGGTAGGGAAGATTGATGTTCGGCATGAAGCTGTAGCTGATAAGCAGTTCGAAGCAGTGCTCGGACAGGCAAAGGCGAACGACTCTACAGCCACAGTGAAGCTTGATAAGTATGAGCCAAACAACCTGCAATACACTGTTAACTCAAAGAATGGTGGTATTGTTGTCTTCTCAGAGATATATTATCCGGGTTGGAAAGCAACCGTTGATGGACAGTCTGTAGAACTTGGACGAGTGAATTATATTCTTCGCGCTGTAAATGTGAAGCCAGGTAAGCACATCGTAGTACTCGACTTCCACCCAACAAGTATCTCTACTACTGAGACCATTGCTTACATCTCTATCGTTATCCTCCTCTTGGCGATTGCGGGAGCAGGGTATATGGAGTGGAAGAAGAAGTAAACAAATAGAACAACCAACTGGCCCCACCCCCGTCCCCTCCCCCATAGGAGGGGCGTGATTAGCGCGATACCCCTTAGTATTTCTGAACTTGTGGTAACTGCCAGAAGGGAAGTTAGGGGGAAAGGACGAGGAAATTCCCCATAAAGGATGAAAGCTAGAAGATAAAAAAGGATAAGACTGAATACCCCCTCGCAAGTATATTGGCTTACGAGGGTATTCCGTTTAAATCGAAGAGTGTTTAGAATATAGGTTTTATATGCTTTTATTATATAGGGCTTGTTGCGTTCTTCACCTATTATATATATTCTAAAATAAGGATAACAAGAAAATTATGAGACAACGAGTTGAAAAGAAGCTAAACCAGCATTTGATGCTACCGATAAAGCTGTTTATGGGTAGGGAGAAGTCAGGAGGTATCGTTCTGATTCTCAGTGTCACCTTAGCGATGATATTGGCAAATAGCAACCTTGCTGAAAGCTATTCCCATTTCTTTGAGCAGGAAGTAGGCTTTATCGTCAACGGAGAGCCTTATCTGAATTATAGTCTGCACCATTGGATTAATGATGGCTTAATGGCTATGTTCTTCTTTGTGGTCGGCTTAGAGTTGAAAAGAGAATTCATCGGTGGCGAACTGGCTGACATCAGAAACACCATTCTACCTATCGGCGCAGCAATAGGCGGTATGATTGTACCTGCCTTGATATTTTTAAGTCTGAACATAGGTACCCCACAAACGATGGGATGGGGTATACCGATGGCAACTGACATTGCCTTTGCCTTAGGAGTAGTATATCTTTTGGGCGATAAAGTACCCGTATCGGCTAAGGTTTTCCTTACAACGCTTGCCATAGTAGACGACCTTGGGGCTGTGCTTGTCATCGCCTTCTTCTACACTTCCGAACTCTCTATTGCGAGTTTGCTCTTTGGTTTGGGCTTTCTCGCAGTGATGTTTATAGGCAACAGACTCGGTATCAAGAGCCTATTCTTCTATGCCGCACTTGGTATCGGTGGTGTCTGGGTAACATTCTTGTTGTCAGGAATCCACGCAACGATTGCTGCCGTACTTGCTGCCTTTATGATTCCAGCCGATGCGAAGATTAATGAGTCGGTCTATCTTAAGCGTATAAAGAAACTGACAAGACGTTTCGAGAAAGAGGAAGCTAACGAGGTGAGAACCTTGGAGGAGGGACAGGTTGACGTACTGACACATATCCAGCACGACACTACTATCGCAATTCCCTTGCTGCAACAACTTGAACATAAGATGACACCTATCGTTACTTTCTTTATCATGCCTATCTTTGCAATTGCCAATGCTGGTATCAGCTTCACAGATTTAAGTCTATCTGACATCTTCTCTACCCACGTAGTACTCGGAGTGACATTGGGTCTGCTCTTAGGAAAACCGATTGGTATTATCGGAGCAACTTTCTTAATGGTAAAAATGCGTTGGGCAACCCTTCCAAGTGCCATCACTCGTCGCACACTGCTGGGCTTAGGTATGCTTGCCTCTATCGGCTTCACAATGTCAATGTTCATCTCTACCCTTGCCTTCACCGACGAGCTATTGATGACACAAGCAAAATTGGGTATCTTCCTCGCCTCCATCTTAGGCGGAATAGGTGGGTATGTGCTGCTGAATAAGAAAAGTAAATAAAAACAAGCAAACAAGCAAACAACTGGCCCCTTCCCCGTCCCCTCCCCCATAGGGAGGGGCGTGATTAGCGCGATACCCCTATTGGTTGGGAGAATGACAGAAAGGCTTACACAAACAAATTAATTCAGATAAGGGTTATCATCATCTATCCAATTAGTTTTGATAACGCTTATCACCCCAACAAATTAATTCCGAAAAGGCTTTTTCCCAAGCGAATTGTTTCCAGCATTCCCCCTCTCCTTTTGGAAAGGGGTTGGGGGTGAGGCTTTTTCCCCCTCTCCCTTCAGGGAGGGAAGGGTGGCTTTTACTCCTCCATCAGCTTTCTATACCTACCTTTCTTTATCTCTTCATTACCCAATCGACGAGCCTTATTGATCTCATAGTCCGAGAAGCCGCCTTCGAAGAAGACTACTTCACCGTTGCCTTCAAAGGCAAGTATGTGGGTACAGATACGGTCGAGGAACCAGCGGTCGTGGCTGATTACTACTGCACAACCTGCAAATGCTTCAAGACCTTCCTCTAAAGCACGAAGTGTGTTGACGTCGATATCATTCGTCGGCTCATCAAGTAAGAGGACGTTTCCTTCCTGCTTCAATGCTAAAGCCAACTGTAATCGGTTGCGTTCACCGCCTGAAAGGACTGAACAAAGCTTGCTTTGGTCGGTTCCGGAGAAGTTGAAACGAGAGAGGTAAGCACGTGAATTGATGTCGCGTCCACCCATACGGATGGTCTCGTTGCCCTGTGCTACAACATCATATACAGTCTTGTTAGGGTCAATATCCTTGTGTTGCTGGTCGACATAGGCAAGTTTAACAGTCTCACCCACCTCGAATGTACCACCATCAACCTGCTCTAAGCCCATAATAAGGCGGAAGAGTGTTGTTTTACCAGCACCGTTCGGACCGATAACACCCACGATACCGTTAGGAGGCAGCATGAAGTTGAGGTCGTTGAAGAGTATTTTCTCACCGAAAGCCTTCTGTACATGTTGTGCTTCAATTACCTTATTACCGAGTCGTGGACCATTAGGAATGAATATTTCGAGCTTCTCCTCGCGTTGCTTCTGCTCCTCATTGAGCATCTGTTCGTAGGAGTTAAGACGTGCTTTACCCTTTGCCTGACGTGCCTTTGGTGCCATACGTACCCATTCCAACTCACGTTCCAGGGTCTTACGACGCTTAGAAGCTGACTTCTCTTCCTGTTCCATGCGCTTTGTTTTCTGGTCAAGCCATGAAGAATAGTTGCCCTTCCAAGGAATACCTTCGCCACGATCGAGTTCAAGAATCCACTCACTCACGTCATCAAGGAAGTAACGGTCGTGCGTAACGGCAATGACTGTACCCTCATACTGCTGTAAATGCTGCTCCAACCAGTCGATGCTCTCAGCGTCAAGGTGGTTAGTAGGCTCATCAAGAAGGAGTACGTCAGGCTTCTGAAGGAGTAGGCGGCAGAGAGCAACACGGCGTCGCTCACCACCTGAAAGGTTCGTAACAGGGAGGTCACCCTTAGGACAACGCAGTGCATCCATGGCTCTTTCGAGTCTTGAATCAATGTTCCAGGCATCCGTTGCATCGATGATATCCTGCAATTCTGCTTGACGCTGCATCAGCTTATCCATCTTGTCAGCATCAGAGTAATACTCTTCCAATCCAAATTTCACATTGATATCATCGTATTCCTTCAGTGCATCATAGATATGTTGCACACCTTCCATCACATTTTCCTTTACAGTTTTCGTCTCATCGAGTGGTGGATCCTGTGGCAGATAGCCCACAGAATAGCCTGGGCTCCATACCACTTCACCTTGTGTTGGCTCCACAAGGCCTGCGATAATCTTCATTAGCGTGGACTTACCAGCGCCGTTGAGACCTATAATACCTATCTTTGCACCATAGAAGAACGAGAGGTAAATGTTCTTCAGAATCTGTTTCTGGTTCTGTGGGATGATCTTTGATACACCCACCATTGAGAAGATAATCTTCTTGTCGTCTACTGTTGCCATTGATTGTTCAGTTTGTTTTTGCTGACAAAGATACAGAAAAAGGTTTGTTTAGGCAAATCTTATGTCTTGCTTCCATCCTTTCAAAGCAGAAGACACGTTGTTTGTAAATGATAATAAGAGCTTATGCTATACTTTCTCATGGTATTTGCATTGTCGTATCGTATGTATTCTTCTATTATCAGACTTAGATAATTAATTATCTAAGTCTGATAATTAATTATCTAAGCGTGATAACTAATTATCTAAGTGTGATAAAACTAAAAAGCATGTGTTTGAGGAAGATAAAACACATGTATCAACACAGTGAAGCACTCTGTTGACAATCGTTTATGTCCTGTTATAGAAGGTTGGTTATAGTAGCTTTAGAGGAGATTAGCGTAACACCAGGAAACGAGTGTGGAAATATGCGGGAATAGCTCTTGTCCAATTGGTGTTAGATGGTACACATCAGAATCCTTAGTTATGATTCTGTCTTGTATTAAATTGGCTAAGGAGGCACACAGTTTATAGTCTGCGACATAGTGGAGAAGCTCATCATAGGTCATTGAGCCCCATGAACCGATAGATTGAATGACCCAAAGTGTGTCTGGTTCGCAAGTCTTTGCAAGGACGTTACGAATCGGACACGTTGGGAATTGTGGGTTTACTACCATTTCAACTCATCGTTTAGTATAACACCATCACCAGCTGGTGAGTCGCTCTCTGTGAAGCTATTGGCCTTATACTGTATGCAAAGCATGAGCATCTCATCGTTACCTGTGTTCTTCAATGCACGCTTACCTTCTGGAGCAACACGTATGATACTACCTTCGGAAACAGGGAATATATCGCCGTCTACTTGATACTCGCCTTCACCTTTTAGTATGAAGTAAAGTTCCTCATGCGTTTTATGTGTATGCAAGAAGCCACTGTCTTGTCCTGGTACTAATGTTTGGAATGACAGCTCGCTACCAGTTGCGTGTAAAGCCTGTCCGG
Source organism: Prevotella histicola JCM 15637 = DNF00424 (assembly GCF_000613925.1). Classification (GTDB taxonomy): domain Bacteria; phylum Bacteroidota; class Bacteroidia; order Bacteroidales; family Bacteroidaceae; genus Prevotella; species Prevotella histicola. The sequence goes on from NZ_BAJX01000010.1 coordinate 76,779, forward strand.
CAAACACCTTACCTGGTATCTCGATGTTGCCCAAAGGAAGCACATAATCTTTGATTTCATTGAGTTTACCCACGTTTACTGCTGTGTAGTTTTTACCATTCTTGGTAGTTTCGATAGTCTTCATAATCTTGTTTCTTTTATTATTGTTATTTGTTTTGATGATGCAAAGGTATGGTCTTCTGACAGATTCTACAAGTAGGTACGCAGAAGACAGTCAGTTACCATGAGGTAATCAATGTGTCTGTTAGGGCATTCTGTCATCTGTACTTTTACATACTTTAACTATAAAGTATAGATAACGTTAGCTTTAATAGTTACTTTTGTACAGTAATATGATTTATGTAAGTTATAGTAATGAACAGAAGTGAGATAAGAGACGCCCTTTATCCTAATTGTCCGATTCGGAATGTGTTGTCAAGAGTAGGGGATAAGTGGTCAATGTTGGTGCTTTTCACGTTAGAATCTAATAATAATCAGCGTTTTAAGGAGTTGCAACGTAATATTCCAGATATCTCTCAGAAGATGTTGACGACAACATTAAAGATGCTTGAAGCTGATGGACTCATCCTTCGTGTGGCCTTTTCGGAGATACCTCCACGTGTAGAATATTCACTTACGAAGAAGGGGGAAAGCCTTTTGCCGCTTATAAACAATCTCATTTCGTGGGCAAGTGATAACATGGAAGATATCATAGAATCGAGACGTAATTTCTTGTTGAAATAGGTTTCTGTAATCAGAGGTACATATATACAAGAACTCCGCCCATGGTTTGACAGTCGTCTTACCGTGGACGGAGTTTTATTTTGATAATCTTTATAGGCTGTCGGGTATCTGTTTCTTAGGTGTGATACCCAATGTTTTCATTCCTTCTAAGCGGCGAATGATATTTCCTTTGCCTTCATTGAGCTGTCCTTTAGCCTTACTGAAGTCCTGTTGTAATCGTTCAATACTTGTCCCGATCTTGACAAATGTCTCACCGAAGGTAACAAACTTATCGTAAAGGTCATTTGATTGCCGGAGTATTTCGTCTACATTCTGATTCAGTCGATAGTTCTGCCACATCGTTCTTGTCAGTTGCAAAGCCATCAGGAGGTTGCTCGGACTGAGTACGATGATATGCTTTCGGTAAGCATATTGCAGGATGGTTGGGTCGGTCTTGAGTGCTGCTGAATATCCACTTTCGTAAGGGATGAACATCAGAACATATCCGATGCAACCCGGAACCAGCTTCTCATAGTTCTTTGCTGACAGCTCATCGATATGCTTTCGCACGGAAACCACATGTTCTTTCAGTAGGCGTTCTTGCTCATTACTGTCCGTTTCCTTTATAGCAGCTTGGTAAGCAGTAAGTGAAACCTTGGCATCAACCACAGCTCTTTCTTTGTTCGGGAGTTCTATTACGGCGTCAGGGCGGAAGTTATTTCCATTCTCATCCTTGTAGTTCTCTTGTAGGAAGAACTGCTGATCCTTGACCAATCCACAGTCTTCTAAGGTCTTTTCAAGAATCATCTCTCCCCAATCACCCTGCATTTTAGAGTCGCCTTTGAGTGCTTGAGTAAGTGATGCTGCGTCATTTCCAATACGTTCCGTTTGCTCGCGTAGTTCTTTTACTGTGCGTTCCTGGTCTTCGCGCATCGCCTTTATCGTCATTTCCTGCTCGGCATGAAGTCGTTTCATAGCCTCTTCAAAGGTCGTTTTTATCTCAGTCTTGTTGGCAGTGTTCTCCTTGCTGTTGTTCGTTACAGTCTGATTGAAAGTCTCCAAACGGTCTTTGAGTGGTGAGAGCAGGGCCTCGAGACGTTCCTTGTCAGCCGTATTCATCTTTTCACGGCTCTCAGCCAGCATCTGTGCAGCCATGTTACGTACCTCTTCCTGTAGTAGTTTGTTCTTAGCTTCTGCTTGTTTCTGTAGCTCTGCACGTAGCTCTTCACCATGCTTTCTTTCTGCATCTAACTGTTGGTTAGCATTCTCCTTCACCGTTGCGATGCGTTCATCTACATTCTTTCTCTCAGTTTCAAGCTGACTACGAAGCACCGCCACACTCTCATTTGCCTTGCTCACCTCCTGTGTTGTCTTGTTCTTTATCAGTAGGAAGGTGATGATTGCACCAATGATGACACCAAGTATCAAGTATATTATAGCCATAGTTGTTTATTTATTATTCATTTTCCAACACAGATTACACGAAGAAAAATGTATCTCCTGTAGTTTTTTCATTGTCTTTAGTTCTATTATTATCTACCTCTTGACGAAGATGTTCAGTCTCAAGTTGTGGTCATTATTATATTATTATGGAGTATAGAGACATCCACTTCACTCTTAACCTTCAACCCATTCTTTGTTGGTTTGTATGTTAATGCATCTTTGTAGACGACCTCTGATAGTCCCAGTTCTAAGCTCTAATAGACTTTGTAGATACAGCGAATGATCTTATAAGTCTGATTATTTCCTTTCATAGATACTGACCTATAAACAATAAGTTCTGGTTTTAGGTTACAGATATGCTACAGTTATCATGTACTATTAACATTTCTGTGTGTTCGATGACCCTTAGGTCTCTGTGTAAAGGGAAGTTTGGAAATCCTTTCTTCTGTATTTTTTGTGTTAAAAATGGACGAAAGGAATAAAGTAATACGTCTGTTATCCCCTCCCTCAATGGGGAGAGGGTGAAATAGACGATTCTATTAATCTTGGAAGTAGACCCTCTTTACACGGTTACTGATAGTTGTCAGGACCTCATAAGGGATGGTGTCAAGTGCATCACTGAGCACAGTTACGGGCAGATCATCACCGAAGATCTCAACACTGTCGCCTTCTTTGCAGTCTATTCCAGTGACATCTATCATAGCAACATCCATACAAATATTACCAACATACTCTGCTTTCTTCCCATTTACTAAGCAATAGCAGTGTCTGTTACCAAGATGCCGGTTTAATCCATCGGCATATCCGATAGGAATAGCGGCAATAAGACTGTCATGATCAATGGTTCCCTTACGTGAATAGCCAACAGTATCACCAGCGGGAACATTCCTTAGCTGTAAGATTGTTGTCTTAAGGGTTGACACATTATTGATAATTTTATTCGTGCGAGGGTTGATTCCGTAGAGTCCTAAGCCTAATCGGCACATGTCCATCTGTCGTTCTGGGAAGTGTTCTATACCAGATGAATTGTCCATGTGGCGAATAATCTTGTGCTTGAAAGCTGCCTGTAGCTTCTTACTGCCTTCATCAAAGAGTGCAAATTGGTGTGCTGAGAAGTCGTCAAAGCTGTCCGCATCTGAGCCAACAAAGTGAGAAAAGACTGAACGAGGGATGATAGCGTTCTGATGTTTCAGACGTTTTATCAGCTCATCCATATCCTTCTGTGGGTCGAAACCAAGTCGGTGCATACCCGTATCCAGCTTAATATGAACAGGGAAACCTGTGATTCCTTCCTTCTGTGCAGCCTTAACGAGTGCATCAAGTAGTCTGAAACTGTATACTTCAGGTTCAAGATCATAGTCAAAGAGCGTCTTAAATGACGTCATCTCTGGGTTCATAATCATGATATTACTGGTGATACCATTCTTACGAAGCGTCACACCTTCATCCGCAACAGCAACAGCAAGGTAGTCCACACGATGGTCTTGTAATGTTTTTGCTATCTCTACGGCACCTGCCCCATAGGCATCTGCCTTGATCATGCATACCAATTTGGTCTCAGGCTTCAAGAAAGAGCGATACCAATTCAGGTTATCAACCACTGCATTGAGGTTTACTTCCAGTACTGTCTCATGTACCTTCTTCACTAATAGTTCCGTAAGATGATCAAAACCAAACTGTCGTGCGCCCTTTAAGAGGATGACTTCATCATGCAGATTTGCAAAGACATCACTGTGGATAAAGGCATTTATTGTAGCAAAGAAATGCTTTTCTCCAAGATGCTTGAAGGCAGAACGCTCTGCAAGAAGTCCTTCTCCTATACCGATAAACTTCTCAACACCACGTTTCTCACATAAGAATGCTACCTTATTATATAGTTCTTTACCACTCTCCCCACTCTGAAGTATGTCACTTAATATCAATGTACGTTTGCGTCCTTTGTGGTCAGGACGACGGTTCATGAAGTCAAGTGCTATATCAAGAGAGTTATAATCAGAGTTGTATGAGTCGTTGATCAGTGTACAACCATGCTGTCCTTCTTTCACTTCCAGTCGCATGGCAACAGGTTCAAGCTTTGCCATCCGTTCTGCAAGATGTGCTGGCTCAATCCCTAAATGAAGTGATACGACAGCGCAGGTAATGGAGTTTTCTACGCTGGCATCATCTATGAAAGGTAGTTTATACTGTCCCTCTACCTTTCCTTTCCATACATATGAGACAGTTGTCTCTATGTCTTTCTTCTCAATAGATTTGATAAAGAAGGCGGCATGTACGTCTTTTGCAGACCAATTAAGACTCTCTCCTTTGTAATTCTTTGCAGAGATGCAATCGTTAAGGACCTGATCGTCTTCGGAATATACGATAGCCTGTGTGTCATGGAATAGCTTTAGCTTCTCCAGACACTTTGCTTCTAATGATGGAAAGTTCTCTTGATGAGCGGTTCCAAGGCTGGTAAACACACCAATCGTTGGCTGAATGATGTCACGAAGAGCTAGCATTTCTCCCGGTTTACTGATGCCTGCCTCAAAAACACCAATCTGTGTATTCTCATTCAATAGCCATACTGACAATGGAACACCTATTTGAGAGTTGTAACTACGTGGTGAACGCGTCACAATCATCTCTGGAGAAAGTAACTGATAAAGCCATTCCTTTACCATGGTCTTACCATTTGACCCTGTGATACCAATGATTGGAATCAAGAACTCATCGCGGTGTCGCTCTGCTAAACGCTGTAAAGCTTCAAGCGTACCGACCACTTTTAGGAAGTTAGAGTTAGGGTAAAGGGTTGCCCAATTCTCAGGGATTGCCTCAACAACAAAGTTTCTTACGCCTCTTCCGTATAACTCTGGGATATAGTTATGACCATCATTTCGCTCAGTTCTGATGGCAAAGAACAATGTTTCTTCTGGGAAACAGAGGGACCGACTGTCGGTAAGTATGAAACTAATGTTTGCATCCGTGTTACCATAACGGCGTGCACCAATAAGGGTTGTTACTTTCTCAATAGTATAATTCATTACTATTCTGTATTGTTTTTTATTGTATTGCAAAGGTAATGAAAACTCTTAATACTACATATTATATATAGTATTTTTTCATTCTATCGTTGAACATTGCCATGGTGGGCACATTGAGGGCAGATTCCTTTAATCATATAGTTGACGGTATGCAGCCTGTAGCCTGTGGGAAGTTTTACTTGTGGAACGGGAATATCGCTCAGACAGAATGTGCGGTGACAGCTTTCACAATAGAAGTGTACGTGCATGTCCTCATCCTTCTTTGTGTTATGGCTAAGACATAGTTCATATTTAGCTATGTCGTCCCCATCTTCTAATTGATGAACCAGATGGTGATCCTTGAATAAAGACAATGTACGGGAGATGCTCGACTTGTCTATTGTCTGTAGTTGTAGCTCCAGTTCTTTCATGGAAACAGGGTTATTCTGCTTTGCCAGTGTACGTATGATTACGATGCGATTAGCTGTTAACTTCACACCATGTGCCTTCAATAGTTGTTCTATTTGTGCCTCATCCATCTCTTCTCTCTCCATTGTTATATTCAAAGTTCTAAGTCTGGATATTCCAACTTTAACTTTTCTGCCTTTTCTCTTGTCTTTTGTAAGAAGTGTTTATATTCTTCTGATTCGGGATTAAAGGGTTTGTGCCCAAAAGCCTCCTTTATTGGACGCCATGATTCGAGGAATTTTTTAGCTTCTTTGGAGAAAGAAACCTCAACGAAACGTTCCCATATATAATCCACCGCCTGCTCGTTGGGATGGAGCATGTCAGCCTTGTAGAACCGATAATCGCGTAGTTCGTCATTTACAATCTCGTAAGCAGGAAAGTAATAGATTCTCCCTTGCTGTTCTGTTATAAGCTGATGGGATGCTAATAACAAAGTGGCCTTGGACAATTGACTCTCATGATAACCGTATTTTGCGTACCGGATGGGGCTGACAGTTAGGATTATCTTTATATTTGGATTACCTTTTCTTAAGGCAGCCACCACTCCTCGTAGTGCTTCTGTGCACTGTTCAACCGTCAAAACACGTTCTTCAAACAGATTTTGAGGACGTTTCTGGCAGTTGTCTACGACTGTCCCAGTTGCTTTCTCTATGTAAACATGGTTCGTCCCAAGTGTAAGTACTGCCGTGTCAAAGCTCTCTCCTTCTTTTCTCATTACTGTATGAAGAATAGAGATAGGGTTGTACATGACTCCAAAAGGATTGATTGTGGTACGAAACTTCTCCTCTTCGAAACGCTTACCGATATTATCAGCAAAACATGAGCCCACGAAAAGTATCTTCTCGCATGGTTGTATCTCAAATTCAGGATGAGGAATGTTGACAATAGTTCTGAACTCCATAGTGGCAAAGTTAGTAAAAAATGAAGAGAGAACATCCATGGATAGGATTAATTTTTATATATTTGCTGGAGTAATAATAGAAAAAGTAGAACGTAGATGTACACTTACGAATATCCTCACCCTGCTGTAACGGCGGATTGTCTGGTCTTTGCACACACTGAAAATGGGCTATATTTATTGTTGATATAGCGCAAACATGACCCATGTAAGAATATGTGGGCTTTCCCTGGTGGGTTTATGAATATCGATGAGACAACAGAGGACGCTGCCCGACGTGAACTGGAAGAGGAAACTGGACTGAAAGTTAAGGAACTACATAGGGTCAATGTTTTCGATGCTGTCGGTAGAGATCCACGTGAAAGGGTTATAACCGTTGCTTATTATACGATAGTCGAAGGTCTTACTGAGGTTCGAGGAAGAGATGATGCATCTGTGGCAGAATGGTTTCCCATAGATAATCTTCCCCCATTGGCATTCGATCATGATACCATCTTGCGTGAAACAAAGGGCTTACTTTGTGTAGAGTAAGAGAGGAATAATATGGATGAGTTAGATATGAAATATCCTTACGTTATTTTGCTACCGATGTCTTGGAAATAAAGATAGAAACCTTCATTTCCCGTTTTACAATATATTGAAAATCAAACGATTATGAATAGGCATTGTAAAAGGGCATCTTTTGACTTGTAAAAGATGCCCTTTTACACATCAAAAGATGCCCTTTTGCAACGTGAAAGGTGCCCTTTTAGAACCTAAAAGAGCACCTTTTGTTTTGCAGTTTGAATTTATATTACAAGCTTGAGAGCTTGTTTTTCTTTTTTACTGCTTATGTACAGTATTATAAGCAGGCTACAGTCAGACCCGCCATTACGATACTTACCATGCTCATGAGCTTGATAAGGATGTTAAGTGATGGGCCAGACGTATCCTTAAATGGGTCGCCAACGGTGTCACCAACAACTGTTGCTTTGTGACACTCTGACCCTTTACCTCCGAAGTTACCCTCTTCTACATACTTCTTGGCATTGTCCCAAGCTCCACCTGCATTCGACATGAAGACTGCAAGGGTGAAACCGGCAGCTAATCCACCAACTAACAGACCCAAAACACCTGCAACACCTAAGAGAACTCCTACTACAACAGGGATAATAATGGCTAAAAGAGAAGGTATAATCATCTCATGTTGAGCACTCTGGGTACTGATTTCTACGCAACGACCATAGTCTGGAGTACCTGTTCCTTCAAGAATTCCTTTTATTTCACGGAACTGGCGGCGTACTTCTGCAACCATCTTGCCAGCTGCTCTACCCACAGCTCCCATCGTTAAACCGCAGAAGAGGAACGCTGCCATGGCTCCAATGAATGCACCAACGAGCACTTTCGGATTCATAAGGTTCACTTGGAAGAAGTTCATGAAGTCAGGAATTGTTGCATTGGTAGCATCAATAGCTTCACCGGCAACATTTGTCATTTGTTCACCAACACGTGCCATTGCAATCTTAATCTCCTCAATGTAGGATGCCAATAGTGCCAGAGCTGTTAGTGCAGCAGAGCCAATAGCAAAACCTTTACCTGTTGCAGCTGTTGTATTACCAAGTGCATCAAGTGCATCAGTACGGCTACGTACCTCTTCTCCAAGCTCACTCATCTCAGCATTACCACCAGCATTGTCGGCAATTGGGCCGTAAGCATCAGTTGCAAGAGTGATTCCAAGCGTTGAAAGCATGCCTACAGCAGATATTCCTATACCGTAAAGACCATGCTGAAGTGATGCTGCTGACATGGACATATCGAAGCCATTTGCACATAGATAGCTTAATAAAATAGCAATAGAGATGGCAAGGACGGGGATACAGGTTGAAATCATACCCGTTCCTATACCTTTTATAATAACAGTGGCTGCACCAGTCTGACTTGCTTCAGATATGCTTTTCGTTGGTCGATAACTCTGTGATGTGTAATATTCGGTGGCTTGTCCGATGACAACACCTGCCACTAAGCCAGATATAACAGAGAAACTGATACCTAACCAGTTCTCAAGTCCTAAGAGATAGAGTATCAAGAAGCTGGCTGCTGCTATCAGTACGGCAGCTGTGTTAGTACCCATTCCCAAGGAATGAAGTAGATCCTTCATTGTAGCACCCTCCTTTGTCCTTACGAGGAAGATACCAAACAGGCTAAGGAATACTCCCACTGCAGCGATTAACATTGGTGCTATGACAGCACGTAGTTGCATATCGCCAGCAGAAGCAGTGAAGGCTGTAGCACCAAGTGCGGCAGTTGAAAGAATGGAACCACAGTAGCTTTCGTATAAGTCAGCGCCCATACCAGCCACATCACCCACGTTATCACCCACGTTATCAGCTATTGTAGCAGGATTGCGGGGGTCATCTTCGGGAATGTTTGCTTCAACTTTACCCACAAGGTCAGCTCCTACGTCGGCAGCTTTGGTATAGATACCACCACCCACACGTGCAAACAGCGCCTGTGTTGAGGCTCCCATACCAAAGGTTAGCATGGTTGTTGTGATGGTGATGAGCATTTCACTCGATGTCATCTTGTCAGAATAGAACCAAGTAAGTGCGATAAACCATAGCGCAATGTCTAATAATCCGAGTCCAACGACTACCAATCCCATGACAGCACCTGACCGAAAAGCTATTTTCAGTCCATTGTTGAGTCCTTGTCGGGCTGCATTAGCTGTTCTAGCACTGGCATATGTGGCAGTTTTCATACCGAAGAAACCCGCCAAACCAGAGAAAAAGCCTCCTGTAAGGAAGGCAAATGGTACCCAAGCGTTCTGTGCATTGAAGCCATAAGCCATGATAGCAAAGATAATTGCTAGGATAATAAACACGAGTAAAACAACTTTGTATTGCTGCTTCAGATAAGCCATGGCACCTTGTCTGACGTGTTCAGCAATCTCAATCATACGTGATGTGCCTTCATCTTCTTTCATCATGGATTTAAAGAAATACCATGCCATGCCCAAAGCGCACACAGATGCAATGGGAATGAGCCAAAATACTTGTGGAATGTGTTCCATTGTTTACTAATTTTAGGTTATGTAATAGATTTATTTTATTCATCGGCAAATATATAAAAAAATAATGATAGCAGGTGCTTTCGTGATATTTTTTTAGTGACTTGTGGTGTGTTCCTTTGTTAAAGAATGTGGAGGACTATTTCCCTTCTTATGACTTTGCGTTTGTTATTACCATTCACAGTCTACTTACTGTTACTAATATCTTTTTTCAGCTATCAAATTGCTCGACATTTTTGATATGAGTATGCGATGGTAGATGGTCCAGTCTTGCTGGTAACAGACTATCTTTTGACTGTGAAAATAGATAGTCTGGGGAGGTATAAAACCGATAAATGGGGTTAGATATTATATCTTAACCCCATTTGTTTTCCATCTCTTCAGACTTCTTCTTCTTGATTTCTTAAAGGAATCCTTGCTGTTTAAGCGCTTCTAATAGCCCTACAGACATGGCCTCATTGTCCTTTTTGGTATAGCGAATGTCAGTGAAAACCTGTGCAAGTGTTTCTTTATTGTTGATCTCAACAAAGTATTTGTTCTCCTCTAATTGCTCTTTGGCTGTGTAAAACTCATTGATTCGTTCGGGAGTGTAATCGTTGTAGACCTCCTGATGGATGATGCTATTGAGTGGCAATCGGTCAGAAAGAGCAGGCTGCTCGTCGGGCCACCCCAGCGTGATAGTTGCTACAGGCATAACCAATTGCGGTAGACAGAGAGTCTTGATGATTGCTTGAGGGTTATAGATAGTTGTTCCTAAAAAACAAGTGCCAAGTCCTTTGGCTTCGGCAAGATTGCAGAAGGTCTGACAATATAATAAGGTGTCAGTGGCAGCATTGAGGAAAGATAAAAAGTTATCGTAACCTGGTGTTGCTTTCCTATTGATAGCCCACAGCGTTGTTCGGCGAAAGTCTGCGCAGAACGTCAGTACTACAGGTGCTCCTTCTACCATTGGTTGAGAGAAATGCGCAGGTGCCAGTTGGGCTTTCATGTCAGCGTTTCTGGTGATAATTACGGAGTAAAGCTGTAGATTCCCCATCGTCGGGGTGTGTTCTGCTTCGTCTAACAATTGCTTGAGCAGTGTGTCAGAAATATCCTTTTGCGTATATTTCCTTATCGTTTTCCTTGAGTTTATATTTCCCATTTTGATAATTTTACTGCTACAAAGTTAATTAATTGTTTTCTATTTTGGAAAACTATTCGTAACTTCGCAGTCGAAAATTTTCATAAAAACTAAAATGGAGACCAATAAAACTTACTCATTTGATGAGGCCTTTCAAGCATCTTTAGAATACTTTGGTGGTGATGAATTAGCAGCACGGGTATGGGTTAACAAGTATGCAATGAAAGATAGTTTCGGGCGTATCTATGAGAAATCGCCTGAACAGATGCATTGGCGTATTGCTAACGAAATAGCACGCATTGAAAATAAATATAAAAATCCTTTGACGGCACGAGAGGTGTTTGACCTTCTGGATCACTTCCGTTATATTATTCCTGCAGGAAGTCCAATGACAGGTATAGGGAATACGCACCAGATCGCATCCTTGTCGAATTGTTTTGTAATAGGGTTGGATGGTGATGCTGATTCTTATGGCGCCATCATGCGTATTGATGAAGAGCAGGTTCAGTTGATGAAACGCCGCGGTGGAGTAGGACATGATTTGAGTCACATCCGTCCCAAAGGCTCTCCAGTGAATAATTCTGCCTTAACTTCTACAGGTCTCGTTCCTTTCATGGAACGTTATTCAAACAGTACACGTGAAGTTGCACAAGACGGAAGACGTGGAGCTTTGATGCTTTCCGTTAGTATCAAGCATCCAGATTCGGAGGCATTTATTGATGCTAAGATGGAAGAAGGAAAGGTTACGGGGGCAAATGTCTCCGTAAAAATTGCGGATGAATTTATGCAAGCTGCTGTTGATGACAAGAGCTTTGTTCAACAGTTCCCCACCGATAGTAAGAAACCTTCTTTCACAAAGACAGTCTCGGCTAAGTCTTTATGGGAGAAGATTGTTCACAATGCTTGGAAGAGTGCTGAGCCAGGTGTACTGTTTTGGGATACTATTATTCGTGAAAGTATTCCTGATTGCTATGCTGATTTAGGATTCCGTACGGTATCAACAAACCCTTGTGGTGAGATTCCTCTATGTCCTTATGATAGCTGTCGTTTGCTTTCTCTTAACCTTTATTCTTATGTTGTTGATCCATTTACGGATCATGCATACTTCGATTTTGAGCTCTTTGGCAAGCATGCTCAGTTGGCACAGCGTCTGATGGATGACATTGTTGATCTGGAGATGGAGAAGATAGACCTTATTCTTGCAAAGATAAAGGCTGATCCGCAGAGCGAAGAGGTGAAGAGCGCAGAGTATCATCTATGGGAAAAAATAAGAGAAAAGAGCGGAAAAGGTCGTCGTACGGGTGTCGGAATAACGGCTGAAGGTGATATGATAGCAGCTATGGGATTACGTTATGGTACGCAGGAAGCTACCGATTTCTCTGTTCAGGTTCATCGTACATTGGCTTTAAATGCTTATCGTTCATCTGTTGTGATGGCTAAGGAACGTGGCGCTTTCTCTATTTATGATGCAACACGTGAGGAAAAGAATCCGTTTATTATGCGTCTGAAAGAGGCTGATGCACAGCTTTATGAGGATATGACACGCTATGGACGTCGTAACATAGCTTGTCTTACGATAGCTCCAACAGGTACTACGTCACTGATGACGCAGACAACCTCAGGTATTGAACCAGTATTTATGCCTGTTTATAAGCGCCGTCGTAAGGTAAATCCAAATGATACAAATGTGCACGTTGACTTTGTTGATGAAGTTGGTGATTCTTTTGAAGAATATATAGTGTATCACCGCAAGTTCTTGACATGGATGGAAATCAACGGGATTGATACAAATAAGAACTATACTCAGGAAGAGATCGATGATCTTGTAAAGCACTCACCTTATTATAAAGCAACGGCTAATGATGTAGACTGGCTGATGAAGGTACGCATGCAAGGAGCTATTCAAAAGTGGGTTGACCATTCAATTTCTGTGACGGTGAACTTACCTAATAGTGTTGACGAGGCTTTGGTTAATAAACTTTATGTCGAAGCATGGCGTAGTGGATGTAAGGGATGCACTATTTATCGTGATGGTAGCCGCTCAGGAGTTATGATTTCTGTTTCAAAGAAAGATAAGAAAGAAGATGAGCAAGCTAAGAAAGAAGCTGAAAATGATCTGAATTCGGCAGAGGAGCATCATGAATATTGCAATTGTAAACAACCACAGGTTATAGAAGTTCGTCCAAAAGAACTTGATTGTGATGTTGTTCGTTTCCAGAATAATAAAGAGAAATGGGTTGCTTTCGTTGGCTTACTGGATGGCTATCCTTATGAAATCTTTACGGGTTTACAGGATGATGAAGAAGGTATTGCTCTGCCAAAGAGTGTTACAAAGGGTAAGATTATAAAGCAAACAGCTGATGATGGTACACACCGTTATGACTTCCAGTTTGAAAATAAGCGTGGTTATAAGACCACTGTGGAAGGTCTGTCGGAGAAGTTTAACCCAGAATATTGGAATTATGCCAAGCTGATTTCTGGTGTGCTCCGTTATCGTATGCCAATTGATCACGTCATTAAACTTGTTGGCTCATTACAGTTGAAAAGTGAGAGTATCAACACTTGGAAGAATGGAGTTGAGCGTGCGCTGAAGAAATATGTAACAGATGGTACGCAGGCTTCGGGACTTAAGTGTCCTGTTTGCGGACAGGAGACACTTGTTTATCAAGAAGGTTGTCTGATTTGTACTAATTGTGGGGCTTCTCGTTGTGGATAATTGAGTTTTAATCCCGTAACAGTAAATACTGTTGCGGGATGAGATTAAAAGATACGAATGGTTATATCAACAAGTTATATATTATTAAGAGGTGTCCGCTTTCATGCTTTTATTGGTGTGGGAGAACAGGAACGATGTGTCGGGAATGATTATATCCTTGATCTTCGTATAGGTTATTCTTTGGCTAATGCCATGAAAAGTGATGATGTTATGGATACTTTGAATTATGCAGAAGTATATGACTTGATAAAGAATGTTATGCAACATCCGATGAAGTTGTTGGAAGCTGCAGCAGGTTGCATTGTAGATAATCTGACAGCAACTTATAAGGGGATAGAAAGTATCGACTTAAAATTAATTAAGCTAAACCCTCCGATGGGTGCAGATTGTGAAGGTGCAGGTGTTGAATTACATTTAATTAATAAATGATAAAACCAAGAAATGTTGATATGATTTCACAGTAAAAAGCTGTATCTTTGCCTTTTAAAGAATTAAGTATGTTCAAGAAAATAACACTTTTCTTTATTCTCTTTGCTTCATTCGTAGTCACATCTTATGCTGCGAATGGGCGCTTCACACTTGTTATTGATGCTGGTCATGGTGGGCATGATGCTGGTGCAATTGGTGCCATATCTAAAGAAAAAGATATCAACCTCAATATAGCATTGGCGTTTGGGCGTTATGTAGAGCAGAATTTACCAGATGTGGATGTGATATATACACGTAAGAAAGATGTTTTTATTCCGTTGCATCAGCGTGCAGATATTGCAAATAAAGCAAAGGCTGACCTCTTTATTTCGGTACATACCAACTCCCTCCCTCCTGGACATTATGCTAAAGGGTTTCAAGTATATACCTTAGGTATGCATAGGGCCAAGGATAATCTTGACGTAGCCATGCGCGAGAACTCTGTTATCTCGATGGAGAAAGGTTATCAACAGACTTATCAAGGCTTTGATCCTAAGTCTTCTGAGAGTTATATTATGTTTGAGTTTATGCAGAACGCAAACATGGGGAAGAGTGTCGAATTAGCAAGACTGATTCAAAATTCAGTATGTTCAAGTGCTGGGCGTATAGATAAAGGCGTACATCAAGCTGGTTTCCTAGTTTTGCGTGAGAGTTATATGCCAAGTTGTTTGATAGAATTAGGTTTCATTACATCACCAGATGAAGAAGAATTTCTGAATAGTCCAGAAGGTATTGACGCAGTGGCGAAGGGAATATATAATGCTTTTGTGAAGTATAAGAATATATATGATACACATATAGTTGTACCTTATCGTGCAGATAAAAAGAATATTGCCGTAAGTAGAGTTATTCCTTCGGTACCAGTTGATTCTCCTAGGCCAGTTCCTACACAAACAGTTCCTCGTTCTACGAAGAAGTCTTCTACAAGGAAAGTGATAAAATCTGTTAACAATTCTCAAACGTCGCTAGATGTTCCAGATAATATTCCGTTATTTAAGGTTCAGATCTTTGCTGTAAATCAGCAGTTACGTGCAGGCTGTGCGCAATTCCGCGGACACACAGATATCGATTGTATTCAAGATGGAAGCCTTTATAAATATACGATAGGAGCTAGCACTGACTATAATGAAATAGCACGACTGCGTGAGAAACTGAGGAAAGATTTCCCACAGGCTTTTGTCATAGCTTTGAAAGGTGGTAAGAGAATAGATACTAATCAGGCGATAAGTGAGTTTTTAAAGAATAAGAAATAGAAGTTGTAGTTTATATTTATATTATTATGAAGAAGTTATTTACACCAGAGATAAAGATTGCGCTTGTTGCTATTGCTGGCGTTGTTGTTTTGTTCTTCGGTATGCAATTCTTGAAGGGGTTAAGCCTTTTTTCTGCAGATAAACATTATCAAATAAAGTTCACTAATATCAGTGGCCTTTCGACATCTACACCTATTTACGCTAATGGCTTTAAAGTAGGAGCAGTGAAAAGTATTGATTATGATTATGCACATCCAGGCGACCCTATAACAGTCGGTGTAGCCATTGACAAGAGTATGAATGTTCCTTCCGGGACAAGGGCTGATATTATCAGTGACTTGATGGGGAATGTAAAAGTAGAACTAATTCTTGGTAAGAGCAATCAAATGTTGGCTGAGAATGGTGTAATTGATGGCCGTATCAATGATGGTACGTTGGGTACAATGAAAAGTATGGTTCCTTCTATTCAAAAGATGCTGCCTAAACTGGATAGTATTCTTGCTAGTGTTAATTCTTTATTAGCTGATCCTGCTTTAAAAGGCTCTTTGCATAATGTGAAGCAGATAACTTCTAATCTTACAACCACAACACAGGAAGCTAATACGTTCCTTGCTCAATTGAATAGGTCTTTACCTGTATTGACTGATAGAGCTGGAAAAGTCCTCAATAACGCTAATGGTATGATGGTGAACGCTAACGGTGGAATTACAGAAGCACGTGGAGTTATTCGTGGAGCTAATGGAATGATAGCAACTTTAAATGATAAGGTAAATGGTATTGATGTGCAAGGAACAATGGCTAAGGTCAATACAGCTTTAGAGCATGTGAATAGTCTTACTGCAAAGCTGAATAGTAATGAAGGTTCATTAGGCTTACTTATTAATGATGCCTCGTTATATAATAATCTAAATAGTACTATTCGGAATGCTGATAGTTTGATGGTAAATGTCAAAGCACATCCAAAGCGGTATGTCCACTTCTCTCTCTTTGGACGGAAAGATAAGTAATTTAAAAACTATCTAAATAGTAAAAGGGATGTTTCACATGCAGAGGTTAATTGGTGATAGTTATGAATATCAGTGATTTCAATTAACCTCTGCTATTGTTTCACTTAAAGGTTAACCTCTTCTTGCATACTATAGTAACGCTGTTGTATATCAGATGTTTACAATTATGCAACTCTATGATGTTATATGCTATGAGGGAAATACGTATGAATTGCTTTAAAACAAAGATATTCCCTACTTTGTTTAATTCCCTTAATATAATGTATCAATTCGCTCTTTGTAAATAAATTGCTATCTTTGCACATGCAATCGCACTGATAATGATAAAACGGCTTTTTGACAGAAAGGCATTACATAAAATATTAATTAATCAAAAATGAACGTCAATCCTAAGAATCTTTGGGATAATTGTCTCCAGCTCATTAAAGAGAATGTTACTGAGCAGCAGTTTGATACTTGGTTCCGCCCGCTTATACTTCAATCATATAAGCCTGCCTCTAAGACATTGTTGTTACAAGTTCCAAGTTCTTTTGTATATGAATATTTGGAGGAACATTACGTAGATTTATTACGTAAGGTCTTGACTCGTGTATTTGGGCAAGGTGTACAATTGACGTATCGTGTTGTAACAGACCAGGAACATCATCTGTCACAAGATTTACAAGCAGAAGTTATAGAAGATATTTCTTCTCAGCGTCCTACTGCTAGAGGTAATCAAAGCCCTACTGTTTTAGATGCAGCTCCACAAGATTTAGATTCACAGTTAGACCCTCATAAGTCTTTTACAAATTATGTAGAAGGTGATAGTAATAAGCTGCCACGCTCAATAGGTTTGTCTATCTCAGAACATCCTAATACTACGCAGTTTAATCCAATGTTTATTTATGGTCCTTCTGGTTGTGGAAAGACTCACCTTATTAATGCAATAGGTTTAAAGGTAAAGCAACTTTATCCTCAAAAACGAGTGTTATATGTATCTGCGCGCCTGTTTCAAGTGCAATATACCAACTCTGTTTTGCAAAATACAACCAATGACTTTATTAATTTCTACCAGACTATAGATGTTCTGATAGTAGACGATATTCAGGAATGGGCTACGGCTTCAAAGACCCAAGACACTTTCTTTCATATCTTTAATCATCTTTTTCGTAATGGGAAGCGTATCATTTTAGCAAGTGATCGTCCTCCAGTGGATCTGAAAGGCATGAATGATCGTCTGTTGACTCGTTTCTCTTGTGGTTTGATAGCAGAATTAGAGAAGCCCAATGTACAATTATGTATAGATATTCTGCGTAATAAAATCAAGCGTGATGGCTTAAATATTCCTGAGGATGTTGTTCAGTTTATTGCAGAAACAGCCAATGGGAGTGTACGCGATTTACAGGGTGTCATCAATTCATTGCTTGCTTATAGCGTTGTCTATAATAGCAATATTGATATGAGATTAGCTGAGCGTGTTATTAAACGTGCCGTTAAAGTAGACGATGAGCCTTTGACAATAGATGATATTCTTGATAAAGTTTGCTCACATTACAACGTTACTATGTCGGCTGTTAATTCACGTTCACGTAAGAAAGATATTGTTATTGCACGACAGGTGAGCATGTATATGGCGCAGAAATATACAAAGATGCCTGCAAGTAGAATTGGTAAACTTGTCGGTAATCGCGATCATAGCACAGTTATTCATAGTTGTTCAAAGATTGAAGACCGTTTAAAATTAGATAAAGGCTTTCATGCTGAGCTAACAAGTATAGAAAATTCTTTTAAATTAAAAGCATAATTCTGATATGGTGAGTCTGCTACGAGAGTAGCAGACTTTTTTGTTTCTCATCCTAGGTCGTATGAGTTCAGGCAAGAGAAAGTAGTCTAAGTTGTATTTTTTTGTTATTAGATACTCAGAACGTTACTATCGTTAGCTCATCATATATTATTATTTTGTTTTATTGCTGACCGATAAAACTTAGATAATATACCATTCCTTATGGGATTTATATTCAAATAGAGGTGCTTATAACGCTTTATAAGCGAGGCTTCTAATCAGATGATTTTAGTTTGATCTTAGGTGTTGGAGTAGTTTCCACACTACAAATTATATCCCGATAAGAGATATATTGCAATGTGTTGATCTTTCAGCACAGTTGGCGTTAGCTCTAGCTCCATAGGTGTTGGACTGCAACTCTATAAGTGCTGGGCTACCGCACATAGATTGGAAATGAAGAGATAGGTTCATTTCTGTCGTTATAAGATTAATATATGATACGACTTTGTTGGCTAATTGGTGCTTAAAACATTGACAGCATAGCAATAATTCCGTTTGTATTTTTCCTTGATATATCGATTTATAATTGTGTTTTATACATTTTTTATCCGTTTGACTGTTAGTTGTTTATAAGCCTTATTAAGGTAATGCCTGTATTATACAATTTATATTATGTGGCTCTTCCTCTTTTACAAGGTCTTTGTTACAAAGATTCTTTGTAATATTGCACTTGAAAAATGAATCTTTTATCGTGTTGAATACTGACCTGTTAAGCAATCTTGAAACAATCTATTAATAAGTTTTTAACTAAAAAATCATTTTATGAATCTAAAAACGTTTACCAAAACTGTTTTATGTTTTGCCTTGTTTGCAGTGAGTGCGATCACGGCAAAGGCTGCGGATCACCTTGCAATTGTGGGGGATGCAGTATGGGGAGGTTGGGACCTCGTGAAGGCAACTGCCATGGTTAAGTCTCCGAACAATCCTGATGTCTTTATGGCAACTGTACATCTGAATGCAGGTAAAGGCTTCAAGTTTTTAACAGAAAGGGAGTGGGGGAAGCTCGAATATCGTTCTGGTGCTTCCGATGTAGTCTTGAAGTCGGGTATAAAATACAAATTATATGCTTCTAAAGGAGCATCAGAAGATGGTAAATTCAAGGTTTCTGAATCTGCAAACTATGAAATTATTTGTGATTTAGCTAGAAAGACTATTGAGGTAAAGAAGGTTGCTTACCAAGCAAAGGAAATCAGATATGCTGCTTTATGGATGATAGGTGACGCCACAGCTGGCGACTGGGACTATAATAATGGTGTCCTATTAAGTCAGGACTCAGGTAATCCTACATGCTATACAGCAACGGTTGAATTGAAGGAAGGTGAGTTTAAGTTTACAACCAATAAGCAGTGGGGATATGATAATAGTGTGTATATCTTCCGTGATGTCAATGATCAAAATAAAATTGTTTTTGGTGGAGAAGATAATAAGTGGAGAATAATGGAAGATGGTATGTATAATGTGACTGTTGATGTTCCTGCAAAGACCATTTCCATTAAGCAGATAGACGATCCAGCAGGGCATAAGCCACAGTTTGGTAATGATGTCATTCTCGTCGGTGATGCTACAATTGCAGGATGGAATCTTGATAATGCCATATATCTGGAGCATACAGGACAGGCTGGAAGAGTCTTTAAGACAACCACATATTTAGAAGCTGGCAAAGGCTTTAAGTTTCTGTCTATGCTTTCTTATGATGATATTGATTACAGACCAGCGAATAACACGGTATTGAATCCTGGTGTTCCTGGAACTTTTGTACCTTCTCTTCCTTCCTCTACTGATACAAAGTTCTCTGTAGAGAGGTCTGGTAACTATGATATTGTTTGTAATATGAACAACAGGACGGTTGTAGTTACCTTGTCTGAAAACCAAGTTCTTGTGAATTATCCTGCCCTCTGGTTGATCGGCAGTGCAACTTCTGCTGGTTGGAATCCAGGTAAAGCTGTAGAATTGAAGAGGAGTGAAGCTGACCCTGCGGTATATACAGCACGTGTACAACTGAAGAAAGGTGAGTTTAAGATACTTACAAGCAAGAATGTTGGTTTTGATCAGCCAACGTATTATCGTGATCCTACGAATGAGCACAGGATTGTATTTGGTGTGGACGGTGATGAAGTAGCAAAGAAAGATTGTAAGTGGACACTATCAGAGAATGCTGTGGGTACGTATGATGTGACGGTTGATATCGAGGCAATGACAATCTTCTGCGATAAGGTAGATATGGACGAACCTTCAGTTGAGTCTACAGATAAAGAATTGATACTCATTGGTGATGCAACGTACAGTGCATGGAATCTGCCTAAATCAATTGTAATGACACCAGTAGGTCCTACAACATTCAAGGCTGTTACCCATCTTGAAGCAGGTAAAGAGTTCAAGTTCTTGACAGAGCTTGCTTGGAAACGTTATGAATACCGTGCTGAATCTTCAAGAAAAGAGTTGCAAGAAGGTTCCATGTCTATGCTGGTTCCATATCGATATACAAATGATAAAGACGACAAAGATCATGATTTCAAGTTCGTTGTAAAGGAGTCTGGTAATTATGAGATAGTGTGCGACCTCTATATACCAGCACTGATTATCCGAAAGGTACGTTATCAGGACACTCCAGTTACTTATTCTTCATTGTGGATTGTTGGTAGTGCTACGCCAGGCGGATGGACTATAGAGAGAGGCATTAAGATGACTCAAGATGAGAACTATCCTACTAAGTTTACAGCGAAAGCAAATCTTGTTCCTGGAGAACTGAAGTTTGCTACCAATAAGTTTGCGGACTTCACCCAAGATTTCTTCTTCCGTGGAAAGGATGATTACACTGCTGTGCTTGGTGGAAACGATAATAAGTGGAACATTACCGAAGCCGGAACCTATAGCGTTACGATTGATGTTGCAAGCAAGCGGGTCACAATAACGAAGCCAGTAAGGAATGCCCCAACAGGTATCTCTACTGTTGATTCGTCTGATGAAGCCCCTGCAGAGTACTTCACTCTTAATGGTATTAAGGTTACAAACCCTTCATCTGGTATTTACATCAAGCGTCAAGGCGGTAAGACCACGAAAGTTTTTGTGAAATAAGAATAACCTTTTGGACATATATTCAAGCCCCTCTGATTTCCTTATAATAAGGATTTCAGAGGGGCTTTTTGGAAGTTTTTGTATCTTTAGTCTCTATACTTTTCTTTAAAATGTCCTGTATATCAGATAATCACCATCTGCTTTGATAGTGAAAGAGGTGTCGAGTGCTTCATTCAGTGTACCTTGCCATAGTTCTGTGAAAGGGTATATATCCCACTTTAAGCCATTGCTTGCGAGCATTTTACAGTTGGAATTGAAGACACTTACTTGCTGTCCGGGAAAGGATGTGAAGCTATTTGTCCCCGTTGCAGGTACAAACCATCCGTAATCTGTAATCATTGTTGGTTGAATTCCCAGTTGTCTATAATAGTACAGCATAAGTGATATGTTCCCAATGGTGTGGTCTTCGCGTTTCCCAGTTGTCCCAAGATAGCAGAATTGTGGGCGTGTGTGAGTTGGAGCATCCATCTTCATGTGTGAACGTGCAAAGAGAGTTGCTTTGGTCAGGTCGTTGTATTCCTGCTCAGAGATATGGTGATAGATAGAGGAATATCTGGCTTTTAGGTCCTCTGTTAGGGAATCTCCGTCCCCAACAACAGCTGTAGGCTCTATACCCAACTCTATTAAACCACTCAATGCTCCATCACATACAACCAGGTTCTGTGCCTTTTGCAGGAGGTGTAAAGGCAATGGGTGACTGGGGAAGTCACCTGCAGCGAGGATAATGGCAGAGAAATTCACTTGAGTAAGTTCTTTCATGCACTTCTGAGAAGGTGTGATCAGACTGTTTGATGTCTCAAGTGTGTCCGTTATCCCTTTGTTTTTATTCTCTATGTCCATTCAAATTAATATCTAATAGTATTGTGAAAAACTCTCCTGTGTTTTATCTCTAGAAGACGTTCTTCCTTACTTTTGTTGTTTAATGTATCTTCTCCATTTAAAATAACCAGCCACAGCTATCACCGTATATAATGCATAAAGCATGGCGGTGAAAGGTATACCTTTATATATATATAGTGCAGATAGTTCAGCATCAACGACAATCCATATCCACCATTGCTCAAGATATTTCTTTGCTAAAGCCCACAGTCCGATAAAACTAAGGGCATTTCCGAAGCTGTCAAGTACTGGTACTGTGGAGTTTGTAAAGCAGATAAGGATGTAATACAGAGCAATCCATAGCACAAAGAACACTATAATAGCTGGTATAATGTATCTCCGAGGGAAGTGTGTAATAGGAATTTCTTTGTCTTCCGTCCCTTTTTTCTTTCCCAATTTCCAATAAAGATAACCATATATGGCAGCAAGTGTATAATAAATCTGCATACCAAAGTCAGCATATAGCCCTGCTTCATAGTATACAAACATATAGATGACAGGCATAATAATGCCTGTCATCCAAAGCCATATACTTGCTTTGTATTCCTGATAGATGTAGATGAGACCTACAATGCAACCAATAATATCTAATATTTGGTATGTATCCATTTAGAACTTTAACGTTATATTCCCCATAATATTGAATCCTGCCATTGGAATGAATCCAATTTGTGTGTAACGGTTTTCGTTTGGATGGCCATTATTATCGAGAATAGTACTGTAAACCCAACCACTTGCTGCATAGTGACGATTGAAAATGTTGTTAAGGTTCATTCCTAAGACAGCTTCCTTCAGTCCTGCGATGTGCTTTGCAGGGCGAATTGTATAACTGAAGTTTAAGTTACTCTGAGAATAACAAGGCAGAGAACGTGTCAAGTTCTTAGTGTTATCCAGATACTGACGGCTTACAAAGTTTGTATGCCACATCGCTTCGAATCCTTTATAGTGGAGATTGAGCATTCCATTGAGTATAGCTGATGGTGAAAAGGCGAGGGTAGAGTGCCCATAATGGATCTTACGGAAAGAAGATTCCCAATCAACACTTGCCATTTCATCAAAGTCCTTGATGATATTACGGCTCAGTGCGGCGTTACCTTCTATTGTTAACCATGAGAGCGGACTCCATCCTGCCTCAATCTCTGCTCCCATTCGATAGCTGCTCTTAATGTTTGTTGTGAGATTTTCACCGATGTCACTTTGTGCTCCAGTCTGTACAAACTGGTTATTATAGTCCATGTAATAGAGATTTATACCAGCGTTCCAGTTTCGACCGTTGTATTGGTATCCTAATTCTATGTCCATCATACGTTCTGGTTCTGGTGCGGGATAGCTTCCATTATCAGTAAAGTTATTTCGTTCTGGTTCACGGTTAGCATATGCAATGGATGCATAAGCCTTGTGTCCTCCTCTGTAATAGCTGATACCTGCTTTGGGATTGACGAAGTCATAACGCTCGCTGATATTTAGAGATTGGTTCTGATAAGTATTACCAACCTTATAGAAACGGTCATTTTCTCCGTCGGTCATGTATTCAACATGGCGATATTGCAAGTCCATAAACACATTCCAATAATCAGCAAAGTGGTAGTTGGCTTTGAAGAATCCACTGTAATCATATTTATGAGCATCTGAATCATAGTACTTGTAGTTGTGTCCTCCTGCACGATACTTTGCATCTGCTTCCGTATTCTTAATATAAGTAAGGTATCCGAAGTGTCCACCACGGAACAGCTGTAGGTTTAATCCACCTGTCACATTCCAGTTCTCATCCTTGTAGTTGCTTGTGTATGCAATCCCGTAAGTGTGCTGTGTTAACCCTTTAAGGCGTACAAAGTCTGACTTTTTAATCACTTGTCCACTGTTATCTGTAAAGATCAGTCCGAATTTAGCAAACTTTGTATTATGCTTGAATTCGCTATAGTAGCCATAACCGTAGGTGTAATGCAAGGTCACATTATGACTCCAGTGCTTTGAAGGATGGAAAGCAAATGAGAGGAGGTTATGGTTTTGATAGAAGTTATCTGTTGTCTTGTTCCATAAAGAGCCATCACGCATTGTATAACGAGCCGTCAGATAGTTGCCTTTTGCGTCTTTGACGAAGGCTCCTGAAGCGTCTGTCTGTAGGTATTCGTATAATGGGTTAAACTTACCTAATCCCCTGTTGTACATGTCTTTGTAGGTGGTAATACCTGTTGTCGTACCGTATGTACCATCCATAAGACTCAGGTCATTACTTCCTGTAACTACACCATTCCATGCCTGTCCTGTCTTTTCAAAGTTGCCAATGTTCTTGTAACTGATACGGAAGTTCTTCCCCAGCCATGTCAATCCTCCATAGTATGAGCCAGATCGTCCGCTTGTGCCATGGACATATCCATCTGTTGCTGTTTCATGATATGCTCCATCAAAGATGAGATGATTGAACAGTAGCCCAGAAGAGAAGTTTACTCCTGCATTATAAGTATTGTAAGAGCCATACGAACCACTCACCTCAACACTCGGTTTCTTGCTTGGAATGTTGGTTGCCAACGACACAGAACCCCCGAAAGCACCATCTCCGTTGGTTGATGTTCCTATGCCTCGCTGTATCTGTACACTCCGCATAAGTGCTGCATAAGAGTTCATGTTCGCCCAGAAGACAGTCTGGTCCTCAGGAGAGTTCAGTGCAATGCCATCCAGTGTGATGTTAATTCTACTTCCTGCTGCCCCACGAATGCGCATAGCAGCAGTCCCTGTACCTAATCCATTCTCACCCCAAGCCAGTACACCTGGCGTCATGGAGAGAAGAAGGGGTAGTTCCCTACCACTTTTAGAGAAAGATTCAAGTTCGCTTTTCTTGATGTTTGACACAGCATAAGGAGCATTCTTTTGCACACGTACTCCTGCAACAACGACCTCATCCAGCTGTTGCTGCTTAAGAGTATCGGTTGTTACTTGTGCTTTTGTTACTGCCACGCATGCCAGTGTAGCAGCAAACAGGATGATTTTTTTCATATCCCAGGTCTTGATATTAAATAAAAATAAAAGGGGGAGTCTTCCTACGACGGCATTATCCGTATCAGGTCAATGGGTATAATCTCAGCAAGCCCAAACAGGCAAGCACCCCTTAGCTTCCATTTTGAAAGCCGTTGCAAAAGTAATGTATTATTATCAGACTGCCAAATGTATATGTAAAAAATAATAATTAGGTAGGTTTCTTTCTTGTTCCCAGTTGGATGGCTTACCTTGATATTATGTTTTTACTATTTAACTTTCTACTTCTCAAATTCTTTTTTATCTTTTTTAGTCTTTTACTTTTTCTCCTTTTCACCTTTCTCAAATCCTTTTTACTTTTTATTCTTTTATCTTTTCAACAACGTAAGGTTGTTCTCTTTTGTAAAATAAAATCCCTTTTGTTTTTTAAAAGACCATCTTTTGCTTTCTAAAAGGTGCTCTTTTGCATTGTAAAACATGCCCTTTTGATGTGTAAAAGATGCCCTTTTACAATGCAAAAGACGCCCTTTTACGAACCTGTTTGTAACTGATTGATATTGTTGAAGTTATAAATGTAGAAAAAGACGGTTTTCTTTCGTTTTGTAGTCTTTGTACTATTAAATACTGTAAAGTGATTTTACCACCTTTAATTCCATGTCTTTTTCACTTTTCATCATCTTGTTCCAACTTAATATTATGAAGTATGTTAGAGGCATAAGTATTATCAATTTTGCAGGTTAAGCCTATAGAGAAGTAATTGTCCTGTAATTTATTTCATTTATAAACAGCTTGTTCAATATGTGTTAATTAGTGTTTTTACAATTTAATGAATAGTAAAAGCTTGCTAATTCTAATAGTAAAAGGTTAACTTTGCTTGTACTATTAATGTATATATCAGATTTCACAGAGCTAAAAACATAAAACTATTAGTAATGAAAAGTTTAAAGGATATTATGCCTTGGGAGGAGCGTCCTGTAGGTTGTAATGATGTAATGTGGCGCTATTCAAAGAACCCAATCATCGATCGTTATCATATTCCATCATCAAACAGTATCTTCAACAGTGCAGTGGTACCTTTTGAAGATGGTTTTGCTGGTGTGTTCCGTTGTGATAACAAAGCTGTCCAGATGAATATCTTTGTTGGTTTCAGCAAAGATGGGCTTAATTGGGATATTAGTCATGAGCCAATTAAGTTTGAAGCTGGTAACACAGAGATGATAGAATCAGAATATAAGTACGATCCACGTGTGACATGGATTGAAGATAGATACTGGATTACATGGTGTAATGGTTATCATGGTCCAACTATTGGTATTGCTTATACTTTTGACTTTAAGAAATTTTATCAGTGTGAGAATGCATTTCTGCCCTTCAACCGTAATGGTGTGCTGTTCCCACAGAAGATTAATGGTAAGTATGCCATGTTGAGTCGTCCAAGTGATAATGGTCACACACCCTTCGGTGATATTTATATTAGCTTCAGTCCCGACATGAAATATTGGGGAGAACACCGTTGTGTGATGAAGGTTACTCCTTTCCCAGAGAGTGCATGGCAGTGTACGAAGATTGGAGCAGGCTCCGTTCCTTTCCTTACAGATGAGGGATGGTTGCTTTTCTACCATGGTGTGATTACCACTTGCAATGGTTTCCGCTATTCAATGGGTGCTGCTATCCTTGATAAGGACCATCCAGAGAAGGTACTCTATCGTACCCGCCCTTATCTTCTTGCACCGAATGCACCGTATGAATTGCAAGGTGACGTGCCTAACGTTGTCTTTCCTTGTGCTGCTTTACAGGATGGTGAACGTGTAGCAGTTTATTATGGTGCAGCAGATACAGTCGTTGGTATGGCTTTTGGTTATATCAAAGAGATTGTTGAATTCACCAAGAACAATAGTATTTTATAAGAAAATAGTATTCATATTGAGGGCAAACGGGAGCGTTTGTCCCCAATAGGGAATGCTTGTAAACACGTCATTACCCATCATCAAATACTCGGTATGAAGCGAACTTTTCTTTTGACACTTCTCGTTTCCTTGTCTTTTCTTTCTCTTAAGGCTACAGATAAGGGTGGAGAAGAGCCAGTCGACTTGGTTAATCCCTTTATAGGTACATCTAATTTTGGTACTACTAACCCCGGTGCAGTGTGTCCAAATGGTTTGATGTCAGTTGTTCCTTTTAATGTAATGGGTTCAGATCTGAATAAATACGATAAAGATGCGCGTTGGTGGTCTACGCCTTATGAGTATCATAATGTGTTTTTCACGGGATTTTCTCATGTCAACTTAAGTGGTGTTGGCTGCCCAGAGGTAGGGTCATTATTGCTTATGCCGACAACAGGGAAGTTGAATGTCGATTATAAGGAATATGGTAGTACGTATGATAAGGAAGTGGCACATCCTGGGTATTACAGTAACCACCTTATTAAATATGATGTGAAGACGGAGGTTACCGCTACATTACGCAGCTCTGTTGCACGTTTCACATTCCCTAAAGGAGAGAGTCATGTTCTTTTAAACCTTGGAGAGGGCTTGACAAATGAGTCGGGTGCAATGGTAAAGAAAGTGAGTGATACGGAATGGGAAGGCGTAAAACTGCAAGGAACATTCTGTTATAATTCACAGGCAGTGTTCCCAATCTACTTTGTTATGCGCATCAGTAGGCAGCCGTTAGCATCAGGTTACTGGAAGAAGCAACGCACAATGAAAGGTGCAGAGGCTGAGTGGGATCCCGATAATGGTAAATATAAACTTTATACATCTTATCAAAAAGAACTCTCAGGGGATGATATTGGGGTGTGGATGAACTTCAATACAGAGGCTAACGAACAAATAGATGTTCAGATGGGAGTATCATTTGTGAGTATCGCAAATGCCCGTGAGAATTTGGAAAAGGAACAAAGCGGTAAAGATTTTGATATTATTCATGCTGAGGCTAACCGTAAGTGGAATGACGATTTGTCTCGTATCCTTGTTGAAGGAGGTACAAAGACAGAGCGAACCATCTTCTATACGGCACTTTATCATACCCTTATTCACCCGAATATTCTGCAGGATGTTAACGGACAGTATCCCGCTATGGAGAGTAATGATATCAGAACGGTAAGTGACGGTAATCGCTATACTGTATTTTCTTTGTGGGATACTTATCGGAATGTACATCAGTTACTGACTCTTGTGTATCCTGAAAGACAACGTGACATGATTCGTTCAATGATTGCGATGTATGATGAGCATGGCTGGATGCCCAAATGGGAACTCTATGGACGTGAGACTTATACGATGGAAGGTGATCCTGCAATTCCTGTTATCACAGATTCCTGGTTGAAAGGACTGCGTGGTTACGATATCACCAAAGCTTACGAAGCTTTTAGAAAGTCGGCCCTGACGAAGGGAAAGGATAATCCTCTTCGCCCAGACAATGACGAGTATATGCAGAAAGGGTACGTTGCTCTACATGAACAATATGATAATTCAGTCTCACATGCACTTGAATATTATATTGCCGATAATGCTCTTTCGCGTTTGGCGGATGCTTTAGGAAAGAAAGATGATGCTCGCTTGTTTTATAACAGGTCACTAGGTTATCGGCATTATTTTGATAAAGAGTATGGAATGTTACGTCCTTTGATGCCTGATGGTACCTTTTATAAGCCTTTCAATCCGCGACAAGGCGAGAACTTTGAACCATCTCCAGGTTTTCATGAGGGTAATGCATGGAACTATACGTTCTATGTTCCGCATGATGTCATGGGGCTCGCTAAGTTGATGGGAGGGCAAAAAAAAGTTTGTAGATAAGCTGCAATCTGTGTTTGATAAGGGTTATTATGATCCTGCAAACGAGCCAGATATTGCCTATCCTTACCTCTTCTCTTACTTCAAAGGGGAAGAATGGCGTACACAGGTGTTGACACACAAGCTTCTCAAGGAGTATTTCAAGAATGCACCAGAGGGTATTCCTGGTAATGATGACACGGGAACAATGTCAGCATGGGCTGTATTCAACATGATAGGTCTTTATCCTGATTGTCCTGGAGAACCGTCTTATACGCTGACTTCTCCTGTCTTTGATAAGATAACAATCCGTTTGGATAAAGCTCAGTGGGGTAGGGATAGTATTCGAATAGAGACAATCCGCCCTAATGCTGATGCTGTTATCATTAGAGAAGTAACATTGGGTGGCAAGCCATTGAATCGTTATCGCATCACAAATGACGAACTCTTGAAGGGCGGTGAACTAAAGTTCTATTTGAAATAGTATGAGAGTTATATCCTAACTCGACAATCAATAATCCAATAACTCAACGAATCGTATGAGGAAACAAATTCTTTTTAGTGTGGCTCTTCTACTTCTATCGATACTTTCATCAGTGTCAGTCGTAGCGCAAGATGTTATCCCACAACCAAACAATATTAGTTATTCAAAAGGTTACTTTACCCTAAACAAAGGTTTGAAGGCGGTGACTAATCTTACAGGGCAAGACTTTAAAGTGTTGAATCAGTTCACATCTGATGATATGGATATGCCTCTAATTTCTATGAAGAAGCCTTCAAAAGCATATAATGTCCGCTTGATATGCACTGGGACAGCTCTACAGGCAACACAAGCACAGGATAGTGCACGCCTACAAGGGTATGAATTGGAAGTCTCACCGAAGTCTATAACTATACAGTCATTGACTCCAACCGGATTATTTTATGGTTTGCTGACATTAGCACAGCTAGAGAAAGGTCGTCAAATACCATGTGTGAAGGTAAAAGACACGCCTCGTTTCCCTTATCGTGGACTAATGATAGACTGCTCTCGGCACTTTTGGACAAAGAAGTTTATCATGAAGCAGTTGGACGCAATGGCTTATTTCAAGCTCAATCGCTTCCATTGGCATCTCACGGATGGCGGTGGATGGCGTATGGAAGTGAAACAGTATCCTCGCTTAACGAATGAGACAGCCTATCGAACACAGTCTGATTGGGTGAAATGGTGGATGGAAAAAGACCGTAAGTATTGTCCAGTAGGAACTCCGGGAGCGTATGGTGGCTATTATACGCAGCAAGATATTAAGGATATTGTGCGCTATGCAGCAGCACGTCACATCACTGTTATTCCAGAGATAGAGATGCCTGGACACAGTGATGAGGTAGTGTATGCTTATCCAGAGTTGTCATGTACAGGGAAGCCTTATACACAATCAGACCTCTGTGTGGGGAAGGAAAAAACTTATACGTTCCTTGAGAATGTCTTGAAAGAAGTTATGCAGCTATTCCCTTCAGAGTATATTCATATAGGGGGAGATGAGGCTGAGCGTCGAACTTGGAATACTTGCCCTGATTGCCAACGCCTGATGAAAGAGCACAATCTCAAGAATACAGCTGAACTTCAAAGTTATTTTACGCATCGTATAGAGCAATTTCTGAATAAGAATGGGCGTAAACTTTTGGGATGGGATGAGATAATGGAGGGGAATTTGGCCCCCAATGCTGCCGTAATGTCATGGCGTGGAACTGATGCAGGTATAGAAGCGGCTAAGCATAAGCATCATGTTGTGATGGCTCCGCAGCAGTATTATTATCTTAATATGTATCAGGATGACCCAATGGGGCAGCCCAAAGCACAAGGCGGATATACTCGTTTGGATAAGATTTATAGTTATAATCCACTTCCTATGACCTATAAAGGTACGGATGTAGAGAAGTATATGGACGGTGTACAAGCCTGCGTTTGGACAGAATTCATATCCGAACCTGATCATCTGGAGTATATGCTTTATCCTCGTTTATTTGCTTTGGCAGAGACAGGATGGACAAAAAAGCCTACAGGTTATGTTGACTTCCATAGAAGAGCATTGGTAAATGTTGAGCGTTTAAAGAAAGAAGGCTATCATGTGTTTGATCTTTCAAAGGAAAAAGGACCTCGTGAAGAGAGCAGAAGTATTACAATACATGAGGCTTTGGGTAAGCCAGTCACTTATCTCGGACGCTATTCTGAGAAGTATCGGGCTGAAGGCGACAGCTCGTTAGTCAATGGATTGCGTGGTGATTGGGGCTATCTTGAAGGACGTTGGCAGGGCTTTATAGATAGTACAGGAATGGATGTGGTGGTTGATATGGGGAAAATCACTGATATCAGGGATGTAGAAGTAGACTTTATGCACATGTATGATGTTGTTATATATGCCCCAGAATCCGTGACACTTATGGTCTCTGATGATGGAAAAAACTATAAAACAATTGATAAGGTAAACCCTGGTATTAAGGCTAATGTCCCTTATCTACTCTATCCTTATGTATGGAAGGGGAATGTCAAAGGTAGATATGTTCGCATGAAAGCGCTCTCTCGTGAGCCTGATGCATGGATTTTCACAGATGAAATTATTATCAATAGGAAATAGAATAAGCTAAAATATGAAGAAAGGACTCTTAACATTTGTGTTGATTGCGGTCGCAAATGTCTGTGTAATGGCACAGGACTATACGCAGTATGTCAATCCCTTTATAGGTACAGGAGGACATGGGCATGTATTCTTAGGTGCAAATGTGCCGTTTGGTATTATCCAATCAGGTCCTACACAGAAGAAACAAGGATGGGATTGGTGCTCTGGTTATCATTACAGTGATTCTACTGTGATAGGTTTTGGACAGATGCATCTGAGTGGAACAGGTATAGGAGATTTAGGTGATGTGTCACTTCTTCCCACGGTTGATGCGTCACAACGTGAGGTGAAGTTTGCTCATCGTGCTGAACATGTACGTCCAGGATACTATTCTGTGATGCTCGCTTCGGGTATACGGGTTGAACTGACGGCTACTAAGCGTGTTGCTTTTCATCGTTATTCGTTCCCTGCAGATGTTTCGAAGGGGTATATTGTACTCAATCTTAGTCAAGGTATCGGATGGGACAAGATGACTTCTTGCAGTTTTAAGCAAGAGTCTGATAAGACGGTGAGTGGCTATCGTATGTCTACAGGATGGGCAAAAGACCAACGAGTCTACTTTGTTGCAGAGTTCTCACAACCAGTAAAGCTACAGTCGAATGAGGGGGATAGTATTGGCATCTTTGCTCATAATAATACAGAACAACCCCTCCTTGTTAAAGTAGGAATCTCTGCTGTTAGTATTGATAATGCCCGTCAGAATCTGCAAACAGAGCTACCTGGATGGGACTTCCACAACACTGTGGCTCAAGCAAAGCGTGAATGGAATCAAGAGTTGGGTAAGGTTGCTATCAAAACACAGGATGAACATGCGAGAAAAATATTCTATACTGCCCTTTATCATACGATGATAGCGCCATCAGTATTCAGTGATGTTAATGGAGAATACCGTGGTGCAGATGGTAAGACGCATAAGGGTAACTTCACGAACTATACTACTTTCTCTTTATGGGATACATATCGTGCTGCACATCCACTGATGACAATTCTTCATCCTGATATGCAGAAAGATATTGCACAGACCATGTTGCATATCTTTAAGCAACAAGGAAAGCTTCCTGTGTGGCATCTTATGGGTAATGAAACTGATTGTATGGTTGGTAATCCTGGTATTCCAGTATTGACGGATATAGCTTTGAAAGGCTTTGATGTGGATAAAAATGCTGTCTTTGAGGCTGCAAAGGCATCTGCGATGCGTAATGAACGAGGTTTGGGACTATTGAAGAAGTACGGTTATATACCTTGTGATCTCGACCCTGAGCATGAAACTGTAGCGAAAGGATTGGAATATGCTTTGGCAGATGCGTGCATTGCGAAGTTGGCAAAACAATTAGGCAGAGCGGAAGATTATAAGTATTTTATGAAGAGAAGCCAGTCATATAGGGACTTCTACTTTGATAAGAAGACTAAGTTTATGCGTGGTGTAACCTCTGATGGTAAGTTCCGTGAACCTTTTGACCCATTCAATACCGTACATCGCCAAGATGATTATACTGAAGGAACAGCCTGGCAGTATGTTTGGTTGGTACCACATGATGTTCACGGGTTGGTTGAAGCCTTTGGTGGAGAGAAGCCTTTTGTGTCCAAACTCGATTCTCTCTTTATCGTAAGTGGTGATATGGGAGCAGATGCATCACCAGATATCACTGGTCTAATAGGACAATATGCGCATGGTAATGAGCCAAGTCATCATATACTTTATATGTATAATTATATTGGTCAGCCTTGGAAAGGGGCAGAGAAGATTCGTTATGTATTAAAGAACCTGTATCATGATGATTTTGATGGGCTGAGTGGTAATGAGGATGTTGGCCAGATGTCAGCCTGGTATATACTCTCTGCATTGGGTTTCTATCAAGTTGAACCAGCTGGAGGCAAGTATATCATTGGTTCACCAATCTTTGATGACGCTGTTATAAATGTTGGTAATGGTAAGACTTTCCGAATCATAACGCATAATAATAGTGATAAGAACATGTACATCCAGAGTGCAAAGCTGAATGGTAAACCGTATACACGTTCGTATATAGACTATAAGGATATCGTCAGAGGGGGCACTCTAGAGTTTACGATGGGTGATAAACCTTCACAGTTCGGTGTTAAAAAGACAGATAGACCTTAACTCTGAAGCTAGTATGGGTGATTTTTATAATATTGTTTCCCAGTTTAAGATAGAAGGGAAAATAAAAGATATCCTTCCCATAGGGAATGGATTGATAAATGAGACATTGAGAGTTTCTACCATTGCTGCAGATACTCCTGATTATATATTACAGCGCATTAATAACAATGTGTTCCCTGATGTTAATCTTTTGCAGCATAATATAGAAGCAGTAACCAGACACATCCGCAATAAGCTGAAAGAGTTAGGTGAAGAAGATATCAATCGTAAGTGTCTACATTTCATCGAGTCTGTAGGTGGAAAGACCTATTATCAAGATGCTAACGGTAACTATTGGAGAATGAGTGTATTTATTCCCGACTCTTTTACAAAGGAAGAAGTAAGTCCTGAAAGTGCCTTTTGCTGTGGTGAAACCTTTGGGAATTTCGAGAAGATATTGCTTGATTTAGATGAACCCTTAGGTGAAGTCATACCGAATTTCCATAATATGGAATTCCGTCTGCACCAGTTACATGACGCTGTTGTTGCTGATAAGATGGGGCGGGTTGCTTCTGTCCGGGATATTCTCAGTGAGATAGAACGTAATGCGGATGAAATGTGTCTTGCTGAAAAGCTCTATCGTGATAAGGTTTTGCCCAAGCGTATCTGTCATTGTGATACGAAAGTCAACAACATGCTATTTGATTCTGATGGAAAAGTACTATGTGTCATAGACCTTGATACGGTAATGCCGAGTTTTATTTTCTCTGATTATGGTGACTTTTTACGTACGGGAGCTAACTATGTCGCTGAAGATAGTGATGACTATCAAGCGGTTGGTTTAAAGGAAGACATCTTTTGTGCCTTTACAGAGGGGTATCTTAGTACTGCAGGTAGCTTCTTGACAGCCATAGAGATAAGCCATCTTCCTTATGCTGTAGCACTGTTCCCTTTTATGCAGTGTGTGCGTTTCCTTGCTGATTATATCAATGGAGATGTCTATTTTAAGACGAAATATGCTGAACATAATTATGTTCGTTCACGTAATCAGTTACTACTTTATCATGATGTGCGTCGTCATGATCAGATGATGAATGAGTTTATAAAGAAAATATTGAAGCTGTGAAGTATTTAGAAGCAAGACATTTAAGACTCTCTCAGGTTAAGGCGGTTGATATTCCAGCCCTGTTTAATCAGAATAATATACCTTACAACAGTATAGATGTTATTAACTGGCACGCATTTCCATATTGTCCAAAGGTGGAATTTGCCATAGCTCATACAGGTGATACCATACTGTTACATTATCGTGTAGAAGAAGATGGTGTCAGGGCTGTTGCAGGGGAAGATCTGGGACACGTATGGGAGGATTCTTGTTGTGAGTTTTTTGCAAGCCCAGATGCAGATGGAAGTTACTATAATTTGGAATCCAACTGCATCGGAACGATTCTCTTATGTAACGGAAAAGGGCGAGAAGAGCGAATGCAAGCGCCTCTAAGCGCCTTAAAAAAGATCGACCGTTGGGCATCATTGGGAAGAAAAGTTAC
>NZ_BAJX01000009.1 GCF_000613925.1 Prevotella histicola JCM 15637 = DNF00424
TATATAAGGGTATGGCTATCGGCATTGTATCCATATTTATGGCTGTTAGCATACGTTAAACCTCTTGCTATTAAGTAAAATTTAAGGTTGAATCCTGAGTGAGGGATTCAACCTTTCAAATGTCCATTACATCCTTATGACAATAAGGAAAGATTAACTTTTCTGCAGTTACACTCTTTGGTATTGCATAGTTCATTGTTACTCTAAAACCCTAACATAGTTTTTGTTTTTAGTTGCTGTCACTTTTAACATTTCGCATAAACGGCTTGTTATCAATGCATTGTGAAATGGGGAGGAGTGACAGAAGTGACAGGAAAATTGTAAAGCGGTTGTTTTTATGGTGTTGTTATAATAATGCAGGGGGAGAAGTACTTGCTTGTTATGAAAAAGAAAAGGGCATAAGAAAGGTTGTAATAAAGATTCATAAATTGAAAATAGTAGGTGGACTTTGACACGGTAAAAGATGCCTTTTTGCATGGTAAAAGATGCTCTTTTGAGGTGTGGAAGACGCCCTTTTGCACGGTAAAAGGGCGTCTTTTAGAACGGCATTTGTAAGTCTTTGATAGAGAATGGTATACAAGTCTGAAAGCTTTGCATAACTCCTGATTTTGTGAACTTGTAACTATCGCTTCTTGTAAACATATTTCTGATTAGTCCGTAATGGTGCGGTGGTATACGTCGGGGCGGATAATCTTACGAGGATCTGCGCTAGAGTGCTTTACCATGAGCAGGCATATCCCATAACTATCAGCTCCCCTTTTCCACCCAAGAACAAAAGCCTACCGTATACCATTTCTGATTTTGCTGTCATTTCTGTCACTCTTCCTTTGCTTTTAACCATCTGTATATAAGCTGATTACACAAAGTGTTAAAAGTGACAGCAACTAAAAACAAAACTTAATTAGGGTTTTTGAAGTAATAATGTGAGGTATATTTTTATTATGTTTTATATCCATAATATGGGAGAGGTGATACAACTTCAAAATAAAGATAGTGGAGTAAGATAGTGAGAAAGTTATAGGAGAGGAAATATCTATGAAGTAAAAAACACTCTTTGTTCTTATTTCTTTTAATGTTTATATAGTGTTGATAATCAATGTGATTTGTTGTTTTATAGATAGAATCAATATTACTATAGATTTTATCTATTGGAAGCTGATACAGCAAGTTGTACCTTTGCATCAGAAAACAAATAGATAACAACATTTAATAAGGAAAAAGATTATGAAGAATTTAGAAATTATTGGTTTAGACGAGAGTAAGGTAAATAAGGTTAAGGATGCACTTGCACAGTTGTTGGCAGATTATCAGATTTATTATACCAACCTCCGTAATCTTCATTGGAATGTAAAGGGTCATAAGTTCTTTACAATGCACTCTAAGTATGAGGAGTTATATAATGAGGCTGCAGCTCATGTCGATGAGATAGCAGAGCGTATTCTACAGTTGGGTGCTCATCCAGAGAGCAGATACAGTGAGTATTTGAAAGTTGCGACCATCAAGGAGATTGACGGTGTTGTTGGTGGTAGAGAGTCAATAGAGCTTCTTCTTGAGTATTTCAAGAATCTCATTTCTCAGGAGCGTGCCCTTATTGATTTGGCAGGTGATGCCCATGATGATGTTACAGCAGACCTGATGACAGGTTATTTGGCATCACAGGAGAAGAATGTTTGGATGCTTCTTGCTTATGCTCAACATAAGCATCATGATGATAGTTGCTGCTGCGAGACAAAGTAAGTAACAGTTTTCTAGTTTGATATTTAAGGGGGCTGTATCCATTGGATATAGTCCTCTTTTTATGTTTATGCCTTAAGTTCTTCAGTTTATCAGCCTTTTCATTCCTTGATTTGTGAAGATAGGCTGAAGGATGTGTTTTAAATCTATATAGTCTTTCCGTATAATTGTTTTTAGTTTAAGGAAAATATATTAACTTTGTCGGTCACATTATATTATTATATGGTATATTTCATTAAACGATCTATCGTATGGCTGAGACGTATCCGGTATTCCCGAGGGTTTGGAGTACATTCTCCTTGGGCATATAAGTTTATTCGTTATGTTATTAATGAGCATTATCCATATTATAAATACAACGATCTGGAAGAACTTGTTTACGGTTTAGACAGGCGAACCCGCAAGTTATGCAAGTTATACTTTCGTCTTGTAAATTACCTGCAACCAGATTTCTTTCTTGATTTCTTCCCTTCCTCTCCTTGTTATAGGTTTTATGTTACGGCAGCTTGTAAGAAGGTTTCCTATCATCAAATCAACCATGATTTTTCGTTTGATGACGTTAATGATAAGGAACACTTAGCAACCAAATGCTGTGTAGCTCATATTCCCCTGACGAATAATTATCAAGACTCCGTTGATTGCGTATTAAATAACCTTTCCTCAGATTCTGTTTTAGTATTGGAAGGTATTAAGAAAGACAAGGATACCAATCTCTTTTGGAAGAAACTTATAAAGGATTCACGTGTTGGGGTAACTTTTGACTTGTACTACTGTGGTATTGTATTCCTGAAGACAAACATGACAAAGCAGAATTATATAGTTAATTATTAAAGATGAAGATATATACGAAGAATGGGGATAAGGGTACAACGTCATTATGTGGTGGACATCGCGTTGCGAAAGATGATTTGCGCGTAGAAGCATACGGAACTATTGATGAGTTGAACGCCCATCTTGGTTTGTTGATATCCTTTTTGAACCAAGACCGTAACCTTCATTTTACTTCACTAATACATTCCTTAGAGCATTTGCAGGAAAACTTGTTCGTGATCGGTTCTGTGTTGTCTACCTATACGGAAACAGATCAAACACTGCCTGTTATTGCGAAGCATATTTCAGAAATGGAAGACTCCATTGATTCCTGGACAGCAGAGATTCCACCTCAAAGCTCTTTTATACTTCCGGGTGGTACGGTTTCGGCAGCACAATGCCATGTTTGCCGGACTGTTTGTCGCCGTGCAGAAAGACGGATTATCTCATTATCTCATCATGTTTTGCTATCTCCCGATATCTTATCCTTTATGAACAGGTTGTCAGATTACTTCTTTGTTTTGTCACGTTATTTAAACATAAAGGCGAATGAGTGTGAAAAAAGATGGGAAAATACTTGCAAATAAAAAATAAAATATTACTTTTGCACGCAATTAGAAACGTGTAAAAAAACAAGAATATGTATTGGACTTTGGAATTGGCCTCTAAGCTTGAAGATGCTCCATGGCCTGCAACAAAAGACGAGTTGATAGATTATGCAATGAGGTCAGGTGCACCTCTTGAAGTTCTTGAGAACCTACAGGAGATTGAGGATGAAGGAGAGGTCTATGATAGTATAGAAGATATATGGCCTGATTACCCTTCAAAAGATGATTTCTTATGGAATGAAGATGAGTATTAGGTCACTAAAAAATTAAAAAGGTCACTTACATTATAATATATGTGAGTGACCTTTTTTATTTATGTAACAATAAATTGATGTACTCTTCGTTATAGAGTCGTGTTTAAACGCTTATGTATTATATTCAGCTTTTCTGTTCTGGTAGGGTTACCTGCCATGGCACAGTATGATCCGTCCTATAGTCATTATTGGGCGATGGAGCCTTCTTTCAACCCAGCATCAGTGGGAAAGGATAATAAGTTGAATGTCGTTGGTGCCTATGCACTTGACTTTGCAGGTTATGAGCATAATCCTAATACCTTCTATGTTGGTGCTGATATGCCACTTTATTTTATGAAGCAGTATCATGGAGTTGGTGTTTCAATCTTAAATGATAAGATAGGTGCTTTTACTCACCAGCGTGTTGCAGGTCAATATGCTTTTCGTCATTCCTTATGGGGTGGTATGGTTTCTGCAGGAGTCCAACTCGGTATGCTCTTTGAGAAGTTTGATGGGAGTAAGTTGGATGCGGAAGACATGAGTGACCCTGCACTTGCCAATGCCGAATTAAGTGGTAACAGCCTTGACATGGGTCTTGGCTTCTATTATTTACGTAAGAACTGGTATGTCGGTGCATCAGTCCAGCACCTTAATTCTCCACGGATAGAATTGGGTGAAAAGAATGAATTACAGATAGATAAGACTTATTATTTAACAGGTGGATACAATATTAAGTTAAGGAATCCGTTTTTAAGCATACCGACTTCCGTATTAGCCAGGTATGATGGAAGGACTTATCGGGCAGATATTACGGCGCGTTTGGTATATACGAATGATAAGAAAGTTCTTTACGGAGGAGTTTCTTATAGTCCCACGAACTCCGTTACAGCTTATATTGGTGGTACTTTCCACGGAATCAATGTAGGTTATAGTTATGAGATGTATACGGGAACTACAGCATTTGGTAACGGTAGCCACGAGTTGTTCGTTAGTTATCAGACCGATATAAACCTCCAAAAGAAAGGACGTAACAAGCATAAGAGTGTTAGATTTCTGTAGAAATATTTATGAAAATGAGAAAAAATATAATTACCATTTGTCTTAGTGCAGCTTTCTTAGCTACACTTACGGGATGTTTTGCTGGTAAGTCTGCTTCAACATCAGGGCGTGGTGGTGAAGTTACTGGCGTTGGTGGGGGAAAAGGCTTTCGTGAACCCACTCCTTACGGTATGACACTTGTTAAGCGTGGCTGGTTGAGAATGGGATTGGAGAAGCAAGACTCACTTTGGGGAAAGAAAACTCCTGTGAAGGATATTTCTGTAGATGGCTTCTGGATGGATGAGACAGAAGTTACGAATTCAGAGTATAAGCAGTTTGTTGAATGGGTTAAGGATTCTATTCTTCGAACCCGTTTGGCTGATCCTGCCTATGGTGGTGATGAAACTTACATGATAACAGAAGATAAGAACGGTGATCCTGTTACTCCACATCTTAATTGGGCTAAACGCTTACCTCGCAAGCCTAACGAAGATGAGCAGCGTGCTTTTGAAAGCCTTTATGTAACAAATCCTGTTACTGGAGAGAAGAGCTTAGATGCTAAGCAGATGAATTATCGTTATGAGATCTACGACTATACTGCAGCAGCCTTACGTCGAAATCGTATGAATCCTCAGGATCGTAATCTTAATACAGATCTTACAGTAGATCCAAATGAGGTTGTTATGATCTCAAAAGATACGGCTTATGTTGATGATAGAGGCGTAATTCATAATGAAACCATCAATCGTCCTTTAACCGGACCATGGGATTTCCTTAATACTTATATCGTAAATATCTATCCAGATACTACTTGTTGGGTTAATGATTTCCGTAATTCGGATAATGAGATTTATCTTCGGAACTATTTCAGTAACCCTAC
Organism: Prevotella histicola JCM 15637 = DNF00424; assembly: GCF_000613925.1. Classification (GTDB taxonomy): domain Bacteria; phylum Bacteroidota; class Bacteroidia; order Bacteroidales; family Bacteroidaceae; genus Prevotella; species Prevotella histicola. The sequence continues at coordinate 5,304 of NZ_BAJX01000009.1, forward strand.
GTATAATGACTATCCTGTAGTGGGTGTTACCTGGGAGCAGGCGAATGCTTTCTGTGCATGGCGTACAGAATATCTTCTTAAAGGCTTAGGTCGGGAAGCACGTTATGTACAACGTTATCGTTTACCGACAGAGGCAGAGTGGGAGTATGCTGCTCGTGGCAAAAATCAGGATGAGTTCCCTTGGGATAATCAGAATGTAAAGAATGGTAATGGCTGTTTTTTTGCTAACTTTAAACCAGATCGTGGTAACTATACGAAGGATGGAAACCTCATAACCAGTAAGGTCGGGATTTACGGTGCCAACACCAATGGCTCTATGATATGGCAGGTAATGTAGCAGAGTGGACCAGTACGATTTATACGGAAGCTGGTGTTGATGCCATGAATGATTTTAATCCTCAGTTAGATTACAAAGCAGCAAGAGAGGATCCTTATCGTTTAAAGAAGAAGAGTGTTCGTGGAGGTAGTTGGAAAGATCCAGAAAGCTATATCCGCAGCGCATGGCGTACTTGGGAATATCAGAATCAGCCACGTAGCTATATCGGATTCCGTTGTGTCCGTAGCTTAGCAAGCTCATCGAGCGAGGCTGCTAAAGAGAATAAGAAAAGTAGTAAGAAAAAGAGAAGATCATGACACAATACAGTAAATATAACATAGTCTACCGTCTGCAGAAGTGGATGGATAGCGTTCCTGGACAGACTTTCTTGAATTATGGTTATAGTTGGGGTGCGTCTGTCGTTATCCTTGGTGCATTGTTCAAATTGACACACTTGCCAGGAGCTAATATTATGCTTTATTTTGGTATGGGTACAGAGGTTATTGTATTCTTCCTCTCAGCTTTTGACCGTCCGTTTGATAAGACTGATGATGGTCGTGACCTTCCAACACATATCACTGATGAGTATCTTGATGGTACAGAGTCAGAAGCAGGGACAGCAGAACATCATACTGTTACTGTTCCTTCAGCTGCAGAAGTTGCAGAGACGGTTCAACGTACAATGCCTTCAGCTGATGATATTGCAGCAGCTGTGGTTGGACAACAGAGTAAAGCCATTGCTGATGCACAGCAGCAGACCCCAGAAATGGTAGAGGCACAAACCAATTATGTCTCAGCTTTGCAGAACTTAACGGAGATGTTAGGTAAAGTCAATGACCAGAGTCAGCGCCTTACTCGTGATAGTGAGGAGATGGAGAACCTAAACCGTACCCTTACAGGTATTGCAAAGGTTTATGAAATGCAACTTAAAGGGGCTAGTCAGCAGATTGGTACTATAGATCAGATCAATGAGCAGACGCGTAAAATGGCGCAGCAGATAGAGCAGCTTAACAAGATTTATGCGCGTATGATAGAAGCAATGACTGTAAATATGCGTGGTGTTGCGGCACCTGGTGTAGCTCCACAGCAGTCTGCTCCTGAAAACTTATAATGTGTTTACGGTTGGTGAGTAGGCGTAGTAGTTTCCTCTCCACATACAAAGAATAATAGAATTAATGGCTATTAAGAAGAGAAAGATTTCCCCTCGCCAGAAGATGATTAACTTAATGTATGTCGTCCTCATGGCAATGTTGGCTTTGAATATCTCAACGGAGGTACTCAATGGCTTCTCTGTTGTTGAGGAGAGTCTCAATCGCACTACGGGAAATTCATCTAAAGAGAACGAAGCGATCTTCGGTGAGCTTGACCAAATGATGCGTAAGAACCCTCAGAAGGTTAAGCAATGGTTCATGATGGCATCAACAGTGAGGGAGATGAGTGATTCTCTCTATAATTATGCACAGTCATTAAAGGTTGCAATTGTTCGTGAAGCAGATGGTCCAGATGGGGATCCTCAGAAGATAGAAGGTAAGGATAACATAGAGGCTGCAAGCTACGTGATGCTGAATCCTGGCACCGGGCAAGGGCATAAGCTCTATGAAGCCATCAACAGTTATCGCTCTCGTATTCTTCAGTTTGTTACTGATTCTCGTCAGAAGAAGATTATTGCCAGCAACCTTTCAACTGCTGTTCCTTCTCATTCAATGGGTAAGAATTGGGAAGAATACATGTTTGAGAACATGCCAACGGCTGCTGCTGTCACGCTTTTGTCTAAACTTCAGAGTGACGTTCGCTACGCAGAAGGTGAAGTCCTCCATACTTTAGTAGCTAATGTCGGTCTGAAAGATATACGTGTGAATAAGCTGCAGGCTTTTGTTGTCCCAAGTCAGACGCGTCTTTATCCTGGTGAGACAATGACAGCCCAGATGTTTATGGGTGCAGTTGACTCTACCCAGCAACCTCAGGTTTATGTCAATGGACAGCTTATTCAAGGCAATAAGATAACTGTCAAGGCAGGTTCTCCTGGTAAACATACTTTGAGTGGATATATCCTGATTAAGGATATGGCTGGAAATGTGCTGCGAAGGAACTTCTCACAGGACTATTGGGTCACTGGTGGACCACAGCCTAAGCGTTATATTAGTCCTGACGGTATGCAGAAGACACCTCCATTTGACGGCATGGCAACGATTGCAGCCGATTTAATGAATGTGCTTTATGCTGGTTTCGACAATCCAATCACCATCAGTATTCCTAATACGTCACAACGAGATGTACAGGCAACGATGTCGGGCGGATCACTTATCGCACGAGGTGGTGGACATTTCGTAGCTCGTCCTTCCGCAGTAGGGCAGCCTGTTACTATTTCTGTTTCAGCTAAGGGACGTAAGATAGGAGAGTATAAGTTCCGTGTTCGTAAGTTACCTGACCCATCACCTTATATCGCTATGGGCGCTGACCGTTTCAAGAGCGGTCCACTTTCTAAAGGCGTACTCATGTCAGCACCGGGTATTCATGCCGCAATTGATGATGGTCTGCTTGATATTCCATTTACTGTAACCAGCTTCCGTGTTGTCTTCTTTGATAATATGGGCAATGCTGTTCCATTGTCAAGTAATGGTGCATCTTTCTCTGCTCAGCAGAAAGAACAGTTCCGTCAGTTAAGTCGTAATAAACGATTCTATATTACAAATGTCGTTGTCCATGGTCCAGACGGAACAACCCGAACACTTAATGGGCGTAACATGGAGGTCATCGTGAGATAGTAAATGAAGTTGAGAGGGGCTATAAGGGCAGATGAAATAAGCATAACACATCCCATGTAGTTCCTTTCTTCCTACGAAAAGAAAAAATAAAGAAGCAATGAAAAGAATATTTCTTATAGGTTGTACAGTTCTGTTTGCCGTTATGGCATCAGCCCAGCCTGCCGCACGCAGGACTCAGCAGCGCCAATCACCTGCTAATACCATCAGTACTCGGGCACAGATATCTTTTCCGACGACAGCACCTATGGAAGAAGATGTTGTCTGGCGGCGTGATATTTATCGTGAGTTGAAGTTGGATGATGATGCTAATGCCGGACTGTATTACCCTGTAGAGCCTGTCGGCTCACAGATGAATCTCTTCACTTATATCTTTAAGTTGATGATGAACGGTCCTAAACGTGGTGGTATTGCCGCCTATACGTATCGTATGGATGGCAACGAAGTCTTTACCGACTCTGCACGTGTTAAGCCATTGCAGTTCCTTGATAACTATCATATCTTTTATGAACGTACCGACCATGGCATTCGTCTTGATAACAGTGACATCCCTTCAGCTGAGGTTAAAGGCTATTATCTGAAGGAGAGTGCATATTATGATCAGAACAGTGGAACCTTCCATCGTAAGGTTGATGCACTTTGTCCGATTATGTATCGTGAGGACGACTTCGGTGATGGTGAGGTGAAGTATCCGTTGTTTTGGGTGAAATATGATGATTTAGCACCATTCCTTGCCAAGCAGACCATTATGACAAGTAATCTGAATAACGCTGCCACGATGAGTGTTGATGATTATTTCACCATGAATATGTATCATGGAAAGATCTATAAGACGACGAATATGCTCGGTAAGACCCTTGCCCAGTATTGTTCTAATGACTCTGCTTTGAGTGCAGAACAGAAGAAGATTGAACGTGAGTTGGCTACATTCGAGCGGAATATCTATGGTGATCCGTCACGTCGTGATAGTCTCGATAGCATAGCTGCAGCCGCAGACGGTGCTAAGGCTTCTAAGAGATCTGCACGTGGACGTCGTGGAGCAGGCGGTTCAAGCTCTGTTCGTAGTAGTCGTCGGTCGTCAGGGAGTAGTGCTGCTACTGGTGGATCTGCACGTGTGACAGTACGCCGTGAGCGCCATTAAGTAAGTCTAAAGATTGTCAAACCAGGATAACCTATTGCTTACGAACTAAGTTCTCGGCAGTAGTTTTCATTAAAATTATTTATTATGAAGAAAGTACTTTTTATCGCTTTAGCAGCTATTACCAGTCTGTTTGCTATCCCAGCAAATGCACAGGAACCCCTAAAGTTTGGTGTTAAGGCTGGTTTGAATGTGACAGATATGAAGTTCAATAGTGATGTATTCGATAAGACCAACCAGGCTGGATGGTTCATTGGTCCAACGGTAAAGTTCACTCTTCCTGTTGTAGGCTTGGGTATGGATGTCTCTTTGCTCTATGATTATCGTGCGGCAAAGTTGACATACGATGATGATAAGAAGACGGTGAAGCAGCAGCAGATTGCCATTCCTATTAATGTCCGCTACTCAGTAGGGTTAGGAAGTGCTGCAAGTATCTTTGCTTTTGCTGGTCCACAGATTGGATTTAATGTTGGTGACAAGGACTTCCATTGGACGCAAGGAAGCAGTTATGCACTGAAGAAGAGCGATTTCAGTGTTAACCTTGGTTTTGGTGTGACTGCTTTGAAGCATCTTCAGGTGACTGCAAATTACAATGTGGTTTGTGGTAAGACTGCTGATGTAACGTGGAAGACAGCAACAGATGCTGCTGGTGATGCACTTGGACTTAAGAAGAAAGAGAAGAAAGGCAGCCGTAACAACTCTTGGCAGTTGGGTGTAGCTTACTTCTTCTAAGGTAGAGCCAATAGATTTGAGCATTACATACACCCGTTGAGGGTGATTAAGAGCATAAGAGGGAATGTCCCCGTCAGTCTAATAAGAGATCTTAGACTGACGGGGACTTTCTTTTTCTCTTATCTGTGTATATGTAAACAATAAGATATGCTTCCTTCTTCTAACGTGTCCAACGACTTGGATAAGCTTGTCCAGCGAATTGGACAAACGTGTCTAATGAATTGGACAAACGTGTCTAACGAATTGGACAAACGTGTCCAACGAATTGGACAAACGTGTCCAGCGGATTGGACAGACGTGTCCAGAGAATTGGACAGACGTGTCTAACGAATTGGACAAACGTGTCTAACAGATTGGACAGACGTGTCCAATAGTCATTATCAAGGTTAGTAACCATGCGAATGACGATAGATTATCATTCAGATGACCGGTGATGGTGGCGTATGTAAGGCTTATCTGTACTTAAGGTAGGCAGAAGAGAGTTGTATATCACAGTGTTGTTTTTACATTATTGTACTTTAAAGTTACCGTAATCTCTGCTTTTCTTCGTACATTTGTATGCAAACCAGATAACATTCAGCTGGATAATATTAATCAGACATTGAACAGGAGACAAACGAATGACATACGCAAATATCATATTACCCTTACCTCTTGAAGGCTTATTCACCTATGGCGTACCTGATGCGTTGGCATCTCGGGTGCAAGTGGGGGTACGTGTCAGGGTCCCGTTAGGTAAAAGTAAGACGTATGTTGGTATTGTTGCTGAGTATCCCGTTGCCCTCCCGGCATCAGGTAGTGGGGTGGTGGACAATGAGAAGAAGATTGTTTATAAGGATATTCTCGAGGTATTGGATGCTACTCCCATACTTCTTCCCCAGCAATTACGGCTTTGGCGTTGGATTTCCGATTACTATATGTCGCCTATCGGTGATGTCTATAAGGCTGCCCTCCCATCTGGTTTGAAGGCAGAGGACGGCTATCGTCCACGCACAGAGTTATACGTTCGCCTTGCTGATAACTTCCGCAATGAACGTAGTCTCACGTTGATGATTGATGCAATGAAGCGCGCTTCAAAGCAAGTGGAAGTCCTTATGGCTTATCTTCGGCTCGCAGGAGTGGATGGAGTGGAGCATCTAACGACAGAAACACCTCTTCGTGAGGTCACACGGGAGGAGCTTATGAACGATACGCATACCACGATTGGCGTTATTCGAGCATTGACAGACAGGAAACTCCTTGTTACGTATGAGAAGGAAGTAGGGCGTTTGAATGATAACGTACTCCCTCATCCAGAGCATATCAAGCCTTTGAATGAGGCACAGACCGAAGCATATAATCAGATTCTTATTCAAATGATGGGCCATCCCGTGACACTTCTGCATGGAGTAACGTCATCAGGGAAGACAGAAATATATATCCATCTCATTCAAAAAGCCATTGACGAGCACAAGCAGGTGTTGTATCTCTTACCGGAAATAGCCCTTACCGTACAGATAACAGAACGTTTGAAAGCCGTATTTGGTAATCGGTTGGGTATTTATCACAGTAAGTACAGCGATGCAGAGCGTGTTGAGATATGGCAGAAACAACTATCAGCCCAGCCATACGACGTGATACTCGGTGCTCGGAGTGCCGTATTCTTACCTTTCCAGCGCCTTGGACTTGTCATTATCGATGAAGAACACGAGCAAAGTTTCAAGCAACAAGACCCAGCTCCACGTTATCATGCCCGTTCTGCAGCTATTGTTCTGGCACAGATGTATGCCGGTGCAAAGACCCTTTTGGGTACAGCCACCCCTTCAATGGAGACCTATTATAATGCACAACAGGGCAAGTATGGTCTTGTTGAGCTGACTCGGCGTTATAAAGATATCCATCTGCCTGCCATAGAAGTGGTTGATGTGAAAGACCTCTACCGCAGGAAGATGATGACAGGTCCGTTCTCTCCACGTCTGTTGTCAGCTGTTCGTGAAGCTTTAAAGCGAGGTGAGCAAGCCATATTGTTCCAAAACAGGCGTGGGTTCGCGCCCATGGTAGAGTGCAGACAGTGTGGATGGGTACCGAAATGTCCTGACTGTGATGTGTCGTTGACCTTCCATAAGAACCTCAATGTTCTCACCTGCCACTATTGCGGATATACCATGCGGGTGCCAGAGGAGTGCCCTTGTTGCGAAAGCAAGGACATCCGAGGTCGTGGATATGGTACAGAAAAGATTGAAGACGAGATTCGTAATATCCTTCCTGAGGCGCGAATTGCTCGTATGGACCTTGATACTACCCGCACAAAGAATGCTTATGAGCGTCTGATATATGATTTCTCTACGGGTAAGAGTAATCTCTTGATAGGGACACAGATGATCTCCAAGGGACTTGACTTCGATAAAGTGTCTGTTGTGGGGATATTAAATGCTGACTCAATGTTGAACTATCCCGACTTCCGTGCTTATGAACAAGCCTTTATGATGATGAGCCAAGTGAGTGGAAGAGCTGGCAGAAAGGGGAGACAAGGGCTTGTGATTCTGCAGACAAAGAGTCCCGAATTGCCCGTTATACAGCAAGTAGTGAGAAATGATTATCGTGGTTTCTATACCAATCTCTTGGAAGAACGGCATGATTTCCATTATCCTCCTTTCTATCATCTGGTGTATGTCTACTTGAAACACAGGGATGAGAATATCGTTAATTCAGCTGGTTTGGAACTTGGAAGCAGACTTCGGGAGGTGTTTGGGACACGTGTTCTCGGTCCTGATAAGCCTGCTGTAGCACGTGTGAAGACGTTGAGTATTCGCAAGGTAGTACTGAAATTAGAGAATGGGATAGACCTTCCACGTGTCCGTCAGTATCTTCGTGGAGTGCTCGATGCCATGATGAAAGATAAACGTTATGGTGCTCTGCAGGTTTATTATGACGTGGATCCGTTGTAAGATTTAAGCTCCTTACACCTTATTATATAGTATAACTGAAGGCGGAAGACAATCAGGACACATCCTGTTGTCTTCCGCCTTTTATAATGTCTATAGTCTTTGATTGCTTACAAGTCGATGTCTATACCAGCACTTAATACTTTATTTGTACGTGTGAAGATATCAGTATTCTTAGTAGCTATGCTCTGTGTGCCTACCTTTATCTCACCATCATACTGCTTATTGAACTTAGAATAGTCAGTGAAGAAGTATGCTACGTTCAGGTGTGCATTCTTAGCAACCTTTATCTTAGCACCGAATCCGAAGCTATAACTGCTGGTTACGAAGCTGAGATCAGAGAGATATTTACCGTCTCCAAGTCCATAGAGAGTGCGTTGTCCGCCTGCACTGACAGTAACTGTTGGTGTTACGTCCCACTCAACACCAGCAAGGAACTCCTGAGTGTTGTGTGCCAAGTCGCGTTGTTTGTTCTTATCCATACGTGCATCCTTATCAAAGTAATAGTGATAACTTGCCATAACACGCAGATTCTTCTTGACTTCATATTGTGCACCCAGTGCTAATATACCTGGAAGGTCGTTGGGTGTGTTCACACCATCTTGGAACTGACCAGTGTCATCACGCTTTGTATCGTTCTCAATGTTGAACTTTGTTGTGAACTCATAGCGTGCACCGAAGTTCCATTTGCCTGTACGATAGTCTATACCGATGATAGGCGTGATACCCCATCCACGTTGTGTGCAGTCGAGATAACGGTCTTTTACCAGTTCTTTACTGCTACTTAACTTGTCAGCACTAGCTGCAATCTTCTGTGCACCGGCTGCAAACTGCTGTGCAGCACCAAGGAGTTGAGCCTTAGTGGTTGGGTCTGTAGCAGCTGCAGCCTGTGCTTGATACTCTGCCGCTTTGGTTTGATAGGCGGTAGCCTTCTCTGTTAGAGCCTTTACCTTGTCATCAAAATAGTTGTAAAGGTTCTGGTTGTTGCCTCCAACATTGGCAGATATGTTTGTGATGTTGCCTTGATATTTGTTGTAGATGTAGTTGAAACGTGCACCACCAAATACTGATAAATGCTCGTTAATCTTATATGCTGCACCAATTTGGAAGCCGAAATCGTATTGCTGACCACTCATATAACTTTGCAAACTATATGAGGTTGCTGGTGTTTCTTGCTGTCCTAAAAGCTGTGCAAAGGTTGGAAGCTGCTGGTTGATAAGGGCAGGAAGCAATGAAACCTGACGTTCGAAGCTTGGCAAACCACTGTTGAACGTAGCCTTTCCACCACCTCCTGTTAATCCAAAACCAGCCTGAAGACTCCAGTTACCTTTGTTATAGGCTACCTGAAATGAGGGAAGGATAGGCGCAGAAGCCTTACCTTTATAGAACTTACTACCATCTTCTGCACCACCATTGAGCTTGAATGGGTATTCATAAGGCGTATTAGCAAATGCTGGTACACTGAATGAAGAGGTAATCTCACGTGTCTGATAAACATTCTGGATGCTTAAAGAGATGTGAACACCATCACCTAAAAAGACAACACCTGCTGGGTTGAAATACACACCATCAATGCTGATAGCACCTTCACGTGCAAAACTACGGTTGAAAGCAACACTTTGGTTGGTATTTGTAAGCAGTCCTCCGGCTTGTGAAGTAGTTGCCATTGCCAGCAAAGCTGCTGCAATAACGATTTTCTGATGTTTCATTATTAGTTTGAAAATATGTTTAAATCGTATAATAATTGGCTGCAAAGTTAAATATATTGTCCTAAACTTCCAAATATTTATCTTGTTTTTCTCCTTAATGCTTCGTTTTGTTAATAGGAGTTGTGGGGTGTGCGGGATATCTAAGAGCCGTGAATGGGTGGTTTGAAAAAGTCTTACAACTTTAAGATGGGTATTTTTAGTTGAACACAAGAAATCTGTGCTGTTTGCTGTTTGTAACGTAAAGATTATCAGTAGGTTACAAATCACGTTGTAAAAGGGCATCTTTTGCACTTCAAAAGGGCGTCTTTTACCATGCAAAAGGGCATCTTTTATCATGCAAAAGGGCACCTTTTACAATGCAAAAGAGCATGTATTGTTTTCGTGTTGTGATTTATCTTGACATTAAGTGATATACTTCTGGTGTCTGTATAACGAAAAAAGAGCGTACTACCATGTGGTAATAACGCTCTCTTTTATTGTTTATAGGATCCGTATTATACCTTTAATTCAGGGTATTGAATACGTGTGTGATACATTGATTTCAGTCGTTCTATAAGAACATTCTTGGCTGCAGTGATGTCACGGAAGGTGATTGGGCAGTCAGTAAAGAATCCTTGGGCAACCTGGTCATCAATAAGTCGGTTGACCAAAGTACTGATACTCTCTTCAGTATATTCCTTCAGAGAGCGTGAAGCAGCCTCAACGGTATCACTCATCATGAGGATAGCCTGCTCACGTGTGAATGGATTAGGACCTGGATAGCGGAACTGCTCCTCGTTAACCTCCTCGTCAGGATGTTCATTCTTATAATGTATATAGAAGTATTTAGTCAGTCCTGTACCATGATGTGTCGTAATGAACTCTTTAATCTCTCGTGGTAGATTGTATTTTTCAGCCAGTTTGAGTCCTTCAGTGACGTGACTGATGATGATACGGGCGCTCTCCAGGTCGTTCAACTTATCATGAGGATTCACTCCAGCTTGGTTTTCTGTGAAGAAAACAGGGTTAAGCATCTTTCCAATGTCATGATAGAGTGCTCCCGTACGTACCAGTTGGCTTTTCGCTCCAATCCTGTTTGCAATCTCTGTTGCGAGGTTTCCTACGGTGATAGAGTGTTGGAAGGTACCTGGTGCCACCTCACTCAGTCGGCGCAAGAGCTCACTATTGGTGTTTGAAAGCTCAAACATAGTAACAGTAGATACAAATCCAAAGGTCTTCTCTATGACCAACATCAGCGGATAAGTAAAGAGAAGGAAGAACCCATTGACTGCAAAATGGTAATACATCGTTTGGTCAAGCTTTGACAAATCGTCTGCTTGAATGAGCTGAAGAGCAAAGTATACAGCTGCAGAGCCGATGGTTACGAGTAACGCCGTTAGGAAAATCTGACTTCTTTTGGATAATTCCCGAAGCGAATAGATGGCAACAAGTCCTGCAACAAGCTGTACGATGATAAATTCATATTGGTATTTCACGGCTACGGCACTGATGAGTACCATTGTAGCATGGCCAATAAAAGCCGTTCGGGAGTCCATGAACACACGGAAGAAGATAGGTGCCATGGTGAATGGAAGTATGTAAACGCTTAGGATATTGTGCTCCATCATTAATGATGTCAGGATAGGGAAGATGACAATCATTGCATAAAGGAGAGATATAGAACGTGGTTTGTCGAAGTAATCCTTGCGGAAAAGTGCTAAATAAAGTGTAAACAAACCTATCAGGATGAGTACATATATAGTCTGTCCTATGAGTGTTGAGGTGATTTCAGCCTTGGTTGCATTGCGCTTTTCCATGGCTTGTTCAAAAGAATTCAGTACACGATAAGTCTTTGCATCAACGATATCACCACGGTCAATGATACGTTGTCCTTCCATAACCATACCCGATGCCTGTGGAATAAGACTGAGCATATCATTCATTTCCGTCTCACTACGATCCTTATCATAGACTAAGTTCGCCTCAATATAGTCGTTCAAGTTGCACTGTTGTAGTATGGAACGCTTAGGACCAAGGGTTGGATCCATAAAAAGATGCTCATAAGCACCGATCGTAGAGTATGTCTTATTGATGGGAACACTCACAGCTTGTTTACCAGTAACAACACGAATGAGATTGTCACTGTCCTTTACTAATGTTGAATATTGTTGAGGATCAATGACTCCCGCTTCATAAATATCATGTAAACGGTGTGCTATTACCTCTGTATATTCCTTTGGTAGTCCTGGAATACCATTCTTATACGCCTCTCTAAAGCGCATAATATTCTTTTGTTCAACAGTAGGATTGATATTAAAGTAAGGCTGGAAATGCTTCATCATGGAGTCACGTTCAGCCTTGAGAGCCTCCTCTGTCTTGAAAATAGGGAAGTCAAACTTGGCGATAAGTTGCCCATACATCCATGGTTTTCCCTCATCATAATGAAAGAGTTTACCCTCCGTACGTGGCAGAAAGAGTACTATCAGCACCACGGCAACAATGACCAATGCCGATCTTGATGCTATATTACGCCAATAATGATTCTCTATATTTTTAAATTTTATCATATTTACAATTGTTTCATGAAACCTCTTTTGGCTTGCGAAAATACTAAAAATATGGCGTATAGTCAAAAAAAAGCATTAATTTTGCACAAAAATAATCTTTAAAACAATGGCAGAAAGCAATGTAAGAGTACGTTTTGCACCAAGTCCTACAGGTCCTTTACATATCGGTGGTGTGCGTACTGCTCTGTATAATTACCTCTTTGCACGTCAGCATGGTGGTAAACTTATCTTTCGTATAGAGGATACTGACTCTAATCGTTTCGTTCCTGGGGCAGAGGAATATATCCTTGATTCTTTCAAATGGTTAGGAATAACCTTTGATGAAGGGGTTAGCTTCGGTGGGGAACATGGTCCTTATCGCCAAAGTGAGCGCCGTGAAATCTATAAGAAGTACGTCAATCAGCTTTTAGAGGCAGGTAAAGCTTATATTGCCTTTGATACTCCTGAAGAGTTAGAGGCTAAGCGTAATGAGATTCAAAACTTCCAATATGATGCCCATACACGTCAGCAGATGCGTAATTCGTTGACAATGCAAAAGGAAGAGGTTGATAAACTGATAGAAGATGGGCTGCAGTATGTTGTTCGTTTCAAGATAGAACCGGGTGAAGAAATCCATGTTAATGACATGATACGTGGGGATGTTTGTATCAAGAGTGATATCCTTGATGATAAGGTTCTTTATAAAAGCGCTGACGAACTTCCTACTTATCACCTCGCAAACATTGTTGATGATCACTTGATGGAAATCTCTCACGTCATCCGTGGTGAGGAATGGCTGCCCAGTGCACCGTTACACGTATTGTTGTATCGGGCATTTGGTTGGGAGGATAGTATGCCTCGTTTTGCACATTTGCCTTTATTGTTAAAGCCAGAAGGCAAAGGAAAGTTAAGCAAACGTGATGGTGACCGCCTTGGTTTCCCTGTGTTCCCAATGGAATGGCATGACCCTAAGACAGGTGAAGTAAGTTCTGGATATCGTGAAAGTGGCTATTTCCCTGAAGCTGTTGTTAACTTCCTGGCACTATTAGGATGGAATCCTGGCACAGAACAAGAGCTCTTTACTTTGGAGGAGTTGGTAAAAGCCTTTGATATTACTAAGTGTTCAAAGAGTGGAGCCAAGTTCGATTATCAGAAAGGGATATGGTTTAACCACGAATATATCCTGCGTAAGAGTGATGAAGAGATAGCTCAACTCTTTGCTCCTATTGTTGCTAATAATGGTATTGAGGCTACAATGGACCAGATAAGGCAGGTTGTTCATATGATGAAGGACCGTGTCAGCTTTGTGAAAGAGCTATGGGATCTTTGCTCTTTCTTCTTTATTGCACCAACAACTTACGATGGGAAGACGGTAAAGAAGCGTTGGAAAGAGTATTCTGCTCAGCAGATGACGGAGTTGGCTGACGTGTTAGAGGGGATTGATGACTTCTCAGTTGAAGGTCAAGAGCCCGTTGTCATGAAGTGGGTAGAGGATAAAGGCTACAAACTGGGCGACATTATGAATGCTTTCCGCCTCACTTTGGTAGGTATTGGGAAAGGTCCTGGTATGTTTGATATCTCTGCTTTCCTTGGAAAAGAGGAGACTCTGAGACGTATGCATAAAGCTATTGAGGTGTTAGGGTAAAGGAAATAAAGGGCTAAAACAGTTGAGCCGATATGTATAATATAATAATGTATATCATACAGCTTGGTGTTGCCATTGGCAGTATCTTCAATGATAAACTGCGGAAGATGTGGCAAGGCGAGCGGGATGCTGTACAAACACTACGTAAGAAGGTGGAACCCGATGCTGATTACATCTGGTTTCATGCTGCATCATTGGGTGAGTTCGAACAGGGACGACCATTGATGGAGCAGATAAAGAAGTCTTATCCGCAATATAAGATCCTGCTTACGTTCTTCTCTCCATCAGGTTATGAGGTGAGAAAGAATTATGAAGGAGCTGATATCATTACCTATTTGCCAATCGATACGGTTGGTAATGCACGTCAATTCCTTCGTACAGTGCGCCCTGTTATGGCTTTCTTTATTAAGTACGAGTTCTGGTATAATTACCTTCATATCCTCCAATACCGTGGCATACCAGCATATAGTGTGTCGAGTATCTTCCGTCCTGACCAGGTATTCTTTAAGTGGTATGGACGTGGATATGGGCGAGTCTTGAAGTGTTTTACTCGTTTTTTTGTTCAGAATGAGGAGAGTAGGAAGCTTTTGGAATCAATAGGAATACATGATACGATGGTTGTTGGCGACACTCGTTTCGACCGTGTATTGCAGATTAAAGAGGCAAGTAAGCAGTTGCCGATAGTTGAACGATTCGTTAAAGGAACTCCTGAAGACCCCAAAAAGGTCTTTGTTGCAGGCTCATCATGGCAGCCTGATGAAGAAATCTTCTTGAAATATTTTAATAATCATCGTGATTGGAAACTCATTGTGGCGCCACATGTCATAGGAGAGGACCATCTTAAGTTCATATTTTCACTCATAAAGGACAAGAAAGTAGTGCGTTATACGCAGGCAACAGAAGACAATGTGGCTGATGCTGACGTACTTATTATCGATTGTTTCGGCTTGTTGTCATCCGTTTATCACTATGGTGACGTAGCATATGTGGGTGGTGGATTTGGTGTTGGTATACATAATGTACTTGAAGCAGCCGTCTGGGGAATGCCAGTTTTGTTTGGTCCGAACAACAAACACTTTGCTGAAGCACAAGGATTGCTGCAGAGTGGCGGAGGAATTGAGATTGAAGATTATGAGACATTCAGCTTGATAATGTCTCAGTTGAGCGATGATTCTGCTTATTATGACACATGTGGACAAGAAGCAGGAGCGTTCGTACAGAGTCTGGCAGGTGCAACAAAGAAAGTATTAAGTAGTGTAAAGTTATGAAATATCAGATAACATGCGATAACTGTGGTACTCAATTCGTCGTTGAGGCAGGTGAAGGATCAACGATTGAGTGCGAATGTCCTCACTGTCATAGTACCATGGAGGTCACATTACCATTGGTAAGTGAAGGTCAACAGTATACTCCACAGGCGGAAGGGATATCCGATCCTCCACAAAAGAAGGATGGAGACCATAATACTATCTTGTGGGGAATAGTCATAGGACTGCTCTTGTTGGCAATAGGAATAGGTGCATACGTTGCTTTCAGACCAACACCACCAGCGGCATCAACGGCTGATACCACTCTGATGGATTCTATTCCTTACACTGCCCCAGTAGAAGATACTCCTCCACCAGTAGTTGATACTGTAGCAACAGACCCTGAAGAGGATGCTCCTGTAGACGAAAGCGAGGTTGAAGAGAAGCGTTCTTCAGAGCCAACAGATACTATAGATGTTGCCCCACATGAGGAAAAGCATCAGAACGGGACATCCAATCGTGAATAAAAAAGTAAAGTAAAGATACATGGGAAAGATTATTTTGACAGGTGACCGACCAACTGGTAAGTTGCATCTTGGTCACTATGTTGGTTCACTTCGCCGTCGGGTGGAGCTCCAGAACCAAGGTGACTATGATAGAATGTTTGTCTTCATGGCTGATGTTCAGGCCCTGACAGATAACGCAGATAACCCAGAGAAGATTCGACAGAATATCATAGAGGTGGCATTAGACTATCTTTCAGCTGGACTTGACCCACAGAAGTGTACGTTGTATATACAAAGTCAGATTCCAGAGTTGGCAGAATTGACCACCTTCCTGATGAATCTTGTCAGTGTTAGTCGTGTTCAGCGCAACCCAACGGTGAAAACAGAGATTAAGATGCGCAACTTTGAAGCTAATATCCCAATGGGTTTCTTTGCTTATCCAGTGTCTCAGGCTGCTGACATTGCTGCCTTTAAGGCTACTACAGTACCAGCAGGTGAGGATCAGGAACCAATGCTTGAGTTGACACGTGAGCTTGTTCGCCGTTTTAATCAGGTATATGCTCCTGTGCTCGTTGAGCCGAATATCATGCTTCCAGAGAATGCAACAGCACGTCGTCTACCTGGTACTGACGGAAAAGAGAAGATGAGTAAGAGTCTTGGAAACTGTATCTACCTGTCTGATGATGCTGATACTGTATGGAAGAAGGTGAAGACTATGTACACCGATCCTACTCATTTGAATATCTCTGATCCTGGCCATGTAGAGGGAAACGCCGTCTTTACTTATCTTGATGCCTTCTCTACAGATGAGGATTTTGCGGAATTCTGGCCGGAATTTAAGAGTCTTGATGAGCTGAAAGCTGCCTATACAGCCGGTGGTATCGGTGATATGAAGTGTAAGAAACTACTCAACAGCGTTCTTAATAAGATGCTTGAGCCTATACGTGCACGTCGTCATGAGTATGAACAGGATATTCCTGAGATCTATAACATTCTCAAGAAAGGTTCACTTGACGCCCGTGAAGTAGCAGCAAAGACTATGGATGAGGTGCGTGCTGCCATGCAAATCAATTACTTTGAGGATGAAGCATTGATTCAAAGTCAGGCAGAGCGATTCAAACAGAAGTAAGAACAAAGGAGCAGGACAGCTCTTTTGAAGATAATAATAGTAAAGACTGGAACGTATTAAAGGACCAAGAATCTTTTGATACGTTCTTTTTTTATGTCTATGACTCAGCCTTTGGGGGTGTCATCTTGCAGTGTGAACAGAATGATAGTGTGCATGTTTTGTAATGATAAATGATACCCTACAAATCAATAGGTGCTCTTTTGCATCTTAAAACATGCCCTTTTGCATCTCAAAAGGGCATGTTTTACATTGCAAAAGGGCGTCTTTTGAAGTACAAAAGGGCGTCTTTTACTTTGCCTTTCATAACCGTTTGATAATCTGTTGGTTATAAATTCTGTTTTTCTCTGTTTCCTTTCTGAAATCAATAAGTCATGAAGATTATTTTGTAAAACAATTTGTTAAGTCCTTAATTGTATATTAAGTAACTTGTAAACTTGGCAACTCGTCCACATGTTTGCCTATTTACTTAGTTTTAGGTATTGTCCATTATTTCGTAAATCTTTAATTTTGTAACCAATATTTAGAATAAACTTGTTTAATACCGAGGGCTTTATTGAAATTGACAGAGAGTCCTTAATCAACAATTTACATGAAGAATAAATTAAGAGTTCTTATAGTTGGGAGAATTCATTATTGTTTTCTTTCGTATAAGATAGTAATAACTCTGTTCTTTTTATCTGCCTTTTTCCCCTTTACAGGTTATGCACAGGAGGATGTAAAGCGTGATACGACCGTTGCTATGAAGGAAGTTACGGTGACAGCACGGAGTGAAATCAGGAAGTTAAGAGAGTCTGCAATGCCGATATCGGTTATCGGGCAACGACAATTACAAGGTACTGCATCTAATATTAATGATGTCCTTGCCCGTACAGTTGGTGTCACTGTGCGCAATACTGGTGGGTTAGGTAGTGCCTCTCGCATATCTCTTCGTGGCTTAGAAGGTAAACGCATGGGAATGTATGTAGATGAAACTCCTATGTCACAGTTGAGCAATTTTGTTGCACTGAATGATATTCCAACGAATATGATAGAGCGTATTGAAGTTTATAAGGGTATCGTTCCTTATAAGTTTGGTGGTTCGGCATTAGGTGGAGCAGTTAATGTTGTGACGAAAGAGTACCCTCCTGTCTATTTAGATTTCTCTTATGAGCTTGGCTCTTTCAATACTCATCAGGTGTCAACAGTGTTTAAGCGGACCGACAAGAAGAGTGGTTTACAGTTTGGTATAGGTGGTGCCTTCTCGTTTTCAAAGAACAATTACAAGATGACCTTGGCAAATTTGGACAATAGAATTGTGGAAAGAGACCATGACAAGTTCAATAAAGTCATGGCTGGAATGTCAGTTAAGGCTACTAAATGGTGGTTTGATGAGATGAAGTTCGAACTGATTTTCCTGAAAACGAGGCAGGAGATACAAGGAATTGACCTTGATGTGCGTGAAGCTTATAACCATTCTATTAGTGGAGTAACGGCTCTGACGCTGAAACGTAAGGACTTTTTCTTGGATGGACTCGACTTAGATTTCGATATTGGGTACGTTGTTGGGAAGTATGGACTGCATGATACAGCCATGAATCGTTATGATTGGGATGGTAATGCACTGCCTCCAGTCTCTCCGTTTGGTGGAGAACAGAATAATTTTCCATCTGATGGGCATAGTCGTTCGAACGAGTTGACTTCGAAACTCAATATGGGGTATACCATAGATATGCACCATAGTGTTAACTTTAATGCTTATTTTGATAGGAATTCACTTCACCCGAATGATCCTTTGATGGATAAAGCTTTAGGATTTAAGTCTAATTTCCCAAGTAAGATGAACACGCTTACGTTAGGATGGTCATATGATCTGACCCTCTTTGATGGTCGTTTCCAGAATGCATTCACGTTTAAGAACTTTATTTTCTCATCACATTCTCGTAGCATAGATGTCTATTCTGTGCGTGAACCAGAGCCTGTAAAGATTTCGAAGTCTTATGTTGGCTTCAGTGATGCTATGCGTTATAAGTTTACTGAGGACTTAATGCTGAAGGCTTCATTCAATTCTGAGGTGCGAATTCCTACAAGTGAGGAGCTGATTGGTAATGGATATTCTATTCTTGCATCACCAGCTCTGAAGCCAGAACGTACAACTGGAGTAAATATCGGTATGCTTTATCGACATTTGAAGAAGCATGGTGGACTGGTAGAGATTGAGTTGAATGGCTTTTATAATCAGTTGAAAGACATGATAAGGTTCACACCTGATATGATTCCAACAATGGCTCGCTATCGTAACTTTGGTAGTGTACGTACGAGAGGTGTTGAACTTGATGTTAAGGGAGATGTCTGTCCAGTACTTTATCTTTATGCGAATGGTACTTATCAAGACCTTCGTGACGTGCGGAAGTTGACACCAGGAACTACTGTCGAGAATCCCACCTATATGAAACGTATCCCAAACGTACCTTATCTATTAGCAAACTTTGGTGCAGAGTTCCATAAAGAAAACCTCTTTGGAGGAAAGGAACAGAACACACGTTTCCTCTTTGATGCCTCATACGTGCATACATATTACTATGATTTTGAAGTAAGTCGGTATCAAGATAAGAAGATTCCTTCTGCTTTGACGATGGATGCAGCGGTGGAACATAGTTTTGGGAATGATCGGTGGACATTGACTTTCAAGGTGAAGAACCTCACTAACCGTCGTGTTGTGTCTGAATTTAATCGTCCGTTGCCTGGCCGGTATATTGGATTCAAAGTTAGATATCTTTTGAAATAGTATTATAAAGCGTTGGAAAGAACAATGGGCTCTATATAGTAAAATGTACTGTGAAAGGTTATATCTTCTTTTGCATATTGCATTATGCCGCTTTTTGATATAGTCTATATAATATTCCTACAATAAATAATAAAACAATGAAAAAGTTTAAACTGATCTTTTCAGCCGTAGTATTTACGGCTTTGTTTGCTGGATGTGGTAACAGTGGTGATGATCCTACGCCAGGTCCTGATCCTAAACCAGAAGGAAAAGAATTCCATGGTGTAGTCTTTGCAACTGGAATTACCAATCCTGAAGGTAGTAGCGGTAATGTGTATGTGCAAACATTACCAAGTCTTTTACCCGGAAAATATGATAATAAAAACAGTATCCCTTGTGGTTTTGGTGCTACACCTATTGTGACCGAATCAGGAAATGTCTACACTTTCCCTGATTATATGGGTAATACGAAAGCTGAGATTAACCGTTATCGTATCATGGGAGATGGTACGTGGAAGAAGGAAGGTGCTTTGTCTATTCCTGCAGGAGCATCTGCTTGTAACATTGTAGAAGCAAGCAACGAGAAAGCTTACGTCAGTTTGCAGGGTATTGGTAAGGTTATGGCATTCAATCCTGTGACAATGACGAAGATCACTGATATCGATCTTAATGATTTGAAGCAGGAGGATACGAGAGTAGCACCAGCTGCAATGATCATTCGCGATGGTAAACTCTTTGTCGGATTGAACCAGATGAACGCATAGTATATGCCTACTCGTAATAATATTGAGTTTGCAATGATTGATGTAAAGACAGATAAAGTGGAGAAACACATTGTTAATCAGTCTTTGAATATGTGTTTTGCTACACGTCCAATAGATGCTGGATCTATCTTTATGGATGAAAATAAGGATATATACTTCAACTGTGTCGGCTCATTTGGCTTCATTCCAGGGCTGAATGGAGGTATTGCTCGTATAAAGAATGGTTCTACAGAGATAGATCCAGATTATTTTATTCGTCTTAATCAGACGGAAGTTGCTGGCTTATCTACGAAGCATGCTGATTATATCTCAACGATGTGCTATGCAGGAAAGGGCTTGCTCTATGCTTATATTAGCTCGAATGCTCTTGCACCAGATGCTATGACGAATCCTTATGTAGCTATGACAAATGTACCAGTGGTAATAGATTTGAAACAAAAGACGATGACACTTATCAATGGTATGGAGATTTCTAATCCTCAAGGTATTGCTGTTGCTAAGCATAAGAACCTGATTGTCTTCGGTAGTGCTAATAAGAAGGCTACGGGTTTCTATACTTATAACCCTGAAACCAGAGAAGTTGCAGGTCCAATTATACAAGTAACAGGTAACCCTTGCTTCTTCCATAGCTTTGAGAAGTAAAAGGTATGATAAAAAGAAAGGGGATGTGTCAAAATAGACACATCCTCTTTTTTATTGAAACACTTGACCATTTTTTACGAAACAGTCAACCCTTTTTGAAAAAACAGTCGACTGTTTTTTAAAATACTCGACTGTTCTGATAAGAACGGTTGTCCCTTTTTGCGGACAGAATAAGCTTTAAGAAACAAAAAGAGAGGATGTGTCTATTTTGACACACCCTCTTTTATCATTACTATTATAATAGTTACTGTTAACTTGTTAAGTCATCAACTCGTTAACTCATCAACTATATTACAAATTAGCGTTGTCTTTCTTCCAATCAGCAACAGCTGGTACGATGTCAAGACTGATGATTTCCTCACGCATTTTGCAGAGGTGCTCGTAAGAAGCCTGGAGAGAAGCCATCTCCTCTGGAGTACCTGTTGGCTCAGAGTAGTGAACACCAGTAGCGTCGATTGTTGTAGCATAGCCATCATAACGTTCTTGAAGCCGAGCTTCTCGTCGTTCACATAGCAACCAGCAGGCAATGTAAACTTCTCACCACCCATAGCAGCCTCAATCATCTTAACAGCGTTGTAAGCTGGGCTCTGGAATGAGCTACGACCACGAAGCTTGATGATATTTGAACCACCCTGTACAGTATGATGCTTAATCTCTTCCCAACGCTCAGCTGAGAGACCCATCTCTGATAATGGCTTGCCATCAACCTTAACCTGAGAAGCAAATACAGCCATCTGCTCACCGTGACCACCGTAGGTGTGTGCACCGGTAACCTTATCCTGCTGTACACCGAACTCATGAGCCAAAGCCTGCTGTAGACGAGTTGAGTCGAGAGCAGCGAGTGATGTCAACTGGTTTGGCTTCAAACCAGAGTGGATAAGAGCTGTCAATGCTGTAACGTCAGCTGGGTTGAAAATAACAACAACGTGCTTTACGTCTGGGCAGTATTTCTTGATGTTCTCACCGAAGTCAGCTGCAATCTTGCAGTTACCCTTCAACAAGTCCTCACGTGTCATACCCTCCTTACGAGGAGCACCACCAGAAGAGATGATGTACTTAGCACCAGTGAAAGCCTCTGCAGGGTCAACAGTGTAAGAAAGGTTAGCACCTGGGAAAGCACACTGCTCCATCTCGTCGAATACACCATGAACGCCTGGCTCATAGATATCATATAGACAGATGTTAGGAGTAAGACCGAGTGTAAGAGCGGTCTGAACCATGTTTGAACCAATCATACCGCCTGCACCGACGATAACAAGTTTCTCGTTTGTTAAATAATTCATAATAAATATATGTTTTAAGAATATAACTTTCCGCTACTTCTGTACGGCAAAGTTACGAAAAAAAGACAATAAGGAAACAAGAATCAGTAATAAATATGTTATTTAATATAAAAAGAAACATCAATGTAAAGTCGATTTTGCAATTCATGAAAATTCTCAACTACCTCTACTTGTATGTTTAGTAATTAATGCTTATCTTAGCAGCGGGAATGGTATGCATTCCTGTATAGTGTGATTTGTTGAACCTATAATTGTAAAATATGAAACAGACAATACAAGAGCGCTTGACTATCCTTCGTCAAGTAATGAAAGAGCAAGGGATACATGCGTTTATTTTTCCAAGTAGTGACCCTCATAATAGTGAATATGTTGCAGAGCATTGGAAAGGTCGTGAATGGGTATCCGGCTTTAATGGTTCTGCAGGAACAGCTGTCGTGACCTTAAAGCACGCTGCTTTATGGACTGACTCACGGTATTTCATTGCGGCAGCTGAGCAGTTGGCTGGTACAGAATATCTGTTGATGAAAGATCGTTTGCCTGATACGCCCTCGATTAGTGAATGGATTGCACAAGAATTGTCAGACTATGAGAACCCTGTTGTCGGAGTAGATGGTACTGTGAATACGTATGCCAGTTTGTGTGAACTTATGAATGAGTTGAATATAGCAACTTTTGTAACCAACCTTGATCCCTTAGCAACAGTATGGAATGATCGTCCTTCTATTCCAAAGGATAAAATTGTTCTTCATTCTTTGGAGTATGCTGGTGAGCCAACAACTAGTAAAATTAATCGTATACGGGAATATCTGCAGGCTCATCATGCTGATGGGTTATTGGTAACGGCTCTGGATGAAATAGCTTGGACATTGAACCTACGAGGAAAAGATGTGCATTGTAATCCGGTTTTTGTTTCCTATTTGCTCATCTCACAGGATAGTGTGATGTTCTTTGTCAATGAAGAAAAACTGCCGGATGATGTGAGAAACTATCTCTTAGAGGAGGCAGTCTCCGTAGAACCATATGAAGCTGTTTTAGATAAGGTTAAAGGTTATAAAGGGCGGAGGCTACTGATGGACCCTACTTCTGTAAATTATAACCTCGTAACAGCAGTAGATAAAACGAAGAGAATTCTGGGTATTTCACCTATCCCTATGATGAAAGCCGTCAAGAATAAGACCGAACAAGATGGATTCCGTGCAGCAATGTTACGCGACGGGATTGCCATGGTGAAGTTTTTGGCATGGCTGAAACCTGCTGTTGAGGCTGGAGGGCAAACAGAAATAACACTTGATGAACATCTGACAGCATTGCGTGCTGAGCAACCTCTCTTTAAAGGGATCTCTTTTGATACTATCGTTGGATATGAAGCACATGGTGCAATCGTGCATTATGAAGCTACTCCTGAAACCGATATACCTGTAAAGCCATATGGACTGGTACTTATTGATAGTGGAGCACAATATCAAGATGGCACAACGGATATAACACGAACCATTGCTTTAGGTAGCTTGACAGAAGAACAACGTCGGGTTTATACGTTGGTATTAAAGGGACACATACAACTTGACATGTGCCGGTTTCCTGATGGAGCATGTGGGTCACAGATAGACGCTATAGCTCGTGAATCAATGTGGCGTGAAGGTTATAACTATATGCATGGTACAGGACATGGAGTAGGAAGTTATCTGAATGTTCATGAAGGTCCTCATCAAATACGTATGGAGTGGAAACCTGCACCTCTTCATGCTGGAATGACAGTTACAGATGAGCCCGGACTTTATTTGGAAGGAAAGTTTGGAGTACGTATCGAGAATACATTGCTAATAGTTCCTTCGGAAACAACGCCTTTTGGAAAGTTCCTTAAGTTTGAGACTCTTACTCTTGCACCGATTGATACAACTCCTATTATACAAGATATGTTAACTCCTGAAGAGCTTACTTGGTTGAATAATTATCATCATCGTGTATATGAGACTCTTTCTCCTTACCTGGAAAAGAATGAGAAAAAGTGGTTAGAGGAAGCGACACGTCCACTGTAAGTATACTGAATTGGAGTGGATCTTTATAAGATTTAGATGTATCAGCGGAATTATATTATAAGTTTATTTTGGTAAAGGGTTTGCCGTTGCTTTCAGCTCTTTGTACAAGTTGCTGTTATATAGATTCCTATGACTCTATGTCTATTGATGATAGTTACTGCAAAATTAGAAGTAAATCGATAAAATCCATAAGGAAGCTTTATTCTGTGCGGCGTTAAAAGATAAGTAACTTGCATGATGGTGTAAATGAAGTTGGGAGTGAGGCTTTATCTGTGTATAGCATCTGTTAGAATACTTTATATGTTTAAAGATGTTGAAACCTTTGAAAACTTCTTTGTGTCTACCGTAAACACGGAGTTGAAAAAAGTAAATTAAAGGGATAGAAAGTCGGAAAAAAACACAAATGTTTGGCAGTTAGGAGAATAAAGTGTAACTTTGCAGCCGCAAAAGTGGTGTCATGCCCTTTTGTGAATGTCTAATTAATAAAAAAATAAAAACAAAAAGCATGATTATTGTACCAGTTAAGGACGGTGAGAACATCGAGCGCGCGCTCAAGAAGTTCAAGAGAAAGTTTGAGAAAACAGGTGTTGTTAAGGAGCTTCGTGCTCGTCAGCAGTTTGACAAACCATCTGTTAAGAAACGCTTGAAGATGGAACATGCCGTTTACGTACAGCAACTTCGCGACAAAGAAGAGTAAAAACTTCTTTAAAAAATTTGGTAGTTCGGATTAATTTCCGTAAATTCGTTGCCAGTAAAGGTTTGACAACGCGCCGATGATAGAGATGTTCTTAGATTATTTGCGGCTAGAGAGAAATTATTCTTTGTTGACCGTAAAGAGTTATCGTGAAGACTTAAGTGACTTTGAACGATTCTTTGAATCTCTTGATTCGCAAGTCTCTTGGACATCGGTAGATGCTGATGTTATCCGCAATTGGATGGAGTATATGATGGATAGGGGGAACTCTGCGTCTTCGGTGAATCGAAGATTAAGCGCTCTGAGATCATTCTATCGTTTCGCACTTCGTAAGAAAATTGTCCAAAGAGACCCTGTTCATGGTTTGCAAGGACCCAAAAAGAAAAAGCCGTTACCCCAGTTTCTTAAAGAAACAGAAATGGAACGGCTCTTGGATTCAAAGATGTGGACCGATAGTTATGAGGATGTCCTCTCGCGTACATTAATAATAATGTTCTATGAGACGGGGATTCGTTTATCAGAACTGACGGGGTTGGATGATAAAGATGTGGATAGTGTTACTTGTGAAATAAAGGTGACAGGTAAGAGAAATAAGCAGCGTATCATTCCTTATGGTGAGAATTTGGCAAAAACGTTGGCTATATATCGGCAGAAACGTGATGCTATGGTGAAAGATGGATCTGCTGCATTCTTTCAAACTAAGGTGGGAGAGAGAATGAGCGGTGCACAGGTAAGAAGTTTGGTAAAGAAGAATTTGTCAAAAGTGTCAACGTTGAAGAAACGAACACCACACGTTCTTCGCCATACATTTGCCACAGCTATGCTTAATCATAATGCGGGGCTGGAAAGTGTAAAGAAGTTGCTCGGTCATGAGAGTCTCTCTACGACAGAGATATATACTCATACAACATTTGAGCAACTGAAAAAAGTCTATAAAAATGCCCACCCAAGGGCTTAACCTTTTAAAATGGAGGTACCTATGGAAGTTAAGATTCAGTCGATACATTTCGACACTACCGAAAAGTTACAGGCCTTTATAACTAAGAAGGTCGAAAAGTTAGAAAAGTCTTACGAAGACATTCAGAAAGTAGAGGTGCAATTAAAGGTGGAGAAACCTGCTACGGCATTGAACAAAACAACTAGTCTTACAGTCGATGTTCCTGGAACAAAACTGTTCGTGGAGAAGACGTGTGATACTTTTGAAGAGAGTGTTGATCAGTGCTTAGATGCAATGAAGGTGCAGCTCACCAAGTTTAAGGAAAAGCAGAGAAAACGTTGAAAAAATCTCAGAAAAGTTTTGGAGATTAAAAATAAAGCATTACCTTTGCAGCCGTTTTACGACAGTAGCCTTTGGCTGCAAAGTACGCCTCTTTAGCTCAGCTGGCCAGAGCACGTGATTTGTAATCTCGGGGTCGTTGGTTCGAATCCGACAAGAGGCTCTTCTTTAAAGGAAGAATACATTTCTTAGGGTAGTTTCCAGAGTGGCCAAATGGGGCAGACTGTAAATCTGCTGCTTCTAGCTTCGGTGGTTCGAATCCATCACTACCCACTTTGGAAATGTAATTTGCGGAAATAGCTCAGTTGATAGAGCACTAGCCTTCCAAGCTGGGGGTCGCGGGTTTGAGCCCCGTTTTCCGCTCTAAGGTTTTGCTGTAATAGCTCAGTGGTAGAGCACTTCCTTGGTAAGGAAGAGGTCCTGAGTTCAACTCTCAGTTACAGCTCTACTACTTTTTCTAAATAATAAAGTGTAACAATAAAACACAGATTATTCATTTAATATTAAATAAAGAAAAGCTATGGCTAAAGAAGAATTCGTGCGTACCAAACCGCATGTAAACATTGGTACTATCGGTCACGTTGACCACGGTAAGACTACTCTTACTGCAGCAATTTCTAAGGTTCTTCATGAGAAGGGCTTCGGTTCTGAAGATGTTAAGTCTTTTGATCAGATTGATAATGCTCCTGAGGAGAAAGAGCGTGGTATTACTATCAACTCTGCTCACATTGAGTATGAGACAGCAAATCGTCACTATGCACACGTAGACTGTCCGGGTCACGCTGACTATGTGAAGAACATGGTTACTGGTGCTGCTCAGATGGATGGTGCTATCTTGGTTGTGGCTGCTACTGATGGTCCTATGCCTCAGACTCGTGAGCACGTTTTGCTCGCTCGTCAGGTAAACGTACCTCGTTTGGTGGTTTTCTTGAATAAGTGTGATATGGTTGAGGATGAGGAAATGCTTGATCTCGTTGAGATGGAGGTTCGCGAAATCCTCGAACAGTACGGATATGAAGAGGATACTCCTATTGTTCGCGGTTCTGCACTTGGTGCTTTGAACGGTGTTGAAAAGTGGGTTGATTCTGTAATGCAGTTGATGGATACTGTTGACTCTTGGATTCAGGAGCCAGAGCGTGAAGTTGACAAGCCTTTCTTGATGCCAGTTGAGGATGTATTCTCTATTACGGGTCGTGGTACTGTTGCTACAGGTCGTATTGAGACTGGTATCTGTAAGGTTGGTGATGAGGTTCAGCTCCTTGGTCTTGGTGAAGATAAGAAGTCTGTCATCACTGGTGTCGAGATGTTCCGTAAGAACCTTGCACAGGGTCAGGCTGGTGATAACGTAGGTCTCCTCCTTCGTGGTATTGATAAAGCTGAGGTTAAGCGTGGTATGGTTGTAGTACACCCAGGAGCTATTACTCCTCACGATCACTTCAAGGCTTCTATCTATGTTTTGAAGAAGGAAGAGGGTGGTCGTCATACTCCATTCGGTAATAAGTATCGTCCACAGTTCTACCTCCGTACAATGGACTGTACTGGTGAAATCAAACTCCCAGAGGGTGTTGAGATGGTAATGCCAGGTGATAATGTTGAGATCGAGGTAGTTCTTATCTATAAGGTTGCCTTGAATGAGGGTCTTCGTTTTGCTATCCGTGAGGGTGGTCGTACCGTAGGTTCTGGTCAGATTACTCAGATTCTTGAGGACGTAAACTAATCTCGATAATTCGAAGATTATAAATATTAAGTTCCCGTATCTCTCGGGGTACGGGAACTTACTTACGGGTTTAGCTCAGTTGGTAGAGCACTGGTCTCCAAAACCAGGTGTCGAGGGTTCGAGTCCTTCAACCCGTGCTATTAGAGAAGAATTTTATGTTTAAGAAGATAGTTAATTATTGCAAGGCTTGCTACGACGAACTTGCGCATAAAACTACATGGCCATCACGTGCCCAGCTTACACATAGTGCAATGGTTGTATTATCTGCTTCCCTAGTCATTGCGTTGGTTGTGTTTGCTATGGATTTTGTATTCCAGCACGTAATGGATTTTGTATATCCAAGTTAATTCATTAGGTAAGAAATGGCTGATACTGAAAAGAAATGGTATGTTCTTCGTGCTGTCAGTGGCAAAGAGGCAAAGGTAAAAGAATATATTGATGCCCAGTTGCGATTGAACGCGAAGCTTGCTGAGCGTGTTTTCGAGGTTTTACTTCCTATGGAGAAACATGCAACTTTGCGTAATGGCAAGCGTGTAGTCAAGGAGAAATTAAGTCTCCCAGGCTATGTTCTTGTTCAGGCCACAATGACTCCTGACATAGCTTCTATGTTACGATTCATGCCTAATGTTTTAGGATTCCTCGGAGGTATGGCTGATCCTTCACCTGTTCGCCAAGCAGATATTAATCGTTTGTTAGGTAATGTGGAAGAGACTGAGCTTGATGAAGTGCAGGATGTTCCGTTTGAAGTAGGTGAGACAGTTAAGGTTACCGACGGTCCTTTTAGCGGTTTCCATGGGGTCATCGAAGAGGTGAATTCTGAGAAACATAAGCTGAAAGTCATGGTAATGATCTTTGGTCGTCAGAATCCATTGGAATTGAGTTTTATGCAAGTCGCAAAGGAAGAATAGTATTGTTACGGATACTGTTCTATCTTTTATAGTTTAATTTTTAATATTAACAAAGAAATGGCTAAAGAAGTAGCTGGATTAATCAAATTACAGATTAAAGGTGGCGCTGCAAATCCTTCCCCTCCAGTAGGCCCTGCATTGGGTTCTAAGGGTATTAATATTATGGGGTTCTGCAAGGAGTTCAATGCCCGTACCCAGGACAAGGCTGGAAAAATTCTTCCAGTCGTTATTACTTACTACAACGATAAGTCTTTCAGCTTTATCATTAAGACTCCTCCAGCAGCAGTTCAGCTTATGGAGGCTGCTAAAGTGAAAGGTGGATCAGGAGAGCCAAACCGCAAGAAGGTTGCATCCGTAACTTGGGAGCAGGTAAAGGCAATTGCTGAAGACAAGATGCCTGACTTAAACTGTTTCACAGTAGAAAGTGCAATGAAGTTGGTGGCTGGTACTGCTCGTAGTATGGGTATCACTGTAAAAGGGGACTTCCCTGGTAAATAATTTTAAACTTCAAAAGTAAAAATGAGTAAACTGACAAAAAATCAGAAATCAGTAGCTGAGAAGGTTGAAGCAGGGAAGGCATATACATTAGAAGAGGCTTCTAAGTTAGTGAAAGAAATAACTACAACTAAGTTTGATGCTTCTGTTGATGTTGATGTTCGTCTCGGTGTTGACCCACGTAAGGCTAACCAAATGGTACGTGGCGTTGTGTCACTTCCAAATGGTACTGGTAAGGTTACACGTGTGCTTTGTCTTTGTACCCCTGATCAGGAGGCTGCCGCTAAGGAAGCTGGAGCTGATTATGTTGGGCTCGACGAATACGTTGAAAAGATTAAGGGCGGATGGACTGATGTTGATGTCATCATCACTATGCCATCATGCATGGGTAAATTAGGTCCTTTGGGTCGTGTTCTCGGTCCTCGTGGTTTGATGCCAAACCCAAAGAGCGGTACTGTGACTATGGATGTTGCTAAAGCAGTAAAGGAAGTTAAGCAGGGTAAGATTGACTTTAAGGTTGATAAGGCTGGTATTATCCACACGTCAATCGGTAAGGTGAGTATGACTGCTGAGCAGATTTATGGTAATGCGAAGGAGTTTATTTCTACCGTTATCAAGTTGAAGCCTGCTGCTGCTAAAGGTACATATATCAAGAGTATCTTTATTTCTAGCACAATGAGTAAGGGTGTCAAGATTGATCCTAAATCAGCTGAATAACTCTAAAAGTTTTGTACAATGAAGAAAGAAGTAAAAGATACGATTATCGCTGAACTCGGTGAGAAGCTAAAAAATTATCCTCATTTCTATCTAGTAGATGTAACTGGATTGAATGCTGAGGCTACAAGTTCTCTCCGTCGTAAGTGCTTCAAGAGTGAGATCAATATGGTCGTTGTGAAGAACAAACTTCTTCATAAGGCTTTTGAGGCATCTGATGTAGATTTTGAACCACTGTATGGTTCTTTGAAAGGTAATACAGCAGTCTTGTTTACACAGACAGCTAATGTGCCAGCTAAGATGTTGAAGGAGTATAAGAAGGAAGGTATTCCAGCTCTGAAAGCAGCTTATGTAGAGGAGACTCTATTTGTTGGTGCTGATAAACTCGAAGAACTTGCAGCTCTAAAGAGCAAAAACGAAGTTATTGCAGAGGTTGTTGCTTTGCTACAGTCTCCAGCAAAGAATGTTGTTTCTGCTCTCCAGTCAGGCGCTGGCACTATTCATGGTGTGCTTAAGACTTTAGGCGAGCGTGCTGAGTAAAAATCTAATAAAGTCAATAGATATATTATTTTTAGAACAAAAATCAAAAAGTTAGAATAAAATGGCAGACGTAAAAGCTATTGCAGAAGAGTTAGTAAATCTTACTGTTAAGGAAGTAAATGAGTTGGCAACTGTCCTCAAGGACGAGTATGGTATTGAGCCTGCAGCTGCAGCTGTTGCTGTTGCTGGTCCTGCAGCTGCTGGTGCAGCCGCTGGTGGCGAAGAGAAGAGCGAGTTTGACGTTGTTCTCGTAGAGGCTGGTGCAAACAAGCTTAAGGTTGTAAAGGCTGTTAAAGAGGCTTGTGGCCTTGGTTTGAAGGAAGCTAAGGATCTCGTAGACGGCGCTCCTTCTACATTGAAGGAAGGTATGGCTAAAGCTGAGGCAGAGAACCTTAAGAAGACCATCGAGGCTGAAGGTGCTAAGGTTGAGCTGAAGTAATTATTACTTCGCAATTATAAAACAATATGGTTAGGATTTGCCAAGTAGGCGAGTCCTAACCTTTTTGTGTCTTCTGACACATATTAGGAGTTCTTCCTTCTTCTTATTTAGTCCACAATGGACCTTTCATATTTGAATATTTAATTTCAGTTATGGCATTAGAAAATAAACCCAGAGTAAATTTCGCCAGCGTTAAGAATCCGTATCCTTATCCGGATTTCCTCGATGTGCAGTTGAAGTCTTTCCGAGACTTCTTGCAACTGGACACTCCGCCTGAGGAACGCAAGAATGACGGTTTGTATAAGGTGTTCTCTGAGAACTTCCCTATCACCGACACACGTAATAATTTCGTCCTTGAGTTCCTGGATTACTATGTTGACCCACCAAGATATTCTATAGAGGAATGTTTGGAGCGTGGTTTAACTTATAGTGTACCTTTGAAGGCTAAGATGAAGCTGTATTGTACAGATCCAGATCATGAGGATTTCGGTACATTTATTCAAGATGTATTCTTGGGAACAATTCCTTACATGACCAGTAACGGTACTTTTGTTATCAATGGTGCTGAGCGTGTTGTTGTTTCTCAATTACATCGTTCGCCAGGTGTATTTTTTGGTCAGGGTGTACATGCTAATGGAACTGTATTGTATAGTGCGCGAATCATTCCGTTCAAGGGTTCTTGGATCGAGTTTGCTACTGATATTAATAATGTCATGTATGCATATATTGACCGTAAAAAGAAGTTACCCGTAACTACAATGTTACGTGCCATTGGCTTTGAAAGTGACCGCGATATTCTTCAAATCTTTGATCTTTGTGAAGAGGTAAAGGTTAATAAGAAGAATATGAAAGCTGCTATTGGGCGTAAGCTTGCGGGAAATGTAATGAAGACCTGGACGGAAGACTTTGTAGACGAAGATACAGGCGAAGTCGTTTCTATAGAGCGCAATAAGGTCGTTGTTGAACGCGAGACTATTATAACAGAAGAAACTGTAGAGCAGATTCTTGATAGTGCAGTCTCATCAATCCTTCTGCATAAAGATGAAGAAGGTGCTAATAAGTATTCAATTATTTTCAATACTCTTGCTAAGGACCCAAGTCACTCAGAGATAGAAGCTGTAAATTATATCTATCGTCAGTTGCGTAATGCTGATGCTGCTGATGATGCTAGTGCACGTGAAGTGTTCCAAAATCTTTTCTTCTCTGACAAACGTTATGATTTAGGTGAGGTCGGCCGTTATCGTATCAACAAGAAGTTAAATCTTGATACAGATATGGATATCCGTGTCCTCACCAAGGATGATATTATTGAAATTATCAAGTACCTTATAAGTCTTGTAAATTCAAATGCTACAGTCGATGACATAGACCATTTATCAAACCGTCGTGTTCGTACTGTTGGAGAGCAATTGGCTAATCAGTTCTCAATAGGTCTTGCTCGTATGAATCGCACGATTCGGGAACGTATGAATGTTCGTGATAGTGAGGTTTTCCAGCCTACTGACTTGATTAATGCGAAGACAATTTCTAGTGTAATTAATTCGTTCTTTGGAACAAATCCTTTGAGCCAGTTTATGGATCAAACTAATCCATTGGCTGAAGTAACACATAAGCGTCGTCTTTCAGCATTAGGACCAGGTGGCTTGTCTCGTGAACGCGCAGGATTTGAAGTACGTGATGTTCACTATACTCATTATGGTCGTCTGTGCCCTATAGAGTCTCCTGAAGGACCTAATATCGGTTTGATTTCTTCTCTCTGTATGTATGCTAAAATCAACGACCTAGGCTTTATTGTTACTCCGTATCGTCGTGTAACAGACTCTAAGGTTGATATGGATAACAAGGACGTTTTGTTCTTGACTGCCGAAGAGGAAGAAGAACAGATTATAGGACAAGGAAATGCGCCATTGAATGATGATGGTACATTTATCCGTGATACTGTTAAATGTCGCCAAGATGCAGACTATCCAGTTGTTGGTCCTGAATCTGTTGATCTTATTGATGTTTCTCCACAACAAATTGCTTCTGTTTCTGCTGGTCTGATCCCGTTCTTAGAGCATGATGATGGTCACCGTGCATTGATGGGTTGTAACATGATGCGTCAAGCTGTACCTTTGCTTCACAATGATGCACCAATTGTTGGAACAGGTCTTGAGAAGCAAGTGTGCGAGGATTCGCGTACAATGATAACAGCTGAAGGAGATGGAGTCATTGAGTACGTTGATGCAACAACAATCCGTATCTTGTATGATCGTTCAGAAGATGAGGAGTTTGTTAGTTTCGAACCAGCATTAAAAGAATATCGTATCCCAAAATTCCGTCGTACAAACCAGAACATGGTTGTTGACCTTCGTCCAATCTGTGACAAGGGGCAGCGCGTAAAGAAGGGAGATATTCTCACAGAAGGTTATGCTACAGAAAATGGTGAACTTGCCTTAGGGCGTAACCTCCTTGTTGCCTATATGCCTTGGAAAGGATATAATTATGAAGATGCTGTCGTTATTTCTGAGCGTATGGTGCGTGAGGATGTTTTGACATCAGTTCATGTTGATGAATATTCTCTTGAGGTCCGTGAAACTAAGCGTGGTGTTGAGGAATTCACTTCAGATATTCCAAATGTAAGTGAGGAAGCAACCAAGGACCTTGATGATAATGGTATTATCCGTGTTGGTGCTCGTGTTGAGCCTGGTGACATCATGATCGGTAAGATCTCGCCTAAGGGTGAGAGTGATCCTTCACCAGAGGAGAAACTCCTTCGTGCAATTTTCGGTGATAAAGCTGGAGATGTAAAGGATTCTTCTTTGAAAGCAAATCCTTCACTTAGTGGTGTCGTCATAGACAAAAAACTCTTCAGTCGTGCAATTAAAACGCGTGAAAGTAAACGTCAAGATAAGGTTACACTTGCAAAAATAGATGAGGAACAAGAGGCAAAGATCAATGATTTGAAGGATCTTTTGGTAGACAAACTACTTGAATTGACTGAGGATAAAGTCTCACAGGGAGTAAAAGATTACTCAGACGCAGAGATTATAACTAAAGGTAGTAAGTTCTCAGTTGCTGCGCTTAAAAATCTTGATTACGAAGGAATTCAGTCAAATGGCTGGACAGATGATGAGCATACGAATCTTCTGATTCAAAAGCTTATTATGAACTATATTCGCAAGTTTAAGCAAATGGACGCTGAACTGAAACGCAAGAAGTTTGCAATTACTATTGGTGATGAACTACCTTCTGGTGTTCTTCAAATGGCTAAAGTCTATATTGCAAAGAAACGTAAGATTCAGGTGGGTGATAAGCTTGCTGGTCGTCATGGTAATAAGGGTATTGTTTCTAAGGTCGTACGCACAGAAGATATGCCGTTCTTGGAAGATGGTCGTCCTGTAGATTTGGTACTGAACCCTATGGGTGTACCTTCACGAATGAACCTCGGTCAAATATTTGAGGCTATTCTTGGTGCTGCTGGACGTAAGTTAGGTGTTAAGTTTGCTACCCCAATTTTTGATGGTGCTAAACTCTCTGATTTAAAAGAGTGGACAGATAAGGCTGGTTTACCAAACTTATGTTCGACTTATATATACGATGGAGAGACAGGAGAGAAATTTGATCAGCCTGCTACTGTGGGTATCACTTACTTCTTGAAACTTGGTCATATGGTTGAGGATAAGATGCATGCCCGTAGCATTGGACCATACTCTTTGATTACTCAGCAACCGCTCGGTGGTAAAGCCCAGTTTGGTGGCCAGCGTTTTGGAGAGATGGAGGTTTGGGCTATTGAGGCCTTTGGTGCATCTCATGTTCTTCAGGAGATTTTGACAATCAAGTCTGATGATGTTGTAGGCCGTTCTAAGGCTTATGAGGCTATCGTTAAGGGTGAACCAATGCCAACACCAGGCATTCCTGAGTCACTCAATGTGTTATTACACGAATTACGTGGTCTCGGTCTAAGCATCAAACTTGATTAATACGTACACCCCTATAATAGAAGTAAAACATGGCTTTTAAGAAAGATAATAAAGTAAAGAGTAATTTCAGCAAAATTACTATCGGACTGGCTTCACCAGAAGAAATCCTTGAGAATTCTTTTGGCGAAGTGACCAAGCCTGAAACCATAAACTATCGTACCTATAAACCAGAACGCGATGGTTTGTTCTGTGAACGTATCTTTGGTCCAACAAAGGACTATGAATGTGCTTGTGGGAAATACAAGCGTATTCGTTATAAAGGTATTGTTTGTGATCGTTGTGGTGTTGAAGTAACTGAGAAGAAGGTACGTCGTGAACGTGCTGGACATATAGAATTAGTCGTTCCCGTTGCCCATATTTGGTATTTCCGGAGCCTCCCAAATAAGATTGGCTACCTTTTAGGTATGCCAACGAAGAAGCTGGATGCTGTTATTTACTATGAGAAGTATGTTGTCATCCAACCAGGTGTCGTAGAAGGGATGAAGAATGCTGACTCTGAAGAGGACTTGAATGGATCTCACAAGTTTGATCTTCTTTCTGAGGATGAATATTTGGATATTCTTGATAATAAGCTTCCAGAAGGTAATGATCGTTTAGATGATTCTGATCCGAAGAAGTTTATTGCTAAGATGGGAGCAGAGGCGGTCTATGATTTGCTTTCAAGCATTGATCTTGATCGTTTGGCTGGTGAGTTACGTGATCGTGCGACAACAGATTCAAGTCAACAGCGTAAGACCGAGGCTTTGAAGCGTCTACAGGTTGTAGAAGGCTTCCGCCAGTCTATTGGTGTAAACAAGCCAGAGTGGATGATTATGAAGATTATCCCAGTCACTCCACCAGAACTCCGTCCATTAGTCCCATTAGATGGTGGTCGTTTTGCAACTTCAGATCTCAATGACCTTTATCGTCGTGTTATCATTCGTAATAATCGTTTGAAGCGACTTATGGAGATTAAAGCTCCTGAGGTTATTCTGCGTAATGAGAAGCGTATGCTCCAGGAAGCTGTTGACTCTCTCTTTGACAACAGCCGTAAGTCATCAGCTGTTAAGAGTGAGAGTAATCGTCCATTGAAGTCTCTTTCTGACTCATTAAAGGGTAAGCAGGGACGTTTTCGTCAGAACCTGCTAGGTAAACGTGTCGACTATTCTGCACGTTCGGTAATTGTTGTTGGTCCAGAGTTGAAGATGGGTGAGTGCGGTCTCCCTAAGTTGATGGCAGCAGAGCTTTACAAGCCATTCATCATTCGTAAGCTTATTGAGCGCGGTATAGTGAAGACTGTAAAGAGTGCTAAGAAGATCGTAGATCGTCGTGAGCCTGTAATTTGGGATATCCTCGAGAATGTGATGAAGGGACACCCTGTAATGTTGAACCGTGCGCCGACACTTCACCGTTTGGGTATTCAGGCATTCCAGCCTAAACTCATTGAGGGTAAGGCTATTCAACTTCATCCTTTGGCATGTACAGCATTCAATGCTGACTTTGATGGTGACCAGATGGCTGTTCACCTCCCATTGAGTAATGAAGCTGTTCTGGAAACACAGATATTGATGCTACAGAGCCACAATATTCTAAATCCAGCAAATGGTGCGCCTATTACTGTCCCTTCACAAGATATGGTACTTGGTCTCTATTATATCACCAAGATTCGTCCAGGTGCTAAGGGGGAAGGCCTTTCTTTCTATGGATCAGAAGAAGCAATCATAGCTTACAATGAGAAGAAGTGTGACCTTCATGCTCAAGTAAAGGTTGTTGTTGACGATCTTGTAGATGGTAAAATACAGAAGAGAATGGTTGAGACCTCTGTTGGTCGTGTTATCGTCAACCAGATTATCCCTACCGAGATAGGTTTCTTCAATGGTATTATCTCTAAGAAGTCACTTCGTGGTCTTATTGCCGATGTTATTAAAGCTGTTGGTATGGCACGTGCTTGTGAGTTCCTCGATGGTATAAAGAACCTCGGTTATCATATGGCTTATGTTGCAGGTCTATCTTTTAACTTGGATGATATCATCGTCCCAGTAGAAAAGAAAGACATTGTAGGTAAGGGACAAGATGAGGTTGATCAGGTGAAGGCTAACTACGAAATGGGTTTCATCACCGATAAGGAACGTTACAATCAGGTGATTGATGCTTGGACACACGTTAACAATAACCTTAAGCAAAGTGTGATGAAGCATATGACTGAGGCAGACCAGGGATTCAATGCAGTATATATGATGCTTGACTCTGGTGCTCGTGGATCTGCTGATCAGATTGCTCAGCTTGCGGGTATGCGTGGTCTTATGGCTAAACCACAAAAAGCTGGAGCTGAAGGTGCACAGATTATTGAAAATCCTATCATTTCAAACTTTAAAGAAGGTATGTCGGTATTGGAGTACTTCATATCTTCTCACGGTGCTCGTAAAGGTTTGGCAGATACTGCCATGAAAACAGCCGATGCAGGATATTTGACTCGTCGACTTGTTGATGTTTCACATGATGTGATCATCACAGAGGAGGATTGTGGTTCTCTTCGTGGACTTGAGTGTCGTGCTTTGAAGAATGGTGATGAAACCATAGCTACTCTTTATGAGCGTATCTTGGGACGTGTCTCTGTTCACGATGTGATTAATCCTACAACTGGTGATATTATTGTTGCTGCTGGTGAGGAGATCACAGAGGCTAAGGCCCAGGCTATAGAGAACTCTCCAATTGAGATGGTAGAGATTCGTTCTGTTCTAACTTGTGAAAGCAAGAAAGGTGTATGTAAGAAGTGTTATGGTCGTAACCTTGCCACGGCTCGTATGGTACAGATGGGTGAAGCTGTCGGTGTTATTGCAGCTCAGGCTATTGGTGAGCCTGGAACTCAGCTTACTCTTCGTACGTTCCATGCTGGTGGTGTCGCAGGTAATGCTGCTGCTAATGCAACAATTACGGCAAAGAACGATGCTAAGATAGAGTTTGATGAGCTCCGTACAGTCCCGTTTGTTGATGACGATGATAGGGAATGTCAGATGGTTGTAAGCCGTTTGGCTGAAATTCGTTTTGTTGATCCAAATACAGGTATTGTTCTCCTTACAGATAATGTGCCTTATGGTAGTTCTCTTTACTTCAAGTCTGGTGACAAAGTGAAGAAGGGCGATGTAATTTGTAAGTGGGACCCATTCAATGCAGTTATTGTTAGTGAATATGCTGGTACGCTTCGCTTACATGATGTAGTAGAAGGTGTTACTTATAAGGCAGAGACTGATGATGCAACAGGTCTTACAGAACGTATTATAACCGACTCTCGTGACAAGACCAAGGTTCCAACTGTTGATGTTGTTAAGGCTGGTGCAAAGAAAGGTGCAGATGGTCAATATGCAGCTGCTGATATTCTTGGTACTTACAACCTTCCGGTAGGTGGTCATTTAGAGCAGATTCTGCAGGATGGTGCAGAGATTAAGACTGGTATGACACTTGTTAAGATACCACGTTCTGTAGGTGGTGCTGGTGACATTACTGGTGGTCTTCCACGTGTTACCGAGCTCTTTGAAGCACGTAATCCATCTAACCCAGCTGTCGTTTCTGAGATTGATGGTGAGGTAACAATGGGTAAGGTTAAACGTGGTAATCGTGAGATTATTATTACCTCTAAAACAGGTGAACAGCGTAAGTATCTAGTAAGTCTTTCAAAGCAGATTCTTGTACAGGAACATGATGCTGTGCGTGCTGGTACTCCGTTGTCTGATGGTATTATCACACCAGCTGATATCCTATCTATTATGGGACCTACCGCAGTACAAGAGTATATTGTGAATGAGGTTCAGGACGTTTACCGTCTACAGGGTGTGAAGATCAATGATAAGCACTTTGAGATTATCGTCCGTCAGATGATGCGTAAGGTTCGTATTGATGATCCAGGTGATACAACGTTCCTTGAGCAGGAGTTGATTGATAAGCTTGACTTCGCAGAAGAGAATGATCGTATCTGGGGTAAGAAGGTTGTTACTGACCCAGGAGATTCTGAGAACTGTTATAAGGGACAAATTCTTTCCGTGCGTAAGTTGCGTGATGAGAATTCAAGTCTTAAGCGTCGTGACCTTAAACTTGTTCAAGTGCGTGATGCTGTTCAAGCAACAGCAACTCAGATCCTCCAGGGTATTACTCGTGCAGCCCTCGGTACGAAGAGTTTCATGAGTGCAGCTTCTTTCCAGGAGACTACTAAAGTCCTCAACGAGGCTGCTATCCGTGGTAAGAGTGACAATCTTGAGGGTATGAAGGAGAACGTAATCTGTGGTCACCTCATCCCTGCAGGTACAGGTCTTCGCCAGTGGCAGAAGCTTGTTGTAGGCTCACAGGAAGAGCATGAGCGTATGGAAGCTAACAGAAAGAATGTCATAGACTATGCTAATCAAGAGGCAGCAGAAGTGACACAGGAGTAATTCTACTCTTTCTATGCATATTAAGAAGAAGGGATTCACAGGCTTTGTGAATCCCTTCTTTTGCTATCTGTGGCTTAAGTAAGATTGTGATCATAGAAAAAACTTTAACTTAATGAACTTGGGTAGATGATGATAATATAGTATCTTTGCACCCATAGAAATAATGTTTTATCTAAATCTTATTAAACAAATGGACAATAATAATCAGAATCAAGAGGGACAACAGTTACAGATTGATCTCTCTCCAGAGATTGCTAAAGGTGTATATACAAACTTCCAGATAATATCTCACTCTAGCTCAGAGTTTGTATTAGATTTTGCGACACTACTTCCAGGAGTCCCAAAGGCAACTGTGACAAGTCGTGTAATCATTGCTCCAGAGCATGCACTGCGTCTTCTTGCTGCTTTGCAGGATAACGTTGTGCGTTACGAAAAAGAGTTTGGAAAGATTGATCGCCATGATCCTAATCAGGAGCCACGTACTATTGCTCCTTTTGGAAATGGTGGAGTAGATGCATAAGGCAGCTACAATAAAGGATTATGAAGGGGATGTGTCAAAATAGACACATCCCCTTTTTGTCGAAACAGTCAACCCTTTTTGGAAAATTAGTCGACTGTTTTGATGAAAACGGTTACCCTTTTTACGAACAGAATAAGCTTTAAGAAATTAAAAGAGAGGATGTGTCTATTTTGATACATCCTCTCTTTTATGCCAAAACGTAGATGTTTTGTTTTGGAACAATGAACACCACATACCTGATTCCTTAACGACAATCATCGGGTAATTTATTGATTGTATATTGAAAGTTGATAAACTGTTCTGCGTGATAATCTTTAACCAGTTATAGTCATTATGGCTTTGATACGTGGAGAGGTTCATTAGATACAAAGAAAAACCATTGTGCATACCTATTATAGAGGTTGCGCAATGGTTTTATTAGTTGGTTGGATTAATAATCTTGTTACATATTCATTGCAGATAATTCCCTTTCAGGCATAGGTAGCCATTTTATCTTGCGGTTTTGCCAGGTTGTGGCAATAGTACCTCGCTCCAATCCTCGGCGTATATCAGCGGTACGCTCTCCTCGGAATGCAAGGAATATACGACGAAGATCTGCAATGTCATTGAGGGAAGGGGCTGTGGTTAATTGGCTACTGCTATCATATTGGCTGATAACAGTGTTTACTTCATTTAGCGCATTACCAGTTATTAATCCTCTTATGATGAGTTCAGCTTTAATGAGATGTATCTCATCTATATCCGTCAAGACCAATGCTCCCTTTCTGGTAAGTGCTGCGGCATAGATGTTGTAACGGTTTGGATTCTGCTTGTCAACGCTTGCGTGCTTCAACGGAAGAGCTTTGATCATAGCTGAAGAAGTACGTGCTGCTTCTAAAGATGGGCTGACTTGTACGTTACGAGCATTCGGTCCAATAGCACTATAAAGCGGATTGTCTCCACCGTCATTACCATATATTACCTCAATATTCCCATTACTATTGTTTATAGCCTTGTCGATTAACGTTGCTGCTCTGTTGTAATCTCCTTGATGTATAGACAATTTGAGTTCGTAAGTCATTATCTGTCGGTAGGCAGCATCGCGGTCTATTCCATTGAATCCCTGCATTACGCTTGATGTGATAGCCTTTGCTGCAGCCTCATAGTGTTCGTTAGCTTGGGTATATAAGTCCTGCCTTGATAAAAGAGCTTTGTTTATGATTACTCCTCCATCCCCAGTTTCTGGTGTGGAAGAGAATGTCTCAGCAAGCAATTGAAGTGCATATCCTGCATGCAGATGCCCCATATACTGTCCGTACATCTTAGATATTTCCGTCTGAGCATTCCCTGTTGGAATCTGTTCTGCTACTTCAATAAGTTCTTTACTACGTGCGTAATAGTCTTGCAACTGGTCCCAAAGTCCGTCTTGTGTCCCTGATCTGGGTGTAACATTGTCATTAACTATTTGTCGGTATAGCAACGTATTAGGGATAGTTCCTTCTGTAAGTTCATCTACAGTCGTGCCTAAAGCAAGGAAAACTCCAGCTGCAGCAGTCCCTTGTAACGTCCTGACGTTAGCAACTAATGGACCGTCACTTAGTTTGTTTGACTGAACATTGGCAATCATTGTCGCCTTATTCAGTTGCTCTCTTGTTACGGTGTTACTTGGTGTCTCAGCATTTTCAACCCATGAGTCACAACTCGTAAGACATATAGATAGAGCGAGTATAGCAAATATTGTTTTCTTTATCATGTTTATTCTCTTTATGATTATAATGTGAAACTAAGTGTTGCTGTGTACGTACGAGGGTGAGGAGCATTCGTTATATCACGTGATAAGCTACCAATACCTCTCTGTCTTCTGGTCCCACCATTGCTCTCAACCTGTGGATCAGCACCCGGATAGTTAGTGATGACAAAGACATTTTGAATTGCAAATGAGAACCTCATACCGTTGACTACATTCTGTGTCCACTTACGTGCCAATGTAGATAAGTCATAGCCGAGGTACAGAGTTGACAGACGAAGGAAGTCAGCCTTTTCTATATAGTTGGCTCTGAATCGTGCACTCTTTGCCAACTCATCAGCAATCTGGTTGTATTCTGGTGTACCGACAGTGGCATTTGCCAGTGCCTGTAGCTGGTCATTACGTTTCTTAAGGTTATCACCTAATCCCGATACATTGTAGAAACTCTGGTTATAGATAGATGCTCCCAGTGCATAGTTCCACTTAGTACCGAGTGTAAAGTTCTTAAATAACTTGAGATTGAATCCGAAAGCTCCGTTCACAGCAGGAAAAGGCTTACCAAGATAGGCATAGTCACTACTCTCTATGGCGCCAACTTTCGTGTTGTAGCTGCCATCTCGGTTGAAAGAAGGCCCATCTACTGTGTGGTAATAGAATGCATAAACAGGGTAACCCTCCTTGATGACGTTAGGATAATTGGTGATATCTCTGCCCCCAGTATTTGTTACTTTGTTAGTTTGATAGTTCAAATTGGCATAAACATCCAATGAATGGCGATCGCCCTGACGCCATAACGTACCATTGTAGTTAAGCTCTAATCCATAACCTCTTACCTTACCAACGTTGTTGGGCATGCTTCCTATCCATCCATCACTTGATAATAGGTCCTCATAGATGATAGCATCTGTGGTGTATTGAGCATAAAGGGTGAGAGAAAGCGTGTGGTTATTCTTGATAGTCCAGTCTGAACCGAACTCTATTTCCCGCATACGTTCTGGCTTGATGTTTGGGTTTCCTTTGTATTGTGGATGTACAATAGGACCGTAGGCAGAGACTCCGTCCATGACATATGAGGTGCGTGCATCAGTAGGATAGGGCAGTCTTCCGCTTTCTCCGTAAGCCAAACGGAACTTCTGATTCCTTAGATTGTATGATACACTCATAGAAGGATAGTAGATACTTGCCACATTACTACCGATAAGGTTGGATGCATCACGCCTTAACCCAGCATTGATGAAGAGTCGATTGTCATAGTTTAGGAATGCTTCTCCATAGAGACCCCCACGTGCGTTGTTCGAAGGTTGACTCTGTTACAGTTCGTTCTGTAGCTGCTGCAATATTATCAACATCGCTTCTGAAGTGTGATGCTGCGATACTGTTCATATCCTCTTTTTGCTGTACAATCTGCGAAAGGAGCGTTGCAGTAAGGTCTAACTTGTCAGCAAGGTGGAACTTCCGAGAAGCTTTTATATCCCAGTTCAGGTTTGAATTGCGCCGATTACTAATGCTTTTAGCCCCCTCGCTGTTGTTCCCCAGCAGGTAGCCATAAGGTAAACGATAGATTCCTTCTGTGTGATTCACATCTACTCCAAACAAGGATTCTAACTTAACGTCTCCTGGAAGGATGTAACTTAGGCGGAGGTTACCGATGAAACGGTCATTGTTATAGATCCAACTCTGTGCTCTCCATGCACTTTCTTCTATATAAGGCCATGGTGTCTGATTAATCATCATGTTCCAAATAGCATCGTATCTGCCCATTGCCGTTTGTGGAAGACTAATATTTCCGTGGATGTAGGATGCGGTTGCACCCAGTGTGAAACGGTTCGACCGAAGGTCATAAGCCAACTTTGCACTATGTCTCTGGTCCTTATTTCCAGGCACAATCCCAGCAATGTCATTGAGATTATAGGAGAAGAAGAGGCTCTGGTTACCCTGGAAGGCTTTTGAAACAGAGGTATAGAGTGATTTCTGCCACCCTGTTTGAAAGAAGTTGTTCAGTGCATCATTGTTCACAAATTGGTCATATTTACGGGCTAAAGTTGATGCACCAAGTGTCATCTTTACGAGTATGTCTGCCTTTTTGTTCTCTGGATTGTTTGTCTTTCCACGCTTTGTAGTGATGATGATCACACCGTTTGCCGCTTCAGCACCATAGCTTGCTGCCGCTGAAGGACCCTTGATAACATCAATACTTGCTATGTCATCAATTGTCAGGTCATTCAGAGCACTGAGAGCATCTTGTGAACTATTGATGTCTGAGACGTGTGTATTATTGAATTTCACACCATCTACGTATATTATAGGGTCGCGTTCCATACTCATTGTAGCACCACTACGCATATTGAAACGGATAGGCATACCCACCTTTCCATTACTTTGGTACATCTGTACACCACCGACTTTGCCATCTAAGATATCACTGAGAGAGTTGGTATGCGACTCTTTTGATAAGTTGCTAAGGTCTATATGATCAACTTTACTACCCAATGCCTTCTGACTTCGTGCAC
This sequence comes from Prevotella histicola JCM 15637 = DNF00424, assembly GCF_000613925.1. Classification (GTDB taxonomy): domain Bacteria; phylum Bacteroidota; class Bacteroidia; order Bacteroidales; family Bacteroidaceae; genus Prevotella; species Prevotella histicola. The sequence goes on from NZ_BAJX01000009.1 coordinate 49,312, forward strand.
TGGAGATACTTGCAGTAACCAATACTTCTTGAAGATCGGCACCTGGTATAAGGCTTATTGTAGACTGATTCTGTAGGCTTTGTGCCTTGATGTTTTGAGGTTTGAAGCCCACATAACTAATGCTTAAAACCTGATCGTCGTTATTATTCACAGTGAAGTACCCTTCTTCATCTGTTACAGCTTGTACTCCTTTGGGCCCTTTGATGATGGCACCGATGATTGGCTCACCTGTATCTTGGTTGATAACACGCACTTTGTGCATAGTCTGTGCATTCAGACTGATGGATGAGGCAATGAATAGCAATGCTATTCCTCTTTTAAAATGTTGTCTCATATAAAAGTTTTTTGTTTTTGTTATTATCCTTTTTTATGTGTTAGTGAAGAGACCTTAGTACCCTCTAAGCTCCCGGTTTGTTATTTGGTCGTGCAAAGATACAATAGTAAATGAAATGGTACAATACCAAAAAATAATGATTTAATTTGTATTTTGATAAGAGTAACCTCAAAGTATATACTTGGTTTTATATTTTCTTTGAAGAATAAAAACATATCATCGTTGTCTAATTTTGCTTTTATTTTTGACGGGTGTCCGTGAAAAAGTGTACTTTTGTTGTAGTGGTGAGCATTGTAATTATCCTCTATAAGGATGTCAATGGCAAAGATTGAACGTAAGAAAGCTTCTTTGTTATCGTATCACCTTATATATAATATAGAGAAAAGGATAATAAAGTAAATCATACAATAGCATTATGTGGAAAGTATATGCTTTTCTATCAGCATTCTTTGCTGCGTTAACAGCAATCTGTGCAAAGATTGGTGTCAAGGATATCAATTCTGATCTGGCAACGGCAGTCCGTACAACTATCATCCTATTTCTTACATGGGGGATTGTTATCTTTGGTTCTCATCTATGTGAAATAAAGACAATTAGTCGTAATACATGGCTTTTCCTGATATTATCTGGTCTGTCAACAGGCTTGTCATGGTTGTTTTATTTTAAAGCGATACAAACAGGAAGTGTGTCTCGTGTGGCTCCTATTGATAAACTGAGCGTTGTCATCACGATTCTTCTAGCATTCATCTTTCTTCATGAACAGCCCTCATTTAAAGTCATTGTTGGTGCTTTGCTTGTTGCTTCAGGGAGTGTTCTTATGATATTAGATTAGGAGAATACGCCGTATTCCTGTGGTTCTGATAACTCGCTAAGGGTGGGCTCAATTTGTGTTTACACTGATGCTTTAGCATATATTTCTCCTTGTGATGTAAGATAATTTCATATTCGCATTTTAATATACGCCCTTTTGCATTCTAAAAGGGCATGTTTTACATTGCAAAAGATGCCCTTTTACATCGTAAAAGGTGCCCTTTTGCATGGTAAAAGGGCATCTTTTACTTTGCTCTTTGTAACTACTTGATAGTCTATGTGTTATAAATCCTATTTTTAAGGCTTATTAGATCGTAAAGAATAGATAGACTCTTGATTTTTGTAAGATTATTTCTTTTTTCTTATTAGCCTTGCTATTTCATGTAATAGATAGGAGCATTTTATTAGACATTATTATTCCCTTTCAAAGGATTTATGTACTTTTGCATCAAAATTTTCTCTATGAGTATTATACTTTTTACTTTTCTTTTACTCTTCGGAGCCTATTGCGCAGGCTTGCTGGGCTCTTTGACAGGGTTGGGAGGTGGCGTAATTGTCATTCCTCTCCTTACGTTAGCTTTTGGTATTGACTTCCATTACGCAATTGGTGCAGCCTTGGTTGCTTCTATCGCAACGTCTTCAGGTTCCGCAAGTGCCTATGTGAAGGAGGGCTTGACCAACATTCGATTGGGTATGTTCCTTGAGATAGCAACGAGTGTAGGTGCAGTTTTAGGAGCTGCAGCAGCCCTGTGGATGCCAACAAATGTTATTGCTATTATTTTTGGAGCAGTTTTACTCCTCACGGTAGCTATGCAGTTCCGTCAGAAAACAGATTATATTGGTGTAAAAGGTAGTAATTTGGCTAAGAAACTGAAGCTGTTTGGTTCTTATCCTACTAAGGATGGAACGGTTCAGAGTTATGAACTTACCAATGTATCTGGGGGATTCTCGGTAATGGTTCTTGCTGGTGCATTGTCTGGTTTGTTAGGAATTGGTAGTGGTGTGTTGAAGGTTCTTGCTATGGATAGTTGTATGAAGGTTCCTTTTAAGGTTAGTACAACGACAAGTAACTTCATGATTGGTGTAACAGCTGTTACTTCTGCCGTAGTTTATCTCCAGCGCGGATATATTGAACCAGGTATTGCTTTCCCAATTATGGTTGGTGTCTTGGCAGGTGCAATGAGTGGTGCAAAGTTGCTGAAGCATCTTGATGTAAGAGTATTACGAAAGATATTCGCTGTAGCTATATTGTTGGTTGCATTGAATATGATATATAATGGTATAATAGGAAAGTTCTGATATGGGAAGTAACTTAAGCTCAAAGAATAATATGAATACTCTGATTGGCAATACTTTGCGCATCGGAGTCTTTGCTGCATGTATCATTGCATTGCTGGGAGGTATCTGGTATATCGCATCCTCTGCAGGCTCTTCATTGCCTGACTATACTACTTTTCATCAAGGAGATGCTAGTTATACGACGGTTGAGGGTATTTTTAAGTCTGTATTCGCCTTGTCTGCAACTGGTTGGATACAACTTGGAGTGATAGTTTTGATGCTTACACCAGTGATGCGTGTCGTGTTGTCATTAGTAGATTTTGGTATTCAACGTGATTGGTTGTACGTGATCATAACAGGAATCGTACTTCTTGTTATCATTGTTAATTCTCTCGTCGGGGTTGGATAAGCAGTGTTAAATAATAAATAAAACGTTATTTATTGTTAATTACATCATCGCTCAGCTTATTCTTGTTCTTATTATTAGGTCGTTTAATGGATTCTTTGTACCTTTGCACCCCGAAACGACAGAGCGAATTGTATACTTATGTGAAGTGAATACTTGGTGTCGTAACTATTTGAAAATAAACAAAATAAATATATAACAATAAAAAATTAAAATTATGCCTACTATTTCACAGTTAGTAAGAAAGGGCAGAAAGGACATCGTAGACAAGAGTAAGTCCCCAGCTTTGGACAACTGTCCACAGCGTCGTGGTGTTTGCGTTCGTGTTTACACAACAACTCCTAAGAAGCCTAATTCGGCAATGCGTAAGGTTGCCCGTGTTCGTTTGACCAACCAGAAGGAGGTTAACTCTTATATCCCTGGAGAGGGTCACAACTTGCAGGAGCACAGTATCGTTCTTGTTCGTGGTGGTCGTGTGAAGGACCTTCCTGGTGTACGTTATCACATCGTACGTGGTACTCTTGATACCGCAGGTGTTGCTAACCGTACACAGCGTCGTTCTAAATACGGTGCTAAGCGTCCAAAGGCAGCTAAGAAGTAATAATTGCTTCAGAAAAATCTATAAAGCCGAGGTGCAACGGCCGGTGATGGTCGATGCTCCAAGGCTCATAAAAGAAGACTAAAAACGATAGTTTTGCTGGAGATTTGTAATCACAAGGTTGAGTAAATGCTCAAGAGTGAGTGTTGAAGAACGATAAGACGACAGCCTCCGCAGAATTAAAGCTTATAAATTAAACAATGAGAAAAGCAAAACCAAAGAAGCGTGTGATCCTTCCGGATCCAAAGTTCAATGACCAGAAGGTCTCTAAGTTTGTAAATCACTTGATGTATGATGGTAAGAAGAATACCTCATACGAAATCTTCTATGCAGCCCTTGATATCGTAGGCGGTAAGATGAAGGATGAAGAGAAGTCTCCACTGGAAGTGTGGAAGCAGGCTCTTGATAACATCACTCCGCAGGTAGAGGTAAAGAGTCGCCGTATCGGTGGTGCTACATTCCAGGTACCTACAGAGATTCGCCCTGATCGCAAGGAGAGTGTTTCTATGAAGAATATGATCGCTTTCGCACGTAAGCGCGGTGGTAAGAGCATGGCTGATAAGCTGGCTTCTGAGATCATGGATGCATTCAATAACCAGGGTGGTGCTTACAAACGTAAAGAAGATATGCACCGTATGGCTGAGGCTAACCGTGCTTTCGCTCACTTCAGATTCTAATCAAGTTATATAATAAGGTAAAAAGAAAATGGCAAATCACGATTTACATTTGACTCGTAATATCGGTATTATGGCACACATCGATGCCGGTAAGACGACAACATCTGAGCGTATTCTTTTTTATACAGGTAAGACTCATAAGATCGGTGAGGTTCATGATGGCGCTGCTACTATGGACTGGATGGCACAGGAGCAGGAGCGTGGTATCACTATTACGTCTGCTGCAACTACTTGTAACTGGAACTATCTTGGCAAGTCTTATAAGATTAACTTGATTGATACTCCGGGACACGTTGACTTTACTGCTGAGGTTGAGCGTTCATTGCGTGTTCTTGATGGTGCTGTTGCTACATATTCAGCTGCTGATGGCGTTCAGCCACAGTCTGAGACGGTATGGCGTCAGGCTGATAAGTACAACGTTCCACGTATTGGTTATGTAAACAAGATGGACCGTTCTGGTGCTGACTTCTTTGAGACTGTTTCTCAGATGAAGGACATCTTGGGTGCAAACCCTATTGCTATTCAGATCCCAATTGGTGCAGAGGAAAACTTCAAAGGCGTTGTAGACCTTATTAAAATGAAGGCTATCCTTTGGCACGATGAGACTATGGGTGCTGAATATGATGTAGAAGATATTCCTGCAGACTTGGCAGATGAAGCTGCTGAGTGGCGTGATAAATTACTTGAGGGTGCAGCAAACTTTGATGATGAGTTGATGGAGCTGTATCTTGAAGGTAAGGATATTCCTGAAGAGAAAATCATCGCTGCAATCCGTAAGGGTTGTATTGCTATGGAATGCTGCCCAATGCTTTTAGGTTCTTCTTATAAGAATAAGGGTGTTCAGCCTCTTCTCGACTATGTTTGTGCATTCTTACCTTCTCCATTGGATACTCCAGCTATCGTTGGTGTAAATCCAGATACAGAGGAGGAAGAGGATCGTAAGCCAAGTGAAAGCGATCCAACATCTGCTTTGGCATTTAAGATTGCAACTGATCCATTTATGGGTCGTTTGGTATTCTTCCGTGTTTACTCAGGTAAGGTTGTTGCTGGTTCTTATGTTTACAACCCACGTTCTGGTAAGAAAGAGCGTATTAGCCGTTTGTTCCAGATGAACTCTAATAAGGAAATCCCTATGGAGTCAATTGATGCTGGAGATATTGGCGCAGGTGTAGGTTTTAAAGATATCCGTACAGGTGATACTCTTTGTGATGAGAATGCACCAATTGTATTGGAGTCTATGACTTTCCCTGATACTGTAATCTCTATTGCAGTAGAGCCTAAGAGTCAGGCTGATGTTGCTAAACTTGACAATGGTCTTGCTAAACTTGCAGAGGAGGATCCTACATTTACAGTTCGTACTGATGAACAAAGTGGTCAGACTATTATATCTGGTATGGGTGAGCTTCACCTTGATATCATTATTGACCGTCTGAAACGTGAGTTCAAGGTTGAATGTAACCAGGGTAAACCTCAGGTTAATTACAAGGAAGCTATTACTAAGGCTGCACAGAGCCGTGAGACTTATAAGAAGCAGTCTGGTGGTCGTGGTAAGTTTGCTTGTATTGATGTAACTATCGAGCCAAAGGATGAAGATTACACAGAGGGTGACTTGCAGTTTATCAATGTTGTCAAAGGTGGTAACGTTCCTAAGGAATTCATCCCTGCAGTGGAGAAAGGATTCAAGGATTGCCTGAACAATGGTGTACTTGGTGGCTTCCCAATGACTGGTCTTAAGGTTACTTTAACGGATGGTTCTTTCCACCCAGTAGACTCTGATCAGTTGTCATTTGAGCTCGTTGCACATCAGGCATTTAAGGTTCTTTGTCCTAAAGCTGGTCCTGTTCTGATGGAGCCTATCATGAAGGTTGAGGTTGTTACACCTGAAGAGAACATGGGTGATGTCATTGGTGACTTGAATAAGCGTCGTGGTCTTGTTCAGGGTATGGACGAAGCTCGTAGTGGTGCACGTATCGTTAAGGCTATGGTTCCATTGTCAGAGATGTTCGGTTATGTGACAGCTCTTCGTACAATTACCTCTGGTCGTGCTACTTCTTCAATGGAGTATGATCACCACTCTCCTGTATCAAGCAGTCTTGCTAAGGAGATTCTTGCAGAGTTGAATGGCAATTCTGATCTTGTAAAGTAAATAAAGGTAAGGTGTTGTCCTCTCATAGCGTATGACTCTTATGGGAGGCAACCTTTATAATATTCAATAATTAATAAAATATTAAGCATGAGTCAGAAGATTCGTATTAAGCTGAAGTCTTACGACCACCAGTTGGTTGACAAATCAGCAGAGAAGATTGTGAAGGCTGTAAAGGCTACAGGTGCTATTGTTAGTGGCCCTATTCCATTGCCAACACATAAGCGTATTTACACAGTAAACCGCTCAACATTCGTTAACAAGAAGTCACGTGAGCAATTCCAGCTTTCTGATTTTAAGCGTCTTATTGACATTTATAGCTCTACAGCTAAGACTGTTGATGCTTTGATGAAGCTTGAGTTGCCTTCAGGTGTAGAAGTTGAGATCAAGGTGTAATTACCATTGATTATAAAAGACGAATTTTAAAAATAAAGCATTTACATTCATTTTAAATATTTAATTGAAATGCCAGGATTATTAGGAAAGAAAATCGGAATGACATCCGTATTCAGTGCCGACGGTAAAAATGTACCGTGCACTGTTATCGAAGCTGGTCCTTGTGTTGTAACCCAGGTTAAAACTGTAGAAAAAGATGGTTACAAGGCTGTTCAGTTAGGTTTCGGTGAGGCTAAGGAGAAAAGAACTTCTAAGCCACAGCAGGGACACTTTAAGAAAGCCGGCACAACACCAAAGAAGCACTTGGCCGAGTTCAAGTTTGATGAGGAGTATAACCTCGGTGACACAATTACCGTTGAACTGTTCAATGACTCAAAGTTCGTTGATGTTGTAGGTACGTCTAAGGGTAAGGGCTTCCAAGGCGTTGTAAAGCGTCATGGATTCGGTGGTGTAGGTCAGTCTACTCACGGTCAGGATGACCGTGCTCGTAAACCGGGTTCTATTGGTGCTTGTTCTTATCCAGCTAAGGTGTTCAAGGGCATGCGAATGGGCGGCCAAATGGGAGGTGATAGAGTTACTACTCAGAACCTTCAAGTGTTAAAGGTTATTCCAGAGCATAATCTCCTTCTTGTTAAGGGTAGTGTTGCTGGATGCAATGGTTCAACCGTAATAATTAATAAGTAATGGATATTAACGTATTAGATATCAAAGGTCAGGAGACCGGCCGTAAGGTAACTCTTAACGAGAATATCTTCGGAATTGAGCCTAACGATCACGTCCTCTATCTCGCAGTAAAGCAGTATCTTGCTGCTCAGCGCCAAGGTACAGCTAAATCAAAGGAAAGAAGTGAACACGCTGGTTCTACTCGTAAGCTAGGACGTCAGAAGGGCGGCGGCGGTGCTCGTCGTGGTGATATTAATTCACCAGTCCTCGTTGGTGGTGGTCGTGTGTTCGGTCCTAAGCCACGTGACTATAGCTTTAAGTTGAATAAGAAGGTAAAGACTCTCGCACGTAAGTCAGCTTTGGCTTATAAGGCACAGGAGAATTCTATTGTCGTTGTAGAAGATTTCAATCTCGAAGCTCCAAAGACTAAAGATTTTGTAAATATTGCTAAAAATCTTAAAGTTGATGACAAGAAGGTTCTTCTCGTTTTGCCAGAAGTAGAGAAAAACGTATATTTGTCGGCTCGTAATTTGAAGAAGGCTGAAGTAATGACAGCATCACAGGTAAACTCATACAAGGTTTTAAATGCTGATGTTCTCGTTGTTACTGAGAATTCTTTGAAAGTTATCGACGAAATCTTAACCAAGTAATAATTAGGAGACAGTAATAATTATGGGATTTATCATTAAACCAATGGTCACTGAGAAGATGACCAAGTTGACAGACAAGTCTTCTGAGGATAAGGTTGTAAAGCATAAAGGTGAGAAAAGAACTATCTTGGCTCAGCCAAAGTATGGTTTTATAGTTAAGCCTGAGGCCAACAAGCTTGAGATTAAGAAAGAAGTTGAAGCTCTGTACAACGTTACAGTAGTAGATGTGAATACGATTCGTTATGCTGGTAAACGTCAGGCTCGCTATACGAAGGCTGGCCTTGTAAAAGGGCAGAAGAACGCATTCAAGAAGGCTATCGTCACTTTGAAGAATGGCGATTCAATTGATTTTTACAGCAATATTTAAATAAAAAATGGCAGTACGTAAATTAAACCCGGTAACACCGGGACAAAGACACAAAGTTATTGGCACGTTCGAGGATATTACTGCATCCGTGCCAGAGAAGTCTCTCGTTTACGGTAAACGTTCTACTGGTGGTCGAAACAACACCGGTAAGATGACTGTTCGCTATATTGGCGGAGGTCACAAGAAGAAGTATCGTCTTATCGACTTCAAGCGAGAGAAAGATGGTGTTCCAGCTGTAGTTAAGACAATCGAGTATGATCCTAACAGATCTGCTCGAATTGCGCTGTTATACTATGCTGATGGTGAAAAACGTTACATTATTGCTCCTAACGGACTGCAGGTTGGTGCAACTCTGATGTCTGGTGCTGAGGCAGCACCTGAGGTTGGTAATGCCCTTCCGTTGGCTAATATTCCTGTAGGTACTGTAATTCATAATATTGAGTTACGTCCTGGTCAGGGTGCATTGCTCGTTCGTTCGGCTGGTAACTTTGCTCAGCTTACTTCTCGTGAAGGCAGTTATTGTGTTATCAAGCTCCCTTCTGGCGAAACACGTCAGATTCTTTCTGCTTGTAAGGCAACTGTAGGTAGTGTAGGTAATTCTGATCATGCACTCGAACAGTCTGGTAAGGCTGGTCGTTCTCGCTGGTTGGGACGTCGCCCTCACAACCGTGGTGTTGTTATGAACCCTGTTGATCACCCAATGGGTGGTGGTGAAGGTCGCCAGTCTGGTGGTCACCCACGCTCACGTAAGGGCTTGTACGCTAAGGGTCTCAAGACTCGTGCACCTAAGAAGCTTTCAAACAAGTACATTATTGAGAGAGCTAACAAGAAGTAATCAAAGTAATTAAGAGTAAATTATGAGTCGTTCATTAAAAAAAGGTCCATACATCAATGTATCACTCGAGAAGAAAATTCTCGCTATGAATGAGAGTGGTAAGCAGAATGTTGTTAAAACATGGGCCAGAGCATCAATGATTTCCCCTGATTTTGTGGGTCACACTGTTGCAGTTCATAACGGAAATAAATTTATCCCTGTTTACATTACTGAGAATATGGTTGGACACAAGCTCGGAGAGTTCAGTCCTACACGCCGTTTTGGTGGCCATTCTGGTAATAACAAGAAGTAAGCAGGTCATAATCCATTTAGAATAATAGAATAATAAAATGGGAGCAAGAAAACATATAAAGGCTGAGGCTCACAAAGAAGCCTTGAGAAGCCAGTATTTTGCAAAGCTCAAGGACTGTCCTTCTTCCCCACGTAAAATGCGCTATGTCGTGGATATGGTCCGTGGAATGGAAGTTAATCGTGCCCTTGGTGTGCTGAGATTCTCCAAGAAAGCAGCTGCTCAGAATGTTGAGAAACTTCTTCGTTCTGCTATAAATAACTGGGAGACAAAAAATGATCGCAAGGCTGAAGACGGTGAACTTTATATCTCAAAAGTCTTCGTTGATGAAGGTGTTACAATGAAGCGCATGCGTCCTGCACCACAGGGCCGTGGCTACAGAATTCGTAAACGTTCTAACCACGTCACTCTTTTCGTTGATTCGAAGGCTGACGCTAATAATGATGATAAATAAATAGTAGAATGGGACAGAAAGTTAATCCAATCAGCAACCGTTTGGGTATCATCCGCGGTTGGGAATCAAATTGGTTCGGTGGCAAAAACTTCGGTGACAATCTCGTAGAGGATCGTAAGATTCGTACTTACTTGAACAAACGTTTGGAGAAAGCAAGCGTATCTCGCATTGTCATTGAACGTACATTGAAGCTTGTTACCATTACTATTTGCACGGCTCGTCCGGGTATTGTTATCGGTAAAGGTGGTCAGGATGTTGATAAGCTCAAGGAAGAGCTGAAGAATCTTTTTAATAAAGAAGTACAGATTAATATCTTCGAGGTTAAGAAACCTGAGCTAGATGCAAATATTGTTGGTAATAATATAGCTCGTCAGGTTGAAGGCAAGATAGCTTATCGCCGTGCCATTAAGATGGCGATTGCCAACACTATGCGTGCTGGTGCCGAGGGTATTAAAATTCAAATTACAGGACGTCTGAATGGTGCAGAAATGGCACGTAAGGAGATGTTTAAAGAGGGACGTACCCCTTTACATACATTCCGCGCAGACATTGATTATTGTCAGACAGAGGCTCTTACTAAGGTAGGTTTGTTGGGTATCAAAGTTTGGATTTGTCGTGGTGAAGTTTATAATAAGGTAGACCTCACTCCTAACTTTACTCAGGAAAAGAACAATGGCCGTTCAAATAATGGTGGTCGCTCTGGAAGAGGTAATCGTAGAAGAAACAATAACCGTTAAAAGAAGAAGCTATCATGTTACAGCCAAAAAGAGTAAAATATAGAAGACCTCAAGATGGACGTGGCAATAAAGGTAACGCCCATAGAGGAACACAGCTGGCTTTCGGCTCATTCGGCATCAAGACACTTGAGGCTAAGTGGATCGATAGTCGTCAGATTGAGGCCGCTCGTGTAGCAGTAAACCGTTACATGAATCGTCAGGGTCAGGTCTGGATCCGCATTTTCCCAGATAAACCAATTACTCGTAAGCCTGCAGATGTGCGTATGGGTAAAGGTAAGGGTGATCCAGCTGGATGGGTTGCACCTGTAACTCCAGGTCGAGTTCTCTTTGAAGTAGAAGGCGTAAGCTTTGACATCGCAAAAGAGGCCCTTCGTCTCGCTGCACAGAAGCTGCCTGTAAAGACAAAGTTTATTGTTAGACGTGATTTCGATAAAAACGCTTAAGAAAGATGAAGATTAAAGAAGTAAAAGAACTCGAAACCAAGGATTTGGTAGAGAAGATTGAGAATGCTGAGGCAGCTTTGACAAAGATGAAGCTGAACCATCAGATTACTCCGCTTGAGAATCCATCTCAGATTAAGACCGCTCGTCGCGACATAGCTCGTATGAAAACAGAACTTCATCAGAGAGAACTTAATAAATAACAATGGTCCAGATGGAAACAAGAAATTTAAGAAAAGTAAGACAGGGTGTCGTTATTAGCAACAAAATGGATAAAACCATCGTTATTGCAGCTAAGTTCAAAGAGAAGCACCCTATTTATGGTAAGTTTGTTCAAAAGACAAAGAAATACCATGCTCATGACGAGAAGAATGAGGCAAATGTAGGTGATACAGTGCTAATCATGGAAACTCGTCCTCTTTCTAAGACAAAGAGATGGAGATTAGTTCAAATTGTAGAAAAAGCTAAGTAATTATGATACAAACAGAATCTAAACTTACAGTATGTGATAATAGCGGAGCTCGTGAAGCGAAGTGTATCCGTGTACTGGGCGGTACAGGCCGTCGTTATGCAAGTGTTGGTGACGTTATCGTAGTTGCTGTACAGAACGTCATCCCATCAAGTGAATTGAAAAAGGGTGCAGTATCGAAGGCTTTAATCGTTCGCACAAAGAAGGAAATTCGTCGTGCTGATGGTTCGTACATCCGCTTTGATGATAATGCATGTGTTTTGCTGAATAATGCTGGCGAGATTCGTGGAAGCCGTATTTTCGGTCCTGTTGCTCGTGAATTGCGTGCAGTGAACATGAAGGTCGTTTCTTTGGCACCTGAGGTTCTTTAATTATTAAATAGAATAATAAAATGGCAAAATTCCATATAAAGAAAGACGATCAGGTCATTGTTCTTGCCGGTGCAGACAAGGGAAAGACTGGAAAGGTTCTTAAGGTTATTGCAGATAAGGAACGTGCTATTGTTGAAGGCGTGAATATGGTTTCTAAGAGCACAAAACCTTCTGCTGCAAATCCTCAGGGTGGTATTGTTAAGCAGGAGGCTGCAATTCATATTTCAAATTTAAGTCTCATAGATCCGAAGAGCGGTAAGGCTACACGTATAAAGATTGAGCGTGATGGCAAGACTGTAAAGCGTATCGCTAAAAAGTCAGGGGAGGAAATTAAATAATGAATACAGCTCAGTTAAAGAAACAGTATAAGGAGCAGATTGTTCCAGCTTTGCAGAAGCAATTCAATTATTCTTCTGCTATGCAGGTCCCTGTTTTGAAGAAAATTGTTATTAATCAAGGACTTGGTGACGCAACTCAGGATAAAAAGATTATTGAGGTTGCTGTCAACGAGATATCTTCTATAACAGGTCAGAAAGCTGTTGCAACATATTCAAAGAAGGATATTGCAAACTTCAAGCTACGTAAGAAAATGCCTATTGGCGTAATGGTTACTTTGCGTCGTGAGCGTATGTATGAGTTCCTTGAAAAACTTGTTCGTGTATCTTTGCCACGTATACGTGACTTTAAAGGTATAGAGAGTAAGTTTGATGGACGTGGAAATTATACTCTCGGTATAACCGAGCAGATTATTTTCCCAGAGATTAATATTGATCAGGTTGACCGTATCCAGGGTATGAATATTACTTTCGTTACATCAGCTAAGACTGATGAAGAAGGATATGCTTTGCTGAAAGGTTTCGGACTTCCATTCAAGAATGCTAAAAACGATTAATTGATATGGCAAAAGAATCAATGAAAGCTCGCGAGGTAAAGCGTGCAAAGCTTGTAGCTCGTTATGCTGAAAAACGCGCAGCTCTGAAGAAGATTATCGCTACTTCAAGTGATCCTGAGGAGGCTTATGAGGCTGCTCGCAAGTTGCAGTCTATTCCAAAGAATGCTAACCCTATTCGTCTGCATAATCGTTGTAAGATTACAGGACGTCCAAAAGGATACATTCGTCAGTTTGGTCTCTCTCGTATCCAGTTCCGTGAGATGGCATCTCAAGGACTTATTCCTGGTGTAAAGAAAGCAAGCTGGTAATCAAAAATATCGACGCGGATAGTGAATTGTGAACATTATTTTGTATCTTTGCAGTTCATTATCCGCTTTCACGCGATTTTTAATATTGTCGGGGTAGTCCCGATTAATTAAACTTTTATATTTATGACAGATCCAATAGCAGATTATCTGACAAGACTCAGAAATGCAATCATGGCTCATCACCGTGTTGTTGAAGTTCCTGCGTCTAACTTGAAGAAATCTATCACAAAGATTCTCTTTGAGAAGGGTTACATCTTGAACTACAAGTTCGTTGAGGATGGTCCCCAAGGTTCAATCAAGGTCGCACTGAAGTACGATCCTGTAACAAAGCAGAGCGCTATCAAGAAGTTGAAGCGTGTCTCAACTCCAGGTCTTCGCCAGTATACTGGTTACAAAGACATGCCGAGAGTAATTAACGGGCTTGGAATCGCTATCCTTTCCACGTCTAAAGGTGTAATGACAGACAAGGAAGCCGCTGCTGAAAAGATTGGTGGTGAGGTTCTTTGCTACATTTATTAATTGGAGGATTGATTATGTCTAGAATAGGTAAATTACCAATTAGTATTCCTGCTGGTGTTACAGTTTCTATAAAGGATGGTGTTGTGACGGTAAAAGGTCCTAAGGGCGAGCTTTCTCAGAAAGTAGATTCTTCTATAAAAACTATTATAGAAGATGGTCAGATAACATTCGAAGTAGATGAAAATAATCCTGTAAATTATAAACAGAAGCAAGCATTCCATGGACTTTATCGTTCACTTGTCAACAATATGGTTGTTGGTGTTAGTGAAGGGTATAAGAAAACAATGGAACTCGTGGGTGTGGGTTATCGTGTTTCTAATCAAGGGAATTTAGTTGAGTTCTCTCTTGGTTATACGCATCCAATTTTTATCCAACTCCCATCAGAGGTTAAGGTTGAGACAAAGAGTGAGCGTAATCAGAATCCAATCATAACGCTTGAATCTGCTGACAAGCAGCTGCTTGGTCTCATTTGTGCAAAGATCCGTTCTTTCCGTAAGCCTGAGCCGTATAAGGGTAAAGGTATCCTGTTCCAGGGTGAGGTTATTCGCAGAAAGTCTGGTAAGACAGCTGCAGCTAAGTAACTTTTATAATTCATTACGATTATGACAACAAAGAAAGAACAAAGAAGACTTAAGATAAAGTTTCGCATTCGTAAGAGTGTGAATGGAACTGCTGAGCGTCCTCGTTTGAGCGTTTTCCGTAGTAATAAGCAGATTTACGCACAGGTTATCAATGATCTTACAGGTACTACCTTGGCTTCGGCATCTTCTCTCGGGCTTGAGAAACTGGCAAAGATTGAGCAAGCTAAGAAGGTTGGTGCACTCATAGCAGAACATGCTAAAACTGCAGGTATTGAACAGGTTGTTTTTGACCGTAACGGTTATCTCTATCATGGGCGAGTACAAGCCTTGGCTGATGCTGCACGTGAAGGAGGACTTAAATTCTAAACGATTATGGCAATGAATAGAGTAAAAGTAAATAGTGATGTAGAACTGAAGGATCGCCTGGTTGCTATCAATCGTGTGACTAAGGTTACTAAAGGTGGTCGTACTTTCACATTCGCAGCTATTGTCGTTGTAGGTGACGGTAATGGCGTTATTGGCTGGGGGCTAGGTAAAGCAGGTGAAGTAACTGCTGCCATTCAGAAAGGTACTGATGCCGCAAAGAAGAACCTTGTTAAGGTTCCTGTATTGAAAGGTACAGTTCCTCATGAGGCAGAAGCTCGTTTTAGTGGAGCTTATGTACTTCTTAAACCAGCTGCAGCTGGTACTGGGTTGAAAGCCGGTGGTGCTATGCGTGCTGTTCTAGAGAGTGCTGGTGTTACTGATGTGATTGCAAAGTCAAAAGGGTCTTCTAACCCTCACAACCTTGTGAAAGCAACAATTGCAGCTCTAGCAGAAATGCGTGATGCATATACTATTGCTGGCGAACGTGGTATCAGTATGGATAAAGTATTTAATGGTTAATAAATAGGAGATATATATAATGGCAACAATAAAGGTTAAGCAAATTAAGAGCCGTATAGGTGCTCCTAAAGACCAAAAAAGCACTTTGCTTGCACTTGGCCTCCATAGGATTTCACAGGTTGTTGAAGTAGAAGATACTCCAAGCTGTCGCGGTATGATCCGTAAGGTACATCACCTGGTATCAGTAATTGATTAATTAATCTTTAAAAAGAAACAGTAATTATGAAATTAAATAATTTGAAACCAGCTGTTGGCTCTACACATTCACGTCGTCGTATTGGTCGTGGTCCAGGTTCTGGACTCGGTGGTACTTCTACCCGTGGACATAAGGGTGCTAAATCTCGTTCTGGTTATAAGAAGAAGATAGGTTTTGAAGGTGGTCAGATGCCACTTCAGCGTCGTGTTCCTAAGGCTGGTTTTAAGAATATCAACCATAAGGAGTATTTCGCAGTAAATCTCTCAACTCTTCAAAAACTTGCTGAAAAAGACAACCTCACTAAAATTGGAATAGAAGAGCTAAAGGCCGCTGGCTTAACTAATGGCAAGCAGCTTGTAAAGGTTCTTGGTAATGGTGAGCTAAAAGCTAAGTTAGAAGTTTCAGCAAATGCTTTCTCTAAGACTGCCGAAGAAGCAATCAAGGCAGTTGGTGGTAACACAACTATAATCTAAATTGATGAAAAAGTTTATTGAGACACTGAAGAACTGTTGGAAAGTTGAGGACTTGCGTCAGCGCCTCCTCATCACCATTCTGTTCACAGCTATTTACCGCTTTGGTTCGTTTGTTGTGCTTCCTGGCATAAATCCGACCTTGTTGGAAAAATTGCAGTCACAGACCGCAGGCGGCCTTATGTCGCTTTTGGACATGTTCTCTGGTGGTGCATTTTCCCATGCGTCTATTTTTGCATTAGGAATTATGCCATACATCTCAGCTTCTATCGTTATGCAGCTTCTTGCTGTTGCAGTTCCTTATTTCCAAAAAATGCAACGTGAGGGCGAAAGTGGTACGAAGAAAATTAATTGGTATACGCGTGTCCTGACAGTAGTAATTCTACTGTTTCAGGCACCGTCCTACCTAATGAACTTAAAAATGCAAGCATCCGGTGCACTAGCTACAGGCATCGATTGGACTACATTTATGATTCCCGCAACAGTTATTCTTGCTGCAGGATCAATGTTCATACTTTGGCTTGGTGAGCGCATAACGGACAAAGGGGTTGGTAATGGAATTTCTCTAATTATCATGATTGGTATCATCGCTAGATTGCCTCAGGCTTTCTTCCAGGAAGTTAGTAGTCGCTTTACGGCTATTACTAGTGGTGGTCTTGTTATGTTTATTGTAGAGTTAATCATTCTTTATGCCGTTGTATGTGCATCAATCCTTCTGGTACAAGGAACTCGTAAAGTTCCAGTTCAGTATGCAAAACGTGTAGTAGGAAATAAACAATACGGTGGGGCACGTCAGTATATACCGTTGAAACTTTTCGCAGCCAATGTTATGCCTATCATCTTTGCTCAAGCTTTGATGTTCATTCCTTTGGCAATTGTTCAGTATTCAACTGATAATACAAGTTCAGTACTTCAGTCTCTCATGAATACTAAGAGTCTGACGTACAACTGCGTTTATGTAGTTCTCATTGTTGCATTTACCTATTTCTATACTGCGATTACACTTAATCCGACCCAAATGGCTGAAGATATGAAGCGTAATAATGGCTTTATTCCAGGTGTTAAACCTGGAAAGGATACTGCTGACTACATTGATACTGTTATGTCACGCATTACATTCCCTGGAGCTTTCTTTATTGCTTTCATTGCTGTCATGCCTGCTTTGGCTGGTCTGTTGAATGTCCAAGATGCTTTTGGTCAGTTCTTCGGTGGAACCTCTTTGTTGATTCTCGTGGGTGTTGTTATTGATACTTTACAACAAATAGAGTCACATTTGATGATGCGGCATTACGATGGACTTCTAAATTCAGGTCATACACGTAATAATAATGGAGTTTCTGCTTATTAGATCTTTATCTTGAGAGATGAATATATTTCTGAAGACAGAAGATGAAATAGAACTTATGCGCGAGGCCAACCTGTTAGTGGGTAGAACCTTAGCTGAGGTTGGTCGTCATATAAAAGAAGGAGTGACTACTCTTTTCCTCGATAAGATTGCAGAGGAGTTCATCCGTGATAATGGAGCAATACCTACTTTTAAAGGTTTTCCTAATCCATATGGATCTCCCTTCCCAGGAAGTATATGTACATCAGTGAATGATATTGTCGTCCATGGTATCCCAAGCGAGGATGTTACTCTCAAAGATGGAGATATTATTTCTGTTGACTGTGGCACCTTGTTGAATGGATTCAATGGAGATAGTTGTTATACTTTTTGTGTTGGAGATGTTTGTGAAGAAGTAAAGAATTTACTTCATACAACGAAAGAAGCACTTTATAAGGGTATTGAAGTTGCTCAAGCTGGTCGTCATGTTGGTGATATCGGTCATGTTATCCAAGATTGTTGCCAGGCCAAGGGTTATGGTATCGTTCGAGAGCTTACAGGACACGGTATCGGGAGAGAGATGCATGAGGATCCAGCAATTCCTAATTATGGGAAGCGTGGCAGTGGAATTTTATTGAAGACAGGTATGTGTATTGCTATAGAGCCCATGGTAACTATGGGTGGACGCGAAATAGGGATTCTACCTGATCGATGGAGTATAGCTACGCGTGATCGACAACCTGCATCACATTTTGAGCATACGGTTGCTATTCGTGCTGGGAAAGCGGATATTTTATCTTCGTTTGAAGAAATAGAACTTTTAGAAGGACAAAATTTTTAAGTACATATGGCAAAGCAAACTGCAATAGAGCAGGATGGAACTATTCTTGAGGCACTTTCAAATGCAATGTTCCGGGTTGAATTAGAAAATGGTGTCGACATCACAGCTCACATTTCTGGTAAGATGAGAATGCATTACATTAAAATTTTACCAGGCGATAAAGTGAAAGTTGAGATGAGTCCGTATGATTTAACCAAGGGTCGAATAGTTTTCAGATACAAATAAATAAATAGAGATATGAAGACAAGAGCATCATTAAAAAAGCGTACAGCTGACTGTAAGATCGTTCGTCGTAAAGGTCGTTTGTTCGTTATTAACAAGAAAAATCCTAAGTTCAAAATGCGTCAGGGCTAAGTTAAAAAAGTGTAAACAGGTGAGTAGTTTCATAAATAATACTTACCTTTGCATGCTTTTTAGCGTTAACTGACATTATTTTAATTAATTATTAAACAATGGCAATAAGAATTGTTGGAGTAGATTTGCCCCAGAATAAGCGTGGCGAAATCGCATTGACTTATATTTATGGTATAGGTCGAAGTAGTTCAGCAAAGATATTGGATAAGGCTGGTATTAGCCGCGACCTGAAGGTCAGCGAGTGGTCTGATGATCAAGCAGCCAAGATCCGTGAAATTATCGGTGCTGAATTCAAAGTTGAAGGTGATCTTCGTTCGGAGATCCAAATGAATATCAAGCGCCTCATGGATATAGGTTGCTATCGTGGTGTAAGACATCGTAATGGTCTTCCTGTTCGTGGTCAGAGTACCAAGAACAATGCTCGTACCCGTAAGGGAAAGAAGAAGACTGTTGCTAATAAGAAGAAGGCTACTAAGTAATTCTAAGGAGGAAATTAATTATGGCAAAGAAATCAGCAACATCTAAAAAAAGAAATGTAAGAGTTGACGCACTTGGACAGCTCCATGTACACAGCTCATTCAATAACATTATTGTATCTTTAGCTAATAACGAGGGTCAGGTTATCTCTTGGTCTTCAGCTGGTAAGATGGGATTCCGTGGATCAAAGAAGAATACTCCTTATGCTGCCCAAATGGCTGCAGAAGATTGTGCAAAGGTAGCTTTCGATCTCGGTCTTCGCAAGGTTAAGGCATATGTTAAGGGGCCTGGTAACGGTCGTGAAAGTGCTATTCGTGCGGTGAACGCTGCAGGCATTCAGGTAACAGAAATTGTTGACGTTACTCCATTGCCACACAACGGTTGTCGTCCTCCTAAGCGTCGTCGTGTATAATCACATCTTATAACTATTAAAAGAATTTATATTAATTATGGCAAGATACATAGGTCCAAAATCTCGAATCGCACGTCGCTTCGGTGAACCAATTTTCGGTGCAGATAAGGTATTAGCTAAGAGAAACTTCCCTCCAGGGCAGCATGGTAATAACCGTCGTCGCAAAGTATCTGAGTATGGTGCTCAGCTTGCAGAGAAGCAGAAGGCTAAATATACTTATGGTGTTTTGGAGCGTCAGTTCCGTAATCTGTTCGATAAGGCTGCTAAGGCAGATGGTATCACTGGTGAGGTCCTCCTTCAGAGTCTCGAGAGTCGTTTGGATAACGTAGTGTTCCGTCTTGGTATTGCACCAACTCGTGCTGCAGCTCGTCAGTTAGTAAGTCACAAGCATATTGTTGTTAATGGTAATGTTGTTAACATTGCTTCATATCAGGTAAAAGCTGGTGACGTTGTTGGCGTTCGTGAGAAAGCTAAGTCTTTGGAGGTTATTGAAGCTGCATTAGCAGGTTTCAATCACAGCAAATATCCATGGATTGAATGGGATGAGAACACTAAGTGTGGTAAATTCCTTCATCGTCCAGACCGTGCTGACATTCCAGAGAATATTAAGGAGCAATTAATCGTTGAGTTGTACTCTAAACAATAAAATCATTAAATTAATGGCGATATTAGCATTTCAAAAACCTGATAAAGTAGTGATGCTGGAGGCCAATGACCATTTCGGCAAGTTCGAATTTCGTCCTCTTGAGCCTGGCTTTGGTGTTACCATTGGTAACTCTTTGCGCCGCATTCTTCTTTCATCGCTGGAGGGTTTTGCTATCAACACTATCCGAATTGCTGGTGTTGAGCATGAATTTTCTTCAGTCCCAGGTGTGAAGGAGGATGTAACCAACATCATCTTGAATCTCAAGCAGGTGCGATTCAAGCAAGTAGTAGAAGAATTCGAGAATGAGAAAGTTAGTATCACCGTAGAGAATTCCACCGAATTCAAAGCAGGTGATATTGGTAAGTATCTGACTGGATTTGAAGTGTTAAACCCGGATTTGGTGATTTGTCATTTAGACTCCAAGGCTTCTATGCAGATTGATTTAACCATCAATAAGGGACGTGGTTATGTTCCTGCTGAGGAAAATCGTGAATTCTGCACTGATGTAAACGTACTCCCAATCGATTCCATCTACACCCCGATTCGTAACGTTAAATATGCTGTTGAACCATATCGTGTTGAGCAAAAAACCGATTATGACAAGCTAGTTGTTGAAGTTACGACTGATGGTTCCATTCATCCAAAAGATGCTTTGAAAGAAGCAGCTAAGATACTTATTTATCACTTCATGCTTTTCTCTGATGAAAAGATTACACTTGAGAATCCTGATCAGGATGGAAACCAGGAATTTGATGAAGAAGTATTGCATATGCGTCAACTTTTGAAGACTAAGTTGACAGACGCTAGTCTTAATCTAAGTGTTCGTGCACTTAACTGTCTCAAGGCAGCTGATGTTGAAACATTGGGTGACCTGGTTCAGTATAATAAGACTGATCTTTTGAAGTTCCGTAATTTTGGTAAGAAATCGCTTTCTGAGCTTGATGATTTGCTCGAGAGTCTGAATCTGTCGTTTGGAACCGACATTACAAAGTATAAATTGGATAAAGAATAGTTGACAAGTTGTCTAAACAACATCAATAAGTTGACGGGTTTATCCACAACAAGTAAAAAACAAAATGAGACATAATAAGAAATTCAACCATTTGGGTCGTACTGCTGACCACCGCGCTGCATTGCTTTCAAACTTGGCAGTTGCTTTGATTCAGCACAAAAGAATCACTACGACTCTTGCTAAGGCAAAGGCTCTTAAGAAATATGTAGAGCCGTTGATTACACGTTCTAAGAACGATACTACTAATTCACGTCGTGTGGTATTCCGTTATCTTCAGGACAAAGATGCAGTTACAGAACTTTTTAAAGAGATATCTGTTAAGGTTGCTGATCGTCCAGGTGGTTATACACGTGTGATTAAGCTTGGTACTCGCCAGGGCGATGCTGCTCAGATTGCATTCATCGAGTTGGTTGACTACAATGAGAATATGGCTAAGTCTCCAAAGGCTGAAGTTAAGAAGACTCGTCGTAGCCGTCGTTCTACAAAGAAGGCTGATGCACCTGCAGAGGCTGCAGAGAATGTTGTTGAAGAGGCAAAGGCTGAATAATTCGAATAGATTTTATCTCTATAATAAAAAACTCCCGGTACTTAATGTATCGGGAGTTTTTTATTTGTGATAGTTAGCTTGTTTACTGTTTTAATATCCTTGACACATACCCATTATGTCGGAACCATTTATGTGCCCAGTTGGGTACCATAAAGATATAGCCAGAGATATCTTCGTGTGGGGCGCAGTCAAGTTGGTTGCCAATGATGTCTGCAGCTTCTTGTACAGATGTTCCGTATAAACGTGCTAATTCTTCGCGTATGAGCGTATATGTGATGTTACGGATAGAGGCTGCGTTGATGGGTTGATTTCCTAATAGAGCCAATAATTCTTCTTTAGAAGGGATTTTTACTTTTGGTCCTACTCGTAGTCCTTCAAAGCAGTATTCTCCATCTACTTTATACATTGTAAATCCATCTTTACGGTTGCGTTCATTACAGTCCTCTGCCATTTGACGTGCAATAGGGTGGGTGATACGTCGCAGTATCTCTGTGATAATCGGTTGATGGCGTAATTGTCCGTACGTATATCCTTCACTGTTGATTCCACCAGAACCCGATGGGATATCAGAGTCGGAGATTATGCATAACTCTTTTCTTTCCATTTATTCTTGTTTAAGTATTTTGATTAAATTTTAGTTCGAACTTTGTGTAGAAGTCTCTAATATAAATGAAGTCGAAGATGCTGAAGCTTGTATGGTCGTATAGATTGTGAAAGTGCTGATGAAGGTGTAGGTTGTAACTCCATTCTCTGTCTAATCCTTCATTCCAACAATCATCAGCATCTTGCATTCCCATGAGTTCCATTTCTGTCTTGTCATCTTCCTCTCCATGATATCCGTCGAAACTTATACAGCAGCCATATTTGCAATAGATGTCGTTATAACTTTCATCATTGAGAATCTCCCATATCATTTCTGATTCTTCTCCTTGAAAAGGATTATTTTTCGAGTATTGTCTATCTTTTCCTAAGAATATCTTACACTCGACACCTTCAAACTGCAAGCTACTTCCGCTATCTTCCAACATTTTCTTTGTGTTGTAATACAACTCTCTACTTTGTTGATAGTTTTTAATTACTACTTCTTTAAGTGTTTCGTTGAATTCCTTTAACAGCTGATAGTTTTCATCTGTTGGCTTGAATAGTTGGTTAAGGAATATTCGACGATTAAAGATGAGAGTTTCCATCTTCTCGTAACTACTTTCCAAATGAGGATTCTCATAGTAATGTATGATGTCGGAGTTGTATGTATTTGTTAGTTCCACTACATAATAATATTTCTTGACAAAACTATAATCTTATTTTTCTTTATCTATAACTCCTATGAAGTCAATATATTCGCCTTCAAGCTCCTTTATCTTTTTTGTTATTGCATCATTCCTTTTAGAGTTAATGATTATTTGATTTATTGATTGATTAACTTCATCATGTTTAGATTTGTAGTTATTTAAAACGCTTTGTAGATATTGGGTGAATTGATCTTTGATTTTATTTATTTCAGTTTGATAGCTTGTTATCATTTTATTTTTTGCTTCTCTAATTTGTTTCTCTATCTTCTTTTCTTGCTGATCATTACGTAGCTGGAGAAATATATCTAGTCCTCCTGTAATAATAGGTATTCCAAATTTATCGAATTTAGCTATGTTGCTAGCCCATCGAACAGCCTCCCATGGTTTGAAATTTTTTCCAAAGAATTTAGCTGTGCTATAAACAGTATTATGTAGAGCAGAACCAGAAGCATTACTTATTCCCCCAAAAACAGAATTAACATTTGGTGCTAAATTATTTATACTAATTGCACCATTTCTAAGCCATGCTATTGTTAAGTTTTGAGTTGTTAGATTTTGCCTTTCTGTCATCGTTATATTTGGTGCATTTAATTTCTCTTGTAAATGATCAGAATATGCAACTATAGCATCCTTATTACCAAAATCTTCTAAATCATTCATGAGAGATTTATACGTTTCTTCTATTTTTTGTTCTATGTCATTAGACGTTGTTGAAATTGTGTTTTCAAGTTTTTTGTTTAGTTCGTCTTGTTTCAGTTTCCAGTCTTCTTCTTTAATTCCTTCTCCAATTTCATTAGTTAGATTTATTACTTCTCGCATTGAGCTGGAATCGTATGAATATAGAATATTTTCAACTTCTTGTTTTAGTTCTCTTTGACTTTTTAATAATCTTTGTTCAAATTGACGATAAAATTCGGCTAAAGTAGTATCAATTGCTGATACAGCAATGTTTTTAGCGTAACTTTGCAATAGTCGGATAGGAGTATCAAATTGTTTTTTTATTACGCCTTTTCTGCTTACGAAAGAGTTAAGCATATCAATAAACTGCTCAAAATGGCTTACTTGAACAAATTCCTGATCGTTATCTTCTATTCCTTCAATATACTCATAGGCATCAATAAAAGCTATAGGGAAATCAGACAACTTATATCCTCTTTCAGTAAACATATTAGCAAGAGAGGTCGTGTAGTTTCTAACTAGATCATCATAGTTCCCTGATTCCATACCCATTTTATTTATGATAATAAACATTTTATCTGCAAAATGTTGATTATATGCTAAATCAATGAAGTTGTTGAAAACAATGTCATCAAAGAGTTGACTTGTTAAAACATAGAATATTAAATCACAGTTAGATAAAGCTTCTTTTGTACTTATATCATGTGCTTCTGTCTTTCCTGCTAATATTCCAGGTGTGTCCATTAGAATAATATTATTCCAATGATATTCTGATACTTTATCTGTAGCTACGTTTGCATCTATCTTTATGTCTTTACATCCTGTAAGTGCAGAAATGATGGTAGATTTACCCGCACTATATTGTCCAACGAATGCAATTTTTAATTGCTTTCTATCTGTGACAGTAGCAAGATCAGAATTTAACTGTTGAACTAAATCTTCACAATTTGTTTCTGTGAGTAGTTCTCTTGTTTTGTCTGTGAGTATATCAAGACGTTGATGATATACTGCATAATTCAATTTCTTATCCATTTGTTTTATTTAAAGATTATATTCATTTGTGTAGCTTTTTCAGCTTCTTTTTTCTCTCTATCACTACAGTTTGTCGTGTAGTGGTATGTTAGAGTCTGTTTTTCCCAATCTCGTTCAACAGGAAACATTTGCCTTATCTCTTTTTCTTGTAGTTGGGATAGTTTCTTGACTGCAAATGGTTCTTTATGTACATATTCCAAGATTCTTAGACTGATAAGAGCATTTATATTCTGCTCCTTTCCTATACATTTTTCTTGTATATCTTCCAAAATTCTTATTAGTTTTTCTACTTCATCTATATATGTTCCTAATAAGCTTTTTAAACTATTATTCATAAAACTTATAGAAGAATGTATTTTATCAAGAGTTTCTTTTTTATTAGTATTGATGTTTTTCTCAATGTTTTCGTATAGCTGTTCTCTGAGCTTTTTCTTGGCTTTTTTCTTTTTGTCCTCTTTGGATTCGAATAAGGATGTGAAAAATCCAACTATGCCTGAGACTATAAGTGTGCATGCCGCCAATATCCAGCCTCCAGGATGCCACAACTGTGAAATTATAACAGGAGCTATGGCTGTAATAATTGCGCCTGTTATTCCAGCTCCAAGTCTTGTGTCGTAGATAGAGTCTGTTTGGACAGATACTGTAGATGAAATTTTGTCTATAAATTTAATATCAGAACTTATTTCTTCTATTCTTTCTTTTATTTCTTCATTGAAGTTTTTCAGTTTTTTTGTTATTTGTTCGTTTAAATCAGATATTTTATTTCCCACATTAGAATCCTCTTCCCATGTCTTGCCTACATTCTTGTTTTCGTAATTTATATCTGCAAAGATGGCGGCATAATTATTTAGGTCATCTTGAGTTGACTTAAATAACTTAGCTATATTATTTGTCAGTTTGCTTGATTCCCTTTGAAAAAACTCTTTTAAACTGTCATTTTTCTTTTTGAGTGATTCTGTACTTTTCTTTAATTGAACAATATCACTATGAAGTTGTTGGTGAAAAAGATGTATTTGGTATGCTGTACCATCTATAACACTAAGACTTTTCTTTAAACTGCCCGACTCATATACTTCCTTTTTAACAGAACGTATAAACTCCATAATATTTGAGCCTTCGAGTAAACTTTTATAATTCTCAGGATTACTTTCCTTTTCTTGCATTGCTATTTGGGCTGCAAGTAGGTGGATTGGAATAACCTTAACTGCATCCATATTATATTTACCATCAAGTCTTTCTCGTATTCTATCGAGATGGCCTTGAATAGATTGTGGTCCATTACACTCACGCCATCTATGAGGATCTCTTAAAAATCTTTTAAGTCTGATACTTTCTGTAAGATTACTTTTTACATTTAAAATTATATATAATGGTTTGTTGCGTTCTTTAATTGTCTCAAAAAAATCAAACTCTGTTTCTTGAATAGCATCACTTGTCACAATATAACATATTAAGTCTGCTTCATCAATAATTGATTTTGCAATTTCTGTATCAACATCCCCACCTGGTGCTCCAATTCCAGGAGTGTCAACAATACGTAATTTGTCCCAATACCAACTACGGTTATAACGTGTTGTACGCAGCTTTCCTACACCAATATCATCATTTTTTTCTTGTGTGATGATTTTGTGAAATGTACTCTTACCAGCTTTTGTTCTGCCCATAAAAGCTATAGTAAAGTAACGGAAATTCCTTTTTTTCTTATCTAGTACTGCAAGGTTTTCTGCCAGAGAACTATTTATCATTGTGTTGAAATGATTTTTAGTACCCTGCACAACATCTATAATCTGTTGTACTTCTTTTCTTGAAGTTTGAGGACAGGCAAGTTTGTCTATTTCTTGTTTTCCAACAATCAAATCCTCATTGGTTTTCTTTATTATTTCTGTTACACTGTTAAGATCTATGATTGCTTCATCTGAAATTTTTTCAATCACAGTAGAAAAGCCTAGGCTCCCAAAAAGGTGGTCCATGTTTCTCTCACTTTCTTTGTTTAGAAAGTTGTTATAAACGGTCTTTTGTATCTTTCCGATTACTTTTTGATATAGCTTAAGTCTTGTTGATTCTATTTCTTGTTCATTGAGTATGGATTTTTGAGATAAAATATCTTTGTAATCTATTTGGAGGCTTTGCGCTATATGTTCTATTAGCTCTTGTTCTTGTGCAGAAATATAGTTATCACTAAATGCTATATCTGAGAGAATCTCTATAATTTCTTTTTTCTGTTCTTCAGTTAACTGCTCTCCTTTTAATTCAAGTAGAAGTTCCTCAATGCTTTTCTTGTTTTCATCATCAGAGAATATTTTTTGTTTCTCTATGGATAGCTCTTTTGTGTTGTCAACGTTAAGATAATTTTCTAGTACGCTGATTTCTTTTGTGTTAATTTCTCCGTCTGCAACGATTAAGTGACAGGCCAAAAGAAATACGCAGTTTTGATATTTTTCTGACATATTAGTTATTTTTGTTGTTATATTTCTTATATTCAAGGACAAGCCCATATATCTTCATCTGAAGATAATAGCCGAGCTGAGGAAGAAAAAATAGCAGTATTAGTAAGAGTCTTATAAGATTCAATATACATATTGTTTTATATGCTGTGTCTTGTATACCTATACATTTTAAACATGGAAATATCTGAGGAAGTAAATAAACAAATTGTAAGTATAAAAAATTAATTATAAATAAAAAGACAGGATTAATTGAAAAAGTATGAATAATTCCTTGAATACTATTTCTAAAGTCATCAAGATTTGTTGGTATTCTTAGCAATACAGCAATAATAATCAAAGAAGCAATTAGTAATATAATAGGCTTTAAAGCAAAGTAGGAATTCTCGTCAGAACACTCCTTAAATAGTATAGCTAGGAGGGCTGCTATAACAATTGGCCAGACATTTCGTAAGAAGGCTAATAAGGCTTCTAAGGAAGAAACGTTGTTTATGCAATACGATTTCCAGCCCTCATAGTAGGCTTCGTAATATGTTTTTACTTTTGTGTTTTTTTCTTTGTGTTCTGCTTCACTTATTAATTTATCCAAGTTTCTAAAAAGAAGACCGATAGACGCCTCGTTTAGTTTACTATACAAAGCACCTGCTATATAAGCTACAAAAAGCAGCCACCATTGGTCATTCAAGTTGCTGTCTACTGGTAAACATAGAAACATTAGTGCCAAACCTACAATGATATTGTTGAGTAGTTCGTATAGGCTGATAGATGTAGGCATATTCATGATTTATAATTTTTCTACATTTAAATACGCAGGGTTTAAAGCATTCATCTTCTTTAGGTCTACACCGAAGTGGTTGAAGAAGAGAGTGTTGATTTTGTCTCGTTCTTTGTCGTTTGAAAGAACGTTTGAGAAGAATGCAGCATACTGGATGCTCATACCTGATTCTATAACCATGCCATCACAGTGCTTTGACATCTTCACGGTAATTCTGAAAAGTGCCATGTTTTTTGTTTTTAGTTATAATTGTATTAGACGAAGTCAAAAGAAGAAAGGGGACACGGCCCGCTTTATCTTTATTTATCCGGTTCGGTTCTGGAAAACACCTTGGAGTCAAAATAAAGTAAAGACAGTCCATGCCCCCATATAGGATAGGGGCACAGAACCTGCCTAAACTCGATTAATGACGACTCCTTAGTTTAATTTTCCAGATTTAACCGGGTCGAATAACCTCGTTTGCAAGTTTTGTGCAATGAATGGCGAGTGGTTTGTAAAATGCCCACCAAACATGGCACAAATGTAGGGAATTTATTGGAAATGACAAAATAATAATGAAATAAAGTAAAGAAAATACAATAAAAAGTATATATAATAATACTACTCTAAAGAAAATAATTACGATATATTTGTTTGGTAAAATATGTTCAGTAGAAAGTTTGTTTACTATTTTAGCTAAAGGAAGCTATCACATTTTAGCCTATTGGCTATCAAATTTGCTTTCCTCTTTATCCATCCTTCCCCAGATTCTTTTATAAAGCTCATGGTTGTTGCCGAAGGGATAAAAGCCGAGAATATGCCAATTAGGAGGGTAAGTGTGACGGCTGTTGCAATTTGGACAGGGCATTGGAACAGACATAACAGTTGCTTCATGCTCAATATTTAATGTGTGGAAAGTGTTGTCTCAGTCATCGCATTTGAAATTCATTTAGTAGCCTAAACATAATTTTATAGGGTTTTCCCCATACGAAGTAGGGGAATGTCTTTGGCGATATGTGAAATTGTGCTTACTTTTGTAACTATAAAATAAAAGGAAGTATGAAGAATTTATTTGTTCTCCCTATTTTCACAGTCATCTTTTTGAGTAGTTGTGGAACTTATGCAGGCTCTGGAGCCATGACAGGTGGCTCATTAGGTAGTGTCTTGGGTAGTGCCATTGGAGGTATTGCTGGGGGAGGACGTGGCTCTAATATTGGTACTATTGTCGGAATGGCAGGTGGTGCTATGGTTGGTGCGACAATAGGTGCAAAAGCTGATAAGCATAATAAGAGCTCTATAGTGGATAATGTTTATGATTCTCAGGATAATAGTCACATTGATACTTGTGTTTCTATTCAGGATAGGGGTGTTGCCTCATCAGATACAGTAGAACACAATGTGTTTTTGGACAATAGAAGTACTCCTTATGTTGAAATCACGAATGCTTATCTTTCTGATAACAATCATGATGGTGTTTTATCCCGTAATGAGGAAGGTAAGCTCATTTTTGATATTACTAATTATGGCACTGTAGCCGTAAATAACATACAACCATCCGTAGTGATGATAGCAGATGAACAAGACATCCAGATTAGTCCCTCCATTAATGTTGTGACTATTGCTCCAGGAAAGACAATCCGCTATACAGCTACCATAAAAGCTGGTAAAAAGCTAACAAATGGCAGTACCACTTTTGCTTTGACAGTTCTTCAGGGTAAAAGGAGTATCTGTAAAGTTAATAAATTAGAGATAACGACAAGAAAATAAGTTGATAAATAAATTAATTAAGGCTATAATTGTACTAACTAATAATTAATCTTTGTTTGACACCAGTAGGGACAGATTTTTATATCTGTCCCTATTTTGTTTTGGTATCTTTCTTTAGAATTCTATTCTAGTAGTAGTTTAGTTGTTTTTTTGTCTATGATAAATAAAAGTATTTTTCAAGATCTCTTTAAATAAAAGGAGTAGGAGATTTCCATTGTCCTAAATTAATATTTTATTGGACTAATGAAAATCTCCTACTCCTTTTATTTTAATATTTTCTTTTTGACAGTTTTATTCGAAAAATCCTGTTACACCATCTTTAATGCGTTTAAAGAAATTGGTCCAGCTACTACTTGCACCATTTTTTCTGTTAGATGGTTGTGTTGTTTGTTTATTTTGTTGTGTAGTTGGCTTACTCTGTTGAGATTGTCGTGTCGCTTGATTCGTAGTCTTTGATGTCGATGTCTGTCGTGCAGATTGTGTAGTATTAACCCTACGTGTCTCAATATTTCCTCCTTTATCTGTTTGTTGTGCTGCTTGTCGGCGATTAAGATATGTATCTACCTTGCGTTCAATTTCCTTAGGCTTGTCTTCTTCAACCTTCTCCCATTCTGGAATGAACTCATAACATACTCCAGCAGTACCATATTCAACTTCTGGAACTTCTATACCTTTTGATTCTGTAGCATAAGGAATCTCAGTTTCTTTTGGTACAACTTCCACCTTTACATAAGCGACACCACTTGCTAATGTACCTAGCTCCCGTGCAGCTGCATATGATAAGTCAACTACTCGTCCGCGTACGAATGGTCCGCGGTCAGTTACTCTAACAATGACCGATCTACCGTTCCTTGGATTCGTTACCTTTAAACGTGTCCCAAATGGGAGTGTACGATGTGCACAAGTGAAACCATTACGGTCATACCGTTCGCCGTTACTCATCCGACGACCGTGTAGTCCGTTGCTGTAATAAGAAGCTTTACCCCCCGACTGTGCATGTACCGTCAGTGTAAAGAAACTGAATAGCAAAAAAAACGCTATCAGGAGAAGTCTGATTTTATACATAATAATCTATTTATAACCAGTCTTCCCCTGATGGGTTTATCCTCTCCCAGTTACAAGAAACTAGGAGAGGAGAGAATAACTGGTATTGTTTAAATGACGCCCTGGTCAAGCATAGCTTTCGCTACCTTCATGAAACCAGCAATATTAGCGCCCTTCACATAATCAACATATCCATCGTTCTGCTTGCCATACTTCACGCACTGCTCGTGTATAGAGCTCATGATGTAATGCAGCTTCTGGTCAACTTCCTCTGGACTCCATGAGAGACGGAGTGAGTTCTGTGACATTTCGAGACCTGATGTGGCAACACCACCGGCATTAACAGCCTTACCTGGTGCAAAGAGTTGTTTAGCTGCTGTGAACTTCTCTGCAGCTTCTGCTGTACAACCCATGTTTGAAACTTCAGCAACGCACAAAGGTTTGCATGCCAAAATCTTGTCTGCATCCTCACCGTTAAGCTCGTTCTGTGTAGCACATGGCAAGTAGATGTCTGCCTTCTGTCCCCATGGCTTCTGTCCTTTGAAGAACTTAGAACCTGGATATTTCTCTGCGTAAGGCTCACAAACGTCGTTACCGCTGTTGCGAAGTTCGAGCATGTACTCAATCTTCTCACCGCTAATACCATCAGGATCATAGATATATCCGTCAGGACCACTCAGTGTGATAACCTTAGCACCTAATTCTGTAGCTTTCTTTGCTGCACCCCATGCAACGTTTCCAAAGCCTGACAAAGCAACAGTTTTGCCTTTAATGTCAAGTCCGTGGGTCTCCATCATCTGGTGAACAAAGTAGAGTGCACCATAACCTGTAGCCTCAGGGCGGAGGATTGAACCACCCCATTCTCTGCCCTTACCTGTGAGCATACCTTGGAACTGGTGTGTTAGCTTACGATACTGGCCAAAGAGATAACCAATTTCTCTACCGCCAACACCAATATCACCTGCAGGAACATCCTCATCAGGGCCAATGTGACGATACAACTCGTTCATGAATGACTGGCAGAAACGCATGATTTCTGCATCACTCTTACCGCGTGGAGAGAAGTCAGAACCACCTTTACCACCACCCATAGGTAATGTGGTGAGTGCATTTTTGAATGTCTGCTCGAATCCGAGGAACTTCAGAATGCTGAGGTTTACTGATGCGTGGAAACGTAAACCACCCTTGTAAGGCCCAATAGCACCATTAAATTGTACACGGTAACCAATGTTTACCTGCACTTTACCCTTATCATCCACCCATGGTACACGGAATGTGATGATACGTTCTGGCTCAACGATACGCTCGATGATGCTTGCGTTTTCAAACTCTGGGTGCTGGTTGTAGACATCCTTTACAGATATCAACACTTCGCGCACTGCCTGTAAATACTCAGACTCACCTGGATGCTTCTGCTCCAGTGCTTGCATGATTTTTTCGACTTCCATAGTAAATTGACTTTTATTTGTTTATGTTAGTTAGTATCATTCGGTTAGAATGGTACGGCAAATGTATCCAAAAATTGTCAGACCTCCAAAAGAAAATTGCAAAATCTTCTAAAGAATAGTTTTATTATGAAAGTTCCCATGCTAACGAAAGGTAATCACGTGTATGCAAAATAATAAAAAAAAATCTCATTTTAGCAACCAAAAGCTATGTTGACTTGTATTTATTTCGTATTTTTGTCCAAAATTAAGTTTCTGCCAATGAGTGATCAAATTCCTGCACAGTGGAGCAATTTCTACCTAAAAGATGTTAGCTTCGTTAATTTGATGATGCGTCGTATCTACAATGTTCTTATTGTGGCTAATCCTTATGATGCTTTCATTTTAGAGGATGATGGACGTGTTGAAGAGAAAATTTATAATGAGTACATGGAGCTAGGATTACGTTATCCGCCTACCTTTACTCAGGTTTCGACAACAGAAGAGGCAGCAAAGATACTTAATACGGTTGACATAGACCTTGTTATCTGTATGCCAGGTAATGCTGATAATGATGCTTTCGATGTAGCACGAGCAGTAAAAGCTGATTTCCCTGATATACATTGTGTTGTTTTGACGCCTTTCTCTCACGGTATTACGAAGCGTATCCAGCACGAAGATCTGAGTATCTTCGATTATGTTTTCTGCTGGTTGGGAAACACGAACCTTATTCTTTCCATTATTAAACTAATGGAGGATAAGATGAATATAGATAATGATATTGAGGAAGCAGGGGTACAGATGATACTTCTAGTGGAGGATTCCATTCGTTTTTATTCATCTATTCTACCTAATTTATATAGTTATATCCTCACTCAAAGTCAGAATTTTGCAACAGAAGCCCTAACTCGTCACGATGCTTCCCTGCGTCAACGTGGTCGTCCTAAGGTCGTTCTTGCCCGTACTTATGAGGAGGCATGGGCCATTTATCAGCGTTATAAGGACAACTGTTTGGGTGTAATTTCTGATGCACGCTTCCCTATAGATAATGTGAAGGATGATGCTTTAATTGCTGCAGGGCATCAAGTGAATGTCACTAAGGATGCTGAAGCTGGTCTGAAACTACTCCGTGCAATCCGTGCCACAGATGAATATGTCCCGCTTATCATGGAAAGTTCTGAGAGTGAGAACCGCGAGAAGGCTGAAGCAGAGGGTTTCCGCTTCGTGGATAAGAACTCAAAGAAGATGAATGTGGACCTCCGGCACCTGCTAGAAGAGCATATGGGGTTTGGTGACTTCATCTTTCGTAATCCTAAAACGCATGAAGAAGTCATGCGTGTACGTAATCTTAAGGACCTTCAAGATAATATCTTTAAGATTCCCCGCGACTCTATGCTCTATCACATCTCACGCAATCATGTCAGTCGTTGGCTATCTGCACGTGCCATTTTCCCTGTATCTTCTTTCTTGAAGGATATCACTTGGCATAAGTTACAGGATGTTGATGTGCACAGACAGATTATTTTTGATGCGATTGTAGCTTATCGTCGAATGCGTAATGAGGGTGTTGTTGCCGTTTTCGACCGCTATAAGTTCGACCGCTATGCACACTTTGCGCGTATTGGTGACGGTTCTTTGGGTGGAAAAGGACGTGGTTTGGCTTTCCTTGATAACGTTATCAAACGTCATCCAGACTTCAATGGCTTCACCAATGCCACTGTTCAAATTCCAAAGACAGTTGTTCTCTGCACGGATGTGTTTGATAGTTTCATGGATCAGAACAATCTTTATCAGATAGCATTAAGTGATGCCAGTGACGATGAGATACTCCATGCCTTTCTTCAGGCACAGTTACCTGATACTTTTATTGGTGATTTCTTTGCTTTCTTTGAGGCAACACACTCTCCAATAGCCATTCGTTCCAGTTCATTATTGGAAGATAGCCATTACCAACCATTTGCTGGAATATATTCTACTTATATGATTCCATATCTAGAAGATAAGTATGAAATGCTCAGAATGTTGGCTTGTGCTATTAAGGCTGTTTATGCTTCTGTTTATTATCATGACTCAAAGGCTTACATGACAGCAACAAGTAATGTCATAGATCAGGAGAAAATGGCAGTAATCCTGCAGCAAGTAGTAGGTAAAGAGTATGGAGATCATTTCTATCCAAATATCTCTGGTGTCTTACGATCACTGAATTATTATCCTATAGGGGAGGAACAAGCCGAAGAAGGAATTGTTTCTTTGGCATTGGGGTTAGGAAAATATATCGTAGATGGGGGACAGACACTACGTGTATCGCCCTTCCATCCACGTCAAGTCTTACAGATGAGTGAGATGGACATTGCTTTACGTGAGACACAAACCCAATTCTATGCACTTGACATGAAGCATGTGGGAGAGGATTTCAGGTTGATGATGGCTTTAATATTCTAAAACTGAAAGTAAAGGATGCTGAGGCAGATAACAGTCTACACTTTATAGCCTCTACTTATCTTCCTAACGACCAGACAATCTATGATGGAATCTATGATGGTGGACGGAAGATTATCTCTTTCTGTGGTGTATTGCAGCAGGATGTATTCCCATTACCAGAATTGCTACAGATGGCTATGCGTTATGGTGCTGATGCCATGCGTCGCCCTGTAGAGATAGAGTTTGCTGTCAATTTGAATACCGATCGAACAGGGGAACTGTATCTTCTCCAGATTCGTCCGATAGTCGATTCAAAACAGATGTTGGATGAAGACCTGGAAAAGATTCCTGATAGCCAGTGTCTACTACGTAGTTATAACTCTTTAGGACATGGTATCTCGGATGATGTAACGGATGTTGTCTATGTGAAGACTGATGCTTCTTTTACGGCAATGAACAATCCTGCCATTGCGGATGAAATTGAACAAATCAATCGAAAGTTCCTTGCTGAAGATAAAAATTATGTTCTCATAGGACCTGGTCGATGGGGATCAAGTGATCCTTGGCTTGGTATTCCTGTTAAATGGCCGCATATTTCTGCTGCACGTATTATCGTGGAAGAAGGATTGGAACACTATCGTGTAGATCCCAGTCAAGGTACCCACTTCTTCCAGAACCTTACTTCTTTCGGTGTAGGCTACTTCACTATCAATCCATATAAAGAGGATGGTGTCTATCAGCGAAGTATCCTTGATGCTTTACCAGCAGTTGAAGAGACGAAGTGGGTACGCCATGTCCGTTTCCCTAAACCATTGAAGATAATGATGGATGGTAAGAAGCAAGAAGGGGTAGTGGTGTATCCTCAAGAGTAAAGGAGAGTGTGAAAGAGTGAAAGGGACCAATACGGCAGACATTATGTGTGTTATTGTTCACTTGTTTCTTCATCATATTCTGTTGTCATAGATACCTTATTATATAAGGTGTAGTGATAGGGAAGCATCTATTATCTTATTTCCTATTTATGTGCGGCAGCCTAGCACTACTGGTGTTGCAGCCCAGCACCAATGGAGTTGTTGGTAAGCACCAATGGTGCTGATGGCTTAGCACATCGCAGAATGTAGTTAATGTGAGTACAATCTATAGTTAAAAGGATAATTAATTACCAATGATCATCAAGCTCAGTTTGATCATTGGAAGATGTTTTGTAGGAAAATGAAACGTCGTTACAAGTGTCTGTCAAATAGCTTTCGTGTTCTTTTTATTCTTTCAATCTCTCCCTTTTTGTACAAGTTCCTCCTATTTTTATAGGGGATAATAGGTGCTTAAACAATTTCAAGGCTATAATGTTGGTAATCACGAACGATAGTGTATAGGAATTTTTCGTCTGTTGTTGTGACATTTGAGATAGAGAGGACGGAACGGACCTTAGCTGCGAGTGATGTGATTCGCCGTTCACGGTCCGTACTGTCGTCAACGTTAAGCGTACGCTGGATAACATCAACCTGATTTAATGATAAGTTTTCAGCTTGTGGATAGACTGGTTTGTAGTGGCGATCAAGATAAGAGAACTCATCAAGAGACACCTGAATCTTCCGGTAATCGTTCAGTCGGATAACCATTGTGCCTGCTGCGAGGTCACCCAATCGTTGCGAGTTTTTAGTCAAGAGGATGACAAGTGCACCAATGAAGGAGAATCCCATGTCTATGATTTGTAGTAACCAGCGCATAAAGAAGTCTCCAATACTGGGTGAAGTACCATCTTTCTTTACTACACGAATCTTCATTGCCATCTTTCCAAGGCTTTGTCCATGATTGAATAGTTCCATTAGGAATGAGTAAAAGATGGCAGGCAAATAGATACATAGAATGAAAAATACTTGCGAATTGAGCATGCTGACATTCATTTCTATTATCAGCAGAGAGACACCTATCAAGTAAACTCCGACGATAAAGATGTCTATCATCTGTGCAAGAATGCGTTCTCCTATGCTGGCAGGTGACTGACTAATTTGTACGTATTGTCCTGTGACGATATTGGCTTCAGGCATTTTCTTTCTAATAAAATGTTGATTCTGTTGCAAATGTAAGAAAAAAACTCTACTTTTGTTTCCAAATTATTAAATAATGTGTATTACCCTGTGCTGACCTATGAAGGAGATACTCTTCATAAGAAACAATATTGATAAGTGGAGGAGCGTAGAGGAGTTGATAGATAATGTCAACTTTGAGATGCCCGACCGTCTGGCAGAGGCTTATACAGACCTTACTGCAGACTTAGCTTTTGCACAAACACATTATCCTCATTCACGTATTACAATCTATCTAAACAACCTTTCTTCCTCTCTTCATAATGAACTCTATCGAAACAAACGAGAGAAGTGGAGTCGGGTCTTGACTTTTTGGACACAGGAAGTCCCTGATGTGATGTGGAAAGAACGTCGCTTGTTACTCATCTCTTTCCTTATTTTCATGGTAAGCGTTTTGATAGGTGTACTCTCAACATTAGGTGATGCTTCCTTTCCACGTCTTATCCTTGGTGATGGATATATGGATATGACCCTTGAGAATATAGCCAAAGGGAAGCCGATGGGTGTTTATGGGAGTGAAGAAGAGAGTGTGATGTTTCTTGGAATAACCTTGAATAACATCATGGTATCATTTAATATCTTTGTATCTGGCGTGTTGACAAGCTTCATGCCAGGCTATCAGCTATTCCAAAACGGGATTATGGTAGGGTGTTTTGATACCTTCTTTTACCAGCATGGACTTTTGGGTGAGAGCTTGTTGGCTACAATGTTACATGGTACATTAGAGCTATCTGCTATCGTAGTGGCAGGTGCTGCAGGCTTGGCAATGGGTAACGGTTGGTTGTTCCCAGGGACATACTCTCGTATTGTGAGCTTCCAGAGAGGAGCAAAGAGAGGTATGAAGATCGTTGTGGGTACTGTTCCTCTCTTTATTCTGGCTGGGTTTATTGAGAGCTTTATTACTCGTCACACAGAAATCAATGATTTCGTGCGGCTTACTGTTATCCTTTTGTCCCTTTGTTTCGTAATATTTTATTTTATATATTTACCTTATAAACGTAATCATTATAAGCATGCAAGTAGAAAAACCTAAGATTGAACTGTATCAGAACCGTAGTTTTGGTCAGAAATTAAGTGCCACTTTTGATTTCCTTCGTGAGAACTATAAGTTATGGTTGAAGGCGTGTTTCTATCTGATCCTCCCTTTGTGCCTTGTTCAGGCATTCTCTTTTGACATGATGTTTAGCACCCTGATGCCCTTTTATGCGGATGCTCTTGGAGGGATGGGTGGCTTTACTCCTTCAGAAGGTTTGCTTGTTCGCCTAGGACTTTCTTATTTTGGATACTTTGTATGTATCTCTGTCGGTTCGTTTCTGTTGTCGTCTATTTGTTATGCAATGATGAAATATTATCGAACGAGCCCTACTCGTTTGCATAATACCACGATGAAAGACTTGAAACCGCTCATCATTCAGAGTATGAAGCGTGCCTTCCTTCTTGGCTTATTGCTTGTTGGTGGTTGGTTTCTTATACTTATTCTTGTCGTAATCTTTTCTGCAATGACCAGTTTATATGCTTTATTTGTTATTCTGGTCTTAGCAACTGTTGTCTTTATTATACCTTTATCCATGGCTATGCCAGTATATATCTTTGAAGATGACGAGAGCGCTTGGGGAGCAGTACGTCGTTCAATATCCCTTGGTTTCCATTCTTTTTGGTCATTATTAGGCTTGATGATAGTTGTAGGCTTGCTTGCAAACGTTCTTCAGACAGTAACAACCCTGCCATGGTATATCAGCTTCCTTGTTCAGGTAGTGCTGACTTCATCTGACGCGGGACAGGAAACTTTCGCCAATTCTCCGATCTATAATTTTATAGGATACCTACTTTCAGTCTTCATGAACTTTGGAATGTATTTGACGATGTCTTTATCAACTATAGCTTTGGCCTATCATTATGGCAGTGTTGCAGAAGAAGTTGATGGCCTTTCTGTAGTAGATGACATAGAGAACTTCGAACAGTTAGCGGAAGAAGACAGTGATATAGACAATTTCGATAAGCTTTAAACGAGCATTATGCTACAGTCTTTAACGGATACTCTCACCTGCGATTCATCGTTACTTCACCAGTATCGCTCTGATGAAGCTTATGATTATGCACGGGAACTACATGCTCCAGACGTGAATCTGTGGGAATGGTTGATGCAAAAGATTGGTGAGTTGCTAAATGATATCTTTAGTATTAATGATAAAGGTGATATCCGTATTATTATATATATAGGTCTGTCGCTTGTCTTTATAGGTATTATAGCCTTTCTTATGTATCGTTTTCAGCCCAGACTGTTCAGTCGTTCAGGAAGATTAAAGGGGCAGAATACCGATGAAGATAATATATATGGTGTAGATTTTGAGAAGGAATACGCCAAAGCTATGGAGCAAAAGGACTATTATAAGGCTGTTCGTATAGTTTATTTACGTACCCTTCGTTGGTTATCAGATAACAAAAAAATCAGTTGGGAGCTTTATAAAACACCGACACAATATACTCGCGAATTCCTTTCTACCGACTTTCTGCATATGACCCATTGTTTTATGCGCATAAGATATGGTAATTATACAGCTACAGAAGGCTTGGTTGCGCAGATGGAAGCTTGGGAAGGTGAGATGAAGAAGGGAGGAACGGTATGAATAAGCGATTCTTATTCTTCATAGGACTCTTCCTTTTGTTGGTCTTTCTCTTGGAGTGGAGTGCACCAAGTAAATTCGTTTGGAAGCCAACCTTCAGTCATACTGACGAACAACCTTTTGGTTGCTCCGTGTTTGATACACTCTTGCAGAAATCAATACCTGCTGGATATCAGGTAACGAGGAAGACCTTTCCTCAATTGGAAAGGGAGGGATATGGCAAGAACCCCCATGCATTCCTAGTACAAACAGTTGATTTCTCTCCAACAGCTACCGACTTACGCGCCATAAAAGAACTGCTGAAAGGAGGAAGTAAGGTGCTGATAGCAACGTCTAGTATGGACTGTGACAGTCTGAGTAAGGGTACTTATGTAACGATTACTGGGTCGTCTGGCTTTTCTCCTCAGTGGGTTCAAGCATCAATTGAGAATCATGATATTCCTTTTGACACTTTAGAATGGTGTGACCAAGCGCCTTATCCTGCCGGAACCTATGCGGTTTATTCTGCTATAACTGGTCAAAACGTGAGTGTAAATGGTAAGATTCAATGTGATACGTTGGTCAAATGCTGGGTAGAAGATGAGGATGATGATAGTCTTGGAGGCTATTGGCAGTCTCGACTTGTCAGTATGAAGTATGGAAAGGGTGAGTTGTTCTTGTCCTGCGAACCGCTCTTACTTACGAATTATGGTATATTAGATTCACAAATCAACGGTTTGATATTCCGAATAATGTCACAGTTTCGTGGTCTTCCTGTGGTCCGTGTTGAAGGATATATGCCGAAATCAGAAGAACAAGCAAGTAGTCCGTTTCGCTTTTTCTTCCAACATAGAGCCCTGCGTTGGGCTGTTTATCTGGCATTATTGGGCTTACTTCTCTTCTGTGTATTCTATGCTCGTCGCCGGCAGCGTGTCATTCCTGTGGTGAAAGAGCCAGATAACAAGTCACTTGAATTCGTTCGTCTTATCGGAACACTCTATCATCAGAGGCATGTCAATAGAGATTTGTTGCAGAAGAAGTATGATTATTTCTGCGAAACCTTACGCCGTCAGCTGATGATAGATATAGGAGATCTGGCATCAAATGCAGATATTGTTCGTCAGATAGCACAACATACGGGATTAGAAACGGCAGAAGTTCAGACGATAATCGATCGTATCAATCGTTATCTTGGTACTCAAGATGAATTAACTGATGCTATGCTTCGGCAAGCAATTGATAATATGGATAAGATAATAAACAACCTCTAACCATTATGGATGAGATATTAAATAATAATATTGAGGAGAACTCACAGGAAAGAACCGACCTGGCAGAGTTCAGTGAGAAAGTTTCACAGATAAAAAGAGAGATAAGTAGAGTCGTAGTAGGGCAGCATGAGGCTATCGACTTGCTGCTTACGGCTATTCTTGCAGATGGTCATGTCCTGATAGAAGGGGTGCCTGGAGTTGCAAAGACGCTCCTTGCACGTCTGATGTCACGATTGATTGATGCACGTTTCAGCCGTATTCAGTTCACTCCCGACCTCATGCCGAGTGATGTTCTGGGTACTACCGTCTTCAATATGAAGTCCTCTGAGTTCGAATTCCATAAAGGTCCTGTCTTTTCCGACCTTGTGTTAGTGGATGAAATCAACCGTTCTCCGGCAAAGACACAGGCTGCTTTGTTCGAAGTTATGGAGGAGAGACAAGTGACAATTGATGGTTCAACGCACCGTATGGGAAGTATTTATACCATCATTGCTACACAGAATCCTGTGGAACAGGAGGGTACTTACCGTTTACCAGAGGCTCAACTCGACCGTTTTCTTTTTAAGATTCGTA
This sequence comes from Prevotella histicola JCM 15637 = DNF00424, assembly GCF_000613925.1. GTDB lineage: Bacteria > Bacteroidota > Bacteroidia > Bacteroidales > Bacteroidaceae > Prevotella > Prevotella histicola. The sequence goes on from NZ_BAJX01000009.1 coordinate 90,080, forward strand.
TGGGATATCCTTCCGTTGATGAAGAAGTAGATATCCTCAAGCGTCATCAGGACAATGTAAAACTGACGAAACTGGAGGAGATTAAGCCTGTTCTAAGCATTGATGAGCTGCTGAAGATGCGTGAGAAACTGCAGAGTGTATATGTTGAAGAGAGCCTTTTGCGCTATATTGCAACCATAATCCAGCAGACACGAACCTCAAAAGCTGTATATCTTGGAGCCAGTCCACGTGCTGCTGTTGCCATGCTTAATGCTTCAAAGGCATCAGCATTACTGAATGGACGCGACTTTGTGACGCCTGAAGACATCAAGTTTGTTACTCCAAGCATCTTACAACACCGCTTGATTCTTACTGCGGAGGCTGAAATGGAAGGTTATACTGCACTGAAGGTTGCGCAAAAGTTGATAGACAAGGTTGAAGTTCCTAAGTAGTAATTCTGTGAGTTAGAGGAGTTGAAGGGCTTAGAGCTATTAGAGTCAATAGCGGAATTGTCCCTATATAATGGTTAAAGCCAAGAGTGGGATTCCCTAAGATGTACCGAATAAATACATAAGTTTCGGCTTCTCTAACCGCTTTAACTATCTTCGTTTCTTTAACTTCCTTTACTTCTGTAACGTCATAAACTCCTTTAATTCCCTAAAAATGTATCTTACCCGAAGGTTTTATCTGCTATTCACATGCCTGACACTGCTTACAGGGTTGGGTTATGCCTATCCACTGTTGTTCGCTGTGGCAAGGATTCTTCTGGCAGTCTTTGTCGTTGTTATCGTTGTGGATGCTGCTTTGCTTTATCATCAACGGGGATTAAAGGCTGAAAGAAAGTGTGCAGATCGTTTCTCCAATGGTGATGAAAACCGTGTGAGAATACGTTTGGAAAGCAATTATCCTTTTAAAGTTTGGCTGACAATCATTGATGAAGCACCCGAAATCTTCCAACAAAGGGATATAAACTACAGGTCTTACCTCAAGGCAAAGGGGAGTAGGACCATCAGTTATGTGCTCGTTCCTGTGCAACGTGGGGTGTATTCGTTCGGTAAGATACGTTGTTTTGCTCGTACAGCAATAGGTCTTGTGGAGCGAAGATACACTTTGGGCGAGGCGAAGGATGTGAAGGTTTATCCGTCTTACATGATGTTGAACCGTTACGAGTTGCTTGCTATGAGCAATAACCTGACGGAGATGGGGATAAAACGGATAAGACGTGTGGGCAATAACACAGAGTTTGAGCAGATAAAGGAATATGTTAAGGGTGACGATTATCGCATGATAAACTGGAAGGCAAGTGCCCGACGCCATCAGTTGATGGTGAATGTTTATCGTGATGAGCGCTCCCAACAGATCTTTTCGGTTATTGATAAGGGGCGTGTCATGCAGCAATCCTTCCGTGGAATGACGCTTCTTGACTACAGTATCAATGCTGCTTTGGTGCTGTCTTACGTTGCTATGCACAGAGAAGACAAGGCGGGGCTTATTACTTTTGCTGATAATATGGATACGTTCATTGCTCCTTCCCGTCAGAGTGGCAGATGGAACGGCTCTTGGAGGCGCTCTATTCACAGGAAACGAAGTCTCTGAGACTGATTTCAGCAGTCTTTGTGCCAATGTTCATAAGCAGGTCAGCAAGCGAAGTCTGCTGATTGTCTATACGAATTTCTCTGGAATGACGGCGCTCAACAGGCAGCTTTCTTACTTGAGGTTGCTCAATCAGTGGCACAGAGTGCTGGTTGTTTTCTTCGAAGATACGGAGTTGTCAGACTATATCCACTCGCCGAAGACCTCAACCGAGGATTATTATCAGCACGTAATAGCTGAGAAGTTTGCCTATGAGAAGCGACTTATTGTTTCAACTCTTCGTCAGAATGGTATTCTGAGTTTGTTGACTACGCCTGAGAATCTTAGTGTTGACGTCATCAACAAGTATCTTGAGATGAAGCAACAGCAGATTATTACTTGATAAATCTCTGTTGTTTGTAAATCTTTTTCTCGTCCGTTTTCTTCTCTTGCAAGGATGTCCCAGTAAGGTATGCCTATGGGTTAGAGGGCGTTTAATGGATAGAAAAAAACAGGAAAACGCCCCTTTTGTAATTCGTTGATTATTAGTTTGTTATGAAATCAATAATCCTTTGCGAAAAAAAGTATATACTTTTCGGCTAAAAAGTATATACTTTTTGGGCAAAAAGTCTATACTTTTTGTGAGAACGTATATACGTTTTTATGAAAACGGAGATTCTTTTTTGTCAGAACCTCTATACAATAAGAAAAAAAAAGTATATCCTTCCTGTAGAAAAGTAATATATTTTCAAGTTCAAAGGGCTGCCTTTCGGCACTGTTGTGTATGCTCTTTCGCAGAACACCTGCAGCTGTGTTACCTTTGTTTATCCCGTTACTTTTTCGTAAATTTGCGCCTATGAATAAAGAATTGACCAAATTTTACGAGCAGAAAGCAAGTGAGTTGCGCATCTCAGTAAGCCACTTGCGCCAGAAAAGCAGGGGCTTTGTAGCGGCAGAAGTGGGTACGTTCCTCGTCGCAATAGGCTTCGTAGTGCTATATACCTTATCAAGTAATGCCGCATGGCTACTCTTGTTTGCAGCGTTATCAGTGGTTCTCTACCTTTATATACGCCATCTTGACGTTAAGAACGACCGTCTCATACGTGCGGATGAGGCGTTGTTGATGGTTTATGAGCAGGAACTGGATTATCAGAAAGGCGACTTCGGAAGCTTTGATGCTGGTGAAAGATACGTCAATCCGCAGCATGCTTACACGTACGACCTTGATGTTTTCGGTCGGGGATCACTGTTTCAGCGACTGAATCGTACCGTATCAACTGGCGGAAGCAACCAGTTGGCTGCCTGCTTATCAATGGAGTGGGGTAATGAAAAGGGAGAAAATTCAGTTGAAAGAATCATACAACGGCGCGAGAGCATCAAGGAATTAAGCAGGAATGAAGCTTTTCTTTCCCGTTTTAAGTCGTTCGGAACGAAAGAGAAAATCAACACAGAATCCGTCATCCGTGCCTTCGATTCATTGCAAACGCTGTCCGTTTCAAGCCTTTTCTCTGCCCGTTGGTTCCGTTTCCTGTGCTATGCTGACCTCTTAGGATTCTATCTTTCCATCGTTTTCTCCGCTCTCGACAAGGCACCCGGACTACTTCCCGTGTGGTGGGGAATGTTCAATTTCCTGTTAGCCATGCTCAGTTCGCATAAGTATATCAGCCGAATCAACGAACTCATAACCAAGGTTCATCATCAGGTGAGTGGCTATTTGCAGGTGATGAGGCTAATCAATCAAACCGATTTCGAGGCTTCGGAACTGCAGGAACTGAAGCAGAAACTGTCGGGAGGAGAGGAGTCTCTGGAAGAATTGGACCGTATTCTGCAGAAGATTGACAACCGAAGCAATGAGATTGGCGTCTTCCTTTTCAACAGTTTCTCACTGATTGACATCACAATCGTCCGTCTGTTTAGTCGCTGGCAAAGAAACTATCATCAGTTTACAGACCAATGGATAGCCACATTAAACCTCTTTGATGCACTGGTTTCGATGGGCAATTTCCGCCTGAATGAGCATCGGGCAGTCGACGCTGAAGTGTGTGATGAGGAAAAAGTAGTCTATGAAGCCGAAGGATTATACCATCCTTTCCTTGGAGAAAAAGCCGTTGCAAACGATTTTCAGATAGACAATCATGAGTATTACATCATAACCGGAGCCAATATGGCAGGTAAAAGTACCTTCCTTCGTTCCTTGGGAATCAATTATCTCTTGGCTATGAACGGTCTGCCAGTATTTGCTTTCCGCCTGAAAATATCTGTCTTCCATCTTTTTACCAGTATGCGTACGACGGATGATCTGACGCACGGAATATCCTATTTCAATGCAGAATTGCAACGGTTGAAGCAGCTCTTAGGCTCACTTCGTCAGGATGTTCCGAGTCTGATCATTCTAGATGAGATACTGAAAGGCACTAACTCTTTGGATAAACTCAATGGCTCTCGCCTCTTCTTGGAGCATATTTCAGGGCTGAACGTTACGGGCGTTATAGCCACACATGACTTGGAACTGTCGAAGATGGAGGACGAAAAGCCCCAACTCTTCCATAACTATTGCTTTGAAATAGAGTTGGGGACATCAATAACTTACTCTTATAAGATTACGAAAGGTGTAGCACGTAATCAGAATGCTACGTATCTGCTGAAGGAAATCTTATAGACTTTGTGGCTGATAGCACTATTCGGAGAGGATGAACTTATCCACAACATGGGCAATTCCATCCTCTTCATTGGATAAAGTGACGTAGTCAGCCTGGGCTTTTATGTCATCTGCTGCATTCGACATAGCCACTCCAAGGCCAGAAAAGTTTATCATGCTGAGGTCATTATATCCATCTCCGCATGCAATAACTTCCTCCTTTGTGATGCCAAGTGTGGTAATAAGACGGTCGAGAGAGCGTGCCTTGTCGATACCGAGTGGCACACATTCAAGGAAATAATCTGCTGAACGATACACATCCATTCTGCCTTCCAACTCTTTCTTTAGCTTAATTTCCAACTGATGCAAGGGATCTGGGTCACCGACAATCAGACATTTATTGACGGGATAGACCAACTGCTGGAGGAAATCGTCGTATTCTTCAACTGGCATTTTGTTGATGCGCGCCTCCTCTTGTACGTATTTATCATTCTTATCCGTGGCAGCTATACCTTCACCTTGGTATGTAAGGATCTGCATTCCTGCTTCCTTTGCAACATGATAGAGTAGGGGTACGAGCGTTTCGTCTAACTTTTGTTCGAAGATAGTCCTGCAATCCGAGCAGTCTATAATCTTCCCTCCATTGAAAGCAAGTATGAATCCACAGTTTTTCTTCAGTTCTAATTCCTCAGCCAAGGGCATGATTCCGTAGGTTGGTCGCCCCGATGCCAGTACAATCTTTACCCCTTTGGCTTGTGCCTTCATGAGAGCTTCCTTTGTTCGAGGGGTTATTTCCTTCTTATTATTTGTCAAAGTACCATCCAGGTCCAGCACAATCATCTTGTATTTCATACGTAGTTTACTTTTCTTATTCATTGTTTTCTGGCTGCAAAGGTACTATTTTTCAACTGATTTGAGCTTAATTCTGTCGATGTAAAGTTATTATTTCATAATTTAGTTGCTATAGAAAAATAAAATAATTACTTTTGCACCGATATAAAAGATTAACCCCTTCAAAGATTATTTGAAGATAAAAAACGAATAAATTAATTAACAAAAAGAAAATTATGAAGAAGTATTTAGCCGAGATGGTAGGTACTATGGTCCTCGTTCTTATGGGCTGTGGCGTTGCAGTATCCTTAGCTTGTGACCCAGTTAATGACCATGCCTCTGTGATTGGAACAGCTATGGCATTTGGTTTATCAGTAGTAGCAATGGCGTATGCAATAGGTGGTATTTCAGGATGTCACATCAATCCAGCCATAACATTGGGTGTTTTCCTCAGTGGAAGAATGAGCGCTAAGGATTGTACCATGTATATGTTGTTTCAGGTGATAGGTGGTTTGATTGGTGCAGCACTTCTATGTCTGCTCGTTTCAACTACAGGAACCGACTTCGCAGCAGCTGGTGCAGGTTTGGGAGCTAATGGTTTACAGAGTGGCGTAAGCGTTACTGGCGGGCTGATAGCAGAGATATTGTTCACTTGTGTGTTCGTACTTGTTGTTCTTGGTGCTACTTCCAAGACAAACGGAGCAACAAACAATTTCGCAGGATTGGCAATTGGTTTGTCACTGATCCTCGTACATTTGGTATGTATCCGTTATACAGGAACATCTGTAAACCCTGCTCGTTCAATAGGTCCAGCTATCTTTGCACAGTTTATTGGTGGTCCAGTCACAGCACTTAGTAACCTCTGGATCTTCATCGTTGGTCCTTTTGTTGGTGCTGCTTTAGCTTCTGTTATCTGGCGTGTTATAGAGCCAGAGGAGAAATAAGGGTCGTTTTCCTCCGATTGATAAGGTGCTGATAGCTCCTTGTCATATATAGATAAAGACTGTATTAAGAGTATTTATTTACTACTAATACAGTCTTTTCTGTTCCCTATTGATGATGTCTCTTATAGTCTCATACGCCATCTGGCGTTTGTGCTAGGCGTCAGCACGTCTGGTGCTTGTATGCAACACCACTCGTGCTGACGCCCCGCACCATCCGTGCTAAGCGCTAACACCAATATGATGTAGTATCTTTTAAAGTCGTAATATTCATCTGTTGAACCGTGTTCTCTTCTTTATTTACGTTTTTAACAAGGTCTTTGCTGCGTGAACTACTTATTAACACGAAAGCAATCTCTTTGGATTAAAGGTACAGCCTATGTTTTACAGGGGAATGTAATCTATGATTGTCAATCTTAATAAGAAGTTGTTTATTAGGTACTGGTTCTGTATGATTTTAACATTTAGGGCTCTATAAATAGGTTTCATGTTTTGGTAATCAGAAAATAAAACCGTACTTTTGCACGTGTAAATAGGCATTAAGTTATTCATTTTTAAACATAATAAATAATTATGGTAGTAGATTACAAGAAATTAGGTCTCGTGAACACACGTGAAATGTTCAAGAGAGCAATCAAAGGCGGTTATGCTATTCCTGCATTCAACTTTAATAACCTCGAGCAGTTGCAGGCTATTATCAAAGCTTCTTCTGAGTTGAGATCACCGGTTATCCTTCAGGTATCTAAGGGTGCACGTAAGTATGCAAACCAGACTTTGCTCCGTTACCTCGCTGAGGGTGCTGTTGAATATGCTAAGGAGTTAGGTTGCCATCATCCAGAGATTGTTCTTCACCTTGATCACGGTGACAGCTTTGAAACTTGTAAGAGCTGTGTAGACTTTGGTTTCTCTTCTGTAATGATCGATGGTTCTGCTCTTCCATATGAGGAGAATATCGCTTTGACAAAGAAGGTTGTAGAGTATGCACATCAGTATGACGTAACTGTTGAGGCTGAGCTTGGTGTTCTCGCAGGTGTTGAGGATGACGTTGTAGCTGAGGTTTCTCACTATACAAAGCCTGAAGAGGTTGTTGATTTCGCAACACGTACAGGTTGTGACTCATTGGCTATCTCTATTGGTACTTCTCACGGTGCTTACAAGTTCACTCCAGAGCAGTGTACACGTGACCCGAAGACTGGTCGTTTGATCCCTCCTCCATTGGCTTTCGACGTTCTCGCAGCTATCGAGAAGCAGCTTCCTGGCTTCCCAATCGTTCTCCATGGTTCTTCTTCAGTTCCTCAGGAGTATGTTGATATCATCAATGAGCACGGTGGTAAGTTGCCAAACGCTGTTGGTATTCCTGAGGATCAGCTCCGTCAGGCTGCTAAGAGTGCTGTATGTAAGATCAATATTGACTCTGACTCTCGTCTTGCATTCACTGCAGGTGTTCGTCAGACATTCGATGAGCATCCAGAATACTTCGACCCACGTCAGTACTGTGGTAAGGCTCGTGAGTACATGGAGGATCTTTACAAGCACAAGATCATTGATGTACTTGGCTCAGAGAATAAGCTTGTTAACTGTGACTAATCAGCAGTTGATATCAGCTTAGCTGAATAAAAACAATATAGGCGGTAATATCCTTGATGGATGTTACCGCCTTTCTTATTTATAGTTCAATAGTTTTTGGCATGAAAAAAGCATCCTTACTTTTATGTACAAAGTAAGGATGCTTTTGTTTTATACGATCTTTAATCGTCTAAATGCTTGAAGGCCTGTGGAAGATAGTCTATGATGTCACTTGCAATTAAGCTTTCTTTTCCTAAGTCTTTTGCTGCTAAATCCCCAGCTAAGCCATGTAAATACATTCCAACAGTACATGCATGTTTCTGGTTATAGCCACGTGCCAGTAAGGCTGTGATGATACCTGTCAGTACATCTCCACTACCAGCAGTAGCCATTCCGCTGTTACCTGTTGAGTTGAATATAACATTTCCGTTAGGTAAACAGAGTGCACTGTTGTGTCCTTTTAATATAATGTAAGCTTGAATAGACTGTGCTAACTCACTTGCACGTTGTAAACGTTCGAAGTCTGCATTGGCTGGTGACCCTGTCAGACGGTCCAATTCTTTGGCATGTGGCGTCATGATGATCCCCTTTGGTAGTTGTTGCATCCATGCGCGGTGGCTGGATAGGATATTCAAGGCATCAGCATCAGCAACAATAGGACATTGTGCTCTTCGTATTTGAGCAATCATTGCAATCGCTGTAGGCTCTTGCCTTCCAAGCCCAGGTCCTATTCCAAGTGCATCAAAGTCGTCAGTATCAACGGCTTCAGTGAATGCCGTCTCCTCATGATCCATCTGCATGATGGCCTCTGGTACGGAGATCTGCATGATATCATAGTTCTTTTTTGGCGTATGTACCGTAACTTTTCCCACACCACAACGAAGACAAGCACGAGTAGCAAGTATAGCAGCCCCCGACATTCCATAGCTTCCTGCAACGATCAGTGCGTTTCCCATATCACCTTTATGGGCAAAATCATCACGATGTAGCAGGCAGGCACGCACATCATTCTCCTCAATGACAGAGTATTGTGCTTCCGTATTCTGAATATAGTCTTGACTGAGACGAATGTCTAAAACCTTGACTTTTCCAATGAACTGCTGTGCATCTCCAAGGAAGAAGGACAGTTTCTTCTGATGAAGGGTCAGTGTTAGTGTGGCTTGGATAATGTTTGCCCGTACATTATACGTGTTGTCTTCTGCCATTAGTCCCGATGGAACATCGATACTAACAACTTTTGCAGGACTTTGGTTGATATATTTCACCAAAGAAGCAAAACCTCCGGCAAGAGGTTTGTTGAGTCCAGAACCGAATAAGCCATCAACGACAAGTGTGTCTGCATTCAGTTCAGGTGGATCGAACTTAGCAGTAATCTCCGTGAAGTTCTTTGATAGCTTGCTATCAAGGATACGTTGTCGATTCGTTATGCAGTCTTCAGACAAGTGATTGGTGATGTTGAAGAGATAAACTTTCACCTTGTAGCCCTCAATCATGAGCAGTCGGGCAACAGCAAGAGCATCACCACCATTGTTTCCGGGACCCGCAAAGACAATTACAGGCGTATGAGTAGACCATTCTTCAGTAATTGCGTGGGTAATAGCTTTAGCAGCACGCTCCATAAGGTCAATCGATTTGATGGGTTCGTGCTCTATTGTGTATCTGTCCAGTTCGTGTATCTGGGTACTTGTAAATATCTTCATATCGTGGGCAAATTTACAAAATAAATGCTAATCGTATGGGAATGTTTGTTATAATTTTCGTAATTTTGCAGAAAATAAGCTATGCTTGATGAATTAGGGGTGAATTGTTTTTGCCCCTCGTTTGTTTTAGTTTTTGTGCGAAACAAATATATATTAGACATGAGTCGAGTAACAATTAAGGATAAAACGTTTGAGACTTCTATTCCTGAAGCCGAGATTCTAAAGAAAGTAAAGCTGGTTGCTGATCGTATTAATAAGGATTTTGAGGGAAAGACACCACTCTTTCTCGCGGTTCTAAATGGCTCGTTCATGTATGCAGCCGACTTGATGAAGCACATTAATATCCCCTGTGAGATATCTTTTGTGAAGTTAGCTTCCTATCAAGGTACTACCTCTACAGGCACCATTAAGGAGGTTATAGGACTGAATGAGGATATTCGTGGACGTGAAGTCATCATTGTTGAAGATATTGTTGACACTGGTGCAACGATGAAACGTATGCTTGAAACACTTGGGACACGTGAGCCTGCCGGGTTACATATCTGTACTTTACTGCTGAAACCAGGCAAACTTACTGTACCATTGGATATAGAGTATGCTGCAATTGAGATTCCTAATGATTTCATTGTAGGCTACGGACTTGACTATGACCAGGAAGGTCGCAATTTAAGAGATATTTATACTTTAGTAAAAGAATAATGAAGAATATTGTAATTTTTGGTGCGCCAGGTGCTGGTAAAGGTACTCAGAGCGACAAGATGATTGAAAAGTATGGCTTCGGTCATATCTCTACAGGTGATGTTCTCCGTAATGAGATTAAGAATGGTACGGAGCTTGGAAAGACTGCTAAGGGATACATTGATAATGGTCAGCTGATTCCTGATGAGCTGATGGTTGACATTCTTGCAAGTGTATATGATAGTTTCGGCAAGGATCATAAAGGTGTTATCTTCGATGGATTCCCACGTACGATCCCACAAGCAGAGGCTTTGAAGAAGATGTTGGCTGAACGTGGACACAATGTAGCTGCCATGATTGAACTTTTCGTACCAGAAGATGAATTGATGAAGCGTTTAGTTCTTCGTGGACAGCAGAGTGGTCGCTCTGACGATAATGAAGAAACAATCAAGAAACGTCTCAATGTCTACCATACACAGACCTCTCCATTGATTGAATGGTACGAGGGTGAGGGTATTCATCATCATGTAGAAGGTCTCGGAACAGTTGAAGAAATCTTCGCACGCATCAAGAATGTATTAGAACAACTATAATAAATAAGGCCTCCCCAAGCACTCCCAAAGGAAGAGATGTTGAAGTTACTACTTGAGGTAATCAGACATTCACTCCCTTGGAAGGGCTTGGGGAGGCTTCTTTTACAATATATATAATGGAAAGTAACTTCGTAGACTATGTGAAGATTTACTGTCGTTCTGGTAAGGGTGGTAGAGGTTCTATGCACCTGCGTCATGTGAAGTATAATCCCAATGGCGGCCCTGATGGTGGTGATGGTGGTAAGGGCGGAAGTATTTATCTGCGTGGTAACCACAACTATTGGACACTGCTTCACTTAAAATATCAGCGTCATGTCTATGCAGAACATGGAGGCAACGGAGGGCGAGATAAGTGTCATGGTACGGATGGCAAGGATGTTTATATTGATGTTCCATGTGGTACTGTAGTCTATGATGCCGAGACTGGTAAATATGTCTGCGATGTTATGCATGATGGACAGACGGTTTTACTATTGAAAGGTGGCCGAGGTGGATTGGGAAACTTCCAGTTTAGAACATCAACAAACCAAGCTCCACGTTACGCCCAACCAGGTGAGCCCATGCAGGAGATGACCATCATACTTGAGCTGAAGCTCTTAGCTGATGTCGGTCTTGTGGGGTTCCCGAATGCTGGCAAGTCTACTTTATTATCTTCTCTTTCAAGTGCAAAGCCTAAGATAGCCAACTATCCTTTCACAACAATGGAACCATCGCTGGGTATTGTCAGCTATCGTGACAACCAGAGTTTCGTTATGGCTGATATCCCAGGTATCATCGAGGGAGCAAGTGAAGGTAAAGGTCTCGGTCTGAGATTCCTTCGTCATATTGAACGTAACTCTCTTTTGCTGTTCATGGTACCAGGTGATACGGACGATATCAAGAAGGAATATGAGATTCTACTCAATGAATTGAAGCAGTTCAACCCTGAAATGCTTGATAAACATCGTGTCTTAGCTGTTACAAAGTGTGACTTACTGGACGAGGAACTTATCGAAATGTTGCAAGAGACATTGCCCAATGACCTTCCTGTAGTGTTCATTTCTGCAGTGACTGGTCAAGGACTTGATGACTTAAAGGATATCCTTTGGAAGGAACTAAACTCTGAAAGCAATAAGTTGCAAGAGATAACTTCTGAGGACACACTCGTTCATCGAGATAAAGATATGAGTCGTTTTGCTGCAGAATTGGCTGCGGAGGATGCTGATATTGATGATGTTGAAGAAGTAGGTATTGATGAACTGGATGAGGTGGAAGACCTTGATGACTTTGAATATACCGATGATTAAGCCTGTACTACATTATTACGATATTTCCAATGAGGTTGTAGCTTTCAGTACAACTCGGCATGGTGGCGTGAGCAAAGGGAAGCTTGCAACACTGAATATCAACCCTTATCGTGGTGATGATCCTACTGCTGTTACTGCAAATCTGCAAGCTGTTGCAACCGAGATAGGTGTTGCTGCGGATAAAATAGTACGTCTGCATCAGACACATGAGACGCATTGCTTGGCAGTAACAGACGATTTTTTCCAATTATCAAACGCTGAACAAACAGAAGAGGAAGAGGGAAAAGACGCCGTTATTACTGATTGTCGTAATGTTTGTATTGGTGTTCACACTGCCGATTGTGTCCCTGTTCTCTTCTACGATCCCACTCATCACGCCATAGGAGCAGCCCATGCCGGATGGAGAGGGACGGTGCAACGTATCGTTCAACATACTTTGAGGCACATGACAGAACTTTATGGTACGAAGCCTTCAGACCTTAAAGTTGTTATAGGACCATGTATTTCAGAGAAAAACTTTGAGGTAGGGCAGGAGGTTTATGATACTTTTGCTGCAGAAAGCTTCCCTATGGAGCGCATAGCACGTATGTATGAGAAATGGCATATAGACCTTCCGCTCTGCAATCAACTTCAATTAGAAGAAGTTGGTGTACCCTCTTCTAATATTCTTCAGGTAGGAATTTGCACCTATGATAATGCTTCCGACTTCTTTTCAGCGCGTATTCTTAAAGAAGGTTTTGGCACTATTTACACAGGTATAGCCTTGAAATAATTTATTGGTATCTTATATTTGATAAAGCTACTTTGTAGAGTAAAGAAAGATTATTATGTTCCTAATATTTGTAAGAGTAAACTAAAAAGGAATAATAATAACCTTTCTTATTTTTATAACTTTTTTCTTCTCACAACAATTATTACTATTGCTAAGGCAGCAGTGAGAGCGCCTTTTATAGCTTTCTCTATCTGTGCTGGACGAAGTTTCTTTTTATTTTCCATTATTCATTATTTTATTTATTGTTGCAGAATCAACTTTTATTTCAAGGTTCAAAGCTGTATTATATGCAGGAATTAGTGCTTTTTGTATATGATCATTATATTCATAGATGTTATTTTGAATATCTAAGTACTCTTTTATATTTCCTCCTGTTAAAAACTTAGCTTTTTCGTCTAACTCTTTATTCAAGACTCTAGTGCAAAAGGACTCAATTGCTTCGTGGTTTCTTGATATAACATTTTCATTTGCACCACGATCTAAAAGGATGATATCTGAAAGTTTAATCATATTATAGTATTTGTATAAGCCGTATACAAGTGTATGATACATCCTTTCTTTCTTATCTACTACATAGTTAAACAGGTTAAGCCACTGAAGACCGATATCTGCATAGCTTGTTGGTGCTTTATCAAGATATTTGGCTATAGTGTCCAGTTCAAAATGTACTTGATGTAAACCTTGGCTAATAGTTTTGTATACTTCAAAAGAAGCATTTCTTTTTTCTTGTTCGTTTAAGAAAGTTGGATAAGCTATGACATAAGCTCTAAAGGCACCAATAATATTCCCAACACGGTCTGTAGCTTGCCCTTCACGGATTATATCAACCTTTTGATCGATTTCTTCTAGTTGAGTAGATATTTTTTGTAGCATAGCATACATTGCGTAGTTGCTCATTACCTGAGACAAAGCAGAATTATCAATCCCTTTCTTTACAACTCCTTGTCCTACGAATAATCCATTTTCTTCGCGAGCTGTTGGAGTAAATCCAGAGCCATCTTTTCTTATGTCAAGAGTATATTTCCCTGTTCTCAATCCTGCTTCTACTTCTTCGGTAAATTTAAGAATATATTCGTTTTGATTTAATTTCTCATATATACTAGCCAAGTGTATAGTATCAAAGAACATTTTGATAATACTCTCCGTCTTATCACTCATTATAGGTCTGATTAAAGATGGTAAAGAAAAATCAGAATATACATCCTCATTGTTCTCTTTTGGCTGTAAATCTTTTATATTAATAATGATGTCGTTTGCCATTTAGTTGTGAGATTATATGGTTTATAATAGTTATTGTTTATAGATATAACTTATTCCTCATCCAGCGTTCCAGAGTAGCTTTTATAGTATGTAAAGTATATATAGGGATTAAGAGAAAACTACATATGCAAAGATACAAAGAATATTAAATAGAACAAAATATTTTTAATAAAAATATATGAAAGTGTTCTTATTTTGTAATGAAGATGTTTATTAAGCAGATAATTTACTTTATAAAGTTGTATTTACATTCTTTTAAGTAGTTTATTTATGATCATCATAGAATCATTTTCACGTAAATAAATATTTCCTTTCATAAAAATAATTCGATAGAGGCTGTGGTTTCAATAATGTTTGTATTAATAGATTTATCAAATAGGATTACTTTCCCTCTGCTGTTAACTCTTTCTTCAAAATGTTTAACTTTTCGTTATTATTAACTAAGTATATTTGATCAATAACAGACGCCTCATTCCTCCATCTCTCTTTGATAGAAACTGGATGAATGAGGCGTCTGTTGTTTTATTTATTTGTGTCGGTTGGCACGTTGCTGGCGGTATTTTGCCTTCTGTTTAGCACTGCCAGAACCGTGAGCACCAGTAATATACTTCTTCTTCTTGGCTTTGGTCTTCACTTTTCCATCATCACTTTTGGGCTTTGATGCACCTCGGAAGACCATTCCGCTTTCGATAATATCATCTATTTCACTCATACAAAATCAGTTTAATGATGGAATAAACGTACTCCAGTGAAAGCCATTGCGATGCCATACTTATCGCAAGTATCAATGACATGGTCATCACGAATACTGCCACCAGCCTGCGCAATATATTCAACTCCACTCTTATGTGCCCGTTCAATGTTATCTCCGAATGGGAAGAAAGCGTCCGAACCGAGTGCTACTCCCGTATTCTTGGCAATCCACTCCTTGCGTTCCTCACGTGTGAGAGGCTCCGGACATTCGGTGAAGAACTGCTGCCATACGCCATCTTGTAGCACATCTTCATATTCATCAGAGATGTAGATGTTGATAGTGTTATCTCTATCAGCACGGCGAATATCCTTCTTGAATGGGAGGTTCATCACCTTAGGACACTGGCGTAACCACCATTCATCAGCCTTGTTACCAGCTAGACGAGTACAATGGATACGGCTTTGTTGACCAGCTCCGATACCAATTGCTTGTCCATCCTTCACATAGCAGACTGAATTACTTTGTGTATACTTCAATGTTATGAGTGCGATGATGAGGTCACGCTTGGCTTCTGCCGTGAAAGTCTTGTTCTTTGTAGGGATATTCTCGAAGAGTTTTGGGTCGTCAAGTTTCACTTCATTGCGTCCTTGTTCAAATGTTATACCGAACACTTGCTTATGTTCGATAGGAGCAGGGACGTAATTCGGATCTATTTTGATAACGTTATATCCCCCTTTGCGCTTTGCTTTGAGAATCTCCAAAGCCTCTGGCGTATAGTCTGGAGCAATGACTCCGTCACTCACTTCACGCTTGATGAGCAATGCTGTTTCCTTGTCGCAGGTGTCACTGAGGGCGCAGAAATCACCATAAGAACACATGCGGTCGGCTCCACGTGCACGTGCATAAGCATTTGCAAGTGGTGTAAGTTCGAAGTCAACATCATCAACGAAGTAGATCTTCTTCAGTGTATCACTCAAAGGTAAGCCTACAGCTGCACCTGCCGGACTGACATGTTTGAACGAAGCTGCTGCTGGAAGACCTGTTGCAGCCTTCAGTTCTTTAACGAGCTGCCAGCTATTTAGCGCATCAAGGAAGTTTATGTAGCCTGGGCGACCACTGAGAACTGTGATTGGGAGTTCGCCTTCTTCCATATAAATACGTGAAGGCTTCTGGTTCGGATTGCATCCGTACTTAAGAGCTAATTCTTTCATATAACTTATGTGGTATATGTAAATTGGTGGTACAAAGGTAACGAAAAATAATTGAATAGCTCTTTTTCCTTAGCCGTTATTCAATAAAATTCACAGCTTTGCTTTGTTCCTTTTATAGAAAAGTAGTACTTTTACAGTCGTAAATAACAGTATTAACATATAAGGAATAGAGGTGTTAGCATTGCTTCTGATGACTTCTTTAACGTCTCTAACTCCTTTTAAATCTTAAAGACATGCACGCATTACACACAGACAAGGCTCCAGCAGCAGTTGGACCTTACAGTCAGGCTATCGAAGCCAATGGTTTTATCTTTGCATCTGGTCAGCTTCCTATTGACCCGTCTACCAATGCTTTTGCTGAAGGTGGGGTAAAAGAGCAGACACGTCAATCACTTACAAACGCACGTAACGTGCTGGCTGCAGCAGGTGTAGACCTTTCTCATGTTGTGAAGACAACAGTGTTCCTCTCTGATATGGATAACTTTGCAGCTATGAATGAAGTATATGCTGAGTTCTTTAAAGAGCCATATCCAGCTCGTTCTGCCATAGCTGTGAAGGCTTTACCTAAGGGAGCTCTCGTTGAAGTAGAGTGTATTGCTGTGAAATAATTACCTTTGCAGAAAAAACTTTCAGCCTCTCAATAGCCTATTTAGGCGTAAGGAGAGACTCTTCAAACATCAATAATAGCCTCTCTTCATCATAAGAGAGGCTTTATTATTTATCTTTTAATCGGGTTCTATGTTGTCTTTCAGTTGTTTTTGAATACTCTTTAGTGGGCTTATTGTTTTAAGGTCACCAAAGAATGATGGTAATAAAGGATCCTTTTTCCTCTATTCACAACACAAAAAACTCCTTGAATATTACGTATTTATCTAATCTTTTATTACTTTTGTAGCATGTTAGTAATGCTTTCAATGAGAGATGAAAAAGAAGTTTAGAGCCATTATTGAGGAACTAGGGCATAAGACTCAAGTGCGTAAAGAACTAGTTTCTGATTTGGAAAAACTATCAAGTAGGCTTGCGGTTTACCACATCAATTTGGGAACTACATCACTGAAAAGACTGATAGGTTATTTTAAAGGCAAAGAGAAACCTTCCAAAAAGACGTTGGATAGGCTGGCTCTCTTCGCTGGATTCCAAAGCTGGAAAGACCTAAGTAAGGCTTTGCATGGTGACAATGATGCTAAGTTGAACTATGAAGATTAAAAAAAGTCCGACACCTTTATTGGTATCGGACTTTTTATTTTCTTGCATTTCCAAGGGATTACTGTTCTGTAGAGATAGTTCTCTTCTCCTTGATACGTGCAGCTTTACCTGTAAGATTACGCAGATAATAGAGTTTAGCACGACGAACTTTACCACGCTTGTTCACCTCGATAGAATCGATATTTGGTGACTCAATTGGGAAAATACGCTCAACACCAACGGTGCCTGACATCTTACGAACAGTGAAACGCTTCTTCTCACCATGACCAGAAATCTTGATAACTACGCCACGGTAGAGCTGAATACGCTGTTTGTTACCCTCGACGATTTTGTAAGCGACAGTAACAGTGTCACCAGATTTGAACTCTGGGAACTGCTTGCCGGTTGCAAATGCTTCCTCAGCAACTTTAATTAAATCCATTTTTTTATTAATTAAATATTGTTTGTCGTTCCAACGTAACATAATCCATGACTCTTCCACGATCAGCGGTTACGCCGAAAAGCGGTGCAAAGTTACGGCTTTTTTCCGAATGAACAAAGGATTAATGGGTTATTTCTTGTTTGCTGTCAGGATCTTAGCAATCTCTTTCTTGGCTTTTGTCATTTGTTTTTGGAATCCTTCTGATGAGTGGACGGCAGCATAACCAACGCTGGCACAGAGCCTACCTGCATCAACATCACTCTGATAATGATAGCCACAGATGACGCGACTCTGTCCATATTCATATGCATGTTTCATGATTTCATTGCCACGTGATGGGTTCAACTCTGTCAATGTCAGTCCAAAGATCCATCCACGGCAGGTGTGACCAGATGGGTAAGAGCCGTTGTTGATGAGTTCTGCTTCGAACTGTGGCTGCAATGTGTGCTCATGAAATTGTGCAAAAGGACGCTTACGCATGTATTTTGCCTTGGCACGGTCAACGGCGTGATTGCCATCAATACCTATCATGCACATCAGTTTATAAGTCTCTGGAGTCTTCTCTGGGGTGATAAGCATGCCGAAGGATGGTGCGAAACCAACCAATACGGAGTCTACATCAAAGTTTGCATCGAACTTTGCCTGTGCTGCACGTTCCTTGTTCTCTCTCATCTTGCGCCCCCACCAATACTGGCGGAAGTCATAATCAAACTGATAAGATGCTGTGTCGGGTGGGGCAGGGAGGTAATTTCCGGCATCAGGCATGTCGGCTTCAGGGATGAATGACTGTTTTTTGTAATCCTGAGCATTAACGGTTATGCTTACGAATAGCATAACGATACTAACGAATAAACTTTTTTTCATTTTGATAAATAGTTTTATTACGATTTAAAATGTATTGTTATTTGTCTGAATTTCACTTAATACACTTGTTTTGTTGCCCTGCCTACTGTGGGGTTATCTGTTTGTCTGCCTCTCCATCCTCGTATCAATGATTCCATTACAAGAATGTTTTGCTTCTACAAAAGTAAGGAATTCTATAGATATTCCAATGGATTAGCGTTATTTTAATGGTTGTCTTCTTCGTCTTGAGAGGCTAAACAGAACAGAAATTCAGTGTAGATACAACCTTGTAGGTATTCATTTTCCTCGTCTAATTCAAAACTAAGTGGTGAGCAGGGGAGGGGCTAATCATGATGAGTACATGAAATATAATAAGGTATGAGAAGAGAAAATAAAACCCATGAGGGGTGTTGTTTCTTGTGGTAAAATAAACTAACAAATTGAGAGGGATGGTTAAGTGTAGAATGATTGAAAATGGCCTTTTTATGGTTTTGTAACCTTCTTATATACAGGTGGTTATGAATGAGCTTGTAAAAGAGCATGTTTTGCCATGTAAAAGGGCGTCTTTTACACTGCAAAAGGGCACCTTTTACATTGCAAAAGGGCATCTTTTAGAAGGCAAAAGAGGCTCTTTTGAAAATCAAGGGTAAGTTTGTTTTACAAAACAAGTATAGATTACTTGTATTATAATATGCTTCTTTTGCAGAAACATCGTTCGATGTGAATGAGAAATCCTCATGTGTTTGATGCGGTTCGAACAAAGCAAATCTTTGCTATAGGTATTTTATTTTGATTCATTTTTTTTTCTTACTTTTGCAATATCATTAATGTTTATACTATATTATGTACAGGAAAACGGTATATCTCGTGGGCTTGTCAGCTATGTTAATGGGTACTGGCTGTGCTTCTCATTATGAGTTAGCAAGTGTAAAGCGTACGCGTATCTTGGTTGATAGTCGCTATGATGCTGCTCCGGATGCAGCTGCAGCAAAGTTTATGGAACCTTATAAACACCAGGTAGACTCTGTGATGGGGCCTGTCGTGGGAGAAGTTGATCATGATATGACAGCACATCGGCCAGAGAGTGATTTGTCTAATCTCTTGGCGGATATTATGGTTTGGGGTGCTAAGGACTATCATGAGAAGGTTGACTTTGGTGTTTATAACATGGGAGGTATCCGTGCGGCACTGTCGAAAGGTAAGGTTACCTATGGTGATGTGCTTGATATTGCTCCGTTTGAAAATAAGATTTGCTTTGTGACACTTACTGGTGCAAAGGTCTTAGAGCTCTTTTCGCAGATGGCTCATACGGGTGGTGAAGCCGTTAGTCATGGTGTGGAACTTGTTTTCACACGTGATCATAAGTTGAAATCGGCTCGTTTGAATGGTAAAGAAATAGACCCAAAGGCATCTTATCGCATTGCAACACTTGATTATCTGGCGCAGGGTAATGATAAGATGGAGGCTTTCAAGTCGGCTACTAATGTTGTTTCTCCACAAGAGAGCAGCAATAATACCCGTTTTATTATTATGAACTACTTTAAGGAACAGACTGCTCAAGGTAAGGTAGTGAACGCTCATAAAGAGGGACGTATTCGTGTTGAATAATCATTTCAAGAGTTGATGAAGATGAAAAGAAATATATTATTGATAAGTTTCTGCTTAGTTGCAGCCTTAGTATTTGGACAAACAAAGCAGTTAACAATTCTGCATACGAATGATGCACATAGCCAGATCTATCCTCTTAATACGAATCTTGCTGACACGATGAAGGCTGGTCGTGGCGGTTTCGTGCGTCGTGTGGCAATGATAAAGGCTGAACGTGAGAAGCAACCTGACTTGTTACTCTTTGATAGTGGTGATTTTTCGCAAGGTTCACCTTATTATACTATGTTCAAAGGGGACGTTGAAGTGGGGCTGATGAATCAGATGCATTATGACGCTGCAACGATAGGTAACCACGAATTTGACTTTGGTATGGATAATATGGTACGGCTCTTTAAGATGGCTAAGTTCCCTATTGTTTGTGCCAACTACGATTTTACGGGTACTCCTCTGCAAGGGCTGGTAAAGCCTTATGTTATCATTAAACGCAATGGTATTAAGATCGGAGTCTTCGGTCTTGCACCAAAGCTGGATGGATTGGTTGTGAAAGCAAACTATGGTAAGATTGTTTATAATGATCCAGTGGCGTGTGCACAAAAGGTTATTGACGAGTTGAAACGTAAGAAATGCGACCTTATCATCTGTATTTCTCACCTCGGATGGAATATAGAAGGTGTCAGTGACGAAGAAGTTATTGCTGGTACGCGTGGCTTAGATCTTGTTCTTGGTGGTCATTCACATACCTATCTCACTAAACTTGAATATGTGAAAAACCTTGATGGTAAGCTTGTTGGTGATGACCAGAATGGTAAGCATGCCATTTATGTAGGTAAGTTGGTGCTTGACATGAAGAAGAAAAAGTAAGTCTTTCAATCGATAAGACCTATATATAAATAATGTGGGCTGTATCAATAAGGTTGTTAATGGCAATCTTATTGATACAGCCCATTGTCGTTCATGCGCTATGGGCATTGTTGAGAGTATGTGAATAGATGCTTTCTACTGTCGCCTTCTCCGCCATTCTATAAGCCTGAAGAGAAAGATAAAAGAGCGTGCAGAGGGTCTAATACTAATTATTTTCATGAAAAGAAATATTTATTTTCATGATGAGAAATATTTTTTTTCACGATAATAAATTCTTTTATTCATGGTAATAATTTGTGGAAATCGGTCTCTTTTGTTTACAAGAACCAAATCCAATAGTAGGAGTTGACGGTTATTACAGCTACTATTGGACGTTGGTTATGATGTAAAAAGCTATAGTCTGATAGTGTTCTCGTATTATTAAAGGTGTTTGTGTGCACCTTTATCTTATGTAAACCAGCCCAGGCTTCCTGTCACTCTTTGCTTTCTTCATATCTTCCTGATACTTTTGAACAAGAGGCTTCAGATACTTTTTTGATTTTGTTGTAATGCTAATGATACCGCCAGTGCGTGGATAAAAGATTTTTGTCAGCGCACTATTCTTGATGACATCTACACTGATAATATCTTTTTGGTCAAGGTTATCAATACTCTGTACCTCAACTCCATCTACAAGAAACACTGGTATGTTCAGACTATCTTGCTTTTCTTTAGTCTGTGCGCTGATGTTTATACTTGCAACGAGTGCACAAAGAAGGATAATAAACTTTCTCATAACTACTTTTGTTTACGATTTGTAATACAACAAAGATACTGTTTTTTTATATTGTGAAACAATGTCCTTATTTTTTTAACATCTTTTATTATCTACCTGTTTGGCATAGAGAAAAGAAGAGGAGAGCCTCTGTAACAGAGAAATAGTACCTTGTCTTGAATAATAAAGACTCAGAGAATGGAAGAAATATGGCGATAGTTGATAAGGTTGATATCACCACTCGAGTTCTCAAAGTCGCCAGAGTAGACAATAGCCTTCTTACTTATGGGGGTCTTTATCCAGCCTTCAATCTGTGTGAGTGTCTTCTCAAATGATGAACTATAAGTCATAGAAGACTTCACTTCAATGGCAGTTAGCTCTCCTTCCTGCTTGATTAAGATATCAACTTCATTCTGATTAGAGTCGCGATAGAAGAACACTCCACCTTCTAAACCCATGTTATAGCGATGCTTGATGGCCTCCATAACAATCATATTCTCAAAGATAGCACCACGCATCTTATCCCTGTCTAACTGTTGTGGAGTCTCGATGTCGAGTAGATAACAGGCTAGACCAGGGTCGTTGAAATAGAGTTTAGGACTCTTCACCAGTCTTTTGGGTATGTTCTCATAGTAGGGCGGGAGGAGCGTTATGAGGTAAGAAGCTTGTAGGACAGATAGCCAATGACTGATGGTTTTGGAGCTAACACCAACCTCTGCACCCAGCTCAGAAGCATTGAATATGGATCCAATACGTGATGCACACATCTTCATGAATTTGCTAAATAGTAGTTGATCTTTTATCTTTAAGACATCTCGAACATCCTTTTCTAAATACGTTCTGACATATGATGGATAGAAGAATTTAGCAATATTTTTCCCCGAACAGATGGCAGGATAAAGTCCATTATATAGGATGTTGTTGAGGCTGTTAAAGTTGGTTTGTTCTGCAATCTCTGGTATAGACATTGGCATTAGTTCGAAAACCCCAACCCTTCCTGCAAGTGATTCGGAAAGATTGTGCATAACTTCAAAGTTCGAGCTACCTGATAGTAGGAAATGTCTAGAGGGATCGTTGTCAACGATTCCTTGGATATAGTCAAGCAACTGAGGACATTTTTGAATCTCATCTATAAACATTCCTTTATCTGTTTGGTTGAGGAATGCAATAGGATCATGTTGTGCATAGTCCAGTAAGTTGAGGTCTTTTAAGCTAAATTTATCGTATAGTGGGAATAGTTGGGATAGCAGTGTAGTCTTTCCTGACTGCCTTGGTCCTGTCAAAGCAATAACAGAGAAGTATTTAGAAGCTTCCAGAATGGTTTTCTCTAGTTGGCGGTGTATATAGTTATTCATTACTTTATGTAATTTTGAAGTACGACTCCAAAATTACATAAAAAACACTTATTGAACAAGAAAAGGGAGCTCTTTTAATGAAAAATCTATGTAAATTTGGAGTTGAACTTCAAATTTACATAGATTTTAGGGTGCTTTTATTACTACAATCTTCGCCTTTTCTGAGTATTCCGAATGGATAATAGAAATGTAAAAGATGGTTATGAGCGATTATTCAAAGTAGAAAGTGAGTGCAATCATCTTAGCCCTTGTCTCATTAACAGAGTTGGTATACATCAGCATATTTCTGTCTCTAAGGTTCTTTGCATGGTTCTTATCAAGACTATTGGTGAGACTATACATGAATTTTAGCTCTGGACGAAGTTTGAAATAGGGGAGGTAAAAGTCACATCCGAGTCCAACTTCTAAGAAAACATCACTTCTTTTCAGTTTGATATAGTCATTATCTTTCCCAGAAAGGTTGAGCATAGGGTTGACTCCTAACATCACATAAGGACGATGATTATTGAATCTTGGGGCTGCAGCAATGAGGTCAAGAGCACAAGATATGTAGCAGTCTTCATCTCTTGTACCTGTTCTGTAGGCTCTCCCTGTGCTGTTAGGTCTGTATGATTACGGAATGTAAGATGTCGTGTGCCAAAGTACATGGCTGGAGCGATGCGGAACTGAAATGTAGAATTAAGTCGTAATTCTCCCAATACACCCACTGTAAATCCTGCATCCCAGCGATCCTGATCAGCTGAAATCGTCTTTTCAACTAATCCATTACCATCTTCAAGGTCGATCATCTGTGGTCCAACATTATTGAGTTCGAGGTCCTGCAGGTGTGTACCGACAAGGACTCCGAAGTGGAATTCTCGTAGATCGGTATAGGGGCGGTTCTGAACCTTTCGCTCCTGTGCATGACCTCCAAGCACAATAGCTAATAGACTGAGGGATAATATTATTCTCTTCATGTTATTCTTTTTAACGCTTTACTTTTTATTTTATTATTTCTGTTGGTTAAACATTTTACGTGTTAGTTGATTCTTAGTCACCTTATATATGGATTATCGTGGTAGAAGGAAGTTCCTTTTTTAGTTTACAGCCTGTATGTTGTTGCTTATCAACAAAGGTGATGTAGCCCATTATCTATGTAGTTGTTACCTTTCATCTATAGATATTTTGCCCATAACTTATGAAGTTGTTTCCCATATCTATAGAGTTTTTACTCTTCATCAATGAAGTTTTTGCCTATTTACCTATTGAGTTTATGTTCATCATCTATGTAGTTTTTCCTTTACCTGTAGCGTTTTACTCTTTATCTATGAGGTAATTGGTAGGCATAAATAGAATTTTAGGGTCAACGCTTTGAGAAAGGGGTGTTGTAATGGTAGCCATCTATAGTTGCTTAAAAGTAGAATCACCAGGAATCGATAGGGTTTATTTGGTCATTGAGACAATGTTTCCTTAAAGGTAATATGCTCATACCTATTTATAGGTAGGTTTGTATAGGATATTGTGACATGTAAAGTCATACAAAGGTAATATTATTTTATTGCCTTTTGCTTGGTATTTTACTTGGTTTCCTATTTCTGTATGTAGTTTTTCTGTTGGTAAATCCTTTCTTATTTATTTGTAATTTCTATTTGTATGGCGTCTAAATATTTATATTTCTCCTCATAATGTTTAGGTATTAAAGATTTTATTTCTAACTTTGCACCATCAAATTTAGGTATTAAACCCATTTGTAATACAAGAACATTATTAACATTATAAATTATTATATTATGGCTTACGTAATTGGCAATGACTGTATCGCTTGTGGTACATGTATCGATGAGTGTCCAGTAGAGGCTATCTCTGAGGGCGACATCTATAAGATTGACGCAGACGCATGCACAGAGTGTGGTACTTGTGCATCAGTTTGTCCTAATGAGGCTATTAGCCTTCCATAAGGTTCAAACCTGTTACTGATTAAATTCATAGGGCAAGTCTTAGGACTTGCTTTTTTCGTTTATAGAGGTATAGAATGTGGCTGGATAGGATTCTTTTAGTTAGATAATGCTTTGTGAATGGGGGAGGGGCTATCTTATAGTATATAAGAATATCTCAGCTATATTTTTGAAGATACCTTCATATTATAGAATCATTGCTTATTTCATCCTTATTATGGGTTGGTTTTATTATTCATAGAGTAATGAATTCATTTGTATACACCATATAAAAGGGCGACAGTCATACGACTGTCGC
>NZ_BAJX01000008.1 GCF_000613925.1 Prevotella histicola JCM 15637 = DNF00424
GTCTGCATCTTGGATGGTGTCATCCTGCTTTGGCTGCTCCTGCTGACCAGCGTCTGCGCCTGGCTGAGGACCTGCCTGCTGACCGCCTGCTTGGCTGTACATCTGCTGTGATGCTGCCTGCATAACGGTGTTGAGGTTGTTGATAGCTGTGTCGATGGCTGCAACGTCAGCTGACTTGTGAGCATCACGGAGCTGCTGGAGAGCAGACTCGATGCCTGACTTCTGGTCGGCTGGAATCTTGTCACCGTTGTCCTTCAAGAAGTTCTCGGTGGTGAAGATCATTGAGTCAGCCTGGTTCAGCTTGTCAATCTTCTCACGCTCTGCCTTGTCGGCTGCTGCGTTCTGCTCAGCCTCAGCCTTCATACGGTTGATTTCATCCTCGCTCAAACCACTTGAAGCCTCGATGCGGATGCTCTGCTCCTTACCAGTTGCCTTGTCCTTAGCAGATACGTTAAGGATACCGTTAGCATCGATGTCGAATGTTACCTCAATCTGTGGAACACCACGGCGAGCTGGAGCAATACCTGTCAAGTTGAACTGACCGATAGACTTGTTCTGTGCTGCCATTGGACGCTCACCCTGCAGAACGTGGATAGTAACCTCTGTCTGGTTATCAGCTGCGGTAGAGAATACCTCGCTCTTCTTACAAGGGATAGTAGAGTTAGCATCGATAAGCTTTGTCATCACACCACCCATAGTCTCAATACCGAGGGTCAATGGAGTAACGTCGAGCAATACGATGTCGCCTACACCACTCTCCTTATTAAGGATAGCACCCTGGATAGCTGCACCAACAGCAACCACCTCATCAGGGTTAACACCCTTTGAAGGCTCCTTACCGAAGTAGTTCTTAACCAATGTCTGCACTGCAGGAATACGGCTTGAACCACCTACGAGGATAACCTCATCGATATCTGATGTCTGTAACTTAGCGTCGCGGATAGCATTCTGGCATGGAACGAGACAAGCTGGATAAGGCTATGTGCCAACTGCTCAAACTGTGAACGTGTCAAAGTCTTTACCAAGTGCTTTGGAACACCACCCTCAGCTGTGATGTATGGCAAGTTAATCTCAGTAGAAGAAGAACTTGAAAGTTCAATCTTAGCCTTCTCAGCAGCCTCCTTCAAGCGCTGCATTGCCATTGGATCCTTTGTGAGGTCAACACCCTCTTCAGTCTTAAAGCCATTAACCAACCAATCGATGATTACTTGGTCGAAGTCATCACCACCAAGGTGAGTATCACCATTTGTAGAGAGTACCTCGAATACACCGCCACCGAACTCAAGGATTGAGATATCGAACGTACCACCACCAAGGTCGAATACGGCAATCTTCATATCCTTATTAGCCTTATCAACACCATAAGCAAGTGCTGCAGCAGTAGGCTCGTTCACAATACGCTGTACGTTAAGACCTGCAATCTGACCAGCTTCCTTAGTAGCCTGACGCTGTGAGTCAGAGAAGTAGGCAGGTACAGTGATAACAGCATCAGTTACTTCTTGGCCGAGGTAGTCCTCAGCAGTCTTCTTCATCTTCTGCAGAATCATTGCAGAAATCTCCTGTGGAGTATATTTACGGTCGTCAATCTGTACACGTGGATAACCACCCTCATTAACAACCTTGAATGGAACACGCTCAGCCTCTTTCTGACACTGCTCGTAAGTCTCACCCATGAAACGCTTAATAGAGTAAACGGTCTTCTCTGGGTTTGTGATAGCCTGACGCTTAGCAGGGTCACCCACCTTACGCTCGCCGCCTTCAACGAAGCCCACAACAGAAGGAGTTGTACGCTTACCTTCGCTGTTAGCAATTACTACTGGCTCGTTACCTTCGAATACAGCAACACAGCTGTTAGTTGTTCCTAAGTCAATTCCAATAATCTTTCCCATAATTATATCTTGTTTTTATTATTATTCTAAATTCAGTTCTAAACGCTTTCTTTGTCAAGCTTTACCAAAACAGAGAACTGTTCTAGCTTTATTGCTCGCCCTTTCAGCGTTATTCGCCGATAATTAAACAAATGACATGCCAAGGGGTATGTACTGACAGAATGGCAGTATGTTTGTGCTCGCCTGCGTAAAAAACTGATGACAACTGTCTGTTTGCGGGTAAATATGCAGTCAGTGACAGTTTTCTCAGGTTCTTTCCGTAATCTTTTTCTTTACCTTATTATATTATAATTATATTATATATAAGGCAGAAGGGGATAGACAGTATAGGGTAATTTGATGAGTTGTAATATCCAAGAGTCCCAGAAGGAGATTAAGATGGTCTGTTATGGTACAAAGAAAATCAGATTTACGTCTTCCTTTTATCTTGTTATTTACAAATTGAAAGTACACTTATTGTTATCGTTTTATCTCATTTTATAGTTCAAAAATGGTCATTGAGGAAAAAAAACACCCTTAATTTAAAGAAAAACAGTATTTTTTCTACAAAATAATGTTGTCTATTCAAAAAAAACACTACCTTTGCACCGTCTAAATTAATGGTTGCTAAAAAATTAACACATTTAATATTGATCATTTATGAAAAAGTTTTTGATTGCACTTTCAGTGCTCGCAATGGGTATAACAAGCGCTCAAGCTCAGATAGCTTATGAGAAGGCTAAGCCATTTGACAATGTTTATCTCGGTATTGAGGGTGGCGTTATGGGCCCAATGAACTTCAAGCATTTCACACCATTGAATGCTGCAGCTGGTCTTAAGCTCGGTAAGCAGTTTAGTCCAGTTTATGGTGCTAACCTCGAAGGTCTTGCTTTCTTCGGTGACAACCGTTGGCAGACAGGTTCTTTAGGTTTCTCTAACAGTCACACAGTAGTTCGTGCCATTAACCTTGGCTTGAATGGTACTCTTAACTTCACTAACCTCTTCTGCGAATACAATCCAGATCGTCGCTTCGAGGTAGGTGCTGAGGCTGGTATCGGTTACTGGATCACTTACGGTGACAAGCACATCATCCAGACTTCTAACACTGGTGATGATACAGAGTTGACAGCTAAGACTGGTCTTACTTTCGCTTACAACCTTGGTGAGAAGAGAGCATGGCAGCTTTACGTAGAGCCAGCTGTTCTCTGGAACCTTACTCATGGTCCTGGCGATGCTATCCAGTTCGGTAAGCAGGCAGCTCAGCTTGGTCTCTTCGTTGGTTTGAACTACAAGTTCAAGACTTCTAACGGTACTCATAACTTCAAGGTTTGGAACGTTGGTGAGTTGAACGATGAGATTAACTCTCTCCGTGATCAGCTTAACGCTAAACCTAAGGAGGTTGTTAAGGAGGTTGTTAAGGAAGTTGTTAAGGAGGTTCCTGCACAGCAGACTCTCTGCATCGACAACTTGGTATTCGTAACCTTCGCACAGGGTAAGTACATCCTTACTAACGAGGCTAAGAAGGCTCTTGATGACGTTAAGGAAGGTCGTCACGTACAGATCGTAGGTACTGCATCTCCAGAAGGTCCTAAGGATCTCAACCAGCGTCTGTCTCAGAACCGTGCAGATGTTGTTGCTAAGTACCTCCAGAGCCGTGGTGTCATCGTTGATGAGGCTAAGGGTGCAGGTGTACAGGGCGTAACTTCTAACCGTTTGGCTGTTGTTTACGTAAAGTAAAGCATCTAACCTTTTGATTAGTCTTCGTGATTAATCGAGAGAAATAATATAAGTGGGGATAAACCGAATGATGGTTTATCCCCACTTTTTTATGTTTATACTCTTCAAAGGTATATCTTTTGAGGTTGTGATCTGGGAGTAGTTGCATGTATATGGGTATTTTTTGAGATCCGTGGGGCAATTACTGTTCTTAGGTATATAGCCTTATTTCTTCTTTTTTTCTATTGTCTGTTTAAGTCTGTGCCCTGAAAGCGAGGATGAATGATTCCTGTTGATGATTCAAAAGGGTGGGGTAGACAAATCCTGGAGATTTGTTTTTGCAGTTTAAGAACAGTCGTTCTGTTATCTAATGGGTATATAAATCCGAGATAGAGTATGCCTGTTATTGTAAAACAAAATTCGAATAGCTTTTCAATAGGGCATCTTTTACGTTTTAAAAGGGCGTCTTTTGCATTGTAAAAGATGCCCTTTTGAGTTGTAAAAGGTGCTCTTTTACATCGTAAAACATGCCCTTTTACGAGCCTATCTGTAACCGTCTGACAATGTGAAGGTTATAGAACCATGAAAAATTGATTTCCTTCTGTTTTATCCATTATTCTCTTTTTCTGTTTGTAAGGTTGTTTTACTATTAATAACCACTGTTTCTTTGCATTCTTTTTTATACTCTCGGGCGAGATGGTTGTGGATGTGTGTATAATAGGAACGGACTTCTTTTACCATAAAAAATACCCTTCCACATTGCAGAAGGGTATCTTTTAGTCCTTAAAATATAGGTGTATTTCTACATGCTCTATACTATCTTTTCATTTCTTTTTTTATTGGTTAGGAGTCTGTTCATACACTTTCAGACCGAACTCCTGCGCATAAGCATATACGTGTTCAAGGATATCCGACATGGCATGCTCATGTGGTATGAAGTCTTTTGTGCGTAGGAAGAAGTAGAGTTCAACAGGTACACCATTCTGTGTTGCCTCTAATTGATGTACTAGGAGTGGCATTTGGTTATTTACATCATCGCGTTTGGAGAGGTAATGTTCCATATAATGACGGAAGATAGCCATGTTAATGATGTCCCCTTTCATGTCATCTTCTTTTACATATCCTTTGGTTATCAATCTTTGTTTCAGTTCATCATCTGCCACACGGATGCTACGAACGTCAAAGTAGATCATCTTCTTTACTCTTTGTCCATTCATATCCTGCACTCCATTCCAGTTCTGGAACATCCCACTGACGAGTGTTATAGGAGGAACAGTGGTGATGGTGTTATCTGCCTGACGTACCTTTACAGTTGTAAGGGTGATGTCTATGACCGTTCCATCAACGAAAGCACCAGGTACTGTGATACGATCTCCGATGTGAATCATGTCGTTACTGGTCAGACGAATACCTGCAACGAGTCCGTTTATCGTATCTTGGAACACCAACATGAGGATGGCTGATGTTGCGCCCAAGCCTGCCAGTAGTGTCATTGGGCTACGATCAATGAGGATTGCGATAACAATGATTACGGCAATGAAGATGAACAGAATCCTCAATACCCCACAGAAGGATTTCAGATATTGGCTTCTTGAACTTCCAGGCTTGGAGTCTAAGTATTGTAGACGGTTGATAATGCTAACAACCAATAGTGTTGTCATGACCGTAAGGTAGACAGCACACAGTCGGGCAAGCATATCCTGCACTATTGGGAACTGATAGAACACCAACGGCATGAGCTGCCAGATGACCAAAGCTGGTACGATACGACATGCGGTGCGCATGACTTTATAGTCGAAGAGGATGTCATCCCATTTGGCTTCAGTCCTTTTTACAACCTTAAGAAGGATGGGGATAATGACGAATCTGCAGAATCGTTCTGCAAGGAATGCCAATAGAATGGTGACAACTGCCAGCAAAGTATGGCGCAAAACAGGTACGGCAGAACCATGTACACCTGATGAAATGATGATGTTTTCGACAAAGATACGAATCTGTTCCATTACATCATTGAGCAGATGATGGGGCAATTTAGGGAGTATTGCCTTGTCTAATTTTAAAGCTACTGGCATAAAGCTACACAAATTTTATTCTGAAAATTACGCATCGGACTGTTCGTCAGTCCACCATTGTTGATGATTGCAAAACAGATAAGGTGTCCGTTGGATGCTGTAAGATAGCCTGCAAGAGAGCTGACACCCTTTACCGTGCCCGTCTTAGCACGTACATTGCCTTCTGCAGGTGTTCCTCTCATTCTCTTTTTCAGTGTTCCATCCGTACCAGCAATGGGCAGAGACGGTAGCAAGGCACCGTAGATGTCCTGTTTCTGATAGGCATAACGGAGCATCTTCACTTCTAACTCCGCACTGACATAGTTGTAAAGGGACAGTCCAGAACCGTCAGCAACATAGTAAT
Source organism: Prevotella histicola JCM 15637 = DNF00424 (assembly GCF_000613925.1). GTDB lineage: Bacteria > Bacteroidota > Bacteroidia > Bacteroidales > Bacteroidaceae > Prevotella > Prevotella histicola. Next base: position 6,000 of record NZ_BAJX01000008.1, read on the forward strand.
CACGGGCATTAAGACCTAATTTCTCAAAGAGTGCGTTCTCGTATTGACGCCCTGTTCGTGCTGACGCCCAGCGTGTTCCTTCGCTTGCAGCAAGCTGATAGAATACTGCTTCAGCATAAAGATTATCGCTCACCTTCATCATTCGCTGCAGCACCTGGCGTATAGAGTGGCTCTGAGTAGCGATGGGACGTGCCTCAGCAGGCGTCTGTCGCTCGTCAGTAGTACCGTTAAAGGTTATACCAGAGCTACGTAGAGCACTGCAAAAACGACTGATGAACTCGTCTCTTCGCTCAATCAGGAGTGGAGATAGCGTCGGATTCTTATCATCCCAGCACCATCCTTCTCCCAAACGGTTGCGTTCTTTGAAGGATAAGTCGGTATATATGTTGCCATCAATCTGCGTTATTCCTTCGTTACGAATGGTGTTTACAAGTTCTCTCATGTCCGAATTGTCAAACATGGGGTCCATTCCACCTAAGCAATAGAGGTCACCATGCAGCACATGTGTGGAGTCTTCAATCTCGCCTGTATAGTAAACACGTGTCTTGAGGGTATAGTCTGACCCCAACTTGTCCAATGCAGCAATGGCAGTGAGGCACTTCATCGTTGATGCAGGACGCATGTGCATACGCTCATTGTACTGATAGAGCGGCACATCATCTGTCAGATCCCATATCATAACACCTGCTTGTACAGTCTGAAGTAGTGAGGTGTGGAAGATACCATCAAGTCGAGCCGTGATGTTTTCCTTCCATGACAAGTGATTGTCAGTGGCAAATGCGGGGATAATACTATCTGTTTCTTCATCCGAATCACTGTCCTCAACAGTAGTCTTGGACTGTATGACAGTTGCTTTCGGATTAAGAACCTTTGCTATTTCAGTACTGTCTAAGTAAATCTGCGCATGAATTGGCAGGCTCATTACTATACTTAAAGCCAGTACTGATAATGATTTCAGTTTCATTCTATGTTATCTTTTTTACTAATCTTCTTCCTTATTGCAGCCAGAAACGAGTCTACATTGTCGGGCTGGATGCTTATTGCTGTGTTATCATTGAGTTCTAATAAGGCGTAATAGCCTAAACGGAAGGCAAAGGGACGCTTGTCAACCGTCTTTATCTGGGTAATCTGTATGCTCTTAGGGCGTCCTATTCTTCCTGTTTTAATCTGTAGTTCTCCGTCATCTGTCAACGTATAGGATGAATGGATAGCACGATCCACAGCTCGAAGGGTAACTGCAATGAGGATAAAGCCAAGGATTACCATCACACTGTTCGTACGATGCCACAGACAAACGAAGGCTCCAAGGGCAAAAACCAGGATACCGCCTATGTCATTTATCGTCACTTTATGTTGGAAAGTTCTCATATTGAGTGCAAAAATACGAAAAAAAAGCTATGGACATACATATATGTCATGAAAAGATAATGGCAACCATCATCTCCAGAGGGCAGATGATGATTGCCATTTGGCGGTATCAGCAGAAGTTAAGGGTAACTTCCTGACCTTTTGTCTTATACCAATGTTGAGATGATTTCCTCACGACTGCCTGGCAGCATGTCGATAACTGGAATCTCAGGCATGGTGTAACAACCCGGAGCAAGACGGAAGCTGGCACGTGCAACATTCACAAGTACCTGTGCCGTAAGGGCTGGATTGTTGATGTTCATATCGAATGAGAAGTGCTGATTGTGGGTCTTTCCACTGACACCCTTACGTGTCATGTGTACGCCATGACCAACATCATTCAGTGCAGCAACGCTTGGTACAGCGAAGACGTGTAGCTCATCATGAGCAAAGTAGTCGTCGGCTTTCAGCTCTTTTGTTACTTCTTCGAGCTTTGCACCATCCTCTAATTCAACGTAAACCATACGGCGATGGATGCCTTCACCAAGTGGAATGGTCATTGAAAGCGCATCTTTAACACCCTTCTTGCTACGTGCTACTACGGAATGTCCCATAGAACGACCCGGTCCGAAGTTAGTGTATGAGAGGCCTTCTGGTGCAAGACTCTCCATCAAGACACGTACAATAGAGTCTGATCCTGGGTCCCAACCAGCTGAAATCACGCTGACGGTATCCGTACGAAGGTTGTTTTGCATCTGCTTTGTACGATAGTCGAGGATTGAACCGTGGATGTCGAAGGAGTCAACAGTGTTGATACCGAGTGCGGTAATCTTCTCTGCATACTCCGGACAGCTGCGTGTTGGAGTTGCAAGAATGGCTACATCAACGTCCTTGAGTTTGACAATATCGTCAACAACCTCATAAGGAGTGAGCTCTAAAGGTTTGTCTTTGTCACCCTGACGGCGTACAATGCCTGCTATCTCAAAGTCTTTTGCTGCCTCAAGTGCCTGAACACTGTACTGTCCAATGTTGCCATAACCAACAACTGCTGCTCTGATCTTCTTCATATTTTTCTTTGTTTTATTATGTTTAATACTTTGTTTCGCCTACAAATTTACTGCTTTCTTCGTGAAATGTGTCGTTTCGGACCTCTTTTTTAACACATAAAAGGATTACAGTCAACTTATTACTGCCTCATAAGCATCCCTGCTTCTGTGAATGATGCGTGCCTTGTGACGTACTTTTTTACGACAGAAGCGGATGGGTTATACCGTATGCTTTCTTTGTATTGATGCCCAGTACCATTATGATATGTCACTGCTTGATACCGCAGAGTGGGTAATTGAGTCTTCAATCTTTACTAAATAAGCCGAAAAACATCAATTAATCGATTTGGTAAACAAAAAATGTTAAATCGTAATAGGTCGTGGGGAGGGGCTTGCTGTATAGAAACTTTTATACTAAATTTGTGGTGTGTTTAGAAGTACTAGCTCTCTATTCACACGAAGATAATACCTAAACAGATATAACTTATAGTATGATTAAACTCAGATTTCTACACATTCTAACCTGTTTTTCCCTTTTGTTTTTTGCGTTATCCCTGCATGCTCAGAACCGTTTACACTCAGTTCGAGGAACGATAGTTGATGGTTTTACGGGTGAAGGATTGGCTGCAAAGATCTTTCTGATGACGAATGACAGTACTGTTATTGACACAACGACGGCTGAAGTGGTAGAGCTCCCTGATGGAACGGGCGGCACAGAGCTGGTATGAGTTTCGTGGAGTGACGGAGAAAGGCCATTACATAGTTAGGGCTGTGCTGGATGGTTATGAAGACAGCTACAGAAGGTGTGAATTGAGGAGCACTCGCGAGGAGCACATATCAGTAGATAAGATGTATATGCATCAGCTTCACGAGCTCAATGAGGTGACGGTAACGTCAACGAAGATAAAGATGGTGATGAGAGGCGACACCATCGTTTATAACGCCAATGCGTTTAACCTGGCAGAAGGAAGTATGTTGGATGCTCTGGTAGCACGTCTTCCGGGTGCGAAACTGACAAAAGACGGAAAGATATATGTCAATGGGAAGTACGTTGAGAACCTTTTGGTCAATGGTCATGACTTCTTCTCAGGTAGTCCAAAGGTTGCTTTAGAGAATCTTCCTGCCTATTCTGTGAGTAAGATAAAGGTGTTCGATAAGGCTGGACACGTGTCTGAAATGATGGGACAGGACATGGGTGACAAGCTTATACCATGGATGTCAGACTGAAAAAGGAATATTCTACTGGTTATATGGGTAACCTTGAGGCGGGCATTGGTACTCAACACCGTTATACTTCGCGTGGTTTATTGATGAAGTTCTCCGATCGCGAGCGCATTGAACTTACTTTAATATGAACAATCTGAATGATAATCAGCGAGCAAAACTCGATGGACAATGGTCGCCGGAGGATATGCCCGATGGGTTATTGGCTACGAAGATTGCAGGATTGTCGTATATTCGTTTCTTGAATGGTTATAATGAGTGGTTCGAAAGCAGTGTAGACTGGGAGCATAACAGTGCAGATATCATGACCAAGACAAATACGCAGACTTATCTTCCTGGTGGAGATGTCTTCCGAAAGGCGGTGTCCCTGCAGCAGAGCAGTCGTGATAACTGGTCCTCACGCAATAGGTTGATACTGTATAAGAAGGGTGGATTCTCAAGCAATTTCCTCAATGTAAACTATATGAAGAGAACTGGATGGGGCACAGAAGCGCAGAAAGACTCTGTCAAAAACTCCATTCTGAGTCAGCTGATGGAGGATAACAGTTTCCAGACAAAGGACTTCAACTTCTCATTCCGTAGTAATAATGGTTTGAAAGTCATTGCGGATAATATCGGGTGGAACGTCAATCTGACTTATAACCGTAACAAACAATACACCTTAACCTCGTCGGATGTGCAATATCCGACAGCTGGTCTGCCACATGATTTGCGTGTACGCTATCTGAATGCACCCAATCAGAACCTTAGATTGGATGCAGGAGCTGACTATACTGTTGGCTTCCATACACGGAATGTGATGTTAGGATATTCTTATTCTTATCTGTTTAATAAGTCCGACAATCTGCTTTATCGATTGGATAGGTTGGGCTCTGGTCCTTACAAGTTGGATGATCTCTTGCCATCTTCTGCCCTTTCAATAGTAAGTGCATTGGATAATGGCAACACATTCTTCTATCGTGAGCATCGGAATGAACATAAAGTGATGTTGAGGTATGATGCTCGAAAGAGCAAATTGTTCGGTGCAAACCTTACGCTAGAACTCCCGGTACGTCTCTTAAGTTCATCGTTGAGTTATGAAAGGGCTGGCAATTATGGAGTTTCTCGTCGTAATCTGTTCTTTGAACCAACGTTGAGAATAGAGAATCCCGAGGCATGGAACATACAGATGGGCGTGAAATCGGAGTTTCCAGAGATGACGTTGTTGGTCAATTACATGGATGACAGCACTCCTTTGTATGTACGTGAGGGTAATGCTGGGTTGAGGAATATCCATAAATACTATGTTGAAGGTGGTGCTTTTTTCCATAGTACACATCAGCAAGCGATAAATATTCGGGCAGGATATCACCAGACAGATAACGCCGTTGCTTACAGTCTGGTCTATGATAAGGCCAACTCCTTGTCACGTATCCGCCCAGTCAGTGTGAATGGGAACTGGAATGTGGATGGCAGTATAGGCTTTACACGGACATTGGACAAGGCACAGAAGTTCACTGTTGATAATCAGTTGACGGCTGAGTACAGACATTCTGTCGATATGGCAACCTTTGTTGGTAGCTTGGTTAGCGAACGAAGCGTGGTAAGGAACATGATACTTGGCGACGAGCTTAGGGTGGATTACCAGCCTGTTGAGGGTTATTCCTTCTCATTGCATGGTGCTTGGAAGTATTATTCAATCAGCAGTAAGCGTGAAGACTTTGCTGATATCCATGCAACAGACTATAACGTAGGGTTTAATACGACGTTGACTCTGCCTTGGGAGTTCCGTCTGACAACGGATGTGACGATGTTTGCGCGGTGTGGTTATCAACAGTCTGAACTCAATACGACGGATTGGATATGGAATGCGCAGCTTTCTCGAGCTTTCTTCTCGGGGAGATTACTGACCAAACTGCAAGCCTTCGATCTCCTTCATCAACTCAACAGCGTACGTTACGCCGTCAATGAGCAGGGTAGAGTAGAGACTTGGCGCAACTCCATACCGCGTTATCTCATGCTTTCGCTTGCCTGGAAGTTTAATATTAATCCCAAAAAGAAGCGGTGATGTAGTGTGGGCTCTGCGTAATAAGTAAAGGTCAGGTTATAACGTGTGTACGTTTTAACCTGACCTTTTGTCTTGTTTCTGTGTGTGATAGTGCTATTGCAGTTGCATAACGCCGTTTTTTCCTACGCTCAAAACGCCTTTGACACCTTTGAAGTAGGCTATGGCTTTATCAATGTCCCAGCCATCCCGAACCTTAATGGCTACTCCGTTGAACTCCTTGTATTTGTAGGTGAGGGTGCAGTTGTTCTGCTTGATAGCTTTCAGCAGTGGCTTATTGCCCTTTGCCTTATCGTAGAAGATGATCAGCGTGCGTGTTGTTGGGTCGGCAGGCTTTGCCTGTTCTTGCTTGTTATCATCTTCTCCACTGTTCATTATCTGCTCTTTTATGGGGCATTGAGCCGAAACTATTGTTGTTTGGGTGAACAGAAAGCCCATTAACAACAAGCTTGCTTTAAGATATATCTTCATATTCTTTTCTTTGTTAGTATGTGTTGCAAAGGTAGGGATATTTTCGTATATGACCATGTTGTACTGTGTTTATTTCTTATTTGAGGATGTTGCGCGGTGGTGTTGGTAAGGTCTGATGAAGCTTTGTATAGGAGAATAGTCCTGTAAAAGCCTTGTTGTAAATCGTTATATACTTTGGTTCGAAAGGAGAAAGCTCATGAGTTGCCGTGGATTCCTTCTTATAAAAGGATATTGGACAGGCGTGTCCAACTAATTAGACAAACGTGTCCAACTGATTGGACAGACGTGTCCAATTGATTGGACAAACGTGTCCAAAAGGCTGGATGAGCGTGTCCAAAGGGTTGGACAAACGTGTCCAAAGGGATAGATAAACGTTGATAAAGGGACAGACTAACGTATACAACGGGTTAGACCAGCGAGTCTAACGGGCTGGATAAACGTTTCGAGAAGAAGAAATAACTTTGTTGAGATAAGGCTTTAGCCTATAATGGATTAGAATCTTATGGCAGCTTTGGTTCCAAGTGTGAGTGTATGCACATACGCTCTGCAGTTCTGACTGTGTGCTGGCTGTATGTTGTAATCGGAAAACAGTCCGAAGCCGAAATGTTTCTTCACACGATAGTTGATACTAAAGCCTGTTCCAATACCCCATCCAGTATCACATTGAACGTATTTATTTTCAATCTTCGTCATGTTATATTGGGTTATTGTTGCCAATAGCTTCGTGTCAACCGTCCAGCGAAGCGTAAGAGGAAGCGAGAAATAAGGTCCGAGACAGAAGGTATAGAAGTTAACAGTATTGTCAGGTGATGCTGTATCATTCACAATAAGCTGTATGTTGGAGAATGTTGTACGCCCTCCAAAGCCGAGATTCCGATTGAAGAAGTAGGCTCCTTCTACACCAAGTACAGTGCCCATTGCCGCTTGATAAGTCGTTCCTCCATCTGTATGGAACTTGCTTAGAGGAACATTAAAGCCCATATAGAGTCCTAAGAATGACGGATTGTTACGTCCCTGTCGTTCCTCTTCTTGCAATTCTCGGATGTTCAAGCCCTTGTCTTTCATGAAAGCGTCGGCTATCCAATATCCGAATTCAGTTGACAGAATACCTATTCCTGCTCCCACCATGACATCACTCAGCCAGTGTTTATTGTTTGCCATACGCATCAGTCCTGTTGCTGTTGCTACGGAATAGGCACCAACACTCACCCATGGAGAGATGTGCCCGTACTCCTTTGAGAGCATCGTTGCCGTCATAAAAGCTGTTGCAGTATGCCCTGAAGGAAAGCTTTGGTTGTTGGTTCCATCGGGTCGGGTCACATCAGTAGTGTGCTTAAGTCCCTGTACCACTCCTGTCAACAGGGCTATGGAGATGGCATCGCTCACCAACATCCTTCCCCATGATGACCTGCTTGGTACTCCTGCAGCCTTCAATCCGAGTAAGATAGCCGCTGGTGCCATCTGTGTGTAATTGTCTAATCTATAGTCAAACTCAGGCATAACACCGTTTCGTAGGCGTCTGAACTTATCATCGAAGTGCTTCTCAAGTAGTCCACTGGCTATCAGTGGAAGTCCCAGATAGGTGGCTTGGAACAAGCGTTTCTGCCCGATGTTGTCCATCTTTGTCTGAAGTTTAGATGGTATAATAGAGTCTTGTTCGGTCAGCAGACTGTCGTTGCATACAGCAGAAAGCGTGTCAGTCGCGCAGGCACGACCACACATCGGGACCAGGATAAGAAGAAACAGCATTAGGGTTGACTTTATCTTGTTTGCTTTAACCCGATTGACTGTGTTTAAAGTTGACTTATTCATAATCTTTATGGATAGTTCTCTTCTATACTCTTTATAGGTTTATATATGTTTATAGATGTTAGTACTTTGCTATTCGCATGACAGCAGGGTATTGTTCTTCATAACGATCAAACTCAATGGCATTGCCATCGTACCCCATTTCCGTGAATGCTGATCGAATATCTTGTTGCTCTTCTTCAGTTATTGCACGCTTCAGTTGCTTTACTTTGTAGTATACAGAAGCACCGAAGCACGACATAACATTGATCTTTACACCACGAAGGTCGCTGGTTCGCACGTTATCATAGATGCGGGAAATACCCCATGCAAAGCGTTCTTTACGGTCAGCTTCATAGATAGGGCAGGGCTGTTTGCCTGTAGTTACATTCGGATTTACTACTGTATAATAGTCGTGTTTGTTCGTCTGGAGCATAGTATAGACCGTATGATGCAGGCATTGACCTGATTTCTGGCAGTTAGCACCAGCACAGTGGGCGTAGTCGTAATCTAATTGGTTATATTCCTCTTGGGTCATAGTGTTGTTTAGTTATTCAAAGGAAGAAGGGGAGAATGTGCTGTAACCTATCAACACACATCCTCCCTTGTCAATATCTTGCGTATTATTCCTTACGCTTCAACAGGTTCATCATCTACAGCTTTGAAGTTATTGAGGTCCTCTAGAGTGAAGTCCTTGATGTAAGCAGCGCTACCTGTTACCTCTTCCTCAGCCATACGAACGAACACATTAGCTGACTTCTTGAAGAGTTCTGGTGCCTTTGCTGCGTCTTCAATGAGGAGAAGAGAGCCAATGATGTCAGCAGTCATGTTATAAAGACGGCGTGCAAGGAAGTCGTGAACATCCTGATTATCGTAAGCATTTACCCTCTCAATAGACTCTTCGTAAAGCTCAACAAGACGTGCAACACGGTCACGCAGCCCCTTCATACAGTCACAAGCAAGTTCACCTTCGAGCATCTCCTTCATGATTGAAAGGTAAGTCCCGTTGGTAATGTAGCGTATTGCAGCAACAACTTGCAGCTGTGTAGTACCCTCATAGATAGAGAATATACGTGCATCGCGGAACAAACGCTGGCTCTTATACTCCATGATAAAGCCTGAACCGCCGTGAATAGAGATAGCATCGTAAGCAGTCTGGTTGGCATATTCAGAGTTGATACCCTTGGCAAGTGGTGTGAAAGCATCAGCCAATCGGGTGTACTTCTTCATCTCCTGGCGTTCCTCTGGCGTCAGCTTCTGGTCACGAGAGATATCTTCCAATGCCTTGTAGAGGTCTACATAGCGTGCTGTCTGATACAGAAGTGACCTACCGGCATCAAGTTTTGCCTTCATACGAGAGAGCATATCATAGACAGCAGGGAAGGTAATGATCTTCTTTCCGAACTGTGCACGCTCCTTAGCGTAAGCCAATCCCTCGTTGTATGCTTCTTGTTCAACACCTACTGACTGGGCAGCGATACCCAAACGAGCACCGTTCATCAATGCCATGACGTACTTGATAAGACCCATACGGGTGTTACCACACAGTTCAGCCTTTGCGTTCTTATAGACAAGTTCGCAGGTTGGAGAGCCATGTATACCGAGTTTATTCTCTATATGACGTACGTCAACACCCCCGTTTCGCTTGTCATAGATAAACATTGATAATCCACGACCATCACGTGTACCCTCTTCTGAACGTGCAAGGACGAGGTGGATGTCTGAATCTCCATTGGTAATGAAACGCTTCACACCGTTCAGTCGCCAGCAGTTCTCCTTTTCATCGAAGGTAGCTTTCAGCATAACGCGCTGGAGATCGGAACCTGCATCAGGCTCAGTAAGGTCCATTGACATCGTCTCACCAGCACAGATACGTGGGATATACTTCTGTCTTTGTTCCTCATTACCGAACTCATAGAGTGTGTCAATACATGATTGTAGTGACCATATGTTCTGGAAGCCAGCATCAGCAGCGGCAATAAGTTCAGATAACATAGAGAAAACAACGTTCGGAAGGTTCAGTCCACCATAACGGCGAGGCATTGAAATACCCCATAATCCAGCCTGACGTGTAGCCTCAATGTTCTCCAATGTCTTGCTTGCATAGTGCATACGGTTATCAATGAGGTGTGGTCCTTCCTGGTCAACAGCCTCAGAGTTTGGTGCAATGATGTTTGCTGTTATGTCACCTGCTATGTCAAGGATACGCTTGTAGTTCTCAATAGCATCCTCATAGTTTACTGGTGCATCGTCATATTGCTTTGCATCAGCGTAGTTTCTTTCCTTTAATTCTACGATGCGTTTCATCAATGGATGCTCCAAGTGGAACGCAATTTCTGGGTGGTCAGTATAATAATTTGCCATTTTCTTTACTTACTGTTTTGCTTATAATACTTTATCAGCTTTGGAACTACTTCCTCTACAGTGCCATTGATGACGTAATCAGCAATGGCATTGATAGGTGCATCAGGGTCATTGTTGATAGAAATGATGATACCACTGTCCTGCATACCAGCTATATGTTGTATCTGGCCAGAGATACCACAAGCTATGTATACCTTAGGATGTACTGTAACACCTGTCTGACCAATCTGACGATCATGGTCAACCCAGCCTGCATCAACAGCAGCGCGGCTGGCTCCTACTTCTCCGTGAAGCTCCTTTGCGAGCTTGAAGAGCAAGTCGAACCCTTCTTTTGAACCAACACCGTAACCTCCGGCAACAACGATTGGTGCACCTTTCAGGTTGTTCTGTGCTGCTTCAACGTGACGATCGATGACCTTTACCACGTAATCAATCTCTGGAACATACTTCGTTACATCAGGATAAACAACCTCTTCTTTGGCTTTACCATCATAGATTGCTTTCTGCATCACGCCCGAACGAACTGTAGCCATCTGTGGACGATGATCTGGATTGACGATCGTTGCAACAATGTTACCACCGAAAGCAGGACGAATCTGATAGAGAAGATTCTCATAATGTTTGCCAGCTTTCTTGTCATCATAGTCTCCAATCTCAAGTTGAGTACAATCAGCAGTCAGACCACTGGTTAGAGATGATGATACACGAGGGCCGAGATCACGCCCGATAACCGTAGCACCCATGAGACAAATCTGTGGCTTTTCCTCTTTGAAGAGGTTCACTAAGATGTCTGTATGAGGTGCTGAGGTGTAAGGGAAGAGTCCCTCACCATCAAAAACGAAGAGCTTGTCAACGCCGTAAGGTAGGATCTGATCCTCCACCTTACCCTTAATACCAGTACCGGCAGCGATGGCATGGAGTTCCACACCCAGCTCATTAGCGAGCTTACGACCCTTGGTCAGCAGCTCTTGTGAAACCTCCTGTACGGTGATTCCTTCTATTTCGCAATATACAAATACGTTATTCATAGGTTTCACCCCCATCCCTTCTCCGAATGGAGAGCGGTGTGATATGCTCACTTGTTGGGGGATTTATTTTTTAATATGATGCCTTCCCATGATGTTTGTTAATCGTTAACAGAACATTTTATCCTTCCTCTCTATGCAGAGAAGAGTTGGGGGAGCGGCTTTTAACCAATAATCTTCTCTCCTAACAGTTCCTTAATAAGTCCTTCTACATCCTCATCTGAGCCTGTGAGTGTCTTGCTCTCTTTGGCTTGGAAGACTATGTTCTGAACTGATTTAACCTTGGTTGGTGAACCAGATAGACCACATTGAACCTCGTCACCATCCACATCGGCAACTGACCATTGGTTCAATGTAAGGTAAGGACGTTCCTCGTAGAGGTTCGACCATGGTTCATCGCCTTTACGTTCCATAGGACAAGTAGCGTACTTGTACTTCATTACGAGCTTAGCATTGCAAGGACGCGCTGGAGCAGCAGTACCATTTACGGTGATAAGTACTGGAAGTGGAGCGACAACGGTCTCAACACCACCATCAATATGCCGACGGATAGTAGCCTTACTGTCCTCAATCTTCAGAATCTCTTCAGCGTATGTTACCTGATTTAACCCTAATTTCTGTGCAACCTGTGGTCCTACCTGTGCCGTATCACCATCAATAGCCTGTCGACCACCAATGATAATATCCACATTGCCGATCTTCTTCACGGCAGTAGCCAATGCATAAGAAGTAGCGAGCGTATCAGCACCTGCAAACTTACGGTCAGTCAGCAACCAACCAGTGTCTGCACCGCGATAAAGTCCTTGTCGAATGATCTCTCCAGCACGTGGAGGTCCCATGGTAAGTATTCCTACGGTGGAGCCAGGATTCTGCTCTTTCAGTCTCAGAGCCTGCTCCAAAGCGTTTAGGTCTTCGGGATTAAAGATAGCAGGCAGCGCAGCACGGTTCACCGTTCCCTCGGCTGTCATGGCATCTTTTCCCACGTTTCTTGTGTCAGGTACCTGCTTGGCAAGTACAACAATGTTCAAACTCATAAATATAATAATGTGTTATTTAGAAATTTCTGTCACGTGATTGGTGGCAAAAGTACTGTTTTTTTGCAACATGAACAAATAAAACAAACAAAAACGTCCCACCCAATAGCTCCTCGCTTCATTGTTCTGGAATGTTTTATGAATGAGGTATTGATGCTTATATGCTAAGGAACTCTACAGCTGATAATGGGAGAAAATACCACGTTGTACATGTGAATACAGGATAAGTCATATAAGGAAAAGAAGCTGTTGTTTAACGATGTGATAAAGGTTTAGGTGCTCTTTTTTGTAAAATGAATTCCTTGTTGAATTTTAAAAGGGCGTCTTTTGCATTCTAAAAGATGCCCTTTTGCGTGGTAAAAGATGCCCTTTTGATGTGTAAAAGGTGCCCTTTTGCAACGTAAAAGACGCCCTTTTGCAAGCCCATCTGTAACTGTCTGATAACGTATAAGTTACAAATGGAGAAAAAGATGGATTTTTCTTGTTTGAGAGTTTTCTGTGTTCTTTAAACTGTAAGATTATTTCATTATTCCTAATTCATCTCACCTTATATGATAACGTAAGCCTATTTAAATCCTTTGCTACATAATGATGAATCCTTATTTGACAACTTTCTCCTTGTTGTTCGTATCCTTTCGCCCTTATCTTTTTCCTGTTCTTGTTTTGTCATATCCGTTGTTTATGCTATCTTTGTAGCACAATGATTGACAGACCAACAGTAGATAGGATTTTAGATGCGGCGAATATCGTTGATGTTGTCAGCGATTTCGTCTCTTTGCGTAAGGCTGGAACAAGCTATAAAGGCTTGTGTCCTTTTCACGATGACCGTACACCTTCATTCTCTGTTAGTCCAGTGAAAGGTGTTTACAAGTGCTTTTCATGTGGAGCAGCAGGGAATGTTGTGAAGTTCATAATGGAACATGAGCAGATGACTTATCCCGAAGCTTTGAAGTGGCTTGCGAACAAATACCATATAGAAGTGCATGAACGGGAACTGTCAACGGAGGAGAAGCAGCAGGAAAGTGAGCGAGAATCAATGTTCTTGGTCAACGAATGGGCTGCAAAGTACTTTGAGAATATCCTCCACAACGATGTTGATGGTATGGCGATAGGAATGCAATACTTTCGCAGTCGTGGTTTCCGGGATGATATTATTCGTAAGTTCCAGTTGGGTTTCTGCCTTTCGGGACGTCATAGCTTTGCTGATGCAGCCTTAAAAAGCGGCTATCAGCGAGACTTTTTGGTGAAGACTGGACTCTGCTTTGAACGTGAGAATGGCGAATTGATTGACCGATTCAACGGTAGAGTGATGTTCCCATGGATCGGTGTGAGTGGAAAGGTGACTGCTTTCGGTGGTCGTTTACTGGATTCTCGTACGAAAGGTGTCAGTCAGAAGTACGTCAATTCTCCCGATAGTGTTATCTATCACAAGGAAAGAGAGCTGTATGGAATCTTCCAAGCCAAGAAAGCTATAGCCAAACATGACCTTGTCTATATGGTGGAAGGTTATACGGATGTTATCTCTATGCACCAGTGTGGTATAGAGAATGTCGTTGCCAACAGTGGAACAGCACTCTCTGTTTATCAGATTCGCATGCTCCATCGCTTTACATCAAACATCGTTTTGCTCTATGATGGTGATGAAGCAGGTAAACATGCTGCCTTACGTGGAACGGATATGCTACTGTCTGAGGGGATGAACGTAAAGGTTCTGTTGCTCCCAGACGGTAAAGATCCGGATGAATTCGCACGCAGTCATAGTGCAGAAAGCTTCAGGCAGTACATTGAAGAGAACCAGACGGACTTCATAGTCTTTAAGATTAATGTCTTGTTGCAAGGTGTTACAGATCCTGTTAAGCGGTCGGAAGCCGTGGGTTCTATTGTACAAAGCATCTCAGTCATTAAAGATCCCATACTCCGTGATACGTATATTCGTGAGTGTTCCAACAGAACTGGTGTTCCAGAACGTACACTGATGGAGCAGATGAACCGTAATATTCATAGCAATCGAGAGCAACAAACGCGTGAATGGCAGCAACAACGTGCGGAAGAACAGACGAAGAAGCCTTCTTCTCTGTCTACTCCTGTCCACATGGTGTCACATGTTGAGCAGATGTTGATGCAGGCTGTGGTGCGTGATGGAGATAAAATTATCATTCGAAATGCTAAGGATGAATCCACAGGACAGGTGTATAATCTGACTGTAGCACAGTATATAGCTTATGACCTTGGACTTGATAATCTGTGTTTTTCAAACCCAATCTTTACTCAAATGCTGAATGAAGCAGTTGAACATAGCGGTGAAGAAGGGTTTAAGGCAGAGGAATACTTTACCCAGCATGCTGATATGAACATTGCATCGGTGGCTGTAAAGTTAAGTGTTGACAGGTTCCAGCTCTCTGAGAGTCTGCAGGTGAAAGAGACAGAGGCAACCTTGCGTGATCGGGTGATGCATCTTATTGGGGATTTCCGACTTGATTATATAGACCATCATTTGAAGGAACTGATGACACAGATGGCCACAACGAAGGACATGGCAGAACTGATGAAGATCATGGAGGAAATAAAGAAGCTACAGGACGTGCGCAACGTGCTGGCTAAGAAGTTAGGAAGTGATATTCTTATATAAGTGAGAAGGAACGGAAAGAAATGATTTACATCCATTGGATATCCCTCGTCTTCTACACGACTATCATCATTGTAGCGATGATACGTGTGCTGATGGACAACCGGCAGCCTGCCAAAACGATGGCATGGATGCTGGTGCTGACGTTTATACCAATGCTTGGAATCGTGCTTTACTTCTTCTTTGGACAGAACACACGTAAGGAACGCAAGATCTGGCAGCACAGTATGGACCAGTTAACAAAGCGTTCTATGCTGGAGTTTGCAGAGCAGAAACGCTTGCAATTGCCTGGTAAGTATCGGTCACTTATCAGTCTTTTCATGAACCAGAACTGGGCATTACCTTTCAAAAACAATAAGGTGGAAATCTATACCTCGGGTTATGAGTTCTTCCCAGCCTTGTTGATGGAGATTGGAAAGGCAGAACATCACATCCATCTTATTACGTTTATATTTGAGAATGATCCCTTGGGTCGCATCATCGCTGACGCCCTTATAGACAAGGCAGACAGGGAGTTGAAGTGCGTATTATCTATGATGACGTGGGCTCATGGCGTATGAAGGAGCGTTTTATAGACAAGATGCGTGCTGAAGGTATTGAGGCTCACCCTTTCATGGCTGTACGTTTTCCGGTGCTGACAAGTAGGGTGAACTATCGAAACCACCGTAAGATCTGCGTCATTGATGGTGAAGTGGGCTTTATTGGTGGTATGAATATTGCGAAACGCTACGTGAAAGGAACAGGAAAGCAGGCTTGGCGTGATACACATGTGAAGATAAAGGGGGCGGCAGTGTATGGTTTGCAAAGGGCTTTCTTGGTGGATTGGTTCTTCGTATGTAGGGCTTTGATAACTGACCGCAGCTATTATCCAGAGATAATAACCGAGGAGAACGACTGTTTGGCTCAGATTGTCACGAGCAGTCCGACGAGTCTTTGGCCTGAAATAGAGCAAGGTTATGTAAGCGTACTGTGTAGTGCAAAGCATTATGTATATATGGAAACCCCCTATTTCTTGCCTACTGATCCTATTCTCTTTGCTATGCGAACGGCTGCTTTGTCGGGAGTTGATGTGCGTTTGATGATACCTTATAAGACAGATACAAAGATTGTTGAGTGGGCTTCACGTTCGTATGTCATGGAAACAGTCAAGGCTGGTGTGAAGGTTTTCCTGTATAAAGCAGGGTTTAATCATTCAAAGTTGTTGGTATCAGATGATGCTGTTGCCACAATAGGATCAACGAATGTGGACTTCCGTAGCTTTGAAAACGCCTTTGAATCGAATGCTTTCTTCTATGATGAAAGTATTGCTAAGGAGGTAAAAGAAATCTTCCTTCGTGATCAGAGTGAGAGTATTGCATTGGAAGATGTGAGGAGTCTTACTGACAGACCATTCCTACAGCGACTTTGGGAGTCGATAGTAAGACTGTTGAGCCCGTTACTTTAAGGCTCTTTTTTATACCCTTTTCTTGTTGGAATATTGATGAGAGAAGAAAGGGTAGTAAGTTCTCTCACATAAAAAGGTCGACCTTTTTCGTCAAAAGGGTCGACCTTTTCAAGAAAAACCGTCGACCCTTTTTGAGAAAAGAGGCCGACGGTTGTCTTATTTGAACAATGAGAAGTTCACACTACCGTAGCTTCTATGTTCAATAAAATGTGGGTTAGAAGAGAAATCATTGTGCTTGCCATGCTCGAAAACAAGCAGTCCATCTTCCTTCAATAAGTCGTGTTGGAAGATGAGATCAGGGATTGTTGAAAGCTCTGGAAGGGCATAAGGAGGATCGGCAAAGATGAGATCGAACTTCTGATGGCAGCTTTTGAGGAATCGGAATACGTCACCTTTTATTAATATATGCTCTTCTGCACCTATTTTCTCCATACATTGGCTGATGAAACGAGCGTGATCTCGGTCCTTTTCAACGCTTACCACTTGCTTACAACCACGTGAAAGAAGCTCTAATGATATGCTCCCCGTACCTGAAAATAGGTCTAATGCCGTTGTATCCTCCCAATCAATGTACCCGTTAATCACGTTAAAGATGTTCTCTTTGGCGAAGTCTGTCGTTGGTCGAGCTTTGAAAGTACGTGGAATATCAAAGTGTCTGCCTTTATATTTTCCTGTGATGATTCTCATTTCTTCTTGTCTTTATCAATCCAAATAGATTGCTTTCATGTCGTAAGGAATATTCTTTTGCTTTGCAATAGAATTATTATTGAAGTCAGCTTCAGGGCTGATTACCCTGCAATACTGCAGATGTTGCTTTATCTGTGTGGTCAACCAGTCTTCATGAGGCATACTTCCAAGGAGATAAAGCTCGTCCTTCTCAGCCTCCATTCCCGTTAGTTTCCAGATGTAAAGCAGATAATAGAGTATGTCATGAGCATGTGTCGTAACAAAAGAGTTGCTGAATCGGAAACGGTTCTGTTGGAAACAAAAGACCTCCAGTTGCTTTTCATGGAAGTAAGCATACAGCTTTCGCCGTGTTCCAGAGAAAGAACGCCGGTAGCAATGGGTCCATACTGATTGCATGAGAGGCTGGATGCGTATGTCCTGAAAGTGATCATCAATAACTAGTTTCAAGTCTTTATTGATGGAGAAGACCGCAACGGCATTCAGATCGGGTAGTACACTGGAAAGAATTTCCTCGCTCCCATTCTGGTGATAAGTATGATGATAAAGAGCCTCGACGTCCTGCCCTGCATACTCATCTGTCGGCACAAGCATCACTGGAGCATCCAGTTCAATCAGCACACGTTTGTATCCACTCTGCAATAACTCCGATACATGAAAGGCTTCTCGTAGGTTAGCCGCTATTGAAATACCAGCATTCATGTGGTAAGGCTCATAGACGAGCTGTCCACTCTCTTGTGGATCACCCACTGAAAACGCCATGTTGTCCTTACAAATCCTTATTGTAAGGCGGAGTTTCTTATCAGAGATATTGTTTGTTGTGTCTGCCATTATGTGTGTAACATACTGTTTATGTGTCTGCAAACTTACTCATTTTTTTTCAGTTATCCTTGCTAAATTCTTGATAAATGTCTTCTTATGGATTCCCCTAAAGTGTAAAAAAGGGTTTTAATGGTGTGAGTTTATCATAAAAAAGCAATAACTTTGCAGATGATTTTGCAGTCGAAACTATTCTTTTAACCACTGAAAGGTCGTTGAGAATAAGAACTATTTTACATGGCAATACAATTTTTCGTCATCTTCGGGTGCTTGGCATTGGGAGAATTTGTTGTATGGGCGACAGGAATAAAGCTGCCGTCCAGTATTATTGGTATGCTGTTTCTAACCTTTTTCCTTAAGGTGGGATGGGTGAAACTGTCGTGGATAGAGAAGCTTTCACAGCTCCTCATAGCCAATCTGGGCTTCTTCTTTGTACCACCTGGGGTGGCTTTGATTCTTTATTTGGATGTTATCCAGCGTGAATGGTTCCCCATTCTTATGGCAACAGTGGTCAGTACGGTACTCGTTTTGGTTGTTACGGGACAGATGCACCAGATGATTATCAAGCTTGAACGCCAGCTGACAGCACTTGACTTGCTGCATCATCGTGCGCATGCAGCGAAGGTAAAGGAGATGAAGGAGACTTTAGATGAGTTTGATACCTTGGTAGAAGAGGAAGAATTACGGAAGGTGAAGGCCTTGCGAGGTGAGGATTTGACAGATGAAGAGGAGGCAAAATCATGATGGATATAGACTTATTTGAGCAGGGAAGAGACATCTTCTCCAACCAATACGTAATCTTAGCATTGACATTTGCAGTGTTTTTCTTTATAAAACGTCTGCAACGCCGTACAGGATGGATGCTTCTCAACCCCATCTTGATAGCCATTGTGCTCATCATTATTTATCTGAAGATAACTGGAGTATCGTTTGAAATCTATAAAACAGATGCACAACTCATCGATTTTTGGCTCAAACCAGCTGTCGTAGCATTGGGTGTTCCTCTCTATTTGCAGCTTGATGCCATCAAACGTCTGTGGCTTCCAATCGTCTTGTCACAGCTTGTCGGTTGTTTAGTAGGTATCGTCAGTGTTGTAACAGTGGCGAAACTCTGTGGTGCATCAGATGTTATTATTCTTTCAATGGCTAGTAAGTCTGTCACAACACCTATCGCAATGGAGGTCACACAGAGCCTCGGAGGTATCCCTTCTCTTACGGCTGCTGTCGTTGTCATTACTGGTATTATTGGTGCACTGGTTGGTTTCAAGGCTTTATCCTTGGGACATGTCAACAGTCCGATAGCCCAAGGACTGTCTATGGGAGCTGCTTCTCATGCCGTAGGAGCTTCTACAGCCATGGCATATAGCAGTAAGTACGGAGCTTTTGCCAGCCTTGGTATCACGTTGAATGGTATCTTTACGGCTCTGCTTACACCTACAGTGCTTCGCCTGATGGGTATCATTTGATTCTTATTTCTAAGTTTTTGACCTGTAAAGCAGTTATTTGCAGATTTATAAGAGCTTTATTTGAAGATAGAAAAGACATTCTTTTGCATTGCAGAAGGATGTCTTTTTTATTTTTTTTTGGACTTGGTCAATTGCCTGTAGGTCATTAGATATATCATAGACTGTCTGAATTAAGTTCTCTGTTATCCCCTAAGCGGTAAGTGATAGATTTATCTTTTTTGTGAAAACGTTATTGATACTCGAGAAAAACGTTAACTTTGTAAACGTTTTCCCTATTATTAACGAATATAAACAAAGCATGAAGAATTATTTTTCTTTTCTCTTTCTGGTAGCAATGCTGTTAGGAACAAGTAGTTTTACTTATGAAACAGTGGCTACAAACAGTACAGAATATGTCAGCATAAAGAAACATAAGAAGCATAAAAGTAGGAGAACCCGTCAACGTGCAAAGACACATAAACTTGAGAATCGTAGACGTGGATACACTCGTTCTGCCAACGTCGGACAGGCAGTATATATCACTCCGACAGGTTCATGCTATCATTCAAGAACTTCTTGTCCTGCTTTATGGCGTGGAAATTACTCTCGAATATCTTTAAGTTCTGCACAGAATGAAGGTTATCGGGCGTGTTCAAGATGTTACTAATGTTTATGAATCCTTTTTAATGATAAGCGATATAATAACTGACTAATGCGAAAGAATATATGGAAAGTGTTCTTTCTCTTGTTCTCCTTACTGTCAATAGCATGCCAAGGGGATAGGGGAAAGACACAGGTTAAGACCTTAGATATCCCGTTTTCTAGTAGTACAGAAACGCAGTTGTCTGAAGAAGCTGAGTCTATGGACAGTTCTTCGGCTGATGAGAAAGCTGCGGATCAGCTTGAAATCCCGGTGGGGAAAGCTGGTGTGCCGTCTCTTCTGCTACATCGTGAGGGCTATACCGCCTCTTATAATATGGATACAAAGACACCCAACTGGGTGGCATGGCATTTGACAGATAGCCATACTGGAGGGAAGGTAAAGCGTAGTGGTATTACTTTTCATGCCGATGAGGATGTTCCAGAACCACGAGTTGATACGTATGACTATATGCGTTCGGGTTTCGACCGTGGTCATATGTGTCCTGCAGGGGACAACCGCCGGAGTCAGTTGGCTATGGAACAGAGCTTTCTGATGACGAATGTGTGTCCACAGAATCCTGCATTGAACAGTGGACTATGGAATACTATAGAGGTTCAGTGCCGTGAATGGGCAAAGCGTTACGGTGATGTGTATATCGTTTGTGGGCCAATCTATTTCAATCAGAAGCATAAAACGATTGGAATGAATAAGGTTCAGGTTCCTGAAGCATTCTTTAAAGTGGTACTTTGTATGGATGGAGAACCAAAGGCGATAGGTTTTATCTGTCGTAATGTGTCGGCAAAGGGGCATAAGAAGATCGACTATGTCAACTCTGTTGATGAGGTGGAGCGCATTACAGGTATCAACTTTTTCCCAAAACTACCTGATGATATAGAGCAGCGTGTGGAACGTTATGCTGATTATTCCGAATGGAAATGAACTTTGTGGTTTGAACTTTGAAAGTTGATTTCCTATTCTTTCACCCTTTCATTTTCCCAATAATCCTCCACTCATTTAAGTCCTTTTATCCCTTTAACTCCCTAACTTCTTAGAAAGAATGCTCACCGAAGAACTGATGTATGACGTATTGAGGCACTTTGTTTTCAATCCTACGGATGACCAAATGTTTGCTGCCGATATCTTTTCACGTTTCATGACGGATCGTGATGAGCGTTGTGTGATGATTCTTCGTGGTAGTGCCGGCACTGGTAAGACATCCTTAGCTGGTGCCATTGTCCGTACAATGATGGATTTAAAGCAGAAGGTCACACTCCTTGCACCTACAGGAAGGGCAGCAAAAGTGTTCTCACAGAATTCCGGACAACCTGCAGCAACAGTCCATCGTTGTATCTATCGTGAGAAGGCTTTCACGGGATTGGATGGTAAATTCAATCTGAATGTTAATCTTTTCCGCGACCGTTTGTTTATGGTTGATGAGGCTTCCATGATTAGTTTGTCGTCAAATAACAGTACTTTCGGCAGTGGTTGCCTGTTGGATGACCTTGTTCAGTATGTCTATAACGACCGTAACTGTCGTATGTTACTCATAGGTGATAAGGCACAGTTGCCACCTGTGGGCGAAGAAGAGAGTCCTGCTCTGCGTGCAGATGTGATGAGAGCATACGGACTGACGGTTTATGAATGCGATTTGAATGAGGTGTTGCGACAAAGTCAGGACTCAGGAATCCTGTATAATGCCACTGTTATTCGTCAGATGATAACCCATAATGAGGCAACACAACTACCCAAGATACGCTTCAATGGCTTTGCTGATATCTCTGTTGTCCCTGGTGACGAACTGATAGAGAGTCTTGCTTCCAGCTATTCGGAGGTAGGAATGGACGAGACAATGGTCATAACACGTTCCAATAAACGGGCTAATATCTTTAATCAGGGGATTCGTAACATGGTACTCGGGCGTGAAGAGGAGTTGACAACGGGTGACATGTTGATGGTAGTGAAGAATAAGTATAAAGCCCCACATAACCCTTCCGAGCAAGGAAAAACCCAAGCTGCTGTAGGGGAGATGACTGGTAAGGATCCATCCCATAGAAATATCTCTTCTTTCGGAGGAATAGCCGGAGGCTTCATAGCCAATGGTGACCGTGCAACAGTGCGTCGCGTGCGAAACGTTCGAGAGTTATATGGATTCCGATTTGCCGATGTTACCTTGTCATTTCCCGATTACGACAATACTGAAGAAGATATGGTTGTGATTCTTGATACGCTTAAAACGGAGGCACCGGCACTAACACATGAGCAGAATGAGCAACTCTTTCAGCGTGTGATGGAGGACTATTCAGACATCCCTTTGAAGGCTGATCGTATGAAGAAGCTACGTGAAGACGATTATTACAATGCTCTACAGGTAAAGTTCGGATATGCCATTACGTGCCATAAAGCACAAGGTGGGCAGTGGGCACATGTCTATCTTGACCAAGGATATATGACAGATGAGATGCTCACACCTGATTATATCCACTGGCTTTACACGGCTTTCACACGTGCTACGGAGCATCTTTACCTTGTAAACTGGCCGAAAACACAGATTGAATAAGCTCAATCAAAATGCTGACAGAGAAGCAATGCGATGGTAATATAATATATATTAAAGGTGGAAAGTTAACAAGACTTTTGTTTAACTTTGCATTCATAGATAGAGGATAACAACCCTTTAAAAACAAAATAACAATGTATATAGAGAAAATTCAGTCGCCAGCCGACTTAAAACAATTAGATATTAAGGCGTTAAAAGTCGTTGCTGACGAGACACGTAAGGCTGTTTTGAATCGTGTTAGCAAGCATGGTGGGCACGTAGGACCGAACCTTGGCTTTGTAGAGGCTACCGTAGCACTGCATTATGTGTTTAATACTCCAACGGACAAACTGGTGTTTGATGTCAGCCACCAGAGCTATCCACATAAGGTCTTGACGGGTCGTGTCTCTGGTTTCTTGGGTGATATGGAGGCAATGGATGCTGTCAGCGGTTATTCTTCACCAACGGAGTGCCCAGAATATGACAACTTTGAAGTAGGGCATACATCCACTTCGGTGAGTCTTGCTACGGGTCTTCAGAAGGCACGAGACATAAGAGGTACGAAAGAAAACATCGTTGTTGTCATTGGTGATGGCTCCCTTTCTGGTGGAGAAGCATTCGAAGGGTTGGATGAAGCATCAGAACTTGGTACGGGAATCATCATCATTGTGAACGACAATGAGATGTCTATTGCCGAGAATCACGGTGGTATCTATAAGAATCTTCGTGCTTTGCGTGAGAGCAAAGGAACGTGTGAGCACAACTGGTTTAAGGCTTGGGGCTTTGAATATAAGTATCTTGAGGAAGGCAATGATGTTGAAAAACTTATCGAAGTGTTCCGTAGTGTGAAGGATACTGACAAGCCAACGGTTGTTCATATACACACAGAGAAGGGACATGGGTTTGCTCCTGCCGTAGAAAATAAAGAGGCATGGCATTACAGTATGCCATTCAATGTAGAGAATGGTAGCAGCCTTGAAGGTCCTGAACATGAGTCTTACGATCAGCTTCTCTGTGACTGGATGCTGCAGGAGATGAAGAAAGACAAGACACTTATTGCTGTAACTTCCGGTACACCGACGGCTGCCGGCTTCACAGCTGAGAAGCGTAAGCAAGCTGGTAAGCAGCATGTTGATGTGGGAATTGCTGAGGAACAGGCTGCAGCAATGGTGTCTGGTATGGCAAAAGGTGGTCTTCGACCCGTGTGGACGGTTGTCAGTACGTTCTTGCAGCGTGCTTATGACCAGATAGCACAAGACCTTTGTATCAACTCTAACCCTGCAGTGATCAACGTGACGGGCGGTGGTGTGCTATGGATGAATGACATTACGCATATCTGTCTCTTTGATATTCCGATGCTATGTAGTATCCCTAATCTTATCTATCTTGCTCCAACTACCTGTGAGGAGTACTTTGCTATGCTTCGTTGGGCTATTCTTCAGGATAAGAAACCTATCGCTATTCGTATCCCAACCAATGGTGTAAACCATACGATGGAGGTTGTTGATGCAGCGTATGGATATGAACCGAAATATAAGATGGTGCATCGTGGTTCAAAGGTTGCCATCATTGCTGCCGGCTCTTTCTATCAGAAGGGTGAGAATGTAGTACGCCTATTGGCTGATAAGGTATTGACGCCACACTCATCAACCCACGCTACTTGAACGCAGTGGATGCTGATACGCTTGACTCGTTGATGACTGACCATCAGTTAGTGGTAACATTAGAGGATGGATGTAAGGATGGTGGCTTCGGAGAGCGTATCGCTTCTTACTATGGACCTACTGAAATGAAGGTGCTTGTGGGCGGTGTGAAGAAGGATCTTTATGATCGTTTCGATCTTCAGCAACTGTTGTCCGATAACCGTTTGCTTGATGAACAGATTGTTGAGGATGTGATGAGCCTCTTGTAATAGCAAGTTTTTAAAGAATAAAAGGGTATCTTATCAAGGAGAAAGGCTCATACTTTCACCTTAATAAGGTACCTTTTGTTTTTATGTAATTATCGCTACTTGAGCGTAATCAGAAGAATAATGAATCCTTTTTTTAGTCTTATTCTCTTCCTGTAACCCTCTTGTAAAGGCTAAAGTACACCTTAATCATTTTCAATCTTTCGTATTACAGAAAATTACAAGCCCTTTGTAATACTTCTACAAGGCGCTTGTAATCTTTCTACAAGGCGTCTGTAATCTTTCTACAAGGCCTTTGTAATTTTTGGAATGGTACTCTTCCTTTGTCTCGAAGGCGGTTTTGAAGGTATCAACTTTGGGCAATTTAATAAGTTGCAAACGTATACATGGATATTCTTTGATAGGGAAATATAAGTAGATAGTCTGCTAAATAAAGTTAAATAATGCTCAAATATTCTTTGATATCAAAAAAAAATAGCTTTGCAAAAAGAAACAGAAAGCTACTTATACCTGTAGTTAATGTTATATCATGAGCAAAAACAGTTGAAAATTAATCTATCTAATATGAATAAAAAGCATTGGGCAGTCATTCCTGTCAGCCAATCTGTTCTTAAAAAAGTCTATATTGCTTTTGTGTTATTGTGTATGGTCATATCAGGTCATGCCCAGTCTCAATATAATAATGTCCTTACATTACAAGGAAGAATAAAGGATTTTGTCACACATGTGGATGTGCCTGGCAGCAAGGTTGAAGTACTTAATGCTTCAGACAGTGCGGTTATTGCTTCGACGGAGGCGCTCAACGAGTATCAGAATGGCGAAGATAAATGGGTGACTGCTGAATATTGGATGGGTATTCCACGTAAAGAGGGTAACTATATCCTACGTGTCAGCTATGATGGTTATGCGACAGCCTATGTTGACTTACCACTACTTCATCTTTATAAACGTGAGACAAGAAGAGATTTAGGTACAATCTTCTTAAAACGCCCTAAGACATTGAACTTGGAGGAGGTGGTTGTGAAGACCACAAAGGTGAAGTTCTACCATAAAGGAGATACCATTGTTTACAATGCTGATGCCTTTCAGTTAGGTGAAGGGTCTATGCTTGATGCCCTCGTTCGGCAACTACCTGGAGCTGAATTAGGCAAGGATGGCAGGATATATGTCAATGGAAAGTTTGTTGAGAGTCTGCTTCTTAATGGTAAAGACTTCTTCAGAGGAGACAACAAAGTCATGCTTGACAATCTGCCAACGTACATGGTGCATCAAGTAAAGGTATATGACCGATTGGGTGAAAACAGCCGTTTCCTCGGGCAGGAAGTGGCTGGTGACAAGCGTTTTGTTATGGATGTCCAGCTGAAGAAACAATACAATATAGGATGGGTTGGCAACGTAGAAGCTGGAGGTGGTACCAAGGACCGTTATCTGGCACGTCTTTTTGCCATGCGATTTACCGACCACTCCCAGTTGGCTATCTATGGAAATATGAATAACCTGAACGATGGTAGGAAACCAGGAGAGGGTGATAACTGGACGCCATCCGACCTCATTGGTGGACTGACAAACCAACAGTTAGCTGGTATTGACTATAATATTGATGCACGTAGTGGTAAATATCAACTTAGTGGAAATGCGCAGATTAAACATGCAGACAACACGATAATAGATAACACTAATCGTACAAACTTCCTCCCGAATGGTAATACATTCGACCGGATAGTAGCTAATAATCGTAATCACAACGTTACTTTCTCTACTGAACATCGCCTTTATTTCGAATTCAAGAATGCCAACTTAGATATTAAACCCTACTTTAACTATCAGTACTTCAACAATAAGAGTGGGTTCTCTTTGCTGACTCTCAGCAGTAGTTTGGATGCTTTCTCAAAGTCACAAGTAGACAGTCTTTATACACCGATGATAGGTAGAGAACTGCTTAGGTCGCTATTAGCCGTAATCTTCGCAATGGATTGCTGAATGGACATTCACTAAAAGGAGGACTGTCGGTGGAGTCTGTTATAAAATTCAAGCACTCTCCTGACCATCTTACCCTTTATGCTGATGCGTCCTTCAGGCATGAAACAGAGAACAACTATGACCATAATCGCATTGATTATTATGCCCATGGTCAGCTCAACAATACTGATTTTCGCAACAGATATTTCAATAATCGTCCTGACCATGGCTATAGCATGACGGGAAAAATAGCTTATACTTATGTTATAAGAAGAGAATTGAGTATTGACTTCAGTTACAAATACAATCATACAACGACTGACCGATATTCTTCACTCTATCGTCTTGACCAGTTAACTGACTGGGGATCCAATACAACACATGAACTGGGGACATTGCCATCAGTGGCAGCATACAGTCATCTTATTGATGCCGCCAATAGTTATAACAGCTGGCAAGCTGATAATACACACACTTTTGGTGCTTTCCTTGTATGGAATAAGAAGGGGAAGAAGTCGGAATGGTGGGCACAGGTTGTACCCAATCTGTCCTTGCTTTCACGCACGATGCACTACCGTAATGGTCATGTTGACACGACATTTACTAAACGGACAGTCCTTTATAACATGCCCAGTACGCTTATAAGATGGAAAAGTACTGACCGCAAATATGAGTATATGTTCCAATATCATGTTGACGGTCTGGCACCAGATATGAACAAATTTGTGAACGTTCGCAATACTACAGACCCGCTAAACATCACAATGGGGAATACTCATCTGCAGCCATCATATAAGCATGAACTTATCTCACACTTTATACGCACGTATCCTAAGAAGGGCTTAATGTGGATTGTTGAAGCTCAATACATCCCAACAGTGAATGCCATAGCCATGGGTTATACCTATGACAAAGCGACGGGACAACGCACTTTCAGGCCAGAGAATGTTGATGGAAACTGGCGTGGACGGCTTTTCTTAGGAGGTGCTGGAGTACTGAACAAGAGGCGTACGTTGGATTTTAAGGCGATGTTTGGTATCAACTATGAAAGGAGTGTTGACCTCATAGGCCTTTCTGGAGTGGCTTCAGCTGACAGAAGTGTGGTTAATTCGTTCACTTGGATGAGTCAATTGCAACTCAATTACAAGATAGGACAGTCCTCTATTGGTCTGAAGGGCAATGGTAATTGGGGTCATGTCAGTGGCAATCGTGACGACTTCAATGCGTTTAATGTTGCCGATTTCAATTATGGTCTGATAGCTCAAGTGCGTTTGCCATGGGATTTAAGACTGGGTACTGACCTTACGATGTACAGTCGGAGAGGTTATAAAGACAAAACAATGAACAGTGATGATGTTGTATGGAATGCCCGTCTTTCTCGTCCCTTCTGTAAAGGAAAACTCATTGTGATGGTTGATGGATTTGATATTCTCGGGCAATTAAGCAATGTAACACGGACAATGAATGCGCAGGGAATAACAGAAACGTATAGTAACGTCATTCCACGCTACTTGGTTCTGCATGCTACCTACCGTTTTAATATCATGCCTCATTAGTATCTTTAGGGTTCAATGGGTACAATTCAATTGGACAACTCCAGACGGTTATAAGCTCTATAATAGGTGATGCAGATTCGGATAGTAAGTAAAGAAAGAAGGGCTTGTTTATAGTTTGCTGTCACTTCTGTCACTCCTTATATGGCTATAACTACTTGTTCATAAGGGTTTTGTGGTAAATGTTAAAAGTGACAGCAACTTAAAATTAAAAATAGACTGGGTGTATTGTATCGTTTATATAGTCGAAGTGTTATAATAACCTTGGGCTTAACATAGCTTGTCTACTTGTCTATCTATCTACTTGTCAACCCGTTTATCTGCCAAGTTATGTAACATTATGTTTGCAGCATTATTGGATAAGACTGCGTTCTCCAAACAATTACGAACGAGTTGGTAGTTGTTAAGTATGTATTTTGAGGGGATGGGACTCCAATCTCACCTGTTACCTATGTTGTTAAGTAGATATTCTTTGTTCTTTTTAAGGTCGAGCCAGCCGCTAACACCGTCTTTTACGATGTGGTAAAAGTATCGGGTGCTCTGTTCCAACTCATCGTAAACAGGTGTGTCGTTGTACGAATAGATGCCCACTTTGCCATCTTTGTAGAAATAAATATATCCATTGTTGTGCATCATAATAGAGTCGTAGACCATCGGAAGAATAGTTTTGCCCTTTAGAGTCCGTATAGGATAAGTCTCCAAAGGTCTTTCCCAATCACCATATTTTACTGTACCTTCCTTAGGTTCCACATCGTTTGGCTGTTTATAATCGTAGGCAAGAATGCCAAATTTGCCATTTCTTCCTACTCTTATCCATTCTGGACGTACATAGAGATCTCCCAGAAACCAACTGTTCCCATTGCATCTGTACTCTTTTTTACCATCAAGAAAGGAAATGGAATCGGTAGGTTGGCAGTCTGAAAGCACGTAACGCTTGTCTTCTTCGCATGTTACACCAGGTCCGGCAGTGTAGTATTTCAGCTGGTATTGCCCACGTTTCTTTAGCAAACTATATGTCCAATGAGGTACAGTGCCACAAACTCCCAACCGTATTTTCCAAGGATTTTTCATCTTTTCCCCTGTCTCATCGCAGTAAAAAGCACCATTTCTGTTCAGCACATTTATGCAACCAATCATACAATTAGGTATTTCATATGCAACCATGGCGTTTCCCAAGTTGAGCTTTTGAAGGTAAAGATTGTACACATCAACCCCTTTCTTTGTATGCGCAATAATAAAACGGTTTCCACAAATGATGCTGTCGTAATCTTGTTTCAGCATATTTTCGCCGAAAGCGTTCACCAATTGGCACCTACCTTCGTCCGTTTTCTTAACGTTCAAGAAGTCTTTAAGAACAATATTCATGAAGTCGTAGGGTGCAGCAGCATCGTATTTATTTCCTACTTCTGTTAGTTCTGCAGGTTGACAGTCACGAGATAATTTCACGAACTGGTCGCCTTTAATCGTTGGAAGCAACAAATAATCGAATGATCTATAAGCGAATAGCAAAACCGTCTTTCCACCTTTTAGTTCTAAAACAAGCGGACTCAATGGTTGAGACATCCCACGCCAGGTTGTAACCGAGTCTGGAACACACGAAGAAGTAGTTATTACGCGGTATGTATACCTATCAGCTTTGGTATAACGCAGCTGTTGAATAAACGCAAGGTCGGGTCGTAAGAACTTTAAAACATAATTCGATTTCTCTTCATTGCGCTTCCAGTTGCCGTCTTCTTTGATATCGAACGTCTTGCCAACATAGCTTTCGAGAGCTATGTAACGCAGATTATTTGCGTCAACGCAATACTCTCTCGCTTTTTCAATATCGCTTCTACTTAGTGTATCGTTGCAAGAATATAAATGCCAGACCATCTGATAAGCTGCAGAAGCTTTGCTTATGCTTATTTCTTTTCGATCTATTTGCAGGCGTCTATGAGCATAACGGTCGGTGCCAAGTTTTGTATAAAGGTCTATCCAACTGCCATCTGCGCCGTAACCTATGGCATCAACATCTGGTAAAGGCAGTCGTTGCTGCGCATAAAGACTGGTCATTATGCAGCAAGAAAACAATAAAAAGAATACGAATTTTCTCATAGATTTATTTATATGAATGGGAGATAATCATCCTAAATTGGGCAAAAGACCTGCAATACAGATGAAAAGTAGCAATGGATGTCCTAACTATAAGTTCTCAACTTTGAACTTTATAATGTATCCTTATTCTATTTGAACTATTTATTAGTCGAACCTTCTACCTGTTAATTTCTCCACCATTAACCTTGCAGCATTGTCTGGTGCGACATCATTTCCTAATCGCTCACGTACGAGTTGATAGTCAGTAAGCATACGTTCACGACCAGGTTGACCAGGAAGAATACGATAGAGTTCGTTAGCAATATTATAAATAGAGAACCTATCTGCAAAGAGTTCCTGTACAATCTCTTTGTCAGCGATAAGATTAACAAGAGAGATAAAGCGCACTTTGATGATGTGTTTGAAAGCAATTCGAATGAGTTTGGGGACAGGAGTCTCGTAACATACTACTTGTGGAACGTTCAACAGTGCTGTCTCAAGTGTGGCAGTACCACTGGTTACAAGTGCAACAGTAGAGTGGGAGAGAAGTTCGTAAGTTTGCATTTTAACCATCTTAGCTTCACTATCACCTAAGAACTTCTTATAGTAAGCCTCACCGACTGATGGCGCAGCAGCAATAACCATCTGATAATCCTCAAAATGACGAGCAGCTTCAAGCATAGAAGGGAGATTATCTTTTATCTCTTGCTTGCGACTACCGGCAAGTATTGCGATGATTGGTTTGGCTGATAATCCGTTCTTTTGGCAGAATTCGTCCTTTGATTCGGTGTAGATGTGGCGGAAGTTATCAACTTCTTCTGCCGTAGGATTTCCTACATAGTGTATCTTGTAGTTGTGTTTCTTCTCATAGAAAGGTATCTCAAACGGCAGAATAGAAAACATCTCCTGCACGTCACGTTTGATAGCTTTGATACGCCACTCCTTCCATGCCCATATCTTTGGTGATATATAATAGTAAACAGGGATTCTTGTATGCTTCTTTATGAACTTTGCTATGCTAAGATTGAAGCCTGGATAGTCAATGAGAATGACGACATCAGGTTGCCATCGTACAATGTTTTCCTTGCACATCTTCATGTTTTTGAAGATGGTTGGCAAGTGAAGGAGTACTGGGATAAAGCCCATGTAAGCTAATTCACGGTAATGTTTTACACGTGTTCCCCCTACTTTTGTCATTAAGTCACCTCCAAAGAAGCGGAATTCAGCTTCTGGATCATATTGTTTGAGTGACTGCATGAGACGTGAAGCATGTAAGTCGCCAGATGCTTCTCCAACTATCAGATAATACTTCATTGAACAAAAGTTTTTAAAGTGATTCCCAATCTTTCATCTTATTGAGCATATCGTAGTCTGTAACGTCAATCTTTGATGGTGTTATAGTTACATAACCATGCTCCAACGCCCACTGATCGTTATCCGTAGCAGATGGTTCATCGTTCCGATAGTGCCCTGTCATCCAGTAATAATTAAAACCCCGAGGATGCTTGCAACACTCTACTTCACGCGTCCAACTGCCGAATCCCATCCGACAAACCTTTATTCCAGCAAAGTGTTCGGCCTTAGGGAAGTTCACATTCAGGCATACTCCCTTGGGCAATCCTTCTGCAAGTACCTTCTTAACAATTATTCTTACATAATCACGTAAGTGGGAAAGGTCGGCTTCTGGATTATAATCACAACTTGAGAAAGCTATGGAAGGGATGTATTTCATACAGCCTTCGTAGGCTATTCCCATTGTCCCACTGTAATGATTGTTCACAGATGAGTTATCTCCATGGTTGATACCACCAAGGATAAGGTCGGGCTTACGGTCCTTCAGAATCTGGTCTAATGCTATTTTTACACAATCAACAGGTGTACCAGTGCATGACCATACCTCACAGTCTGGAATGTTATGTTGTCTTTTAATTAGAAGATAGTCAACGACAGAGAACGCACATGAGAACCCTGAACGGCCTGATTCTGGTGCGCAGACAACAACATCAGCAAAGTCTGTCAGGAAAGAGACGAGTGTTCGGATGCCGTTGGAGCGATATCCATCATCGTTAGAGATAAGTATGAGTGGTTTCTTAAAATTCATAATTTCGCTTTGATTTAGTTGCAAAAGTACGAAAAAAGGTTCACAAAGCCCTGCAATCTCACATAAAATATGTATCTTTGTGGGCTATAAACACATACGAATTAGATATAGAAAATGGGAAAGATTATCGCACTCGCCAATCAAAAAGGCGGCGTTGGGAAGACAACTACCACTATAAATTTAGCAGCTTCACTGGCAACATTAGAGAAGTCTGTTTTGGTTGTTGATGCTGATCCACAGGCTAATGCTTCAAGCGGTCTGGGTGTTGACATCAAAGAGGTGGATTGTTCTCTTTACGAATGTATCATTGACCATGCCGACATTAAAGACGCAATCTACACAACCGATATAGAAGGGCTTGATATTGTCCCAAGTCACATTGATCTTGTTGGCGCAGAGATAGAGATGTTGAAGCTTAACGGACGTGAGAAAGTTATGAGCAATCTGCTGGCTCCTATTCGTGATGACTATGATTATATCCTGATTGACTGTAGTCCTTCACTTGGTTTAATAACTGTAAATGCACTGACAGCAGCTGATTCTGTTATTATCCCTGTCCAATGTGAATATTTCGCACTGGAAGGTATCAGTAAGTTGCTTAATACGATTAAGATTATTAAGAGCAAACTGAATCCGAAGTTAGAGATAGAAGGCTTCTTGTTGACAATGTATGATAGTCGTCTTCGTCTTGCACGTCAGATATATGATGAGGTGAAACGTCACTTCCAAGAGCTGGTATTTAAATCTGTTATCCAGCGTAATGTTAAGCTTTCAGAGAGTCCGAGTCATGGTTTGCCAGTCATTTTATATGATGCTGAATCCACTGGTGCAAAGAATCATCTCTGTCTTGCGAAAGAAATTATTGAAAAGAATAAGAAATAAAGAATAAAGAAGCGAAAGCGGAGAGTAGTACTTTGTATGTTGTAGACATTGTATCTATCACCCTTTTACTCCTTTTTAACTCCTTAAAATGGCTGTACATAAGAAATATAATCGTAATGCGAAGACCAATGCTCTTGGTCGAGGTTTAGATGCGCTGATATCCACAGAGGCAGTAAGTACGCAGGGTAGTTCTACTATTAATGAGATAGCAATAGATCAAATTGAGGCTAACCCTAATCAACCACGCCGTGAGTTTGATCCTGTCGCATTGGAAGAACTGTCAAATAGTATTCGTGAACTAGGACTTGTTCAGCCTATCACATTACGACAAATAGATGATAATCGTTTTCAGATTATTGCTGGAGAACGTCGTTGGCGCGCCTGTCAGTTGGCTGGTCTGACGGCTATTCCTGCTTATATCCGCACCATCAAGGATGAAAATGTGATGGAATTGGCGCTGGTAGAGAATATTCAGCGTGAGGATCTGAATGCTATAGAGATAGCTTTGGCTTATGAGCATCTTCAGGAAAAAAGCGGAATGACACAAGAACGTGTTGCTGAACGTGTTGGAAAGAGTCGGGCTGCAGTAGCCAATTACCTACGATTATTGAAACTTCCTGCTCAGGTTCAGATGGCTTTGCAGAAGAAAGAGATAGATATGGGACATGCCCGTGCTTTGCTTTCTCTGAATAGTCCATCCCTTCAGCTGAAGCTTTTCCGCGAAATTCAGAAGAACGGTTACAGCGTTCGTAAGGTGGAAGAGCTCTGCCAACAGTTGAATAGTGGGGAGGATATCCAGACTGCAAAGAAGAAAATAGCCGCTCGTACACGCCTTCCAGAAGAATTTAACATCCTTAAGCAGCGACTCTCTTCGTTCTTTAATACTAAGGTTCAGATGAGTTGCAATGCTAATGGTAAGGGGAAAATCAGTATCTCTTTTGCTTCTGAGGAAGAATTGGAGCATATTATGGAGGTAATGGATAAAATGAAATAAGCCAGTTGAAGGCTTTTGCATTAGGTATTAGATAGATAAGAAGGGATAGTGATGAAGTTTAATAGTATAATAAGCAGAGGGCTGTTAGTAGCTGGTATGTTCATTTATGGGATGAACATGCATGCACAGTATGTACCTACGGACTCCATAAAAGTAATCTATCCTGGTGATTCTGCTGTTGTTGAGGTTCCTAATTCACAGGATAAGTATGTTGAACAAAAGGCTTTGTTGACTCCAGATGATGAGGGAAAACTCTCTTCAGTCGTTAGGAAAGACAGTCTGAAAATGATGAAGAAAGGGCGTGACTGGAGCAAATGGCGTCCTAATCCTAAACGAGCATTATGGTTAGCGATAGTCTTGCCGGGTGCTGGACAGGTCTATAACCGTAAGTATTGGAAACTCCCAATCTTTTACGGTGGCTTCGTTGGGTGTATCTATGCTATGACATGGAACAATCAGATGTATCACGACTATGCACAGGCATATATCGACATAATGGATAATGATCCCACAACGCAGAGCTATAATAACTTCCTTCATTTAGGAACGACGATTACTCCTGCTAATGAGGAACGTTATAAGAATATCTTTAAACAACGCAAAGACCGTTATCGGCGATGGCGTGACTTAAGTATCTTTACGACGATTGCTGTTTATGCACTCTCTGTTATTGATGCTTATGTCGATGCTTCACTGTCTGATTTCGATATATCAGATGATTTGTCGTTGCATATTGCACCGACGATTATATCTGACAAGAGTCTTGCTACTCCTAATAATCCTTTCCGCTCATCGGCAATTGGACTTGGATGTAGCTTGACTTTCTAACAGCAGTGCACTGAATTTGCACTAACCAAAGGGTAAATAATGAGTAGAAAGAGACGTATCTTCTCCTTTATTATAGGTCTTGGATGTGTTTGTACCATGCAGGCACAGCAACAGACCGTTATAGATGATCATGGCAAGACTGTTGAAGTCATGATTCCAGATGCTGATGGAGCTCTGTCTGGTTATGTCAGTGTTGATTATTCCGATGATAAGTTTTATGCAAATGGTTCGTCACAGAGGAATAATATGAATGCTGACGCAGAGAATGGAATGGAGGAGATTGACCGTAAGATTCGTAACCTCTCCAATGTCATGTCACTGACTTATAATGATGAGGTGAAGAAATATATTGACCGTTATACAAAAGCAGGACGTCAATCAACTTGTTATCTGTTGGGACGTGCGCGTTATTACAATCGTTTCTTTGAGGATGCATTACGGACATACGGATTACCAATGGAACTGAAGTACCTCCCAGTGATTGAATCGGGACTGAATCCGAATGCAACGTCACGTGTTGGTGCGGCAGGATTGTGGCAATTTATGACGACAACTGGCAAACAATACAATCTTCGGATTGATGATTATATTGATGAACGTCGTGATCCGGAGAAGTCTTCTTATGCTGCAGCACGTATGTTGAGCGATCTTTATCAGCGTTTTGGTGACTGGATATTGGCATTAGCAGCTTATAACTGCGGTCCGACACGTGTCAGTAACGCTATTTCAAAGGCTGGTGGTGCTTCCGACTTTTGGGCTGTTTATCAGTATCTCCCGAAGGAAACGCGTGGATATGTACCTGCATTCATAGCTGTAAACTACGTAATGAACTATTATGCCGATTACAATATACAGCCTCTATCAACAGGCTTACCCGTCCGTTGTGATACAGTTGTAGTGGAGAAGGATGTTCGTTTAGGTAAGATTGCTGATGTGCTGGGTATGGAAATAGCCGACTTGAAGATTCTCAATCCACAATACCGACAGGATCTCATAAAGGCTTTTAGTACAGATGGTACAGTGAAGTTACGACTTCCAGCAGAGATGATAGAGCGGTTTAACTATAATAAGGAATTGATTTATCAAGATAAGCCTTCTTTTGAAGCGCCTGTAATGACTGTTACTGCCACAACAACAATTGGTTCACAAGGTCATACCGGATCCCATCAGGCTTATTGATGCGCTAAAACAGATCCCTCACATTATTATATACAGGAGGATGCGATATGGATAATAATAAGGAGAAAACGGAGAATCGAGAAGCCGAGTATGAGAAGATGGTGGACAATGCTTTCCAACATCTGTTAGATACATACCTTGCCTCACGCCATCGTAAGAAAGTTGATATTATTACTAAGGCGTTCAATTTTGCTCGACAGGCTCATAAAGGCGTACGCCGACTGTCGGGAGAGCCCTATATCATGCACCCTATAGCTGTGGCACAGATAGCCTGTGAGGAAATGGGACTTGGTGCAACGAGTATCTGTTCAGCTTTGTTGCATGATGTGGTTGAGGATACAGACTATACTGTTGAGGATATAGAGAATATCTTTGGACCAAAGATAGCACAGATTGTTGATGGACTGACAAAGATTTCTGGTGGGATCTTTGGTGAACAGGCTTCAGCACAGGCAGAGAACTTCAAGAAGTTACTGTTGACGATGAGTGATGATATCCGTGTCATCCTTATAAAGATTTGTGACCGATTGCATAATATGCGCACATTGGCATCACAACCTGCCAACAAGCAGTATAAGATAGCAGGAGAAACACTTTATATCTATGCACCACTTGCCAATCGTCTTGGTCTGAATAAGATAAAAACAGAACTTGAAGACCTTAGTTTCCGCTATGAACATCCTGATGCCTATGCCTCTATTGAGAAGAAACTTGCTTCTACACAGGCTCAGCGCGATACTCTTTTTGAGGAGTTTACCGCTCCAATCCGTAAGGCTCTTGATGATATGGGCTTTGAATATGAACTTAAAGCACGTGTGAAGAGCCCTTATTCCATTTGGAATAAGATGCAGAATAAGCATGTGACATTCGAAGAGATATATGATATTCTTGCAGTCCGTATAATCTATAAACCTAAGCGTCCAGACGAGGAAATCAATGATTGTTTCCAAATATATGTAGCTATTAATAAGATTTACAAGAGCCATCCTGACCGTTTGCGTGACTGGGTGAATCATCCGAAAGCCAATGGTTATCAGGCATTACACGTGACACTGATGTCGGCAAAGGGACGTTGGATAGAGGTTCAGATCCGTTCAGAGCATATGAACGAGGTTGCTGAACAGGGTTTTGCTGCACATTGGAAGTATAAGGATGGTAATGAGATAACCGAGGATGAGGGCGAACTGAACGAATGGCTCAGTACGATTAAGGAGATTCTTGACGATCCTCAGCCTGATGCGATGGATTTCCTTGATGCTATCAAGCTGAATCTCTTTGCGTCTGAGATATTTGTCTTCACACCAAAGGGTGAAATAAAGACAATGCCAGCAGGATGTACGGCACTCGACTTTGCTTTCCAGATCCATACTTTCCTTGGAAGCCACTGCATAGGTGCTAAGGTCAACCATAAGCTGGTACCACTTAGTCATAGACTGCAGAGTGGTGACCAGGTTGAAATACTCACGTCTGCATCACAACACGTAGACCCTTCATGGATCAACTTCGTCTCTACTGCTAAGGCTAAGGCAAAGATACAGGCTATATTGCGGCGTGAAGGGAAGGAGATACAGAAGGCTGGTGAAACGCTGCTGTCAAAGTGGCTGGCTGCAAACGACCTGGAGATGACCACCTCGGTACTTGACAAGCTTTGTAGTCTGCATGGATTCTCTGTACATGAGAGCCTTTTCAAAGCCATTGGTGAGAAGACTGTCATATTGGGTGACCGTGATTTAGATGAAATACGGGGGAAAAAGAAGTTCGAGAGTACGATCGTCTCTGGTGGTTGGCGGCGTTATGTTCCTTTCCTGAAGTCGAATGATAAGAAGACAACGGACCCGATGCGCTCAGACGATACTTCAACAGAAGGACTGATTGTCGTAACGAAGAATCTGAATAAGAAGAAACCTATCTTCATCAGTGAGGAGAACATTCATCGTTATCTCTTCCCACAGTGCTGCCATCCTATTCCTGGTGATGACATTCTGGGTTATATTGATAACAAAAACCATATAGAGATACACAAGCGTTCGTGTCCTGTTGCTGCAAAACTCAAGGCAAGCTATGGTACCCGTATCCTGGATGCCAAGTGGGATATGCACCGGCGGATATTCTTTGATGCGTCAATTGAGATACGAGGGATAGACCGCAGAGGAATGTTGCATGATATCTCTGATGTCTTGTCCGACCAGTTGGGTGTGAGTATCCACAAGGTGACCATCTCCAGTGATGATGGTATCTTTGATGGGTCAATAGAACTCAGGGTTCACGACCGCAAGGATGTACAGGTCATTGTCGATAGTCTGAAGCGCATCAATGGTATGCAGGAAGTACAGGAAATCATCTGATGGATTTAGAGACAACTCCTCCTTATTGATTGTTCATGAAGTAGAAAACATAAAAACAGGGATAAACGGGTAACGCTTATCCCTGTTTTATTTTAGTTTTTAGTTGCTGTCACTTTTAACACTTCCCGTAAAGCGCACATCCTAAGCCACTTATGCTCCTTAAAGCAGTGACGGCAGTGACAGCAACTTTTTAAAAACAATTCCCCCGCATACGCTGAACGGCTTACTGCTCATCTCCCAGTTGTAAGCCGTACGCTTATTTCCCTTGTCCCATCACCCTTGTGCCTTACGCTCCAAAGAACCCAAAGCCTGCATGCTTTCCACGCGTTATTTTCCTTGTGCCATGCATCATCACATGTCGTGCTGACCATCCGCACATCCAGTGTTAGCCATCTGCACACTATGTATTCATGCTAAACGTCCTCCTTAAGGATGTCCCTTTACGCTGCATACTACAGTAACTGGTGCATAAAAGTATCAAAAAAGGAACTTACCGAGAAAGTATTTCAGAATCCATTTTAAATTTGCTGTCACTCCTGTCACCCCCTTCAGCCTTATAACCAGCTGTCTTACAACGCCTTTGCAAAAACCTAAAAAGTGACAGCAAGCACAATAAAAACTTTTTCTTAGTAATAGTGCATCATACAGAGAACGATACCAACGGCAACAAAAAACTTGCCCCTAACACCAAGAAGGGTGAAAGGGGCAAGGAAACGAAAATTAAAACCAGAGAGACACTTCCTTCTTTATCGTAGCTGTATTACACTGCTAAATATAGATTTATATATAATAAACAAAAAACAATAAATAAAGTCTAAAAAGTGTCTATAAATCCAATTGTATCATAGAGAATAATGAGTAGATTCAACCAAGAGAAAGATTACAAATCATTCATTTTAGGTATTGTGAGTTTTCCCTTAAGTACGTATCTTTGCACCCGTCATTTTATAGCGTTTCTAGTAGCGCTGGTGGCTTAATCTACAAGCGTGAGTAAATATTTTCTTTCTGCATCTTCCGTCTGACTGTAAGGGGATGGAGTACCATGTGATGAAGTAAACTTTTTATAATCTGCATATATATGATAAAATATCTATTAAAGTTAAGGAGGTGTATACAGACACGTACACCAATGATAATCTTATGTCTGTTGCTCTTTAGCACTTTACCTTCCGTTGGTTCTGTCAGTCTGTTCCCCCCCGGGCAAGAAACGTCTGATGATGACCAGGTGACGATATGTGTTGTAGCTGAACAATCACAAGAGCCACTTACTGGAGCAGTGGTACGTTGTGAAGGAGTGAATCCTGCCATAACAGACACCGAAGGACGTTGTGTTATCAAGCTCAAGAACGGAGTTAACAAGTTGAAAGTGACGGTTTCCTATATCGGATATAAAACCTTCACACGTTTAGTAACCATTCCAGAAGACAGAAAGATAACCCTACAGTTGAAGGATGACTCCAAACAATTGGATAACGTAACGGTCACAGCCTTACAACGCCACACAAGCGTACTGCAACAATCATCGGCTATCAGTCAGGAAGCATTAGAGAAGGGTGGGGCTACATCATTAGCCAAACTGCTCGAAACCATTCCCGGTGTCAGCTCCATCAGTACGGGTAACACCATTGCAAAGCCCGTTATACAAGGAATGCACAGTAGTAGAATCCTTCTGATGAACAATGGAGTAAGGTTGGAGAGCCAGAGTTGGGGTGCCGATCATGCCCCAGAGTTAGACTATACAGGATCAAGTATGGTTGAAGTAGTGAAAGGAGCAGAGTGTATTCGCTATGGTTTCGGTGCTATGGGTGGTGTCGTTCTGCTGAATGATGCTCCCCTCCCATATGGTAACAAAGCGTTAAAGGTGAATGGTAATGTCAACCTTGGATATGACACCAATGCTCGTGGGCTCAGTAGTTCGGCTAGTGTTGAGACAGGTTACAAGAAATTTGGACTACGTCTCCATGGTATGTACACCAAGGGAGGTGACTATCACACGGCAGATTACGTGCTGAACAACACTGGATACAACACGATAAGCCTCTCAGCCTTGGCTGGTTATCAAGGAAAGAAAATCACAGCAACCGTCTTTTCCAGTATCTACTACCAGCGCAGTGGTATATATTATGCCAGTAAGGTGTCGGACATAGCCCAACTCATAAAGCGCTTTGAATATGGCCGTCCAGACCCAGAGACCATTAAACCTTTCTCATATGAGATAAAACCACCGTTCCAACAGTCGCAACATGTGACGTTGAAGGGTGAATTGAAGTGGGATATCAATAAGAATCATCAGCTTGATGTGACGCTATCTTTCCAAGAGAACCTGCGCCAAGAGTTCGAAAACAGAAAGAAAACACAGTGGAGTTGGATTCCAATGCAGGACTTGATACTGAAGACTTATAAGTTTGATGTACTGTGGCATGCAAAGTGGAAGCTATGGAAGATGACCACTGATGCAGGACTCTCTAATACTTATCAGACCAATTACAACTATCCCGGTACGAAACAGCCCGCTTTTGTACCTAATTTTGCAGCCCTTTCAATGGGTGGTTACTTCTTACATAAAGCAGAGTTTGGTAAGTTACAGTGTGCACTCGGTATGCGATATGACTTCCGTGTGTTGTCAGTCAATGGTTATAGCAGCCTTAGTAATTACACCTACTACGACGATTTTAAGCTCTACAGTAACTTTACGATGAGTTTTGCAACACACTATCAATTCAACGACAAGTGGGATGCACGTGCCAATATCGGTTGGTCATGGCGTCCACCCGATATCAATGAGCTTTATGCTATAGGTTTACAGGATGGTTCTTATTGGGTAGTGGGTAATAAGAATCTTGCTAGTGAACGTGGATATAAGCTGGTGCTGGGTACAAGATACCGTAATACATGGCTGTCAGTAGAGCCAAGCTTCTTCTTCCAGCGCATCAATAGTTACATATACGACCATATCGGAGAAGGAAAAGACCGATTCCATAACCATCCAAGTGGAAAATATCCGAAGTTCATCTATGACCAAGATGACGTGAAACTCTATGGTGGTGACATAGAAGCCACAGTCAAACCTATAGACAGACTGACCTTTGTTGCCAAAGGTGAATGGATGTTTGCACGTAATATCACGCATAATGACTGGTTACCTTTCATGCCTTCTGACCGTTACGGACTCTCTGCAACTTATGACCTTCCGCTGACAAAAGATTACAAATACCGTTCAACACTGTCGTTGTCAGGGATATATGTCACTAAGCAGACACGCTTTGACCCAGATAAAGACCTCGTTCCAGACTCTCCACCAGCTTACTTCTTGCTGAATGGTACGGCAGAGTTCCGCATCGCTTTACCTATGAAACGAGAATTGAAGTTCATGATTGTCGGTGAGAATATTCTTAATGCACTCTATAAAGAATACACAGACCGCTTCAGATATTATGCACATGAGCGTGGAGCAAACTTCTCTTTACGTACATTGTTTAAGTTTTAAATAGCTGATAAGAATATGAAACAGAATAAAGATATACGGCTTTTATTTGCTATAATAGCATCAGTACTTCTCTTTGGTAGCTGTTCCAACGATCAAGTAGACGACTTTTTCAAGAAGGTAGTACAGGCTCCAGCCTCATCAATAGAACGTGATGTGAAAGGACACGAGCAGATTTATGCCGTCCATGCCATCCTAAGGATGGGATATAAAGGAGGAATGATTGGTGTCGGACCTGATGGTAATGACTCTGTTCGGGCGTATAATACATATCATGTTGTCAATGGTGAACTACCAGTTCCTGTCATGCAGGAGATAGATATAGCCAAGGATGATGATGGACAGATGACGATTACTACAGAGCGTGACTGCTTTGATGTGATTGCTTCTGACGATATCTATTACGGATTGGAGCTGAAGTATTACGATCAGAATGGTATGTTGATTAATCATCAGTTCTCTGGTTATCCCTTTACGAAGGATAATGAGGGCTATAGTATCCCTGATGAGGATAACGCTACGCTGCTTGTTCATCAGCACTTCTTCGGTATTGGCAATGCTTCGCTGAATAAGGAGGTGACAGACAGCACTGCTTCAAACGACAAACAGCAGGCAACAGGATTGCAGATGGCTTATCCACGTTCGCTTTCATCGCAACCTACATATTATGATCGATATACTTTCCGTATGAAAGATGGCAATCCTGAG
Source organism: Prevotella histicola JCM 15637 = DNF00424 (assembly GCF_000613925.1). GTDB lineage: Bacteria > Bacteroidota > Bacteroidia > Bacteroidales > Bacteroidaceae > Prevotella > Prevotella histicola. The sequence continues at coordinate 48,555 of NZ_BAJX01000008.1, forward strand.
CCTGCTACAAAGTTCTCTACTTCGAACATCTATGCGCCAGAAGGATTTACATTAGGGCAGAATCAAGTTCCATTCAATAACAATCTCGCATGGAAAGCCATTGAAGTGTCGGGAAAACCAGAGGCATTACAGCCTTACGCCTTTGACGGAAAGACGTACCATCTCTATAAGACTATCGACCCGATGGAGCTGAACAAGATTACACCAGAGCTGTTTACATACGAGTATCGCGATACAGACCCTGTTGAAGAAGACCTTGGTAAACTCTTCACCGAGGCATATAACGATGACTTCACCGACCCTGATACTGATGCTCCACGTCAGCGTTATGGACATACCGTAGGCTTTCTCCGTCAGAAACGTAGCTTAGATGTGGGGGCAGACATGGATAGATTAGGCTTCAAAGGTATCATGCAGTTCCATATGTCAGATGTTGCTTTCCAACTACAGGTGCGTATCTGCCATATTCTGAACAAGGGACAGCAACACGTTGGTGAGTCGGAGAAACCTGCAAAGTACTGCAATACAAATAACAGTGAGCATAGTTTCTTATGGGATTTCAACCAGATACAGCCAGGATGGGATAGCTTCGACATTGATTATCCACTCTCGGTACGCGTGATTGCGAATGCGAAAGATGGGGAGGAGAAATGCTTTAATGACGTGAAGCGGTTCTATCCACAAGTTGATAAGACACGTCTTTGGCGCATGTTAACACAACCACAGGACTTCTTCTCACAGTATAGACAGAACGTAGTATTGATGTAAAAAGAGCAAAGGAAAGATGAATAAAATATTTAAGAGCATACTATTAATAGTAACTGTTGGTCTGTCCTTCACCTCATGTGACGACTTTGTATTTGGTAATGTGCATGTTGATTACAATGAGAATCCGTTAAATAGTAAGGGTGTAGCACATAGTGGGGCTGATAAATATGTGGATAGCTTGTCGAAAGTGAAGGTGTCTGGCGATATGGCAAATCCTGATGCTGATGGTGCTTTCAACGGTTGGGCAACTTGTCTGGCTATGTTTAAGGAGGGACACTCTCATGGTGACGGTATGATGCACGGTAACTTCGTTTATCAGAATGCACCCTGGAAGCAGGAAGAGTTCGTACTTATCCATAACAATACAAGCCAATGGCCAACGGTAGAGGTGCAACGGCAGAGTACAGTGACCTATCTCGAGCAGAGCGAAGGAAAGATGGGGCCTGATTATATCCGCATCATAGGTGGTAAACTAAAGCGGTGGGGCTTGTGTCTCTACTTCTTCAACAAGGAAGGAAAGCTAATGAATGATGATATTCTTGAGCATTCTGACGAATATCAGATATTCTTTACGGTGAGTGAAGTAGACGATAAAGGCAACCCATACGAAGTGATGGACTGTCGAGGAACATGGAAACCCAATAAAGATAAGTTCGGTGATTGGAAGAAAGGTGGAACAGTTGACACTACACCTGTACCTTCTCCGCTCTTTGCCAATACGTCAACATGGAAGCAAAGGGCTGAATTGACACCAAAGATATTTGAATATACTTATCGTGACACGTGGATTCATAATGCAATGGCTGACGGTGCACGTGAGTTATTCAACCAACGACTGCTGCCACCACTTACTCGTGAGGATGCCGATTGGGCTGTTGCACCTTATGATCAGGACCGTGTGGGACTGAAAGGTCACTTCAACTTTGATATAGAAGCCGATGAGAATGATGCGCTTCATCAGGAATGGCCACTCGAGATTACACGTCGAGTAGATCCAGCAACAGGTGAGCCAGGCCGCTATAGTCGTCCGTCTTATCTGCTCCCTAAGTTTTATCTCTCTGTGCGCATCATGAAATGTCCGAAAGGAAAGAAGGCTTTGATACCGAAAGATGAGTATCTCAACCGGCATTCCACCTATGTCTTCCGTAGTCCATTCATCTGTGCAGAGGCTTATAACCCCGATGAACCGAAGGAGTATGGGCTGATTCGGAATGGAAAGAACTCTTCCGATTCAATATTCCAATAAAAGTTTTCTGTAGTAGTTTCGATACTGACCCGACAACGATTGACCCTAATGACCCTCTCTACTTCTATATGGGACACGAAATAGGCTTGTCATCGCTCGATGCATTAGAGGCTGCACAGAATGTTCAAACACATGGCATTGGTGGAGGATCAGGCTTTGGAAACTGGTTCTTATAGGTTATTGAGCAGTTTCAGGTGTTGGGACTAATCTATGATTATAGGACAAAAATATAAACGCATAAAAGATGATGAAACAAATGATAGAGAAAAAGATAACAGCATTCCTGCTTTCGGGTTTGATAACGTTGAGCTTAGGTAGCTGTACACGTAATGAAATGCCTGTCAAACAGTCTACTTCGAAGACAAAATTAGACCATCTGATTATTAAGGAGGTGTTCTATGTCGGACATTATTGGTACCGTGACGTCAGGGCCTGGGGTATGAAGAACCTGAACCAGATGTATAATGATGATCAGTATATCGCAATCTTTAACCCAACAGATGAGGTGAAGTATCTTGATGGACTGGCACTTTGTGATAATGCTATTGACCCAAGCAAGGCGATTCAGTTTGCACCGAAGGACGACTTTGTTAATCGTTATTATGGTGCATCAGGTATCTCTTACTTTCCTGGTACGGGTACTGATTATCCTGTTAAGCCTGGGCAGACCATTATTGTGGCTAAGTATGCCATTGACCATAAGGCGCAATTCGAGTCTGAACTGGAGGGAGAGGACCTTAGTATGTATGGTGGGTTGGATGCTTTTCTTGATTTGAGGAAAGCTGATTTCGAGTGGACGAATATTAATTATGATTCTGGAAAGAAGAACAATCCAGACGTTCCCGATCTTAATGCTATACTAACAGTGACGGATGCAAGCGGGAATGTTGGTCCGGAACATGAGTTCTCAAACGTTTCAGAGAGCAATGGTATCGCACTGATAAAACTTCCTTGGACACCAGAAGAGTTCAAAAAGAACCTGACTGACACCAAGGATGGAAAGGGTTATCTGCATTATATTACTGTTACGAGTAGTGCTTTTGGTGATTTCTATGCTATTGAGATACCGTTCGAGAACGTCATTGACTGTATCACCATCTGTCCACGTCGTATGTTCCAGATGCGCCCCAGCAAGCTTGATCGAGGTTATAATGCTGTTACTGACGTTTCCTTTGCTGGTTTGAAGCAGAGCGATTACCCCATTTACTCTGGTCTTTCTTTACAACGTAAATGGGATGGTAAGAAGTTTGTTGACGATAACAACACTACTGCCGATTTCGAAGTAAAGCGTGCTTCATTGTCGAGGAAGAAGTAATGAAAGCAACAATAGCAACAGGGAATATCTATTTCTCCCAACTCCCCCTCTCTGAATGGAGAGGGGGGTTGGTTGTTTATACACTCCTGCTCTTTCACTGGTGATCCAATAATTTCTTATGTACATTAGCACAGTCTTTCTACTTTCTCCACCTTCCATTGAATGTTGTTAGAGGATAATCTCGCAATTAAGGTTATTTAAGATGAAGTGAAGATGAGAAACAGAAAATCGTGCATATCTTTGTTAACAATTAGTTTCTCTTGAAGAAACACATTAGCTATTGACCAACTATTATTAACAGAAAAATATTATTATGAGACTTAAAAGCATTTTGTTTGCAACTATGTTGCTTTTATGTGGACTATCGTTCACTGCATGTGATAATTCTGACCCTGATGAGCAGAAGCCATCTCCCATTGAAACGCCATCTTATACAATGGATGCTGCAAAGTATGAAATAACAGATGCCAGTTCCGCTTACAAAGCAGTAGAGCTAACAGAAGCTGGCCGTTATATCATTGTCATGAAAGGGGCTTCACCAAGTAATACAGATTCTGACGACTTGTATATAACAGGGCATTTCTCAAAGAATAATAATGTATATGTTTTACAAGAATTAGGCGAATTAACCATTACTAAAGCTGGTAATTCCTATTCTTTACTCCTAAATGTAAATGGACGACAGGTACAACTTTCTGCTACGAAGGTTACACCAATACCCTCTGGTCAAGCTACAGATTATCTCTGTCGTACGTGGAGATTTATAAAGATGCACATTGTAGTAAAGTATGATGGTCAAACAGTGTTTGATGGAACTTCATCATCAAGCGCAGAACTCAGCAATGCACTTAGAAAGGCGATAGATAGGTTTGAGAAGTCAGATAAACTTAAAAATACCAAAGAGGTACAACTAGGCTTGGCTGAGGAGGAATTCCCAAAGACCATTACTTTCACCCATGCTGGGACATATTTCATAGCCTATAAAGATCCAAAAGAGAACATATTAAATTATTGGAATTGGCTTAATGTTGAAGAAAAATTAATAGGATTCTCTGAAGAAAAGGTAGATCTCTCTTCTAAAAGTGCAATCACAGCTGACTTTACCAACAATCAGTTGATATTAAGCGAAACTGAAAAAGAAAGAAACGAGACCATAATAACAACCGTTACACTCAATCAAGACAAATGATATAGGAATAATCATTTAGAATGATAGGTATAAACATTGTTGTGTAATTATTCTGAAATCTCTGCAAAATTATATTCTAGAATAGAAGGTGCAATACAACTTACTGATGTATGAGTATTGTCTTACTGTATAGATTATAGTTCTGCAGAGATTTCTGTTTGAACTTTTCATGGGTATATAATGAAAAATCCCTCCCTGGTGCGCTGTCCTATGGGAAGTGTGGCGGCTTCAAATACTCTAAAGTTAATCTTTTATTTCTATTTCCTATAGTTTCTATGATAAAAGTATTTTATGAGCTTTATAATATAGAATTATAGAGAATCTTAATACCTAATATTATTTTAAAATTCACTTGCGCCACTAGTTTTGCTATCATAAGTAGCCTAATATGTGCTTTTTACACTATGTGCAAAAAGTGATAGCAACCAAAAATAAAAAAGGGTAGGAGATAAACAGGCTGTGAGGACCTGTACTAAGCATGAAAAAAGCTCAGTATGATAAGAGCCTTTTTATACCAAACTGTCAAGTTGTTTCTTGAGTTCTTGTAGTTGATCACGTACTGAAATGAGTGATTCCATTACCTTCTGGCTCTTGTCAGCACCCTTACGGTTTTCCTGGATCATCTTGCGTGCAGCAGCAATCTTGAAGCCACGTACTTTGACAAGATTATAGATGACTTTTATCTGTTCAATATCCTTCTCCGTATACTGTCGTACACGGTTGCCCGTAGTCTTAGGGCGGAGGTGTGGAAATTCCGTTTCCCAATACCTTAGCAGACTCTCCGTAACGTTTATTTGTTGCGCTACTTCTTTTATTGAATAATACAATTTATGTGGATTCTCTGCCATGTCTTAGTTTCTTTTAAATCAATTATTTACACAAATCAGCTGCTATATGCTATTTAGTAGTTTACTTCAAAGCGAAGTTTTTCCATATTCATCAGCTTAATTGTTTGCAAAAATACTCAAAAGTCAGTATCTTTGCAACACTTTTAGGTAGAAAAATTGAATTAAATATAAAATAAAGATGATGACAGCAAACGAAATCCGCGACTCTTATTTGAAGTTCTTTGAGTCGAAAGGACATGTTATCGTACCGTCTGCCCCAATGGTTATCAAGGACGACCCTACGCTGATGTTTACTAATGCTGGTATGAACCAGTGGAAAGATATTATTCTTGGAACAAAGGAACCAGAGCCACGCCGTCGTACGGACTCACAGAAATGCTTGCGTGTAAGTGGTAAACATAACGACTTGGAAGAGGTGGGGCGTGATGCAGCACTTAGCCATCACACAATGTTTGAAATGTTGGGTAACTGGAGTTTTGGCGACTATTTCAAGGAAGGAGCTATTGATTATGCTTATGAGTACCTTGTTGATGTGTTGCATCTTGACCCTAAGGACCTTTACGTAACAGTCTTTGAAGGCGACAAGGCAGAAGGTATCTCACGTGATGATGAGGCTGCCAGCTACTGGGAGAAGCACTTCCCCAAGAATCATATTGTTAATGGTAACAAGCATGATAACTTCTGGGAGATGGGCGATACAGGTCCTTGTGGTCCATGTTCAGAGATTCATATTGACTTCCGTTCTGATGAAGAGAAGGCAAAGGTATCTGGAGAGGAGCTTGTAAACAAGGATCATCCACAGGTAATTGAGATATGGAACATCGTATTCATGCAGTTCAACCGTAAGGCTGATGGCAGTCTTGAACCTCTGAAGATGCATGTAATTGATACGGGTATGGGTTTTGAACGTCTGGTTCGTTTGATGCAAGGCAAGAATTCAAACTATGATACCGATATCTTCACACCTGTAATTGAGGAGATTGAGCGCTTATCAGGAAAGAAATACAACCACACTTTCCCAGAAGGTCCTAACGGTGAAGGCATCAATGAAGAGCAGAAGGTAGATATCGCTATGCGTGTTGTTGCCGATCATCTGCGTGCTGTTGCATTCTCCATTGCTGACGGTCAGTTGCCAAGCAATGTCAAAGCAGGTTATGTTATCCGTCGTATCCTTCGTCGTGCCGTGCGTTATGCTTATACGTTCCTCGGTCAGAAAGAAGCCTTTATGTACAAGCTGATCAATGTTTTGGTGCATGAGATGGGTGTCGCTTACCCCGAATTGACTGCACAACGTGAGCTGATTGCACGTGTGATGAAGGAAGAGGAAGACTCTTTCCTCCGTACTTTGGATAAGGGTATTAGCCTGTTGAGTGGTGCTATGGACGAGTTGAAGGCACACGGTAAGACCGAGTTGGATGGTAAAGAGGCTTTCCGTCTGTTTGACACCTATGGTTTCCCACTCGATTTGACAGAACTTATCTGTGGAGAGAATGGCTATACCGTTGATGAAAAGCAGTTCAATGAGGAGATGGCACAACAGAAAGCGCGTGCCCGTAATGCTGCTGTCGTTGAGAATGGTGACTGGGAAGTGCTGCGTGAAGGCGAACAGGAGTTCGTTGGTTACGACTATACCGAGTATGAATGTCACATCCTCCGTTATCGTAAAGTGACACAGAAGAAGAATAGTTTCTACGAGCTTGTTCTTGACTACACACCATTCTATGGAGAGATGGGTGGCCAGGTTGGCGACCAAGGTGTACTTGTTAGCGAGGATGAGACCATCAATGTCATCGATACTAAGCGTGAAAACAATCAAAGTATCCATATAGTAAAGGAATTACCAAAGAATGTTGAAGCCGACTTTATGGCTTGTGTGGATGTAGAGAAGCGTGATGCATCTGCTGCTAATCACACTGCGACTCACCTGTTGGACTATGCTTTGAAACAGGTTCTTGGTGATCATGCAGAGCAAAAAGGTTCTTACGTTAGTCCAGACACGCTCCGTTTTGACGTTTCTCACTTCCAGAAGATCACCGATGAGGAACTTCGCCAAGTGGAGAGACTTGTTAACGGAATGATTCGTGCTGATTTTCCTATGGACGAACACCGTGACACACCTATGGAAGAAGCAAAGAAGATGGGTGCTGTAGCCCTCTTCGGTGAGAAGTATGGCGATAAGGTTCGTGTTGTTCGCTTCGGTCCAAGTTGTGAGTTTTGTGGTGGTATCCACGCGAAATCAACAGGTCGTATCGGTTTCTTCAAGATTGTTGGAGAGAGCAGTGTGGCTGCTGGAGTACGCCGAATAGAAGCTATGACAGGTGAAACATGCGAGAATGCAATCTATGCACTCGAAGATACGCTGCGTGATTTGAAGGCAATGTTCAACAATGCTAAGGATCTTAAGGCTGTTCTCACCAAGTTTGTTGAGGAGAACGATGCCATGAAGAAGGAGGTAGAGCGCTTCCGTGCACAGGCTCTTGACCGTGCTGCTAAGTCCTTGGTAGAGCGTGCTGAGACGATGAATGGTGTACATGTCGTTAAGGCAGTATTGCCAGTTGATCCTGCTTCAGCTAAGGATATTGTTTTCAAGGTGCGTGAAGCATTACCAGAGAACTTGGTTTGTGTACTGGGATCAGTATATGAAAATCGTCCTTTACTGTCTATCATGCTCAGTGATGATATGGTAAAGAATCACGATCTCAATGCTGGTAAAATCATCCGTGAGGCTGCTAAGCTTATCAAAGGTGGTGGTGGTGGTCAGCCACACTACGCACAAGCTGGTGGTAAAGATGCTGATGGTATCAATGCGGCAGTTGAAAAAGTAGTGGAATTGCTCGGCTTATAATCACATTATTATATATCGGACAAATAGAGGATATTCCTGTTTTGGAGTATCCTCTATTTTTTATTCTTCGTATTTATGGGCTCAATGGAGAATGAGTCGTCTGTCTATTCCCTTATATTCATAGTGTAAAACAGCTTTTTTATCTTGTCTTTAGTGGTTACTAATAATTCGTATTAATCTGAGTTTTAGCCTAAAAAGTTTCTTTGTTAGTAATCTTTAACGTTGTGAACTTGACTTTGTTACGAATTAATCGTAAGTTTGCAGCAGAATAATAGAAACGTATTTTGATGATGGAAAAACTGACTAAGCAAGAAGAAGAAGTAATGTTGCATGTATGGAAGTTGGGTAGTTGTACCACAAAAGAGATCCTTCAGCAGTTGGATGAGCCCCGTCCGCCTTATACAACGATAGCTTCTGTGATGAATAATCTAAAGCGAAAGGGTTATTTGAATGCAGAACAGCACGGTCTTACGTATCATTTTTCGCCACGGATAGCCCAGTCTGAATATAAATCTGATTTCATGCGTAGTTTTGTTGGTAATTACTTTAAGAATTCTTTCCGTGAGATGGTTTCATTTTTTGCGAAAGAAGAGGATCTCTCTCCTGAAGATTTGAAAGAAATTATCAATGAGATAGAAAGCGGCAACGACTAAGCTTATCAGGTGAAGGGAGAACTCCTACAGAACAAACCGATATTATTTACCTAAAATATAACATACAGAGCCATGTATTTTTTGAAGTTAAATATAGCATTTATCATCCTATTTGCTTTTTATAAGCTAGTATTTTCGAATGATACTTTTTTCTCTTGGAGAAGGATTTCACTGTTGGGACTGTATGTTGTTGCCCTCTTAGTGCCAGGCTTAAACTGTTCTTATTGGTTGAATAAGAGCGTGGAAATGTCCTCTGTGGCTAATGAATATGCCAACGTTGTACTTCCTGTAGTGACTATAACACCCAATAATGGCACATTACAGAATTGGGAAGCTATCGTTACAATAGCTTATTGTGTGGTAGCTTCACTATTGTTTTTACGCTTTTTGTGGCAGTTGTTTTCCATATTTATGCTAAGACGCAGATGTAAAACAGAAGAAGTGTGTGGCGAAAAGGTTTATTTATTAGATCAAGGAGAAGGTCCATTCTCATTCTTCAGTTGGATTTTTATGGACCCAAAGAGGCATAACCCAAAGGAATTAGACGAAATTATCACACATGAATTGCTTCATTGTCGACAATATCATTCCCTTGATATTCTTATTACGGAGCTGTTTTCCATTGCTTTTTGGATAAATCCATTTGTCTGGTTACTGAAACGAGAAGTGAGATTAAACCTTGAATTCCTTGCGGATAACAGTGTCTTGACGAGTGGTCTTGATAGTAAGGAATACCAATACCACCTGTTAGGGTTGGCTTATAGAAAGAATGTAGCTACAATTTCAAATAATTTTAATGTTTTACCTCTTAAGAAACGTATTAAGATGATGAATAAAAAACGAACCAAAGGAGTTGCGAAAGCAAAGTATGTACTCTGTATTCCAATGGCAGTCATGCTGCTTGTTGTGAGTAATGTTGAGATTATTGCGCGTGAGATTGCAGCTGCTGCGAATGACAGAGAAGTACCAATAGTCAGAGTTGAAAGGCAAGTCACTAAACCATTGACGACTCTGGAAGAAAAATCTATAAAGGTTGTGAGCAATGATATGCCTTCTTCTATAGAGAAAGAGACGGTAGAGAAGGAGACTGTTGTACCACAGGTGAAGGAGAATGAACCGTCAGCTGTGACGGATGACGAGTCCTTTGTGGAGTCGCCAGAAGATGAACTGACTGATCAAACGCAAAAGAAAGGGAAGCAGGTAGTCTATACTGTTTCTGAAGAAATGCCTACTTTCAAAGGGAATTTGCTATCATGGCTGGCAGAAAACATAAAGTATCCTGTTGAAGCAGCAAGCAATGGTGAACAAGGAACAGTAATAGTGAAATACATCATCACCGCCAATGGTGAGGTAAAGGATCCTGTTATCGTACGCTCAATATCTCCTTCACTTGATAAGGAAGCGCTGCGTGTTGTCTCTGTAATGCCAAGATGGAACCCTGGAAAGAACAAGGGAAAGGCTGTTTCGGTGTACTATACTATACCTGTTCGCTTTAAATTGCAATAAGATTTATAACTTGGTTTCCATGAGACTGGGCTGTAAAGCTGATCGCCTCATGGAAATCCTGTCTTAAATGTATGGTGATTTGTTAACTTTAAATGTATTTTGTACTATGCGAAAGCTCTTTCTGTTCCTTCTGATCTTATTCATAGTTCCCTTGCATGTGGCAGCACAGAGTTATCAAAGGTCGCTTGACCGGGGCGACAGTTGTATGAAAGTGTATGATTATTATAATGCTTTGTCATTCTATAAGCAGGCACAGAAGCAACGTAATGACAATATAATCAAGATGAAAATCGCCAGTTGTTATTACTTTCGTGCATCATATAAGCAATGTATTGGTCTTCTTAAGACTGTATCAACGGACAGTTTAACCCATGATTCGTTCCGTGAACTGTATTATTCTTTGGGTGCTATAGGCGATGTTGCCCATCAGGTGTTCTACGGGATGACATTAGTGAGAACCTTTCCAAGGGATAGTCATATAGTAGCCGACCTCATGAATGTTCTTGTAAGTCCTGATTATGATCATTCAGATATGGCAATCTATTATGGAGAAGACTATTGCAAAACAGATTCTTTCAATACAGAAGTGAATCGTGCCTTGGGAGAAGTGTATTTCATGGAGCGTAAATTCGAGCAGTGTATCAACACTTATAGAAGAGTTTTTGCCGTTGGTGACACGACTTATAATTCACTTTATTACACAGCAGGAGCTTTTGCATATATGGAGAGACTTGATTCTGCCGTGTATTACTTTGCCAAAGCTGTGAAGATGAAGCCTAAGATGGCTGTGGGATTATATAGATTAGGAGTGGCGGAGACCCAACTTGGGCGTTATGAGGATGCTGTCTTACATTTGAAAAAGGCAGCAGAACTCTATGAACCCGATAAGTCACTTATGTTCACAATATATAAGAATATGGGGGAGTCAAGGCTCTGTCAGAAGAACTTTAAGGAGGCTTATCTCTATTGGGGATATGCTTTAGCTTACGTGGATGATAATGACTTGGCTGAAAAACGAAAGGTTTTGGGGAAACGAATTGGTGCTTCTTTTGTGAAATAAATTCATAGTTGGTTTTTAATAGGGCATCTATTGCATTCTAAAAGGGCGTCTTTTGCATTGTAAAAGATGCCCTTTTGATGTGTAAAAGGTGCCCTTTTGCATTGTAAAAGATGCCCTTTTACAAGCCCCTTTGTAACTGTTTGATAATCTGGATACTACAAAGTGCGAAAAAGATGACCATCCTCTGTTTTGGTCTTCCTGGTGTATTTGGTAATGTAAGATCATTTTATCATTGCTAATACCTGCTCACCTATGTTTCTTCACATCCTTTCGCATGTTACTTTTTTTTATCTAAAACTTGTCCTTTTTGTTTATTATTTATATCTTTGTAGCGTAGAGATCATTAAGAAATCGTTATTTCTGGTGGTATTCAATCTACTTTATAAAAACCTAAATGTTTATAAACAGTCGTAACATGATAAGCAGAATCATCTCGACAGCAATCGTTGTTGTCACCTCAATTATAGCCTTGATGTGTGCATTAAGTGGTCCCGATCAGATTATTCTCCATTGGAATCTGTCTGGTGATGTGGACAGTTATGGTCCTAAATACTTGATCCTTACGCTTCCTATCATCTCGTTTGTTATTTTCCTAATGATGATAGCCAAAGAGAAGACTCCCAGTGACAGAGGTTCTTTGAGGGCATTGATGCGTACGGAACAGTATAACAGTAAACATGCAAAGGTTATTCGGATAATAACCCCATTGTTACTCTTGGCGATTTTGTATGTAACAGCGTGCTCAGCAGGCTTGTTTAGGATGTGTACTATGATCCCTTTTGCGATTGTTATCTTAGTGGCAATCATTTGTATTTATATGTCTCATAAGTCTGGACATACTGAAGACGGCAGTATGGTTCGCTGATGAGGGGATGAGAACGTCACTTATTGAGTGGGTAAAAACACCAAAAATCAATCTGTTTATTTTGCCTTTTGCCTGATTTAATGTATCTTTGTGGCTATGAACGCACAAGAAGCACAGAACATTAAATGGAGTGAAAACATCATCATTGCAGATGGTGATTATATTGATCATGTAGCTTTCGACATTATCGTGAACTTTGAGCGCATGTTAGATCGGCGTATCCCTGCAGCTGATTTCAGTCAGTGGGCAGTGGATGTAGCGCTTGACGGTCGGCTGAAACCAGGGGATCACGAAACGCAAGTGGTTCTTCTGCACGATAAAAAGAATCTGAAGTTGGAGAATTTTGCTCCTTCTGATTATGAAAAAGAACTCAATGGACAGGCGTTTAGAGATGGTCACTTCGGAGAGTTTATCATCAATAGTATAGCAACTGGTGATGAACATACCGCGAAGGAAGCAGTATTGCTCGACCTTCTTAAGACACTTTGCAATCATGAAGAGGTTAAACGTATCATGATTGTGCCGAATGCAGAGGATGCTTCGCTGCTGAATAGTATTCGTTCAACCCTCAGGGACGTGGATGATGAGCTAAAGCACATCACATTGTTTGCCATGCAACCGATAGAAGGTGGCAACTTCAAGCAAGCAATTTTGGGGTATTCGATAATGCATGCAATGGGGATTAACGGAATAGAAGCCTCCCCAAGCCCCTCCGAAGGAGGGGATGTTTACCTAGCGGAATAGGAAACATTCCCCCAAATCATCTAAGAAGGGGATATACTTAGCAGTATAAAAGCCTCCTTAGAATCCCTCCAAAGGAAAGTATATGCTTAGTAAATAGAGCCTTATATTGTTCCTTTGGAAAATGAAGAGGTAAAGGTAATGGAAGAAGACATAGGTCATTATGAATACGAAAGCATCCCATGATAGCAATCAAACACCCTCTTCCTTAGAGGAGTGTGGGGAGACTTCCCCTCCTGGTTACCATCATGCTGATCCTTTCCTTTATCGAATATTGGAAGAGGAAGCAAAGAGAATGAGGAGATTTCCCACTGAGGCAGAGTCAATTTTGTGGGAGACTGTTAGAAAGAAACAGTTGGGATTTCGGTTCAGAAGACAGTTTGTTATCTATGATTATATAGTAGATTTCGTCTGTTTGCCGCTAAAATTGATTATAGAAGCTGATGGAAAGTATCATTTTACAGAGGAACAGAAAGCTGCAGACAGTGTTAGAAATGATTTCCTGATAGGTAAAGGATTCAGTTTACTCCGGTTTACGAATCAGGAAATATTAGCAAATATAGAACAAGTAAAATATAAAATAATAGAAAAGATGGAAGAACTGAGAAGTAAGACGACTGCAGTAGGCGGTGGTAATCAGACAACCCCTCCTTCGGAGGGGCTTGGGGAGGCTGGACGAGTGTTAATGATTGGCGCAGGAGGCGTTGCTACTGTAGCTGCTTTTAAGATTGTCCAGAACCAGGACGTGTTTACAGATTTTATGATAGCCAGCCGTCGTAAGGAGAAATGTGATGAGTTAGTTAAGGCTATTCATGATAAGGGTTATAAGGCTGATATCAAGACTGCACAGGTTGATGCAGACGATGTTGAGCAGTTGAAGGCACTCTTCAATGATTTCAAACCAGAGTTAGTTATCAATCTTGCTTTGCCTTATCAAGACCTGACAATCATGGATGCTTGTCTGGCTTGCGGTTGTAACTATTTAGATACAGCTAACTATGAACCAAAAGATGAGGCTCATTTCGAGTACAGTTGGCAATGGGCTTATAAGGATAAGTTCGAGAAAGCTGGACTGACAGCTATCCTCGGCTGTGGCTTTGACCCAGGAGTATCACAGGCTTATACGGCATATGCAGCCAAACATCACTTTGATGAGATTCACTATCTTGACATTGTTGACTGTAATGCAGGTAACCATCATAAGGCTTTTGCAACGAATTTCAATCCTGAAATTAACATCCGTGAGATTACCCAGAAGGGTCTTTACTATGAGAATGGTAAGTGGACTGAGACAGAACCATTGGCAGTACATCAGGATTTGACCTATCCAAATATTGGTCCACGTGACTCTTATCTGATGCATCATGAGGAGTTGGAATCATTGGTTAAGAACTATCCAACTATTAAGCGTGCACGTTTTTGGATGACATTCGGTAAGCAGTATCTTACTTATCTCGACTGTATTCAGAACCTTGGCATGAGTCGTATTGACGAAATAGAGTATGAAGCACCGTTAGCTGATGGTTCTGGTAAGACTACTAAGGTGAAGATTGTTCCTTTACAGTTCCTCAAAGCAGTACTGCCTAACCCACAGGATCTAGGTGAAAACTATGATGGCGAGACTTCTATTGGCTGCCGTATCCGTGGTATCAAGGACGGTAAGGAGCAGACTTATTACATTTATAATAACTGTAAGCACCAGGATGCCTATAATGAAACTGGTATGCAGGGTGTCAGCTATACTACTGGTGTACCTGCAATGGCTGGTGCAATGATGTTCTTCAAGGGACTTTGGCGTAAGCAGGTGTATGGAATGTAGAAGACTTCGACCCAGATCCATTCTTGGAGGTGCTCAACAAGCAGGGACTTCCTTGGCATGAGGAGTTTGGAGGAGACTTAGAATTATAAGAAGATGGCTTGCTCTTTGGATTTTATAGAATTTGTTAGTAGTCAGATAGCTACTGCAGGGACTGTAAGATACAGGAAGATGTTTGGCGAATACATGATTTATGTTGACGAGAAGCCTGTCGTCTTAGTTTGTGACAATATACCTTACGTCAAGGAACACGAGGCAATTAAGTCAATGATGCAATCTGCTGAACGTGGCTTCCCATATAAAGGAGCTAAGGAACACTATGTTTTAGATGTTTCAAGGTCTGATTTTGCAGTTAGAGTTGTTAAGACCTTAGTTGAGGTCTTACCTTATCCAAAGAGTAGAAAGAAGAATAAATAATAGTATATCAATCAGAAAACAAGATAATAGTTATATGACAAAAGAAGAGACAACATCAGCAGCTGAAGGCAAATTGAAAGCCTTGCAGGCAGCAATGTCTAAGATAGAAAAAGACTTTGGTAAAGGGTCCATCATGCGTATGGGCGATGAACAGATAGAGAATGTAGAGGTAATTCCTACAGGTAGTGTGGCT
The DNA here is from genome assembly GCF_000613925.1 of Prevotella histicola JCM 15637 = DNF00424. Classification (GTDB taxonomy): domain Bacteria; phylum Bacteroidota; class Bacteroidia; order Bacteroidales; family Bacteroidaceae; genus Prevotella; species Prevotella histicola. The sequence continues at coordinate 64,017 of NZ_BAJX01000008.1, forward strand.
CTTGATACTGCACTCGGCGTTGGTGGTTATCCACGTGGTAGAATCATAGAGATCTATGGTCCTGAGTCATCTGGTAAGACTACGCTTGCCATTCATGCCATTGCAGAGGCTCAGAAGCAAGGTGGTATAGCTGCTTTCATTGATGCAGAGCATGCTTTTGACCGCTTCTATTCTGAAAAACTTGGTGTAGATGTTGATAATCTCTGGATCTCTCAGCCTGATAACGGTGAGCAAGCGTTGGAGATTGCTGACCAGTTGATACGCTCTTCAGCTATCGACATCCTTGTGATCGACTCTGTTGCAGCACTTACTCCGAAGAAAGAAATAGAAGGTGATATGGGTGATTCAGCTGTCGGTCTACAGGCAAGACTGATGAGCCAAGCTCTGCGTAAGCTCACGTCAACCATCTCAAAAACCAATACCTGTTGTATCTTTATCAACCAGTTGCGTGAAAAAATCGGTGTAATGTTTGGTAATCCAGAGACAACAACGGGTGGTAATGCCTTGAAGTTCTATGCTTCTGTACGTCTTGACATCCGTCGTGTGACTGCTATTAAAGATGGTGATCAGGTTATCGGTAACCAGGTTCGCGTGAAGATTGTGAAGAATAAGGTTGCTCCACCATTCCGTAAGGCAGAGTTTGAGATAACCTTTGGTGAGGGAATTTCAAAGATTGGTGAGCTCGTTGACCTTGGTGTTCAGTATAACATCATTCAGAAGAGTGGAAGTTGGTTCAGTTATAACGGAACAAAACTGGCACAGGGACGTGATGCAACCAAGACAATGCTCAAAGATAACCCTGAATTAGCTGAAGAAATAGAGGGCTTAATCAAGCAGGCAATAGCTGCAGAGACGAAGTAAAACGTTCATCGGAGATAGCTCTAATGATATAAACGGTAAGAGGGTATGCCAATCGTGGCATACCCTCTTGTCATTCGTCGAACTCACGTTAATAAAGTTTTGTTTTTAGTTGCTGTCACTTTTAACACTTCGGGTAATGGGTTTATATTCAGTAGATTAAAAGCAAAAGAAGAGTGATAGAAATGACAGCAAAATCAGGAATGGTATACGGTAGGCTTTTGTCCTTGGGTGGGAAAGGGCGACTGATATAAGATACGCCTGTTTGTGGTAAAACGCCCCAGCGAAGATCCTTGTAAACTTATCTGTCCCGACGCATACCACCGCACCATTACGAACTAAGCAGAAATATGTTTACAGAGAAATGAAGCTGCGTGTCCACAAAATCAAAAGAAATGCACAGTATTCAGACTTGTATACCATTCTCTATCAAAGACTTACAAATGCTGTTCCAAAAGGTACCCTTTTACGCTGCAAAAGGGCGTCTTTCACACCTCAAAAGAGCATCTTTTACCATGCAAAAGGGCATCTTTTACCGTATCAAAGCTCACCTACTATTTTCAATTTATGAATCTTTATTACAACCTTTCTTATGCCCTTTTTCTTTTCATAACAAGCAAGTATCTCTCCCTCTGCATAGTTAGTCGAACATCATAAAAACACCTGTTTTTCAATTTTCCTGTCACTTCTGTCACTCCTCCCCACATCACAACACATTGATAACAAGTCGCTTATACGAAATGTTAAAAGTGACAGCAACTAAAAACAAAAACTAACTTGGGGTTTAGAGTAATAATAAACCATATAATACCAAAGACTGTGTCCGAAGAAATATGTATCTTTCCTCATGATTCTAGGCGTTCTTTACATTGAAACAAAGAGAACCAAAAGGCAGAATCCTTAATAGGGATTCTGCCTTAAATTATATCTAATAAAAAGATTTAGTGGACAACGATATTATTCTATCCTATTGTGGTTAGATGTCATGTTTTTGTATTTTCTAAACCACCTAATCATAAGAAGTATCCTTCGTCTAATGAGAGTTCTTTTAGCGCCTTATCATTTATTATTTCTAACTTGATAGGATAAGGGAAGTTCCATAAGATGAAACTGTGCATTCCTATCAATGATTCTTCTGAGCGTCTAATCTGTTCATACACACAATTATAGTTTGATAGTTGAGAACCTATTAGCGGATTATAAATTAAGGATGTGCTGTACTAATCACCTTATAATCTTCTTCATCATTTATGACCTTTGCAGTAATTTCTCGGTTCTCAAATCTTATGACAATCTTGTATGGCGTCTCTTCTGAATTCGTATAAAAGAGACGTCTGAATTTTATCCGTTCTCCAATACCCTGTCTATCACGATCATTTATAGACTTAACGAGCTCTGCAATATTTGAAGAAGATAAATAAGAATAGTCACCTCTTCCGTCTGAAATTGTACCTTCCAAATTCGAGTTCCACCCCTTAAAATGGGAGGAAATAGTCTTACCATTACGTGTATAAATATCAATGGATTTGATATTCTCGTCAATTCCCTTTAGCCCAGGTTCAACTCCTCCACCAAAAAGGGTAGATTTTGGATGACATAATACGGTGGTAAAGTCTATCAAAAAATATCTCTTCTTTGATCTAATGGAATCGTTAAAAGTGACTGTGTGCATATTTATTCCTGTGATCTTAAAGTTATCATACTGACGATCACAAGAGAAAAATACTATTGCAACCAATAAACAAACTATCTTTCTCATATAACTACCGTTTAATCATATAGATTTGATGGATACCATGCATCAATCTGAAAACATGAGATTTACGAAGTCTATTTTCTTCCCATACCCAAACTCTACTTCCCCTGTCATCAACATTAGCTCCTGTAAGGCAGAATATTATTACTTTAGCAAAATCCTTGCAAAAGAGATGTAGCGTGAATCATTGAGCTATAAGTATATCTCAGAAAATATTAGAGTTATTTCTCCTTTATCAATATGTCCATATATCTTGCCTCTACAGAAATAAAAGGATATAGTTTCTTGTATTTCTCAAAAGAATCTACCCATAATTTACTCTGTTTTAGCGCACTCGAAGTTGCTGCTGAATAAGTGATCAGTTTAGAACTATACATATGGTTACTTAATTCACTGTATCCATCACTATATGGTTCTACAAATATATATAAGCTATCTTTAGGCACTAGAAAGATATAGGCAGTACCAATATTAGATAGTTTGAGATAATTCTTCTGAGGTGGAAGAATCCCATAATACGAATATGGTATGACAAAACATCCACTATTCGTCTTCCAAACGGTTAAAGTTCTATCTCCTATCTTATAGAAGTGTCTAGTTTCATAAAAAATTATCAGAACCCCTATAAATATAGTTATAAGACTAATATGTCTTCTCATTTTAACTTCTTTTATTTTGATTCCCATTCGTGAGATAGTAAATCCATAATATGACATTCAAACATACATAGAAAGCAAAGAACTTTAACAAACAAATCTTTGATGTAAGATAGTTCTCAGCGACAGAAATGTTTATCCACTTTGTGGAATAACTAAATTCTTGTATTTCATATTTGTAACTGATACTACTATCTATATACTCATAGCATATTACACCCAAAAGCAAAACAGATAATACGATCTGTGTAACTATAATTTTTCTTTTTATCTTCATCAGTGACTACTCCTTTTAACTACACTATTTTTATGCCTAGATTGTACATTAAGGTAATGTTGCATTGAAGCAGGAATGATAATTCTATTTCGTGTTGTAAATGATGTGAATGTCCCAAAATTACTTGTTGGAATTATTTGTTCATAAACTAGAGCTTTAGAGCCTAAAGTATTTAAGACATCACAAACGACAACTACCCCTACTGTGACTCTCCATCACAGCACAAAGAGACCTAGTTCTCCGACACCACGACATCTCCTCCACCGTAAGACCTAATGTCCGCAGACTCCTATGTCATGTATATTTCTAAGGCAAATATACAACATTATTTTGTAAATGTATCCGTACAAAGAAGAAAAGCAGTAATAGCTATGCAATGCCCTTTGGTAGAATCTAAACACAAAGCTGATGTATTTCATTTTAATTTGTACCTGCAGCCGTTCATAGGTTCAAACCATAAAGAGGGAGTGCCTTTAACTTTCCTGTCACTCCTGTCACCATTTTACACATTACAATGCATTGATAACAAATCGTCTACGCAAAGTGTTAAAAGTGACAGCAACTAAAAACAAAAACTATGTTAGGGTTTTAGAGAGATAATGTAATTCCTAAATTCATTCTTTTGATAATAATAATATCTTATTTGTAGACATCAGTTGTATAAACTTCAAACGTTTGCACTCGTAAGTAGATAAACGAGTTTACTTCTTCATGCTTTCACTAGAAAACTTAGAGACATGAATGCAAATTGTGAAGTCTAATCGGTAGCCAAGAGTTCCATATAAAGTATATTTGAAATTCACAATGTCCCATAATAAAATCTGAACAAAGATATGAAACTACTGATAAAGAAAATAGTATTACCCAAAAATCCAATATATTTCTTCAAATTAGCGTTCTTTTTTTATTTTACTTAAATAGAACATGTTTCACTTTAAAATTATTTAGAGATAACTTAATTATCTCTATAATGGTAATTCTGGGATAAGGATTATAGTCCTATGTTTTTTTATTACTTTTATTTTATAACTATTTCTTTCTTTTATCAAACTATCTCCTATTTCTATCATATGTAAATCCCATTTGGGAGAAATTACTATGTTAATAAGATGTCCCTTTTCATCAATACCTTTTATATAATATTCGCGTACTTTTTTTAGGTCCAGAACTTTTATCTTATAATATTGCTCTTTAACATCTTCATTATAACGTGAATTATTTAGTTTATCATTATTTGTAAACACGAGGAAAAGAATGAGGCATAGCCCTCCCCATAAGATATATCTCCTTAAAAAAACGGTATCCATGTATGTCCTCCTCCCCTTGACATATCAACTCGTACAGGATTGACATTAAACCCCACCCCATATGATCTTGATAAATTAGTTTCGTAATATTCATTTTTGCCTTGTGCAGCACTACTACCGTACGAAAAGCCTAAATTTCCTATAGATAAAGTATTCAATATTCCTAACCCCCTGTAATTATCAAATGAATTCACATCGGTACTATCTTAAAAAAGTGTGTAAGTCCATATTTGTCTTATCTTTGTATTTGGAAACATTAAAATAAAGAAACAATGGAACTTACACAATTACAAATTTCGGAAATTCTTTCGAATTACACAAACAGCAGCGAAGGTTTTGTTACCCTTCAGTCTTTAATCGTGAATACTTGTAATGAATAATTACGCCTAAATATTAGGAAATATAATCTTTTCGTTTTTTTAGAAAGATACTATTGTTCCTCTTTATGCGGGTGCAAGTGTAGCTTCTTTCCATTTAATATGGAAATAATTGGTTGTAAAAATTCCGAAGACAAGTGGTTTTTTAACTAAAATCAATTAGGTTATTAACATCTCTATGCTAATCACTACGTATTGATTGACAAGGCTTTCATGGTTTCTCTTATCCTTCTTTCGGAGCTAACCATGATCATATCTTCGCATACATCGTTGTTCCCCATGTAGACGTTATTATTAAAGAACTTCATTTTACTTGGTTGTGGCTCACGTGCAGAGAAGTGGAAAGAAGTAATCTTTGTCTCTTTCTGGATTTTAGCAATGTTCTCTTCGTTCACTCCGCAGCCAGCCATAATGTCTATTTTCCCTGCTGATAGCTCTTTCAATCGGCGTAACAGAGGTATTCCTTGTGCAGCTGTGGGCTGTTGACCAGAGGTAAGTATCCTGTTAAAACCGAGCTCTAAGATTTCATCTATTGCTTGTTCAGGATGTGAGCAACGGTCGAAGGCGCGATGAAAGGTAACATTCATCGTGCCAGTATGTGCCATTAAAGTCTTGTTTGCATTGTGATCAATCCTCCCATCTGCCGTTAGACAACCGAAGACCACCCCATCAACTCCCAGCTCTCTGCACATGTCTATGTCGTAAGTCATACGCTGAAGTTCTTCAGGAGAATAGAGAAAGTCACCTCCCCGGTTACGGATAATGACATGAAGGTGTGTTCTTTTCAAAACCTCTCGTGCCATCTTTATCTCTCCATAGGAAGGAGTTGTACCGCCTTCTGGTATCCCCATACAGAGTTCTACACGGTTGGCGCCAGCTCTTTCTGCGGCAATACAGCTTTCAACACTGTTTGCACAGACTTCAAATTCATAGTTTTCTTTGTTCATGTAGTAAGGGATTGGAAGAGGTATCATCCCCCAATCCTTTTCCAAAGGGATGGGGGAGTGATTACTCTTATTAGAATATATTATACCACAATCAGTTTATTTACATGCCAACTTATCTACTCATAAAACATTCTTGAGAATGTTTGATCTTACAATTTGCTACTTACTTTCACCAATTGCTCACCCAATCCGATGGTATATCCTTGTGAAAGGAAGACAACACGGTTGAAGGTGTCAGCGATAATGAAGATTGGTAACTGGTTAGGATTACGTAGTTTCATCTCTTTAGCAATCTCTTTTACCACCGTTCCGTCCTTGTCAATACCGAAGATGGTATTCTTCAGCAGGTTCCCAAACTCTCCCTTTTGTGTTTCAAACTTGTCTTTCTCAGCCTGGTTGGTAAAGAGCAAGACCATTGGTCGTCCCCATTTGTCGAGTTTCTCTTTCATCTTTGCTATGTCATGCAGTGCATGATTGGTTGGCTCTTGTCCCATCCCCAATACACCCAAGACATAATACCCACGACCAGTCTGGCTGAGGATGGATACTTCTTTACCATCTTTTTCTATTAGGTTTTCACTGTTGAAGCTTCCGATGACCTTTATTCCTTCCGATTCCTGTCTTACATCGAGCTTTTGTCGGGTTGTCTTTCCAGGTTCAATGGTAAAGAACTGTGTGTGTGCCATGACACTTCCATCAGCCATTCGTTGACCTGTAACTAGTAGATAAGTACCCTCGTCGAGTGTGGCACCCTTCTTAAAGGTGTTGGCCCAGGTTGCTCCTCCTCCCATATCAAGTTGCCCTTCTTCAAAGTTCATTATCCATGTACGCCCGTAAACGATCTTGCTTATCGTGAAATGTGTGTAATATTTAGGGTCATCCAAGTACTCTGTTGGAGAATAATCCAATATCAGTTTCCCAGTCTTGGCAGCTTCCTGTACGGATGTGTCGAAGTCTACGTCTACCCAATCTTTCCCTTTCTTATATTGTAACTTCCATGTCACGAGGTCTTTCTGGGCTTCAATTCCCAGACTGCGAGCCACGTCTACGAAGAAGATGTCTCTACCCCTGTCATCTGTTATGCGGCTTTCCCACACACTGATAGGTGTCTGTGGAATCTGCATAGCTCGTGTGTCAGGGTTCAGCTTAATGTTCTTTTTAACCCAATCCACGAGTAGTGAAGGGTCATTGCGGAACTTCTGTGCATCTTTTCGGAATACTTTTGCGAAGAATTTCTTATAAGGTTTAAGGATCATCTCATACTCCACACGGGGTGATACCTCGTTGCTTGTGGCGTTCATATTGTCTTCTAATATGTCCATCGGCATATCCCGTAGGTCCTTATCGGTTAACGTAGAGAGCAGCTTCAGAGCACGATCAATGTTTCCTTCGTGCTTTTCTACGAATGTTTGGATGGTTCTCCAGTTCCCACGTGCCTTTATTATATAAGGTATAGCGGCTGGGATACGATAGTTTTTCATACTCTCTTCGGTTGGGAAGGTTGCTATGTAGGCATTCCGTAAGGCGTCCTCTTGTGCCAGTCGCTTGTTGTTTTCTGCTTTCTGTGCACTGGTTACCGTGGGGATTATTGCGTTTTCAGTTGGTGGGATAATGTCGAGGTCCTGCTCCTTTGGTGTATGTTTCTCGTCATAAGCAAGCTGAATGGTAACGTTTTTATCTTTCCCGAATGACACTTTCGTGTATCCGAAGCGACCATCTTTGGATGCCCATACAATCATATCTCCCTTACCTGCAGAGAGGAAGGTGTCTCCTTGACGATCGGTATATTTGGAAACTGCAGTCACAAACTCGGCATAATTATATATCTTGAACTCTACTTTAGCGTCATCAACGGGTTTCCCTTCCATGTCAATCACCTTGAAGTCAACACGTGCTGCACTTCCATAGTTGTCTATAAGGTTGATTTCTGTGAAGTTGTTCGTCCGTAGCATTACTTCCTCAGGTCCTTGGTAGTCACCGAAAGCACGTGTATGCATGAGCATGGCACGTGATGCTGGTGCATTGAACCATCCTAAGTTCAGAACAGGTTCGGGCTCACACGCTCCAAAGAAATACCATTTTCCGTCAGCCCATGCTTCCACCCATGCGTGATTGTCGTCCGTGTGTGCCCAGCGGGGCGTGTATACCTGACGGGCTGGAATACCGATGGCACGTAGTGCACTTACTGTGAATGTACTTTCCTCACCACATCTTCCACGTCCTGTGCGGATAGACTGGAGTGGGGAAGAGGTGCGTGAATCGGAGGGTTCATAGGTTACTTTTTCGTGACACCAATGGTTTACTTCAAGTATAGCATCCTTCATTGAGAGCCCTTTTACACGCTCTTTCAGTTCGCGATAGAATATGGTGCGGGAGCTGTCTAATGGTTCATTGTTCACGCGCATGGGCAGAACGAAGTGCCGGAAGAGTAGTTCTGGAACTTTATTGCCCCATGGCATCTCCTTTCTGGTGCGTAAAGCAGTGCGCACATTGTTAAGATGATAAGCTTTGGTGTAGTCGGTTATGTCGGCAATAGGCATGTAAGCATACAGGAATTTGAGTGCTTCCTCTTCTTCATTCGTTGGCTTTTCACCTTTTGTCTGCCAGAATTTCCATCCTACAGTATTCATCTTCTCCTTCCATGCTTGTTCCACTTTCTGTCTATATGCAGTGTCAGTGATGAAGTGTTGTGCATGAGTTGAGAGACTGATAAGGGCAATCAGTAGGATTAGTAGGTTTCTCTTCATAGATTTGTTTTTAGCTATTAGAAATGTGATTTATAACGTTTGGCTTGTTGGCTGTAACGTTTTCCATTTGCAATATTCGTGAAAAATATTGGATTATGCAAGTATTTAACAAGTATTTAAAAGGTAAATCATCCTATGTAAAGCAGAATATATCAAGTTGATTGTAGTCAGATGATAAGGGATTTTCTGAAGGAAGGTAGACCTTTTTCTCAAAAAGGGTTGACCTTTTTACCCAAAAACGTTAACCCTTTTGGAAGAGAAGGTTGTCCTCTTTTGTGAAATTCCTCTACCTTTAATTCTTTAAAGCTCTGCTGAAAGTAAAAAATAAGGAGAGAGATTGTTTTGAAAATCTCCCTCCTTCATGGTTTTTATATGCTGTGTTCTTCCTGTTGAGATGTTACATTCCACTTCCAGTTCCCATTCCCATGCCGTTCATTTGCTGATTATCATTCTTCTCTTGGAAGTCATTTGATATCTTGCTCTTATGGTCTTGGAATGTTTTCTTCGTGTTACCGAAATTCCATTTCAGTGTTAAGGCAATCTGATGTACAGGAATTCTGATGTTCATATGATTCTCAAAGTCAGCTCCCCGGCTATACTGTTTGATGCTTATCTTGCCTGTCAATGGGACGAAATACATCAGACTGATGTCTAACTTGTCCTTGAGCAATGTCTTTGATAGCGTCGTGTTGAACATATTGAAGCCCCCTCCATAGCCTTGAAGCGTATATTTCTTCGTCATTCCTCCAACGAAAACACTCCATTTCAGTTCCCATGGAAGTGTCTGCTGCAGTCCAAGGAAAGCCGAAGCCTGCCATCCATGGTTGTATTCCTGCAATCTTTCTGAGCGTATGTCTCCATAATCAAGTCCAGCATTGAGCATGATTCGGGTATTCTTCGTCATGGCATAGTTCATGAAAGTGCTGAATTGAGTCCATCTACTACGGACAATATTATCGTATGTCGTGTTCAATACGCCATGACTGAAGTAAGAATACTGTTCAATCTGGTTGTTAGCAAAGTTCTCACCGAGGGTTAAATTAATCATGAACTTAGGTGTAAAGGAATTGAAAACCAAGCTAATGTTGTGGCTTTTCTCCACTGCAAGGTCTGGGTTACCATAACTTAACACCGTAGGGTTCGACCTATCCACGTATGGATTTAGGAAACTGATACCTGGGCGACTGATGCGCATGGTGTAGTTAACGCCCAAGTTTGTCCCGGCAGAGATGTTATACGTAAGGCTTGCAGAAGGAACCAGATTGCCATAGTTCTTCTTGAAGTTGGCAGAAGGGTTCTGTTCATTCTCCACTTTCTCCCAGGTATATTCGTAACGTAAGCCTGCTTTTGCTCCGAGTTTCCCCATTGTGGCGCTATATTCAGCATATTCTGCAAGAACGTTCTGCGTATTTGTATAGTTCACACTGTTCGTTGCATTATATACTTCGTTCCCACCAATGATGTCATAGAACTTAGAATCGGACATGTTACGGCGTGATATGTATTTCAATCCAGTACTTAGTGTCTGTCCTTTCCCCACAGGTGTAGTGAAATCAGCCTGCGCTGTGTGTTCAGTTCCCCGTGTATCAGCATGCGAATAGAGGTCGGAAAGCGTCAGTGGGATACCTGTAGGCAAAGGGTCATAAGTCCTTCTGTTATTATTTTCAGCCGGAGAGGTTGAGAATAGATAACTCAGAGTTAGACTACTGGTACGTTCTTTATTGAAGAAACGTTGGTAATCAATGCTCCCATTGAATGACTTGTTGACGTTCTCCATCGTCATTTCATTGCCATAAGAGAACCCTGTAGAGCCGTATGCACCACCAATGAAAGTCGTTGTAGGATGTCCGTCATTCTTCATTGTAAACCCTGTGAAGCCCAGTGACGCCCCAATGTTGCTCATAGAGTCAAGTTCATATCCCAGACTGAACTCTGCCATGGTGAAGTTCATGTGTGTATTCCCTTTCTGGTAATACTTCATCTGTGAGCCGTCAGAGGCAGTACGTGTCATCTCTGTTTCTGTTCCGCTGCTCTTTCCTTGGTTAAACATGACATTGGCACTGTATGTTAGCTTTCCTTGTTGCCCACTCAGAAAGGCTGATGGACGCCAACCCATATTGCTGGCAGTGACACTAATGTTGCCATTAAACCCATTCATATTGATTTTTCCCTGCCCATCAGCATGATTCATAACAATGTTCAGTACGCCACCAACACCTTCTGCATCATATTTAGCACCAGGATTCGTAATCACTTCAATGTTCTTTACCGCTGATGCTGGCATTGATTTGAATATCTGAGAGGGGTTGGAAGAGAACATAATGTTTGGTTTTCCATCCACATATACCTTGAAAGAGCTTTGTCCGTTGACGGTGATATTATCCTGTCCATCCACTGTTACCATCGGTACTTTGCGTAACATGTCAAGTACAGTGTTCGACTTTGCATCGTTATCAGCCTGTACATCATACGTCATCTTATCTGTTTCCATCTTCACAAGTGGCTTTTGTGCTACGACTTCCACACCCTGCAGTTGCTTTGTATCATCCTGAACAAGGAGAGTCCCGAGGTTGATGGAGCCACCAGCAGCCGTCAGTTTCACCTTACGTGTAATCTCCTTGCGTCCCATAGAACTGAAAACAACGAGGTAATCTCCTTGTCCTGTCACAGTCTGAGAGAACTTTCCCTTCATATCAGTGGTTGACATTGCAACGGGTTTCTCACTCTTCTTCCCCTTATAGACACGTATTGTCGCATAGGGTTCACCCTCATGTGTCAGTGAGTCGAGCAACTCTCCTGATACGACTGACGTCTGCCCATGTGCTGTTATGGCAGCCATCATGAGTCCAAGGGCAATGATAATCTTATTATGTTTCATGATTTTTGTAAATTGATACCTACAAAAGTACAGTTTTATTGTTTGTTTTCAGAATAATTTACTTCTTTAATTTGCCATTCTTTTTCTACATCTTCGATACTGATTCCCAGTAGTTCCATCTCTCGGAAGAGGGAAGGAAGCGTCTGATGAAGGAATGTCTTGCGTCGTGAAGTCATGATTTGTTCACGTGCATTGGGAGCAACAAAGTAGCCAAGTCCACGTCTGTTGTAGATGATTTCCTCTCTTGAAAGTAGTTCGTAAGCCTTCACAGCAGTGTTCGTGTTCACTTGCAGCATGACGGCATACTCCCTTACAGATGGTATCCTGTCGTCGGCTTTGTATGTTCCAGCTATGATCTCGTCGCAAAGGCGGTCTGCCATTTGCTCGTAGATAGCCTTGTTATTTTCGAAATCCATAATCTTTCCTTTACTATTTTTGAGGAGTTAAAGATGTGTGAAGTAGTCAGAAGGAGTTTAGTCATTAGCTCTTTTTCTGGAGAAATACTGTGGAATATGTGCTATAGGCACAACTCCTTCTATCTACTTTGGTTCCTTTAACTTCTTCATCTATTGAGATGTAATCTCCTTTTTATACGTTGAACCAACGGTTATTGATGACCTGTAGGCGTGCGTATATCTTGTAAGCAAGCCAATACATGAGGCCTGCGATAGCCCAGAGGGTCACATGTCCTGCGATGTCTGCGCCCAATCCTGTTGGCATATAAATCTCATAATCCGTTTGTGAGTCTATGTAATAAGCTACAGCAACTAACAAACCCGTTAGCAAGGAAGAGATAACGCTGCCTGCAATAAGGCTCTTTATCCATGCATACTTGCGGAAGAAGACACCTCCAAGGACGATAAAAGCATTGAATACAAGCATGGTCTCTAAGCTGAACAGCCATGATATACTGGGCTCCATATGTGAGATGTTTCTTAAAATAACACCTATCAAAGAGGCTCTGCCACCTTGATGGATGATCATAGAGACGATTTGCTGTAATACATCACCCACAACGAGGGCTGCAATGCATAGGACAAGATAGCCAATAGATACGTAAAGAATACGTGCAACAAACTTCTCTAGATTGGTTGCTGGTAACATGATCTCACCGATACGGTCCTGTCGTCGTTGTAAATCAGACATAATATTACTGACAAAGAAGAAGTATCCTATGGAGAAACACATGGTTATAGGTTCAAATGCTTGGATTATTCCGAAGAAGAGCTCACCATTTGTCATCGGCTTCATGGTGAAAGGCGAAGTAAAACCCAATAGAATGAAGAAGGTTGCAGCTGCAAGTCCCAGAAAAGTATATAGAGTCGTGCTACTACGAACAAGCATTAAGCGTTTGAATACTTGCCAAAAACGATTTAAATTGAACTTTTTCATCTTTTGTTTCCTCCTTATTTTTATTTTATTCTTGTTGTATTGTCGGTTATACCAGCATTGCCTGATACGTTCTGTTGGATGGGTTGACGGGTTGTACCAGTAAGTTTGATACCCGCATTGCCTGATACATCCAGTTTAACTCGGTTGCTTTGGTTGAAGTTTATCTTTACTGCTGCATTACCACTGATATCCAAGTCTGCATCGTTTGTAGTAAGATTCTTGACCTTTACGGCTCCATTACCAGACAGGTCTATGCCAAGTTGATTCACTTTCATACTGTTTATCTTTACAGAAGAGTTACCATTAAGCTCTAAATCTAACTTGTCGAGTGTGATAGAATCAGGGAATTCCATAGAAGAATTGCTGTCTTGAGTAATCTTAGTGTAGGTTGGAGCCGTAACATAAACATCTATTTTGTTTCTGTCTCTGCTATCACCAAAATCAAAATGGATTTTATTTGAGAGGTTTGGCATGTCCTTTTCGTCAATTATTAACGTGCTACCCTTTACCGATATGTGCATGTGAGGTAGTAAATCTTTGCTTCCTCTAACTTTCACAGAGAAATCTTTTCCTTGTAAAAAATGCACTGCTACTGACGCATCCACTTGTACATCTTGAAAATTCCCTACAGGAATGTTTTGGGTTATAGCATTTCCTAAGGGCTGTTTCTTACGAATACAAGAACTGAAGAAAAATATACTGGCAGCCAAAGTGAGGCTAAGAATGATTTTATTTGTTGTGAATTGTTTCATAATTGGGGTCTCCTTCTTTTATTTTAGTTTACCGAGAACAACTGCATTGAACAGTAATTCAAGATTGATAGTCGTCTCATTGTCACCTTCCTGACGCTTGGCAATGACAGCATTGCCCTGAAGTGAAGGTTCAGCATACAGCACTTGATCATCCATTTCACTTGCCTGACGGAGTGAGAAGGTGTATTGTTTCGTCACTTCCTCGCTTGAAGCGTTGAGAAGAAGCTCTGAATTGTTCATGATAAGGATGTGGTCAAGGAGCTGCTCAATATCATGTACCTGATGGGTAGAGATGATCAATGAAGAATCTTCTGCCATATTGCCTGCTACAACCTTGCGGAAAAGGGTCTTTGAAGGGATGTCAAGCCCATTTGTTGGCTCGTCCATAAGGAGCAGGTGGCAACCCGTTGCAAGTGCAAAGCTCATGTACACCTTCTTTTTCTGTCCCATAGAGAGTTGCTTCATGTTGATGTTTGTAGGCATCTCAAAATCCTCTAAGCATTTGTTTAGTGTCTCTTTGCTGAATCGAGGATAGAATGTTTCGTGAATCTTCGTATAGTTTGCGAGTGACATGTTCGGCAGATTGTATTCCTCTGGTACGAGGTAAATCTCCTGTAACATCTCTGGATAGCGTTTTGAAGCGGTGAGTCCGTCAACCAGGATACTACCTTTCTTTGGTCTCAGTAGTCCAGCAATGAGGTAGAGTAGGGTACTCTTTCCTGTTCCGTTCTTACCTAACAAACCATAAATGTGGTTGTCTTTCAAGTTGAGGCTTAGTCTGTCAAACACTTTGTGCTTGCTCCCTGGATAGCTGAATGTGATGTCATTTACTTGAATCATAAGGCTTTTTCTCTTTTAAAGGGGTTGTTTTTATATGTCTTTTATTACTAATTTCGTTCATGTTATAGTGTACTACCTTAATAGAACACTGCAAATGTAAGACAAAAGAATGATACTTGCAAGCTTTTTGGCAAAAAAAATGATGTGTAAGTGGTAATTTTCTGTTTTTCATGTCTTCGGAGAATCAGAATTATAGTGGTTTGATTACTGATTCAGAAGCTAATGAACCTTACACCTATTTATATATATAAGGCAGCCGGAAGAAGTGACATTGATTTTGCTTCTTTTCTCTTCTCAAGTCCAGTTAGCTAGCTTTATATGTAAAGAAATATCACAACTCATTTTTAAAAGGGCATCTATTGCATTCTAAAAGACGCCCTTTTACATTGCAAAAGGGCATCTTTTGAGTGGTAAAAGGGCGTCTTTTACATTGCAAAAGGGCACCTTTTACTTTGCTATCTCTCAACTATTTGATAGTCTGGAGGTTACAAACTCGGTGTAAACTCACTTTTTCCCACTTTTGATAGGTGATAGTTCTCTTGTTTTGTAAGGATTTTGGAAGTCCTTATAATATGACTTTATAGCTTTGAAGTGGGGGAGAATCCTGCAAAGTTATTTCTGTTTTCGAACGTCAATAAGCCCCGTATTACAGTGAAGAAACTAAGGGTGGTGAAGAATTTCCGTTATTCTTGTCAGTATAATAAGAAATAAATCGTATCTTTGTCAGTGGTAATACTTAAATAACCCTTTACCTAATAATATACAGAAACAATGAAAAGAAACATGTTCATTGCCTGTGGTCTGTTGAGTTGTGCGCTCACATTACAGGCTCAAACGCGAGATGGTGGTATTGATGTGCAGATGATGCAGCAGATTCGTAAGGCTGGTTTGACGCCTTCCGACCGTGCTTTGTCAAATGCTATTGCAACCAATTCTATTGACGATCTGGCTCGCAACTTCCGCAATGCAGGTCCTGTGGATACTTACTTCTCTGTAGAAACGCCTAAACAGAACATCCAAGACCAGAAGAGTTCTGGTCGTTGCTGGTTGTTTACGGGCTTGAATGTCCTGCGTTCGAAGTTCGCCCGTCAGCATAAAGACAGTCTTAAGATAGAGTTTTCACATGTTTATCTCTCCTTTTATGACCAGTTGGAGAAGGCAAACCTGATGTTACAGGCAGTAATTGACAATGCTGGGAAGCCTTTTGAGGACCCTCGCGTACAGGGTTTCTTCAAGAATCCTATTAGTGATGGCGGTACCTTCTGTGGTGTTTCCGACCTAACAGCGAAGTATGGTGTGGTACCTATGGAGGTGATGCCTGAGACTTATTCAGCTGAAAACACCTCACGCATGGCAAAAATTGTGTCATCAAAGTTGCGTGAGTATGGCTTGGAACTGCGTAAGATGGTTGCTGATAAGAAATCAAAGGCTGCTATCAAAGCAAGAAAGACGGAGATGTTAGCAAATATCTACCATATTCTGAGCCTCTCTTTGGGTGAACCAGTGAAGACTTTTACCTATGCTTTCAAGGACAAAAACGGTAAGCAGATTGGTAAACCTAAGACCTATACACCGCAGCAGTTCTATCAGGAGACGGTGGGAAGTCCGCTGAATGGAACATTTATCATGGTGATGAATGACCCACGCAGACCTTACTACAAGACGTATGAGATTGAATACGACCGTCATACCTATGATGGTCATAACTGGAAGTACGTGAATCTGCCAATGGAAGACATTGCAAAGATGGCTATCGCTTCATTGAAAGACTCTACAAAGATGTACACCAGTTATGATGTTGGTAAGCAACTCGATCGTAAACGGGGCTATCTTGATGTAGATAACTATGATTACGGGATGCTTTATGGCACTTCTTTCCCAATGACAAAAGCTGATCGTATTGCGACATTCGACAGTGGTTCAACACATGCAATGACGCTCACAGCTGTTGATTTGGATGAGAACGGACAACCAAAGAAGTGGAAAGTGGAGAATTCGTGGGGACCTAATTATGGCCAGAACGGTTATTTAATTATGACAAACCCTTGGTTCAACGAGTATATGTTCCGCTTAGTAGTAGATAATAAGTATGTTCCTGAGAACATAATGAAGGTATCTCAGCAGAAACCTATCATGGTTGTGCCAGAGGATCCATTGTTCCAAGAGGACAAATAGACGGTCTGTTACATAGAAAAAGAAACTCCTGACTTCATTAATTGAAGTCAGGAGTTGTTGTTTTATAGCCTTTGTTCTGTTTCATATTCTTGTTAAGTTCCAGTATTCTGGACGGTATTGGGAAGACAATCGTGTGCCGGTCAGCCTCACTCTGTGGTGCTGTTCGCTGGTCATACGACTGGTGGAAACGTCCGAAACGAATAAGATCATTGCGTCGCCAGCCCTCCCACATCAGCTCCATGAGGCGCTCGGAGAGAATATTGTCAAGTGTTGCAGACTTGTTTCCCATACCACTACGACTGCGAACCTTGTTCATTTCAACATCACCACTCTCTCCATTACGGACCTCTGCTTCTGCTTTCATGAGCAGAACATCGGCATAACGAAAGAGAACAATATCATTGTCTGGGCTTTTTCCGTCATTGTAAGCATTGCGGTCTACCTCATATTTAGCCATTCTGGCGCCTGCTGTCTTTATATAAGGGCTGTTTGTGAGATTGATTTCAGCCGCCAGAGGATGATAAATGAGTGGATCTCCATTCTCCAAACGTACTATCTTGCCATCTACACGTACCGTGTCTGAATAGAAGTTGTAAGCATAACGCTTGTCAACATTGCTTGATCCATAGCCAAAGGTACGTACAGTGGAGACCGTTGCACATGCTCCGTTCTCTGAAGAAGTGCCCACTGCGCCACCATGTGCATAGTGCCGAGAGCGGAAAAGATACTGGAACTGATTCCGATAGATAAGTTTGTCCATAGGAATAACAAAGATATTCTCCATGGAAGTCTCATTGTGTACGGTGAAATTGTTAAGGTAATCGGCTGAAAGATTGAAGCCATCAGCAGTTACTTTATCACAATAAACCTTGCAAGCCTGCCATGCGTTAAGCTGTTGTCCGTCTATATTGAAGATGATTTGTGAACCATCAGGCTGCTGATTGTCGGTCCAGTCACTGTCAGAATACACCTCTGCATTGAGCATAAGCTTTGCTAAAAGGAAGTTAGCAACGGAACGTGTGACGCGTCCATAGTATATTCCTTCCTGGTTACTATGCCCTTCAGGAAGAAGAGGCTCAGTCTCCTGCAGTTCTTTTACAATGAATTTATATACCTCAGGGCGACTCTTCTGGTCGTTATTCTGTACATTCTCATTAACAGTTGTAGCCAAAGGAATGTTCCCAAACATGTCCATGAGGTAGAAATAGTACAGAGACCGCACAGCTCTTGCTTCTGCCTGATAGTGCTTGTATTGGTCTTCTGTGAGCAGATGTTTGTACTTGTCAATAGTGCTAAGTGCCTCATTGCTAAAGACAACCACCTTATAAAGGTATTTCCATGTCTCATAAAGGGCAGCATCATCAGCCTTCCAACGGTGGAGATACAGGTTTTCCCAGAAGCCACCATCGTACCAGTCACCTCCACGAATAGGTATCATAGCCTCGTCAGTAGTGAAGGTGTTATAGTCATACACGCCTTTGTAGGTGCCTTGTAATCCCTGACTGTCGGCATCTCCACCTATATAATTATATAAGTTGGCTACGGTGTTAAGGTAAACGTCCTTAGCTGACGTGTATACTTGCTGATCATCAAGGCTGCTTTTGGGGCTTTCATCTAAGCAGCTTGCAAACATGAAGGTCGTGAAAAGGAGCAGATATGCGTATCTCATATTGTAGTATGCTTTTAAAATCGTCGTAGTTTAGAACTTGATACTTACCCCAATGGAATAAGTACGATAAGGGAAATAAGTGCGTTTGTCGTCAATACCCATTGTGCTGTCAAACACATAGCTGTTCACCATAGGGGTTAGACCACTGTAACTGGTGATGGTTGCAAGGTTATTGATGTTGAAAGAGAAACGCAGTGCAGTGATATATTTGTTCTTGATGGGTGTGTTCCATCCAATAGTAAGGTAATCAAAATTAAGATAATTACCACTTTCCAACCAGTAATCGGTAACATTCTGATCGACGATGTTCCGTCCTGGAGCTTCTTTAAGCACATTGTAGTCGGGGAAATTCGACATGTTTAGATAGGAGAGTGTCGTACCATTGAATACCTTATGACCGAACGCTCCATTCATTTGTAGGGATATATCGAAGTCCTTATATCGGAAACTAATGTTTGAACCCAGTGTCATTTTAGGTGTAGCCTGCCCTGCTATGTAACGGTCACCATGGTCACTGAGGTCTATAACACCATCGTTATTGAGGTCGGCAATGTCGTATTTGTAGTGTCCATGTCCATTATCAACGATTCCTTTGCAATGAGGTAGATAGAAAACACCCAATGGTTGCCCGACAATCTGATAGAGAATGTGGTTGTCACCACCATGGAATCCGGCTCCATTCATCTCCCGATTGGTGATAGTAGGTGCAGTCATCTCTCTACCACGATAGTTTCCACTCAGAGAGAGCAGTTTGTTCTTCTGCCATGACATGTTTACGTTGATGTTTAGTTCCATATCTTTGCGTGAAATGGGTACTAATCCGATTCCTAACTCAAATCCGCTGTTCGACATAGAGCCTATATTGGCGAGTAATTTATCAAAGGCAAAGGTCGGAACAGGCACGTCATACTCGTAAAGCATGCCTGTTGTCTTTGAATAATAGTATTCTGCTGTGAGTAAAAGACGGTTGTTGAATAGTCCAAGGTCCGTTCCTATGTTGAATGTACTGCGTGTTTCCCATCTTAAATCAGGGTTACTATTCCGCAAAGTACCTAATGTAACGGTAGGGCTACCATTGTAGGATACGACGCCAACGGGCATGAACTGTTTCATGGTCAGGTAGGAACTGATGGCCCCGAGGTTTCCTGAACGACCGTACCCCATACGTAAATCAAGTAGACTAATAGCTTTTACATCACGTAAGAAACGCTCTTTCTTCATGTCCCATGTTGCGGATACGGAGGGGAAGAAGCCCCATGTATGGTCATCACCGACCATAGATGAACCGTCAGCACGCGTCGTTAGGTTTACAGTATAGCGGTCTAAGAGGGTGTAAGTAGCTGTAAGCATGACAGAACTAAGGCTTGATGAAGTATAATTACTACCTGTTCCGCCATAAGGACGAGCTACTCCAGCAGCAAGATTGTTGTATCCGAAGGCGTTATTAGCCAATCCTTTTACCTCAGTCCAGAATGCTGAGCGTTTGTTTTGTTGGTATTCAGCAAGTGCAGTTGCCTCTATGCGATGTATGTTCCACTGTCTCTTCCAGTTTAAAGAGATGTTCCCAAGAAGGTCTTCACTCTTGTTTTCGCCTCTATATGCCATCCCTTGCGCCCATACCCAGGTTGGTGCAAAGCGTGCATTCTCCGTAGATGCATAGGAGTAAGAGCCCAAAGCAGACAGCTGTAAGTCATGTGAAAGCTGTAAAGAGAGCTGTAGATGGGTATTGAAAGAAAGGTTCTGTTCATCATTTCGTTCTAAAAGCAGGGGTGCAGGAGCAGCTATCTGTGAGGAATTACTGTTCCTTTGCCATCCATCTCCAACCTTATTAAAAGATAAGGTGGGGTTCATGGCAGCAGAAGAGTAGAATAACATTTGTGAATTATACAGCTTATCATCTTTCTGTGATGCGCCGAATACACCAAAATCAATCTTTAGTTTCTCATCAAAAGCCAACTGTGAGATGTCGAGTTTAGCTGTAAAATTGCTGTAGTTCTTGTCTTTTATAACGGTCTCACCACGCATATAACCTAATGATGCACGGTAATTAGACTTCTCATTACCACCACTGAACGCCACATGATGGTTGTTTACGAAGCCTGTTTGGGTGATTTCTTTCTGGAAATCAGTGTCGAATCCTTGGTCATTATAGACAAGTCCTAATGCTTTTGCAGCCTGAATATATTCTTTTGCATTAAGCATTTGCAGGCGTTTGCTCACCTTTTCAAAGCCAATAGTCCCATCATAGGCTATCTGAAATGCACCTCCACCTCCACGTTTGGTCTTCACTACGATGACACCTGATGCTCCGCGGGATCCATACTTTGATGTTTCTGAAGCGTTTTTGAGGATAGTAAAGCTCTCAATGTCCGCAGGGTATATGGTTGATAGTGTGGATAAGTCGGACGAAACACCATCAATAATTACCAAAGGGTCATTACCTCCGGTCAGAGAGGTGGTACCACGCACACGGACACTTGCTAACATAGCCATCCTGTCTTGACCTCCTGCAACAACATTGACGCCCACAACTCTACCAGACATCGCACTGAGAGCAGAGTTTACCAGACCTTTATTCATCTGTTTCTCGCCTAGTTTTGCCATAGAACCTATGACAGGAAGCGTGTCTTTGACTTGGAATATGGGCTGTTTGGGCGTCTTCTGGTATCTCTTATGTCGATTTTGAGCACTGACAGAACCCGCGGAAACTATTAAAAACAGGCTACAGAGAAGGGCTTTGGATATGATGTTACGTCCGATCATAGTAGGGATAGTAATATGTTTGAATGCTTATTCTTTTAGCAAATATACGCCTTTTTTATGAAAGATATTGTAGGTTATCCTTTTTTTTGCTAAATTTGTCGGTGTTTTTCCTATATATTGCTAATATATGGGGCGTAATTAAAGACCTAAATAACAATTCTATATGAATAATAAGACTATGTTTACCGCTCTGTTGTTGGGTTTATCTGTGTCTGGACTCCATGCGCAGAATGGTCAGACGGAGCCTACTTTTACAGAGTGGCATGACCTTCAGGTTAATGCTGTTAATCGTTTTGCGACGCATACAGACTTCTTTGCCTTCGCGCCTACAGATGATTTGCAGGCTAAGAGGTGGGATAAGAAGCAGTCAAAGAACTATCTATCACTTGATGGAGAATGGAAGTTCAACTGGGTTGAGAACGCTGATCAACGACCTAAAGACTTCTTCCGTACGGATTATGATGACTCCAAATGGAAGGCTTTCCCAGTACCGGTATATGGGAAGTGAATGGCTATGGCGACCCTGTTTATGTGAATGTAGGCTTTGCATGGCGTGGAAATTTTGTGAATAATCCGCCCGAAGTACCTATCAAAGAGAATCATGTGGGTTCTTATCGGCGTACGATCCGTATCCCAGACAGCTGGAATGGGAAGCAGGTCATTGCACATTTCGGTTCCGTAACATCCTGTATCTATTTATGGGTGAACGGTAAGTTCGTTGGATATAGTGAGGATTCGAAGATTGGACCAGAGTTTGATATTACACGATACTTGAAGAAAGGTGATAATCAGATAGCCTTCCAAGTGTTCAGATGGTCGGATGGTAGCTACTGTGAGGACCAAGATTTCTGGCGACTTAGCGGTGTTGCGCGCGACAGTTACCTCTATGCACGTGATGCACAGAAGCATTTGGAGGACATAAAGGTGACCCCTGACCTTGTCAATGACTATAAAGACGGAACATTGAACGTCAATTTGCAGCTTGCAGGCAGTACAAAAGCCTTCTTAGTATTGGAAGATGCAAATAGGAATCTTGTCTATAAGACAGTTGTTAAGCCTGATAAAACGGGACGTGCTATGGCTTTCATAGAAGTGAAAGACCCAAAGAAGTGGACGGCGGAGACTCCTTATCTCTATAATCTCTACGTAAATGTTGAGGATGCTAAGACGGGTAAGGACCTTGAAACCATACCTCTTCGTGTGGGATTCCGTAAGGTTGAGATAAAGAACTCACAGGTTTTGGTCAACGGACAGCCTGTTCTCTTCAAGGGAGCAAACCGACATGAGATGGATCCAGACGGTGGATATGTTGTTACACCAGAACGTATGATTCAAGATATCAAGGTGATGAAGCAGCTAAATGTCAATGCTGTGCGTACCTGTCACTATCCTGATGACCCTCTCTGGTATGACCTTTGCGATGAATATGGACTCTATGTCGTTGCTGAAGCCAATCAGGAGAGCCATGGTTTTGGCTATGGTGATGATGCAATATCGGGTACTCCACTCTTTGCTAAGCAGATAATGGAGCGCAATCAGCACAATGTTGGTACGAAATTCAATCATCCCAGCATCATATTCTGGAGCCTTGGCAATGAAACTAAGTACAGTAAGAACTTTGATGATGCCTTTGATTGGGTTAAATCGCAGGACAAGAGCCGCCCGGTTCAATATGAACGTGCAGAAAAGGAAGGCTATGCTACGGAGATTTTCTGTCCGATGTACTATTCACCAAAGGCTTGTGAGGAGTATGCAACGAATGATAAATACAAGCGACCTCTCATCCAATGCGAGTATAACCATACGATGGGAAACTCTGGAGGTAACCTGAAAGAGTACTGGGATCTCATCCGTAAGTATCCAAAGTATCAAGGAGGTTTTGACTGGGACTTCGTAGATCAGGGGCTACATCGTACTCCTCACTTTGATGCTTCACGCTCTTTGGAGGACTATGAGCGCGCTGCAAAGGAGGTAAATGTGAAGACTGAGTACACCTATGGTGGTGATTATAACAAGCATGATCCATCAGATAATAACTTCAACTGCAACGGAATGATTGGACCTGACCGCCAGTTGAACCCACATGCCTATGAGGTGGGATATGAATACCAGGACATCTGGGCTACACCTGTCAACCTCCGAGAGGGTAAAATACAGGTTCGGAATGAGTATTTCTTCCGTAATCTGAGCAATTATCGCATGGATTGGGCTTTGGTGAACGAAGGTAAAGTGGTTAAGAGTGGTACGATTGATGAGCTGAATATCGCCCCACAGCATACGGCTGAATATACTTTACCTATCACGGGTAAGCAATATGACGGTGAAGTCCTACTGAATATCGACTTCAAACTCAAGACTGCAGAACCTCTTATGGCTGCTGGACAAACAGTAGCTACGGCTCAAATGGAGGTACAGTCATGGAAACCGATGCCTAAGATGGAGCCTGTTGCAGGTAATAAGTTGAAGGTTACGGATGATAAGAAGGACAATCAGGTTAGTTTTAAGGGTCAAAACTTTGACATAACCTTTAGTCGGACGACAGGTTTCCTCACTCGTTACCAGGTAGGAGGACATAGTTTGCTGGGTGAAGGAGGTACACTGAAGCCAAACTTCTGGCGTGCTGTGACAGATAACGACATGGGTGCCGAGTATCAGAAGAAGCTTGGAGCATGGCGTAATCCACAGATGAACCTCAAATCACTTGTGGTTGAGAAGAAAATGAATAGGCTTACTGCTGTTTATGACATGCCTGGTGTTGGTGCAGAACTGAACCTTATTTATACTGTAGCAGCTGATGGAGCACTGCATGTTAGCATGGAAATGAATCTGAAGGAGGGCAGCAAGGCACCTCACATGCTTCGGTATGGCATGTTGATGCAGTTGCCTTATGACATGGATAAGTCTGTTTTCTATGGTCGTGGTCCTATTGAAAGCTATGCAGACCGTAAGCTCTCGCAGCGTATCGGACTGTATGAGCAGACGGCAGACGAACAGTTCTTCCCTTATATCCGCCCACAGGAAACTGGTACGAAGGCAGATATTCGCTGGTGGAAGCAGACGGATAAGAATGGAAATGGCTTCCGTATACAGTCTGATGAGGCTCCATTCTATGCCAGCGCATTGCATTATAACATCTCTGATCTTGATGAAGGACTGGAGAAACATCAGCGTCACAGCTATCAGGTACCGTTGTCAAAGTACACGAACCTTACACTTGACGGTGCTATGATGGGTGTCGGTGGTGTGAATAGTTGGGGGGAAGAGCCGTTGAAACAGTATCAGCTGCCAGCTGAAAACCGCTCAATGCACTTCTGGATCATACCCGTAGCTAAGTAATTAATTACAAATTTCATAAACCCAAAACGCCTTTGCAGTTCTTATGCAAAGCGTTTTTTCTTATTGGAACATATACTTCGTATTAGTGACTCATATGTATCAAGTCATTGACTTATATGTGTCAGGTTGTTGACTCATATGTATCAGCTCATTAGAACATAGAAATCAGATATATTTCATCATGATGGAACAGTTGTCTTGCCAATGATTTCCGAATATTAATGCTCACAAAACCTTTTATAAGTAGGGCTTATGGATGAGCTCCGCATGCGGA
This sequence comes from Prevotella histicola JCM 15637 = DNF00424, assembly GCF_000613925.1. Lineage (GTDB taxonomy): Bacteria > Bacteroidota > Bacteroidia > Bacteroidales > Bacteroidaceae > Prevotella > Prevotella histicola. The sequence goes on from NZ_BAJX01000008.1 coordinate 89,021, forward strand.
ATTCTACTTCCATAGACTTATCTCCGATTGCTAATCAACGCTTATCTTACTTTTAAAAGAGCGTTGCAGGCAATCCCTTAATTGGCATTACAGAAAATTACAAGGCGTCTGTAATCTTTCTACAAGGGCTTTGTAATCTTTCTACAAGGCGCTTGTAATACTTCTACAAGGCCTTTGTAATTTTCTGTAATGCCCTATAAACATATCTGAAAGGAATGAGAAGGGCAAGAGGAAGACGCCTTATTTGATAATACAAGGGGCGAACTTGCTATTTCACCATGGTGAAATTAAGATAAGACCATAGAGAAAGCGAACAGAACCATACGATTAAAGCTTAGCAAACCCACGGTTAGAGAAAATCGGAATGCTAAGCTTTAATCGTTTAATGGGGTCTAATTTCGAGACTTAGAGGATGGGAGTCATTTTGTTTATCATCTCTTCATAGACCGTCTTTGTTACTGGTCGACCCCGTAGAGTACGTACACGTGGCATGTTTCGGAAGAACTCGTCCTGTGTCTGATACCATCTATAAGAGTTAATTTCAGACAGACGGGATAACATAAGAGTGATCTTTCGGACTGCATTAGGGTTGACAGAAGAGAAGTAATGTTTGCCGTTCCGCATCTCAAGTGCCAATACGAGATAGGTCTTTGGTGCTTCTGTCACACGCGGTTCAATACTTCGCGTGCGTGCAGAGATAGTTATATTCCTGCCGAATCGCTGATTGATGTCGTTCATCATGCTGCGAAATAGAGTGCCGTGAGCTGATGAATCCCTCTGTCCAGTATAAGCAATGAAGTAGTGAATCATCTCATGGATAAGCACATCATCAATCTGTTCTTCTGTCAGATTGTAATATCTTGAAACGGAGATGGTGTAGTCATAGAATGTTGTTCGTCCCCAACTTCGCTTTCTTTTGCATGCCATTTGTCCCAATCGGGTCTTTCCTCGTGACCATTTCAGTCGTGGAATGGGTAGCTTACTGCTGAAGATGAGGTCGTTGTATTTGTTGAATTTAGTGGTTAAGCTCTCCTCTTCGCTCATCATAGGTTGCGTTGAGGAGAGCTGTTGGGATGATTCTGTCTTGTGTTGGTTGAACATATATCGTGTTAATAGTTTGGACTTAGAGCCCGAACCGATAGCCTAAGGTGATGGCAAAGGTGCTGTTCTTCAGGTCTTTGTCATTCTTATCCTTCGTATCAGCAACCTTACTGATACCCCAAAGGTATCGGGCGTCAAGCTCAATGTTCTTATATGTGTAGGACAAACCTACAGGAATAGAGAAGACACAGCTATGCAGTTTGTCCTTAATGTCGGTATTGGACTTCTTAAAATGTGTCACACCATTATACTTTACCTCCTCGTTTGCTTTGGAACGTGCGCTTACCAGCACATCAGTCTGTATACCGAGCTTTGCTGTAAGGCCTTTCCATACATGTGCTTGAGCAAGAACTGGAATGCTGATGTAGTTCAGATCAGTTCTGAAATCAGTCAGATAGATATAGCTACCAGCGTTTCTGTCAAAGTCGATGTGGGCATTCTTGCCAATGACTTCAGTTATTCCCGTAGTGGATGGGTTAACAGGAGAGAACTCAAAGTCATTTGTTGACTCTTTGATTGGTATTAATACTGCCGCATTTTCTTTGGCTCCCTGCATGTTATAGAACACGCCTAATGATACTCCGAACAGCTTACTGAAGTTATATTCGGCATCTACACCAACGACAAAGCCAGCCTTCGGGCTGTAAGCTTCTTTGAGTTTACTACCTGAGAAGTCGGAGACGGTCATGCCAATACGTGGTGTAATGGTGAATTTACTGTTTGAGTTTTGTGCGTTTGTTACCCATGGTATGAGTGCTAGAGCTGCGATTAAGAATAAATTTTTCATTGTTTGTATAAGCTTTTAGTTTGTTATTAATAAACTTTTGAGTATTGTTCGATAGACGTTTTAATGACACAAAGTTACGAAATTAATCATAGAACAGCAACTCTATGCTTGTTTTTCGGTATAGAGTAGGGGGTGATGATTGCATAAAACAATAAAGGCAGACGTTATTGTCTGCCTTTATGTGTGTTGTATGTTATGTCTTAAGACTTTATAATGTATAGTCTTTAGAAGAGTGTCAGTGTGTAAAGATATACCACTGCAGCAGGTATTGCCATCAGTGAAGAGTCAAATCGGTCGAGCATTCCACCGTGTCCCGGTAGGATATTACCACTGTCTTTGATACCGAGTGTGCGTTTGAAGAGACTTTCAACAAGGTCGCCCCATGTACCGAAGACCACAACCACCAGTCCTAATCCTATCCATGCAGGAATGCTCAGCATATGTGGATCGGTGTCAGTATTGGTGAAATATCCGATAACTCCAGCAACAATCAATACAAGGAGTCCGCCTCCTATGCTTCCTTCCCAGCTCTTCTTAGGACTGATACGCGGGAATAACTTATGCTTACCGAATAGTGATCCACAGCAATAAGCACCTGTATCGTTCGTCCAAAGGAAGATAAATATACTCAAAGGTAGGAGCATATCAATCATGATCTCACCTCTTTCGTTTGTCTGGAAAGCAAGAATGTTGATCATAGAGAAGGGGAGAGCGAGATACATCTGTCCCAACATGGTGTATGCCCAGTTGTTGATTGGGTTCTCATTCTTGAGATAAAGCTCTGATACAAACAGATAGATGATGGTCAGAATGTAAGGTACGAAGATGCTGAAGCCTTCTACGAACCCTAAACGATGCCCTGCTATTGCGAGGAAAAAGTAGACTCCAGCAACGGTAGAGATGAACCGGTTGATCCTGACACCTTTTATTTCATTTACCAATCCTGTGTATTCCCAAAGGCTCATACCTGTGATGACGGCAAAAAGCACGACCATATAATGTGGGCGAAGGAACCCTGCTACCATGATGGCAACGAAGAGTGCACCTGTAATAGCCCTGACTATTAAATTCTTTACTTTATCACTCATGATAGATTTTATTCTGCCGTATTGTTTGTTTCAGCCTCTTCAGACTGCTCTTTTGCTTCTTGAGCGAGCTTAGCCTCGTGTTCAGCCTGTGCCTTTTTCACCTCTTCGGGCATGTCTTCCAGCTTCGGTTGAGACTTCTCTTCCTGTTCCAGAAGTTCCTGTGTACGACTAACCCATGGACGTTTACCGAAGATCTCTTCAACATCTTCAGCCATAATGACCTCACGTTCCACAAGAAGCTGTGCCAAACGGTTGTGACCTTCCTTGTGATCAAGCAGTATTTGCTTAGCACGATCGTACTGATCGTTAATCATCTTCAGCACTTCTTCGTCAATAGTCTTTGCTGTTGTCTCTGAATAAGGCTTCTGGAAGTTGTATTCATCATTGTTATAATAGCAAATATTTGGCAGTCTGTCACTCATACCAGCGTATGCTATCATACCATAAGCGCTCTTTGTGGCACGCTCAAGGTCGTTCATAGCTCCCGTAGAGATATGACCTGTGAAGAGTTCTTCGGCTGCTCGCCCTCCTAAGAGTGAACACATCTCATCGAGCATCTGCTCTTTTGTCGTGATTGGACGCTCTTCTGGCAGATACCATGCGGCACCAAGCGCTTGTCCACGTGGTACTATACTTACTTTTACCAATGGATTTGCATGCTCACAGAACCAGCTAATGGTTGCATGACCAGCCTCATGGAGTGCTATTGTACGCTTCTCATCAGTTGTCATCACCTTGGTTTTCTTCTCCAAACCGCCGATGATACGGTCTACGGCATCAAGGAAGTCTTGCTTTGTAACCTCCTTGCTGTTGTGACGGGCAGCTATAAGAGCTGCTTCGTTACAGACATTGGCGATGTCAGCGCCTGAGAACCAGGTGTCTGACGCGCTAGAAGGTCGATGTCAAGGTCCTTGTGTAGCTTCAGATTGCGCATATGAACGAGGAAAATCTCCTTACGTTCAGGCAGGTCAGGGAGGTCAACGTGTATCTGACGGTCGAATCTTCCAGCACGAAGAAGAGCCTTGTCAAGCATATCAACACGGTTGGTTGCCGCAAGAACGATTACTCCTGAGTTCGTTCCGAAGCCATCCATCTCAGTTAAAAGGGCGTTGAGAGTGTTCTCTCTTTCATCGTTTCCACCCATAGCAGGGTTCTTTGAACGAGCACGACCAACGGCATCTATCTCATCAATGAAGATGATACAAGGTGATTTTTCCTTTGCTTGACGGAATACATCACGCACACGACTGGCACCAACACCCACAAACATCTCAACAAAGTCTGAACCACTCATGGAGAAGAAAGGTACACCTGCCTCGCCAGCAACAGCCTTTGCAAGCAGTGTTTTACCTGTTCCTGGGGGACCAATGAGCAATGCTCCCTTTGGTATTTTACCACCTAAATCAGTGTATTTCTTTGGATTCTTGAGGAAGTCAACAATCTCTTGTACCTCTTGTTTAGCACCTGTCTGACCGGCAACATCCTTGAAAGTGATACCCATTTCGTTGGCTTTCTCATAGAGTTTGGCTTTTGATTTACCAACATTGAATACCCCGCCTGCTCCATTAACACCACTACTCATACGGCGCATGATGAAGTACCAGATCGCAAAGATCAGTATCCATGGCCCAATAGAGAATAGGATGTCCATCAAACCACTATCCGACTTGTTCTCATAGCTATAGCTTGCTATCTTCTTGTGTGCTACAGCCTGATCCAAAAAGCTCTCTACTTTGTCAACAGAACCAATCTGTACGGTTACGTATGGTGCTGTTCCGACCTGGTCAGTACCGCTTTTGAAGATGTCACGGATATGGTCTGGGCTGACGAACATGCGTAGCGTGTTATCATCTTTATTAATGATAACCTTCGTTCCATAGCCTTTCTCAACATATTGTTTGAATGTTGTGTAGTCTCTATCTACGCCAGCGCTGGACGACATGAGGCCGTTTCCTCTGGCAAAGAATACTACTCCGAGTGCAATAATGACGAATATGTATAGCCAAGTCATGTTAAACTTTGGCATTTTCGGCATATTCGGCTTGTTGTTGGAGTTTGAATTGTCCATATTCAAGTTTTGTTTTGTTTCTAAAAAAGTGATGACTAAACCCTCTGTCGGCTTATTCTATATCTGGTAGATATGTCAGTTTGGCGTCTTCCCAGAGATGTTCGAGGTCATAGAACTCACGGACTTCAGGAAGGAAGATGTGGACAATGACATCTACGAAGTCTATTGCTACCCACTGATTATTGCCAAGGCCGGCACAATTGACAGCCTTCTCGCCAGCATTTTCGCGTACATAGTCGCTTACAGACTCTGCTATTGCTTCTACTTGTTGCGGAGAATTACCCTGACAGATAATGAAGTTGCGGCAGATTGTACCATCAATCTTGGATAAATCTGCAATAACTATGCCACGTCCTTTTTTATCTTGAATGCCTTTTGTTACTAACTCTACTAATTTCTTTGTCTCTTCCATTAAGTTTCTTTATGTTATATGAGTTGCAAAGGTAAGGGAAAAGCGATGAAGAGCAAAATAAATTGGTTCTTATTTTGTATTTATAAGGGTGTGTAATCGTTATTATAAAATGTTGCTGTCGGGAGATTTTAAACTGTATGAAACTATCTTCCGGATGGTATTAAACAATTTGCTACCTATTGTTCTGCAAGGAATATTTCCTCAATAATCGAGTAATTATTGTTCAGCAGTGGGACTTTTAACTGTCTTCCGACTGAAAATAGCTCTCATGATTGTAGTCTCTTGTATGGTGTTTAGCCCTTAGCACGGTTGGTGCGGGGCATCAACTCCATTGGTGTTAAGCCTCAGCACTATATGTGCTAGGCTTCCGCACATAATCATAAAACGTACGAGTGTATGCGGATCTGACATTATCAAAGACGTAATAAGGCATTATTGACCAACAGAAATGAAATAGAATCGCTGGTCAGTAATAGCTCAAAGAGCTGCATAGGAAGCCATAATGCCCTAAATTCTTACTGGTAATGAAAAAAAACAGTAAAAGTTTTGTGAGTTCAGGAAAAAGCTGTAACTTTGCACTCGCAATTCAATTATGGGTTGTTTGGTCATTGGGATATGGTGTAATGGTAACACTACAGATTCTGGTCCTGTCATTCCTGGTTCGAATCCGGGTATCCCAACAGAGTAAAGAGAGTTGATTTTTTTCGACTCTCTTTTTTGTTTTCTTATCTATAAGATTACAGATTACATGTTTTTTGTTAATATATTATTGTTATAAACAGATGAAAAAAGTTTTTTTAGCATTGTTGGCTGTATTGGGATTCCAAGTAAATGCAGCCGCTCAGAATAGCTTTGAGAATGTTGATGTTGAGCATTTCGAGAGAATTATTAAGTCAGATTCTGTTCAAATAGTGGACGTTCGTACTCCAGAAGAGTATGCTTCAGGGCATATTGCAGGTGCTTTGAATTTGAATGTACAGGATTCTACTTTTAAGAGTCAGGCACTTGCGAAGTTGGATAAGGCTCGTCCTTGTGCTGTTTATTGTCGTTCTGGGAAACGTTCGGCTCTTGCTGCATCAATATTGGCAGCTGAAGGGATGAAAGTAACCAATCTTTTGGGCGGCATTATAGCATGGGTTGAGGCTGGAAAGCCTACCACAAAGGATTAATATGTTGCTGATATAGTATCTCTAAGCCTAATACATATATTATAATGTGTGTTGAGATTTAGGGCTAAGGCATGTCTGAAAGGGGTGGGTCGTAGCTCCTGTGTAGGTCTGGAGATATATAAAGTGAATATGACAGTCCTATTGTCAGTATGCAATAGGAGGTGTTGTTTGTTAGAATACGCTTCTGTTAATAGGCAGAAACGAAGAAAGGGACAGTTCTTTTAACGAACTGTCCCTTTTCTTTTTCATTATGATTGGCTATAAAATAGCTCTAACTTGTCTTGTTTTTGATGATAGAACAGAATGTTACTTGTTCTCTGCATCAATCGCTTTTATCTTCTGTTTCACCTCTTCCATATCGTCTTTCAACTTCTGGATACGGCGATTCATATCATCAATAAGGCTGTTTCCTTTCTTTGAACTGATGTTTAAGAAGCCCAGATTGTTCTCATAAGTGTTGATTTCCTGCTTCAATTGTTCAAAGCGACGCATGAGTTTACCGCGCTCATTATCGAGTGCATCAGCCCCACGGTCGGCAACTTTCTTCAGATTGTTGCGGAAATTATCAACGCGTTTGCGTGCAGCACTGATGTGAAGGTCTTTATATAGCTTGTCTAAAACCTCATGATAATCCTTATATAGCTTGTCTTTCTCCTTGTAAGGAACGTGCCCAATCTTATTATATTGGTCTGTTAGCTGTTGTACTTTTTCCTGTACTCCTTCTTTAGCAGACTCTGCGAGCTCCTTTAATTGTGCTATAATCTCATTCTTTTTGCTCAAGTTCTCACGCTCTTCGTTGTGAGAATCAGCATGAACAGCATTACGTGCTTCAAAGAAATGGTTGCATGCTGCAAGGAAATCATTCCATAGTTGGTCACCAATCTTCTTAGGAACCATGCCGATAGTCTTCCATTCTTTTTGCAAAGCAATGAGCTTATCTGATGTTGCTTTCCATTCAGTAGAGTTGGTAAGGGCTTGTGCTTTCTCAACAAGAGCCTTCTTTTTCTCTGTATTCTCAGCAAACTGGGCTTTCATTTCTTTGAAGAATTCACCTTTACGGTTGAAGAATTCATCACAAGCAGCACGGAAACGTTCGAAGATTTTGACGTTCATCTTCTGTGGAGCAAAGCCTATACCTTTCCATTCTTGCTGTATACCGATAATCTCTTTCGTACGTTTTTCCCAGTCAGATGCCGACTTATTCTCCTGTTTTGCTAGTTCTTCAACCTTCTCACAGAGTGCAGTTTTCTTCGTAAGGTTCTCCTCTTCACGGCTACGAAGAGCCTCAAAGTGCTGTTGATGACGCTTATTTATAACTGTACTGGCTGCTTTGAAGCGTGTCCAAACCTGTTCTCTGAGGTCTTTTGCTACTGGTCCCGTCTCGCGATATTCCTGATGTAGCTCCTGTAACTGGTGGAAAGCACTGATAATATCTTCTTCATCCGCCAGCTTTTCGGCTGCTTCACAGAGCTTAGTCTTCTTTTCTAGATTCTTTTTGAAGTCATATTCGCGTGCTTCTCGGTTGAGATTGAGCAAGTCATAGAACTGTTCTACGTAGAGTTGATAGTTACGCCACAGTTCATTTGCCTTCTCTGCAGGGATCGTTTTTATCTCCTTCCATTCCTGTTGTAGGGCTTTTAACTCTGGGAAGTTCTTGTTTGCTTCCTCAGGTGTTGTCGCCATACCTTTTATTTTCTCTATGATTGCTTCCTTCTTCTTTAGGTTTTCTTGCTTTTCTTCCTCAAGTGCAAGGAATGCTTTTTGTCTTTTCTCTTTGATGATGGTCATCTCCGCCTTAAAGGATTCCTCATCCTCATCAGGTAAAACCTGATATTTCTCAGGGTCACCACCAGCTTCAAGATATGCTTTTTGCTGTGCTTCACGGTCTGCGAAATGAAGCTTATAGAACGCAGTCTTTAAGTGATCGATCTCTGCTTTGACAGGGTTTTCATCACTATCAACGATAGCTTTCAGGCGTTCTAATATTTCTTTTTTGCTGCTGTACACCTTAGCTGCGAGGTTTTCTATCTCGTTTTTAGGCTGTGTTTCAGCTGGTTCGTTCAGATTTTCGGCTGCAGTTTCAGCAGTTTCAGCCTTTACTTCGGCCTTATCACCTGTAGATGTGGCATTACTTGTTGCTTCTTCTGGCAGCTTTACTTCTTCTACACCCTGATTAAGGGTTTTCTCTTGAGAGTCTATCATTTCACTTTTTGTTTGTGATTCGGGTTTTTCCGTATTTGGAATGACGGTCAGTAGTTGTCGTATTATTACTGATTATCACTCTGTATCATATCATTTGCAAACTTAGATAAAAAGTTTGAATATACCTAATTTTACTTTATCTTTTTTCATTTCTGTGCTTAAAGCAGGCGTTTACGTCGTAGATACCACCATGAAACTCCAGATACTATGAATGACATGAGCAATGCTATGGGGAATCCCAATGGGTTATCTTCCATTCCATTGACGAGGTTCATACCAAAGAGGGAGGATATAAGGGTAGGCAACATCATGATGATTGATACCGAAGTAAGCGTACGCATCACGGTATTCATGTTGTTATTAATGATGCTTGAGTAGGTATCCATCGTTGATTCCAAGATGTCCGAGTAGATACTTGTCGTCTCACGTGCCTGCGACATCTCAATGTTTACGTCTTCAATGAGGTCGGCATCCAACTCATCGACCTGTAATTTGAACTTCAGTTTTGCCAAAAGATTCTCATTACCACGGATAGATGTGATGAAATAAGTGAGTGAATCCTGCAGACGACTCAGTCCGATAAGACTCTCATTGTTGACATCTTTATCAAGATTACGCTTTGATTTTTCTATAAGAGTACTGATTTGTTTCAGACGTTTCAGATACCATACTGCAGAAGAGAGGAAGAGTCTGAAGATAAGGTCTACATAATCAGTGAATCCCACACCGCGTTTCTGCTGGTAACTAACGAAGTCGAGCATCATATTTGTCTCAAAATTACACACGGTAATCGTAACATCTTTTTTGTGGATGATACCTAATGGCACCGTGGTGTAAGGCGTACGTGAGCGTATTTCCTTAACGTATGGTATACGAAGGATGATAAGCATCCATCCATCATCGTATTCATAACGGGCACGCTCATCGGTATCGCTGATGTCCGAGAGGAAGTAATCAGGGATATGAAATGTATCTTCGAGTTCTTGTTGATCCTGTTCTGTCGGGCAAGTAACTTGAATCCAGCAGTTAGGCTGCCACTCTTTAATGGTATTCAGGTTACCGCTAATGTTCCAATATGTTTTCATTTGCTAATCTCCAAAAGTTAAGATAGGTAGTGGGGATTAGCAATCTTATTGCAATCCTCACGCCTACAGATTGAAATTTTCCGCGTGATAATCGTCCATTTAATAATTAAATATTGGTTTCGTGTGTGCAAAATTAGGTAAAAATTTCCGTTATGGCAAACAAAATTGTAAGTTTTTGCCCTTTGGAAAAGGGGTAGAGAGAATCAGGGGAGTCCGCCTTTTCTTTGGCTTCCCCTGATGTTCTGTATACTTTTCTATGGTGTGTTTGAATCTGTTTTCTGCGTATATTATACTATTTTGCAGGCAGAAGGTCTTGCAAACTCTTCAGATAAATCTTCATTTGCTTCTTGGTTTGTGGGTCGCGTTCTGCTTTGCAAGCTGCCTCAAGGTCGTTGAGGAAGGGGAGATAATCAGTCTCTGCTATGAATTTTGCAGTCCGAATCCTTACGTCAGCATTGTTGTCAAAAAGCAAACCTTGCACCCATCGTTTGGCTTCCCATGACCTACATTGCTGTAACCAGTCGAGTGCTGCAATCTTTTCTTGTGGTGTTCCGTAAAGGAATGTGTAGTAATAGTTATGCTCTTTCTTCAGGTCTGCCTTCGTCATGAGTATCTCTCGGTTGTATAAATCGGGGTTAATGACTCTTTTTGAGTAAGAGATAATGGGCATTTTCAGCGTCCATCGTACCATTCTTGGTATCATCCACATCATTCCTGGTGTGGCTTCAGGATGTGAGATACTACTGAACACACGTCCTTTCCCGTATTCATTGGCGATAAAGAATGGGCGATTGGTAGTCATGTTGGCTGGTGCGTTGCCTTCTTCATGCACGTCGGTTAGCATTGTTGCCATGGTTTTGTAAGGGAGTGGTAGACTGTCACTCTTCACAAGTACGGGACCTTCATAGTACATCACATATGATTTCTCTCTGCCAGCAAGTTCCGGGAAGAGTTTCTTACCCTCATCTGTGAGTGAAAAAGCTGATATTCCATGTCCACGGTTATCATGTTCGATGTCTATAGCCTTTGCTCCGTTGATGTGCATGCAGGCATAATTAGGTGTATCTGTGAACAGATAGGCTCCGGCACAGATTCCAACTGCTCCCTTTCCCGACCTTATGAAGGCTCTGATCCGGTCCATATTCTCTCCTCCGAGGTTCATATATTCCGTTGTTCCTCCACCACCTGGGATGATGATAGCGTCTAAATTGTTGAGTACTCCGTTGGAAATGTCACTGGTGGAGATACCTTGTACGGTCATGTCTGGGTCCATTTGAATGGAGGCAATGGTCTCCCAGATACATGTTTGTGCTGCTCCGTTTCCAGTGAATACACCCACACGTACCTTCTTGTCTCCTTTTGCAGCCCATGTACTGAGTACAGTCAGGCACATAAAGACGGTAAAAATGATCTTTCGTAGCATAGCTTTTGTTTTTAGTTTGTATTTCTTTTGATAGTCAGATGTCTTCATGATATGCGTAAACATATCTCTGGCAAAGATACAATTATTTTCTTATATTAATGGTTCTCCGTGTATTTATTGACCTCTAATTATTCTTTTTAAGTTTATGGGTTAAGGTCTGTAGGAGGCATGGTGGGATATTTAAGTGAATGTTCGTGGTGATATAGGAGATGGAAAATAATATTACATAATTTCTGTCCTTTCCGTTTACATTATAAGGTATAATGTCTTTTTTGTGGCTTTGTAACTGTCAGATTCTCAATGGATTATAAATTGCTTTCTAAAAGACGCCCTTTTACGTTGCAAAAGGGCGTCTTTTACATGTCAAAAGGGCATCTTTTACCATGCAAAAGGGCACCTTTTGGAATGCAAAAGAGCATCTATTGTTCTGCGTTTGTGAAATTATTCAACATCAGGTGGGGTGTTATTGTGTTTTCTTTCATTATACTATAATAAAAGAAAGGCAGTAAAGTCTCTGAAAGAACCTAAAGGTCTTCAAAGGACTTATACTGCCTTTATTATTTATTATAGGTGAAGAACGATACTTTTCAAGTTTCCTTTGTGCTGCTGTTCTCCAACTTGTTATAAGTTTACTTTACAGGAATCTCCTCCAATGTCTGTACAAGTAGATTCCAGAAAGGCTCAGCTGTGGCTATCTCAAAGCGTTCCTTAGCTGTGTGTGGACTACGGATCGTAGGGCCAAGGCTCACGACATCCATGCCAGGATACTTGCCAAGGATGACAGAACACTCCAGTCCGGCATGGTCAACCTGCACAATAGCCTCCTTACCGTTCTGCTCTTTATGGATCTTCTGCAGCAGACTGAGGATCTCACTGTCTGGGTTTGGATCCCAACCACCATAGCTTGCACTGAGAGTAGTCTTCATCCCTGCCATGTTGAAGCAACTTTCTAATTGCGTTGCAATGTATTCCTTCATATCTTCACGGCTTGAACGAGCAAGAATCTTTATGGAAGCTTTGTTCGGTTCAATGTTGATGATTGCAAGATTAGATGAAGTTTCAACAACATCAGGGTAAGAAGGAATCATGCGCAGTACACCATTATGGCACGCATAGATGGCATCGATAAGATTGTCCTGTATCTCTTCTGGAACCAAAGTCTGTGGCTTTTCTACGTCTTCTACGAAGAACTCAACATTCGACTCAATCCCTTTGAATTCATCTTCGATAAGTTCTTTCTGTTTAGCAACGAGTTCCTTCAATGCAGCAACATTGTTTTGAGGTAGGGCAAGTACGACTTCTGCCTTGAAAGGAATGGCATTACGCATGTTACCACCTTGCCAGCAAGCCAGTCGGGCATCCAGTTCTGTGATAGCTTTGCGTACAAAACGAACCATTTCCTTATTGGCATTGGCACGTCCTTCATTGATTTCAAGACCAGAATGTCCGCCACGCAGACCTTTCAATGTTACCTTTACGGCAGCTTCCTGGTCGTTCTCAACCTCTTTATATTCCAATGTTGATGTAACATCAACACCACCTGCAGAACCGATAACGAACTTACCCCATGTCTCAGAGTCAAGGTTCATGAGGATATCACTATGTAGTTCGCCTTCTGGAAGTTCGTTGACACCAAACATACCAGTCTCTTCATCACGTGTTATAATAGCCTCAATGACACCATGTTTCAGCGTCTTATCTTCCATAATACCCATGATAGCAGCAACGCCAATACCGTCGTCTGCGCCTAAAGTAGTGTTGTTTGCATATACCCAACCATCCTCAATATGTGTCTCGATAGGGTCAGTTTCGAAGTTATGTTTGCTGTCTGGTGCCTTCTGAGGTACCATATCCATGTGTGCTTGTAGGAGAACAGTCTTCCGATTTTCATATCCTGGTGTGGCAGCCTTGCGCATAACGACATTGCCACCAGCGTCAACGTATGCTTCAACGCCTACCTTTGCGGCAAAGTCTAACAGGAATTTCTGTACTTTCTCTGGGTAACCTGATGGGCGTGGGACCTGTGTTAGGTCATCAAAGTTTCTCCAAAGACCTTCTGGTTTAAGATTTCTAATTTCACTCATAATGTTGATTTTAAAAGGTTATTATGTATTGTTTATTAGTTTGTTTCGTTGGTTGGATATGTAAGCTTTGCTGGACTTGTCAGTGCAACGGCGCCTTTCGTAAAACTTAATGCTATCCATGAGTAGACACCTAACAGGATAACGAGAAGCGTTTGTACCGTGTGAACAATCAAAACGAAGTAAAGTGCCTGCGTATCTGCAACCCCATAGAGGATAAGCATAGTCTTAACGGCAAAATGCCAAGGGCCAGCACCATTCGGAGTAGGTACGATAACTGCTATAGAACCTACCACAAAGCTGACGAGAGCACAGGAGAGTCCAAGTCTGGATGTGGCATCAAAGCAGAAAAACGTCAGGTAATAATGCAAGAAATAACAACCCCATATCCCGAGACTGTAGCCTAAGAATAACGGAATATTCTTCACACTGCGCAGAGAACTGATACCTTGCCAGATGCCAGTCAGCATCTCTTTCACCTTATTATATATGGAAAGATGACGCAGAACAAAATAAAAAAGAATAAGAGAAGCTATCGCGCATATTCCAGTTACAATCCATCCTGTTGTTGAAAACATTCGGAATATGTCGTCAATACGGGTTCCTGTCTTTGAAAAGAAGTTCACAAAGACTCCTATTTGCATCAGGAATGCAATTGCAGTGATGAGCATTACGATGATCGTATCAACGACTCTTTCAGTCACAACCGTACCAATTGCTTTCGAGAAAGGTACTTTGTCATATCTGTTCAACACACCACAACGTGCAAATTCACCAATACGAGGGATCAATAGACTGACAGCATAGGAAAGAAAGATGGCATTTACACACACAGATGAGCGTGGATGTTCGCCAATTGGTTCTAAAGTCTGCTTCCAACGCCACCCTCTGAACGCCTGTGCAAGTATTCCGAAGGGAAGAGAAAGAATCATCCAAGTCCAGTTCATCTCATGGAATAGCACATGCTTGATGCTGGAAAAGTCGAAACCACGGTACATCCAATACAAGATTGCACTTCCAAGTAACAAAGGTAATGCAATCTTTATGATGTTATTCCGTAGCTTTTTCGTTTTCATATCTTCGAGCAAAGATAACTAAAATGCTTCTAAATGCAAAATAAAATCCCTAACTTTGTAGGCAAATAAATAAAAATTATGAAATCAGTCAAGCCGAAAAAGAATCTCGGACAGCACTTTCTTACTGACTTAGGGATTGCTCGAAGAATCGCAGATACGGTAGATGCTTGCCCAGATATCCCCGTTTTGGAGATAGGACCAGGTATGGGAGTGCTTACACAGTATCTTATTGAAAAGCCACGGGAGGTGAAAGCTGTGGAAATTGACGCTGAGAGTGTTGCATATCTCTATGAACGCTTCCCTAAACTACGGGAGAATATTCTTGGAGAGGACTTTCTTCAGATGGATTTGACAAAGATATTTGATGGAAAGCAGTTTGTTTTGACAGGTAATTATCCGTATGACATCTCTTCTCAGATATTCTTTAAGATGCTTGATTATAAGGACTTGATACCTTGTTGTACGGGTATGATTCAGCGTGAAGTGGCACTTCGTATGGCTGCAGCACCTGGTTCGAAGGCTTATGGAATTCTTTCTGTATTGATTCAGGCATGGTATGACGTGGAATATCTGTTTACTGTGGATGAAAATGTCTTCAATCCGCCACCTAAAGTGAAGAGTGCTGTCATTCGAATGACTCGCAATAAAGTGACAGATATTGGTTGTGATGAGCGACTTTTCAAGCGTGTTGTAAAGACAGTCTTCAATCAACGACGTAAAATGTTGCGTGTTAGCCTGCGCCAGATATTCAATGCTGGTAAGCCAATGGGTAATTTTTACGAGCAAGATATCATGACAAAACGCCCAGAACAGTTGTCTATCACACAGTTCGTGGAGCTGACAAACATGGTAGTAGAGCAGTTGGTGAAGTTGGAAAATAATTGAAGTATGACACGAAAAGAGCAGTATCAGCAGCTGATACCACAGATTGCAGCATTGATAAAGGGTGAAACTAATGTGGTAGGGATATTGGCAAACGTGTCGGCAGTACTTCATGAGAGCTTTCCTGAACGCTTTTTCTGGGTTGGTTTTTATCTTCAACAGGATGGTGAAGTACTTCGTTTAGGGCCTTTTCAAGGGTCAGTCGCATGTTATACTATTCCGTACGGAAAAGGAGTTTGTGGCAAGGCTTGGGAAGAAGGACGAACCCTTATAGTTCCAGACGTAGAAAAATTCCCTGGGCATATCGCTTGTAGTAGCCTTTCACGTAGTGAGATTGTTGTTCCGATGTATGATTCTTCTCGTAGATTCTATGGAGTTCTCGATGTTGATAGTATGCATATAGATGACTTTAATACTGATGATAAAGAAGGATTAGAGCGTATTGTTGCATTGTTAATGGCTGAAGTCAGGGAAGTAACGATGCAACCATAGTGCTGAACGATTAGTGATATATATACTTGAAAGTATTCTTTCAAATTAGAAAAAGACTGAATCCGTATCTTAATGGTTCAGTCTTTTTTTATAAAGTGTATAATCGTTTCTGGTCTGTAAGATTCTTGCTTTTTTATAGGATAGGGGATCTTCTTTGTTAAATAAATTCCTTATTGGTTTTTGAAAGGGCGTCTTTTGCATTCTAAAAGGTGCCCTTTTGCATGGTAAAAGATGCCCTTTTGAAGTGTAAAAGACGCCCTTTTGTAATGTAAAAGACGCCCTTTTGCAAGCCAGTTTGTAATTGCTTGATAGTGTTGATGTTACAAAGCACGAAAAAATTGATTTCTTCTTGTTTTGTTCTTTCTTATGTATTAAAATTTGTAAGAATGTTTCATGCGGAGTAAAACACATCCTACTTCCTCTTATTCTGTTCTCTTACACCTTATTATATTGTGTCATCTCGATATAGGTTTTACAGTCTTGATGATCTTTGGGCTTTACCTTTATATTATAGTATACAGTCGAACAATTGCTTTATGTTTATCAATCGCTACTTGTCTTGAACTCATTGTATTTATGAAGAAATAAGAATAAAATGTTGTGCATACCCAAAATTCTTTTTATTTTTGTAGCAGATAAAATCAAACCATATATATATGATAGACGTAAAGCAGACTTTAAGTGATGCTGGTGAAAGCATGGAGATGGCAACAATGTACCTCAATGATGAGTTACAGCGCATTCGTGCAGGTCGAGCAAACGTAGCCATACTGGATGGTGTACGAGTTGATTCTTATGGTTCAAAGGTTCCTTTGAATCAAGTAGCTTCGGTTATGGTGCCTGATGCACGTACTATTGCTATCAAACCTTGGGATAAGAAAGCTATAAAAGACATTGAAAAGGCTATTATGGACTCTGATGTTGGCATTACACCAGAGAACAATGGTGAGATGATTCGCCTGAATCTCCCTCAGCCAACAGAGGAACGTCGTAAGGATTTGGTTAAGCAATGTAATAAGATAGGTGAGCGTACGAAGGTACAAATCCGTAATGTGCGTTCTGATATCAAGGAGAAACTGAAGAAAGCTATTAAAGATGGCTTGTCTGAAGATAATGAAAAGGATGCAGAAGACAGTCTGCAGAAGCTTCACGACAAATACATCAAGCAGGTTGATGCATTGCTTGATGAGAAGCAGAAGGAGATTATGACCGTATAAAAAAGGCTAAAAAGGTAAGAGGGTAAAGAAGTAAAGGATGGTAGATTGATAACTGTAACATTGGTTATTACGAATAAGAAGATCCCATTATTTACTTTTTTACCCTTTGTATTATGCTCTTTACGTTCTTGCCTTTTTACTTATTTATCTTTTGCATCATGTGTTTTATTCTTTAATCTTTTTATTTTTACTCTTAAATAGTGCGTGGTTTAGTAATAAAGAATACTGGAAGCTGGTACACAGTGAAGACTGAAGACGGCAGAATGATTGACAGTAAGGTGAAGGGAAACTTCCGTTTGAAGGGGATTCGATCTACTAATCCTGTGGCTGTTGGTGACCATGTTGTGATTACTCCGAACCAGGAAGGGACAGCTTTTATCACAGAAATTGAAGACAGAAAGAACTATATCATTCGTAAGTCGCCTAACTTGTCAAAACAAAGCCATATCATTGCAGCCAATATTGATCAGGCTTTCCTTGTCGTAACAGTAAATTATCCTGAGACATCCACCACCTTTATTGATCGGTTCCTTGCTGGTGCTGAGGCTTATCGCATACCTGTCATCCTTGTTTTTAATAAACATGACCTCCTTTCTGAGGATGAATTGCGTTATCAGCATGCTGTGATGAATCTTTATGAGACGATTGGTTATCGGTGTGTAGAGATACAAGCCAGTGCTGATGCAGACTCTCCTTTTAGCGTAGAGGCTCTGAAACCGTTATTAGCAGATAAGATAACACTGTTAAGTGGGAATAGTGGAGTGGGGAAGTCGACTATCATTAACGCTCTGCTTCCACATGTAAATCTCCGTACAGCAGAGATTTCTGATGCACATAATACGGGCATGCACACTACGACATTCAGTGAAATGTTGGAATTACCATCAGGAGGTTACCTGATAGATACCCCTGGAATCAAGGGATTTGGTACTTTTGATATAGAGAAGGAGGAACTTACCAGCTATTTCCGGGAGATCTTCAAGTTCTCAAAGGACTGCAAATTCTCTAATTGTACACACACTCATGAACCAGGTTGTGCAGTGCGTAAAGCTGTTGAGGAGCATTACATCGCAGAGAGTCGGTACAATAGTTACCTCTCTATGCTTGAAGATAAAGAAGAAAATAAGTACCGTGAAGCCTTCTAAATACTGGAAATAAAATAAAAGAATAGTTGCTGTCACTTTTTAACATCTTACTAATCGCTTGTTTATTAGTATGTTATTCCGTTTTAAATAGTGACAGAAGTGACAGCAAATTAATAAATACTTCGTGTTACTTATTGACAGAATAAATTCCAGATGGTTAGGAATTTTTAGCTCAATATTGGTGATAAACCCCTTTCTCAGAAACAAAATGTTCTCACAACGATAGAACATTGGAATGTGAAAGATGCTAAACACGAATGGTGTTTACCATCAGCACCATATGTGCTGGGTGTCAACTCAATATGTGCTGGGCTGCTGCACATAAGTAAAAGATAAGACGGTGTGTTTGTTTCGGTTGTTATAGCGTATATAATAAGGTACAGGTTTGCTAATGAATATGAAACGTTTCTACTGTTAGCAACGATTGGAAATGTTGTTTAAAACTTCTTTCCAGTTGTCGGCAAACTCACGAATAGTTGGGAAAAGAATGTTGGCACCTTCATTTATGAGTACCGAATCAGCCAAAGGTCCACTGTTAATAGCTACCGTGTAGCATCCGGCTGCAACGCCTGCACGTACTCCCAGCGGAGCATTCTCAACAACAATACCTTCTGAAGGCGCATAGTTGCCAGCCTTCTTTAGCCCCATTAGATATGGATCAGGGTTAGGTTTGCCTCGTTTTACATCGAATGCCGTTGTTATCTGATCTCGTGAAACGAAATCTCCAAAGTCGTGTGTCACACGTTCGATGAGTGGGCGTTGTGCGCTTCCTGTTACTATACCGATCTTCAACCCACTGTCCTTAATCTTCTTCATAAGGTCAGTTACTCCATCAAAAATCTTTGCTTCAGGCATCTCATGGAAGTAATGTGCCTTCAGGTCATACATCTTCTGTGCCTCTTCCTCAGTAAGTTCCTTTCCGAGTTGTGCCTTGGCATATTTCCGGATGGTATCAACACCGCGTGCACCTTCAGTGGCATAGGAGTCTTCAACAGTGAAATGTATCCCGAATTCTTTCATGGCACGCTGCCATGCAATACCATGATTGGGCATCGAATCATAAAGGACGCCATCCATATCAAAGAGGACGACTTTAGGTGAAGTTGGTTGCATAGATAATAAAAAAGCCCCCCTCACCCCTTTTTCTGTAAGGGAATGAGGGAGGATTTTCGTATTTTTACTTTTCTTTTGTAAGTCTTTCCTGTATTGCTTTGCTCTCAGCCTCATAGCCAGGCTTATTCAAAAGAGCAAACATATTCTTCTTGTAAGCCTCTACACCAGGCTGATTGAATGGGTTAACTTCCATGATCAGACCACTGATACCACAGGCTTTCTCAAAGAAATAGATGAGCTGACCGAGGTAATACTCATTCAATGTTGGTACGCTGATACGGATATTAGGAACGCCACCATCAACGTGAGCCAAACGAGTTCCGAGCTCTGCCATCTTATTTACCTCATCAACACGCTTACCTTCGAGGAAGTTCAAACCGTCAAGGTTCTCATCGTCATGTGGGAAAAGGAGCTTTGTGTTAGGCTGTTCAATAGAGATGACAGTCTCAAAGATAGAACGTTCACCCTCTTGAATCCACTGACCCATTGAGTGAAGGTCGGTTGTAAAGTCACAAGCAGCAGGGAAAATACCCTTGTGATCCTTGCCTTCGCTTTCTCCATAGAGTTGCTTCCACCACTCTGCGAAGAAGTGAAGTTTAGGCTGGAAGTTGGCAACAATCTCAATCTTCTTACCTGCTTGAGAGTATAAACCTTGGCGAACTGATGCGTAACGAGCTGCAATATTGTTTGCAAATGGAACCTCATTTGAAGTCTCTTTCTCCATTACCTGTGCACCTTCTACCAATGCTTTTACGTCAAAACCTGCAACAGCAATAGGTAACAAACCAACTGGTGTGAGGACCGAGAAGCGTCCACCAACATTGTCAGGGATAACAAATGTCTTGTAACCTTCCTTGGTTGCGGCAGCACGTGCAGCACCCTTATGAGCGTCAGTGATGGCTACGATGACGTCTTTTGCGGCATCTTTACCCATCTGTTCTTCACATTGCTTCTTTAAAAGACGGAATGCGAGGGCTGTTTCTGTCGTTGTTCCAGACTTTGAAATATTGATAACACCAAACTTTTTACCCTTAAGATAGTCTGTTAATTCCGAGAGATAATCCTCTCCAATATTGTTTCCTGCAAAGAGAATCGTAGGATTTTTTCTGTCGTTTACAAGCCAAGCGAAGCTGTTACCCAAAGCTTCAATGACAGCACGAGCACCGAGATAAGAGCCGCCAATGCCTGCTACGACTACAACCTCACATTTCTCACGGAGTGTGTTGGCAACAGCCTGGATCTCACTGAGGAACTCTGGGGTAATGCTTGATGGCAAATGAAGCCATCCAAGGAAGTCATTGCCAGGACAAGTAGCCTTTTCTAATGCTTCTTGAGCAGCAGCTACGTGAGGTGCATAAGCCTCTACTGCGCCCGGATTCAAGAACTGGGCGGCTTTCGTAATGTCTAACTTAATACTTTCCATTTGTGTTTATCTAAATGAATCTGTTAATAATTTTATTTCCGTTTGTGGGTTGATACGCTCGTAAAGGATGTTGTATACCGCATCAAGATAGGCATGTTGACATGCAACCGACGGTTTATCTCCTTCATACATTTTGTTCCGAAGTACCCTTCTGCCACCATTTCCATTTCAATCTGTGCTGCCTTTACACTGTATCCTTTCCCTATCATTGCACCGAAGGTGTGGTTACGTGAAAACTTACTGTACCCTGTGACTAATTGATCACCAAGATAAACGCTGTCAATGATAGCCCTTTCTATGGGATTAATGGTATTAAGGAAGCGGTTCATCTCCTGCATTGCATTCGACATCAGCACAGCTTGGAAGTTATCCCCATACTTTAAGCCATAGCACATACCAGCTGCTATAGCATAGACATTCTTCAATACGGAGGCATACTCAATGCCTATGACGTCTTGAGAGGTCTTGGTCTTTACATAGCTTGATGCCAATTTCTCCGAAAAACTACGTGCTTTGTCCACGTCAGAACAGCCTATAGTAAGATAGGTAAGCCGTTCCATGGCTACTTCCTCAGCATGTGAAGGCCCTCCTATGACTGCTAAGTTCTCGTAAGGTACGCTATATGCCTTATGAAAATATTCTGAACAGACGAGGTCTTCATCTGGTACTATACCTTTAATAGCTGTAACAATAAGCTTAGAGTGAAGCTCTTTCTTGAGTTTTTTCAGTAAGTCTTTTAAGTAAGGAGATGGTGTAACGAATACTAAAGTGTCGTATTCTTCAACAATTTCATTGATGTCTGATGAGAAAAAGATCTCATTTAAGTTGAAATGAACCCTAGTAAGATATGCCGGATTATGTCCTTTTCGTTTGAATTCTTCAATCTTGTCTTCCTTTCGAAAGTACCAACCGATGTCGTGAGTATGCTCAATAACAATCTTAGCGATAGCTGTTGCCCAGCTACCGCTTCCTATGATTGCTATTTTACCAACGTCGAACATTGCTTTACATCTCCGCTAATTCCTTACAAAAGAAGAAGCTTTTGCAGTATGATGCTCTATGGTATATATTAAATTACACACTAAAGAGCATACAAAAGCACTCCCTTTGTACAGGAGTTAGTTATGGATTTGTTATTTTGCTTTATCAATCCACTGTTGAATATCATCAACTGAAGGCTTCTCATAACCGAGTTTATACTTCTTGTTGATCTCTCCGAGCTTCTGCTGTAAGCCTTGTGCCTTCTCGTCTTTGATGTCAGAGATGAGGTTAAAGCCTGCTTTTCGCAGAACATATACCCAGTCTTCAGCTACCCCAAGTTCAGCCCATTCCTTTACAGAACTTTGTGGAATCTTTGGCTCAGGCTTCATTTGTGGGAAGAGCATAACCTCCTGAATGTATTCTTTTCCAGTCATAAGCATGACAAGACGGTCAATACCAATACCGATACCAGATGTAGGAGGCATACCATACTGTAATGCACGGAGGAAGTCTTGGTCAATGATCATTGCCTCATCGTCCCCCTTATCAGCCAAGTGCATCTGATCAATGAATCGCTCTTCTTGGTCGATTGGGTCATTCAACTCAGAGTAAGCATTTGCCAACTCTTTACCGTTGACCATCAATTCGAAGCGTTCTGTCAGCTCAGGCTTAGAACGATGCTTCTTCGTTAGTGGTGACATCTCAATAGGATAGTCAGTGATGAAGGTTGGTTGAATGTATGTTCCTTCACAGAATTCGCCGAAGATTTCGTCAATGAGCTTGCCTTTACCAAAGCTCTCATCAATGGTTTCCATCTTCAAATCATTGAGAGCTATGTTGCGAATCTCCTCCTCTGTCTTGCCGTTTAAGTCGAAACCAGTCTTCTCTTTGATAGCATCGAGGATAGGCAAGCGGCGGAATGGTGCTTTGAAACTAATTGTTTTATCACCTACCTGTACTTCAGGTTTGTCGTTAACTTCGGTACAAATCTTCTCCAACAGGCGCTCTGTGAATGACATCATCCAATTGTAATCCTTGTATTGAACGTACAGTTCGACACAAGTGAACTCTGGATTATGGAAGCGGTCCATACCTTCGTTGCGGAAGTTCTTGCCAATTTCATAAACACCTTCAAAGCCACCAACGATCAAACGCTTGAGGTATAGCTCTGTTGCAATGCGCATGTACATATCAATGTTCAGTGCATTGAAGTGTGTAATGAATGGACGTGCACTTGCTCCACCAGGGATACTCTGCAGTGTTGGGGTCTCTACTTCTGTGTAACCAGCTTCATCAAAGAACTGGCGCATGGTACGTAAGACCGTAGCACGCTTCAAGAAGGTATCCTTAACGCCATCGTTCACAACGAGATCAACGTAACGTTGGCGATAACGCTGCTCTGGATCTTCAAACTTATCGTATGCTTCACCGTCCTTATACTTTACGACAGGCAGTGGTTTCAGACTCTTTGAGAGTAGTGTGATCTCCTTTGCATGAACGGAAATCTCACCCATTTGTGTCTTGAATACAAAGCCTTTGATACCGATGAAGTCACCAATGTCAAGCAGTTTCTTGAATACTTTGTTGTATAAGTCTTTGTCTTCACCTGGACAAATGTCGTCACGAGTGATATAAACTTGGATTCTACCTTTGCTATCCTGTATCTCTGCGAAGGAAGCTTTACCCATAACACGACGTCCCATCATACGTCCTGCAATGACAACCTCACGCTGTTCGTCTTCCTTGAATTGCTCTTTGATGTCAGTAGAGTAAGCATTTACGGGAAACTCTGCTGCTGGATAGGGATTAATTCCCATGTCACGCAATTCCTGCAGGCTTTGGCGACGGCCAATCTCCTGCTCAGATAATTCTAAAACGTTCATCTTTATTATTAAATCGAATATATTCTTATAGGTTGCAAATTTACGAAATTATTCGCAAAATGCGGCTGATATTGTGTTTTAATTGCTGATGAACGTTATCTCATAGTTTGTTGTTTGCTTTCTTAAGGGTGTGATTTGGAGGAGAAGGAGTGCGGAAATGGAATGGTGTTGAGTGATGAGCACGAATGGTGCTTGCCAACAACTCCATATGTGCGGGGCGTCAACTCCATATGTGCTGGGCGTGCGCACCATATGTGCGGAGCATGAACGTGCCAGTAAAAGACAGAAATTGTACCCAGCAGTAGGGTGGAGTTGTACCCAACAGTTGGGTAGTCTGCTACCCAGCGGTTGGGTACAAGAGGACTTATTCGTTGGGTACAAGAGCACCCAACTGCTGGGTATGCTTAGTGGATTCTTTGTAGAGTGTGATAAGTTTATTCCTCTTCAGAGAATCCTTTCTTGTTTCATAAGTCGTCAGAATCAGAAACAATGTCGTTTAAGGAAGTCTTCATACTGATTCCGATATCCATTGAAGACGTTGATATCTACGCCACCATGTATCCCACGCACCTTACCATCAGGCTGAGTTGCCAATAAATCAGTTTTACATTTGGCTTATATTCTCCATAACGAGCTATCCAAACCAAATAATTATCAGTTAAATCAGGAGCCAAAGGTAGATATTGGTTTACAAAAGATTGGCTGATATAGAGGATAGGACGCCTTCCCGTGCGTTGTCTTACACGCTCTAACCACGCACGAATACTCCTGAACATAACCTTTGCTCCGCCCATTTTCGCTATCTGGACATCACTTGGTTCTACATCCAATACCGGAGGAAGATCGTGCTTATTGAACTTGCTATGTTTTAGAAAATAGTCCGCTTGTGCTGCACCAGGCGTAGTTGTCGAAAAGAAATGGTAGGTTCCTGTCCTTATGCCATGACGACGTGCCTCTGTATAATCCGTTAAGTAATAGGCATTAAGTATGGTACAGCCTTCAGTTGATTTGACATAAGCAAATGAAATAGGGTAATCAACCTTGCCATTGATCGTCTTGGAACTCAGTGTTCCGAGGTCTGTGATACGTAGTTTGTTCCAGTAGATATGGTAATACTTATTATTTTGTTCATGCTGATGTCGTGAAAGGTCTATTCCGTAGATACGTTCTGTGGTGTACGTGAGACGTTCTCCCTTAAAGATATCATTCTTCCATTCTCCTACTTGTAAGTATTCGTTAGGGGCAACATAGATACCAAAGCCATCTCGTTTGCCTCTTTTCCAGTGTCCGTCATAGAAACTACCATTGTTGCCGAACAACTTTCCATATCCATTAGGGATACCTTTCTGTGTTTCACCTTTATATATACCGCTGGGAAGATGTATTCCTTCTATCTCGGGACCTACCGATTTCGGGTGAAGAAGATGGTGTTGTTTTAGATTGTCAATCGCCTTGGGGATGGTTAAACGTGTAGAGATACCGAAAGGAGTCATACCCGTTTCGGTCTGCAAAAGTACAGTCTGTGACTCTTTATATATCTTCAGGCGATTGCAGGAGATAGTCTTTTTATTAGCATTCGGTTGTATAACATAGTTGTTAATCTGTCTTATCTGAAGGTGGGAAGTTGACAACGTCATGTCATGTACAACCTTCATGATTCTCTGAAGAGAGTCCATTTGATGTACAACCATTGCGTGATAGTCTGCAATCTTGTTATATCCGTAATCTTGCACACTGTGTACACGGAGATAATATCCCAGTTCGTTACGCTTGGTTTGTAGTCCCCCTAGTTCAGCGTCCATCTGTATTAGTGAGTGAAAGAGCAGTTTCTTTAAGTGATTATCCCTTAAATTGACTATTCGTGAGGGCTTATGATTCCATCCAATGACGATACGACCAAAGCAAGAGGGTATGATGGAGAAACGATTTACCCAATATCCGTGCTGCTCGATACGCCGTTTATAGATAGAATCCTTATTGATAGAACCGCCAACAAAAGACGAATCACTATAGTCTGAGAAATAAATTCTGGGTTTACCATTCACCTCTATTTGGTAATAGGATGACTGACTGACAATCACAGTACTCTCTTCCATGTTCTTTTGAGACAGAGGTTGACAACGATAAGCCAAATATAACAATAGGAGAATAGCTAAAACTATGCCTCCAATATACCCGATTCGCCTATTAAGGCGTATTTTTAACATCTAAATTAAAATTAAAAACTTTGCAAATATACAAATAAATCCCTAACTTTGCATGCGGATAATGAGAAAGTCTATTAATATATTATTTTCAATCTTACTCTCAATTTTGATAGTATGGATTGGTTCGGGCATCATGACAATGGTGTGCGAGCATACGGGTAATGTGTCTTTAGCGCAGCAAATGGAGAAAAAGAATTGCAAGAATTCTGATGCCAAGCACTGCATGAAGATGCAAATAAAGACGCTCTCACCAACGAATACTGCTCAAACTGTAACACATCAGTTTCATCCAGTGCAGTTATCACTTCTTCCACAACTAACGACAAGTTGTGAATTGTTGCCTTTGCTTGTTCAGACAAAGGCTCCAGAGAAGATGTTGTCATTGCTTTGGCATAGCCCACCGCGGCAATATCTTCGCATTCTTACAATGCTTTTGATTTAAAGAGGATATTCTCTACACCTTTAAGAGAGAATATTCGGAGGTGTCACACTGGTTATCAGACTTATGAATGATTAGATAAGCGTCTGTTAACTGGTGGAAAGTTTCGTGATATAGCACAATATGAATGTAGGTAATCACACCTTATTTATATTGAAACATCATCTTTAAACATTAATCAAAGGCAATGAATAAAATTATATACTTAGCAAGTCTGTCATTATTAACTTGCATATCAGCCTCTGCTCAACAGTCAACTCCCGACTCAACAGCAACTCTGAAAGACCAGACATTGGATAATGTCACCGTCACAGCACGTGCAGCAACGGTACGAACATTGGCTGGTGCCATCAACGGAAAAGATATTTTACGTGATGAACTCTTCAAAGCAGCATGCTGTAACCTGGGAGAAAGTTTCGTAAATAATCCCTCCGTAGATGTCAACTACTCTGATGCTACAACGGGAGCAAGACAAGTTAAGCTGCTGGGACTTAGTGGAACGTATGTCCAAATGCTCACAGAGAACCTTCCAAACTTCCGTGGTGCAGCCCTTCCATATGGTCTCGGATATGTTCCAGGTAGCTGGATGAAGAGCTTACAGGTTAGCAAAGGCAACTCATCTGTTAAGAATGGCTATGAGGCAATGACTGGTCAGATAAACGTAGAGTACGTTAAACCAGAAGATCCAACAGGTGTTTCGGTTAATCTTTATGGTAATACGATGGGGAAATTTGAGGCAAATGCTGATGGAAATATCCATATCAATGGTAACAAAAACCTTAGTACGGAACTATTGGCACACTTTGAAAACAACTGGAGTAAGCATGATGGCAATGGAGATGGCTTCCAAGATGACCCACAAGTGAGACAGTATAACCTGCAAAATAGGTGGTATTGGAAGACTGGTAACTATATGCTCCATGCTGGTTTATCCCTCTTAAAAGAAGACAGGATGAGCGGTCAGGTCAATCACCACCACTCAATGACAGCTGGACTGGAACCTTATCGTATTAATATAGGTACGGATCGTTACGAAGCCTATATGAAGCATGCTATCATTTTGAACCCGGAACATGGAACAAACATGGCACTTATGGGTAATGTTTCTATGCATAAACAGAATGCATCATATGGTATTAAACAGTATGATGTGAACGAAAAGAATGCATATGCATCTTTAATCTTTGAGACAAACTTCACTCCAGAGCACAACCTTTCGGCTGGTTTAAGTCTCAACTATGATTATTTACATCAGAATCTGTCGTTGCCAGTGGGAGCAATACCATCAAATTACGGTAATTTATACCCACTTGTAGGTGGTATTGAAAGTGAAACAACGCCAGGAGCTTACGTGCAATACACTTATAATGTCAATGGAAAGTTCATTGCTATGGCTGGGTTACGCGTAGATCATAGTAATGTTTATGGTACGTTCGTTACTCCCCGATTCCATTTGAAGTGGGTTCCTGCAAGCTTCCTTACTATCCGTCTCTCTGCAGGAAAGGGTTATAGAAGTCCACATGCATTGGCTGAAAATAACTATTTGATGGCTTCTGGTAGACGACTTATCGTTGATAAACTCAATCAAGAGTCTGCCTGGAACTATGGGACATGCCTTGCCTTCCTGATTCCTGTTGGTCAAAAGACATTGAAACTGAATGCAGAGTATTATTATACTCACTTCCTTTCGCAGGCAATTGTTGACTATGACACAAATCCGCAAGAGCTTCATATCACCAATTTAGACGGAAAAAGTTACTCTCATACATTCCAGATAGATGCATCTTATCCTCTTTTCAAAGGCCTTGAACTAACTGCAGCTTATCGTTATAACCTCGTAAAGGCAACATACAACGGCCAATTGATGTGGAAACCATTACAAAGCCGATACAAAGGATTGTTAACTGCAAGCTATAAGACGCCTTTAGGACTCTGGCAGTTCGATGCAACAGTGGCATTGAATGGTGGTGGACGTATGCCTGAACCTTATACT
Source organism: Prevotella histicola JCM 15637 = DNF00424 (assembly GCF_000613925.1). Taxonomy (GTDB): domain Bacteria; phylum Bacteroidota; class Bacteroidia; order Bacteroidales; family Bacteroidaceae; genus Prevotella; species Prevotella histicola. The sequence goes on from NZ_BAJX01000008.1 coordinate 117,288, forward strand.
CTTGCATCAGGAAACCTTTCATGGGATCGTAATTATAAGGCCTATGGGCAACTTAATGCACAGATTACGCGTTACTTCCGTCACTTCTCTGTTTATATAGGTGGTGAGAATCTTACGAATTTCAAGCAGAAGAACCCAATTGTAGGCTATCAGAACCCTTGGGATAACGGTTTCGAACCTACTATGATATATGGTCCAATACAAGGCGCAATGGGGTATGTGGGCATAAGACTTAACCTTGGAAAGCGCATGTAATTCTCATTTGGTATCAATAATATCAAACAATCAATAAACAAACAAAACAATAAACGATTATGAAGAAAGCAATTTTCACAATGATGCTCCTCATGGTAGCCATGATTGCATCAGCAAAAGACCTCAAAACAGTTATTTTCACAACAACACCACAGATGCATTGCGCAAACTGTGAAGCAAGGGTTAAGAACAATCTTCGCTTTGTTAAGGGGGTAAAAGAGATTAAAACTGATGCTAATGAACAGAAGGTTTATGTCACTTATGACGCTCAGAAGACCAATGAAAACTTGATTCAGAAGTCTTTCGAGAAGTTTGGTTACAAGGCAGAGAAGACCACTAAGGAGGCTAAAATCCCTGTTCATGAGAACGAAGAATGTGATAACATGTAATCAGGTTATCATATAAACAAAAAAGGTCCAGGCTCTTTGGAAGATCTTTCCATAGAACCCGGACTCTTTTTAATTTATCGGTCTTAACATTCAAAGACCGTTTATTTCGCTTTATGCATCCGTATTACAAGTTGGAAAAGTGATGGGATAAGAATACAAAGTGAGAAGAATAATCCACCATACATTAGTCGGCTATCACCATGAAACAGGTCTATAAGCTTTCCATCATTCATCTGTGGCATTAAATGGAACATCAAAAATGCTACAGTATTATTCACCCAATGGAATAAAATACCAGGAATTACACTGCCTGTTCGGTAAAACATCCACCCTAACAGTAGTCCTATAAGGAAAGCATGCAGCCCTTGTACAAAGTTCAGATGGATAATTCCAAATATCAAAGCTGATAAAACGATGGCAATCCAATGTTGGTCACCCTTAAGACTACTTAGAAGTTTGTTCAATATTGCCCCACGAAAAACAAGTTCTTCGGCTATTGGAGCCATTATTGCTACGGCTATATATCCCCAAGGAGTCTTCATTATGAGCTCAAAGAAATGCTGTGTCTGGTCTGGTAACGTCAGATTTGCTTTCTCAGATATAAATTCCATGGGAAGAATAGAGCCAATTGTCAACAAGAAGGTCCACATTAGGACAGCCCATGGTCGTGCTTTTAGATAATCTCTTGATACCTTTGACCATCTTGCTCGGATAAAAATAACGATCGTCAAAAGACTACCAAGAACGTCAATAACGGATTGTAGTTCAGAACTATTACTATAGTTGGATACTTCAGACAATGGAATTCCCTTGATAAGGCATAACATCCTTTGGCAATCCAGCTACCAAAGACCTGTAATAGTACGAAAGCTGATATAAACAAGATGATGTAGAGGATCGAAGTCCATATGTTTTTATTATTCATATAAGCAAATTTATGACAGTTGATGATCTATATTTTATGAATTAATCAATGGCATCAAATAGGTGGTTTACGGCTATCTTGTCTTGTTCGAGCTGATGAGACAATGCTTCCAAGGATTCAAATTTCCTCTCTTTTCGTATGCGTTGTACAAAAGAAACACAAAGAGTCTGATCGTACAAGTTGTCAGATAAATTAAAAATATTCACTTCTAAAGAAATTTTTGAACCATTGAAAGTGGGGCGTATACCAATGTTCATCATTCCTCTTTTCCACTCTACAGAGTCTTCCAGACGGACTTTCACCGCATAAACACCAGATGCGGGGATGAGTTTTAAGCTGGAGCTCATGTCAAGGTTGGCTGTTGGAAATCCCAACTTATGACCGTTCTGATAACCTTTTACGATCTTTCCCTTTATAGAATAGGCATATCCTAACGCGCGATTGGCAGCTTCCATCTCTCCTTGCATAATATATCTGCGTATTAAAGAGGAACTTATTTTTTCTCCGTTAGGCTGGAATGGATCTGCATGAAGGACTTTTATTCCTATTTCATGCCCATATCGGACATAATCATCAAACCCTTCCTGACGATTATGACCAAAACGATTGTCATAACCTATAAGGAGTTCCTTTACATTCAGTTGTTTAGAAAGAACTTCATCCATAAAGTTACGGGCTGATAAGGCTGCCAATGACTTATCAAAATGTAACACAATGACATTCTCTACATGTGTCTTCGATAGTAACAATAGCTTCTCTTCAAGGGTAGAAAGCAACTCTGGCTGATATTCAGACTGCAGAACCTGACGGGGATGTGCATCGAATGTGATTACAGCAGACTCCATCTCGTTCCTTTTAGCCTCATCAATAACCTGATTAATCAAGAACTGATGACCGCGATGTACCCCATCAAAGAAGCCTATAGTAGCAACAAGGGGTGGTAACTTCGGTACTTCTCCCTGTTTAATATATATTGTTCTCAAAGTCTTTTATATACAGATTTTAAATTAAATGCCTATAGAATATTGTCCAATAGTCTTACTCGTAAAGGTGTGATCTGTCCTATCATGTCACGCATACAGAGGTCAGGAACTGCAGAACAAACATGCCTTACAGACATGCAAAGTTACTTTAAAAGGGCCATAAAGTCTTTATCCGACTACTCAAAATGTGTTAAAAGTTTAATTTTCCTTTCATGTTGTTTCTATCTTTTCATTATTTTTCATTATCTTTGCAGCCGAATTAAGAAACCCGGACTTGTAGCTCAGTTGGTTAGAGCAACAGACTCATAATCTGGAGGTCCCTGGTTCAAGCCCAGGCTGGTCCACAAATAGGTTTCAAAAGGATGTCAAACAATACGTCATTTTAGCCTTCAAAACAAGGATAATCGCTGTAAAATCAAGGTTTTACAGCGATTTTTTGTTTTTTATCCATATCCGTTTGACTGCCAAACTATACCTTTTGATAGTCATCATTCGGTCATTTTCTGCTACAGAAATTGCTACACAAAAGCAGGCTCTCAAAAAAATGTAGCAATGAATGGAAAATGACTATCAAATTGACGGCATGCAAAACTTTCGTTTTCAAGAACTTATGTCGAACTTTGTAGCCAAAAAGCTACACTAAAATGATGTGTTATGAAAACGACTTTCAAGGTATCCTACTACCTACGTTCCAACTATGAGAACAAAGAAGGAAAATCACCTGTAATGCTCCGAATATATCTCGGTGGCGAAAAGGCAAATCTTGGATCCACTAAAATTTTTGTGGATAAATCCAAGTGGAGTAACAAAACCAGCAGAATGATTGGCAGAACAGCAGAAGCACTCTCCATTAATGCTTCTATAGATGCACTGACAACAACACTGATGCAGATTTACAGGAAATATGAAACATCAGAGGAACTTTCCATAGACCTTATCAGGTCGGTATTCCTTGGTACAGACAAAGAATATACAACTTTTCTGCCAGTCTTTGACAAGTACATAGACTCCATCACACAACAAGTTGGTAAGACATTAACAAAGGGTACTTTTTATAAGTATAAGGTGGTGAGGCAGAACTTTCAGGATTTCCTACAAGCAAAGTATCATCGCAAGGATATTGGACTGACAGAACTGACAAGTGCCGTTGTTCAGGACTTCGAATTATACCTTACATCTGTTGTAGGTGGCGTGCATAACACAACCACCAAGAAATTGAGAAACCTGAAAACGGTCGTGAACTATGCGAGGAACAGAGGACTTATCATGCATGATCCATTTGCGAATCACAAGCTGCGCTATGAATTGGTAGATCGTGGCTACCTCACAGAAGAAGAGGTACTCTGTATTATGAAGAAGCACTTTGACATAGAACGGCTGGAGTTAGTAAAGAATATTTTTATTTTTTCCTGCTTCACGGGATTAGCCTACATTGACGTATATAATCTTACCTACGATAAAATTGTTACCGTAGAAGAAAGACAATGGCTCATCACCAAGAGATACAAGACAAGCGTAGATGAAAACGTCATGTTACTGGACATTCCACTTGCCATTATAAGAAAGTACTACGACATCAATAGAAAAGGGGGGAAAGTCTTTCCTATGTTGAGCAACCAGCGTATCAACTCATATTTGAAAGAAATTGCCGACCTTTGTGGCATAAAAAAGAATCTGACCTTCCACATGGCAAGGCATACTTTCGCCACTATGTCTATATCCAAAGGGGTACCAATGGAGTCTGTATCAAAGATGCTTGGACATACAAATATCAGAATAACTCAGATTTATGCACGAATAACAAACAAGAAAGTGGAACGTGACATGGAAGAACTGGCTGGAAAACTCAGTAAGTTCAATACAACTATGGGCATATAATATATTAATGTATAACCCTAAAATAATAGATGATTATGGAAACAAAGAAAGAGCTTTCTTACTTCCGTTTGAAGTTAGAGAACTACCTCAGTGAGCATTTCCCCGAAATGCTAAGTGACAAACCATTCATAACGGCAAGAGCCGATGAAGCCCTTACCACCTACTGCGATGCAGTGGCACAAGGCTTTTCTCATCCCGAGGCGGAGACGATGGCAAGCGAAGTTCTGTATCAAGGACTGCATTTCTCCAAGTACGACACCCTTGTTTCAGTTTTAGAGAATGAGTTCGAGAAAGAACTCCCTTCTCCTCTTCCTGAAAGACTAACACCAATGCTTCTGAAGAATAAGGCTGTGCAAAGCGTTTTCAATAAGTACGAACTGACAGACGACTTTGGCTCAATTCCAGAGTATGAGAAACTCTACACCGAACTGACAGGGACAATCGTTCTGCTTATAGAGGTTAATGGCCTGCCAACCGTCGATAGTAAGAACATGACTTGATGTAGCACCATCGGGAGCTTTTGTAGTGTCAAGAGCCAAGATAAACGCTCCGCTCCACACGCCAAGAGTTTGTACAAACACTTGTCTTTGTGTAGCCTGCGCATCTTGTTATTGCTCTTGAACTATTAAAAGCTCCGATATGAATACAATCATCATGAATCAAGATGTTCTTAAAAGTGCGATTTCTCGCCGAGACAATAGAAGCGAGCTTCCATTGTCCTCACGGCTTAACGAAATCGTTCACACACCTGCCTTCATCAAGGCAGACGCATCAAACAAAACCGATAATATCAAGCAGCAGCCGACTTCTCCCAAGCAAGTCCGCCGCTTCTCTTGGACACGCTTTATCGAACTCGCAATCCTACTTTCCATCGTTATCGGTGTCATTTGGCTTATATCGAAGATGGTAACGCCGCAAGTCGTAACTGCCGTCTCTGTCATTGCAGGCTTTCTGATACTACGCTTTATAGTCAGGGTAATTCTAAAAGTGACATTTACGCTGCTGAGCATTCTCTTCTGGCTGGCAATTCTCTGTGCCATCCTGCTTTGCGTGCTTTGAGAAGCACGACGATGTAATCTGTAAACACTTTCATTTATCGTTCATCAGGTGGTTATCTCGCATTTTGAGATAGCCACCTTTTCTATTTTCCACTATGGTCGTTGCACTTTCGCTTCTTTTCCAA